>CAWFOS010000007.1:0-44077 GCA_963817495.1 uncultured Alphaproteobacteria bacterium | reverse complement strand
GGGGTTCGATCCCCTCCGCGCGCACCATTAAAATCAAGGGTTTAGGCCGATTTCCTGATGATCGAGTTCCGAAAAAGTAAGCACCAGGTAAGCACCGCAAAGTAATTGGAGCGCCGAAGGACGCGGGAGACAAGCGGGAGTCTTGCCGCCTGGGGCGAGCGCAGGGGCAATAACATCAGCCTGCGACGAGCGCTTTTCCCCTGCTGTCGGGGCTCGGCCGCCGATGGTGAACCCTTCCAAGGCAGCATTTTCCGGTGGATACCCCCACGTAGGCCCCTAAAGCTCTGCTATGCCCGTTGACATGTGGCTGGTTCTCTTTAGAAATGAAATTCTTTCTATCTGACCTATTATCGAACAACCTTCCAGTTTCGAGGCTCGCTTGCCAGAGCCCTTTGACAAGCCCCGCTGGGTGAAGGACCTCCGGCGGTTTTTACCGCTGAAGAGCCAGTTCGTGCTGTCAGGAAATGTCCGTGACCGTTATCCCCGCGCGGGGCCGTCCGGTGATCCGTTGATTTTGCCCCTTCTTTCCTATCTTGGAGCCGAACTGGTGGAGGCAGGCATTTGCCGCGTAATCGGCTTTGATCCAGCGCGTGGCTTTGGAGTCCCGGCGATCCTCGGGCGAGACGCCAAGGTAGACCAGGCCTACTTTTCGCAACTCGGGATATCTTTTGATGCCACCGGCCGCGCACCTGCCTCCATAGAAAAGTTCTTCGAGGTTGTCGCGACACTCGCAATCGCTGCACCAGAACCGACAGCGCTGGTCGCGGATTTCGCAGCGCGCCTCGTCGTGCGCCCGGAGCACATGATCGACCTTGAACATAGGGGCTTCACGCGTGCCCTCGTCACCGCCTACGCCGCTGAGCCGCGCCCGCACCCAGAGACGCGGCTGCCCTACTTCAATCCTGTGATTTGGATTGTTGAGAAAGAAGGCGATCTGCCCGACTGGTTCGTGATCGGAAATCCAAGACTGAGACACATCCCGATTCCGAAGCCGGACCACGTCATGCGGCGCTGTGTAATCCGCAGCCTGATGCGCAGTCTTCCTTCAAATAACAGCGCGGCAGAAGCATTGACTAAGGCCGAGGACGCGTTTGTAGAGGGGTCGGAAGGCATGCTGGTCGTCGATCTCGCTGGCATCGCGCAGCTTGCACGAGCAGAGGGACTCGCGGCGATCGACACGGGAGAGGCCGTGCGCCGCTACAAACTTGGTGTGACAGAAGACCCTTGGCGCAAGATCGACCGTAAGAAGCTCGAGCGGGCCGAGACGTTCATAGCAGCCCGTGTCAAGGGCCAAGCCCACGCAATTAGCCACATGCTCGATATCGTAAAGCGGGCCGCGACGGGCCTAGGAGGCAAACGCGGCGGGCGCCCTCGCGGTGTAGCTTTCCTCGCGGGACCCACAGGTGTCGGGAAGACTGAACTCGCAAAGACAATCACGAGCCTCCTGTTTGGCGATGAAAGCGCATATATTCGCTTTGACATGAGTGAATTCTCACTCGAACATTCGGACCAACGGCTTATCGGTGCCCCGCCTGGCTATCTTGGCTTCAATACTGGTGGAGAGCTAACCAATGCTATCAGGGAGAAGCCGTTCTCGGTCGTTCTATTCGACGAGATCGAAAAGGCACATCCGAAAATCCTCGATAAGTTTCTTCAGATCCTCGATGATGGTGTCCTGACCTCTGGCCGTGGCGAACGCGTCTACTTTTCGGAAAGTCTGATTGTTTTCACATCCAATCTCGGCATTACCCGTGCGCTTGTTGATGGTTCCCGTGCCCTTAATGTGTCCTTGAGCGAGACCTTCGATGAGATGCGGGCAAAAGTGCGCGCTGAGATCGAACGGCATTTCAAGCTTGAGATCGGACGGCCTGAACTCCTGAACCGGATCGGCGAGAATATCATCGTCTTCGATTTTATCCGGTCCAATGTCGCGCAGCAAATTTTCGAATCCATGCTAGAGCGCGTGATAGAAGATGTGCGGACTGAACAGGGCGTAGAGATCGCCGTTAAAGCCGAAGCCCGTGCCGCGCTGGCCACGATTTGCCTTGCGGACCTTTCGAACGGCGGGCGGGGGATTCGTAATCAGGTCGAGGCCCATTTCGTGAACCCGCTGGCCCGCGCTCTATTCGGGCTCGAGCCTCAATCGGGAGAGCGCATCCTCGTTGAGGAGGTTTCTCAGGAGGCCGACGTTACCTCGCTTAAAGTTGTGCGGTCAAATCCGGGGAATAAGGCGGCATGACGATGCGACCGCCAGTCTTTCGTTATCGAGACTGCATTTTCCGATCACAGCGCTTGGACCGGGGCGGAGAATCGGTATTTGGGTGCAAGGCTGTTCCATTCGCTGTTCCGGTTGCATGAGCCGCGACACTTGGGCCTCTTCCGGCGAAAGCCAGGATGTCGAAGTCTTGCTGGAAAGAGTGACGCCATGGCTGTCAGAAGCAGACGGGGTAACAATCTCCGGCGGCGAACCCTTCGACCAAGCGGACGGTCTTCTTTTGTTGCTCGCGGGCATCCGCGAGCGGTTCCGGGGCGATATCCTCGTCTATTCAGGGTATGCTTTCGAGACGATCCGCACGCAGTATGGCGGCTATTTTTCGTTCATCGACGCGTTGATCAGCGAGCCTTTCGATGAGACCCAGCGGGCGGGCGGCCCTTTACGAGGCTCAGCCAATCAGCTGCTCCATATCCTAACCCCGCTCGGAGCCTCCCGTTTTGCGGTCTTGGCATCGAATGAGCCATCGCTCACCGGGCGTCTCGATGTCGTGGAAGAATCCGATGGATCAGTATGGATTGCTGGCATTCCCCGCCAAGGCGACCTTAGCCGCTTGGCGAGCGCCCTGGCAGAAAAAGGCATTCGGCTTGCGACGTCGGCGGGCCGCCCCGGAGGGCTCTCGTGACCCTGCATGTTCGACATGTTCGGCCTTGCCCGCAATGCGGCCAAGAACGTCCCCTCAGCGAAGCATCTTGCGAAACGATCCTTGCCGACGGCCAACCCTGTAACTTTCCTCTCCTGGATATTTTTCCTGTTGAAGCAACCCCTGCCGAGGCCTCCGGTGTGAAGGAGCCAGATCCGGAGCCGATTCAACCGCCGTCTGATCCGCAGCCGCCCGAATCCGCCGCGAAACAACAGCGGTCTTGTCCGAATGGACATGCTGTCGGTGAGGACGACGTACTCTGCCTAACCTGCGGCGAAATGGTTGCCACGAGGCCTCACGAGGAGCTTCCCCCGCAACGTACCCTGGCCGGGTGGGATGTGTTAACGGCTCTGCCCGGACCATCCGAAGAAGCCGAGCTTTTCCTCGTCCGTCGCGACGGCGACTCCGCCACCAGCATGTTCAAATACTTTCAGCCAGGAATTGAACCCGACTCTCAAGTTTATACAGTGCTCGCTCGAGTCGAAACTGGAGAGGCGACACAGCTTCTCGATCACGGACACTTTAAATCTCGCGCGTTCGAAGTTTGGGAGCATATCGACAGTCCGACGCTTAACGACCTCCGTTCCGAGCTTCAATCCGATTGTGTCCTTCTGGAGAAGGTAGCGGCGGCTCTGATTGCAACTCTGGCCAAATTTGAGAGCTTGGGCTTGCGGCACGGCGGGCTCAAGCCAACGGTGGTGCGTGTCCGCTCGCGCGCCCCGCTGCAGCTAGTAATTACAGATTTCGGGACGGCGAGCCTTGCTGAGTTCGATGTCGAGATGGCGCGCACGCTAAACGCAAGCCGATATATGGCGCCCGAAGCGGTGGCTGACGCTACCACCGATGCGTCCGACTGGTGGAGTCTTGGCATAGTTTTGTTGGAGCTCGTTACCGACGGCGGCTGCTTTGCAGGTGTGAACGATCGCGCGTTCCTGTTGCATTTGGTCACCAGAGGGGTGAGCGTACCTGAAAACGTCGATGCCGGATGGCGCGAACTGCTTCAGGGGCTGCTTACCCGTGATCATAGCAAGCGCTGGCGCGCGGATCAGGCGCTTCGATGGGCAAGCGGTGAGCGCGGCATACCCGTACACTCCGAGGGATCTGCTCCGCCGCATAAACCGGGTCCGTCGATCCCTTTTAATGGCCAACGCTTCGTCTCGCCGGCTGCTTTCGCGCTAGCCGCGGCTGAAGAGGGGAACTGGAACCAAGCGGCGGCTCTCATTCAAAGAGGCGCGGTGGAAAACTGGCTTGAGGAGATCGATCCAAACAGCCACCGCCTTTCTCAGCTTCGCAAAATCAACGCCGACAACAAATTGGCAGAAGCTCACAGCGTGGCGCTCTCGCTTGCCGCCCTGAATGAGGACTTGCCACTCTGCCTGCGCGGCGAAATTGTAACCCCGAATTGGCTACTTCAGGACCCTGGCCGCGGCGGATCATGGCTCGACGCAGCCCCTCAGCGTCATCTGCGCGACATGAAGCGGGAAAAGGATCGCTGGCTTGTCCGTCTCGCAGAACGGGCCGCACGGGTGCAGGCCCGCGCAAAAGACATGCGCATAGCTCTAAACCTCGAAAGGTTCGCGGTTCTCCGACTTTCGACCTCGATGGGTGCGCTGGAGTCGCAGTGGCGCCAATTGCGAGAGCTGTTTCCCGACGCAGCCACTCCTATGCTTTCGGCGATGTTCGAGCGGCGAACTCTCACGGATGAGGACCTGCTGCTGCTCCTGAGCGTCGAGACAGACGCGCTTAAACCCGCAGATGAAGTGCTGCAAGCAGCCGAGGCTTTGGCAAAGACGGCGGACGTGCGGGAGTTTGACCGCGAGGCCGCACGCGCGCTTTTGCGTTTGCGTCGGCCCGACATCGCGGACAAACTTGCCGAGCGCTTGCCAGGGTTCTCCCGCTGCGGGCGGCTTGTTGTCGATGAGTGGGTCGATAGCTACCGAACCAATAACAAGCGCATTGCACTTGCCCGCTCTCTCGTCGTCCTCGCGGTGCCGGAGCAAGAATGGAAGGAACCGCCCGACCGGGATTACATCCGAAACGTCCTCACATTCTTAGAACGAAAGGTACTCGCCGGCGTCCAGCGCGGTCCTCTCGTCCAGTTGAAGACGTCAAAGTCGTCGGCGCGGATCGACCTCGCCGACCTCGGGCCGCCGAAGATCCGGCAAGAGATTTTAGATGCTATCGTCACCAAACGTGAACAGGATTTTGCTCTTTCCGGGCCCACACGTCCCGAGCAAGCGGTGGTGGACCGGATGCGGAAGCTCGACGCTCAGGCCCGCACCTATCGTCGCGACACCGGCGTCAACGCACTCATGATCGGATTTCCGATTCTGGTCCTGAAAGAGACCAAGAGTGACGGAGCGTCCGCGACGAGAATCGCGCCGATTCTTTTGTGGCCGCTGCGCATCTCTGTTCAAGCAGGCGCTACCGGCGTAGTGAAATTAGGGTTCGACGCGGAGCGCGAAGTGCAGCTGAACCCGGCCTTCGATTCCATCCTCGGGCCTCAAGTGTGCGCACAATGGCAAACTCTCGCTGATAATTTGCTTCAAGGCGGCATTCTCAATTCGGGCGACGTGCTTCGAGCCTTCGAGGAGGTCGCCGGTCTTGCCGTTGGCACTTCGATTGGAGGGATGCCCACTGCAAAGGCCGCGGGCAAGCCCAGCCAGCCTCAATTGCACGCGGCCGCCGCGTTGCTTTTGGCGGATTTTCCGAGCCAAGCCATCGTTCAGGATTTGCGTCGGTTACAACAGAGACCTCTCGACCAAACGGCACTCGAATACCTATTTCGGCTGACGGAGGTGGAAATCGGGCCGCCACCGGATCGGACGCCGGAGGCCGAACGCTTCTCGATGCTGGAGGCCGATCCTTCGCAGGAACGCGCCGTGCTATCGGCGCGAGCCGCGCCGGGGCTTGTTCTGCAAGGACCGCCAGGCACCGGAAAAAGTCAAACGATTGTCAACGTAATTGCTGATTGCCTGGGCCGCGGCGAAACGGTCCTTGTGGTGTGCGAAAAGCAGGCTGCGCTGGAAGTGGTGCACAAGAGGCTTGCGGCGGAGGGCCTCGATCATCGCGTCTTTCGCGTTGAAAACACGGTCAGCGACCGCGCGAAAGTGTTGAAGGCGCTGCAGGCGCAGGTGCCGGCGCTGTTTCTGCACATCGGATCAGAACGACAACAGCCATCACGGCAAGCGCCGGGAACTTGCCGCGACGGATCGATCAGGCGGAAGCCGATCTCGACGCTTATCATCAGGCGCTCTACACGCCCCACCCACGGCTCGGCTATGCCTATCGCGACGTTCTTTCCCGGATAAGCGCCGAAGCCGCCCGCGCCGCCAATCTGACCGCACCCGCCTTGCGCGCGATTTTGGGGCCGCTTGAGCCAGGGAAATTGGAAGCGGTGGTTGGAGAATGCGCGGGCGTGATCGATACATGGCTCGACGGCGAAGTCGAGGGTTCACCGCTCGCGATTTTCAGGCCCGTGCCAATCGATGAGAGCCAAGCGGCGGGGATAGCCGAAGACCTTCGGCCGGTGGCGGCGCCAAGGAGGCTGAACGGGCCAAAGCGATCGTCTGCCTATATCGCAGCTGCGGCTGGCCACGAAGCGCTTGCCGTGCCCGATCCGAGGCCAGCCGGAGAATGGCTTCATACGCATGCCGCGGCTCTGCTGGCGGTCAGCAAGGATGTGTTTTTACGCGCGAGAAGCTGGTACCCTTACTTCACCGCCAAGAGTTCACATCGCGCTGCCGGAGCGGAACAGCGCCGCTCACTTGGATTAGTTTTAAACCAACTCGAAAAGCTATCCCCGACCGGCCGAGCTGCGGCTTTCGCCGTCCACGTAAAGCGGCTGAATAATCGGGACTTGGAGCGAGCTTCGCGAACGGCCAGTCATTTTCAGCGAGCTTCAGCTTTCGGGCGCCTGAATCCCATGCGGATAGCCTCCCGGCTTGCGGCCCGTTCAATCCATGCGTAAACTCGGTCTCTCTCATGACGACGGTGACTGCATAGCCTTTGCAGAAGTGGCCCGTCTTGAGCGAGAGACAAGGAGAAGCCGCGCTTGAGTTTGCAGAACCTTTGCAGTTCTTTTGCGATCGAGGAAAGTCTTGCTGGCGCCGATCTGGTTACACTGATTCGCATTGGGAAAAGCTCGCGCGCGATCTCGACCGCTTCGCCGAAGTCGCGAGCCGGTTCGACGCCTGCCCTCTCAGCGCCGAAGCCTGGAACGCTGCATTTGAAACCGCTTCGCAGGCGCATGAAGGCCAGCCAGCGAAGGCGTTCGCACAATTCCTTTACCGCATGGCGCTCGCGAAAGCCGTTGCCGATGCCCGCATGCAGCCTTGGCGGCGCTCGCCTCTCTCGAACCGTTTCTCGCCCCCGCGCGATGGCCGAATGCAGCGGTGATATCGCTGCGGACCGCCCAGTGCGCGTGGCCTTCGTAGCGATCGAGAAGAGCGTTGCCCCGGCTCGTTGCCTATCAAACCTTTCGATTGCGTGCCCGATCCCTATCCGCAGAGGCACAAGCGGTGTTTCGGGCGCTCGGTGGAATGGCGAAAGCCTTGCGGGACATTGACGCGAGTAAGCGAAGAGACGCCTTTACCGGGCTGCTTAGGTGCGAAGCCGCACGCCATTGGAAACAGGAGATCGAGGCGGGCTCGCCTCAGCTTCTCCGGGGGCGTCAACAACTCGACGAACGCATCGCTCACCTTGCTGGGCTCGACGAAGAGATGCGCGACGCGAACCGCAAGGTTTTGGCTCACGTGAACCGGGATGGTCTGTCAGGCGTTCAAGCGTGGACGCCTATCTGGCCGCTCACGGGTCAGAACTCCAAACGACTTCGGCAGGTGGTAGACCAAGGGCGCCGACTTGGCCTCATGAACCTGCGACCCATCTGGCTCGTTAACCCGGATGTGGTGAGCCGCATGTTCCCCCTCGATGCGGGCCTGTTCGACGTCGTCGTTTTCGATGAAGCGTCGCAAATGCGCGTCGCAAACGCCGTGCCGGCGCTATTTCGCGCACGCCGCTGCGTCGTAAGCGGGGATGACAAGCAATTGCCGCCGACAAGCTTTTTTGGATCGCGCATTGAATCTGACGAAGACGACCTGGACGACGACTGGATCGACACGGCGGACACAGGCGACGCGGAGGCGGAGATCGCAGAGCAACGCGAGCGTCAGACGATTGAAAACCGGCGCCATGTCAAAGAGTGCGATGACTTGCTTGCGTTGTCTCGTGGCCTACTTCCGCAAGCGAGCCTCGACATCCATTACCGCTCGTCGTACCGCGAGCTAATCGCTTTCTCGAACGCGGCGTACTACGAGGGTCGATTGAATATCCCTGTTCGCCGTCCCTTGGCCGAAGTGGCACGCTTCAAGCCTATCGAGGTTCGCCGCGTCGACGGCATCTATCGTTCGCAGACAAACCCGGATGAGGCGGCTGCCATCGTCGAATTCCTGAGCGGACTCTGGCGCGAGCGAGCAGCGCCTCCAACGGTTGGCGTCGTGACGTTTAATATGAAACAGGCTGACCTTATAAGGGGCGAGATCGCAAAACGTGCCGACACCGATAGAACTTTCGGCCGCGCTTATGAGCGCGAAAGCAACCGAAAGGATCGAGACGAGGATGTCGGCTTCTTCGTGAAAAATCTCGAGAACGTTCAGGGCGACGAGCGGGACTGGATCGTATTTTCGACAACCTTCGGGCGCGACGAGGCGGGCGTATTCAAGCGGACCTTTGGGGCGCTTGGACAACAAGGCGGCGAGCGTCGTCTCAACGTGGCGGTGACGCGAGCGAAAGAAAAAGTGCTCCTGTTCACATCAATGCCGACGGCAGAGGTCTCCACGCTTTTGGGCGGCCGCCACGAACCAAGCCTGACACGCGATTACCTGCAGGCCTACCTACGCTACTGCGAACTGATAGATGCCGGGGACTTTGATGCGGCCACTACTTCGCTGAAAGCATTTCCGAGTATCTCGAAGCGGATGGAGCAGAGTGCTCAACGCGAAGCTGACGCCCTCGTTGATGAGGCGCTTGATTTGCTCCAGACGAATGGGTTCAACGCGAGTTTGATGCCCGCTGACGAAGACGCATTCGCAGTCGATATCGCCGTCACTGACGACGCGACCGGCCTTTATGCCTTGGGTGTTGAGTTCGATTCACCACGCCATCACTTACTCGCCAACGCTCGCGCTCGCGACATCTGGCGTCCAAAACTACTGGCGCGCTCTGGAATGCGGCTGCATCGCGTGATGTCGGCCGCATGGGTTCAGGAGAGGCATGCCGAGCAGCAGCGTCTGATAGAGGCTGCGCGGAGAGCGATGGAGGCTCCGGCATGAGCAAGCTTGTTGTCGCCCGCTATTATGTGCCCAGTGCTGAAGAGCAGCGCGCAGTTCAACAGAAAATCGCGCTCGTCCTTCAGATGCTACAGCGCTGTGTTGCGCTGCGTGAGGCACTTGAGCGGTTCGAAACGGTTGAAGGCGAAGATTTAGCTGCGACGCTCGCACGTTACGAGCATGCCTCCAGAGAACAACGATGGGACGATTTTGTCGGCGATTATAATCGTCTCTATGATGTTCTTCCTAGCATCGAGGCGAAGCTCGAGGAAAGGGTCGCAGCTGCAAAGGGCCGGCGTCTGCGCCTGAAGCTGACCGCGTCGACGCTCGCGGCGAGCACCGCCAGCCCCGCCGAGAGGGCGACGCTTGAGAAGATCGCACGTGAGTCTCAACACATGCGTAGCGATGCGTTGGATGAGGCGAGTTCCCAGATCGAAGCGGCCTTAACGAGATTACTTAAAGCGCCGCCAATTGAGCGTGCTGCGACGTCCACGCCCGTGCAACTCGACTTGGCTCGCAGTCTTATGCACCCTGGCGCCACACCCTCTGAGCCAATCCGAGTTTCCCCGTCTATCGCGGCAGCTGGTGCGGAAAGCGACACTCGAATCGATCGACTCATCACACAGCTGTCGTCACTTGAAGATGATACAAGCGACTACATCCAGCGTGCGCGCGAAGTCGCGCTGGAACAAGACAATTCGCGGCGCTCGCTTCTCCTCGACTCGCTCGTAATAGAGGTTGGCGAATGCGTTGCCGCTCGCCGCACCACTCGCGAGAGTTCCCAACTCATCGGCGAGGCGATCGCCGACCTTACGCCGTTCGATGGACCGGAGGCCGAAGCACTGCGCCAAAGGTTAGTGGCCGCTCAAGGTGAGAGCAACCTCGGCCAAGCGAGAGCTCTTGCTGCCGAAGCTAGGAGTTTATCCGATGCTGAGGCCAAGCGCCGGGATGGCCTCCTCGTCAGGGCTGCGATTGTAAAAGGCCTTTGCGATCTTGGATATGAAGTGCGCCTTCAAGGAAACGCTTGGGATGAGCGCAGCCACCTCGAGATCGCGCGTCCTGGAGAGCCGAATTACGATGTGCTTTTGTCTGCGGCGGCCAATGGAATGGTGCAATCTAAAGTTCGGGCCTACGCTCACGCGGGCCGGAGCGAGGGCGTCAATCGGCGGGATGTAGAAGTTGAGCAGGGCTGGTGTGATGACCTTAATAAGCTGAGCAGCCTAATCGAGGCTCAAGGGCTCGCCGCGGAAATCGTGCATGAGGAGGGACCCGGTTCGGCAGCACAAAAGCCGTTACCAGCCCGCGACCACGAAAGGCCCATGACGCCGCGGCCTCGGACGCGCGTTTTGCCTTCTTAGTGGCCAGTCTCAAGCAAATCTTAATGATCGCTGCGCCGCGTCTCATGGTGCCGTTTTCTCCGGCGACAGGATAAAAAAGGGGAGCACGTGGGGATTAGGGAATTATTGGCGGCCGACTTCGGCATCGAAGTCAAGGTGGCGCGCGGTGGCGGCCTACGCGCCGATCCGTACGTCATAGAGGCATGTTCCAACGTAGAAGCCGTTCGTACACAACTAAGCCTGTTGCGAGGCCTTGGGCGAGGCAGATGCGAGCTCTGGCGCTTGCTAGGTGTAGAAACATCCGTCGGCGAAAACGCCGGTTTTCAATCTGTCCACATCGAGGCGGTACGGTTCACACACGAGGAAATCATCACGGAGAAACGCGCGATCTATTTCGATACCTCTGCGGTTGAGGGAGTGCCAGACGCGGGTGTGCCTTTTGTGGAGTGGTCCGACGTTCGGACGCCCTTCACCGCCACCTCGCAGGTGGGTTGGTTGCATTTCGACCGGACCATAAACAATTCCATCGGCAAGAACTCCCTGGACACGTCGCTGTTCTATTCCGGAGCCGGAGCCAAAGCGACCCTCTATGTGTACGACCCCGATCCATCCCACGCCGCGCTTTCGCCACTAGAGGTTCGGAGCCGAGAACTGACCGCCGCGTGTTCGCAGGTTCAACTGGCAAACCCTAGCGCCAGAGCGCCCTGGCCGACGCTAATCAGCGGTCCATTTGCGCTCCAGCATTACCTCATCGGAAATGACTTATCAGTCGTTGGCATTGCACACCTGGGGCGGCACGCCTTGAAGCTGCGCCTTACCTATTTTGACGACCTTAAGATGCGTGAGCTTATGAAGTCCACGATTCATGAATTCGCGGCTCTCGTAAAGGTGCATCAGCATTGAAGTGGCGAGGGGTCTGCGTCGCCATTGCTTGGGGCGACGCCGAGGTCCCCACCGAACATCATCACAGCAATCTGGGCAAGCAGCTTGATCCCAACTCGGCGGAGCTAGTACGGTGCGGTTTCGTGAGCCTTGCTATGGTTCCTGTTCTACGATAACCATGAGCTTCGTCCATCATCAGCATTTTCAAGAAATTTATAGTCCATGAAAGAGATAGCGCTTACCCCCGTCGCGCGCGGCATCCTGATCATCCTGATGACGCAAGGTAAGCCAGTGAAGCAAGCGGACTTCGAGAAGGTGCACGGGCTCGCTGTGAAAAAACAGCATCGCCAGAAGCTCGTGGACCTGGGGCTCATCGAAGTAAAGGACAAGCCCCACATAACCTATTTGCTGACCAATGAAGGCTGGACCTGGGTCTCACAGGAGTTAACTGCACCAAAGCCCAAAGGCTCGATGGGGCTCGGCCCCCTCTACGCAGCGCTTAGCGTTATTGACAGACTATCTAAACGGCTCGGGCTTTCTCTTGAGGAAATGATGAACGTAGACCGTTCGTTACCCGAGAAAGACATTCGTGAACCTGAATGGATCGAGGCCGATGAATGTCTAGCTCGCGCGTTGCAGGACATTCCGGTCCTGACGCGCGCTTTGGCCCGGCTGCGAGATACTGCCAACCCCGGTCTCGAAGAAGAAATCAATAGCGCCGAACTTTCTGCAGACCTTGTTTTCCAGCATGTCCGGCTCGCGGCAAAAAAACGCTCTCTCACTCTTGAAGGGCAAATCGGTGCCGAAGCAGCTTACGATCCCGTGCTATTCTACAGTGACGACGATGTGATGCTCGGCGCCCCCATCCGCATTCGCAAGCCGACTGTCACGCGCGGCCAAGGAAAGAAAAGGGTAATCGTTCAGCCAGGTTTAGCTGACGCAATTGATAATTTGTGAGTAAACAATGGCCTTGCTTACCTGCCCCCGAGATCTGGATTGGATTGGGTGCGTTGATTTCGGCACGGCATTTTCGAAATTCGCGATGGTCCGTGCTATCGACCGCGAAGAGCTTACTAAGGGCGATATTCAGGCGCTTCCGATTGCGGTCACTTCGGACTATCGCGGTCGAAATGAATGGTTGCTGCCCTCGGTTCTTTTCATAACGGAGAATGCAATTCTGTTCGGCGACGAAGCCGATCGGGCAGCTATCCGGGCGCAGGGGAGCGTGCGCGAAGCTTTTAGCTCCCCAAAGCAGTATTTGAGTACCTACGACCTTGCCGAATACGATGCGCTGCTCGCTAAGGAAATCGATCCTACCGGCCAATTTACCGCGCGCAAACTACTGCGCCTTTTCATAGCTCACTTGCTGGAGCGCGCGGGCGCTCATGCGCTGGCGAAAGACTTACCTTGGCCGGTTCCTCTTCGGCTTGCAAGGCCCGCCTGGGATAAGGACAGAGCCAAAGCAGGCGAAAAGCTGCTTCAAGACCTTGTCATAAACGGCTTTGCCCTTATCGATCTGATCGGTTCTGCTCTATCGAAAGGCGGCGGCTTGTCTCTGGAGGAGGCTGTTTCCGCATTGAAAAAAGCCGAAAAGGTGACGAGGGAGGCCGAGAAGGCGAAAGCCACAAGCGACACGATGTTTGTTCTGTCGCAATACGGCAGAGCGTCGGTCCTTGAAGCGACGGCAGTCGCCGCGAATTCAACACGAAAGCGTGGAAGGCGCATCGTCGTTGTTGCTGATATCGGAGGAGGAACCTCCGACTTCGGCTCCTTTATGACTCCGGTAAAAGGTAAGAAAACCATTGCTGAAGTGAGGGGAAGCTCGCAAATACTCAAGGAAGCGGGCGATTTTCTCGACATGCAGCTTCTTCGTATCATTCTGGAACGGGCTGGCTACGTTCCTTTCCACCCCGCCGCCCGTGGCGTTTCTAGACGTTTGCTTGCACAGGGCCGTGCTAATAAGGAGACGTTGTTCAACGAGGGCGCAGTCACCATAGAAGTTAACGAAAGGATTATTAGAGTTACATTGGATACGTTCGTGGCCGACCGGGAGGTTCTGGATTTCGTGCAGCGTTTACGCGAACGTTTTCGCTTAACATTGCTGAAGGCGAAGGAATGCGCCGAAGCAAACCGTTCCCAAAAAGGGCTCGAACCACCTATTGAGATCATGCTCACAGGCGGTGGGCATTCGCTTCCCATGGTGCAGGAGCTGCTGCGGAACCATGGACTTCCCGGACTCTACATACCTACTTCGCCCGAGCTTTTGGAAGACGACCAAGCCTTTCCTTTTGATGGAATTCGCCCGCAGCTTGCCGTAGCAATCGGAGGGGCAATGAAGGACCTTCCTACGACACGCACGGTCGAAATCTCGCAGGCTAATAGTACCGAAAATGAAAATCACGCCCGCTAAATCGGGAATGGTCTCCAAGCCATTCGGACAACAAATGCGGCTGCGAATATAGTGCCATCTTTGGCCTCTTCCACATCAAAACTGCGAGGTGTCGGTTCAGCTCCGACCGCTACGCGGACGATTACGGAAATACCTTCCACAAGAACCGCCATATGACATCCTTTCTAAAAGCTACTCTCCTAACTATAATTCTAGAAGATCAAACATATTGGCTACGAAATGTTCGATGGTATCATTATCTAGTGGCAATCCAGCCTCAGAGATGCAGCAAAGAATTTCTTCAAGGCTGCGTTCAGTGGATTTCGCACGACCCAGGTTCTGCAATTCTTTCGCAACTTCTGCATCTGCGTCATCTGCCAGGGAGAATTGTTCGTCCCAAAGAAGCAATACACAGGATTCGGTCTGTTTTCGTAAATAGTTTATTCGCATCCGCCGGTCAGGCGCATCAAAAATCCCGTGGTAACGAATCAGCATCTGTGAGAGTTTGTCACGTGAAAAAACCTGGTTGTTACGGCTCGGGCTTAGTAAAGGTGCGAGCACTTTCGCTGCATTTGCAATGCCCTCTTGGCGACATTTATTTTCCTCGATGAGAGCCTCACCGTAGCTCCAATCGAGATCTTCTACGCAAGTATGCCATTCTCGATCCTTCAGGCTGCGTAGAAAATTGTTCGTCGCCTCAACCAGTCCGGAGTTTGAGGCAAATTCCAATTGTTCTCTGAAGCGTGTTCGCTTTTCACGATTAGTGGAAAAGGCCCAGCCGGAAAGGACAAAAGGCGGCCAGTCGCGCGGGCAACCAAGAAGGTGCCAGAAGTCATGCCACCGGCGAGGCTGAGGGCAAATCCGATTGCCTGAGGTACAATATTCGATAAGCTGGTCTAGCTTTTTCCGATCATTCATTATTGTCACCCGCGCGGGGAGCGACCGGCTCTACCCAATCGGCGTTGATAGTATTTGGATGGGTACACCTGTGCAAGGTTTGCAGCCGCCGAGATGGTCGCTATCGCGGAATCGGCTCTGTTCCCCGCGAAAGAATATCGAGATAGCGCGTGTGCACATAGAGGCGCTTGCGGGTTCTGCCGGTTGTCTCTGCCAGGATGTTGAGGTCCACAAGGTGCTGGACCGATTTCGCAACCGTTGGCTCTGAAAGCTTCAAGACTTCGGCGGCTGCAGGAACTGCTAAAAATGGGCGTTTCTGGATGAGGTGATAGACGCGAAGCGCGGATGCGGCTGGCCGCCCTAAGCCTTCGATTTTTGCCCGATCCGCGTCGAAGAGAGCCAGCATTTCGCGCGCGGTGTCGGCCGCTTGGGTGGAAGTTTGGCTGACGCCTTCCAGGAAGAAGTCGAGCCAACTCTCCCAATCGCCCTCTTCACGAACCTTTTGCAGAAGATCGTAATAGCGCTGGCGGTGGGTCTTAAAAAACAAGCTCAAATAAAGAATCGGCTCGCGCAGGGCGCCCTCGGCCACGAGCCGGAAGGTGATCAAAAGACGCCCAAGGCGGCCATTGCCATCAAGAAAGGGATGGATTGTCTCAAACTGGACATGGGCGAGCGCGGCCTTAATGAGCGTCGGCAAGCCTTTGTCTTGCACATGCAAAAAGCGTTCGAAGGCATCGAGGCACTCCATGAGCTTTTCTGGCGGCGGAGGCACGAAGACCGCGTTTCCAGGACGCGTCCCGCCGATCCAATTTTGGGATCGCCTAAATTCACCGGGCTCCTTCGAGCTTCCCCGTCCCTTCGCCAGGAGCACGGCGTGGATCTCGCGGATGAGCCGGAGCGAAAGAGGAAAGCCGCCGCGGAGCCGATCGAGCCCGAAATTCATGGCCGCCACGTAATTCGAGACTTCCTCGACATCATCAAGCGGCACGCCGGGCGCCTCGGCGCTTTCGAAAAGAAGAAGATCGGACAGGGAGGATTGGGTGCCTTCGATTTGCGAGGAAAACAGCGCCTCTTTGCGAACGTACATATAAATGAAGAGCGATGGGTCGGGCAGGATCGACGTAACGCCATCGAGGCGGCCCAAGGCGCGATTGGCATCCTCGATCCGTGAAAGAAGAACGTCCAGGCGAAGCGCTGGTTTCGGCGGCAAAGGGCGAGGCACATAAGCGCGCACGCGCTCATCACCGAACGATGTGGTGATGTAGTTTCCGAGCCGGGCGGCGCTATCGGTCTGGGACAAGCAAAGGATCCTTTCCTTAGCTGACAGCGAAGCAAAGGATAATGCCGTTTCCTTTTCTTAAGAAGCGCAAATTACCCCGGCAAACGCCCAATGACGACCTTAAGTTCCCGCTGGCAGTCTTCAATATCAACGAGCAGAGCCCGGATCTGCATGGCATCATTTGACGGCGCGCTTTGCCCGGACCGCCACAGCTTGAACAAGCCGCCCAGCCGCCCCTGATCGGCGTTTACCCTGAGCAGGGCGAGAACGGCCTCGTGATTCAAGGTCGATTGCGGCTGAAATCCAAGCCCGAGATTTCGAAGGTAGGCGGACACGGATAGGCCGGTCGCCGCCGCGCGGGTTTCGATCTCCGCGCGCTCGCGCTTGGAGACGACTACCTTGAGCGGCCGGTTCCTATCGCGGCTCTCCTGCACTTTGCCGGGGGGCATGCCCTTACCTTCCTCCTTTCCGGCGCGCGTCAGCGCTCTCGTCGAGCCAAAGGCGAGTAAGAAAGCTTTCGGCCGGACGGCCGAAGGCGGTGATGTTGGCCAACATCACACATCTTGCCGTCAAAATCTTTGGCAATCTTCGGCGAACTTCGTCAATCTCCGTCATTCTTTGGCAATCTATGTCCATCTTTGACAATCTCCGTCAAACGGAAGCTTTTAGGCCAGATATTGCCATTGTTTGACAGAGATTGCCAAACTATTCCGGCAACTTTGCCTGGCTTTAGAACTTGAACCCGGCCACAGATCATTCTTGTCTTCTTGTCTCGGGTTGGCGGTATCTACGGATACAAAGACCCCATGTGAAATTACTGCTTGCCAAGACATCCGCGAAACAGAGACCTTCACTGACAAAGGCGGAATGAAAGGCGAATAGCATGACAGGGGACGACAGAAACACGACGAGCGCCCGCAATCTGAAGCGGTATTCAAACAATGGGCAGAACGCACCCGCGCTCAGCCGTTACGGGAGCCGATCCATCGTTGAACGTCGAGGCTGACCGCCATGAGCAAATCAACGATCACCTCAAATACCTTCGATGATCAGGCGCTCGACACACGTGGCGCGGCAAAGGTGCTGGGAATCTCAGCGAGCACGCTGAACAAAGCCCGGATGACCGGGAATTCGCCCCCATACTATAAAATCGGAGGCCGCGTTGTTTACCGGCTGCCGGAAATCAAGGCGTGGCTGGACACCAAGCGCCGCCGTTCAACTTCAGATGAAGGAACGCTGTGATGCCGATCTCGGCCGCCGGCACTCACACTGTTGGCAGGCGCCAAGTGAATCACTTTGAACAAGCGCTAAGCGGCGCACGCTCAGCCGCTCAACCGGGCTCCTTCCGCTCATCGGAAAGGAAGGCATTGCTGGCTTTTGCCCCAACGGAAAAACGGGGGTGAGCGATGCGCGGCAGTGCAAGAGTACAGCAGCCGGCCAACGACAACGGAGCGTTGACGCGGCGCTATGAAGACGCGGTGATTCAGTGGCTCATTGAGGGCGCCCCAGAAACCAAGCTCACTGTGATCACGAACACGGCAGGTGAGGGATATGCAACCAAAGCCATTTCGCGCTCGCATGACGGCACGCTCTTAAAGCGCCCGGCGGCGGCGATCTATGAGGGGACGTTTGAAACCGTAAGCTTCCGCGGAATAGAGCAATTCGTTGAAATCCTGGACAGCTTAACGTCCAAACAAGCGTTGGCTTACGGCCGGGCAGCCGTTCCGAGAGGCCGCATCGTCACGCAAGAAAGGCTCAAGACCGCCGCTGCCACCGATGCCATTGCGCGGGATGCTGAGCATTTCGCTTTTCCGGAACAAGAGCCAGCCGTTCTCATGCTCGATTTTGACCGGGCCAAGAATGCACCTGCGCAAGATTGGCCTTTCCTGGATCGCGAGCTCACGAGCCTTGTGCCGGAACTCAAACAAGTCGCCCGGCTATGGCGGCCCTCGGCATCGGCTTTCATCTATGACGCAGGCAGCGGCGCGCAAATCACCGGTCCTGGAAACTGGCGCTGCTACCTCATCGTGGATAACGCGGCGGCGATCCCGGCTATTGGCGCCGCAATATATGCGAAGTACTGGCAAGCCGGGAACGGCTGGATTTACATTTCGCGCTCGGGGATGCGGCTCGACCGCGCGCCCGTCGACGCTGCCGTATGGCAACCGGAAAGGCTGGACTTCGTGGCCTCACCCGTGCTTTCGGCGGGCCTCGTGCGGGAAGCTCCAAGGGCACACCGTATTGAGGGCGACTTGCCCTGTCTTTTCAGTTCCCGGCTGGCGGGCGGCATGACGCTTGCGGAGTTCCGCGCAACATCGCCCGAGATCGCAGAGGCCCGGAAGGCCGCGGCCGGCGAGGCCTCGCGCAAGCGGCAAGCATGGATCGCGGAGCGCGCGCCGAAGCTGCGCGCAAAAGGCTGCAGCCTTGGCGAGCGTGAACTGGCAAAGCTTTTGACCGACGCCGTCGAGCGCCTCCAGCTGCGGCCCGGTTTTGTTCTTTATCCGGCCGCGGGCGGAAGCATCACCGTCGGTGAAATCCTCGCTGACCGTGAGCGATGGGATGGCGCGCGCTTTCGCGATCCAATTGATCCTTTTGGCTATAACGACGGCCGGATAGCGCATGTGCGCTTGTCCGATAATCGGACCTCTCTGCACACCTTCGGGCACGGCACCCTTGTCTTTGAGCTCGTGCGCGAGACCGCTACCATTCGTGTTGTGCCAGGCGAGCGGCCCGCGCAAGTTGACACCTGTATCGAGGTTTTGCGCGCTCGAGGCGACCTCTATGAACGGGCCGGAGAAATAGTCAGGCTTTGCCGCGACGGTGTTACGCCAGTCAGCGAGGCTTGGCTTACCGATTACTTCGACCGGGCCATCCGGTTTGAAAAGCCCGGCAGGGACGGCGTAACGCCCATGAACACGCCGCGCCAGCTCATCAACATTGTGCTGGCAAAAAAGGGAGAGCGCGGCCTGCGTGAGTTGCGCGGCGTGATCACAGCGCCAACGCTCAGGCCGGATGGCAGCCTGCTCGACAGTCCCGGCTATGACAGCGCCACGGGTCTGCTTTTGAGGGCGGGGCGCTTTTCTCCCGTGAACTTGAAGCCGACGCGCCAAGACCTTCGCGCCGCCTTCGCAACCCTGTGGGAGCCGTTCAAGCTCTTTCCCTTTGTCACGGCGCATGACCAGGGCGTAGCCGTGGCCAGCGTCTTGACGGCGCTTGTGCGCCGCTCGCTGCCATCGGCGCCGGGGTTCTCGTTTGACGCTCCCACTGCAGGCACCGGGAAAACCTTGCTTGCGCAATGCGTGCTTTCACTGATGGGGGCGGTGCCGCAAGTCGTGCCCGAATGCCGGGAAGAGGACGAGTTACGCAAGCGCCTGCTGGCCGCCCTCCGCGAAGGGAAACCCGGCTTGCTGCTCGACAACATTCGCGACGTCTTCGGGTCCAGCGCCTTGGAAGCCTTTCTTACATCGGAGTTTTATTGCGATCGAGTCCTTGGCGCCTCTGAAATGCTGTCCTTTCCCACCGATATTCTCCTCCTCATATCCGGAAACAACTTCATGCCGAAGGGCGATCTCTGGCGGCGGCTGCTCACATGCCGCCTTGACGCCAGGAGCGACGCGCCGGAGCGCCGAATTTTCCCGTTCGAGCCGCTCGACTATTGCAGACGGCATCGGCAAGACATCGTCGCGGCGGGCCTCACCTTGCTCGTGGCTTTCATCGGCTGTGGCAAGCCGCGCGGGTCGGCAGACAGGCTCGCGTCGTTCGAGGCGTGGGATGATCTCATTCGCCAGTGCGTGATTTGGCTGGGGGCAGAACAGATCGCCGACGTCGCCGATCCGGCGCAGTGCATCGCCGTCGCCAAAGAACTCAACCCGGAGCGCCAGAAACTCGCGGCGTTTCTCGCGGCGGCGCATGCCGTCTATGGCGGAAAGCGGTTTACCGTTGCCGAGTTGACGGCTGGGTGTGTTGTTGCGCCGTTGGCGGAGGCCGAGGCTCGCAGGTCGCTTGATGACGCTGTTCGCGAAATCGCGAGCGAGCGGGGGACTTCGGTAAACCCGCGCATCCTTGGACGCTGGATCGAGCGCCACGCCGAAGTTCGCGTGAAGGGCTTGCGGATCGTGCGCTGTGCAAAGTCGCTTAAATCAAACAGCGCGGTGAAATGGCAAATTGCGGCCGACTGAGACGAAACACTTTTCTGGGCGCGGCCAAAAAAACCCTTCGAAACCCTTCAAACCCTTCGTGTCGCCTTCAGCCCCGGGATGAAATAAAGGGTTTGAAGGGGTTTGGAGGGTTTCTGGCGGCTAGTCCGACTTTGAGAGTGTTAACAGGGCCACCGGCGCCGTCCGGACCGCCAAGGTTCAACAAACCGCGCGCGATGTAGCGGCGGCAAACCGGGCGCTCGAACTGTTAGGCAAGAAGCTGGGCATGTTCAAAGAATTCCAACCGTCGAAATAACGACGCAAGTCCGGCGCATTGGACATCGTCGACCCTGCCTCCCAGGAAAGAGATAAGGGGCTGAACGCCAAGATAGTAGCGCCGCCAATCCAAAGACGAAAAAAGCCACGAGACCAATTCAAGGGCTTGGTACTGGCTTCATGTCCATCCCTGCGGCTGAATTACGCCGGGATGCTCTGGGGAGGTGGATATGCGACTTAATGGATGGCAGCGGCTTGGAATTGTTGCGTTCGTCATTTGGGCTCTTGTAACGTCTGTCGGGCTTTGGAGGGAAGGGCACGGCTCAATGGAGCAGGTTTTGGCAATTGACATGAAGCTCTGTCCGTCTTCCGGACCCAAGTTCGACGAATGTACAGGGAAGGCATGGCAGGCGTTTCTTGAGAATTTGCACCGCACGGATAACGAATTCTGGCAACTCATCCCTTTCGTGATCACCATTCCGGCGCTTCTCGTATGGGGCTTGATCAGCGTTGTGATTGTAACCGTGCGCTGGGTTCGAAAGGGGTTCGCATAAGCGGCGCCCAGGTCAAGAAACAGCCCGCATCGACGTGAGAGCGGAACCGTCGGTGAAAGCTCAACAGTCACCAGAAGCGCTTCGGAATGGAATTCCGTTATTACGTAGAAAAATCATCAATGTTGATGCGGATATCGCAAACTGCGCTTGCTCCAGTTTCTCACGAGACGCGTAGCGAAACGTGTTCACACCAACGAGGCGTCCGCAGCGATCAATCAGCGGCCCGCCCGAACCTCCGTGCCCGATCTGCGCTGTGTGCATCAAAAGCTCTGCTTGACCATTCGGTCGTTGCACTGACGAGACTTGTCCGCTGGTGATGACGATGGATGGGGCATTAAAGTCGCCTGAGCTGACCCGCTCGCGAAAAGCAACATCATGTTCCACGGAAAACGATGGAAAGCCAGCAGCAACAACCTCCGTGAGCGGCGCGGACGTTACTGCGGATAAAGGAAGTGGAACTACGTCGTTCACACCATCCACTCGAACAACTGCAAGATCTTGGTCTCCAATGTCAGACGAGCGGCTTGTCGCAGCCACTACGCCACGCAACGCCTTGGAGGAGCCTTGACGAAGCACAACGATGCCTTCGATTGCTTCTTCGACAACGTGCCTGTTTGTGACTAACAAATCAGACGTAATCCAGAAACCACTTCCTGTAATTATACTATCTTTGCTAGAGATGAACACGAATGCTGTTGCGGAGGTTAAGCGACTAACAAGAGAGCTGCTTGAGATATGCGATGCACTACTACTTACAAGAGCGGTGGATCCCATTCCAACTTCGGCGGCTGCTACAGGGACATTTGGCCACCGACGCGCCAGCATGACTGCCATCCCGAATTGTTTACCGGACAAAGTATTCTTCATGCGCTCAAGCAAAGCTCTATATTCAAGATGTCTTTGCCGATGGTAATCGCCATCCTCTCCTACCAGTTTTTAAGTCGCAATAATATAGTGCATTGCTGCATAAACATCATTCTTCGGAAGGCCTAAGCCTTTTTCGTATAGTTGTCCGAGACTACCGTGCGCGATGTGGAAACCTTGCTTTGCCGCCTCTGTGTAATAAAAAACGGCTCTTTCGAGATCAATTGGAACACCGCTACCAGATTCGTAGCAGTCGGCTAGACTTGTCAACGAATTTACTTGACCTTTAGACGCTGCAGCGGAGAAATATTTCACAGCAGCGGCTTTGTCGACGGGACCGCCAATACCATGTAAGAGCGTATGACCAAAATTATTCTGACAACGCACGTCACCAGCGTCGGCGCATATCTTGTAAAATGCTCGTGCGCTCACGGGATCAGCCTTTACGCCGTCACCCTTTTCGAAATGCGTGCCTAAACTAAAATAGGCATGCAGGTTTCCGGCATTGGCCGCTGATCTATACCACTCAAGAGCCTGCGTTGGGTCGCGGGTTCCTGTATATCCTTTGTCTAGATAAATCCCCATCAATACATGCGCCTGCGCGGAATACCGCGTCAGTTCCTTAATAATTGTCAGCGCCTCTGTATACTTCCCTGCTTGGGTGAGCGTCTGCACCTGCCCAAGTTTGGCTTCTATTTCTGCAGGGGTTGGGCCGGTCTGAGCGCTTGCTTGACTTAAAACGCAAAGTGCACCAGCCAAAAAGCTGGCAATCATGGTTGCACGGGTCAACATGGGCGACACGCAAAAATGCCTCAAGATAGCGGACTGATCTGGAATCTGGGTCAAGGTTGCACCTAGGAGGGTGCCGCAATTGCGGAGTGCTCTCGCCGTTCTCGCTGTTGTTCACGCTTTTAATTAGTTTTCCACCGGTCTAGCACGGCAAGAGTGCGCCAGCAGGATGGCGGGCGACATCGACAGGTACCCGCGCTCAGTGATCGCTTTTGCTAATTCGAAGAGCATTAAGAACACCGTTCGTACGGGTGGAGGAGGGCGTAGCCCTCCTTCTTATTGGCGATGTCAACGGTGCTTGGGTTGAAGACGATCTTTCGCATCTTTCGGCAGCGCATTCCTCTTCAAGTTCTTTTTACGCACCGCCTCAGAGTAGTCAGTTATCAGCTGCTCGATTTGGTTAGCCGTTGGCCACTTGCTGCCGTCGAAAAACTCCGGCGGGTCGATATCCATAGAGTGATCTACCTTCGGTGCATTCGCGGAACGCAAAGCGTGGGGCGTTTCCCGCATGGCTTGTCCAATATGGCAGACGTGCTTTCCCCATTTTTTGAACTCCGCCTCGACCTTGGCCAATTCCTCTACTGCGTCGTCGTATTCCTTTTCGGCGCGCTCGTCTGTTGTATTTGTCATACTTGGCCTTTCTGTTGATAAGGCCACTTTTTAGCCGAGTCCCGCTTGTCAATTAGCGCTGGCGTCGCAGGAATCCACAGCGAGACTTCGCCGGAGGAAAACCTCCGCAGCGCTCTTGACCAGACTACGGGGAATCCGTATACTATGGAAGACGACGAGTTCGAATGGGGTGAGGATAAGGCCGCCCGAAACTTGGCCGATCATGGCGTGAGCTTTGAAACCGCAAGGCGTGCCTTTGGTGATTGCTTCGCGGCCGAATGGCAGGATGAAAGAGAGCGCTATGAAGAGGACCGCTTCATTCTGTTGGGCATGGTAGATGGGCGACTTCTTCATGTTACTTACACCATTCGGAATGGCCGAAATCGGATAATCTCAGCAAGAGGCGCTGAACCATGGGAGAAGCGCAAATATCATGAAGAAAACAGCATCTGACGCAGTTTGGGCTCGCTTCGATGCCATGACTGATAAAGAGAGGCATGAGGCCGCTCTTGCAGATCCTGATGCAAGGCCGCTCACTGAAAAGGATTTTGCATCAGGCAAGCTAAAGCGCACGCCACAGGTTAAGATCATCAGGCGAGCACTAAAACTAAGCCAAGAAGAGTTTGCTGCGCGTTATCACATTCCAGTTGGCACATTGCGCGATTGGGAACAAGGTCGTACTGAGCCTGATGCCCCTGGGCGCGCTTATCTGACTGTGATCGCCGGGCAACCGGACATGGTGCGCGAAGAGCTGTCGAAGCGGAAGTGATGTGCGGTGACGGTGACGTTTAATTGGTTGGGTTCACGCCAAGAAGGGTAATCCCAAGGGCCGCCGAAGCATCCCGCAATTCCCGGTCGAGCGTGGCAAGCGGCAGCCGTCGGCGCCCGGCTAGCTCCAGATAGGCAGCATCGTAGAGCGTGAGCTGGAAGCGGTCAGCGAGCTGCAAGATGACAGTCCAAGCATAGGTATCCGTATCCGGATCGGCTGAGATGGAGAGCCGTGAGAGCTGTGTCAGGGCTGAATTGCGAAAAGCTGCGTCGATACGTTTGCGCCTGAGCGCCATCTGCAAGGCGTTCGCGACTTCGAGGCGCCACAGCGCCGGTACAACGGCGCCTTTTTCGGTGATCTCGGTAAGGACGGCATCCGCGCCCGGCGTCCGCTCGTCTTTGAAAAACCAGCTCAGCGTCAGCGAGGCGTCAAGAACTAGGCTCACAGCCGGCCTTCATTAATGAGGTCCTTGATGCCGAGGCCGCCAAGCGTTGCGCCTTCGCTCATGCCGCGGATGGCGGCGGCGGCGGCGCGTGCCTCTTCACGGCTGAAAGCTCTGTGAGGGGGCACGAGCCGCGCCACGGGCTTGCCATGGCGCGTGATAATGACTTCCTCGCCGGCCTCGACCAGGTCGAGCAAGGCGCTCAGCGTATTTTTTGCCTCGAAGGCGCCGATCTCTTTCATAGTGTCCCGTGCAGCTTCATCTAGCCTACATCTAGCTTAACTTCAAGGTGGCGTCAATTTTTCGAAGCAGAGGCCCAATTGAATCCGCCGCGAGGAGCGCTTTACCCCGCAGCGCGTCTGCCGGCGATAATTGCGGCCTCAAGCGCTATTCCGAGCTTGGCGCTCCGCGCGCAATCTCGCGGTCCTGCCGTTCAAGCCACACGCAACGGCACGACGTTCGACGTGGGCCTCTCAGCACTCACGATCCCCATAACATGCGCACCCCATGCGGTGATCGCGCGCTTCCGCTCCTCTCGATACTCATGCCTCTGATATACGCCTACGAGTCCGCCCTGGGCTCCTGAGACGTGGTTCAAGACGCGCTCGATGACATGAGGCTGGAAACCCAAAGCAGCCATACCAGACGCCGCTGTGCGCCTGAGATCGTGCGTGCGCCACGGTTGAAACTTATCGCCAAGGATGTCTCTCATCCGCGCATCTATTCGGGCCTTCGTTTTCGAGAATCCGCTCACTGGGGTGCGCCCCGTGGTCGAGAACACGAAGTCTTCTTTCCCTTCGGCGTTCCTCATGAGCCGAGGTGCGGCTACATCGCTGAGCGGATCGAGGAGGCGCGCGGCATCCAGGGACAAATCAACCGTATGTGCCTTGCCGTTTTTGCAGCGCTCCTTGGCGATGGTCCATGTCTCCGCGTCAAGGTCCACTTCGCGCCAGCGCATCCCCGCAACCTCTTCCCGGCGCTGGCCAGTCAGCAAGAGCACTTTGAAAACGGACGCAAAAGGCCAGCCTTCTGCTGTCACGGCTTGCCACAATGCCTTGATCTCTTCATCGGACAAAACGCGGTCGCGGGCTTCAACGGGCTTTGGGCAGGGGAGGCCGGTCATCGGGTTGTTTTGGATAGCGCCGGACGCGAAAGCCCAGCCAAAAAGAGGCCGCAGCGTTTCATGCAGGCGACGCGCGACAGAATGCGAGTGCGCCTTTGTTTTGTTGATCAGGCCCGCAAGCTCGGGCTTGGTGATCGCATCGGGCACCTTAGTTCCGAGCACCGGATACACCGACTTTTCGAGCATGGCGTGAGTTTCTTTCCAGTGCCGGGACTTCCATTCGCCTGTTTTCTCCCGCTTGCCGTTGGCCGCGAAATAGCTTTCCGACAGATCGCGGAAGGTGCCAGCCTTGAGCCGCGCGCGGGCGTCCTTTCGTTCTTGAGCGATGTCAGTTCCGCCCGCGACTTCGCCAAGCTCTTCCTTGGCGCGCTTTCGCGCTTCATCTGGCGTAAGCACGCCGTGCTTACCAAGAGTAAGGCGCTTCGTTGGTGCCCCGCGTCCGCCCAGCCTGTATTGCACGACATAGGAGCATCCGCTGGCAGTGGCCTTTGCTCCAAAGCCGGCAAGCTCGCTATCCCAAAGGAAGACCGCGCCGGCCGCCGCTTTGGCTTCTGCGATCAACGCATCGATCGCCTTTTTGGTGATCTTGCCTTTCATCTGTGCACCCCGCGCAAAAGTAAGCACCAGGTAAGCACCGTACAGGAAATTCATGGAAAGACAAGGAAAGGCGTGGACGGGTAAGGAGCTGATCTAGCGTTGATTTTATAGGTCTATGGAAAACCACGGATAACTCCGGAAACGGTATTCCTCTTGTTTACACCCAGAGGGTCGGGAGTTCGAAACTCTCCGCGCGCACCATAAGAATCAAAGACTTAAGCTGGTTCGTCCAAATCATCACCCTTGTAGAATTGTCACCGTGGAGATATTGCAATGCTGGAGGACGCTCCTGAGAAGCCGGACTTTGCCCGCCTGGGGTGAGCGCGGGGCAAGTCGGGAGTCCTCTGGCGAGGCTTGGTTCAATCGGCTGCCAGTGAATTGGTCAAGCCCGGGCGCTCGGCGGTTGTATCGCCGTCGATTGCCTACTTGAACAGCACGAGATCCGAAGCAACGTCTTATGGTCGGGTCCGCTCGGGCAGCTTTTTGCTGTCGGCGATCGTCCGCTCGAACCGCGACTTCAGTAGTGCGCATCAGTATCTTCCCGCCCTCGATCCCGAGTACAGGACAATCCACAGGCAGGATTGCACCCCACTGATGCTAACGCCCTCAGAGAGTTTTCAAGGCATGCCCTGGCTGGTAAGCAGTTTCCGGACGGGCTCATCGCGGAGAGCATCTCAGGGGACTGAAACATCGTGAAACAAGGTAAGCCAACGGCCGCAACCGGCTCTCGCTTCATCGATCAACTGCGAAAGCTGCACGGCGATCTTCACGCCGCCGGCAAGAAGGCGATGGAGTGCGTAGTTCCGGCGAAGATACAGGCCAAGGCCGCGGATTTCCTTCACGGATTGCGGGACGCCTCCGACATGCCTTTGCGCGCCATGGACGCTGCAGGCTATGCGATCGACACGCTTCTTTTTACGCCGTCCATGAGCGGGCACACCGCGATCGACCGCGCCATCCGCACCGGCAAAGTTGCCGGCGCAGAGATGGAAGCGGCGGATCTCCTGCGCCAGGCATCCTTTCGCCTTCTTGAAATCACCGAAGACCGCGGCGGCGGGCTGCTCGCCGCCACCGATCTTGTTAGTAACGAACGGCTGACGCTCTTCGATCCGGAATCGCCAATGGCCCATGGCGGCCGCTGGGCGCGGCGCACCTGTCTTTACCAGGACGTGCACGTCACCGTTGGACCGGTCACGCCGCTCAACGATGACATGCTGGCTGTGGCGGCTCCCTTCATGGACAAAGGGCGCGGCTTAAAAAAGCCGCTGCGCTGCGCTGAAGCGCTCTACGAACACTTCATCCGGCATTGCGACCCCTTGGACGGCGTGAACCTCGACTTCCTGGACGATGACGACGAAGAGTTTCCCTACAACGCCTCGGACGGCCCGCTTCACGCCCGGGCGGCGGAATGGGCGGAGGTGAACCAGCTTCCGGAGCCAGACGCCGACCTCTTGCAACTGATCCGATCCGAGGCTTACGAGGAACCCGTGTGGGAGATGCACGACGCCAGCTACCACGCGCATCAAATGGGGAAGGTGCGCCTCGCTGCAGCCTACGACCGAATTCTTTCCCTTCAGCTTGAAACCGTCCACCGGCGGGCGAGTGCAGGCATCCGCGCTTCATTCGAAACCCTGGACGGCCTCGCTGAAAAGCTGAAGGAAGGCAGGGCAAGAGGAGATGTTCCGGCGGACGCCATCTCGCATTTCGAGGAGATGTGCCGTCGCGCGAAGCTTGGCGGGAGCGCCAAGACCAACAAGGGCAATCGCGAGGAACTGGACAAGGTTTTATCCCGCATTCAGGCGCTGCGCGGCAAAACCGTGGAGCAGGGCTGCACCGAGGCGGAAGCCCTGCTGGCTGCGGGCAAGGTCGCCGAACTGCTTGACCAGTACGGTTTGACGCTCAGCGAAATCGACATGAAGACCCAAAGCTGCGCGGGCGAAGGCATTGAGACCAGCCGCCGCCGCCGGTCGCCCCTCGACGACTGTGCGGGCACGATCGCCGGTTTCTGCGATTGCCGCACCTGGTACGAAATGACGCCCCAGGGGAAAATCCGGCACATTTTTTTCGGCCTGCCCGCGGACGTCGCCGGCGCGCGTTATCTCTACGAGAAGATCGAGGAGGCGTTCGAAACCGAAACGGCTCAATTCAAGCGAAGCGAGCTTTATGACTCGCACCCGTCCGCCAAGCGCCGCAGCGCCACGATGTCGTTTCAAGCGGGCCTCGGTCACGGCATCTGCGCTAAGCTCAACAGGCTCAAGGCGGAACGCGCTGAGGCCTTCCGCGTCAGCGGAGGCCGGGATCTGGTGCCCGTCAAACGTGATGTGATCGAGGACGAACTCGCTGCTATGGGCATGCGGCTTAAAGCTGTTCAGACCGGCCGGAAGAACCTCCTGGCTATGGCCTACAAGAAGGGCCGCGTCACCGGCGAAAACCTCGAGTGGCAGGGAAAGCTCGCCCCGGCATGAGGGGTCTACGGGCACACGCTCATAACGAGACTTTCCGCACCCCCCACCAGCAGGTGAGCTTTATTGCACGCGCCATCAAACCAACGAAAAGGCCGTTAGTTAGCGGTCCAAGCGGATTTAAAAACATTGTTATATCGGGACGGCCGGTTTCGGATCTATAAGCAGGAGACGTCGGGAACGGTGGCGAATTAGCGCTCTGGGCCACTTGCGGAAGTATCTTCAACGCTGGAATTTATTGTGGATCGAACACCAGCTTCGCTTTCAGGCGCGGCAGAACAAAATCAAGAAATGCGCGCAGCTTTTGCGGAATGAGGCGTCCACCTGTATAGACGAGGTGGACAGGCAGCGGGGATGGCTCATGGTCGCGCATAAGAAGCGTCAAGCTCCGCTCGGCAATGGCTTTCGACACTTGATAACACAAGAGCCGGGTTATCCCGAGGCTGGCAATCGCCGCGTCGGCTGCGGCCTCGGCCGTACTGACTGCAAGGCGCGATTGAACAGGATATTTCTCGGTTCGCTTGCCAAGCTTGAAGGTCCATTCGTTCGGCGCGTGCAGCGCCAGGAAGGTGACGCAGTCATGCGCGGACAGCTCACGGGGATGGGCCGGGGTTCCTCGTTCCTTAAGGTATGCGGGACTTGCGACGACGACATGGCGAATTTCCCCAGCCCTGGCGGCAATGATGCCGCTGTCGGGCAACTCCCCGATGCGCAGCGCGATGTCGACCTGCTCGTCGAGCAGATGGGCGATTGAATTGGCGAGCCTGAGTTCGATATGGACCTCGGGATAGGCCTTCAGAAAATCGACAATGATGGGCGTAAGATAGAGGCGGCCGAACACGATCGGAGCGCTCACCACGAGTCCGCCTTTTGGCGCGCGGTATTCGCCGGAAACCTGGCGTTCTGCTTCGCCGAGTTCGTCGAGCAGGCGCCGGCAGGAGGCAAAGTACTGCAGGCCATTTTCAGTCAGTGAAACATTGCGCGTCGAGCGCACCAAGAGCTGCACCCTCAGCTGCTCCTCAAGCTCTGAAACCTTGCGGCTGATAGTGGCAAGCGGCATGCCGAGCTTGCGCGACGCGGCCGAAAAACCGCCAGCTTCAACCACGGCGACGAACGCTGACATCGACTCAAAGCGATCCATTAGCTTTCCGTAATTTGGAATAATCTGTCTCGATATTACCAGATATAAAGAAATTTTGAAAGGGCGTAGGTTCTTGTGCATGAGCCGGACACCACGGCGCACAAGCGAAAAAGGAAAAAACTCATGATTATGAAAGTCTTAGTGAGCTCAGCTCTCGCCGCCGCGATCACCGCCTCTGTTGGAACCGTCGCTGTGTACGCGAAAGAACCCGCTAGCTACCGGACGGCGGCGCACCGCCTGCACCATGAACATGCGACGCGGTTTGCGGGCCGCTTCCACCCATCCGCGAGCCAGCCATACTTCAACGTGTGGGGATCGCGCGTGTACCTCGACCGCCCTGGATATTGATCGGCCAAGGCCGGGGCGAAACCCGGTGCAAGAGCCGGACCCCACGGCGCCCAAACGAAAAAGGAAGAAAACTCATGAGCCGCATCCACACCATATCCTCAATTGAAGCCGCCCCCGCAGCGGCCAGGCCTCTCCTTGAGAGCGCGAAAAAAAAGCTTGGCAGCGTTCCCAACCTATTCCGTGTCTTTGCCAACAGCCCAGCCGGCTGGGAAGGCTATTTCGGCCTCGACGCCGCGCTGGCGAAAGGCGCGCTCGACGCCAAAACGCGTGAGCGCATCGCTCCGGCGGTTGCCGAGGTCAATGGCTGCTCTTACTGTCTTTCGGCGCATACCTACATCGGCCGGAACGTAGCCAAGCTCGACGATACCGAGATCGCCGCTAACCGCAATGGCGCCTCCAGCGATCTCGAGGCCGACGCCGCTTTACGCTTTGCCGTCAAGGTCGTCCGGGAACGTGGTCATGTGTCGGATGCCGATGTCGCGGCCGTGAGGGCTGCGGGTTTCGACGATGGACAGATCGTCGAGATCGTCCTCCACCTCGCTCTCAATACGCTCACCAATTACGTCAATGAGGTCGCCAAGACCGAGATCGACTTCCCTGTGATTACATTGCGCAAGGCAGCGTAATCGCGGGCCGGCGGGATGGTTCGACCCACGCCCGCACCCCCTTCTGGAGGGGAATCCTGAGCATCAAACTTCAAACATTGGAGAAAGATCATGCACCTTCGCTTTGTCACGAGAACTGTCCACGCCTATCTGGACTACCCGGTCGTCCTTGCCCTGATCGGATTGCCATTCATTTTGGGGCTTGGAGAGGCTAACCCAATCGCGAAATGGCTATCGGTCGCAACCGGCGTTGCCGCTTTCGTGCTCACCCTCCTGACCGAACATGAGACGGGCGTTATTCGCGTCGTTCCTTACCCGCTCCACGTTGCGGTGGACCGTCTGGTTGGCCTGGTGTTCGTCGCGGCGCCCTTCGCGCTCGGCTTTGGCGGGCTGGATGCCATTTATTACTGGGGCTTCGGCGCCACCGTGTTGATTGTCACCTTCCCCCTCAACGCACCTCACCAGCACAGCCTTCAACTTGCCGCCGCTTGAGGCCGCGGGCTTGGGCCAAGTGCAGCGGCGGCACCGTCGCCGCTGCAGTCAACGAAAACAAACAAATTACTGAGATTGAGAATGCTTCGAACTAAGCAGAGATTTGCCAGTTGACCAACGAATTGATATTTCCCTCACGGTTCAAGGCTTTGACGGCGGCGTGGATTTCGCGATCAAGCTCTTCGACATCGGTGAAGGTCTTATGGGCGAGATGACGCGCCTTGAGGTCGTGCCAGACTACCTCACTGTCATTGAGCTCTGGCGAGTATTTGGGCAGCCACTCGACGGTCAGCCAGTGCTTGCGCGCATCGAGCGCCGTCAGGGCGATTTTGCTGACATGGATCGGCCCATTATCCTCGACCAGCACGACGGGTATTGTCACGCGCCCGGGCTTGGGGCCAAAGAGGCGATCGAGTTGATCCAGATGCGCAATGAAGCCGGCGCTGCGCTTGGTCCGGCTCGTATGCACGATGAGCCGGCGTTTTACATGATCGAGCGAACCCATCATGGCCACCTTCTTGGCCTGCCCCGGCGCCGGCACGCGCAGACCGGCGCCGCGTTCGGCCAAAAGTGAGCGCTTGCCGCTCACGATAAACGTTCGCTTGTGCACGCGCCAGATAAGGATGCGTCAGCGCCTCGCTCTCGTCGCCGTAAAGCAGCACGATGTCGCCAGCCTCGGCCTGGGCCTTGCGCAGCTGAAGCCGGAGCCCAACGCGCTCGATCTCATCGGCGATTTGCCGCCCCTTCAGCGTGTGCCGTGGCCGCCGCCACCGGAAGTTTTTTTTCGCAGCGCCTTGGAGAGTTGCGATGGCCCGATATCGACGAGTTCGCGCTTTTTGATCTCGGCGATGAGGCGTGGGATCGTCCAGTTCGCACGGTTTGCGACGGGTGCTTCGAGCAACGGCGCGCAAACCCGCAGCGCAGCCTCGGTCTTCAGCGGCGGTGGGCCTGCATACACGCTCGCCGCGATTACGCGAAAGCGCCAAAACTTCAAGCGCCGCCCGCTGCTCGCCACTCGCCTTAACCGGAGATTTGCCCGCCATGTCCCGCCCCCGCGAATCAGTACGGAGACGGAATCACAGTCAAGATCCGTTGGTCAAGTTCAGGGAGTTTGCTTAGACAGATCTACGATCCGGTTGAGCCCGAAGATGGCTTCCGGATCCTCGTGGACCGGCTGTGGCCGCGCGGACCGAAGCGCGAGAACGCAGCTTTTGACGAATGGTTAAAACTCATTGCTCCGTCAAATGAACTGCGGACTTGGTACGGGCATCGTCCAGAGCGCTGGACTGAGTTCGAGGCACGCTATCAAGGCGAGCTCACTTCCGGGGAAGCGGTCCGTGAACTTGGACGTCTCCGCGAAATATCTGCATCTGGAACACTCACATTACTCACCGCCACGCGTGCGATCGAGACCAGTCACCTTGCCGTTTTGCGCGAGCTTCTCGGGTAGCCGCTGACGGGCCACGGTGGAGTTGTGGGCGGATAGAGCTTTGAGGGGCCGAGACAATTTTTGTTGTGTGATCGAAATGGCAGAGATGAGTTCAAACTCGTCGGTACGAGTTTCGTGAACGTCGGGACTGGCCTGTAAGGGGACCGCCGGCTTCCTTCGCGATGGGCCAATCGCGGTCATTTCGGTCAACCCAATGAGTTCGCCTGGCGTTCGGGGGGCAACGAAATCGGTTCGCGAATACGCTGAATATGCTATGGCGGCTCACGTCCCCGGTCGTGGTGTAACTCGACGGTAGCAAGCCGCTCGCGAAGCGCGCCCTCAATGGCACCGCAGCGAAAGAGATTTCGTCTGGTTACCTTGATAACCGTCAAAGTCAATTACATGCTTAGGCTTAGCCTCAGGCAAGAATATAGACGGCTCTATCCAAAAAAAGGGGCAACCGGGATGAAAACACGCTCGATGCAAACGGCGCGCCTTGCCGCGTGCTTGACGCTGTGTCTCAGCTTAGCAGCTTTCGAGGGAAAGGGTGCCGCGCAGCAGTTTCCTCTTCCGAAAACAGCCGCGGATGTTCCAAGCCCGCCTCCAGGCACTGAAATGACGAAGTCGTATGTCGAGACGATCGGGCGCATGGCCTACCTCTGGGCCTGGCCGCTCGTCAATATGACTAACCGGGCCGCCATCGCGTCCAAGGCAGGCGAGCCTGCGGTCAGGGGTGGCGCTCCGCTGGGCTTCGGCGCGCTCGCCATGTTGACAGGCTATATAGGCCCCGAAGAACGCGGCGTCGAATGTCCGAACCAGGACGTTGTTTATGGCGTGAGTTTCTCCGATCTTGTCAAGGGCCCGATCGTCTTCCAGGTCCCGGATTTTGGCGATCGCTTCTGGGTCTATGCGCTTTACGACGCGCGGACCGACGAGTTCTCAGAAATCGGCAAGGCCTATGGCACGAAGCCTGGTTTCTATTTGATGGTGGGCCCGGATTGGACCGGCGAGAGGCCACAAGGCATCGCTGGAATCGTGCGCTCTCCGACAAATTTTGTGTTAGCAGTCCCGCGGATTTTCATGACGGATACGCCCGAGGATCGCGCCGCCATCCTGCCGCTGATCAGCCAGGTCAACTTCTATCCGCTGTCCGAATTCGACAGCGCGATGAAGATCAGGGACTGGAGCAAGCTTCCCCACCTTCCGGGCCCGTGGCCGGCAGGCCAAAAGACTGAACTTCCCTATGTGCAACCCGACGAATTTTTCGAGGAGCTGCCGCGGGTCATGAAGCAGGTGCCGCCCATGCCGGGCGAGGAAGCGCTCTACGCCCAGATCGGCAGCGTGCTGGAGGCCGCCGCCAAAAATCCCGAGATTATGAAGACCCTGAAGGAGACCGCCGCCGCGACCGAGCGCGACATCTGGACCTATATGAAGTGGCGCTATAACGGCCGGTCCGCCGGAAACGGCTGGAACTCGCCGGTGAACAATGCGCGCTGGGGAACCGACTTCCTCAATCGCACGGCAACAGCCCGGTCCAATATCCTGGAGAACCGCCCTGAGGAGACGAAATACATCTTCACAGACGACGACAGCCAGGGCCATCAGCTTCACGGCCAGCATCTTTATGCTGTCACCTTTGCCAAGGGCGAGGAACCGCCCGTCAAGGGCTTCTGGTCGCTCACCCTTTATGACGAGTACCACTTCTTCCATCCCAACGCGCTTGGGCGCTATGCGCTCGGCACCAAGAACACGACCCTGAAATACAACGCGGATGGCTCGCTGACCCTTTTTGCCGGCGCCACATCGCCAGGGACGGATAAGGAAAGCAACTGGCTGCCTGCGCCGGATGGCCCGTTCTCGCTCTATCTGCGCGCTTACTGGCCCGGCAAGGCAATTCTCGACGGGACCTGGACGCCGCCCAAAGTCGAGAAAGTGAAGTGAGCCGCAACGCAAGCCGCGAGGACTTGAATCATGAAAAAGCTTTGGTTTTCTTTCTTCTCCGCAGCGTTGGCCTTTGCGTCCTACTGTATGCCTCTAAAGGCTCAGAGTCTGTGTCGCCTCTGGTCGAGCAGATGTACGGCGGCAAATGGCCGGATAAGGCCACCATCGCGCAGTTGAACCATGAATGGTTCTACCAGCACGCCATCCAGGCCTATACGCTGACCCTGCCAACTTTGAACATCATCGGCTTGCGCGATGGTTCAGAGGCCAAGTTCGGCAAAGGCTACAACGTCTTGCCCATCTGGAAAGACCGGATGAACGCCAGGACCTGGGTGCCCACGCCGAACTGCGACGTCATCTACTCTATGAGCTACCTGGATTTGAAACAAACCGGGCCGCTCGTTGTGTATGCCCCGCCTCACGTGATCGGAATGTTCACCGACTTCTTCCAGCGCACCCTCACCGATGTGGGTGCGGCCGGACCCGATCGAGGGGCAGGTGGCCTGTATCTGCTTCTCCCGCCCGGCTACCAAGGCCCCTTGCCGGGGGGCTATTTCACCTTCACTTCCAAGACATACAACGTCTTTCTCTTCTTCCGAACGGTCCTCACGCAAGGCCCCGACGGCCCGGAAGCCAAGGAAGCCGTTGCCATCGCGGAAAAGACTTGCGTCTACCCGTTGAGCACTGTCGAAAAAGACCGCAAAGCGATGCGGTTCCCCAATGCCTCGAACGTGCCGGTCAACATGATGTATCCCACAGACTTCAGCTACTGGGAGAAGCTCAAGACCTATGTCGATGACGAAGCGGTGGATGCCTTTTCCGCCGAGACACGAGGCGTCCTGGCCGCCATCGGTATCGTGAAAGGACAGCCATTCGAGCCCAGCCGGGAGGAAAAGGACGCGCTCACACGCGCGGTGGAAATGGCTCCGAAAATGATTTCGGCTTGGCGCCTTTCGGGCCGGCCTGACGGGCGTCAGCTGTACTACAAGGATCGTCAATACTTGAATGGCTGGGCCGGGGCGGATGCAGCTTTCTTCCAGCCTGGCTATCTCGATGTTCAGCAGCGCGCAGCTTTTTTCCAGATCGCCTACTCCTCGTCTCCGGCGATGGTCGCGGACATGATCAATCAGGGCTCCAAATATCCATCCACTGCGAGGGACAAGGACGGGGAGCTTCTCGACGGCAGCAACTCCTACAGGTTGCATCTCCCCGCACCTATTCCCGCTGCCCTGTATTGGGCGGTGACGATCTATAATCCTGAGGACGGCACGCTGCCCCAAACAGCTCAACCCTTCCCATCCCGCAACCAGTTCGACAAGCCGCTCACCAATGAGGACGGGTCCCTCGATCTCTATTTTGGTCCCGACAAGCCCAGCAACGTCGCCGACAAGAACTGGCTTCAGACCCTTAAGGGGCGGGCTTTTCTGGTCACCATCCGGCTCTATGGTGCTGAAGCGGCGTTTTACGATCAGACCTGGAAACCGGACGACGTGGTGAAACTAAAATAGCCGATGATCGCGATGCGTGGTTAAACCGTCCGACGGCACGGGCTGAGACATGCGCGACCCAGGCGCTTTCCCATAGCCTGTTGGTTCTGCCCGTCAGTCTCGACGCCCGCACCGCCTCGCTCGTTATCTCAATCTCCGGCCATGCTCATCAGATCGATGCCAACGATCTTGCCTTCTGTGTTCAGGCCCAGCAGAAGAGTTAAAGCGTCCCCGCGCGGAAAAAGGAGCTTCACAAGGTAGAACGTCTGTGTGCCGGCGCTTCGGATCTCGACGATCTCCGCAGCTTCGGGCGGAACGCCGTAGGCATGATCGTTGAGATACTTCGCCATGGCTTGGATGGCTGCGGCCGTCAGCTGCGCACTATACTCCGGCGCGAGTTGAGAGCGGTCGATGACGCCCTTCTGCAAGCGATCGAACCATTGCAGCGCAAGCGCCTTCACACTGCCTGCGGTTTCGGCTGCCGTCGCATCTTCTGTCACCGTCCAAAGCGGCATGCTGAGCACCACCCCAAGGGCCAGGGCTAAACGAAGCCACCGCACCTTGTTGCCTCCCATCTGCCGGTGATGCCCGCCCACAGCCAAGTCTTCCGGCTAGTCGTTAGCCATGCCGGAGCCGCGCATTCTTTCGATTTCTTCTTTCAAGAGCGGAACGGGGTTCTCGGGATGCTGCAAGTTCGGTTCGAGGTCGGTAGACGCGCCGCCGACGAAACGCGGAATATTCGGGAACTTCATCATCGACTTATCGAACTCTGCGATCACGGGCGTAATGAGCGCGCCGGTCCAGCCATTGTCCTGCCCGGCGTACCGTCCCGGCGAGGTGGTCATGATCCGCGAAGGCGCGGCGCCGTTGAAAATCATGTCGTATTTTTCATACGGGTCCATAGTAAGATTGTAGAGCGCGCCGATGGCGCCGAGATCCTGCGTTGGCCCGAGCCAGGAATCCTTGGCCGTGTTGAGGTATTTCCAGGCGATCCGCAGCCAGGGCTCTTTGGGATCCCCTCCAATGTCGACTCTGACGCCCGCGTAATGTTCGCCATTGATGTAGATCCAGGAGGTCCGCGCCGAGTGGGGCGCTTTGCCAAGGATGTAGGCGCTGTTGTCGACGCTATCGAAATAGATTGGCTTGCCGTCGTTACCGACCCATTCGCGCGGAGGCGGGGTCAGGCCCGTCATGCCGGCGAGCGTGGCCCAGGCGTCCATGTTCGACATCATCTCATGATACGTGGCCCCGGCAGCGATGTGACCCGGCCACCACATGATGCCAGGAACGCGCCATCCACCCTCATAGGGTGAGCCTTTTTCGCCACGAAAGGGCGTTGTCCCGGCGTCTGGGTAGGCGTCGAGCCAAGCGCCATTATCTGCGGTCAGAATAACAATCGTGTTGGGCGCATGGGCGCGCAACGCGTCCAGGATTCGTCCAATGTCGGCGTCCATCTCCATGAGCGAGTCGGAATAGTTGCCGAGATGCGACCGGCCGCGGAACGCAGGCGCCGGATTGGTCGGATTGTGCATTTTGATGAAGTTGACATCCATGAAGAAAGGTTTGTCCCCTTTCGCATGGCTCCGAATGTACTCCACTGCGGAATCTGTCTGCCTGACATCGAACTCCGCCAAACTGTCATAATTGATGGACCCAACTCGCTTGGCAGGCTGACCGGCGACCCCTTCCCATTCACCCAGATTCACAATGTCGTTGTACGCCTTCATGAAGTCCGGGTTGAACGACGGAAACCAGGGATGGAAATTGCTTGCCGTATTCTCGTAAGCGTAGACGCCGGCGTAATAGGCGGCGAAATGCTTCATTTCGTCGAAACCATGCTCGGTGGGGTAGGATTCGGGCACATCACCAAGGTGCCATTTCCCCGAGAAGTAGGTCGTGTATCCGTTTTTCTTGAAGAATTCCGCGATGGTCGGCGTCTCTTTGCGCAAGTAATTCCGGTCGCCCGGCCCAATCACAATCGACAGCGCGGTTCGGATCGGGATGCGGCCCGTTATAAATGACGCGCGGCCTGCGGTGCAGCTTGCCTGGCCGTACCAGTTCGAGAAGACGGCTCCTTCCCTGGCAATCCTGTCGACGTTCGGCGTCGGGTGGCCCAGCGCCGCACCGCCGCCAGTATACGCGCCGAAATCGTTCCAGCCCGTGTCGTCGGTCATCAGCATCACAATGTTGGGCTTTTTCTCCTGCGCGAACGCCGTCAGCGGCGGCATCGCAAGAAGGGCAAAAAAGATAAGGAAAACCAGCTGCTTCAAATAGAGGCTCTTCATCGACCTCTCCGTGAGCTTCGCCTGAAGAAATTCAGGGCGCCGAGAGCCTCTAAGTTATCACCTGGGGTATACCTTTGACCTGCGCTTTCCCCGAGTGCGATCTGCGTCAAGTTATCACAGAATTAGATAGACGCTAACCGCCTCTGCTCCTTGGCCGGAACGACTAGTGGGAGCTGGGTCCATTAGCTGAGATACAGCCGACCATGTTCCCTGCTCAAGCGCGCAGCTAATCGGCGGGGTGGTCGATGGCCGGAATCTTTCATCGCATCAGTGACGCATCACAACGGGTCTGACACCCCCGACAGCCGCTAATGGGATGGACCGGCGGTGTTTCCCCGTATCCCGCGATGAGCGGGGTAACCGGAACCCAGGAGCCACCCCATGCCAGCACAAACCAAAGCAGCGAAGTCCAATGCCTCGATTGCGGTGATCGGCATCGATATCGGCAAGACTGTTTTCCACCTGATCGGCCTCGACCGGCGCGGGGCCATCGTCTTTAAAATCAAGCTCTCGCGCAGCCAGCTTGAGAACCGGCTCGCCAATATCCCGCCCTGCCTCATTGGCATGGAGGCCTGCGTTGGCGCTCATCATTTGAGCCGGCAACTGACCGCGCTTGGCCACGACGCCCGGCTAATGCCAGCGAAATATGTGAAGGCTTTCCTCAAGGGCAACAAGAACGATTTCCGGGACGCCGAGGCGATTGCGGAGGCCGTACAGCGGCCAACGATGCGGTTCGTGGCGACGAAGACGGCCGAGCAACTCGATCTTCAAGGCCTGCACCGCGTGCGCGCCCGTCTCGTTAGCGAGCGCACCGCCACGGTGAACGAAATCCGCGCCTTCCTGCTGGATCGCGGGATCGCGGTGGCGCAAGGCATTCAGCGTTTGCGCCGCGCGCTGCCGGACATCCTTGGAACGCACGCCGGCAGGCTATCGCCGCGCATGGTCCGCATCATCGAAGCCCTGGCCATCGATTGGCGCCGGCTCGATGAGCGCATCGCCGAGGTTTCGGCCGAAATCGAGACGCTGGCCCGAAAGGACATGGGCTGCGAGCGGCTGATGACAGTGCCAGGCATCGGCCCGATCATCTCAAGCGCCACGGTGGCCACCATTGGGAGCGGCGACATGTTTGCGAAGGGCCGCGATTTCGGCGCCTGGCTCGGCATGGTTCCCAAGCAGATTTCCACCGGAGGCCGCCCCATCCTCGGCAAGATCTCGAAGCGGGGAAACAAATATTTGCGCACCCTGTTCGTGCAGGCCGCCCGCGTCGTGCTGGTGAAGCGCGTGAGCTGGGAGCGTTACGGCCTCAAGGCCTGGATCGAGGCCGCGGCCAAGCGGTTGCACCACAACAAGCTGGCGATCGCGCTCGCCAACAAGCTCGCCCGCATCGCCTGGGCGGTGCTTCGTTATGGTCGCAACTTCGAGGTCCGCACAAGCCATGACAATGCGCCCCAGCCTGCATAATTCTGGCGCCATGCCTCGCCTTATCAAGGCCAAGCCCTGCCGGGCGGCCCTGAAACGGGCCGGCCTTGACAACGCCGCGCCACGGCGCTCTCCGATAAGCGCATGGCCGGGATGGGGAAAGGCTCTTTCCGGCCGAACAAGGAAATATCGTGGAGGCGCCATCATGCCCTGACGCCCCTTTCCCATCGAAATCTGCGAGAGTGTGAAACAACGCGATGGGGGACCGGTCTTCCCGGCGCAATCGAAAACTGGTGACCCAAATAGCCCGAGTTTGAGGCTTTGCTGCTAATCAGATCGAATGCGCGCTCATATCCATGGTGGCCAGGAGCATCGCGCTTCACAGATAGGCCGGATACATTGGCGCAAGACCCAACGCCGCTGTTTCGAGGTTTTCCTCTTGCAACACACCGCCGGTCCATACATTGGGTCAACGGCGGGATTGTTTTGGTCTTTGGGGGCAAGGCCGGTTTGGGATCCAAATGCTGGCTTGCCGAGAATGGGATCACGAGAGAGCCAGCATGCCTGTTAACGACCCTCCTGGGACGAGCTTCTTTTCAATTCAACTTCACCGCCTGATGAGGGCTGTCCAGGGAGAAGGCGGGGATCTCGACGTCGAAGCTTTCGCCATCCCGGGTTTCCATTTGATAGCTGCCCGTCATGATGCCCGAGGGCGTCGTTAGCGGCACGTGGCTGATGTATTCAAACGCATCGCCGGCCTCAAGGCGCGGCTGCTCGCCGACCACACCCGGCCCGCGTACCTCGTGGAGTTCTCCACGCGCGTTGGTGATGCGCCAATGGCGGCTTCGCAACTGCACTGTTTCGGCGCCACGATTTTCGATCACGATGTGATAGGCCCAGACGAAATGGCTTTGCTCCGGCGCCGATTGGTCGTCGAGATAGGTAGGGTGGACGCTCACTGAAATCTGTCGCGTCGTCGCGCTGTATTTGGCCCTGGCCGCCATGCCGGTCTCCGATCTGGCTCTACCTTGCGTCAAACAGCCTCTTCGTTGCAAGCTGTGCCAAGACCTTTTGTGCGACTTGGTCAGCGAGGTGATCCTCGTCCTCGCTCTCGACGTCCGCAATACCAAGCCCAGCCGGCCTGTCAGGAGCGTCGTACTAGGTCCAGTCCTAGCATTACAGTTGCAATTTCATCTTAAAATGGGCCTTCCTGGCGGCGGCCTGATGCGCCCTTCGCCAGAGGGACCATGCGATGATGCCCGCTGGCTCGATGCGTCGTTGCGCGAGCCTTATGGCTATGCGGCGAATTTCTTGAATGGACCAGCGGATAAGCGGCGGGCCACAAAGATCTGGGGTATCGTTTGCTGTGTTGGCATCGCATTGGCCCGATGCCGGATCGTCGCCACCATGGCGAAGGCCAGCATGACGAGCGAGACGTGGCGGTTCCATCCATGCCAGGAGCGGGTCTCGTTATGATCAAGGCCCAGCTCGTTTTTCGCTGTCTCGAAGCTGTCCTCGATGGCCCAGCGGCCGCCTTCGACGCGAACCAGTTTGTCGATCGAGGTTCCCGCCGGAGCCCAGGTGGAGAAGAAGGCCAGGTCCTGATCCGCGATCGTGCGCCGGATCAACAAACCGCGCGTCCAAAGCCCGGAGCGGCTTGCATCGTATTCGCCAGCATCGATCTCGGCCAGTTCCACATAAGCCCAGTCGTAAAGGCGCGGCCCCTTGGCGCCATCGCCCGCCGACAGGCGTTTCCAGTCCGAAGGCGCCAGGCCTTGCGCGACGCTTTCCGCCGTTCTCGCGATGGGTTTGGCCTTGCCCCAGGAGGTGACGCGGTGATTGGAAGCGACGCCAAGCACATAGCCCTTGCCCGCCCGCCGCAGCGCCCCTTCCACTGCGCCAACGCCATAGACGCTATCGGCAGCAACAAAGGCAAAGGGCACAGAAGCGGCAATGGCCCGCTCGATCATGGCGACCGCCAGGGCAGGCTTGGTTGCGAAGGCCGTCTTCTCCGGCACATGCGCCGCCTTCATGCGGGCCGGATCGTCCGTCCACGCCTTCGGCACATAAAGCGCCCGGTCGATGAAGGCATGGCCGTGCTGCGAGACATAACAGGCGAAGACGCCGATCTGGCAGTTCGTGATCTTGCCCGCCGAGCCGGTATATTGCCGCGCAACCCCGCAGGAGGCCTTGCCCTGCTTGAGAAATCCGGTTTCATCGAAGACCAGAACCGCGTCGTCGTCAGCGAGCGTCTCAAGCGCATAGCCGCGCACAATATCGCGCAGGTCATCGGCTTCCCACCGGCCGCGGCCCAAAATGGCCTGCTGCCGCCAGGGGCCAGGATCGCCTGCCGCCTCCGCCCGCATCCAGCCCGTCTTGCGCTGCTCATTGCCGAGCAAACCGTCCAGGAACGCCCCTGCCGAAGCCGCAACTCGCTCCTGCTTAAACAACGGGCGCATCCGCGCCTTCACATCCCGCAAGGACGACGCCCAAAGTTCTAGCGTTCCTTCAATCGATGCCCCGGCCATCCATGCTCCTCCAAATCAATTAAGTATATGATTCAGAGAGATCACTCAAATGCAACTGTAATGCTAGGGCGTGTCGTCAGTTGAGCCATATGAGCACCGAGACCAGCAGCACACCAGCCATGAACGTCGTGGCGAGCTTGTCGAAACGCGTGGCGATGCCGCGGTATTGTTTCAGCTTGCCGAAAAAGCGCTCGATGAGATTGCGTTCGCGATAGAGGGCGAAATCCGTCTGCCGCTGCTCTTTGCGGTTGGCCTTGGGTGGGATGACCGGTGTGATGCCTCGCTTCTCGAGCGTTTCGACGAGTACGTCCGCGTCGTACCCCTTGTCGGCAATGACAGCGTCGGGTTCGAGTTCTGCGAGCAGGGGCTCGGCTTGCTTGATGTCGGCGACCTGTCCGGGTGTGAGCGACAGTGCCACCGGGTTGCGCATCGACGACGGCGTGGATTTTGGTCGTCAGTCCGCCGCGTGAACGGCCGATGGCCTGGTCTTCGCCAGCTTTTTTTGGGCGCCGGCGCTATGCTGATGCGCACGGACAATTGTCGCGTCGATCATCATGTAGTCGTTGTCGCTATCGGCCGCCAGCATCTCGAAAATCCGAGCGAATACGCCGCTTTCGCACCATCGGCGATAGCGCCTGTGTGGTAAGCATCCGGTGAGGGCCGCAGGATCGGTCGCCTCAGTTTATGCTGCGGCTTTCAAGCCGGCGCTTGCGATCTTCCAGTTCCAGGGCAAGAGTTCGCCAATGCGTTTTGCTGGATGATCGGCGATGCGGGCCAGGATGTCGGCAAGCCATGCACGCGCATCGACGTCGTTCAGTTTACAGGTCTCGATCAGCGTGTAGATGGCGGCTGCGCGCTGACCTCCGCTGTCGGAGCCGCAGAAGGTCCAGTTGCGTCTGCCAACCGCGATGCCTCGGACGGCTCGTTCGGCCGCGTTGTTTGACAGGCAGATGCGGCCATCGTCGAGGAAGCGCGTGAACGCGCGCCATCGTTTCAGACTGTAATCGATCGCTTTGGCAACCGGGCTTTTCGATGAGAGTTTTCGCCGTTCGGTTCGCAGCCATTCTTCCAACGCCTCGACCAGCGGTCTCGATCGTTCCTGGCGCACCTCGTGGCGATAGCCTGCGGATCGTCCATTGATCTCGCGCTCGATGGCGAACAGCTCATCGATGCGCCGCACGGCCTCGATAGCGATGGGCGCTCGGCGAGTTCGAAGAACTTGCGCCGCCCATGGGCCCAACAGGCCGCCTCCAAGATCGGGCCGGGTTTACGGCCTTCAGCGTAGAGGCCGTTATAACCAGAGTAGGCGTCGGCTTGCATGATGCCGCAGTAACCGGCGAGATGGTTTTCCGGATGTTGGCCTGCACGATCGGGCGAGTAATAAAACAGCGCGGCAGGCGCTGCTTCGCCGCCGAACGGGCGATCGTCGCGCACATAGGTCCACAGCCGGCCGGTTGTGCATTTTCCTTTCGCGAGCACCGGCACGGTCGTGTCGTCACCGTGAATGCGTTCCGCGCCAAGAACATGCTTCCTGATTTCGTCGACGAGCGGGCTCAACGCCGCTGCGGCCGCGCCGACCCAGTCGGCGAGCGTTGAGACATCGAGATCGACGCCTTCTTTCGCGTAGATATCGCTCTGACGGTTGAGAGGCAGGTGCGCGCGATATTTGGCGAACAGCACTTCGGCCAGAAGCTGCGGGCCAGCCCGGCCCCGGTGATCGGATGGGACGGCGAAGGCGTTTCGGTGATCTTTTCGC
>CAWFOS010000006.1:0-99621 GCA_963817495.1 uncultured Alphaproteobacteria bacterium | reverse complement strand
CAAAAGGCGCGCGAGCTTGGCGCGGACCTCATCGTGATGGGCGCCTACGCGCATGGTGAGTGGCGCGAAGCGATCCTCGGCGGCGTTACGCGCACCATGATCGAGCATGCGGACCTGCCCATCCTGATGCGGCATTAACAGGTGAAAAAAGCGATGTTGCGCATGGTCCGACGGGTTCCATGCGCATCAAATCATTGGGAAAAATATTCTCAGTGCCCTGTTGATAGAAAGCTTGTTCCGCTATCACGCCGGTAAACTCGACTGCACATCCGCTTTACCGCTGGAACGCCCCTCGCCGCAGCACTGTTCGAGGCACAAAAGGATGGTGGTCCATGTCTGCTTTACGAAAGACCCTGATGCTGTTTTGGATCCTGACGCTGGGAATGATTGCGGCGTTGAAGTATCTGATTACCACAAAGCTCGCCTTCGGCAGGCAAAAGGAGAAGCTCCAGGAGAGCCATTCGGATGTTGCCTTTTCGGCAAATGGCGAGCGGCAATCTGAAGATGCAGTATCCGCTTAACCCTAGCCGGGGCCGCTAAGCGGCATTCTTTTGAATGTTGTGCCCACTGGGTGAGGCCGGGCGCGAGGTCTGTGTCGGTCGGCCAGAGCCGTTTTGCCGCACCCGCCCAATAAAAAGTCTCGCAACGGAACGCCGGAGCGCCTGCGCTGTTCAGGCAGGCAGGAACAATGGGCATGGCATATGACGGCGTCAGGGAAAATCGGATCCGTTCTGCTGCTTGCGATCGCAGCGGGCAGCACGTTGGCGGCAACCGGAGCGAGCGGTCTAGATGCGCAATCCGGAGACAATCCGCAAATTGCACACACCGTTCTCCACCAAGCGGATAGCGTTCTCGGGAAAGATCTTATTGCGTCGGGCAAGAACGCCGGACGCATCGTCGATGTTCTCGCGGACAAATACGGGCACGTGCAGGCCGTTGTTGTGGATTGCGGCGGGTTCCTGGGCGTCGGTGGCAGGAAGGTCGCCGTCGCATGGTCGGACCTTCGCTTCGACTCCGACCGCCCCAACTCCGTTAGTACGAACCTGCCCGAGGAGCGCCTTTCGGCTGCACCCGAGGTTAAGAGCGGCAAACCCGTGGTCGTGGTAACCACGCGCAATCACGCCCGGAACCAAGCCGAGAACGGCGTGGCTCAAAACTAGAAGCCATGCAGGATTCGCCGGGCAAGCTGCCTCCGGCGCCAGAGGCAAGCGTTGAAGAAGCTCTTCAGCCGTCCTCGCGGAGCCTTGGAGGACTGGATTGGTTCACATTTTTCCTGGGCGATATCCAGACAGGCTTCGGGCCGTTTATAGCGGTCTATCTGGCCACACAGAAATGGACCCAGACCGATATCGGGCTGGTGCTCTCCGTAGGCGCGCTTGCGAGTCTCGTCAGTCAGGTCCCCGGCGGCTGGCTTGTCGACAGCGTCCGCTCCGAGCGCTCCGCCGCAGCAGTCGCGGTCAGCGCCATCGGCGCGAGCGCTTTCATGATCGCCGTGTGGCCCGTGTTTCTCGCAGTGGCGGCCTCGCGCGCGCTGCAAGCGTTGGCCACCTCTGTGCTTGGGCCAGCGATCGCCGCCATCAGCCTCGGCCTGGTGGGACGGCACGCCCTTGCGGCTCGCCTCGGGCGCAACGCTCGCTTCGCGTCGGCCGGGAATGGCGCGGCGGCCGTGATCATGGGCGCAACCGGCCACTTCGTTTCCGCGCAGGCTGTCTTCTTCGTGACGGCCGGCTTCACGCTTCCGGCCCTGGCTGCGCTTTTCCGAATCAGGGACAGGGAGGTGAACAGTGCGAGCGCTCACGGCGGCGTCACGGAAAAGCAGCTATCCGGCATTGCTCCCGGTCTGGCGATGCTCCTGAAAAAGCGCGCGATGTGGGTCTTTATCGGCGGCATCGTCATGTTTCAATTGGCGAATGCGCCGATGCTTCCGCTTGTCGCCACCGAATTGACGAAAACCGCGAGCAACTGGGCGGTAGCACTTATCGGAGCGTGCATCGTGGCGCCGCAAATCCTCGTCGCGTTGTTCGCGCCATGGGTCGGCCGCCTCGCGCAACGCATTGGCCGCCGGCCGCTGCTCGTCGCGGCGCTGGCGGTGCTGCCAATCCGCGGCGCGTTTCTCGCCTTTTTCAGCAGCGCCCTGCCGATCGTGGCCATACAGGCGCTTGATGGCGTTTCCGCGGCTGTCCTTGGTGTCTTGATCCCGCTCGTCATTGCGGACATCTCGTACGGCACCGGACATTTCAATCTCGCGCAGGGTTTGGTCGGAATGTCGATCGGACTCGCGGCTGCGATCAGCACACCCGCCTCTGGCTACATTGCCGACACCTTCGGGAACCATGCCGCGTTTCTAACGCTTGGGGCAACCGGGGGAATTGGTGCGCTTCTTCTTCTCTTCTTCATGCCGGAGACGAGGCCGAAGTATGAGGAGCCCGATCTTCAGAAGCCGAAACTCGCCTAACGTTCAGAAGCGCCGCGCATCTTATTCTGCTATGCATGTATAAAAAAGAGGATCGGGCATGACAATAGCGCGCGAAAGTCGTGATCTGCCTGCCGCCAGGGAGGGAATACTCGCAAGGGCCGCGTTAGGCTTTACAGGCTGGGCGGAGCGATGGTTCCCTGATGCCTATATATTCGCCGCGCTGGCCGTGATCCTGGTTTCCGCCGCCGCTCTTGTGAACGGGGCGACGCCTCGGGCCGTGGCGAAATCCTTCGGCGACGGGTTCTGGACGCTCATCACCTTCACGATGCAGATGGCCTTTGTTGTGATCAGCGGCTATGTGGTCGCGATGTCGCCACCCGCTGCACGCCTCATTCGCCGCCTGGCGTCGCTGCCTGGAAGCGGGCCTCGCGCGGTCGCGTTCGTCGCCGCCGTCAGCATGCTGACCTCTCTTTTGAACTGGGGCATGAGCCTTATTTTCAGCGGGCTTCTCGTCCGGGAACTGGCGCGGCGTTCAGATCTCAACATGGATTACCGCGCCGCTGGCGCTGCCGCCTATCTCGGGCTTGGCGCGACCTGGGCGCTGGGGCTCAGTTCCTCCGCTGCTCAGCTGCAGGCCAATCCTGCGAGCCTGCCCAAATCGCTGATGCAGATTACGGGCATCATCCCCTTCTCCGAAACGATCTTTCTCTGGCAGTCGATGGCGCTGTGCGCGATCCTGATCGCCGTCTCGACAACGGTCGCCTGGCTGTCCGCTCCGACAAAAGCGCACGCAGTAACCGCGAAGAAGCTTGGCGTCGACATTCAAACTGCCGTGCCTGCGCTGCCGCCTCGCGAGCGCCCCAGCGAATGGCTGGAATACAGCCCGCTTATCACCCTTCTGCTTGTCGCGCTGAGCGCGGGCTGGCTCTGGCAGGAGTTCGCAAGCAAAAGCCCGATCCTCGCGATCTCGAACCTCAACACCTATAACTTTTCCTTCCTCACCCTTGGGCTGCTCCTGCACTGGCGCCCACGGAGCTTTCTCAATTCCGTGGCGAATGCTGTGCCTGCGACGACCGGTGTCTTGATCCAATTCCCGCTCTATGGCGCGATTGCTACGATCCTCACCTCGGCGCCCGGATATGGAGGAGCCACCATTTCGCACAGGCTTGCGGAAGCTTTCGTCAGCCTGACCAGCACCAGCACCTTCCCCGCAATCATGGGGATGTATTCGGCCGTCCTCGGATTTCTGCTTCCATCGGGCGGCGGCAAATGGGTCATCGAGGCCCCCTATGTGATGCAGGCGGCAAACAACCTCCATGTCCATCTCGGCTGGTCGGTGCAGATCTATAATGCCGCGGAGGCGCTGCCCAACCTCATCAATCCATTCTGGATGCTGCCGCTTGTCGGCATACTCGGGGTCAAGGCGCGCGACATCGTCGGCTTCACCTTCCTGCAGTTGCTGGTGAATGCCCCGCTGGTGCTGTTCCTGCTCTGGTACTTCGCGGGGACGCTGCAATACACGCCGCCTGTACTTCCGCAGTAAACCAGCCTTTGCTTGGGCGAACAACAGCAACTCGCTGATACAAAGCTGACCGAGGTTGTCACTCGCGCCTCGAAAAGAACTGCAGCGATCGCCAACTGAAAACTCTACCTGTGCGTGCTGCGGGCGGCATCGCTCGCGATTGTGGCGCGCTCGCGCTCGTTAACCCGTTGATTTGACGCAATTGTTCCCCCGCAGACGGACACGGAACGGAACTCGCGTTTACGTAAATCTGGATAAATTGTTATTCTCCTGCTTCGCGACTCACTTTAAGTTGCAGAGAAAGATGATCTGGGGAGCCAAAGCATATGGCAATCATCGTCAGCCCAATATCTTCGACGTACGAGCCGTTTCTGGCCCAAACCTCGGGAAAGAACGCAAAAACGAGTGTGAGCCCCGTGGGCGGCGCCGAGGGCTCGCGTTTCGACGAGATGTTAAGCAGCCTCGACGCGGGAAAGAAGACGTTCAGTGACGCCTCATGCGTTAGTGACGCCAACTACGTGAAGTTCTCAAGCCTAGTCAGTTTTCTTTCAGGCAACTGACATTTTTCTGAAGTCACGCTGCGTCATCATAGGCGGCTACTGCATCCTGGATAGAGCCGTAAAAGGGCGCGCCGTCTTTTGCCGGCTACCGCATCAGCTCAGTGATCGCGGCGTCGATGCCGTCGAGCGTCAGCGGGTACATGCGATTGCCCGTGATCTGCTGGATGAGTTTCGTGGACGGGGTGCTGTCCCAATAGCGCTCCGTCGAGGGGTTTAGCCAGACCGCGTGCTTGTACACACCGAGCATACGCTGAAGCCAGACCTGCCCCGCTTCCTCGTTCCAATGCTCGACCGAGCCGCCGGGCATCATGATCTCGTAGGGGCTCATGGCGGCGTCTCCGACGAAGATCACCTTGTAGTCCGGGGGATAGGTGTTGATCACGTCATAGGTAGGGACGCGCTCGTCCCAGCGGCGCTGGTTCTTACGCCACACGCTCTCGTACAGGCAATTGTGGAAGTAATAATAGTCCAGGTGCTTGAACTCGGAGCGCGCAGCAGAGAACAGTTCCTCGCATTCGCGGATGTGGTAGTCCATCGAGCCGCCGACATCGAAGAAAGCCAGCACCTTGACTGTGTTGCGGCGCTCGGGGCGGAAGGCGATGTCGAGATAGCCTTTGTGCGCCGTGCCTTTGATGGTGTTGTCGAGATCCAACTCGTCGGCCGCGCCCTGGCGGGCGAAGCGGCGGAGCTTCCGCAGCGCAAGCTTGATATTGCGCGTGCCAAGCTCCACCTCGCCGTCGAGGTCTTTGTAATCGCGGCGGTCCCAGACTTTCACGGCGCGGAAATTGCGGTTCCCATCCTGTCCGATGCGAACGCCTTCCGGGTTGTAGCCGTAAGCGCCGAAGGGCGACGTGCCGCCCGTCCCGATCCATTTGGAGCCGCCCTCGTGGCGGCCTTTCTGCTCCGCGAGGCGCTTCTTCAGCTCCTCCATGATCTTGTCCCAGCCGCCGAGCGCCTCAATTTGCGCCTTCTCTTCATCGGTCAGGAGGCGTTCGGCGAGCGCGCGCAGCCACTCCTCCGGAATGTCCGCGCTGATCCCTTCCTCAAGACTCTCAAGGCCGCGAAAGACATGCCCGAAAACGCGGTCGAACTTGTCGAGATGGCGCTCGTCCTTGATCAGCGAAGCGCGAGAGAGATAGTAGAAGTTGTCGATCTTACTGTCCGCGATCCCAGAATCCACGGCTTCAAGGAAGGTCAGGTACTCCTTGACGCTGACGGGGATCCCGGACTGCTTCAACTCGTAGAAGAAACGCAGAAACATTCAGATGAAGCCTCAATTTCGAGCGGACTTGAAGAGACCAGAAGACCGGCGCTTGGGATTCGGCTCCTCGTGCAAAGCAGACAGGTCCTCAGTCTCGACCTCGTCATCATCGTCCACGCTTGAAAGCCTGTCCAGAAGAGAGCCGGAGTTCCTGGCGGAAGCTGAACGCGCGCTCCTCGGACGGGGGGCGTCGGCAAGGGCGACGCCATAATCGGCCACAGAGGTATCGCCAGCGACGACATCGCGCAGCCGGGCCGCGGGGCGGGATGTCTCGGGTTCCGCGGCTGCCTTACGCTGTTTCCGGGCGCGGGCATTGGCGCGGGCTTTTCCTTGCCCGTGATTTCCGCCAGCGTATGAAGCCGCGGGCAGGAGCAAGACCCTGAATGGCTCATCGGAATCGCCTGCCTCAGCCGGGGCGCGGGCCGCCTCCTCCGCCGAGGCAAGCACGGCGAGTTGCTTGTTCTGTTGCGGCGTGATCTTCGCCTGCACGTATTGCAAGCTCCTGATGAGATAGGCGATCGCCATCACAACCCTTTGCCGGGCCCAGTCAGCGGCATCGCCCGACAACTCACGAAACTGCTCGGCCCGCTTTTCGAGTTCAAGGCGGGCGAGGAACTGCTTGCCTTTCTCAGTGAGCATGGGCGCGCGGGCGAGAAGCTCGGCGTAGCGGGCGCGCAACTCCTGCGCCTCAAGCAGAAACTCATAGTGCCGCTTCAAACCATCGCCGCCCTTCCGGGCAAGTCCGCCAGCGCGCTCGAACGCGTTCGCAAACTGCCCGGGAAGGTCGCCGCGCGCCTTGCGCAACTCCTCCGCGGCGGCCATCAGCCCCTTGGCGCCCACGGAGCGGGCGAAACTCTGGGCGGTTGCGGCCGCGTCCTTCAGGATGTTGCGGCCTTCGCGAGCCACGAACGCGGCCGAGCGCATAAGGTTCACAGGCACCGCGATGATCTCGGCTGGCGTCGGAGCCCTGCCCTTTTCAAGCTTTGCGGCGATCGTTTCCTCGACCTGGGCGCTGAAGGCCGCGGTCTCCTCTCGCGCGATCGAAAGCCTCATCTCGACCGGATCGCCGTCACGCTGCCTCGCGTTTCCATCCCTGAAAAGCAGGGCGAGCGCCTCCGCCCTGAAAGTTTCATAAGACTCGGGTTCCGTAAGCTCCGCTCCGAGCGCCCGGATGTCTTCGATCAGAAAAATCTCCGAGGCAGCCCAGAAGTCGCGGCGTATTTGCAGAATTTCGGCAAGCGGCGCGAAATCCGATAGCCCGAACGCTTTTTCTATTTTCTTCTTCGCCACTTTAACGCGGTCGAAATAGGAGCTTTTGGCTTCGATGGCATTGAGTAGCGCCCGCACTTCATCCTGCAGCGCTTCTCTGGCATCGCCGGAATTCCATCCGTACGCCCCGGAGGCATTCACGGATTGGGAAGCGCGCGCTCTCAGCGCGCTGAAAACCGCTGCCCCTTCGTCAACGAGCCCCAGCGCTGCGGCGCTGAGCTGCCTCTGCCTCGAACCGTCACGCCGGCGGAAAAGCCTGTGAACAAACCAAAGCGAGAAGCTGACGCCCAGCCATAGCGCCACAACCGCTGCAAGAGATGAAAACGCTTTCATCGGCGTCCTTTGCCCGCACCCCGCCCCACCGGTGACGCCTGCCTAGTGGAGTGAACCACTAGTGAACCGAGTGACCCCGCCTTGGAGCAGGTTGCTGCAAGACCTCGTCCGGCGCCCCGAAGTGGGAGAAATAGCGTGAGTCGATGTGCTCGACCGGCATAATGATGAGGACATCGGTCGTGCCGAACTGCTTGTCCACAACAGCCCCATCACCCACAAAGGCGCCGAGCCGCAGATACCCCTTGATCAGAGGCGGCATGTGTTTCAGCGCTTCCTTCACGTTCACCTCCTCCTTGGACATCAGGTTCATCTCAACCTTCTGCTCAGGATGAGCCGAGGCGCGCCATTCCTCTGGAGCAAGCGAGTAATGATGCAGGAAGCTCAGCGCCAGCGCGTGAGCCTTGGGGTCGGTTCCGGGGAAGCTCGCGCATCCGATCATGACATTTGCGCCGTGCTCGCGGACATAGGTCCAGAGACCTTGCCACAAGAGCTCGACCGTGCGGCGATTGCGGTAGGGCTTCAGCACACAGGAGCGTCCAAGCTCCATAAAGAGGTGGGTTGCACGCTTCTTCGCGACGAGCGGCGCGATGTCGTACTCACCCTGAGTATAGAAGCCCTGGTTCTTCTCGGCCACTTCCTGAAGAAGGACGCGATAGGTGCCCACCACCTTCGGCCGCCTCGGCCAGGGTCTTTTTGCAGCGCGGTCGACCGCCTTGTCCACGACAAGCAGATGATCGCAAATGACGTCGTATTCGTCCTCGTCGCGTTTCTTGTGGAGCGTTCTCTTGTCCGCGACGGCCGCCATCTCCTTATAAAAAACCTCAAAACGCAGGCGCTGCGCTCTCTTGATGTCTGCAATGGACCGGGCAAGCCGCACCTCGAGGTTCCCGATCTTGCCGTAAATCTTCGCCGGTTTCCTGAGCGGAAAAAGCGGGAATCGCCGCCGCTTCTGGGCCGCAAGCCGCAAAAAGGACAGCGGCCGCGATCTGAAGGAAGGCGGCTTGCTTGGCCGGCCGTTCGAGGGTAAGCGCATGGAACCTCTTTTTATTTAAATGGCGCCCCTTGTGCGGCCATGCGAGCCCGAAGGCTCCAGATCATTCGCCATTGGCTGAGAAATGATATTAAGGCATCGGCATATTGCCGCAAGATCCACGGTGAAGCATCTGGTTAAAAGTTCTCACACATACGCTTGCGCTGGCTTCCGGCTGCGTCCTTCCCGCGCGGGCTTTCGGATTTCCAGCGGACACGAAACGGTTCCCGGAGACGTTTCGCCGAGCCACGAAAAAATATCGCTCAGGCGAAGCCGCAGTTTCCATGAAACACAGGCCGGCCAGATGCGCAGTCATTCGGGCCTATGGGAAAGGTGTTTTGATCACGAACCGCATTTGATATGGTTGCGTTGATTCGGTGCATCCCGCCGAAGTTGAGGACGTCCGAAATGACGGCTTCTATGTGTTAACTCCATCACTATGGAACTGTCATGGGCTCGCTCGCCGACTTCGATATCAGCGCCTACAAGACAGAAGCATTCGTCGAGACCGGGACCTATCAGGGCGCCAGCGTCATCGAAGCCATGAAAGCGGGATTCAAAGACATCTATTCCGTCGAACTTAGCCCGAAGCTGCATGAGATCGCCCGCGACAACATCCAAGCCCATCTCAATGTCGCTCCGGGAACCGGCGTGCTGCTGTACTGCGGCGAAAGCATCGCGGCGCTGCCGCAGATTTGCGAGAAGCTGCGCGGCAAGCGGGCTACTTTCTGGCTCGACGCGCATATTCACTGGTTCGAGGACGGCACAGTCTCCGGCGGCGCGAAGACCTGCCCGCTGCTGGAGGAGCTCGACATTATCGGCGCCGCCATGCGCGGTTCCGTGCTGCCCGTTATCCTGATTGACGACGTGCGCTGCATCCGCAACAAGGCCGACTGGAACGGGCACGACGTCACCGTAGATTCGGTGTTCCAGAAAATCCTGAGCATCGATCCAGGCTACAGCTTCAGCTTCCTAAACGGCTATGTTCCCAATGATGTGATTGCGGCTGTGCCGCCCGATTACAACCGGCCTTCGCAGAATCTTGCTAACGGTGGCGTGGAAACGGCAGCGCAGGCGCCCGTGCGCGGGCCGGTTTACGCCATCACGAAAGCATGAGGCGCGGCTACACGATGAACGGCGCGGTACCGGTCCTTACGGCGACCCGCTCGATCCAGACGCTGATTTCAAAGCGATGAACGTCTGCCGCCGCCGGATCAAACCGGGCGGCTTCTTGTACCTGCAGGCGCCGGTGGGCTCCGACCTTGTTGTGCGGAACGCGCACAGGATTTACGGTCGCGCGCGCCTGCCGCGCTTGCTCGACGGGTGAGATATTGTCAGCGAAGATTTGTTTAGAAAACCGCTGGGCGAAGCCGACCGGCAGCCGGCCTTTTTGCTTCGCAATGGCGCGGTAGCTTAAGGATATCAAGCTCAAACGGCAGATCGATTATCAACCACGGGCTGGAAAAGAGGATCGATCTGAGAAGCGGATCGTTCAGATTGCCCATTGCATCGAAGCGAGTATTAGGCTTTTAAGGCGCCCAACAGGATCTATGTAGCTCTCGGCCAGGGTGAAGTTTCGCGCCATAGCTGCCGTTCTGCTCCAGTAATCATGAGGGGTTAGTGACGATACTATGCTGTGTATTTTCGTAGGATCCTCGACAAATATGATCCCATCCTTGTCGAATAAATCGAGCACACGGTTTGTTCCCCAGTAAATTGGCACTGTATACGTTCGAAAGCAATCGATAATTTTTTCTGAGAAATAATAGTCGTCCACGTTGTTCTCAATCGCTATATGGAACATGCTTCGAAAGACATCCGCCTTGCTATCACCAAGCATCGCCGCGGAGTAGTTTCTCAGCGTCGCGTTTTCGATAATAGAGTCGACTTGCTCCGGTTTAATGATCAGCCGCCTCGAGGAAACAAATAAACGCCCTGGCACCGACGAAAAGCCAAAATTCATCGCGATGTCGCGCCGGACATCGTAGCCGCCGCATTCTGTTGCGTTACAGCCGGTAGATAGGACGAAGCTAACGCCAAAGTCCTTGATCCGTGGCAGGAAATTGCAATGCATCCCCCCGAAATCGATGATCCTCACATTCGGAAGGTCGGCCAGCGTGCGGTCATAGGTTGCGATGAGATTGAATGATCGGTAATTGTCGCGCACCCACTCATTTCCGATCATGTTCGGCTTGGGTTCGGTAAATATAACCAGCACCCGCCTTGCATCATCGAGAATTGATACGCGCGGAATGTACGCGTGAATCTCGCATGGGAAAGGCAACTCCATAGCGAGCCACGTCTCGCCAAATGTCTCCGCCTGCATTTGCCACCTTTCGCATCGGACGGGTTTTTTGCGGCCCTTGCCGGCGTTTTACAAACCCACCCTGGAAAACTGAGGCTGCACTTTACGGCCCATTAGCTTGCGCGAAGCTTTGTTTCAAGAGCCACGGACATTCTCTGATGCATTCGGCTTCGGCAGTTCGTCGCCATTTGCGGGCGCACGCTGCATACCCAACGCGAGCAGTCATCGCGGGAGACTTGTTCGAGCCCCAAAAATATGGTTTATGCTTGCACGAGAAACTGGATCGACCAAACCGATGGCACGCGCTCATTTCATTTCTGCCGCTATTCAAGGCCGCGTTAGCGCGGACCGGGCGGCGTTGCGCGGCCTTCTTCTCCTCCTTATTCGCCCCTGAGCGCTGGCTGCCCGGCCAACGGGCGAGCGCTTGGGGGTTAAATCCCGGGCGCTCGATGGAGGACTTGCCGGGTTTGTGATATTTACAACAGATCAGGCAAGGATCCTTAAACAATGACCGAAACTCCTTCTTTGAAGGCCGCCCACTCTCCCGCCGAAAAACGCTCCGAAAAAGACCGCGTGTGGATATTGGACACGACGCTGCGCGACGGCGAGCAGTCTCCCGGCGCAACGATGACACATGAGGAAAAGCTCCAGGTCGCGGAAGTGCTCGACGAGATGGGCGTCGACATCATCGAGGCGGGTTTTCCGGCTGCCTCGAATGGCGATTTCGATGCCGTCGCCGAGATCTCGAAGCTCATGAAGAACGCCGTGGTGTCCGGACTGGCCCGCGCCAACCCAAAGGACATCGATCGCGCTGGCGAGGCGGTCCGCCCCGCCAAGCGAGGCCGCATCCACACCTTCATCGGAACGTCGCCGCTGCATCGGCAGTATCAGCTGCAGATGAGCGCGGAGCAGGTTTACGATGCCGTTGTGACTTCCGTAACCCGCGCGCGTTCCCATACGGACGATGTCGAGTGGTCGGCGATGGACGCGACACGCACCGAGCCGGACTTCCTGTGCCGCTGCGTGGAGGCGGCCATCAAGGCGGGCGCGACCACCATCAACATCCCGGACACCGTGGGATACACCGTGCCTGACGAGTTCACCGAGATCATCACCATGCTGCGCGAGCGCGTGCCGGGCGCCGACAGCATCATATTCTCCACCCACTGTCACAATGATCTGGGGCTGGCTGTCGCCAACAGCCTGGCCGGTGTGAAGGCAGGCGCGCGGCAGATCGAATGCACGATCAATGGCCTCGGCGAGCGCGCGGGCAATGCGGCGCTGGAAGAGGTCGTCATGGCGCTGAGGACCCGCAACGATGTCATGCCCTACTGGACCGGCATCGACACGACCATGATCATGCGCGCCTCGCGGCTCGTCTCGGCGGTGACGGCGTTCCCCATCCAGTACAACAAGGCCATCGTCGGACAGAATGCGTTTGCGCACGAGTCCGGCATTCACCAGGACGGCGTTTTGAAGAACGCGCAGACCTACGAGATTATGAAGCCCGAGAGCGTCGGCGTTCGCGCGAGTTCGCTCGTGATGGGCAAACATTCCGGCCGCCATGCCTTCCGCGAGAAGCTGAAGGATCTGGGCTACGAGCTGGGCGACAACGCCTTCGAGGACGCCTTCCACCGCTTCAAGGATTTGGCCGATCGCAAGAAGCATGTGTTTGACGAAGATATCGAGACGCTCGTCGATCAGGAAATCAGGCACGCGCACGACCGGATCAGGGTGTTGTCTCTCACCGTGATTGCAGGAACGGGCGGCAATCAGAAGGCGACCATCACGCTTGAAGTCGATGGGAAGCATCAGACCGCAGAGGCGAAGGGCGACGGACCGGTCGACGCCACATTCAACGCGATCAAGGCGATCGTCCCGCATGAGGCGCGCCTGCCGCTGTACCAGGTCCATGCCGTGACCGAGGGCACCGACGCTCAAGCTGAGGTGAGTGTGCGCCTCGAAGAAAACGGGAAGACCGTCACGGGCCGCGGCTCCGACACCGACACCATGGTCGCTTCCGCGCGCGCCTATGTCTCGGCGCTGAACAAGCTCGCGATCAAGCGCGACCGGCTTCATGCTCAGGCGGCAGACGCCAGCGCCGCCGCGACCGTATGAGCAATCAGAAAAAATTGAAATAATCAGAAAAATGTGAGAGCGGAAACGGGGCACTTTGCCCCGTTATACTTGTTATCCCCTTGATCGGATGGAGAACCCCGAAAGAGGATTCATTAACGTATGCTTATAAGAAGGCTTGTGGCTGCCGGTATTGCAAGTCTCGGCTGGACAGCATTGGGGCTTCAGCTTTATCTTGACTTAGAAGGTGCTATCGCAAACGATTTTTCCCTTATTGACGACGTAGTTAAGTATTTAAGCTTTTTCACGGTGCTTACCAACCTCCTCGTCGTCGCCTGCCTTACGCTGGTTGCCTGCGAACCCGATGAGGAGAGCTTCTGGAACTGGTGCGGCGTGCAGACGGCGCTCGCGGTTTACATTCTTGTGGTAGCAATCGTTTACGCCGCCGTTCTCCAGGGGCTTTGGAATCCGCAAGGGCTCGAATATCTAACCGACCGCGTTTTCCACGCCGTGCTGCCGATGCTGTACATCACGTACTGGGTGTTTTTCACCCCCAAGGGCTCGCTTCGCTTTGCGGATCAAATTATGTGGCAAACCTATCCGTTGATCTACCTGATTTATACCCTCACGCGCGGCGCCTTCAGCGGAGCCTATCCCTATTTCTTCCTGGATGTCAGCCGCGACGGATACGAAGGCGTTTTCTTGAATAGTTTGATGCTTCTTGCCCTGTTCTTGACGCTGGGTACCCTCTTCATCCTGATCGATTGGCTGCTCGCCAATCTTCAGACGCGCTGGCAGGGCGAAATGCCTGGCTGAATATCCGCCACCTGCCACAACTAAATCGTAACCTTGGCTCGCTATTTAAATCGTTGGCAACTTTCCTGCTCCAGGATCTAAACCGAGGCTTTTTCAGTCCGCATAACTGAAGTAACTTGGACCGATCTATAACAGTCGGAGTACCCGGGAAAGGCTGCTCATGTCGCGTCAGGCTCCTGGTGGTGGGATATTGTCCGTGGAAGCAATCTTATTTCGTTTCTTTCATCCGTCGCGCCGGCGATGGCGGCGTTTTTTGATCCTCGCTTGCGTGGCGGGCGCTTCCATCCCCCTCATCGACAACGCGCTTGCGCGATCCCGGCATCGTTCAGGCTATGAGGATCCCCGCCAGTGGGGAGATTATGGGGATTCCCCTCATCAGGCTGATCGCCAGCATTCGCGGCATCGGGGCGCTGCAGACAAGAAACAGAAGCAGCCCGAGGAGGCGGCTACGCCAAGCGGTCCGATGTTTTTTGTCGTATCGCTGGGGCGGCAGCACGTCTCGGTCTACTCGAATGACGGTCTTTATGCCCGCGCGCCCATTTCCACGGGAATGCCCGGCCACCCGACGCCCATGGGCATTTTCAACATCCTCGGAAAAGAGCGGCTCCATCACTCGAATATCTACAGCGGCGCGCCGATGCCCTTCATGCAGCGCATCACCTGGTCGGGCGTCGCCATGCATGAGGGCGTGTTGCCGGGCCATCCCGCTTCGCATGGCTGCATCAGGCTGCCACACGACTTCGCCAAGCGGATGTTCGGCGCTACGCAAGGCAACGAGCGTGTGATCATCACGCGCCAGGACATCGTGCCGGCCCCGTTCTCCCATGCGAAGCTGCCGGTGCCGGCCCTCCTGCCCGAACCAGGGCCGGAGAACATGAGCGTTTCGGCGCGCATCCTCCAGAACGCCCTGGCGACGTCCGACGGAGCGGCGGAGAAAGTTTCGATCAAGGCCGATGGCGGGGAGACCCAGCCGGGAGGCAAACGGCAGAAGCTCCTGAACCCTCTTGAATATGCCAAGGCCATGAAGGCATTGGCGGCCAAAAAGGCCGAGGAAACGGCGGCCACGGCGAGCCCCGTCCGCAATGCCATTCAGGCCAAGGCCAAAGAAATGCAGGTGGCGAATGTCGATCTGAAGAAGGCGCAGATCGCGCTCCTCAATGCCAGGGACCGGCTCGCAGCCGCGGAACGACAACTCACGAAAGCATCGGGCGATGGGCCGGTGAATGCCGCCAATGCGGCGAAGGCCGAAGCAGAGGCGAAGGTCAAAGAGGCGGAAGCGCAGGTCGAAATCGCTCAGCGCGCAAAAGCTGAGAAAGACAACGAATGGACCACCGCGCTCAAGGCCTACAAGGATCTCGACACCGTTCAACGGGCTGCCGCCGAGGGCGTGAAGACGTGGAACCGCAGGCTCGCCCCTGTCTCGGTTTTCATCAGCCGCAAGGCCCAGCGCCTGTATGTGCGCCAGAATTACATGAAGGTCTTCGACGTGCCCGTGACGATCCGCAACCCCGAGAAGCCGCTCGGCACTCATCTTTACATGGCGATGCCGCCGGTCAAGGGCGTCCCCGCGGACTCCCCGCGGCTGCGCTGGCTCGTGCTGACGCTGCCTGAAGCCAGCGCCGACACGGACCGCCCGCGCAAGCGCCGCAGCCCTTATTACGACGATGACGACGACAGCCCTCGCGTTCCCGCGCCGACAACCTCGGCTTCCACGGCGCTCGACCGGATCGAACTCCCGCCAGAGGTCGCGGGCAAAATATCGGAAATGCTCTGGACGGGCGGCTCTCTCATCATATCCGATAGCGGCATCAGCCGCGAAACCGACGATTACAGCGATTTCGTCATCCTGACCCGCTAAGCGTTCGGAACTTTGGAAAGGCCGCGGCGACAAAACCGCGGTCTTTTTGTTACTCTGGGGATGCAATTCCGGAGGCAAGCGATGACCGATACCCCTCGAACGCAAACAGCAAGCGCCACTCTCCCGAGCCAGGAAGGGCGAACGGCAATCGTAACCGGCGCCACCGGCGGCATCGGGCTTTGGACCGCCATCGGTCTCGCCAGGGCGCGTGCACAGGTCATCATGATTTGCCGCGATCCGCATCGTGGAGAGGATGCACGCGCTACGGTGGCGAGAATGAGCGGCCGGAGGCCGGACGTGGTCGTCGCGGATTTCGCGAGCCTGAAAACGGTGCGTGATGCCGCCGCGAAAATCCTCGACCGCTATCCGCAAGTCCATATCCTCGTAAACAATGCCGGGCTGTTCTCGCCGCACCGCGAACTCACGGCGGATGGCTATGAAATGACCATCGCCGTCAATCATCTGGCGCCGTTCCTGCTCACAAACACGATCCTGCCCGCGTTGGAACGGGCGGGCGAATACGGCCGGAACGCCCGCATCGTGAATGTGGCGTCGGAAGCCGCGCGGCGCGCCTCGATCGACCTTGGCGATCTCATGCTCTCGCGGCGGTACGGCATGATGGCTGCCTACTCGCAGTCGAAGCTCGCGAACATTCTCTTCACAAAGGAACTGGCTCGCCGCCTGCCGCCCCGGTACATAACGGCGAACTGTCTGCACCCAGGCCTTGTGGGGACCGGGATCGGAAACAAGGGAGGCGTTTTCGGCTTCGGCTGGTCTGTGACGAAGCCGTTCATGCTGTCGCCTGAGCGAGGCGCGGAGAACTCGCTGTTTGTGGCGACCTCGCCGGCGATCGAAGGCGCCAGCGGCGTCTATTTCGTCAAGAAAAGGCCGGCCACGGCCAACCCCATCGCCGACGATCCGGTAATTGCCGGGCGTCTTTGGGCGGAAAGCCAGAAGCTTGTGGATGCTGCCTTGAGCAAGGCGCGCGTCGCGGCCTGAAGCCCGGCCACCTACGCAACTCCTCCCGACAAGGCGCGTTTCTTGTTGAGCGGCAGTTTGCCGCCAATCATAATGGAAAAAGCCATAACCTGTGCCCCGCAACGGTCCGGGCACAGGTTTTCCGGGAGGTCACCTATGAGCATCGCGGCCACCGAGCAGGATTCGCTCTCGGCGCAGGATCATCAAAAACAGCTTTATCGCGCCGTCGTGGCCAGCACGATCGGAACGACGATCGAATGGTATGATTTCTTCCTCTACAGCATCGTGACAGGCCTCGTTTTTGCGAAATTGTATTTTCCGCATTCAGAACCGCTCATCGGCACCTTGGAAGCCTTCGGCATCTACGCCGTCGGGTTTGCAGCGCGGCCGGTCGGCGCAGCAATCTTCGGGCATTACGGCGACCGTATGGGCCGCAAGGCTGCGCTGATCGCAACCCTTCTCCTGATGGGGCTTGCAACCTTTGCCGTTGCTTTCGTTCCAACCTACGACCAGATCGGCATCTGGGGCGCCGTCATCCTTACGGTGCTGCGCTTCATCCAGGGCGTGGGCGTCGGTGGCGAATGGGGCGGCTCGGTTCTGCTTTCGATGGAATGGGCCAGATCCACCAGGAATCGCGGCCTCATAGCCTCTTGGCCCCAATTTGGCGTCCCCGCCGGGTTGTTTCTCGCCAACCTCGCGGTGCTGGCGTTCAGCGCGATTTCAGGCGATCAGTTCCTGGTCTGGGGCTGGCGCGCGCCGTTCATGATCAGCATCGTGCTTGTCGCCATCGGCCTTTGGATCAGGCTCGGCATCCTGGAGACGCCGATTTTCGCGAAGCTCGTCGCAGAGAGGAAGGTTTCGCGGGCTCCCTCTATCGAGGTGTTGGGCCGGTTCCCGAAACAGGTCATCCTTTCGGCGCTTGTGCGGATGGCGGAACAAACCCCCTTTTACATCTTTACCGCCTTCATCTTCACCTACGGCACGACCGTGCTTGGCAGCTCCCGGGACCTCATCCTCGTTGCGGTGCTCACCGCATCGGTGTTCGCGTTTTTCACCATCCCGTTCTTCGGCTATCTCTCCGACCGCATCGGACGAAGGCGCATGTACATGATTGGCGCGGTCTGCATGGGACTTTACAGCTTCGCCTACTTCGCGCTGCTCAACACCAGCGTGCCGGCCTGGATCTTCCTCGCCGTGGTCCTTTCGCTCGTTCCGCATGCCATGCTGTATGGGCCGCAGGCGGCGCTGATCGCCGAGGGCTTCCCGCCCAGGCTGAGATATAGCGGCGCATCGCTCGGCTATCAGCTCGCATCCCTGATAGCGGGCGGCCCCGCGCCGCTGGTCGCCACGGCGCTCTTTGCCCGCTATCACTCGGGCTACGCCATCGCACTTTACATTCTGGCCTGCGCGATCATCAGCCTCGCCGCCGCGGCTCTGCTGAAGGACTACACAAACAAGGACATCTCCGAAGGCTACGACACGCAGCTTGAAGCGACGACGTTCCAGGCCGCCGCCGAATGAGACTGGAGAAGAGGCGCGCGCTTCACCGCTTGCGCGCCTCAGGCGCAACTGGCTTTCCATCAGCGGTTGAACGGCGACTTTGGCCATCGAGCCATCGAGCGAATACGCGCGAAGTCGAGACCGCCGTTCAATCCGGGGTGGCGGCGCTCCTTTCGGTAGCAGCACGGAAAATCCAGGACCATGCCGAGCGCCGGGGTGGCCGGGGCACGAGCACCAGAGGCTTAACTGTTTGACCGCGGTAAGCCCCAAAAGTAAGCTCGAACGCTGGACGTCAACCACGAGGGAAACGTGAAACCGCAATTTACGCCCGATTTCGGGAAAGCCAGTGGCCTCATCACCGCTGTAACCGTCGATGCCGAGGACGGTGAGGTGCTGATGGTTGCATACATGAACGAGGAGGCCTTCCTGCTCACGCTCGAGACCGGCAAGGTCCACTACTTCTCGCGCTCACGCGGCAAGCTGTGGAAGAAGGGCGAGCAAAGCGGCAACATGCAGGAGCTGGTCGAAATGCGCATCGATTGTGACCTCGACGCCGTGGTGCTGCGCGTCAAACAGAAGGGTCCCGCCTGCCACGAAGGATATCGGAGCTGCTTTTTCCGGACGGTCGAGAGTGACGGCAAGCTCGGGGTTCGAGGTGAGCGGCTCATGACCTCGGAAGAGATGTATGGGGTGAAGTCGTGAGCGTGCTCAAACTCGGCCTGCCCAAGGGCAGCTTGCAGGACGCGACCGTGCAGCTTTTCGGCAAGGCAGGCTACACGGTCCTCATATCGAGCCGCAGCTATTTCCCGACAATCGACGACGCCGAGATCGAATGCATGCTCATCCGGCCGCAGGAAATGTCGCGATACGTGGAGCACGGCGTGCTCGACGCGGCGATCACCGGCCTCGATTGGATTCTGAAGAGCGATGTCGTGAAGGTGGCCGAGCTGGTCTATTCGAAGCAGCTTAGGAGTCCCGTGCGCTGGGTGGTGGCGGTTCCGAAGGACTCGCCGATCCAGACCCTTCGGGATCTCGCCGGCAAGCGCATCGCTACCGAAGCGGTCGACCTTACGAACCAGTTCCTCGACGAAAACCAAATCGAGGCCGAGGTGGAGTTCTCCTGGGGAGCGACCGAGGTCAAGCCGCCGTACCTTGCGGACGCCATCGTCGAACTCACCGAGACGGGTAGCTCTTTGCGCGCCAACAACCTGCGCATCGTCCACGAGATCATGCATTCGACGACCCAGCTCATCGCCAATCGCCAGTCTTGGAAAGACGATTGGAAGCGGGAGAAGATCGGCCGGATCGCGTTGCTGCTCCGGGCCGCGCTGGCGGCGCGTGGCAAGGTCGGTCTGATGCTGAACGTGCACGAGGCGAACCTGACGAAAGTGGAGGACATGCTCCCCTCGCTCAAGTCGCCCACCGTCTCGAAGCTGCAAGCCGAAGGCTGGTACGCCATCAATACGATCGTCGACGAACACCTCATTCGGGATCTGATACCTCAGTTGAAAGACGCCGGGGCGGAAGGACTCGTGGAATTCCCACTGAACAAGATCGTCGATTAGAGCCTATCCGCTTTTGATGGAATCAAAAGCAGGCTCTAAGTTTTTTGTTTTGACGTGCATCTTATCGGAAAACCGCTTCGCACTTTTCCGGACGCGCTCCAAACACGTCCTTATCGACCTCTGGACGCCGGGTTGAGCGCCTCAAGCGCGAGGCCGAGGGCCTCTGCCGAGGCCCCGGCTGCCACTTCAGAGTTGTGACTGCAGAAAAGCGCGGATGCTGGATCGCGCCACGTTCCGGGCCACGAAGGTGTCCCCCATTCCACGGAAAAGAACGAGCGTCATCTCCCCATCCTTGACCTTCTTGTCTTGCTCCATGAAGGACATCAGCTCGTCGAGGGTGGGCGCGCGGCCAACCAGCTTTCGAATGTCCGCAAAGCTGACCGGAAGGCCGTATTCGCCTAAATGTGTCTTCAATCGCGAGGCCACCTGCGATCCGCAGAAACCCTCGCCGAAGGAAAACTGTCCCGCCAGCACCATGCCGAGCGCGATGGCTTCGCCATGCAGCACCTCGCCGCCATATCCGGCCCAGGCTTCCACCGCGTGTCCAAACGTGTGCCCGAGGTTCAGGAGCGCCCGGTCTCCCGCTTCGCGCTCGTCGCGGGATACGATCTCGGCCTTCATCTGGCAGCTTGTCTCGATGGCATAGGCCAGATCGTCGCGTTCCTGATCGAACACCGCGGCGGCATTCTGTTCGAGCCAGCGGAAGAAGACGGCGTCGCCGAGCGCGCCATATTTCACAACCTCGGCGTAGCCCGCCCTGAATTCGCGCGCCGGCAAGGTTTTGAGCGTGTCGAGATCGGTCAGCACGAGCGACGGCTGATGGAACGCGCCGACCAGGTTCTTGCCGTGGGGCGTGTCGACGCCCGTCTTCCCGCCAACCGAGGAATCCACCTGCGAAAGCAGCGTCGTCGGCGCCTGGACGTATCGCACGCCCCGCTTGACGCTGGCGGCGGCAAAGCCCGCCAGATCGCCGATCACTCCGCCGCCGACCGCGATCACGGCGTGGTTGCGCTCGATGCCGAGATCGAGAAGCGCGGTGCACACGCGTTCAAGCTCCGGGAAACTCTTTGAGGCCTCGCCCGAGGGCACGTAGACCGGCGCGCCAAGAAGCAGCCCCTTCGCGGAAAGATCGCGTTCGAGCTTCTCGGCATAGCTTCGCACGGCCTCGTCAGCCACGATGGCGAAGCGCGCATCTGGCAGCACTTGCGCGAGATGATCCGGAGCCGAGGCGAGGATGCCGCTCCCTATGAGAATGGGGTAGCTCCGGTCCCCGAGTTTGACATTCACACGAGCAGCGACGTTTGCCGTCATAATCCCTCCTGTTCTTGTTGTTTCAGCGCCTCAGCCTGTTCCCGTGCAGCAAGATACGAGGAGAGATGCGCGAGGATTTCATCCACGACCACCTCGTGAGGCGCATCGCGGCTTTCAAATTTGAGGTTGGCCTCCGCATAATAGGGACGCCGCTCGGAAAGAAGACGCTCGAGAACCGTTCTCGGATCATCCGTCTTCAGAAGGGGGCGATGGTCGCGGCGCTGGACACGCTGCAGCAAAAGATCGATAGGAGCGTCGAGCCAGATCGAGAGGCCGCCTTGCGCGATGGCCGCGCGCGTATTGGGCGAAACCACAGCGCCTCCTCCGGTCGAAAGCACCTGCGGGCCTCCTTGCAAAAGCCGCCGGATCACGCGTTCTTCCCCTTCGCGGAAATAGGGCTCCCCATGCACCGTGAAGATATCTTCGATCGTCATCCCCGCGGCATGCTCGATCTCGGTATCCGCATCGACAAAAGGCAGCTCAAGCGCGGCAGCGAGCCGCCGGCCGATTGACGACTTGCCCGACCCCATCATGCCGACAAGAATGATGCTGCGCTTCTGAAGCGCACGCCGCGCGGCGCGCGCCAGAGATTTACTACCGCCGCTGTCGTTCTCCGCCGTCATGCCTGCCGCGCTTCTAGCCCTGAAAGTTCGCAATTCCCCAACTTATGCCCACATCCTATCCTTGACAACGGGCGCGAAGAGCGTCAGCCCATTTTCAAAAGGAACCGGCCTGGAGGCTTTCATGCCGACACTTTTACGATTTTTGACGATCATCGGTATTCTCATCGGATTGTTTTACGGCTCAATGTTCGTGCTCGCAAACTTCTTCGAGCCGCAGCCGCATGAAATGACAAAGTCGATCCGGGACGCGAAGATAAAATAGGATGGCGCGGCCTCAAGCTTTCCGCGCGCAAGGCCCGGACGAAGGCCCCATCGAGGGCTTCCTGCATATGATGCGGGCGGAGCGCGGCGCTTCCCGCAATACGATTTCAGCCTACGCCGCCGATTTGCGGGAGATGTCCGGCTTTCTTGCCGGGGTTGGCAGCACATTCCTTTCATGCTCGCGTGAAAATCTTGAGGCCTTCGTCGCGGATCGCGCAGGCAACGGTCTTGCCGCAAGCTCGGCGGCCCGCAAACTGTCATGCCTCAAGCGTTTCACCCAGTTTCTCATCGCCGAAGGCTTGCGCGCCGACGATCCCGCGAGGCTCATCGATGGCGCGAAGGCAAGGCGGAGCTTGCCCGCGACATTGTCGATAGCGGAGGTGGACCTCCTTCTTACCACGGCCCATGAAGCCGCGGCGGCGGCAGCCCCAGGGGCGCGGCGGCGCGCCGTGCGCCTCGCCTGCCTGCTCGAACTTCTGTACGCGACGGGGTTGCGCGTCTCGGAACTGGTAAGCCTGCCGCGAGCCGCGCTTCGCGGCGACCGGATGATGCTGACCGTCAAGGGCAAAGGTGGGCGCGAGCGCATTCTGCCCCTGAACCAGAAGGCTCGCGATATCCTCGACACGTGGCTCGAAGCGACCCGCCCCGCAGGAAGCGCCGTCGCCGAGTCGAAATGGCTGTTCCCTTCCTGGGGCGAGGAAGGCCACCTCACGCGGCAGAAATTCGCACGCGACCTCAAAGCGCTTGGAGCGCGGATCGGCATCGACGAGGAGCGGCTATCGCCTCACGTGCTGCGCCATGCCTTCGCAACCCACCTGCTCGACCGCGGCGTCGATCTGCGCGTGCTCCAGACATTGCTCGGGCACGCCGACATCTCCACGACGCAAATTTACACCCACGTCATGGAAGAGCGTCTGCGCCAGACCGTGTTCGACTTTCATCCGTTGAGTGAGCGCGCGCAGGCGAGCAAGGACGAGTGAGCGGCCTGAGCCGCACGGAGCTTCGCCTTCCCGATGCTGGTTTTGATCTTAAGGCAGAGCGCTGGTTTTTTGCCGGCCGCCTCTCCGATTGTAGGTCTCGGCAGCCCTGTTCACGATGTTGAAGAACTGCGACTTGCCGAAGTAACCGGAAAACCGCCCCACTTCGACGCCATTGTCAACCCACACAAAAGTCGGCGTGAATGTAACAGGTTGATTTAACCGGAAGGAGACCTTGCCGCTCGTTTCAACAACCCAGAGCGGAAAGACCTTGCCTGCCGGGCTTTGAGCGTAAACCGGGAGAACTTCCCGCTTGAAAAGCTTGCACGTGCCGCAGGTTGGCGACTCGAACACAACAAGATCCATGGCCTGCGCCGCCGCGGACGCAAAACTCAAGAATGCGACAACAGCAATGAGACATCGCCACGGGTAGTGAAATGCACGCATGAAGTCCTCATGACCGAAACAAGCAATCCGCGTAAGATCATCTTGCCCCGTGTTAGCGCCGTAGAGCCATTGTGCCCGCGAGCGCTTAATTTTTCTACTAGCGTAAACACTTCGCCATACAAATCACGCGAAATTAAGACGCGCCTCTCTGCCTCCGCCGCGAGAAGACGCCCCGCTTAGGATGAGCGGAATTTTTGTAAGGGCGGATGCTCGCCCCGGCTGGCCCCGCCTGGTAGGGAACGGAAGCCGCTTGAGATCAGAGCGACGCCGTATTATACTACTTTAGCATTAACTCTATCTGTCGATCTTTATGTCGCTTGCCAACTCTCTCGTCGAATGCGCTTGTTGGCCTCTTCGCGCCCAATCTCTGGAACTATTGAACTGCATCAGTAAAATTGAGGTGCAGGCATATCTAAAGGAGGTATTGAACGATAGTGCGTTAATGCACTGGTCAGCACAGCGTTCATACCGGCACACATTGGGATTTGATAAAATAGTCTTGGCCGGAACAAGTGGGGGCGCGCGCTTGCGCCTGCACCTTTGGCATAAAGAAGAACAATCCCAAGATATTCATGATCATGAATGGGACTACAGCTCCCGTGTTCTATACGGAAGTCTTTTTACAAGAGAATACAAAATTGGCGGCCCAAACCATGGCCATCTACTATGTAAATATTCTGTCCAATCGGGGCTCAATGGGTTAAGCAGACTTACGCCTATCGGAGAGGTGTTTATCACGGGCTCCGAACCTTCTGAAGTTACAGCCGGCTCGACGCATTACCTCGAGGCTGAGCGGTACCATTCCGCGCGTTGCAAGGAAGAAACCCTGACACTTTTTCTCCAGGGGCCGAGAAAAGGGAAGACAAGCACGGTTCTTAAACCGCTGCGGCCGGAAAGGTGCATCCCCGAAACGCCCGTGAAGCATTTCGACGCAAATGAGCTACGAAAAACGATTGAGCATATATGCATGCGGTTGGCATGAGGGGCGCAGGTCGCCCCATCGGCACCCTCTCGCATTACGATAGTCAATCCGTGATCGGGACTGCGTTTATTTGTCACAATGCCGAGCATTTATTGACACAAGACATGCAAGTCAGATAAATATTTTGAAATTTTGTTTTAAACACTTGGAACCATCTCATGAATTGGCTTCGTACTGTCCGAGAAAGAAGGTTATTCTATCTTGTCATCGCACTCGTCACAGTCCTATTGTTTTTTTGGAGATTCTTTCTTTCTGAGCAATTCAGCCTAAGCAATATTTTAGATAATCTGATATCCGCCTCTGTTATATCTCTAATTACATTGTCTTTCTTCGCCTTCGTTCCGAGAGATTTCCCGGATTTGAGATTTATCGTCCAAATTGACCCGTCGAAGTCAAATGAACTTCACATGCAAGCACTCGCAGGAACTTCCTGGTGGTGGCATCACGGACAATACGGTCGCTGGACAAGGCAAATCGTCGCGCCATCCCTGGAAAAGCGGGCTGATAGCCGTCTTCGTTGGATAATACTGGACCCTCGAAACGAAGACGCCTGTAGGAAGTACGTCGATTACTGCAACCATCACCGGCTAGCGTTCAAAAATGAATGGGACCTATTTCGAGTCCGTGTCGAGCAATACAGTACGATATTTGCCGCATATCAATACCATAACAACAGGACTCCTGTTTGCGTTGAACTGTTCGTATCAAGCTTTTTTTCCGCTTATCGTGTAGATTTATCCGAAAAAGCTGTGTTTATCACAACCTTCGATCCAAGAGACCCGCCTTTTATGCTGACGCCGGAAAGTGCATGGTATTCAACCTTCAAGAATGACTTCGAGTTAGCAGCAAAACAGTCAATGCGTATTAACCTGGAACCAGCACATGTTAAATTTTCAACAAAAGTCACCGACGACTATGTGCGCGAAGTTCTTGAGGCACTTGGGTTTCCTTTGTCATCAGAAACGGACGATGCAATGACCAACATGGTAGCAAAGGAGTGGAAAGCAGATTACAACAAATATCTTTGAAATAAACTTATCGCACAGATCTTCAAGAATTACCTGTTAGTAAATATTCCTCGAAGCTGTCACGAGAAAAAAACTCAACTACATTTTCCCAAAGACGAAGGTTTGTCTCGGCCCACGTCGAGTATTTAAGCCTTGCACTCTTCGTGTAGAAGTAATACCCCTTATCGAACAAAGGCTTCTGCTCGGCAACAACCTTCACAGCAAGCTCCTTCAAAGAGATCTTGTTTTCACTTAGGTATCTACTAGCAAATAAGATGGGTGTTATAGGAAGAGCTTTGAATAAGGTATCAGCATCACTTAGCGCCTTTGCCTCCGGGGATATGTCACTACCACGGTTGGCTGTGTACGACTGAGCGATTATCGCTTCTATGTTTGCCGCAAACTTCTCCGAATACCCATATTCCGCGAGCAGCTTCTGTCGGAGGGATTTGCCAAGCTTCGGTGTAGAGTTAGGGCCTACAACAAAATTCAGATCATGAAGAAGGGCAGCGATATCGACAGCAAGTGTATCGGCACCCAGTTCCTTAGCAAATTGAAAGGCATGCTCTCGAACAAATCGAATATGGCTCCAATTATGGAAGGGGAGTTCTTGCCGACGCTCGGCATAGAGGCCTCGAACTTCTTGGACTAACGCGTCGGTACTGACAATTCTAATGCTCATACCGTTTCCTACGTGACAGCAGTTCACCCAACCATAGTAGCGGTAATTTGCCTCGGCACAACACTAACCGGTATAGCTCCGCCTCGGATCAACAGGCGGCAGGCCAGAAAGGTCCCTTCAGCCCCAGCGGCTGAACGGGGAACTCGAAGCTGTCGACCCCTCCCCGGAAGGGCGGCGGCGTCCGAAAATCAACCCAAGGATGCCGACCACGATGCCGATCACGATCCGCACCGCGATGCTGAAGCCCACCAACACGATCTGGGCCTCCTGAAAAAAAACATTCACCCAGACCATGTATCTGTCCGGAAGGTCGAGCTGCGCGACCTGTTGGCGGATAGACAGCGCGATGTTCTGCAATTCCCGCATGGTCGATGGGTAGTTGATAAGCGTGTAAGTGAAGGCAAACAGGGCAAGAATCATCGTGATGATGAAACCCGCAATAGAGAAAAAGAATCGCAAAAATGCCATGGTCCGCCCCTTGATCCTGCAAGCGCCTGCGTCGCGGGCCAGCCAGTCCGGCGCGATCGCGATTTCGTCGAATTTTATTCATCGCGGAATGGTACGGTTTTGTGAAGCCTGTCATCAACGCAAAGACTTCGGATGGGCTTGGCCGCACAGTTTCCGCCTGTTGAAGGGGTTGGGCCGTCATGCAGCGCGTGCTATTGTGCGATGCAAACGTCTTTTACCAGTTTTGAAGGTTAACCGGCCAAGCCATGCCCGACCAGCCCTGGATTTTCCGCACCTATGCGGGCCATTCGAACCCTAAAGCGTCGAACGAGCTGTATCTGAAGAACCTGGCGAAGGGGCAGACGGGCCTTTCCATCGCCTTCGACCTGCCGACGCAGACAGGCTACGACTCGGATCACGCGCTCGCACGCGGCGAGGTGGGCAAGGTCGGCGTGCCGGTCAGCCATCTCGGCGACATGCGAACGCTCCTGAACGGCATCCCGCTCGGCAAGATGAACACGTCGATGACGATCAACGCGACGGCGGCGTGGCTGCTTTCGCTTTACATCGCTTGCGCGGACGAGCAGGGGGTAGACCGCAGATCGCTGACGGGCACGGTTCAGAACGACATCATTAAGGAATATCTGTCGCGCGGCACCTACGTGTTTCCGCCGCAGCCGTCGATGCGGCTCATCAAGGACATCGTGGTTTTCTCTTTCCGCGAAGTCCCGAAATGGAACCCGACGAATGTCTGCTCCTACCATCTGCAGGAAGCAGGCGCGACGCCGGTGCAGGAACTTGCCTATGCGCTTGCAATCGCCATTGCGGTGCTCGACACGGTGAAGGAGAGCGGCGAGGTTTCCGATGCCGAATTCAGCGAGGCCGTGGCGCGCATCTCGTTCTTCGTCAACGCGGGCGTGCGCTTCATCACCGAGATCAGCAAGATGCGCGCGTTCGTCGATCTCTGGGACGAGATTTGCGAGACGCGCTACGGCGTGACGGACCCGAAGCTCCGCCGCTTCCGCTATGGGGTGCAGGTGAATTCGCTGGGCCTGACCGAGCAGCAGCCCGAGAACAACGTCTATCGCATTCTTCTTGAGATGCTGGCGGTGGTCCTGTCGAAGAAGGCGCGGGCGCGCGCCGTGCAGCTTCCGGCGTGGAACGAGGCGCTGGGCCTGCCGCGTCCGTGGGATCAGCAGTGGTCGCTGCGCATGCAGCAGATCGTGGCGTTCGAAACCGATCTTCTTGAGTATGCAGACATTTTCGACGGCTCGCGCGTTATTGAAGCCAAGGTCGAGGAACTGAAACGCGAGGCGCGCGAGGAACTGGCGCGGATCGAAGCCATGGGCGGCGCGATTGCAGCCGTCGAGGCAAGCTACATGAAGCAGCGCCTTGTCGAAAGCAATGCCGCGCGGCTCCAGAAGATCGAGAACGGCGAGCAGATTGTCGTTGGCGTCAACAAATACCTTGAGACCGAGCCATCTCCGCTCTCAGGCGGAACTGATGGTGGCATCCAGACGGTGCCGGAAGGGGTCGAGCGGGAACAGGTCGAGTCGCTGAAGGCCTGGCGCGCAGCGCGGGACGCGAATGCCGTGCAAGCTGCCCTGGCCTCGCTTCGCGCCGCGGCGCAGGAAGGCCGCAACATCATGGAGCCGTCCATCGCCTGCGCCAAGGCTGGCGTCACCACTGGCGAGTGGGGCGACACATTGCGGCAGGTCTTCGGCGAATATCGCGCGCCGACGGGCGTTTCCCGCGCCGCGGTCCAAGGCGGCGGAGCGGGCATCGCAGAGGTGCGCGCCGATGTCGATCGCGTGTCCGCGACGCTCGGGCGGCGGCTCAAGTTCCTCGTCGGCAAGCCTGGGCTCGACGGCCACTCCAACGGGGCGGAGCAGATCGCCGTGCGCGCGCGCGACAGCGGCATGGAGGTGGTCTACGAAGGCATCCGGCTCACGCCCGCGCAAATTGTGAATGCGGCGCTCGAGGAAAGCGTGCACGTCGTCGGTCTTTCCATCCTGTCGGGCAGCCACGTGCCGCTCGTGCGCGACATCATGGATCGCATGCGGGCGGCGGGTCTCGGCTCGATCCCCGTCGTTGTTGGCGGCATCATCCCCGCGGAGGACGAGGCGACCTTGAAGGCTTGCGGAGTGGCCGCGATCTACACGCCGAAGAACTTTCAGCTCAACGATATCATGGCGGGAATCGTCAGGCTCGTTGATCCGGACCTCAGGGCGCTTGCCTCGTGAAGGTGTGTTTGCGTTGGGCATCCGGTTCAAGGACAGGAGCCTGCTCTCGGGAGGATCCCCGGAATGCGCATTTCCACGCTTACAGGTCCCGACTTGGAGGCGGCGCTGCCTCAGCTGGGGGCGCTGCGGATCGAGGTTTTTCGCGACTACCCTTATCTTTACGACGGCTCCCTGGACTATGAGCAGAGCTACCTCCAAGCCCTGATCCATAGCAGGGACAGCATTATCGTGGCGGCGGCGGAGAGCGGAAAAATCGTCGGGTGCGCCACCGGATCTGCCCTCGAAGGACACCACGAGGAGTTCGCGACGCCGTTTCGCGAGCACGGCTTCAACCCCAGAGAGATTTTTTATTGTAGCGAGTCGGGGCTCCTTCCCAGCCATAGGGGACGCGGCCTCGGCCACACGTTTTTCGACCGGCGCGAAACCCACGCAAAGGCGCGCGGATACAAATCCAGCGCCTTCTGCGGAGTCATAAGGCCAGACGATCACGCACTCAGGCCCGCAACATATTCGCCACTCGATGCGTTCTGGAAGAAACGCGGGTACCGCAAAGCCGAAGGGATCACCGCTATGTTCCGCTGGAAGGACATCGATCAACCGCACGAGACCCAGCATCCGATGCAATTCTGGATGCGGGAACTCTGATGACGGCCCGCACCCTTCGCGTGGCAGCCGCGCAGTACCCGATCGGGGAAATAACTTCCTTCGCCGCTTTCGAGGACAAGGTGTTGAAGTGGGTTCGAGAGGCCGTCGCCAACGGGGCGCAACTGCTCGTGTTCCCGGAGTACGCGGCGATGGAACTCACACGCATCGCGGGCCGCCATATCGCGCGCGACCTGCACGCCTCCATCGAGGCGCTGCAATATCAGATCGGCCATTACGAAGCCGCACATGCCGAGCTTGCAAAGCGCTTTGGCGTCTTCATCCTCGCTGGCAGCGTACCGACGCGGCTCACCGACGGCCGTTTCGTGAACCGCGCGCAGTTCTTCGGGCCAGGCGGCCACAGCGGGTTTCAGCAGAAGCACATCATGACCCGTTTCGAGTCCGAGCCATGGGGAATCAGCCCCAGCGCCGGGCTTTGCGTCTTCGATATTGGGGCCGCGAAAATCGGCATTTCCATCTGCTACGATGTGGAGTTTCCGTTGATCGCCCGCGCGCTGGCGGAAGCCGGGACCGAAATCCTGCTGGCGCCCTCCTGCACCGACACGCTCGCGGGATACTATCGGGTCCGGCACGCCTGCGCGGCGCGCGCGCTCGAAAACCAGATTTATGTCGTCCAGTGCCCGACCGTGGGCGAAGCGCCCTGGTCGGCCGCAATCGACGTCAATATCGGCGCTGCCGGCTTCTTCGCTCCGCCGGATCGCAGGTTTCCCGCTGACGGCGTTCTCGCCCAAGGCACGCTCAACGAAGCGCAGTGGGTGTACGCCACCCTCGACCTCGACCTCATCGCCGAGGTGCGAAAGGATGGCGAGGTTCTGAACGCCCGCGACTGGAGCCTGCAGCCCGGAGCATCGGCGCTTCCTCAGGCGAAAGTGGTGATGCTCGGTTAGACTCGGCCGGGTTTTATTTCTTCCGCGACACGGCCGTGAACGGAAGAGGCGGGGCTCAAGAGATTCTCAAGCGGGCGAGCGCCAGTCCTCGGACGTTGGGGCGCTTGCGGTACTGACGCTCTGATCGAAGGGCAGCAAATTCTTCTTCCGCAGCGCCCTTAAAACGGGGGTGGATGAATTTGCCTACCGCTCGCGAATGCTCTCGTGGCTGTATTTCGCAAGTGGCGAAAGGAGATAGCTGATGATGCTGCGGCGCCCGGTCTGAACCTCGACGGTGACCGCCATGCCTGGGGTGAGGGTGACAAGCCGCTCGTCGATCTGCATCGCCTTGGCGCCAAGCGAGACGCGGGCCGCGAAAACGAGATCCTGCGGCTTGGAGGTGTCCTCGTCCTGCCCGTTTGAGGTCTTCTCCTTTGACGGCTCGGGTGTGATCGCATCGCCCGAGACATGAAGGATGCGGCCCGAAAGAAGCCCGTAGCGGGTGAAGGGGAAAGTGTCGACCTTGATCTGCACCTCCTGTCCTTCTGTTACAAAGCCGATGTCCCTGTTCGAAATCATGGCCTCGATTTCGATGTCGCTATCGGCTGGCACCACCATCAGAAGCGATTGCGCCGGCGTGACAACACCGCCAACCGTGTGCACCGCGAGTTGCTGCACCGTGCCCGTGACAGGCGCCATCAGGTGCTGAAGCTTCGCTTTCTCCTCCGCTTTGGCAATGTCCTCCCGAAGGCCCGCCGCCTTGCGCTCGGCCTCGGACAAGTCGGCAGAGAGCGCGCGCTGGAACTCCGACGCCGTGTGATTGCGCGTCTCGGCGATGGCGGCGATCGCGGCCTCTGTCTCTCTTAGATGCGCGCGCTGAACCTTCAACTCTTCCTGTTGCTCGACGAGCTTTCCTTCGGTTTCAAGATAGGCCAGCTTCGAGACGAGCTTTTGGCCGATGAGCGCCCGGTTTATGTTGGCCTTTCCAACGAGAAGCGGGAGGGTGGCTTCGAGCTTGGCGATGGTGGCTCTGACCGTTGCCAACTCTGCCTCCTTCTGGGCCTTCTGCCGGTCGATGGCAGCGATCTTGGAGCGCCGCTCTTCGGCCTGCGTCAGGAGGTAGAGCCGCTGAAGCGAGCCTGGATGGGACCTCTTCGGCGGCGTGTAAGCCGAGAGCGGATCGTCAGGCGCGACAAGCTCGGCCTCAAGACGGGCCATATCGAGCTCGGCGGCAAGAAGATCGGCCTTGAAATGGTTCTCTTCGGCGGCGTTGATGGTGGGATTGAGGTCGATCAAAGGATCGCCCGCGCGGACCTTTTGCCCGTCGCGGACGTAGATGGCGCGCACGACGCCCGTTTCGAAGGGCTGGATGATCTTGGTGCGCCCAGACGGAATGATCTTGCCGGGGGCAGTGGCGACAATATCCACCTTACCAAAACAGGCCCAGAGAAGGGCAAGACTGAACACCCCGATCACGGACCAGACGATGGCGCGGCCTATGGGCGAGGGCGGCGTGTCGGTGATTTCAAGCGCTGCCGGCAGAAACGCCAGTTCGGCCTTTGTCCGTCTTACTGGCGGCAAGTCGATCACGTTATTCGGCGGCGGTTTCATGGATGTCTGCCTGAATGCGATGCAGCGCCGCGTATCGGCCCTTCGTCTTGATCAGCTCGTTGTGAGTGCCGTCTTCCACGAGCCGGCCCCTGTCGATGGTCAGGATACGGTGCGCGCTTCGAACCGTGGAGAGCCGGTGCGCGATAATGAGCACGGTACGGCCTTTGGCGATGCCACCCATGTTTCCCTGGATGACTTGCTCGCTTTCATAGTCGAGCGCGCTCGTTGCTTCGTCGAAAATCAGGATGCGGGGGTCGCCCATCAGCGCCCGCGCAATAGCGATGCGCTGACGCTGGCCACCCGACAAAGTGGAGCCGCGCTCGCCGATGGTGGTGTCGTAACCTTCGGGCAATTGCAGAATGAAGTCGTGGGCGCCGGCAAGCGTTGCCGCGGCAATGACCGTGGTCATGGGGGCGGCGGGGTTCGCGAGTGCGATATTGTCCCGGACGGTCCGGTTGAAGAGGATATTTTCCTGCAAGACGATGGCGGTCTGCCGCCTGAGCCAAGCGGGATCGGCCAGCGCGAGATCGACGCCATCGATAAGCACGCGACCGTTTTCGGGTACATAAAGGCGCTGGATTAGCTTGGCAAGCGTGCTCTTGCCGGAGCCCGACGGCCCGACAATCCCGACGATCTGGCCCGCGGGGACCAGGAAGGAGACATCGGCAAGGATTTCAGGCCCATCGAGGCGGTAGCGGAAGGTGACATGCTCAAAGACGATGTCGCCCCGAAGCTCCGGCAGCGCGGCGCGTCCCGGCGTAAACTGCGGCTCGGCGGGCGTATTCAAAATATCGCCAAGCCGCTCGACCGAAATCCGTGTCTGATGAAAATCCTGCCAGATTTGCGCAAGCCGCAAGACCGGAGTATTGACCCGGCCTGCGAGCATGTTGAAGGCGACGAGTTCGCCGACAGTAAGGCTCCCGTCCATGACGAGCCGCGCGCCGAAAAACAACAAAAGGGCCGTCACGGCGCGGTTGATGAACTGAACGGATTCGGTCGCCACATTGCCAAGGCTCAGGACGCGAAAGCTCGCCGCGACATAGCCCGCAAGCTGCTCCTCCCAGCGGCGCTGCATCTGCGGCTCGACCGCCATGGATTTCAAGGTCTCGATGCCGGTCACGCTCTCGACCAGGAAAGCTTGGTTCTCGGCGCCGCGCTGGAACTTCTCGTCGAGCCTTTTGCGGAACATCGGCGTCGCGGTGGCCGAGATCAGAATGTAGAATGGGAAGGCCGCGATCACGATCGCCGTCAGCATGGGCGAATAGATGAACATCACGGCCAGGAACACGACCGTAAAGAGGAGGTCGATGACAAGTGTCAGCGCCGAACTCGTGATGAAGGTGCGGATGTTTTCGAGCTCGCGGACGCGCGCGACCGAGTCGCCGACGCGGCGCGCCTGGAAGTAAGCAAGCGGCAGCGCGAGTAAATGCCGGAACAGCCGGGCGCCAAGTTCGACATCGATCCGGTTCGTCGTATGCGCGAACAAATAGGTGCGAAGCCCGCCCATGATGGCTTCGAAAAGCGCGATACAGACAAGGCCGGTGACGAGCACATCGAGCGTGGTCTCAGTGCGATGCACGAGGACCTTGTCGATCACCACTTGGAAAAACAAGGGCGAGACGAGCGCAAAAAGCTGCAGGAAGAACGACGCGACCAGCACCTCCGAGAGCAAGTGGCGATACTTCCACACCGCGCCCAAAAACCAGGTGAGATCGAAGCGCCGGGCAAGATTGAGAAGGCCGGCTCGGGTGGTCACGAGGAAGAGCCGCCCGTCCCATTCCGCTTCAAACTCGTCCCGTTTCACGAGACTCGGCCGCGGGGCGTTCGGGGCCAGCACCAGCGCCTTGTCCTGATCGGCCTTCGCGATGAGCAAAAACCCGCCTGTCTTCAGCGTCGCGATCCCAGGCAAGGGGGTGTGCGTGAGCCTTGCCCACTTCGTACGCAGGATGCGCGCCTTCAGCCCCAGTTCCTTCGCAAGCCGCAGCATGTCTTCGAGACCAACCGCCGCCCCGCTGAAGCGGTGCCGGATCTGGCCCTGATCCGCGGCGACGCCATGCAGGCTAAGCAGCGTCACAAAAGAGGCGGCGCCGTCCGCTGCTTGAGCGGCGTCGGGGCTGCTTGCATTGCCTTCCGACGCGAATTGATCTGTGGTTCTCTGGAGCGATTCGCGGGGTTGAAAATACCTCCACATGGTACGTCGCTAGGCGTGGTGCAGGCCGTGGGAATTGACCAGAAACGGGGTTGCTACCGCCGGGGACGGGCCCACAACAGCCCCGCCGTTATCGCCGCCTCCCACCGCAAAGTTCGACGCGGTGTACTGGGCCAGAAGGGCAAGCGCGGCCTGATGGCCCTGGCCGGCGGCCGTAGCGCCGCCTGTGTTGGAGCTGCCCTGCTGAAGACCGGGCGTAGCGTTTGCGCTAGCGGCAACGCTGGACACAACAGCTCCGGTGTTCGCGTTAGTCTGGGCGCTATCAGCCGAGGATGTGCTGCCGGACGATGACGTCGGATCGACTAAATCCGTTCCGCCTTTCCCATCACTGGAGAGCGTCCAGGTCGAGTTGGTGTAATCGCCGACGAGCGCCAGCTTCACGCTGGTCGCGCCATTGCTCAATGTCAGCGTTCCGCCCGAGGCGGTCCCGCTGTACGTGGCCGTCATCTTGCCACTCGTATAGCAGAGGTCGGCAAGGTCGATCGTGTCCGAATTGGTCAGGCCCGAGATGGTTCCCGCAAACTGCTTGGAGTCATCCAGCTTGAGGGTGTTGCTGCCGCTTCCGAACGTCACCGAAGCGGTGGAGGCCTTGCCGAACTCCAGGTCGCCGCCGTCCTCGACGGTCGCAGCGCCGCTCAGGGCCTTGGATGTAAGGCTTCCGCCTGCAACGTCTATCGAGCCGTGATTGGAAATTCCGCCCGAGCCTTCCACCTCCACTGTGGTGCCCTTGTTGACGTCGAGAAGGCCGCTGTTGAACAGATTTCCGCCAATCGTAAGGTTGCCGCCGCCGACGAGGCCGGGGTTGTCAAAACCGAGAGTCACGACGCCGCTGCTGGTTATGCTTAGATTGCCGTGCGTGCTGAGGGAAGCATCGATACCCTGGTAGGTATTCAGGTTGAGTTGTCCCGCCACCGTGGAGAGGCCGGAAAGGGCGCTGTTGCTGTCTGTAGAGCCAGCATCGGCTACCCGCGCATCGCCAATGAGGTTAAGGCTGGCGCCGCTTTGGATGGTTGTGATCTGACCGCGTCCAAACTCCAAAAGCAAATCGCCTTCCAGAATGACATCGCCCGTCACCACCCCAGCCTTGCCGAAACCCGCCGCGCCAGCCACATCCAGGGTCTGCTGCGCGTCCGGAGAGCCGCTCGCGAGGTAGATTCTGCCACCGCTCGCGTTGGAGAGCGAGCCGTCCACCGTCACCGTGTTGGCTAAGGTCGTGGGGTACACTCCCAGAGTCGATCTCGATGTTACCGCTGTTCCTCAGATTCCCGCCAATCGTTACGCTGTTGCCGTTGACATCCTCCAGATAGCCACTGTTGCTCAGATTTCCGCCGATCGTAAGGCTGTTGCCTGGACCGTTGACATCGTCCACATAGCCGCTGCTGGTTATGCTCAGATTGCCACGCGTTATGACGGAGCCGCCGTTTTGCAGGTAGAGGGTTCCGTCCACCGTGGAGCCGCCACCAATGGTCAGGCTGCCGCCACGGTCGTTTACTGAACTGCCGCTCGCTATGCCCATATTTCCGCCAATCGCCAGGCTGCTGCCAGCGTCGACCTCTATGCTGCCGCCGCTGGCTATGCTGACATTTCCGAGCACGCTTTGCGTTTGCAAAGGATCGTTGATTAAAAGGCCGCCGCCGCCGATGCGTATCGAGGCGACGGTAAAACCAGCGTCGCCGCTCTGAAGCTGAGGCTCACCGCCGTTGATGACGACAGCGCTGGTGTTTGTGGGAATGCCGTTGCTCCAGTTAGCGCTCGTGTACCAATCGGCTGTTGAGCCGTTCCAAGTGTTCGTTCGTACCATAATATTTGTCCTCCGATGATCTCCGAGAATAATAAAAGGCGGCCCCACTGTGTACGCCCAATAGAAGTGTGCAGTTTTCCAGTGACATGCGCGCCAAGCGCGTGCTCAGTTGCTGATTTCAGCGCCGCAGCAATTGTTTTCGCATTGGTGATCGACAGCACATTTTAAGGCCTCGGCTGCCGAATACTGTTTTGGCAACAGCCTCAAGGACGCTCGCTGTTTTCGGGCCGCCAGCGACGTCAGTTATCCAAGGCAATCCGCGCTCCGCCATTCCTGGGGGATGCAGAACGGAAGTTTCCTAATTCAAATTCAAGACCAGGTATAAACCTTTGTCAACAAACTTCTGATGACCTGAATACAATTAGCCGATTGTTTGGGTTGTACGGCGTAAACGAATGCCGGTCTGACAGCAGTTGATATGAATACATGTCGCGAAGCAGCAAAGACTGTTGCGGGTCCAAGGGCGGGATTCTACTGGCCGTTTCGGAGACGGCCGCATTCGGATCCCGAAGCTGCTGGGGCGCGCACTTCGTCGCGAGAAAACCGCGATGCCGGTAGCCTTAGCGCTTCGAAGCGGCGCACTAGCCCTGGACCTTGGGCCGTGCTAGGCATACATCGCAATCCATACCTTGGCTCACGCTCCCCCTCTCAGATGCGCACCTATCTCGACTTTGAAAAACCTATTGCCGAACTCGAAAGCAAGATCGAGGAGCTAAGCGCGCTTGGCGACGGCGATAGCGCGGTTTCCATCAAAGAGGAGCTTGCCCGGCTACGGGAGAAAGCGCAGGCGGCGCTGGTGGAAACCTATGGGAGCCTCGATCCCTGGCAGAAGACGCAAGTTGCGAGGCATCCGCAAAGGCCGCACACCTGCGACTATATCCGCGAGCTGGTCGTCGACTTCACCCCGCTTGGAGGCGACCGCTATTTCGGCGAGGACCTTGCGATAATCGGGGGCCTCGGCCAGTTCCACGGCCGCACCGTCATGATCCTCGGCCATGAAAAAGGCGCCGACACCCAAGGGCGGCTGCGGCACAATTTCGGAATGGCGAAACCCGAAGGCTATCGCAAGGCCGTGCGGCTCATGCAGATGGCGGACAGGTTCGGGATGCCGGTGTTGAGCCTCGTCGATACAGCAGGGGCCTATCCCGGCATTGAAGCGGAGGAGCGCGGACAGGCGGAAGCGATCGCGCGCTCGACGGACTGCTGCCTGTCGCTCACCGTGCCCATGATCGCGATCATCATCGGCGAGGGCGGCTCAGGCGGCGCCGTGGCGGTGGCCTCCGCCAATCGCGTTCTCATGATGGAGCATTCAATCTATAGTGTCATCTCCCCCGAAGGCGCCGCGTCGATCCTTTGGAGGGATAGCGCGAAAGCCCGGGATGCGGCGACCAACATGAAGATCACCGCGCAGGATCTGCTTCAGCTCGGCGTCATCGATGGCATTATCCCGGAGCCGGTTGGCGGCGCCCACCGCGATCCCGATGCCGCCATGACGAACGTGGGCGACGCGCTTGAGCTCGCTCTCGCCGATTTCGAGAACCTTGATGGCGCCGACATTCGTAAACAGCGCCAGGAAAAGTTCCTCAGTATCGGGAGATCTCTTACACCAGGGCGTTAGATCGCCTTCACCACCCCCTGTTGTCGCAATTTGGCCCTAAAAACTTTGGAAATTCCCAAAAAATAGGCCACGCGAATCAGGAGCTTACAACCTCAGGATGAAACGCTTAAAATACAATCCTGGATTGCAACGGTTTCTTAACGTAAAATATCCATCTTCTCCTGATAATGTGGTTGTACAGGAGTTGAGGGTAATGAGAGTCGTGTCGCGTTTCGTTCTAGTTGCGCCGCTTCTGGTTTGCCTTACCGGATGCCTCAATTTCCTTGGCATGGGCGGCTCTAGCTCCGAAGATGCCGTCGCCCCAGGCGATCGCCAATTGCCAGCCTCCACGCAGGCGCTTCTCGCCATCAAGGGGATGAAGCAGGAATCGCCGATATTCATTCGCATTTTCAAAGAAGAATCGGAATTTGAGGTATGGAAGTATAAGGATGGCCGCTTCCAGCATTTCCGCACCTATCCCATCTGCGCCTGGTCGGGCGAGCTTGGTCCGAAGGTGCAGCAGGGCGACCGGCAGGCCCCCGAGGGCTTCTACACTGTAAGCCGGGCTCAGATGAACCCGCATAGCCTTTACCATCTGGCGTTCAACATCGGCTTCCCGAACACATACGATCAGGTTAACGGCCATTCGGGCTCGGCGCTCATGGTGCACGGCAATTGCAAATCCGCCGGCTGCTACGCCATGACCGACGCCTACATCGAAGAGATCTTTATTCTGGCTCGCGAAGCCTTCAATGCGGGTCAAACACGGTTCCACGTCCAGGCGCTTCCGTTCCGCATGACCACCTGGAACATGATGCGGCACCGATTCAACCAGTGGTATCCGTTCTGGGTCAAGCTCAAGGAAGGGTACGACGCTTTCGAGGAAACGGGAAAGCCGCCGGTCGTAAAGGTTTGCGGCAAGCAGTATCTCGTCAATGTGTCTTTCCCCGGCGGCGATCCATCGCCCAGTGGCCCCTGCCCCGTGTTCGCGAAAATCAATCCTGCTCAGATGCCAGGGATCGATGGCGTGCCGCAAACTCTTCTAGCCAGCTTGAACAAGGGCGAAACGCCTTCGCATCAGCAGACGCCGGCTCCGGCGCCCGTGGCGGTCGCAGCGGCGACCCCGCAGCAGGCCCCCGCCATGCCTCAGGCGACACCTCAGGCCGCGGCCGTTGAGATGGCTGACACTTCTGCTTCGCCGGTGATTACGCGTGCGGCGGCGCCGACCCACGTTGCGAGCCTCCGCCCGGCGAAAGCACCAGCCTCGCCGGTCTATGCAAACGCGTCGACAGCAGCATCCTCGTCAGTACCTGCGCCGGTTCGCGTTGCAAGCAGCGCGGTTCAGCCCGTGACCTATCGGTTCGGCGAAGTTACGTCTATTCCTTCTCCGGCTGAAGACACCTCCAAGGCGGTTGATCCCGATGCGATTCAAAAGCCGAACCGCTCAGGAAAGGGGGGCAAGCTAAGCGGATCGTCCGGCAGCGAGACAGCCGACACTCAGCACTGAGCCTTCGTGCGGCTTTACGTGAGCCGCACGCCCCTTGGCGAGCGGGGCTTTCCGAAGTCGGACTGCGTAGCCGTGATGCCGAAGGGAAGTTCAAGCTGCGCGGGCGCGGCCGGTTGGTACTCTGGATTGAGAAAGCCATTCCCGAGCTTCCGGGGCATCCCGCCTTCCGGCCGCATCCCGCCGTCCAGTCTTTGTTGAGTGCGACCGGGAAGCCCGCGGGGAGAAACTTTCGCCTGTGTCCCATTCCGAATCGCTTTTGTTCGCGTGTCCATAAGCACCTCATTGACGATCGAGCCAAGTTGCCGCCATTGATAGTCGTCACTCATGGTCGTACTCCATTATTTACTAACCGACGCTAAATCCCTAATGTCGGGATCGAGACCAAGCGTCAAGTGATTCGGTGGCTCAATTGCGACAGTGCAAGCGAATTTTTGATTACATTTAAAAAAATGGCAAGACGGCCGCGATCGTTATTATCTGACTTGCTATCTGGGGAGTGAGACCCTTTGCGCTATTACGAGCACCTCTCTCGAAAAGCCGTGTGGAGCTACAGGATCGCCGTCCTCTCCGTTCTCGTCTTCGTAGGGGCATTCATCTGGCACCGCTTTCTCGGGCTGCCAACCCCGTTCGCGCTTAAGATTCTGGGTGGCGCGGTCGCCGTTGCAGCCGTCAGTCTGGTCTTGGCCGTGGCGGCTTTCGTCTCGATCTGGAAGGAAGGGCATCTCGGCGCCGGGCGCGCATTCGCCGCCATCTTTCTCAGCGCTCTCGTGCTGGCCGTGCCCTTGTGGTCGCTTCCGGGTATTCTAAGGTTGCCGCGGCTCTACGAAGTTACTACAGACACAGCAGCACCTCCCTCCTTCGACAGGGTCGCAAAAATCCGCCAGGGCCAGGCAAACCCTGTTCACTACGAACAGGCATTCAGCGCTCTCCAGGCCCAAGCCTACCCGGACATCAAGCCGCTTCAAATTCAGCGTTCCTCGGTCGACGTTTATTCAGCCGTGCGCGACGTCGTCAAAGCGTTGAACTGGAAGATCATCGATGAGCAGGCGCCCGAAGCCACAAGAAGCGGACACATCGAGGCGGTCGACCGCACGCTATTCTTCGGGTTCACCGACGATATTGCGATCCGTGTGACGGGGTCGGCCAAGGTGGCGAAAGTCGACATCCGGTCCTCATCGCGCTTCGGACAGCACGATCTCGGCCGCAATGCCGAGCGCATCCGTCATTTCATGGCAGAGGTCAAACACCGCCTGACCGAGCTGGAACGCCTCGACCGCATGGATCGCGTGATGGCGTCGAAGCAGGCTGCTACCGATAAGGAAAAGTCAAAGGCGGCCCCGAAGGTCACCCGGAAATAACGCCGTTCGTGTCACGCGCCTCTAGGAAGGCGAAGCGGCGATGGCCTCCGTCTTCCCCATCGCAGCCTGCGGAGACGATCCAGCCACAGGTAGATCACGGGAGTGGTGTAGATCGTCAGAAGCTGAGAGACCGCGAGGCCCCCGACGATGGTATATCCGAGCGGCGTCCTGAGCTCCGACCCCGGACCGGAAGCGAGAACCAGAGGGAGCGCGCCAAACATTGCCGCAAGCGTGGTCATCAGAATGGGCCGGAAACGCTCGAGGCAAGCCTGCCGGATGGCATCCTCGCTCGACATGCCCCTCGTTCGCTCGGCGTCGAGCGCGAAATCGACGAGCATGATCCCGTTCTTCTTCACAATGCCGATGAGCAGGATGATGCCGATGAAAGCGATGACGGAGAGCCCCTGCCCCGTCGCATGCAACGTCAGCAGCGCACCGAACCCGGCTGAAGGCAGCGTCGATAAAATGGTGAGCGGATGGACGAGATCCTCATAAAGGATGCCGAGCACCAGATAGACGGAGATCAGCGCAGCCACGATGAGCAGGACTTCGGACGTCTGCTCCTGTTGCAAGGCCAGCGTCTCCCCGGCAAGCTCAAGATGCAGAGTATCCGGAAGCTGCAGATCGTTCGCTATTTGCAGAACCTGCGGCAACACCTGCCCGATCGTAATATTCTGGGCCGTGTTGAAGCTGATCGTCACGGCGGGAAACTGCCCGGTGTGATTGACGACAAGCGGCATTGAGCTCACGCTGATCGTCGCGATCGCCGTAAGCGGCACCTCCTGCCCCTGACTGCCCTTCACATACACACGTGCGAGCCCTTCGAGGCTGCGTTGCATGTCAAGGTTCCCTTCCAGAACCACATTGTACTGATTGCGATAGGAATAGATCGTCGAGACCGCGCGCTGGGAGAAGGCGTCATTGAGCGCCGCGTCGACATCCTTGACCGCAACGCCGTACTTGCCCGCCTTGACGCGGTCGATGGTCACCATGGCCTGCGGGCCGCCGGCTTCGCGGTCGTTATTGACATCGACGATGCCGGGCACTTGCTTCACGCGGTCCTGGATCTTCGGAAGCCATTCGCTGATTTCCTTGAGATCCGGTCCCCAAAGCGTGACCTGATATTGCGCGCGGGACTGCCGGCCGCCGAACTGAAGTTCCTGGCCCGGAAACATGGTGACATCGATGCCTTTGATCCCAGCCAGCTTTTTGCGCAACCGGCCGATCACCGCCATTGCGCTCTCTTTGCGCTCCTCGGGCGGCTTTAGCGCCATGTAGAAGCGCGCCTGATTGCTCTGCCCGAAGCCGGAAGTCCCGCCTATCGAGACGGCGACGCCCTCAACGGCGGGGTCGGAGTCCAAAATTGCGGTAACCTTCTTCTGGATGTCCTCGAGCGCGTCGAAGGAAACCTCGGGCGCCGCGCGTGCGTACCCGATCACGAGGCCGGCGTCCCCCGGCGGTATAAGGCCCTTCGGCATCACGATGTACATGTTGATGGTCAGCGCCAGCGTCGTCAGCGTGACCAGGAGCATGAGCCACCGGTGGTGCAGCGCATAGGTCAGCGAGCGCTCGTAACCTCTTATGAGCCTTTCGAAAAGCGGCTCAATTCGCCGGTCCAGCCAGGTTTCGCGGGGGCGCGGGAGGCGGCGGATGAAACGGCCGCAAATCATGGGCGTGAGCGTGAGCGAGACGACCGCCGAAAGCAGAATCGCATAGGTCAGCGTCCACGCGAATTCGCCCAAAATCCGGCCGATCAGGCCACCCATGAAGAGAAGCGGAATGAAGGCGGCCACGAGCGACAGGCTGATGGATATGATCGTGAAGCCGATCTGCCGCGAGCCTTGAAGCGCGGCTTCGAGAGGCTTCAGCCCGGCTTCCATGTTGCGGTAGCAATTTTCGATGACAACGATGGCGTCGTCCACAACGAAGCCGACGGAGATTGTCAAGGCGAGAAGCGAAATATTGTCGAGGCTATATCCCGAGAGCCACATGAGCCCGACGGTGCCCGCGAGCGAGAGGGGCACCGCGACGCCTGCGGCAATGGTCGGAACCGCGCGGCGAAGAAAGATGAGCACCACCATCATGACCAGCGCGACGCTTGCAATAAGCGTTTTCTGAATATCCGCTATGCTGGCTTTGATGCTCTTGGTCCGGTCGTTGAGGACGGTGAGCTTGACGTCCGCGGGGAGCAGCCGCTGAAGCTCGGGCATGAGCTTGTAAATCTGGTCGACCGTGCTGACGACGTTCGCATCCGGCGTCTTGAAGAGGATGAAAATTACAGCGGGGTCTTTGTCGTAATAGCCCGCGGCAAGCCTGTTGCTTGTGCCCGTGGAAACCTGGGCGATGTCGCCGATGCGAACGACGTCGCCGTTCTTCACCTTCACCACAAGAGCTGCGTAATCCGAAGGCGTGGTGATCTGCCCATTCGTGGTAACGATTGTTGACTTTTCCGCGCCGTCGAGCGTTCCGATCGGCACGAGCGAATTGGCCTGGGTGATGGCCGTACGCACGTCTTCGAAACCGATGCTGCGAGATTGAAGCGCCCCAGGGTCGGCAACGACCCGCACGGCGGGCGTCTGCGCGCCGCCGATCAAGACCTCCGAAATGCCGTCGATCTGGCTGATGCGCGTCGAGACGATGAGATCGCCGAGGTCATACAAGTCGGTCGGCCGTCTCACCGGAGACGTCATGGCGAGGATCATGATCGGCGCGCCGGCGGTGTTCGATTTCCTGATCGTTGGCCGTCGCGTCAAGGTCGTGGGCAGATCAGCCTGGGCGGCGTTGATGGCCGCCTGCACATCGCGCGCTGCATCGTCTCCGTTTCGCGAGAGGTCGAACTGAACCTGGATGCTGGTCGAGCCGAGTTGGCTCGTCGAGGTCAGCTCGTTCACGCCCGCGATTTCGCCGATATGGCGTTCGAGAGGCGCGGCAATCGTGGCGGCAACGGTTTCGGGGTCGGCCCCGGGCAAAGCAGCGCTGACCCGCACAGCGGGCATGTCCACGCTGGGCAGGCTCGCGACCGGCAGCTTGGAATAGGCGACAACGCCAGCGAGAAAGATCCCGACCGCGAGCAGGATGGTCCCGATTGGCCTGCGGATGAAGAGCGCTGACGGGTTCATACGAGCCTAGCCCCTGGTTTCGGGCGCCGCAGGCGCTGCGGACGGCGGCGGCAGTGCGGCCGGTCCACCTGGCGGTGTTGTGCGGGGCTCCTCGGCGCCGAACAGTCGCTCGATCCGGCGCTTCAAGCCATCCATCGCCAGGTAGATCACCGGCGTTGTATAAAGCGTGAGGAACTGGCTGAGCAGCAACCCGCCGATGATCGTGATGCCGAGCGGCGTCCTGAGTTCGGAGCCTGGGCCGTGACCGAGAACCAGGGGAAGCGCGCCGAGCAGCGCCGCAACCGTCGTCATCATGATGGGGCGAAAGCGAAGGAGGCAGGCTTCGCGGATCGCCTGCAGGGGCGTCATGCCCCGGCGCCGCTCGGCGTCGAGCGCGAAGTCGATCATGATGATCGCGTTTTTCTTCACGATGCCCATCAGGAGGATGATGCCGATCAGCGCGATGAACGAGAATTCCATGCCGAAAAATTCGAGCGCAAGCAGCGCGCCGATGCCGGCGGAAGGAAGCGTCGTCAGGATCGTGAACGGGTGAATGAAGCTCTCATAAAGTATGCCGAGAATGATGTAGATCGTCACCACCGCCGCGAAGATGAGGAACGGCGTGCTTTTAAGGGAGGCGTTGAACTCCGCCGCCGCGCCCGTATAGCTGCCCACGATGGAACTCGGCATTCCAATGCGCGCGGTCGCCTCTGCGACGGCCTGGACGGCGGCGTCGAGCGATACGTCAGGCGCGACATCGAAGCTGATCGTTGCCGCCGGATATTGTTGGACGTGGTTGACGGAAAGCGGCGCTGTGGTTTTCTCGATGGTCGAAAATGACGCAAGAGGGACTTGCGAGCCACGGCCCTGTCCGATGGGAGGCACCGCGGTGATGGACGATCCCGTCGGTCCGCCGCCTCCGCTCGAAGCAAGGCCGGAGAACGAGTTGCCGGTTGTGGAATTGCTTATGGCGTTGCCGGGGACATAGATCGAGGCGAGCGCCGCAAGGTCGGTCTGGAACTTCGGATCGACTTCCAGGATCACCCGATACTGGTTCGACTGCCCGTAGATCGTCGAGACCTGCCGCTGCCCGAACGCATCGTAAAGCGTGTCGTTCAGCGATTGCATCGTAACGCCGAGCCTGCCCGCAATCACGCGGTCGGTCTTGATCAGGACGGCGTTGCCGTCCTCCTGAAGGTCCGATGAGACATTGATCAGGCGCCTGTCGTGCTTCAGCTCGGCTTCCAGCTTGTTGGCCCAGCCCGAGAAGCCTTCACGGTCGAGCCCGACGATGATGTATTGATACTGCGTGCTGCTCCGCGCCGTCCCGATCTGGATGTCCTGCACGATCTGGAATGTCGTGTTGATCCCCGGAATGTTCCTTGTCGCAGCCGTGAGGCGCTTCATGATATCGGTTGCGCTCGCCGCGCGATCGTTCTTCGGCTTCAGGGTCAGCGCGAAATGAGCCAGATTTGGCGTCGGGTTCGTCGTTCCCACGCCGACCACCGAAACGACGCCGAGAACGTCAGGGTCTCGACGGATCATTTTCTCGACGGTGGCCTGAAGCGCCTGCATGCGATCGAACGACACATCGGAGGCTGTTTCCGTCTGCGCCGTCAAAAAGCCCGTGTCCTGATCCGGCAGAAAGCCTTTCGGAATGGCCAGATACATCGTGATCGTGAGAACGAGCGTCAGCGCCGCCACGACCAGCGTGGCCTTCCGAAATCGCAGCACGATATCGAGGGTGACCCGGTAGAACGCATAAAGCGCGGTAATGGGCGCTTCTGCCAGCCTCGCATACCAGGGCGCGCTCTGGCCATGGCGTGGCAGGCGCAAGAGCCGCCCGCACATCATCGGCGTCAGCGTGAGCGAGATCACCATGGAGGTGAGAACCGCGATGGTCAGCGTCAGCGCGAACTCGCGGAAGAGCCGCCCGACGATGCCCGTCATGAAGAGAAGCGGGATGAAAACCGCGATGAGCGAGACGGTCAGCGATATGATGGTGAACCCGATCTCGCCCGCGCCCTTGTAGGCGGCGGCCATCGGGGTCTCGCCTCTCTCGATGTAGCGCATGATGTTTTCGATCATCACGATGGCGTCGTCGACCACGAAGCCCGTCGCGATGGTGAGCGCCATGAGCGAGAGGTTATCCAGGCTGAAGCCCGCAAAATACATGATGCCGAAGGAGGCGATCAGCGACAGCGGCAGGGTCACGCCCGCCACGACGGTTGCGCTCAGCGTGCGCAAAAACAGGAGCACGACCAGAACGACAAGCACCACGCTGAGCACGAGCGTGCGCTGCACGTCCCGGACAGACGCGCGAATGGTGCCCGTGCGGTCCGCAACAACCCGCAACTTCACGCCGGCGGGGAGTGCAACTGCAAGCTTGGGCAGGATTTTCTGGATGCGGTCGACGGTGCCGACGATGTTCGCGCCCGGCTGGCGCTGGATGTCGATAATGACGGCGGGCATGCCATTGTAACGCGCGGCAACCTTATTGTTCTCAAGGCCCGCGATGACGGTGGCGACGTCGCGCAGCAAAACCGGCGCGCCGTTGTTGTAGGCCACCACGATGTCTTCGTAGGCCTTGGCGGTTTCGAGCTGATCGTTGGCCCCGATCAGGAACGCCTTGTCCGATCCGCTAAGCACGCCCTTCGAGCCGGTCACATTCGCGTTCGCAATCGCGGCGCGCAGGGTCTCAAGCGCCAGCCCATAGGAGGAAAGTTGCAGCGGGTTGGCCTGGATGCGGATCGCGGGCCGGATGTTGCCCTGTATCGTGACGCGGCCAACGCCGGAAATCTGGCTGAGCCTCGGGCCCAGAAGCGTGTCGGCAAGATCGCTCAGCTTTTCCATGGAAAGGCCGGTCGATGTCAGCGCGATGGTCAGAATCGGCGGATCGGATGGATTGACCTTCGCATAGACGGGTGGATAAGGCAGGTTCTGCGGAAGAGTGCCGCCCGCCGCGCTGATCGCCGACTGCACATCCTGCCCCGCGGCGTTGATGTCTCGGTCGAGATTGAACTGCAGCGTGATCTGGCTCAATCCCTGCGAGCTTGTGGAACTCATGCCTTCGAGCGACGGGATCTGCCCGAGCTGCCGCTCAAGCGGCGCGGTGACGAGCCGCGCCATGGTGTCCGCATTCGCGCCGGGAAGCTGGGTCGTCACCTGGATGACGGGAAAGTCGACCTGCGGAAGCGAAGAAATCGGCAAAAAGGAATAGGCAAGCACGCTGCTCAAAAGCACGGCGACAGCAAGCAGCGAGGTGGCAATGGGGCGCGCGATAAAGGGCGCGGAAATACTCATGGCTTGCGGGAGCCCTCAACGGTCGCGGCTTCCGCCTGACCGGCGGGCTGCGCCGGCTTCTTCGAAGGTTGGAATTGCTCCTCCGCGGCAGCGTCCCCTTCAGCCGCGGCTTCTTTCCTGTGCCGCCTGCGTTCGGGCTTCCCTTCCTTCGGCCCCTCTTCCGCGGGCTTTGCCCCATTTTCCTGCGCCGGAGCCGCGCTCGCGGACGGAGTTCCGCCGCCGTGACCTGTGTCGAGCTTTATCTTCGCGCCATCCTGCAGGCTCGCAAACCCGCTCGTAATGACCATATCGCCTGACGCGACGCCCTCACCGATCACCGCCTGCTTCTCACCTTCCTGAACCACCTTCACATAGGTGAGCTTCGCCGTGTTTTCAGGCGTGACGAGATAAACATAGCTTCCGTTCGCGCCTTGCTGGATCGCCACCGAAGGCACAACGATCGCGTTCTCCAACGTCTTCAGCTTGAGCTTCACGTTGACAAACTGGCCCGGCCACAGCCGGTTCTTGTCATTCGGGAAAATGCCCTTGATCTTCACAGTGCCCGTGGTCTGGTCGATCTGGTTGTCGAGGACGGACACCGTTCCCTCTCCGAGGACGCCTGCGCCGGTCTCCGCCTGCAAGGGCACGGGGCCTTTCTCCTGAGCCTCGAGGATGCTAGCCACCGTGTTTTCCGTCAGCGTGAAGACAACGGCGATCGGGTGCAGCTGGGTTATGATCACAATGCCGGTGGCATCCGTTGCGCTGACGAGATTGCCCTTATCGACGAGCCTTATGCCCGTCCTCCCGCTGAACGGAGCTTTGATCTTGGTCCAGTCCAGGTTCGTCTTGGCGTTGTCGATCAAGGCTTGATCGAGCACCACCTGGGCTTCATTTTGTTGGACAGCCCATTTCGCCGTGTCGGCCTGCTGCTGGGTCGCGGCGCTCGTCTTTACAAGGTCAGCATATCGCTTTGCATCCTGACGCGAATTGGCGAGGACAGCTTCATCCTTCGCCTTCTGAGCAACGGCCTGGTCATAAGCGGCCTGGTAAATCGCGGGGTCCACTACGGCGAGGATATCGCCTTGCTTGACGTCCTGGCCTTCGGAGTAGGGCACGTCAACAAGCCGGCCGCTAACCTGGGTCCGGACAATCGACGTGTTGAAGGCCTGAACGGTGCCCACACCGGTCAAGTAGACCGGAACGTTGTCGATCCGCGCTTTCTCCGCGACCACCGGAACAACCTGTCCGGCCCTGCGGAAGCTGCCCTGCGGACCTCTTCCCGGCGCGCCGGACACGCCTTGCGGCGGCCCATCGGCCCCGGCCTGAGGCGGAAAAATGCGGTCCTTGTAAACGAAAGCGATCAGGCCGCCCGTTACAACCAAAAAAACGAGGTAGGGCAGAAGCCTTCTCATGGCACCCTTGCTTTTACTTCTATGACCGACGCAACTTCGGCGATTGCAGTGTCGAATGGCTTGTACCACCCACCGCCCAGCGCCTGATATAGGGTAACCGCAGCCTGAAGGCGAGCTTGTCTGATTTGCGCGTACGCAATCTCGGCCGTGAACAAGGTTTGTTCAACCTGGAGAAGCGTCGTCACATCGATGATGCCGCCCTTCAATTGCGCTTGCGAAAGATCGAAGGCTTTCCTCGCGGACAGAACCGCCGCGTGTTGCAGGCGCTCCTGCTCGGCATCTTTGGCGTAAGCAATCAAGGCATCTTCAACGTTCTGGAACGCGGAAACGATCGCCTTGCGATAATCCTGAAGGTATTCTCCATATGTGGCGCGCTGAAGATCGAGCTGAGCCTGCAACTGATAGAGGTTCGTAAGAGGCTGGGTTATGCCGACCGCCGCGTTGTAGAAAAGGCTTTGCGGCTGGAATAGAGATGCCAAGGCTACACTCTCGAAGCCGCCGTTGCCTGTAAGCTGGATGCTTGGAAACATTGCGGCCCGAGCCGATGAAACATCAAACTTCTGTGCCGAAAGCTGAGCTTCGGCGCTCGCTATGTCAGGCCGCCGGCACAAGAGCTCCGACGGCAAGCCGGCTGGTATGGTAGGGACTGCAATCGAGAAAAGTTTGTCGCCTTTGTAACTGAAAAACTCAGGCGCCGTGCCGACCAGCACCGCCAGCGCGTGCTTGAACTGCTCAAGCTGGCGTTCGAGCGGCGGTATCGTGACCGCAACATTGTCGACGAGCGTTTCCTGCTGCGCCACATCGAGGCCGCTCGCAGTTCCCGCCGCAAAGCGGTCCCGGATGGCCTTCAATATCTGCTTGGCGGCATCCAGGTTTCGCTTCGATATGTCAATCAGCTCTTGGGTGCCAATCGCTTCGAAATAGGTATTCGCAACGCTTGCATCGGTAGAAATAGCGACAGTTGCAGCAGCAAAGCTCTGGTTGTACTGGTTCGCTATGGCAGCATACAGGAGTGCGCGGTTCTGCCCCCAGAAATCAATCGTATAACTTGCATTCAATTGGGCAATGACTGACGTTGTCCGGATGGCCTGACCGCCGACGTTCGTCAGGCTCTGGCTCGCTGTGCCATTGGCTTGAATGAGAGGAACGAGCGGCTGAGTCGCGATCCGGACTTGCGCTTCCGCCTCCTGGATGCGGGCAATCGCCGCACCGATATCGAAGTTGAACCCGCGCCCCAGCGCGATCAATTCGGTCAGCTTCCTCGACTTGAAAACCGCGAACTCGTAAGGCGAGGCGGCCGGCTTCGCGGGGCTGGCGCTTTTCCCGATATAGGCATCCGGAATATCGAGGTCCGGCGTGGGCACGTGCGGATTAAGCAGCGGCGTGCATCCGGCGACCAGGCAAAGCGATGCCAATCCCGCCAGCGCGAAGCTGCGCCCTTTTGCCACCCTCTTGCCGTGCCGCGCGATTGCGCTTCCCATGCCCGCCCGATGTGAATGAGTTTTGACACCAGCTCTTCCCACCTCCGAACAAAGAGAATCGCCGAAACAAGTCACGCTTTGAGCGAAACTGTTAAGACTTTGTTTACCGGGCGCCAGGGCAAAAAGTGTAACTGTTTACAGCGCACCGTCTTCCCTGGGGAGCCGTGCCTTTTCAGCATCAGTGCGTGCGCAGGGGACTTCAGCCCGCTGCAAACCGGATGGGCTGGCCTGAATAGGTAATCAGCTCAAGCAGAGTTTGATCGGTCAGGCGGCCCGTGATCGGGATGCCGCGATGCCGTTCGAAATCCCTGATTGCATTCGTGGTCCAGACGTCCATCCGGCCCGAAAACGTACCGCGGAAAAACCCGAGCCCCAGAAGCATCTTCTGGACTTCGATCACAAGCTTTCCATTCACCTCCGCCCGATCGGCAAAAGAGCCGCGCGGGCCTTGATTGAGGTCGAAAAGAATGCGCTTCAGCAACTCGTCGCTGGGCTCGCCCGTCAAGAGCAGGCCGTTGTCGAACTCATAGGCGAGAACGGCAAGCTTAAGCCCGTCCGTGCGTGACTGAAGCTGGCTCGCATAACCCCTCCGGCCGAGTTCGCGGCGCAGCGCGACGTGCAGGCGAGGCCCCCTCGCGTCCTGCTCCCATGGCGGCGCGCTGGAGTCCGGCGCGCCTTTGTCCGTGGGGAATTGGGTCAGCGAGACTGCTGTGCTGGGCAAGCCCAGGCGCCTGCGGTCTTGCAGAAACAGCGCATTGCTCGCTGTCGCAAGGAAGATCGCAGTGATTGCGAAGAGGGTCAAACGCGCATGCAACCGGGTCATGGCGGGATAATCGCACAAAGCCCCATTTAGCGAAAGATGGTTTATGCGCGGAAAGGCGCGGGTAATAATGACGGGAACGAGTTTCTTTATTTACACATCAAATTCAAGTCATCCAAATCCAGCTTGAGAAAATACCTCTAAAACTTTCCGATCCGGCTTCTCGTTTATTTTGTTCCTCAGACCTAGAGTACTTAGCCAGGTGTGGCCATGGGTGTTGCGTTATGCTTTTTTTGCTCCGCCTGGGTTTCTGGATGACGCTGATCTGCTTGTTCCTGCCCAGCTCTCGCGATGACAATCGGCGATTGATCAGATCCGCCGAGCAGACCGTCAACGACATGCGCGGATTCTGCCAACGCAATCCGCAGGTGTGCGACGACGTGCGGCTGTCCATGACTTCGATTTTCGCCCGGTTCAAAAGCGGCGCCGAGCTGATTCAGACCTGGCTGGCCCAACACGACAGGGAAGCCGGAGAGCAGGCCGCGCCTGAACGGATCCTGCCAGGTTCCAACAGGGCCGGCCTCGACCGGCCCGCGCCCCAGCTTGTCACGAAATGGCAGGACAGCCTCAACACTTTCGATAAGCAGATGCCCTGGCGCGGGCCAGCCTACTGAGTATTCGGGGCAACGGCTAGTACGCCCCGCGGGAAGTCCTGACCCACTTGCTGCGGGCGCTGACAGGACTTCCCGCGGATAGGGCGTACTAACAACTTATTGATTCTAGTACAGCTTATCCGAGGCAAGTTCGGTGCGGCGAAGGGAGTGCGAACTTGCCTCGGGCTGTACTAGCTATTCGAGCCGCGCCGCCACGAGATGCTCGGCGAGGAACCACGTCTGCTTCTCGTTCAGCCTGATGACATCGCTGACGAGAAGGTCGTTCGTGCCGTCGTCGCCCGCGTCCGCCGCGGCCTTGGCCCCCTGCCGGGATTCGGCCAGGATGTGACGATGTGCCTCAACGAGACGCGTGATCTGCATGGCGGGCGTCTCGCGCCCCTTTGGCGGGCGCCGGAGCATGGTCATTTCGGCGACATCGTGCGCCATCGCAACCGAAACGCCTCCGAGCGACATGATCCGTTCGGCGATGGTGTCGACCAACTCCGCCTGCGCTTCGTAATGCGCGTCAAAGAGAAGGTGAAGCTGGTAGAAGGTCGGGCCGCTCACCTGCCAGTGGTGTTTCTTGTACATGTCCCTGAGCGTGATCGTGTCGGCGAGCAGCTGGTTCAGGGCTTCGATGCTCTGCATTCGCGTCTGTTCGTCGAGCGCGATGGGGAGGTCCGTCAAGGTTCTCCAGGGCTGGGTCTCCTGCCCTTTGTCGAGGTCGAGATGGGGTTGCGCTTCCACGGCGCGGACAATCGTCTGTTGCGGCGACTTTGATGACGCTTTCATGCTCATTTCACCCTGCTTCGAGAGGCTCGGATTGGGTGTGAATTCGCCTGCCCGGCAAACTGTTCCGCCGAGCCTCAGCCCTCGCAGCGCCCTGCATAAGACACGCGCGGGTTCGGGCCGCGCGGCAGGCTATCGTTTGAGCCTCTGCCTACAGGAGCACCGACACTGCCGAGCCGAACATGACACCGAGGCCTGCTCGCCATAGGGCAATCACGATCGAGGGCTTCGATCGGCATCATCATCCATGTTCGAAACGCGACACATCGTCGCCTGAAATGTCGGAGGACCGACATCCCAGGCGGTAAGTCAGACGAAAAGGCAGCCTTAGGCCGCCTTCAGCGTGGCGCCGCCGACAGCGCGGTTGCAGGCGCACAATTCCTGGGTTTGCAGCGCGTCGAGAACGCGAAGCGTATCAGTGGGGTTGCGGCCGACATTCAGGTTCGTCGCATACACGTGCTGGATCGTGTTTTCGGGATCCACAACGAAGGTGTAGCGGTAGGCAACGCCCGCGGGAGAGCGCACGCCGAGACCGTCGATGAGCGAGCCTTTCGTGTCGGCGAATTGCCAAATGCTGAGCTTATCCAAGCTCTTATGGTCGCGCCGCCATGCGAGCTTGCAGAACTCGTTATCGCTCGACCCGCCGAGAACCACGGCGTCGCGGTCGGAAAATTCGCTCGCCAGCCTCGCAAACTCGGCAATCTCGGTCGGGCAAACGAAGGTGAAGTCCTTCGGGTAGAAAAAGATGATCTTCCACTTGCCGGGGAAGCTCGCCTCGTTCAGCGTCTCGAACGCGCTTTGCCCCTTTTCCTCGTGAACATTGAACCCGGGCTTCACGCCCATAACCTCGAACGGCGGAAGCTTGTCACCAATTCCCAACATACACAGTCCCCATTTTTGTAGACACGTCCTGATAACAGCAAAGCCCGTGCCATGCACAGTGGCCTTTGCAATCGGAATAGCTGCCATGACTAAAGCTAAAGCGTGACCGTTTCTTTTGCAAATCATCAAAAGCCCGTGAGATCCGTTCTCCCGGCATAGCGGCGCGCCCCTCTTGCGAGAAAGTCGCCGCCCCGCTGGTTCTAAGGTTGCAACTCGATCTCGCCCGGCCGCCAGGTCTTCCCAGCTCCAGCCCTGCCGATGCGCTCGGGCGAAATAGACGTCGACCGAACCGTCGGCGTTCTTCTTCAACCCCTCGGTGCGGCTGCTGACGCTGCGGGAAATTGCTGCGGCGACATCGGCGGCTTCGGCGCGCGAAGCCAGTTCTCCTGGAATGTGCTCGGCGCCCTCAACTACGAGATCATGAAAGCACCCACCTATGGCATTTCTGCTTATCTCGGCTAACGCGCTTTGTCAGTGGACTATGTTCAGGGTGAAGGCCGGAACAGATACGAATTCGACATGATCAAGCATCGGCCAGTCATAGGATTGAAGGTTAAATATTAAGACGTGAGCAAGAGGTTTTGGCCCTCTTTACCAAAGGTGCGCCAGCCTATCCTGAAGGAGATGAAGAATTTATGATAATATTTACTTAAAAATAATCTCAGCGCCCTAACCTACTCTAAATATATGGACGCTAGGATTACTACGGCAGCGCTCCAGCTGCTTAGCAATCGGAGATCTGTATGAAAAAACTTGCGTTTGCCGCCGCCGTATTTGCGGCGACTGCCTTTCCGGGAAGCGCGTTCGCATTGTCCGCAGACTCTGCAAAGGGGCTGCAGGTTTCTAATAACGCCGTGAGCGTCTGCTATAGGCCCGTTCGTCATTATCGTCATCACTGCTGCGCCACTCGCGTCTACGTCGTGAAGGGTTGCGGCTGTTATACGGGTTGCTGGGGCGGATTCTGGCTCTGGCCCTTCTAGGATGAAAGGACAAGCGTTGAACGTATACCGGCGTCAGATCCGCGGCCGCATGTCATAGCCGCGGATCGTGCCGAGCGAGCGGCTGACTGGCACTCTTCAAACCTTTGACAGCCGCGTTGGGGTGGCTATTTAGCTCGCTCATTGCAGGGGATACAGAAATTAGGGTTACTACATAAAAATGTTATTCCCTCGCTTGCCCTAAGTATTTGTCCAGCTTACGGTTCTTTCCGCAGCACTGCTGCTGCTCAGCGATTGAGGATCTATATGAAAAAACTTGCTATTGCTGCCGCCATGCTGGCGGCGACTGCGTTTTCAGGAAGTGCTTTTGCCTTGTCCGCAGACTCCGCCAAGGGGCTGCAGGTTTCTAACAACGCCGTGAGCGTCTGCTATAGGCCCGTCCGTCATTATCGCCATCACTGCTGCGCCACTCGCGTCTACGTCGTGAGAAGCTGCGGCTGCGGGTGCGGGTGCGGCTGGTTCTGGCCCTGGGCTTGGTAGCAGAGCAGCGCGCCTTCGCGGCACGTCTCCATGGAACCGCGGCCGGCGTCGCTGCCGCGGTTTATAGACAGTACAAATCACAGACAAAAAACGAAGCGAAAATCGCTCACTTGATAGTGCCAGTTGGATTCACAGCTTTCTCTCAAACCCTCCACATCAAGCCCGCCGCTCCGGCATTCTCATCGGCTGGCTTCGGTGCGCAAGCGCTCGATGAACTGGGCGAGAGAAGCGTCGTCCGGGCGAAGGATGCGTAGACGCTCGGCATAGGAGAGAGCGCCTTTGTAATCGTGTGACTTGAGCGCATCCTGCAAGAGCGCGGTCAGAATCTCGATATTGGAGGGGCTTGCAAGCAGCGCCGCCGCAAGCACGCGGCGCGCTTCATCCGCCTGCCCCGAAGACTGGAGAGCCACCCCGTAGACGTACGCGTAGCGAGGCTGCGCCGGTTCCAGTACGGTCGCGCGCTTCAGGCTCGCGATCGCCTCGGCATACCGTTTCTGCCGGATGAGTGCGAGGCCAAGGGCGTGATGCGCCGCCGCAGCCTCCGGGATCTGCGAAATCGCTTGGCGCAGCACAGTTTCGGCTTCCGCCTCCCGCCCCGCCCCCCTGTACAGATCGGCGAGATCGACTCGCGGCGGCGCCTGCCGCGGCGCAACCTTTATTGCGGCCAGATACTCCTGCTCCGCGAGATCGGCCTTGCCCTGCTTCACATAAAAATGGGCGAGATTGGCGCGCTCTTCGCTGCGGTCGTCGTTGAACCGCTTCGCCGCGACGTACTCTTGCGAGGCTTTGTCCCAGGCGTTCCGCTCGGCGCTGGTCATGTTCGGCAGGGAAACGTCTGCAAGCAGAGCGGCCGCTTCCATCCTCACCGCCCGAACAGGATCCGAGAGCGCCGCCTTCCCTTCCGTCCAGCGGACATCGACCGGCAATTGCTCCATGGCCCTCAACGCCCCGAGGCGAACCATCGGGTCCGGGTCGCGCAAGCCACGCTCGATTTCGGCTTCGGCAGCGGAGGAGGGCCGGTCTCGCAGCGCCTCAAGGGCGGTTGCACGGGCGATTGCCGGGGCTGCCGGGTCCTGGGCGACTTTCAGAAGCAGATCGCCCGCTTCGGGCAGATCGAGACGCGCCGCGTGAAAGGCCTCGGCATAGGTCTGGAAACCCTTGCGCACCGGTCCGCGCCATTTCTCGATTGCCACGGCGGCCCAGGCGGCATCGCGATCCTTGTGACAGGACGCGCACGCGTTCGGCGTGCCGAGCTTGGCGGTGAGGTCGGGCCGTGGAACCCTGAACGAGTGATCGTGCCGGGGATCGACAACCATATAGGTTCGCGCTGGCATATGGCAGGCGATGCAGTCAGGCGAACCAGCGCCTTGCGCGTGGCCCGTATGCGCGGTTGCCGCGAACTTTTGCGGGTCATGGCACTGCGAGCAGACTTCGCTCTTCGACGCCTTCAGCTTGCCGCTGTGCGGATCGTGGCAGTCGGTGCAAACGACGCCTTTCGCGAACATCTTGCTCTGCTGGAAGGATGAGGTGTTGAACACCTCGTCTTTCATCTGCCCGTCATCCTCGAACAGGTCGCTGGTCAGGAAAGCGGGCAGATGCGTGTCGGTCAAAGGCTGGCCCGGACGCCAGGTCTCAGAGAACTGGCCGCGCCTGGAGTGACACCGGTCGCAGGTTTCGTTCACCCCCCCGGCAACGGCGGAGGACGACGCGGAAGGGCTGCCCGTTCTCGCGTCCGGATGCCAGGAAATCCCGCTTCGCGGTGCGGGCGTGGATGGAAATCCGCTATGCGCCACATCGGATGGGCGTCCGTTCTGCGCCCAGTGAATATGGCCAGCGCCCGCCCCGTGGCAGGCTTCGCATCCGATGCTGATCTCGGAGAAGGTGGTTTTGAAGCTGTCTTTCGCGGCGTCGTAATTCTTGCGCACGTTCGTCGAGTGACACTCCGCGCACATATAGTTCCAGTTCTGCTGCGGTCCCGTCCAGTGCAGCGCATCGGAGGGCGGGATGTCTTCGTTCGGGTAGAGATGGAACCAGCGCTGGCCGCCTTCGGCCTTGGCTCGCGTATCCCAGGCATAGGGCAGCGCCTGCAAGCGCCCGTCGGGAAACTCGACCAGATATTGCTGAAGGGGATCGACACCGAAGGTGTACTTGACCGCGAATTCGGCTTCCTTGCCGTCCTTGCCCTCGGTGGCTACGAAGAACCGCCCATCCTTGCGGTAGAAGCGCGCCCTGGAGCTGAAATGCGAGGCGCGCGCGTCGTTGAAATCGCCGAGCACGGTCGCCCTCGGTGGCGTCCTGCATGGCGTGCGCGTGCTGCGACGCCTTCCAGGCTTTCCCCTGCCCTTCGTGGCATCCGGTGCAAACGGCCGAACCCACGAAATCCGAGGGCCGCGCCGCGTTATCCTCCGCCGCCAAAGCCACGCCGACGAGGCCGCACGACGCCGCGCATAAAACCGCAATCGCCAACCGGGATAGGCCTGGCAGCCCTCAGCCAACGACCTGTGCCTTTCCTCATCCGATTGCCTCATGCCGCGAAAAGCCCGCCGAAAGCTAAGGCCCGCGGCACGAGAAAGCAATGGATGATAAAAGGCACTCTCGGAGCACCTACCAGCCAAAGAGCCCGGACAAGAACCCAGGAACCATCAGCCGGCCGGTAATAGGCATAGCGCGGGCGGTAGTAACCCCAATGGTGGGCTACTCTGATCTTCCTGTGATAATTGTGATAATGATGAACCGCAGCCAGGCGCCTTCTCTTGACGTGAACGGTGGCATGCCTGACGGGCCTTGCGTGCACCGTTTTCGGCGTCCGCGACTTGTTAACCGTTGTTTCGGACTGGCCCTGGGACCAACCCGGAGGAAGATACGATTTTTCTTCCTGCGCTTTCGCGGCAACGAATGCCCCGCAAGCGATGAAGGCCGCCAACAGCCCCACTTTCAGCCCTATACGCATTATAACCTCAACTTTCCCTACTCTACTCCCGGCAAGCGGAAACGCTTTGGTCATCCACCTTTCTGAACGCTTACCGTACCATCGTGATAGGATGCTTAATGAGTTAATATTTCTTAAACTTGGCTGGACAATCTGTTTACGCTTTGTTTTTGAATTGCAAATAGGGACGCGATTGTTTCGCGTTTGCGCATCAGGCCCGGAGCCTGAAAAGGCTGGTGACTTACCCCCGGGTCCGGCCTGGAAACCGCGCAGATGAAAACGGTCAGCCCCGCCCGCCGTGAGCGTTTGCCGGAAGGGAAAAAAGGAGAGCGAGAGCCCTGCTGCCAGCGGATGCTGTGAGACGCTCGGCGGGCTCCTCATGCCGCGAGCGCCATCCGGGCTGCGGCGGCTTCGTCAACGCGTGGGCCATATCGCAAGACCTTGCCCAGCACAAGAGGCGCATTCGGCTGCTCGGGGTCGGGAGCGGATATACGGTCCGGAAAATATGTCGCCCGCTTGACCTCCAGCTGCGGAAATCCTCTGAAACGCCGCATCGCGCTTTTACCTGAAACTTGTCGGATGCGGCCCCGCTTACGAAAGCCTGCCTCGCCAATAACGCTGGTCTCGCTTCAGGTGAGCAACGGCTGCCACAACAATCTTGCCGGGATCAATGCGATAAACGATTGCGTACGGAAAGCGCCGGAACCTGCACTGCCGCGTAAACTCGCTGTTTCTCGGGTGGACCTTTGGAAATTCGCTTATGCGATCAAGGGTCTTGACATATTCTTGCCTGAACTGGTCTCCAAGCCCAGGCGCCTGCTCTTCATAATAGGCGACTGCATTTTGAAATTCTGCGAGCGCCGCAGGCAAGATGACGAGTTTCATTATTCATGCCGGTCGATTGTGTGTGTGATGACAAAATCTAGCTTGGATGAACCAGCAATTGCAAAGCCGCGTATTCGATCAATTTTGGCGCCGATTTTACGGCTTGGTTTTGGGGCGTCTCTTTGGGGGGAGAATATGTTCAATGCCCGCCACTGAGCCCGGCGCCTTGTCTATCGAATGCCAGTGTTTGCGAACGAACTCAGCAGCGGTTCTAGGGTCAGCCGCAAGCGCATGGCTCGCGCCGGGCGGCGTGCCGTCCAAGTAGATTCATTTCGTAGCAGGGCCGCGCATTGTAATTTCGTAGGCGTCCAGACCTTCCACCTCGCCACGGTCGTAAGCGGCGAGCCGGTCTTCGATTTCTTTTAGATAGGCCGGATCGAGAACTTCGGCTCCGGCCACATCGGTAAGCGCGTCGATAAGCTCTGCACGCTCTAAGGCAGTTAGCTCGTAGACCTGCTCAAGGATGCTGGCAATTTCTCATTCATGCATTCAAGATGGCCGAAAGCGCACGACCGCGCAAGCCCCCGCCGCTCATGATCCAGACCTTGTGGCCTTGGAGAATACTAAATCGCTTATTGACGAAGGGAGAGCCTCATGAACGAGCGCCGGCGCCGCCTTGACAGGCGCCGAATGTCACAAAAAAGAACCGGACAGCCTCATTCGTGCGTTAAAGGTTCGCATCTTGCCCCGTTCCTAAGAGCATCCGCGTAGACAACCCGAGCCGAACTTTTTGCACGGCCGCTCGACCTCTCAACGGAAATTCAGGCTACAGACCCAAATGCCTCTTCCCGGCCTGAACCCGAGCTACGGTCCTCGCATCATGGTAAACGGCCCGTTGCCGCGCGAATTTTGCCTTAACCCAAGATGGTTACCGGCTTTTCTTCCGGCCTTCATTTCGCGCCCCGAAAATTCCAAAAAATACCCGCCGAGAGCGGCCCGAAGTTCACGAAAGGCGAACGATATCCTTTAAGTCGTTGAAAACAAGCATGTTTTATCGTTATTTCTTTTCGAACAAAGAAGGTTAAGCGACTCTATTTTTGGCGATATTATACTTGCCAAACCCAACTATCAGGGCTATAACAAAATCAAGGAGATAGCCCTATGTCATTGCTCAAGCAGAAACATTTGCAAGACGAAGAAGCGGCCTACGCTTGGGTTGAAGCCCGCATTTGGCCGGAAGGCCCGGTTTGTCCTCACTGCGGCGAGAAAGAACGCATTAGCAAAATGCAGGGCAAAGCAACTCGGATTGGGCTCTACAAGTGCTATGCCTGCCGGAAGCAGTTCAACGTCAAAGTCGGCACCATATTCGAATCGAGCCACGTCCAGATGCACATCTGGCTTCAAGCCTTCTACCTCATCGCCGGGTCGAAGAAAGGCATCTCCTCAAACCAACTCCACCGCACCCTCGGCGTCACCCTCAAGACTGCCTGGTTCATGTCGCATCGCATCCGCGAGGCGATGCGGACTGGCAGCCTTGCGACTCCGCTCGGGGGCGAAGGCAAGATTGTCGAGTTTGACGAAACCTTCATCGGCAAGAAGGACGGCGAAGTGAAGCCAAAGGGCGCTCGCGGCTACGCTCACAAGCAGGCGGTTCTCAGCTTGGTCGAGCGCGGCGGCGATGTCCGCAGTTTTCGGATTGACAAAGCGAACGCGGAAAACGTCTACCCAATCATCGACAAAAACCTGAGATGGGAATTGGTTCTGATGACCGACGAAGCCAATATCTACAAGACCATTGGCCGGGAGTTCAAAGAGCACCACGCGGTCGATCATGGCAAGGGTGAGTATGTTCGCGGCGATTGCCACACCAACACCCTCGAAGGCTATTTTTCGATCTTCAAGCGCGGCATGAAGGGCGTTTATCAGCATTGCGCCGAGCGCCATTTACATAGGTATCTTGCAGAATTCGATTTCAGGTACAATAATCGTATCGCCAGAGGCGTGAACGATGAAACCCGCGCGGCCAAGATGGTCGAGGGTGTTGTTGGGAAACGCCTGACCTATCGAACGACGGTTGACTAAGGAAGACGGTGCTCCGCACGCCCCGCAGCTTCTTCGCAGCCGCAGGAAGCGCAGGATGCCGAAGAAGAAAGAGCCAGAGCTTACGTCGGAAGAACAATTCAAGCGGTTTCAGGATGCCGCCAAAGAGCATGGCATCGAGGAGCAGCTTCCTGAGATTGACCGCGCGTTCAAGAAGATCGCCGATCATTCGAAGACCGTCAAGAGCGACAAGCGCAAATGAATAAACCAGGGAACAATGAATTTGAAATTACCCCCGCCATGATTGAAGCGGGGATGCGCGCAATGGAAAGCTGGCTCGACAAAACCGGCTATTTTTCCGGCGATTCCGGTAATTGTTTGACCCTGGATTTGTGTCGTCAGTATTTTCGGCGATGTTTGGAGTTATGCCGTTGGATACTAAAAACTCGGTGAAAGTGCTTAATTGACGGATAAGCAGATTAGCAATATCAATCAACTCTTGTGCCGTATATTCGCGATCATCATCGCGAAGCCCATAGCCTTTGAGCTTCCCTCTAACCGAAAGACCTATGGGTTTTATGGTGTTATGTTTTGTGCCGTGCTTCCAAACACGGTGAGCAACATGATTTCGAAGCGGGCTGAACTTATTGAATTCATCAATGAAGTTTTTGATTTTTTCGGCCGTATCGGTGCTTCCCTTGGGCGGGCTGATGCCAATCAAAGCGAGAGTTGCCTCACATTTTGCTCCATAGCCTAACCCCGAAGTGGCTACTGTAGCCATGGAGATGCTTGTCCCGAGAACATGCGCCGCAACAAGTTCGATAAGCCGCTCAAATCTGGCGAAGGTTGTAATTATCGAACCAAAAGCCCGTAAATGGTCCTCGGATACGGCATAAATTTTGTCAGCCATAAGTTAGTTCCTCTCGCATCAGGGCGAACGAAAGGACGCCAAGCTTGACCACAGATTTAGGACGTGTATCATCTCTGTGCAATACCGTCGTTCCCACGCTTGGCATCCAACCTTGTGGGGCGCAAATCTGAAGCCGTTAGAGTTCCCGCTCTGACGGCTTCGTCATTTTTGCGCTGTCGCGGCGAATCATCCGCTTAGCTTTAGATAAAGTCAAGCTATCTAACGGATTTGCCCGGGCTTGACCGGGGTCGAACACACGCTTTGCAAGCACCGCTCCAAAAAGACCTCGCGGAAGCTATCGCCGTACAAAGCCTGCATCAACTCTTGCCCATACGAAAGCTTGCTCATATACCGCCTAATCGCGTAGGCGCACCCGTCAGCAATCTGAAGATGCGGCTCTTCCTGCTTCTTTGCAAAATGCACAGGCCCGACAATATGAGTGATCGGCATTCCGTCTTTGAGCGACTCCGGCAAGCCTCCGGATTCCCAAAGAATGTTTAGTATTGCTGGCATGCTTTTGAGCATGTCCTGCATTTCGTTGTTATGCTCAACGACTACTTGAGCGATTTCATCGGGAAAACGATCCCGAACGAACTTGTTTGCATTAATCATGCAAAGGGCAAACGCCAACCCATGATAGGCGCTTTGCAGCGGAGTGCCGTCCAATCGGTCAAGCCCGTTGTACTCACTTACGGTCTTATCAAGAACGGTGGCAGATATTGGCAACTGTAATTGCGACGGCACAGAAACCACTTCTGCCAATATCTTCATTCTCTCCGCGAGAGAATATTTTTCGCGGGTGAAAACCTTCCCGCCATTCGCCAACTCTTTCCCGTGGAAAACAAATCCGGCTTGGTGCTCTATCGGAACGTGAGCCTTCACCAAATCGCCGAGCTTTTCAGCGACAGGACGCCATTGAGTGTCCGCGTGAACGATTACCCCGGTCACGACGGCGATCGGTTCATGCTTGGAGATTCCAGCCTCATCAACATAAATGAAGCGCACGAGCCGGTTCCCCTCCAACGGATGACCAGAAAGGCTTTTGTCATAAAGCAGGCTAGGCGCGTTCATAGCGCACCTCCTGCTCTCCGCAAATGCATAGTTTCTTCTGCTGGGTTTGGCAAGTATAATATCGCCCTATTTTTGGACGAAAGTGGGCGCGGAAAAGTCCGTTAAATATAATGTGTTAACGAGTGCCACTCGTTTCTCAGCCGCGGCGGCGCAGGCGCGTTCCTAACATATCCGTTACAGATCAGCTGCTTATCTTCATTAACTCCTCAACAAGGCGCTTTCTCTTAAGATCCGCATCCAGGCAATGCAGGCAACGCACAATGGTCCAAGGAAACGCAGCATGGTCCAAAAATTCGAGCGCGATGCTCCTGTTCGCAACGGGCCTGCAGGAAAGCTGGTCGGCAAACATCAACGCGCAAGCATGCCAGGCTTGGCTGGCCGCCCTAAGCCAGCTCGTAGCCTTCCTCAACCGTCTCGCCTTCGCGCGGAAGCGGGCGCACGCGCCCCTCAAGATGCTTGAGCGCCTCGGGGCACGGGCCGCCATAGGCCCAATCCAAAAGCTCCACGATGTGCAGAACCGGCACGGACCCAGCAGACAGTTGATTGATGCAGCCGATATTGCCTGTCGCGACGCAGTCGGGCTTGACGCTGTTTATCGCTTGCAGCTTGCGTTCCTGAAGCTCCCCCGCAAGATCGGGCTGGAGAATGTTGTAGGTTCCGGCCGAGCCGCAACAGATATGGCCCTCAGGGATTTCGAGAACGGTGAAGCCCGCGTTGCGCAGGAGCTGGCGCGGCTCGTCTATGATCCTCTGGCCATGCTGCAGAGAGCACGCAGAATGATAGGCGACACGGATGTCGCTCCAGCCGAACGGCGCATCGAGCCTTTGCTGGGCCGCGAACTCGCTGATGTCCTTCGCGAGCGATGAGACATACTTCGCCTTTTCGGCATAGGCGGGATCCCCGGCAAAAAGATGGGCGTAATCCTTCACAACGGTGCCGCAGCCGGACGTGTTGATGATGATCGCGTCCAGCGGCCCGCCCTTCTCGCGTTCGGCATGCCAGATGTCGATATTCCTCTTCGCGAAGGTCTTGGCGCTTGCCTCTTTTCCCATATGCAGAGTGAGCGCGCCGCAACAGCCCTCCCCTTCGGGAAGCGTGACGTCATAGCCGAGATGGTTGAGAAAGCGGATGGTGGCGTCATTCAGTTCGGGGCGCACGACCCTCTGGGCGCATCCGCTCAGCAGGGCGACGCGGCCTCGCCTCGGCCTGTTCGTTTTCACCGTCTGAGGCGATGCGTAAATGCCTCGCTTGAGCGGGCGTTTTGGAGCGAGTTCCAGGAGCGTCCGAAGCAGCCTCGATCGTGAGCGGCTGAGAAGCTTCCGGAGGGGCCGGATTGCGAACAAGGGGAGAAGCGCGAGCCTGAGCCGCTGCGGATAAGGCAGGATGTTGCGCAGGAGCTTCCGCCGCAACTCGTCGTTTGGCGCGCGCATGCTCGATTTTTCGATCAGGTGTCGCGCGTAATCTGACAGATGCATGTAATCGACGCCACTCGGGCATGTGGTCATGCAGGAGTAGCACGAGAGGCAGCGATCGAGATGCGGCCGGACCTGCTTCGGCGACGCCTTTCCCTCAAGCATGGACTTGATGAGATAGATCCGGCCTCTCGGACTGTCGCGCTCGTCGCCGAGCAGAAGGTAGGTCGGACAGGTGGCGATGCAGAAGCCGCAATGGACGCAGCGCCTCAGAATGTCGTCGGCTTCTTTCAGGCGAGCGTCGCGCAGCTGTTCGAGGGTGAAGTGCGTTTCCATGGTTCTCAGACTCCCGCATACATGCGTCCGGGGTTGAGGACGCCGGCCGGATCGAAGGCTTTCTTGATAGCGCGCACGAGCTTCATCTTCGTCAGCGGCAGCGGATGGAAGACCTCGATGCTGGACCGCACCGAACGCGGCGCGCGCATGAGCATGGAGTCGGCCTCGAACTCCGCAAGCACCCGGCGCAGCTCGGTAACGCTCGCCTCCGAGGAGGGCGGCAACTCCAGCCATAAAAGGCCGCCGGACCACTCGTAGGCGGCGCTCACGTCGAGCAAGGCGGAGAGCGCGCGCACGATTTGCGCTGCTTTGGACGGCGCAACCGTGATCCGCCACAGTGGCCGGTCGAAGTTGGCCGATAGAAATGCAAAAGAACGAATGTCCGACCAGAAAGTTTGCGACTTTTGATGGTCGAGTTCATACGTCTCGCCGAATGGCGAAAGCACCCGCCGAAGTTTTTCGACGCGGTAGGCGAGGCTTTGGGGGCTGCCTTCAAGCCGAAGCGCGGTCAACGGCGTGTTCGCCGCAGTGATTTCCTCATCGCTCAGCCTGCCAGCGAGCCGAGCGTGCAGGTGGATCGTGCCGGATACTTCGTATGGGCTCCCCATGGCTTCGCTCATGACGCCGACGGCCGCCTCATCCGCGAGACCGAGAAACACGATCGTGCGCGCTTCGGGCGCCCTGGGCAGCACTTTGAACGTGAGTTCAGTCAGCACGGCAAGCGTACCCCAGGAGCCGCATAAGCCTCTCACCAAATCGACGCCCGTCACATTCTTCATCACGCGGCCACCCGACTTTATGAGCTTCCCTTCGCCATTCACGGCCCGGATGCCGAGCAGATAATCGCGCGCTGCTCCGCGCAGGATCCGCCTAGCACCGGATATGTTCATGGCGGCAATCGAGCCGAGGCTCGCGGCCAAAGGGTCCGTTCCATAAATGCGGCTGAAGTCAGCAGGTTCGAACGCAAGCTCCTGATTTTTTCTCGCAAGCGCGGCCTCGACCTCGTGAAGCGGCGTTCCTGCCTTGGCGGAAATCACGAGTTCGGCGGGTTCGTAGAAAGTGATGCCTGACAGCTTTGCGGTAGAGACAACCGCCGCCGGGTTGACGGGACGGCCTGCCTCGCGCTTCGAGCGGAAGCCGCAGACCTCGAGCGGATAGTTGCCGGCCTTTGCGGCCTCGACGAAACTGCCAAGCTCCGCCTCATCGCCCGGCATGTAGATGTCAGCCATGATTTTTCGCCGCCTCCGCCGCGAACCCGGTTTGGAGGTCGAGGGGGAACACCTTGCCAAAGTTCAAGAGCCATTGTGGATCGAAAGCAGCTTTCACGCGCATCTGCTGCAGAAGGTCTTCGTCCGAATATTGATACCGCATGAGATCCCGCTTCTCGATTCCGACGCCATGCTCGCCCGTGAGGCAGCCGCCCGCGTCCACGCACAGTTTGAGAATGTCCGCGCCGCATTGCTCGGCAGTGTCTTTTTCGCGCTCGTCGTTGGCGTTGTAAAGGATGAGCGGGTGCAAATTGCCGTCCCCCGCATGGAAGATGTTCGCAACCTCGAGTTTGTATTTCTTGCCGACTTGCTCGATCTTCTTGAGGACCTCGGCCAGCTTTCCAAGCGGAATCACGCCATCCATGCAGTAATAATCCGCGACGCGGCCGAACGCGCCAAAAGCGGACTTGCGGCCCTTCCAGATCGCGGCGGCTTCCTCTGAGCTCTGGCTCACGCGAAGCGTCTTCGGATTGAATCGGCTCGCGATCTTGGTGATGCGCCCGATCTGATCCTCGATCTCGCTCTCAGATCCCTCAACCTCGATGATCAGCATCGCCTCGACGTCCATCGGATATCCAGCCTTCGCGAACTTTTCGCAGACATGAATGGCAGGCTTGTCCATGAATTCAATGGCGACAGGAATGAGCCCATCACCGATGATCGCGGCGACGCAAGCGCCTGCCGCCGCGGTGGACGGGAAGCCGACCAGCATCGGGCGCGCGCCTTCCGACTGGCGCAGGATGCGCACCGTAACCTCTGTCACAATCCCGAACTGCCCTTCGGAGCCGATGGCGAGCCCCAGCAGATCGTAGCCTTGCGGGTCGAGATAATCGCCGCCGAGTTCCGCGATCTCGCCATTCATCAGAACCATCTTTACTTTCAGGACGTTATTCGTCGTTACGCCGTATTTCAGGCAATGCGCGCCGCCTGAGTTCATGGCGATATTGCCGCCGATCGTGCATGCAAGCTGGCTCGATGGGTCGGGCGCGTAAAAGAACCGGGCATGCGCGACGGCGTTCGAGATGCCGAGATTGGTAATGCCCGCTTCCACGGTCGCCGTCCGGTCGAGAAAATTCACATCGAGAACGCGATTCATGCGCGACAAGCCGATGACGACGGCATCCCCTGCGGGGATCGCACCGCCCGAGAGAGAGGTGCCCGCACCCCGCGCGACCACCTTCACATTATTTTCATTACAAAATTTAAGTACTCGGCCAACTTCCGCCGTTGTTCGCGGTAATACAACAGCAAGAGGCACGGAACGATAGGCAGTGAGGGCATCCGTTTCGAAGGCGCGAAGACCGGCTTCATCGCTTATGACGGCATTCGATTTAAGCGCGCGAGAGAGCCCGGTCAGGATTTGTTCACGCCTGCCGAGAACGGCAGAGTTGGCTTTGGGCATCTGGATCGAGGACATAGGCTTTTCCCCTCGTTTGACGGTACTACCCACTAGATATTGTGGATGTATCGGGCGTATTATATAGATGCAGGAACATTATCTTTCGTTATGTAGCTATAGAAGCGCTTGACATAAGGGTTAGGTAGGTCCTTATAGCGAGGTTGCGCATTTTGCGCCTTGAATTGTATACAAATGGGCTTATTGGGAGGGGGATGTGACTTCGATTGCAGACCTGGAGATTTTTGCAAGGGTGGTCACTGCGGGCAGCATGTCCGCCGCAGGACGCGAGCTCGATCTTTCCCCGGCCGTGGTGAGCAAACGCATCAGCCATCTTGAAACGCGGCTCGGGACGAGGCTGTTTCATCGCACGACGCGGCAGCTTCAGCTTACGGAAACGGGGCGCGGCTTTTATGAGCGTGTCGTCCAAATTCTGGCAACCGTGCAGGAGGCCGAGGCGTTCGTTTCGTCGGGTCATGAGCGGGCCGGAGGGGCACTCAAGATCACGGCGCCGACTGGTTTCAGCCGCCTGCATATCGCTCCCTATCTCGGCAAGTTCCTGAAACAATATCCCGACCTCAGCATCGAGATCATAGCCACGGATAATATCCTCGACATCGTCCGTGAGGGAATCGATGTCGCAATCCGCCTTTCAGAATTAGATGATTTAAGCATGGTCGCGAAGAAACTTGCGCCCTGCCGCCGTCTTTTTTGCGCGACCCCGGAGTATCTGAAGGAGCACGGCACGCCAAAAACGCTCGCGGACCTCTCGAAGCACAAGATCATCATCGAGAACAACACGACCTGGCGCCTCCAGGGACCTGAGGGCCTAACCTCGCTGAAGCTTTCGGGAGAGATCAGAACCAACAGCAGCGACATCGTTCATCAGGCGCTGCTCGCCGGGTGCGGAATAGCGCTGCGTTCGACATGGCAAATCCGGGACGAACTCCTCTCGAAGAAGCTTGTGCATATACTGCCGCAATACCGCGAGGCCCCCGGCGTCGCCGTCTATGCCGTCTATCCCGACAAGCAGTACGTCCCCGCGCGGCTTCGTGTGTTCGTGGACTTCCTCGCAAGCATCTACGGCCCTGCTCCGTATTGGGAAGAAGGCTTGGATTTGGACGCTGGCCCACGACCAGCTTTAAAAAAAACGGTTCTCGTGAAGGCTGAAGAACCTGCGGAGGCTTGACAACGCGGCGATAAACTTCCGAGGCTCAGTCTCTCAGGCCAAAAGGGTGGAAGCCATGGAAGGCGCGGAGCGGGAGGGTCATTACGTTCAGGTCGCGCTCTTCGTAACCTGCCTTATAGACGTGTTCCGGCCGTCTGCTGCCTTTGCCGCCGTGAAGTTGCTTGAGGAGGCGGGATGCAGCGTCGCTATTCCGGCGTCGCAGAGTTGTTGCGGACAGCCGGCCTACAATTCCGGTGACCGCGAAACCGCGCGGGAAATCGCTAAACAGGTCATCGCAGCTTTCGAGCCCTTCCCCTATGTCATCGTGCCGTCCGGCTCATGCGCCGGGATGCTGAGCAAACACTACCCCCAGCTCTTCGACGCGGAGACGGAGCCGTCGTGGTATGCGAGGGCTTCGGGCTTCGCGAGCCGCGTCAGGGAGCTGACGGGGTTTCTCGCCGATGACCTCGGCGTAGACTTCACCGGACGGCCCTTTCCGCGCCGTGTGACTTATCACGATTCCTGCTCCTCGATCCGGGAGATGGGCGTCGCCTCGCAGCCGCGAAAGCTTCTGAAAAGCCTGGATGGGATCGAACTCGTTGAAATGACGGACCGCGACGTATGCTGCGGCTTCGGCGGCGCGTTTTCGATCAAGTACCCGGAGATTTCAGACGCGATTGTCTCCCAGAAGCTTTACCGCGCTCTTGAGACCAAGGCGGAGGTGCTGACGGGCGCCGATCTCGGCTGCCTGATGAACATCGCGGGAAAAGCGGCCCGCGAGGGCAAGGCGATTGAGGTTCGCCATATTGCTGAGATCCTCGCGGGTGACGTCGATGAGCCTGGTATTTGCCAAGCGCGGTAGGCTAGAGCATCCCAAGAATAATTGCCGCCAGAAACCCGAAGACCAGGAAGGTCGCGATTTTGCTGAGCTCACTCGTAAGTGACATGGTTGGGCATCCTTTGACTTGGCTGCGTTCTTTCAACGATTAAACAAATGATCGTGCGTTTCATTCAAATGCGCAAATCCTTTCTCTTGTGCAATGCAGCAAAATCTGTGGCCATTCAAGAATAGATTTCCAATCTGGAATACCAATGCCTGAGATTAGCCTAGCCAAAGCAAGAGTATCAGGGATCTGTTTTCCATTTGCCTGTGTTGGGAATATGCCTGATTTTATTATTCAGCCGCCCCCAAAAAAAGGTTCAGCGATGCCAGACCAGTTCGAAGCCCTTCTCCTGACGAAAACGGATGCCGGCCAGAACGCCGCCTGGACGCGCCTATCTGAAACCGATCTGATGGGCGGCGATGTCACCGTCCGCGTGACGCACTCCACGGTCAACTACAAGGATGGGCTTGCCATCACGGGCAAGGCCCCTGTGGTGAGACGATGGCCGATGATACCGGGCGTCGACTTTGCGGGCATCGTTGAAGCTTCGTCGCACCCCGACTTCAAGCCCGGCGATGAGGTGGTGCTCAATGGCTGGGGCTTGGGCGAAACCCATCTCGGCGGCTACTCCCAGTATGCCCGCGTCAAGGGCGATTGGCTCGTACCGCTCGCGCGAGGGTTGACGCGCGCGGACGCCATGGCGATCGGAACGGCAGGATACACCGCGATGCTTGCCGTGCTGGCGCTGGAAGCGCACGGCATCGTACCCGCGAAAGGGCCTGTCATCGTCACCGGCGCGGCTGGCGGCGTCGGCAGCATTGCAATCGCGCTTCTGTCGAAGCTTGGGTTCACCGTGATCGCCTCAACAGGCCGGCCTGAGGAGGAGCCCTATCTCCGCGCTCTCGGGGCCTCCGAATTGATCGCCCGGCAGGAGCTTTCCGGCCCCGGAAAGCCGCTCGGCCGCGAGCGGTGGGCGGGCGCGGTCGACAGCGTTGGCAGCCACACGCTGGCGAATGTCCTCGCACAGACGAAGTATGGCGGCGCGGTTGCCGCTTGCGGTTTGGCCCAGGGCATTGACTTGCCGACAACGGTTGCACCCTTCATCCTGCGCGCCGTCACGCTCATCGGCATCGACTCCGTGATGGCCCCAAAGACGAAGCGCCTTGAGGCGTGGTCACGGCTCGCGAAGGATCTGGACCGCAGCAAGCTCTCGGCCATCACCCAAACCCACTCCTGGAAGGACGCGGACGCGCTTGCCCGGCAGATTCTCGAAGGGAAAGTGCGGGGCCGCATCGTTCTCGAAGTGCAATAAGTCTCAGCGCGAGGCGCCCCCGTAAAAAAGGCGCTTCCTCATAAAGAGTTCATCGGAGGCATCGCTCCCGAGCTTGTCCAGAACCGCGACGGCTTCAAATCCGAAGCGTTCATAAAAAGCGCGGGCGTGCCCGTTAAAGGTGGTGACGCAAAGCCAGAGCTGGCGAGCTTCCATCTGGCGGGCCTGCGCCTCCATCCATCGAAGAAGGCGCAGACCAAGGCCCCGCCCCTGAAATTCGGGTAAAATCGCAATCAGCTTCAAGTAAGGCCCGTGCAGGAACGGCTCCTGAATAACGAGGACTCCGGCAAGACTTGGACCTGCCAGAACCTCAAATCTATGCATGGAAGGCTGCTCCCGCCGCAACCAACTGACCAGACGCTCTGCCGGATACCCGATCACCGACCAGGGTGGAACGGCGGCAATCGCGTCGCCCAGGATTTGCGCATTTTCTAACCCGAGCGGGCGCAGCGCGGCTTCGCCAAGATCGTGCACGGTGAGTTCGAAGGAATTCATCGCCAAGACCAACCGACAGAGCATTTGCACCATATCATAGGCAGAGCTTTTCCGAGCCATTGCGTGAGGGCACATGTTAGGAAAAAGCGCCTTGTCAACGGGTTAACTCATTTAACCCATTGAAATAAATGAGAAAATTCCATAGAGAACTTGCGCCGCCGCGACTGTGAACAACGCGAGCATGGTTAACAGCGGCAGCCTGAATATAATTAACGGACTTTTCCGCGCCCACTTTCGTCCAAAAATATAACTCGTTAACCCTGCCGGCTGAAGCCGAAAAGCCGATTTTTATCAAGGCGTTGTGCGGCCCCGCCGCACGGCGGACGCGCGCTGTTCCGATTTTCTGGTATTTTCGGGCGCAAATCTCCGGCCGGAAATAAATGGCATTAACTATAAAGGCTTAACGGATAATCCGAGCGGCAACGGGCCGTTTACCATGCTACCGCGAACGGCCAGGAGCAAAGCCGCCGTGACTTATGGCGGTTCGTCTAGGACATTCTTTCCTGACGTTTTCGCTGCGTCTTGACTTCGGCGCCTCAGTCGTCGATGGCTAAGGTAACCAAAGTCTTGGCAACAAACACCTGAAGCTCATTGTTCGAGGCGAAAGCGCCGCCTCCTGAGGCCCTCATATGGAACTCTTTTACGCCACACGCGACGGCCAGTCGCGCCGGATCGCGGAACGCATCGCAGAACGCCTCGCGGAACGGGAGATCGAGACGCTGCCCAAAGATTTGGGAGTGATGCAGCCCCCTCAAGCGACGCTCGAAAGCGCGGACCTTGTGACTCTCATTGCGGCGATACGATACGGAAAGATCCTGCCGGAGGCGCTGGATTTCCTGGCGGCGTATCAAAAGCTGCAGACCAAGCCGAAGCTCGTCTTCCTGGTCGTGAACCTCACCTCGCGGAAGCCGGGCAAGGAAACGCCCGAAGGCAGCGCTTACATTCGCAAAGCCATCAAGCGTTACGAGCTCGCCCCGGCATTCGCGAGGGCCATCCCCGGCCGGCTCGATTACAAGCGCTACACTTGGCGAGACCGGCAGCTCATCCGGTTCATCATGCTTCTGACCGGCGGCCCGACCGATCCAAAAACCTCCATCGAGTACACTCCGTGGGACGTCGTTGACGATATCGCCCACAAAATCGCCGACCTCAATGGCAGCGTCACCACGGCAAGCGAATCCGACGCCGTGTTGCAGTAAGCAGCGCGTGTTTTCAGCAATGCCGATATTTCGGTTTGGCTCGATCAACCGCCTTTGATCTAAATCGATTGAAGGCGGAAAAGCGGATCGATTCTAAAGTGCCAGAGCGGGATCGGCTTAAGTGAAACCAGCCTTTGGCGCCATGGCCAAAGAACAACCGAAGCTTTTGTGGGCGGCCTCTCCCAGCAGAGGAACCGGACTCGCCCCTGCGATAAGCCCCTGGCAATTACTCGCGGGCCTCGCCGCCTCGCGAATTCTGAGCTGCTACGCTTCAGCGCGACAACGAGAATCTCGTTTGCATCCGCGGTGAACGCTATCGAAACAACTGCCAGTAAACGTGCAATGCTTACAAAAAAACGCGAGACCGAGGGCTATCGCTTCGATAGTCGAGACCGGCTCTGTTTTGCTACGATCCGTCATTTGCCCTTTCTGATCGAAGCAAGCGAACCATCAATGTAGGCCTTGAATGTTTGACGATCGAGTTCGGCGCGTTTCTTTCCGCCATTTTGAAACATGCAATCGAGCTCAAAAAAGTCGTTCAACTGTTCAAGAAACGCCGAATTATCACTCCAATCGAGATTATCGTAGTTAGCCTCTTGAAAAATAAGAGGTATGAGACCGAGCCTTTGTCTTGCATGCTCCCCTTGGGGAAATCCAATGAATTCGAGATATGTTTGTATGCGCACCACCATGAAAATGCGGGCTTTTGCGATCGGGTCTGACAGATTTACTTGCTCAGTGAGAACTCTATTAGCCAACAGTTTCGTGGCGTCAAGATTTTGAGAATTTTCCATTGGCAGTTTCCAAATCGAAAGCAATTGCCTCATGATACGGCGTGCTGATGAGGCGGAATTCCGGCTATTCATGGTGCAGTCTCGCCTTGCGCCAACGTTTGCGCGCCAACTAAAGGCTATCACACACGCTCTTTCAACGGCTCATGTCGAGGCAAGCGACATCGAGGCGCTGGGCAGGCTTAAACAGTCAGAATCAATCAGGAAAGAAAGCCCCAGCGGATGGCGAGCGCCACGGCGTGTGCGCGATTGGCGGCGCCAAGCTTGCGGTACGCATTGGCGAGATGCTTGTCAGCCGTGTGTTCGGAGACCTGAAGAATGGCGCTGATTTCCCACTCGGTCTTCCCGTCAGCCGCCCATTTCAGGCATTCAACCTCGCGCGCGGTCAGGCTTGGGCGCTGACGCCTTTTTGCCCGATCGCGAATATCAATCGCGCGTACGATTGCAAATGAGCTGATCATACTGATCATCCCGAAATCGCCGGGGGGTATGTCAACAGCCTCGCCGCCGAGCGATGCCCCTACGATTGCGTCACCGAGGGTGATCACCGGCAACGCGACTCCCGCTCTGAGGTTGTGCTCCGCAGCCTCGCCAAACATCTTTCTGACGGATGCACTGCGTTCCCCCTCGGCATGGAATACAGCCTCGGACCAAAAGAACGGAGAATTGCCGCGTACAACGCGGCGGACCACCGGATCAATGCGAGCGTAATCCTGGTCGAGGTAGCGGTCCATCCAACCGGCCGGAAATGCCGACACAAGAAGGTGACGTTCCTGCACATGTTCGTTCGCTGAGGGAAGGGAGCCCGCGTTCATGCAAGTAAGGCCGTAGCGGCCGGTGAAGCTCGTGAGCGCGTCGCAAATTCCCTGCGGAGTGTCTGCCCCGTTGAGCTTATCGACGGCTTCGTAGATTCTATCCAGGTTGGCGCCCATCGCAGTCGGCCCCCCCGAAATTAATAAATAAAAAGCTCTTACTTCCTATTCTTAATTTTCCAGCGTTGCAACAAGTGCTTCCTTCGGGTAGAGCATTCAGGCATCGCTCTCGGAGGGGTAGAGTGATCCGGCGGCTTGTTCATAATCCAGAGGGCTTTCGAATGCTAGAAGATCGTCAACTGATGCCAATCCCGGCAGCATTGTTTGAGGGATTAACTCATCACCATTTGACCGGCGATGCCACCGGCGCACTCACCAATGCTTTGATCACCAGTTACGAGCGAGCCATTCAAGATGGTCTGTCACCGCGGGATGCCCTCTCCACGATCCTGAACTGGGTGGCTGAAGAAATGTCGCGGCTGCATGAGAAGACGTCGCGATCGGTCAGTGGTTGATCTTTTGCATCGCCTATCACACTCATTCGTTCACGCGGAGACTGCCAATGCGGTCTACTAAGGCATTTCCTCCATTCCATTTTTGGCCACCAACTTATTGATAGCGGCCCTGTTTTTGCAGGACCTCGATTTTATATCCATCGGGGTCCTCGACGAAAAAGAACTTCGTAAGCAAAGCTCCCTCGTGGATGAATTCTGCGACCGGCGTCGGATTGAGGCCCAGCGCCACGAAGCGCGCGTGTTCCATTGCGACGTCATCGACGGCAACGGCAAGGTGGCCGTACCCGTCTCCGTGCAAGTACGGCTCGGTCCGGCCGTGCTTTATGACGAGTTCCAGTTCGAAGTCGTTTTCGCGATTTCGCAGATACAGGGCGGTTAAGCCGTGCAATGGGAAGCGCTGGACGACTTCCAATCCAAAAGCTTCCCTATAGAAATCGATGGACTTATTTTCGTCGATGACACGGATCATGGTGTGATGGATTTTGGCCATGGCGAGCTTCTCGGGTTTAAAGCAAACCGGGCATAGGACCGGGCGAGGTTGGTCATCATGATAACGCCGGGATCCTGGCTTGGATCGACAAGCACTTTGGACCGAGACGCGCTCAGCGCTTATGCTCGTCATGCCACTTTCTGACGACGGCCAGGGCATTCTCGATATGCTGCTCCGCGTTCGGGTCTGCGTAGGCGTAGAGAATCTTCCCCTCAGGCGAAATCACATACGAAATGCGGTCGGCGAAACCCGGTATGATGTAGGCCGCATCATAAGCGTCGATAACTGAAAGCTTGGGGTCGGCGCCGACCGGAAATTTATCGCGGCATTCCTTCGCCGAGAACTCGCGCTGCACGTCGATCGGATCGCTGGAAAGGCCGATCACGGCCGCCCCGGCTGCTTTGAAGTTCTCGATATTTTCGGCGAACTCATGCGCCTCGACCGTGCAGGTGCTCGTGAAGGATTTGGGATAGAAGTAGAGGACGACAGGCCCCTTTTTGAGCGCTTCGGCGAGCGAAAATGTGAAGTCCTTGCCGCCCTGTGCGGCTTGCACCGTGAAATCGGGCGCAGAGTCGCCCGGCTTCAGCGCCGCAACGGCGGCAGTGGTCGAGAGTCCAAGCAAAAGAGCCAGAAGAAGGGGAAGTTTCTTCAAGGTGCGTATCCCATGAGTGTCTCTGCGGTGAAAACGATGCCCAGTATATGGGCTGCGCAGGTTGAACTCGTCTTCAACATGTCTTGAGCCGAGCTGCGTGGTCAGTTTCTCTGCTTATACTTGAGTCTCAGCGGCGATGGTGTCGAAGGGAAGCTTGATGGTGCAGATCAAACCTTCGGTCCGAAAATCGAGATCGACCTTACCGTCCAGGTCGTAAGACAGAACGCGTTCCAGCAACAATCGTCCAAACCCGACGCGGCTGGGAGGTTCGACGCTTGGACCGCCCTGCTCAACCCACCGCAGAGTCAACCAGCGCCGGCCCTCGCGGCTGTCAGCGCTCCAGTCTATCTCCACTCGGCCTGCCGCTGCGGAAAGCGCTCCATATTTCGCGGCGTTCGTCGCCAGTTCGTGAAGCGCGAGCGAAACGCTGAGCGCAGCCTTTGGTCTCAGGATCAGCTTCGCGCCGGTGATGCTCACCCGCTCCGAGAACGCCGCCGTCTGCCCGGCCACCAGGTTTCGGAGGTCAACCCCCTGCCAGCGGTTCTTTGTGAGAAGACCGTGGGTGCGAGCCATCGCATTCAGCCGCTCGAGAATGCCCTCCTTATACGCCTCCAGGCTTTGGGCGCTGGCCGCGGAGCCGCGCACGAGCGCCTGGGTGATCGCGATGGCATTCTTCACACGATGGTCGAGTTCAGCCATCAGCAAGTCTTGCTGTCTGCGAACCTGCTCGCGTTCATGAATGACCTGATCGAGATGGCGAAGGATAACCTCCAGGATCGATGTGCGAAACTCGTGGGCGGCCTCCAAAGTGACCGAAGGCCAGGGCTGTGAACGCCCCCGCACGGTTTCCTGCCAGGCCACGAAGGATTTTCTCGGACCGATGCAGACGCCATCGTCCGCGATATCGACGGGTTTGGCCGGATTTCCCGCCCAGGTGACCGTGCGGCACAACTCCGGCCTGAACCAAAGCAAATAGTCACGCGGCGCCCGCGACACCGAGAGCGCAAGAAGACCGCTCGCCACATTGGCGTACTCCTTGGCTGGAGGGTAATGCGTCGCGAGGCAATCCGTTACGAACACACCCTCCGGCACGCTCTCGTTCAGCCATTTCACCAGTGAGGCCAGCTGTTCATCCGTGGGTGTCGTCCCACGCTTCGTCAATTCTCCTTCCCATGAGATCGCAGTCCCTCCGGCAGGCATGTAATCCAGAAGGTTCGGGTTGCCTTCGATCAGCACCTGGTAAGGGCGGTCCTGCGCGGCCATGGCTTCAATGAGCAGAGCCTGGATGCGTCTCATGCGCAGCCGTTCGCCCTGGGCCTCATTGGCAAGCTTTTCGCCAAGTTGCAGCGAGATTACGTGCGTGAATAACTCGCACACACCTCGCGCCGCGCGCGAAATATACCGTGGCGTGCGATGATGGCATGCCAGCAATCCCCAAAGCTTGCCGCCAATCACAACCGATAGCGACATGGACGCCACAACGCCCATATTCGCGAGATATTCGAGGTGGACAGGCGAGACCGATCGCAACACGCTGAAAGCAAGGTCAAGAGGCCTGCCTGTTACCGGATTCATCGCTGGCGTGATCGGAGCAGGCGTATAGCCCGCATCCGGGATCAGTCTTATCCGGTTGCGCAGGTAGAGTTCCCGCGCCTGTTTCGGGATATCGGATGCCGGGTAATACTGTCCAAGATAAGGCTCAAGTTCCGGGGCCTTGTCCTCGGCAATCACCACTCCGCTGTCGTCCTCCTGGAAGCGATAGACCATAACCCGGTCGAAACCGGTCGCTGCGCGAACCTCTTCGGCCGCCGATTGCAGAAAACTCGATAGGTCTGCGGTCTCCTGCAAGCGAATGAGCATGTTTTGGACTTGGGTCAGGGCGTTGAAGTCCGGCGTGCCCGGAGCGGGCTCGAACTCGACCACGAGGATGCCGTCGCTTTGATGGATGGTCGCATCGAGGACACTGCCTCGATGCACGATCTCCATTTCAAACGGGAAGCGAGAACGCGGAAGGCTCGAATTCTGGGGGTCGATCGCGCACAAACGCTCCATCTGGGAACGGTCCATGATGGACAAGAGGCCATGGCCCAGGATTTGAGAAGGCTGAAGACCAAGGAGGCGTTCGGTATCGCCGGCGAGTTGAATGACCTCGAATTCCGCAGGGTCGACAGCAAGAAGAACCCCATGAGGCTGAATGGAGCCAGGGATATGAATAGGCTCCTGATCGCAATTTGCGAGGTACACGCTCTCCGGTGGAGGTGCTCGATCAGCCATCACTCAGCCCTTTTTGCGCGAGGGTCTTCACGCGCCGGACTTCACGCAAGGGCTTTGCAAAACCATACGGTCCACGGGCTCTCAAGCCGTGGCCCAAAGGAAAGATGAATGGCTCTCCCACGCCCAGCGACAACATCACCTTCCCGGATAGCACAGCTGGCGTCGAAAGATAAACCTGATCTTTCATCCTGGCAAAAACTTCTGCAAAGATCGCGCGGGCCGTTCCCGCTCAGAGCGACGCCAGCCAGTCCGGCAGTACGGCGAGCGCGCCTGCTGCAATCGCGGCGCCGTAGGGTATGCTGCGCGCAGACGCGGTGTCCTGGCCGAGCCGGACTTTTGCCGCGCTAAACCCAAGATAGGCGAGCGAAAGCACCCCACCCGCCAATGCTGTCCCGGCAAGAAACGGAAGCAGGCTGTCGAAGCCGAACCAGAGCGACGCCGCGGCGAGAAGCTTGGCGTCGCCGCCTCCAAACATCGACAGGGAAAAAAGCAGGAATCCGCAGACGAGAACAATGCACGCACAGGCCATATGCGCTGCTATCTGGGCGACAGGCATTCCGGCCCCTGCCGCAAAGACGGCGAAACATGCGGCGAGCAGCAAAACAACCCTGTTGGGGATCGCCCGGGTGAGAATGTCGACAGCAGCGGCCCATACCAGGAGAACAGGCAGGGCCGCCACCGCCGTCGCGGTCAGGGATGAGTTCATAAGTGGTGAACCAGATCGAAAGCAGAGAGCTCTCAGCCCATGGCATGAAGATTGAACGAGCGCAGATAGTCGCGCATGCGTTCAAACACGATCTTCACCTCTTCGTTCATCTGACCAGCCAGCGTAATAAGGGCCACACAAAAGCCGGCTGCAATCAGGCCGAGCTCGATAGCTGCGGCCCCTGACTCGTCATGTAGAAACTCTTGAAGCTTCGTACGCATCAATTCCTCCAACGCAGACGCCCGGAAGCGGCGTCTACTCGCACGTTAGGCCCCAGCCCTTAAAAGCGATTTAATTCGAATTTGGCCCGAAATTGAATCGCATTCGATGGTTAGCGGCCCTTTAGGGATGATGCTTTGCGCTTCCTGAACCTCTCGTCAAACCCTGGCGTAGACGTCTTCAAGACGAACGATGTCATCCTCCCCGAGATAGGGGCCGGATTGAACCTCGATCAGCGTCAACGGGATAAGGCCCGGATTTTCCAGCCGGTGAACAGCGCCGAGAGGCACGTATATCGACTGGTTCTCGGTAAGCAGCTTAACCTCGTTGTCGATGGTGATGCGGGCCGTGCCTTTCACAACGATCCAGTGCTCGGATCTGTGATGGTGACGTTGCAGGGACAGGCTGCCGCCCGGCTCTACAACAATCTGCTTCACCTGATAGCGCTCGCTCAGGTGAAGCGTCTCATAACTTCCCCAGGGGCGATGAACCGTAAGGTGATGCTCGACCTCGTTCCGGCCATTGGAGGCAAGCTGCTGCACAACCTCTTTGACAGCGCCGCTGTCTCCACGCTTGGCGACAAGCGTTGCGTCTTTCGTCGATACCACAATGAGATCTTCGACGCCGGCAATGGCAACCATGCCGCTTTCCGCGCGCACGTAGCACCGGCTCGCGTTCCGAAGAAGCACGTCGCCACGGACGGCATTCTCCCCCGCATCTTTTTCAGCCGCTTCGAAAAGGGCATCCCAGGTGCCGACATCGCTCCAACCCGCCTCAAGGGGCACAAGCGCAGCATTGTCGGTCCTTTCCATCACGGCATAGTCGATGGAATTGGCGGGGCATTGACGGAAGCTGTCAGCGAGGCGGATGAAGTCGAAATCGCGGGTCGCATTTTTGACCGCGTCAAGACAGGCTTGAACCATCTTCGGCTCGAAACGAGAGAGTTCGTCGAGATAAGCCTTTGCGCCAAAAAGAAATATGCCGGCGTTCCAGAAATAGCCGGGCTCCGCGCAAAAGCGTTTGGCGGTCTCCTTATCCGGCTTCTCAACGAAACGGTCGACCTTCAGGACCTTGTTGAAGCCTGCACTTCCGCCCGTTTTCACATAGCCGAAGCCGGTTTCCGGCTTGCTCGGCTTAACGCCGAAAGTCACGAACATCCCGTTCTTGGCGGCCTCGCATCCGGCTTCCACGGCGTCGAGAAAGTCGCGCGGATTGTCGATATGATGGTCGGACGGCATGATGAGCAGAACCGCATCCGGCCCGGCATTTTCGATCGCCAACTGGGCGGCAACGGCGGCAGCGGGAGCAGTCGAGCGCCCCGCCGGCTCGAGCACGATGCCTTGATGGGCGAGCTTCGCATTCTTGAACGCGGCTGCGACCCCGAACCGGTTCTCCTCGTTGGTGATAATGAGGGGCGGCATATAGGGCTCTGCGGAGGGAACTCTGCGCGCAGCGTCCACCAGCAGCGGCTCGGCGCTGACGAGCGCATGAAACTGCTTCGGGTGCTTGGCCCTGGACAATGGCCAAAGCCTTGATCCCGATCCACCGGCGAGAATAATTGGAATAATCATGGAGCACCTCACAACGGCTGTAAGAGCTGACGAGTGGGGGCAAAACCAGTCAAAAGCAAGCCTGTTGACCGGAAGCTCAAGCGGAATTGTGGTGGAAAACAGCCCCGCAAACCCCACCCGCGGTTGCAAAACTCGCTGTGGAAGGCCGCTCCGCTACTCAGCGGGAGCCGGCGCAGTTGCCTGCTTTACCGGACCGGCCGGGTGGGCCGCCTCGTCGCGCTCTCCCACGAATCGGCCAAGCATCCAGTGGAATACGCGCCCGATGTCGTCCATCACCATGAAGAAGGCCGGAACGAACAGGAGCGAAAGAAGCGTCGAAACCAAAAGTCCACCGATCACGGCAATCGCCATGGGCGAGCGGAACTCTCCGCCCGCGCCCAGCGCAAGCGCGCTCGGAAACATGCCGCCAATCATGGCGATGGTTGTCATGACAATGGGACGAGCCCTCTTGCGCCCGGCCTCGATAATCGCCACGCGCCGGGGAACCCCGCGCCTGAGCTCGTCGATCGCGAAATCCACGAGCATGATGGCGTTCTTGGTCACGATCCCCATAAGCATCAGGAACCCGATGAAGACGGGAAGACTGATAGGCCGGTCCGTCAGGAGAAGCGCGAAAATCGCGCCGCCAATCGAGAGCGGCAGCGAAAGCAGGATGGTGATCGGTTGCAGAAAGCTGCCGAACAGGATCACGAGCACGCTGTAGACCATCATCACGCCTGCGCCCATGGCATATGCGAACCCCTGGAAGGTTTCGCTCATCACCTCGACGTCCCCCGACTCGCGCAGGACAACGCCGGGAGGCAGGCTTTTCGCTGCAGGAAGTGCGTACACGGCGCTGAGCGCCTGCCCAAGCGCATCCGTCCCGACCAGATCGGCGCCGATGGCGACGCGGCGAAGCCGGTCGTAGCGGGCAATCGATGACGGCCCCTTTCCCATTTTGACGTCCGCAACCGTGATCAGAGGAACGGCGTCACCGCGGCCCGTTTTCACTTTCAAATTCTGCAAGGTTTGCAAGCTCGCACGGGCCTGCTCGTCAAGCTCGACGCGAATCGGCATCTGTCGGTCCGGCGCATTGAACTTGGCGAGATTGGCATCGACATCGCCGAGCGTCGCGATGCGGATCACGTCCGACAGGCCTTCGGTAGACACGCCAAGTTCTGCCGCGATGACAGGCCGGGGGGTGATCTGGATTTCGGGTCTGTCGAGCGCCGCGCCGTTCACGACATTGGCGAGATAAGGCACGGTGCGGATCTCGCTCGTGAGCTGGGCCGCAGTCTCGATGACCTTCTCATTGTCGGCGCCTGTTACCTCGATCGTAAAGGCGCGTTGCCCATTTTCATGAACGACCCAGATGCGGATATCGGGAATTTCCTTCAGATCCGCACTGATGATCTGTTCGAGCTGGCGCTGGGTGAGGTCCCGCTCTTCGCGCGGCGTGTAATGAATCGTCAGGGTCGATTTGCGGACCTCCTGAGCGCCGCCGGTCTCGCCCAAAATCCGGCCTCCATCGACGAAGACGGATAGCAGCTCGGGCCGCCGCCGGATGATGTTTTCGGCCTTTTCCGCGATAACCTCCGTATCGCCGAGTTGCGCCCCAGGCGGCAACTCGATAGCAAAAATCGAGCGCCCGGCATCCTCGGCGGGCAAGAAGCCCGACGGCAACAGGAACACGCTTCCGATCGACAGCGCGAAAACCACAAAGCCCAGAACAAGCGTCGCGTAATGATGGCGAACGGTCCAGCCGATAAGGCGCGTGTAACTGCGCATGACAAGGCCTTCGTGGTCGGCCTTGTTGTGCGGGCGCAGGAAATAGGCGGCGATCATGGGAGTGATCAGCCGCGCGACGAGAAGTGACACGAGCACGGCGGCGGCGACGCTCAGGCCGAATTGCCGAAAATACTGCCCCGCGATGCCACCCATGAAGCTTACAGGCGCGAAGACCGCGACGATGGTGAACGTAATCGCGATCACGGCAAGGCCGATCTCGTCGGCGGCTTCAAGCGCCGCGCGATAAGGGGATTTCCCCATGCGCATATGCCGTACGATATTTTCGATCTCGACGATGGCGTCGTCGACGAGGATGCCGGTCACGAGCGTGATCGCAAGCAAAGACACCATGTTGAGCGAGAAGCCGAGCGCTTGCATCGCCCAGAAGGTGGGAAAGATCGAGAGCGGCAGCGCGATCGCGGCGATGAGCGTCGCTCTCCAGTCGCGCAGAAAGAGCAGCACCACAAGGATGGCCAGGATCGCGCCTTCGAGAAGCGTATCCATCGCGGAATTGTAATTCCCGATGGTAAAATCGACCGTGGAGTTGATCTTCTCGAAAGTCACGCGCGGGTTAGCCGCCGCGAGCTTGTCGATGGCCTCCGAAACGCGCCGGGCCACGCTAAGGTCGCTCTCGCCCTTGGCGCGCACCACGGTGAAGGCCACGACGTCCCTGCCGTCGAGCTTGGCGAAAGTCCGCTTTTCCTGCGCTGAATCCGTCACCTGCCCCAGTTGGTCGAGTTGCACGTTGCGCCCGCCCGGAATGGTGATCGAGGTCGACGCCAACCGCTCGACGGAACCGGCACTTGCGAGCGCCCGGATGGACTGCTCCGCCCCGCCAACTTCGCCGCGGCCGCCGGCAAGGTTCGTATTCGTGGCGCGAAGCTGCTGGTTCACCTCCCCTGCGGTGATGCCGAGCGCGAGCAGCCGATCAGGATTTAAGGAAACGCGGATTTCGCGCTTCACGCCGCCAACGCGCGAAACCTGCGCGACGCCGCGAACGCCCTGGAGTTTGCGCGCCACGGTGTCGTCGATGAACCAGGACAGCTGCTCCAGCGTCATGGATGGCGTCGGAAGCGGCATAGGTCACGATCGGCAACCCCTCGATGTCGAGGCGCTGGATGATCGGCTCGTTGATCGTGCGCGGCAGCTCCTGGCGGACTTTCGCCACGGCGTCCTTCACATCATTGACAGCGCGGTCCGTGTTCGTCCCGAGCTGAAACTCGATAGTGGTCATCGAAGACCCGTCCGTGATGGACGACTTGATGTGCTTGACGTTTGCAACACCCCCGACCGAATCCTCGACCCTTTTCGTAACCTGCGTCTCAAGTTCGACCGGCGCTGCGCCGAGCTGGGTGATTTCCACCGTGACGATGGGGATGTCGATGTTCGGAAACCGGGTGATGCCAAGGCTGTTGAAGCTGATCAGGCCCAGCGTCATCAGCACCAGGAAGAGCACAAGCGAGGGGATCGGCCGCCTGATCGACCACGCGGAAATGTTCATTTGCTCACCCCGCCGCCGATCGACCGGGCTGCGGTTTGCTTGTCGGCGAATTGCGGGGAGATCGTATCCCCGCTCCGAAGGAGCGAACCGGCTCGCATCACGACGGCTTCGCCTTCCTTGAGACCTTCCTTGATCTCGACGCTGTCGCCGGAGAAAAGCCCCGGCTTCACGGTCCGCTCCCGCACCTTGTCTCCGACGACGGCAAGCACGGTCGCGCTGTCGTTCTGATAAAGAACGGCTGTTGACGGCACGCCAACCGAGTTGCGCTGCCCGGCGTCGATCATGGCCTTTGCGAACATGCCGATGCGCAAGTCCGCGGCGTCGCCGAGAAAAATGCGAACGCGGCCCAGCCTGCTGGACGTGTTGACTTCCTGAGAGACGAGCCTGACCGCTCCTGTGCGCTCGCCTGCGCCCTCGATCTCGACGCGGGCGCGCTGACCGGCCTTGAGCTTGGTCATGAAGAACTCGGGCACCTCGGCGTCAAGCTCGACTTCACCGTCCTTGATGATGCGGAACAGCGGCTCCGCAGCTGAGGACGAGACGGCGCCCATGCGCGCGGTGCGGCGGCTCACGATCCCGTCTGCCGAAGCACGAATTTCGGTCCGTCCAAGCTTGATCTCCAGTTCCTGGCGCTGCGCCTGGATCAGGATTTGCTCCGCCTCGGCAAGTTTCAGGCCATTTTTTTGAGCCGCGAGCCTTGCCCTGGCTGTCCGAAACGCTGCGTCCCGATCGTCGAAGGTAGCCTGGCTCGCCACGCCCGACTCTGCGCAGCGGCTTCACACGATTGAAGGCATCCTCGACCTGGCGCAGCGTCGCCTCGCTTTCCGCGATCTGATTGCGAACCTGATCCATCGCCGCCTGCGTCTTGGAGAGCGAAGCGGAGTTCTGCGCGAGCTGCGCCTCAAGAATTTCGCGAGAAAGCCTGGCCAGCGCCTGCCCTTTCTGGACGTGGTCGCCCTCCTCGGCCAAAAGCTCGGTCAGACGGTATCCATCGATCTCGGGACCGACCAGAACCTCCTCGCGCGGCACCAGCGAGCCGGTCACCAAGACGTTATCCACAAAAGATATTTTTTTGGCTTCCGTCACCGTCACAGCCGGAGGTTTTGCCTTCTGCACGGCTTTGGCTGCCGTTGCGGCGGGATCTTCGGCGGAAGCGGGGAGGCGCCCGATCAGCACCAGCCCAAAAAGCAAGGCCAAACGGAACAGCAATCGTATCCGGTTTCGAAACATGATGCATCAGGCCTTCTTGTGTTTTCCGCCCGGACTCGAGCGAGGCGCCGGCGCAAGAAGCGCCTCTATCATGGTCATCATTGCGGGGATAATGGACTTTGGATCGAAGTGCGGATCGAGACTGCGGCGAAGGAAAAGCCCATCCCCAAGCGCCGTCATGGCCCCCACGATGATTTCGATCGGCAGCGTCGGCTTGATCCTGCCTTGCTCTCTCTCCCGCTCGAGGAGATGGGCAAGGCTTTCGCTCACCGCCTTGTCGTTACCGCGCACCGTGTTGCCGATAAGCGCATTGCGGCCGGCTTCGGCGCCGATCTCGACGTGAAGGCGCACCTTTTCGATGGGCTCGTTGCAGCAATACTGCTCCGCCATGCGACGCAGCCCGGCAAGAAAGTCCGCCGACTCGGCAATGCTGGCTAACTCTTTGCTAAAACGCTCTTTTTCGCGCTCGCACAAGCCTGTGATCAGGGCCTCTTTCGAGACGAAGTAGGTGTAAAGAGCGCCTGGGCTCACTTGAGCTTCGCGGCAGATGTCGTCCATCGTCGCGTGGTGAAAGCCCTTGCCAATGAAGCAGCGCTCGGCCGCGTCGAGAATGTGCTCGCGTCGAGCCTGCTGTGTTTTTGGAGCCAGTTTTGGCATGCCTGCCTTGCAAAGCCCGAACAGCCTATAAAAAGGGAACGATCGTTCTGTTTGTGAATAACTTCAAGGCAATGTTATGGCAAGCTCAAGATGAAATTCATTGGCGAAATTCGTCTGCGCTCAGGACCTTGCCCGTTTGCGGGACACTGGGCCGCTTCAACAATTCGGCTGCTGTCAACCCGAAAACGGGGTGGTGCCAGAAGGGAGCAACTTCGGAAAGAGGTTGCAGCACAAACGCCCGCTCATGAGCCCTGGGGTGCGGCAGTACGACGCGCTTGCCGTCCAGCGGAGTTCTCATCTTCCAGTTGTGGACGACGCCTTTATAACACACTATATCGAGATCTAGCGGTCGCGGAATCGACCGATGCGCTTGTTTTGCTTCGCGCCGCCCTGCTTGCGCCTCAATCCGCTTCAAGATTTCGAGAAGAGCATAAGCTGGCAGCGGTGTGTGGGCCGTTGCAATGGCATTTAGAAAGTCGGGCTGGGGTTGACAGGCATGTGCAAGCGTGCGGTACAATCTCGACGCGTCCTGGATTTCAACGCCGGACCCAGCGAGCTCATCTAACGCGCGCGCTATTGATTGACGAGGCGTTCCGAAAACACCATCTAAATTCGAGCCTAGCGCAATAACTATCATGCCACCTTGATAACATTCGCAATGTTTTGGTATTCTGTCCTCCATCACTATATTTTTGGCATGATTCGGGATTGTGGGCCGTTTTAGCCAAAATAGATAGAAGCAACAACTCCGAAGTTCGCAGCCAAGGTAACCGGATGAATTTCTACGCGACTGAGCGAATTGCCCTCTTCATAGACGGAGCAAATCTTTATGCAACAGCTAAAGCTCTAGGCTTTGATATAGATTATAAACGTCTCTTAAATCTTTTCAGAAATAAGGGGCTATTGCTGAGAGCCCTTTATTATACGGCCCTCGCCGAAGAACAGGAATACTCCTCCATCCGGCCTCTTATCGATTGGCTGGATTACAACGGGTATTCCATGGTGACCAAGCCCACGAAAGAGTTCACAGACGCCTCCGGCCGCCGCAAGATCAAAGGCAATATGGACATTGAACTTGCGGTCGACGCTATGGAATTAGCTGATCATCTTGATCACATTGTTTTATTCTCCGGCGACGGCGATTTTCGTACGCTTGTGGAAGCGCTCCAGCACAAAGGCAAAAGAGTAAGTGTCGTCTCAACCTTGACCACCCAACCACCCATGGTTGCGGATGAACTCCGCCGCCAAGCCGATCAGTTCATCGATCTGGCCGATCTGCAAAAGGAAATCTGCCGTACTCAGCGCGCGGAGAACGGCCGTGAATATCAGGCCCATATTCACGAGCAGAGAATCCATGAGCGGTTAACCGCCGCGGCTGTCCTTCGCGAAAGCCAAGTGGACGCTGACTAAGCAGCGAAGGGGGCGTGAGCTTGTCAATTGCCCCTCCTTTATCGCCTTCGCCCGATAAGGCCGAGTTGAGCGAGCCGCGGCGTGATTGCTTTTTCTGCCCGCGACTTGCCAATTTTCGGCAGGCGAACCGGGTCGCTCATCCCAATTGGTTTAACTCCCCGGTTCCATCGTTCGGTTCTCGCGATGCGTCTCTTTTGATTGTCGGGCTTGCCCCCGGCTTGAAAGGGGCTAACCGCACCGGCAGGCCGTTCACCGGGGACTATGCCGGGCTGCTTCTTTACGAAACGCTCCTGGCTTATGGATTTGCTCGGGGGACCTACGACCAGCGTCCCGACGATGGGCTGGTTCTAACAGGCTGCCGCATTACCAACGCTGTGCGCTGCGTTCCTCCGGAAAACAAACCAACGCCGGATGAGGCGGCTGCCTGCCGCGGCTTCCTTGCGGCGGCGCTCAAGGAAATGCCGAACGTGCGAGCCATCCTTGTATTAGGGCGGATTGCATTCGAGACGACGTTGCGCACCCTTGCGCTTAAGCCGTCACAGCATAAATTCAGCCATGGCGGCTCCGTGGACTTAGGCGGCGATTGCAAACTTTTCGGCAGCTATCACTGTTCGCGTTACAACACAAATACAGGGAAGCTGACACCAGCGATGTTTCGTGATGTTTTCGACAAAATATCGGCGCATCTGAAGGGTGCCGCTTAAGAATAGAGATCGTCCAATGGAAATATCGAGAGACAAAGTTGCGCATATCATTCTTCGCGCGCGCGAGGTCGATGTCAAAACCGAGGCATGGGACGACGAAAACGATACCGATCGCGATGACCTGAACAGCGAAACGATCCTCGAAGACTTGCCAGATGACGCAACGCGGCAAGAGCTGAAGGAGTTTCTTGAGAGCCTCAACGAAGACGAACTAGCAAGCTTGATCGCGCTGGCTTGGATCGGCCGTGGAACCTACGCCCCCGGCGAGATGGATGAGGCGATTTCGACAGCAAAATCCGAGCATGGCGGCAACGGGGTGACGTATCTTTTCAGCCTGCCGTTGCTGCCGGACTATCTCGAGGACGCGCTCGACCAATTGGGCTATTCCGTCGAGGACGCCGAGCAGGACATCTTGCGCCCCGCATAGGCTAGAAACAACTTCCGGCCAACGGATCGTCATCCCCGGCGCCACTTCTCGAGGCGCTTCGTCATGCCTGCCGAGCGGAACAAAAGCCCGGATCGCCAAAGGATAGTTAATTTGTTACGTTCCCGGATGAGCTTGCCCTTCCGGGACAGCGCTTCGCATTGCTTAGAGCCGCTGTTCTCATTATTGTTTCAGGCCTGGGGAGGGCTGGCGCATGGCGGCATTCTTTATTTCCGACACCCATTTCGGGCACGAAAACATCATCAAGACCTGTCACCGGCCGTTCGCGAACGTCGCGGAAATGGATGAGGCGCTTGTCTCGCGCTGGAACGAGCGTGTTGGGCCAGACGACACCGTCTACCACCTCGGTGATTTCTGTTACCGGAATTCCCGCAGCGCCGATACCTATTTGCGCCAGCTGAACGGCGGCATCCATCTCATCGCCGGCAATCATGACGACGAGACCCTCGCTCAGCGTGCCTCCCTTTTCGCGAGCGTTAGCCACATCCGCGAGATCCATGAGCGGGGGCATCGCATCGTGTTATGCCATTACCCTATGCGCGAGTGGCATGGTTCCTGGGACAGGGCGTGGCATCTCTTCGGCCATGTTCACGGGCGCCTCGATCACGAACCGCATGGCTACAGCCTCGATGTCGGCGCCGATGCGCATGATTTCCGGCCATGGAGCCTGGATGAAATCGAGAAGGAATTTGCGGGACGCTCCGATCCCTTCAGTCGCGGAAGAACCCGGCCTGCGAAAATGGCTTGAGGCAAATAAACGGCCGCACGGCGTCTCACGCCGTCAAGGCGTTCCGTAACGAACGGTCTCGCCTTGAAGGTCCTGCTCGAAGGCACACCCGACAGCATGCGCCGGCGCTGGGCCAAATCGACGGCGAGATGTCTTGGAATGTTTTCACGGAAAAGTTCTTCGGCCGGATAGTCACGATTTCGGAAAGCCGCCTGTTGACCAGGAGCCACCGCCTATTTGGAGCTATCCAGGCGATGTCGACGGCTGCATTCTTGAATGTCGCCCGAAATCGGCGCTTGCTCTCCCGCCCACCCCGCGCGAGATCGGTATCGACGCTCTCAAGCTCGATGTCCGACAGGAAGCACTGGCAAAGCCTCAACCCGAGACACCCCGATGTCCGACAGGCAGCACTGGCAAAGCCTCAACCCGAGTGACCTGCTCCCCAACGTGCCCCCGTTCATAAGTAGAGCCCATTCTGGTTATGCCCCTTCGTGGGGCGGGTTGCAAACTCGACAGGTGTGAGCCCGTCAAGGCTTGTGTGCGGGCGTCGCGAGTTGTACAACGAAGCTTAAGAACGCCCACAGGACGGCTTGGCGAGAAGTTCTGTATTGTTTTCATCCCTGGTTTGGGCGCGATGTGTGCCTCCACGCGATGATCGAGAGGGCGGGAAGCGTCGTTTTCCGTTGCACTCTTGATGGCTCGGATGCCGCTCGATGGCTGGAGATTCCGGCTTGGATGTTCGATCGCACCTTGTGTCCCCGTGAACCCTGCCTGGCACCGGAACCGTTTGTCGGCCTTGCCGCGCTCAAGGCGTTGTCCGCTTTACTCGATCAGGCACTTAAGACGGCAGCCTTATCATCGAATGCCCCGCTTTCAGACGCAGGGTTCTCTCACAATCAGAATCGGGGAGAGAGCCGTGGCAGTCAAGGCGACAACGCCGGCGATCATGCGTCCGCAGGACCGGCGAGGCAGTCTGCAGCAGATGGATTTGTTCAGGGCCGAGGTGGCGGACGGCATGAACGGCGCACCCAAGTGGACGGAGCTTCCGGAGGACGCACGGGACGCGCTGATCAGCATGATGACGCAGCTGATCCTGAAGCATGCACGAACGAGCCCGGCCGAAGCGGCGGAGGCCGTCCATGATCGCTGACAAAATCCATCCTCATCATCTGGAGCGCAAAGCGATCCTCTATGTGCGGCAGTCCTCCCCCCATCAGGTGCTCCACAACCGGGAAAGCAGCATGCTGCAATACGCCATGCGAGATCGGTTGACGGCGCTGGGCTTCGCCGAAATCGAGGTGATCGATGAGGATCTTGGACGTTCAGCCGCCGGCGGCGTGCAACGCGCCGGCTTCGAGCGAATGGTGGCGGAGGTCTGCCTCGGCAAGGTCGGCGCGGTCTGCGCGCGCGAGGTGTCGCGTTTTGCCCGCAATAGCCGAGATTGGCAGCAACTGATCGAGATGTGCCGCGTCGTTGACACCGTTCTGGTTGATCAAGAGGCAATCTACGCACCAAGGCAGGGTAACGACCGGCTGCTGCTTGGGCTGAAGGGCAGCCTTAACGAGTACGAACTCGATCTTCTCCGCCAGCGTTCGCTCTCCGCCCGTTACGAGAAAGCCCGCAGGGGCGAACTGATTGTGACGGCGCCGGTTGGCTTCGTGAAGGCTGGCGACCGCTACGAAAAGGACCCGGACCGGCGCGTGCAGGCGGCGATCTCACTGGTCTTCGACAAGATAGAGGAGCTTGGCAGCGCGCGGCAGGCGCTACTCTGGTTCCACGAGCAGAACCTTGATCTGCCGGCAAAGCTAACAAACGGCGATACGGCCTGGCGGCGTCCAAACTACGCAACCCTCCACAGGATGATCGAGAACCCGGTTTACGGTGGCGCTTATGCCTATGGTAGAACAGCTGCGTCGACAGGATATGGCGCGCATGGCGCAAGCGCTAAAGTCTGCCGCAAGGCAAGGGGCGACTGGCTGGCGCTCATGCCCCACGCCCACGAAGGTTATGTCAGCTGGGAGAGGTTTGAAGCGATCCGCACGATGGTCTCGGGCAATATCCCAACAAGCCGCTATCATGGAGCGCCCAAGCACGGCGAGGCGCTGCTTGCCGGCCTGATTCGCTGCCGGCGCTGCGGACGTAAGCTGACGCTGCGCTACAGCGGAATAAAGCACCAGATTCCGCGCTACAGCTGCACCCGCGGTTGGCTGGACAATGGCGAGCCGCGCTGCATCGCTTTTGGCGGTTTGCGCGTCGACGACGCGATCGAGGATGCGCTCCTTGGCGTAGTCGGCCCCGGCGCTGTCGCGGCTGCGATGGCGGCTGCAAAACAGGCCACAGAACAGCGGGACCAGGTTCGTGAGGCGCTCGGCCGCGATCTTGAAGCGGCGCGCTATGCGGCCGACCGCGCCTTTCGTCAGTATGATGCCGCCGACCCATCCAACCGCCTCGTTGCCGGCGAACTTGAAGCACGGTGGAACCGCGCGCTAATTGGTGTCGCCGAGGTGGAAAGCAAAATCGCCGCGCACGAGGCAGCGGCCCCGGTACCGGTGATTGACCCGGCGATGCTTGGCTTGCTGGCTTCGAATCTCAAGACGGTCTGGTCTGCACCCACCACGGATGTGCGGCTCAAAAAGCGCATCGTGCGGACACTGATCCACGAGGTTGTTGCCGATATTGATGACGCGGCATCCGAGATCGTTCTTCTCATCCACTGGAGCGGTGGCGCCCACAGTGAACTGCGTTTGCCCAAGCGCCGGCGCGGGCAGCGCAACAGCACGTCCGCCGACATCATCGCGGTCGTCCGCCACCTCGTTCTGATCGCCAACGATGAACTGATCGCTGGGCTTTTGAACCGCAACGGCCTCAAGACGGGCAATGGCAACCGCTGGACCCGTGAGCGCATTACGTCGCTGCGCTCACACTATCGCATCCCGGTCTTTAGACCTGCCGGCGACGGCATCGAACCTTGGCTCAATCTTTCCGATGCCGCTCGTCTTCTGAAGGTGGCCCCTAAGACGCTGCGGCTGGCGGCGGAAGCTGGCGAAATCGAAGCTGTCCATCCTCTGTCCGACGGACCTTGGCTCTTTGCCCGAGCTACCCTTGCTACTGACGCCGGCAGATCCATTACCGAACGAGGGCGTCAGAATCGTAAATACCCCACGGGATCGCACCCCGACCAACAAAGTTTTTTTACTTCAATAGCATAGCCAGATGGGTGTTCCAATGCGCGATTGTAGTCGCAACGCCAGTTTTCGATGATCCGGCGCGCCTGCTTCAAACTTTCGAACAAGTGCTCGTTCAGACATTCGTCGCGAAAGCGCCCGATAAAGCTCTCTGCAAACCCATTTTGCATCGGCTTACCAGGCGCGATGTAATGCCATTCGACTTGGCGTTCCTCCTGCCATTTCAGGATCGCGTTCGAGGTCAGCTCCGTGCCGTTGTCGCTGACGATGAGGCAGGGATGGCCGCGAAGCTCGGCGATTTTATCGAGTTCGCGGGCCACGCGGACGCCGGACAACGAGATGTCTGCAACAAGGCATAAGCATTCACGGTTAAAGTCGTCGATCACTGCCAGAATACGAAAGCGTCGGCTATCGGTCAGCGCGTCGGAGACAAAGTCGAGCGACCAACGCTGGTTGATCCCTTTGTATGGACCGGCGGTGTGTCGCAAGAGAGAAACCTCGAAACGGCGGCGTTTGGGTCTTGCACTAATGTATCCGGCCTATCAGTGGAGCGTTCAGCAGCTCCTGGCCACCATGGATATCAGCGCGCATCCGATCTAATTAGCGGGCAAGCCTCGATGGGCTAAAGGGATCCGCAGTTCTCGGTTGCGCCGGGAAGACCGGCCCTCCATCGCGTTGTTCGCGCTCTCGCAGACCTCGGCGGGAAACGTTGTTAGGTCGGCATGGTCATGTCCCATTTTCTTGTTCGGTCAGGAAGCGCCTTTCCTCGCCCCGGCCATGCACTTACCGGAAGGCGCTGCGCGCAGGGGCTGTCAAGACGGGCCAGCAGGCCCCGGCGAAGCCGCTTGGTCTTGATAGCTTCGAGCACGGCGCCAGGCTTAGACAGGCTGGGGCGAGTGTTCATGGCTGACCTCGAAATTCCGTCCATGATGGAGCACGGCCCAGGCGATGCGGGCGAGCTTATTCGCAAGCGCAATAGCGAGCTTGTTGTGATGAAGCCGCTTGGCCGCAGCCTCGATCCAGCTTTTAAGACCGTAACGCTCCCAGCTTACCCGCTTGAGCAACACCACGCGTGCAGCCTGCACGAACAGCATGCGCAAATACGTGTTTCCACGCTTGGAGATTTTGCCCAGGATGGTGCGGCCGCCGGTCGAGAACTGCTTTGGCACGATGCCGAGCCACGCGCTGAAATCGCGGCCTTTGGAAAAGAGATCGCCGGCGCCGATGGTGGCGACTGTGGCGCTGGAAATAAGGGGACCGATACCGGGCACGGTCATCAGCCGCTGACAGGGAGCCTCCTTCCGCGCCAGCATTTCGATATCAGTTGAGACCTCGCCGACACGCTCATCGAGGCGCCGCCAATCGGCGGCCAGGGCTTCGATGATCCGGGTTATGCGCGGCGACAAGGCATCCGCGGCTTTGGCAAGGACATCGGGCAGAGCTTTGCGCAAACGATGAATGCCTTGCGCCATTGCAATGCCGCGCTCGAGCAAGAAAGCCCGGATTTGGTTGACGGTTGCGGTCCGTTCCGCCACCAGGCGAGCTCGCACGCGATGCAGCGCTTGCAGATCGAGCTGTTCTTCCGTTTTGGCGGCCACGAACCGCATGGTTGGCCGCTGCACGGCTTCCGCAACCGCCTCGGCGTCGCGGTAATCGTTCTTGTGCCCTTTCAGAAAGGGCTTCACATATTGGGCCGGCATCAGCCGCGCATCATGGCCAAGCGCAATCAGCCTGCGGCTCAGATGATGAGAGCCGACGCAGGCCTCCATGCCGATCAGGCAGGGCGGCAAATTCGCAAGGCGGCTCTCAAGCTGGCCGCGTGAGAACTTGGCCTTCAGGACGATGGCACCGCATTTGTCGAGGCCAATCAGGTGAAAGACATTCTTGCCGATATCGATGCCGATGACGGCGATCTGGGCACAGGGTTTGGCGGCTTTGCTCTGCGCGGGCATGGGCGGTTCCTCTGTTCCGGTTATCCCCCCTGCAAGAGGTGGGAGGGGAACCGCCGGTCCATCCCATTAGCGGGACCGCCATTGGCGCTCGCGTTCCCAAAGCCCGCTTGCGTCCGCCGCGCTTGCGAACGGTCAGACGCTCCTCCTTGTAAAGCCGGTAGAGCTTCTTGCGGTTCAATGTCTTCCCTTCCCGGCACAGCAACAGATGCAGACGCCGGTAGCCAAAGCGACGGCGCTCTCCAGCGAGTTCGCGAAGCCGTTTGCGAACCTCCTCGTCGGCTCCGCGCTTTGCCTGATAACGATAGGTCTTCGGCGCAAGCCCAATCAGCGCACAGGCCTGTGCCTGCGAATAGGTCTTCTCTTCGATCGCCCAGGTCACGGCGCTTCTCCTTGCTCCGGGCGTCAGAAGTTTTTTCCGAGAAGCTCTTTCAGTGTCGCCACATCGAGCATCAATTCAGCGAGCAGCTTCTTCAGCTTCCTGTTCTCCTCCTCAAGCGCCTTCAGCCGCTTTGCTTCCGAGGCTTCCATGCCGCCATACTTCGAGCGCCAATTGTAAAAGGTGGCGTCGCTGATCCCGTGCTTCCGGCATAGCTCAGCCGCAGAAAGCCCCGCCTGATGCTCCTTCAATATCCCGATAATCTGCTCTTCTGAAAACCGGCTCCGCTTCATCTCCGTCTCCCGTCTTGTGAGTGGACCCTAACTTAAAGCAGGGGCATTTTCGGGGAGCAGGTCAGCCACAGCATCGCAGGAGCCCAAGAACTTGATAGAGTGGGAATCTGGAAGGCACCCATAAAAAAATGATCGGCGTGATAAGTCATTAAATGGATCGAGCAACCTTAAAACAAAAGCTAGCGGAAGCCGAACAGCGTGTGACGCTCGGCGAGATTTGCATCGAGACAGTGCGCGGTATCATTGCGGAGCTTGAACGCGATGGCTGTGCTGGCTCCCACGCAAAACAGGCGCTGGCCAACATGCTTGAAACGCAAGCTACGCGTCTCAACGATTGCAGCCAGCTTTCGAAAAGGCTTAATCCAAAACGAGTTGAGTGCGCTAGTCGCAGATAGCGCCGCGATGGGTGCAATGTGCACCGCACCTGCAACCTGCAACTCCAGAACGGAGCTGAGCTTCGTTGTGTGCGGCAAGGCTACGCCGCGCGAACTGTAGAGCGCGCCGGATACCCCTCGAATGAGACTGCTACGTAGCGCCGCAGAGGGCGCCGCCTATGGCCGCTCACATTCTGAGCCCGGGGGGGCCCTCTCTGCCGCCCTCCTTGTCTGTGTGTGCTATACACACAGAACTACTGCCGGTTGGTGCTAGCGGACCATTCCGCAGTAAGCCTTCGCAATTCCTTGCAAATGCGAATAGCGCTGTGAGGCGTCTTTCAATGCTTCCCGGCACTTCCGCAGCCGCTTGACCGCGAGTCGAACTGACGTGCATTCCCGCGAAGTGCGGAGCGCTCAGGAGAAAACCTCAGACAACCTCGCACATCGGCGCGCCGATGCTGTCGCACGTCGCGACAAGTACAAGGCGGCGGCGGGCGAGACTGAACAAAGCGCACTCGATAAAATCGAGCGGGCGAAAGCGGAGCATTCCTCGACATGGAACAATAGCCAGCATTGCGACGCTCTGGCACTCAGCAAGCGGCGATTTTCCCAGCAACGACGGGCGGCTCCTCCCCCTCTTTCCCGTCCAGGCGCGGCATAACACGAACATGCCGCGCCTTGATTTTCAGGGATTGAGATGGGCTCAGTTCTCAAGCACGCGGGAATGTCGCGCATCTGAATAGACTGGGCCGTCGACGGCGTGTCCGCGACGGCCCCATGTTTTGCGTGCGGGCTTGCGCGGTTAGTAGTCCATGCCGCCCATGCCACCCATACCTCCAGGCATCGACGCTTGGGCTCCTTCCTTCCTCGGCCGCTCAGCGACCATCGCCTCGGTCGTAATCAGGAGACCGGCGATCGAGGCCGCGCCCTGCAAAGCGTTACGCACAACCTTGGTCGGGTCTATGACGCCCTGGCTCGGGAGATCCCCGTACTCGCCCGACTGAGCATTATAGCCGAACCCGTAAGCCGCCTTTTCGAGGATCTTGCTGGCGACCACCGCACCGTCTTCCCCAGCGTTGGCTGCGATCAGGCGAGCCGGACAGGACAGAGCCTTGCGGATGATATTGATGCCAACCTTCTGGTCCTCGTTCTCAGGCTTGAGCTTGTCGAGGACCACTGCGGCGCGCAAGAGCGCCACGCCGCCGCCCGGCACGGTTCCTTCTTCCACGGCCGCCCTTGTCGCGTGCAAAGCGTCTTCAACCCGGTCTTTGCGCTCCTTCACCTCGATCTCGGTGGCGCCGCCGACTTTGATGATCGCAACGCCGCCCGCAAGCTTTGCCAGCCGCTCCTGCAGCTTCTCTTTGTCGTAGTCGGAGGTTGCGTCCTCGATCTGCGCCTTGATCTGATGGATGCGGGCCTCGATGTTCTTCTTCTTCCCGGCGCCGTCAATGATTGTCGTGTTGTCCTTGTCGATAGAGACGCGCTTGGCGCGGCCAAGCATGTCAAGCGTGACATTCTCGAGCTTGATGCCGAGGTCTTCGGCGATCAATGTGCCAGCTGTCACGGTGGCGATGTCTTCGAGCATGGCCTTCCGCCGGTCGCCAAAGCCCGGCGCCTTGACCGCCGCCACCTTCAGGCCACCGCGCAATTTGTTGACGACGAGCGTGGCCAGCGCCTCGCCCTCGATGTCCTCCGCAATGATCAAGAGCGGCTTGCCCGTCTGGACGATCGCCTCCAGCAGCGGCAGCATGGACTGGAGCGAGGCGACCTTCTTCTCGTTGATGAGAATGTAGGCGTCCTCCAACTCGACAACCATCTTCTCAGCATTGGTGACGAAGTAGGGCGAGATGTAGCCGCGATCGAACTGCATGCCTTCGACCACGTCGAGCTCGGTGGCCAGCGACTTGGCTTCTTCAACCGTGATGACACCTTCCTTGCCAACTTTGTGCATCGCCTCGGCGATCATCTTGCCGACCTCGGCGTCGCCGTTCGCTGAGACCGTGCCGACTTGGGCGATCTCATCGTTGTTGGTCACCTTCTTCGATTTCGATTTGAGCTCATCGACAACCGCCTGCACGGCAAGGTCTACCCCACGCTTGAGGTCCATCGGGTTGGCGCCAGCCGCTACCGACTTGATGCCTTCTTTGACGATGGCTTGCGCGAGAACGGTCGCGGTGGTGGTGCCGTCGCCGGCAACGTTGGAGGTTCTGTTCGCCACCTCCTTCACCATCTGCGCGCCCATGTTCTCGAACTTGTCCTCGAGTTCGACTTCCTTGGCGACAGTGACGCCGTCCTTCGTGATGCGAGGGGCGCCGTAGCTCTTATCAAGCACGACATTCCGGCCCTTTGGGCCGAGCGTCACCTTGACGGCATTGGCGAGGATGTCGACGCCGCGCAACATCCGGTCGCGGGCATCCTGGGCGAATTTGACGTCTTTAGCTGACATGGGTGGTTACTCCATATTTTGAGGGGCCGAATGGTAGTACCGCTTCACTTCGGTGACGGCATTGAATTTGAAGGCGGGAGAGGCCGCAATCAGGCCGCGGCGCGCGCGGATGCTTTACCCTCGATGACTCCGAAGATATCGCTCTCTTTCATGATGGCGAGTTCTTCACCCTCGATCTTGACCTCCGTGCCTGACCATTTGCCGAACAGCACGCGGTCGCCCTTCTTGACGTCAAGAGGCACGAGCTTGCCGCTCTCGTCGCGCAGGCCGGGGCCGACGGCGACGACTTCGCCTTGCATCGGCTTCTCCTGGACGGTGTCGGGAATGATGATGCCGCCGGCGGTCTTCTTATCCTCTTCTAGGCGACGCACGACGACCCGGTCGTGCAGAGGGCGAAATTTCATGACTCTAACCTCATGTGTCATAACGGAATTGCCTGAAGTTTCTGATTTGGCTAAATCACGCGCAACAAGCGTAGCCGAGAGGGCTCGACCATCCGTAGGTAGTGGGAACGCTCTGTGGCAATAGCAAGGTTTGAGCGCCAATTCCTCAAAAAAGGGTCTTCGCTCATATAAAATTTACGAGTTCTTGGCTCCCGCCGCCCGTGGCCGGCGGAAAAGACTTCCGCGACGCTGGGGCTAGCGCTTGCGGCAACTGCAACGTCACACAGAGCGGCCGCTGCTCCGAGAGGCATGCAGCTCGCTCACGTTGAGCGCGTCACCAACTGAGCCCGCCTCGTTTTCGCGCTTTTGCGGACGCGGTAATTTCATGATCTGTGGGATCGGTCATCGTGGGCGCTTGGAGCTGCACATGAAGAATAATGAGGTCAAGCAAGGCGAGTTATGGCGATATTTCTTGTAATTTTACGCGTGATTTTATTTTTTTATATTAAGCTTGTCTTGTGCGGATGTTTCACATATATGTTTCTTATGCGAAAATAAAAATATGCGCTGTTTCAGCAAAACTATAGCTTCTATCGATTTTATTTGTTTAGCTCCAAAAAAGGACTTTCAGGATGAGTGCCGCTCTGAAAATGGCTGCCGCAAATACCCACGACATCGTGGACACAGTCCAATGCGCGTGGCTAGCCGCCTATCATTCCGGTCCAGTCGGGTCTTGTTAAACCCTAACCTGGAGGAGGCAGATTTGTCTCACAAGTTTACCATCGGCCAAACGGTCCATCTCGCCCCAAGCCATACGCGTAATGCCGTTGCAGGCGATTACGAGGTCCGCCACCTCATGCCGTCGTCGGACTATCAATCTGAACCGCGTTACCGCGTAAAGAACCTGGCGGAACGGCACGAGCGCGTTGTCACCGAAAGCGATCTGACGCTGCCGCAAGAGACTGCAAACCTCTGAGAAAAAGTCTCACGTTGCGAAATGTCAGTGGACTATCGATGTCTTTATCAAGCATTTTGTGTATTGGTTCTGTATAAAATTGAGGTCGTCGATGTCTACTCAACCCTATCTTAGAGCAGCGGATGATGGGACTTATGAACTTCTGATCCCCTTGGGGAAAGGTTCCGTACATATTCTTCCGTACTGCTTCCACACTGAGATAGACGCAGCGAAATGGCTCGCCAGCCGTAAAGGCCGAGAGCAAATCCAGCATATCCGTCCGAAAGTTGAAGAAACGGGAGCGTATCAGCTGGCATTATACGCCTCAAACGAAGCCGGCCATGTCCCGAGCGCATTGAGTCCCTAGCCCACCTTATTCGCCCCACAGCGCGATTACCTGGGAGGCGGTCACTGGGCAGCGCCCCGCGGTTCCAGCGACGGTCACACCTCGCGGGCTGATTTGAGCAGGAACGCTGTGAACGCGCTGGAGGTTGTCGGTCGATCCGGGCTCAAGGGGGCTTTGCGCCCCTCGGGTCATGGCCCGGATTTCTGCAATTCGAACGCAACGAGGCTGAAACAGCTCCGCTTCCGGGCAGCATGAGGCGAGCGAGACGCGGATGCGGCTTGCGGTTTCAGTAATGCGGCCGGCGATTTTCAGGAGGCGCAGGCCGGATGGTGGCGAACTCGCTTTGCCGGGCGGGGTTCCAGGACGGCGCGCAATCGCGCAGATCAAGCAGCAGCCAATAGGCGGCGGTGTGCAGAATCGCGGCGGAACTGGTTGGCCAGCGGCGAACGGCAGTTCGTGCGGTCTGAAGCGGTTTGCGCCTTATGCTGCTTGATCAGGTTTTCGGCTTGGCCGCGCGCGCAATAGAGCGTCGCATAGATATAGTCCGCGCTGCCCTTCTTCAGGGAGGTGACACCGTAACGGATATCGAGGCCCCGGCGCAGCATGTCGTCTTCCTGGCTCGCGCTGGCCTCGATGCGCCCCACGGCGCGTCGTTCCCTGGCCCAGCTTTTCGCGGCATAGCGCGTCTCGGCATACCCGCGAAGCAGGGCATGCTGGCCCTCGGCCCGGCGCACCCGGATGTCATCGGCGGCGGTCTCCACGAGCCTGTCGAGGACGGCATTGCCGGAAAGCCCGAAGATGTAATCGTTGCCGTTCGCCTCGCACCAGCTCATCGCCTCCTCGCGGCCGTAATGGCTGTCGCCGCGGATGGTGATGCGCGTCTCGGGCCAATGCCGGCGGATGCAGCGGACGAGGCGGCGCAGCCAGCCGCGGACTTCCTTGCCCGAAGGCGTCTTGCCGGGGCGCAGGATCACCGCCACCGGGCGGCCGGTGGCGGTGTCGTAGATGTGGATTGGCAGGAAGCAGCGCTCATCGTAATGAGCGTTCCATTCGGCCAGCTTCTGGCGGCCATGCACGATATCGAGCGTGTCGTCGATGTCCAGAACCACCGAGGCCGGCGGCTTCGAGTAGCTTCCACACCAGATATCGATGAGCGCATAGGTGAGCCGGACGATCTCTTTCAGCGTGGGCGCATTCTCCCGGCGCGAGATCGTGGGCTGGGAACACAAATCCGCGCCCGTATCCGGAAACCGTCCGCAGGCGAGCTTGAAGGCTGGATCGGATCGCAAGACGTGGAAATCGTTGCCGTCCGGGTAGCCGCAGGCAATCGCAGACATGCGCGCTCTCAGCACATCCTCGACGGTGTGGGTGATGTGCGCCGGGTCGCGCGGATCGTCGATCAGAGCGGCGAGCGTTCCGGCCACCGCCCGGCGGCGCTCGGCAAGCGAAAGCAAGATCACGCCGCTGTCAGAGGAAAGACGACAGCCATCGAAAGCAGCTGTCACTTTCTTGCGCGACACGGCTGGCAAGGAAAAAACAAGCGGGCTATTGTCCATCATGGCGGGCGTGGCTGGGCTGTTTAACGTGCGCAGAGTGGTCTCGACACCCATTTCCTACGCAAGTTCAACGCCTTGCGCTACTCCCGCCAACCAGATTCCTCCGCCGCATGAATAAGAACGGAT
>CAWFOS010000005.1:60000-79797 GCA_963817495.1 uncultured Alphaproteobacteria bacterium | reverse complement strand
GGAAGGCCAAGCGAAAGACGAGTGGCCAGGAACCCGGCGGCCCTCGTCGCGCCACGCACATCGTCAAGCTCTGGGACGCGCGCGAATATCCCGAACTCGCCGCCGCGCGCCGCGTAGGGCTGTCCGTGCCCCACTTTCAGCCTACCGAGGACGGCGCGGCGCTCATCCGGCGTTACTTGGCTTCGAGGATTTCCTGCGTGCTGAACGGGACCGAAGACAGGTGCCCGACCGTCGGAGCAAACCAGGGGACAATAGCGAATTTAGCGATTATTCATAATGGGTTCACGAACTTTCGTGTCCACCATCGGCACCGCATCGCGCACGGATCCGGCGCGGGCAAGGCGAGCTTCACCTGTGCGTCAACGGGGCTAGCAGGAACGGCTCATTACCATCGCTTTGACGGCTGGCGGGGTCAGCCGGACCACTTTTTGCACGAGCGCCATCTCGCTGATCTTGAAATCCTGGAGGTGCCACGCGGCGACACCCGTAAGAGCAAGCGCCGAAACGACAGGGTACACCAGCGCGATGATCAAGATCGCGGCCAGAACCGCGAGCTTCAAGTACTTTTCGGTATCCATTCGATTTGCCTCCAAGGCGAAGTGTCGCGATGGTGATGTTAGCACCACCTCTCAGTGTGCCTTAGCCTATTCTCTTAAATGAAATCTAAAAATAAATGAGACGAAGATGTAGTCGCTTGATCAAGAGCGACTACGAGCACCACTGTGAAGGAAACCGAGCCCGAAGGTCCGGTCCATAGACCGTCGCGGGGGCGGTCTACTCCGGCGGCTCGTCTCCGCCGCGCCGAAACCATAATTCCATACGTCGAGCAGGTTCCGGTGAGCTTCTCGGCGAGACTGATCTGCGCCGATTATGTTCGCGATAAGTCCGGGGACAGCCGGCGCTCGACGCACTCTTGAACCCCTGTTTGCCACGCAGGCAGTTTGAGACCGAAGCTTTTTTCCAGCTTTGCACAATCGAGCTGGGAGTTTGCCGCCCGTTGTGAACGGGTCGAATATTCCGCGGACGTTATGGCCTCGATGCTGGCGGAAAGCCCCGTGAGCTGTTCCGAATGAGCAAATATCTCACGGGCGACATCGTACCAGGAGGCCGTCCCGGCGCCGGCCGCATGGTAGATGCCCCAGGGCATATCCTGCTGAGGCCGTGACGTCAGCTGTCCAGCGATGGCAAGAATGGCGTCGACAAGATGAGGTGCGTAGGTTGGATTTCCATCTTGATCATTGACGACCTTCAGCGGCATTCCCAGCTGGGCGCGCTGAAGGATGTTGCTCACGAAGCAGCGGCCAAAGGGGCTGTAAATCCATCCCGCTCGCAGAATGACATGCTTGGGATTGGCGCTTTGCACCTCGGTTTCGCCGGCGAGCTTCGATTTTCCATAGACGGTGCAGGGGTTTGCCTGATCCGTCTCCACATAGGCAGAGTTTTTCCGCCCGTCGAAGACGTAACTCGTTGAGATGTGGATGATCGGAACGTCTCTGCGCGCGGCAGCCTCGGCCAACAGCCGCGCTCCAACAGTGTTGAGCGCAAAGGCGAGATCCGGCTCGCTTTCCGCTCCGTCGACATCGGTGTAGCCCGCGAGGTTGACCAAAACATCGGGGCGAATGTCCCCCAAGGATCTTTCCACGCTGCGGGGCTCGCAGATATCCAGCCCGGGACGGCTGATCGCAAATGCTGTGATGTCCTGGCGCGCGGGCGCAATCTGCATGAAAGCGCTCGCGATCTGTCCGTGCCAGCCGGCTGCAAGTATCCGCATGACGAAGCGTCCCGGAAACGTTAAGGCCGTCCCGGGCTGTTACAGGAGGGGAGCGCTGCGTGTCAAATCAATAGACCCGGATGTCTCCGTCACGGGCTAAACGGCCTCGTTCGCCTCTGCTTGCAAGGCTCGCCTAATTCGGTAGAACCGCCTCGACGTTAACGAGTACAACGCCATACGAAAGGGCGTCCGCTTTCATCTTTGCGCCCGCAGTCTTGTAGGCGGCTTCGCTCAAGTCGACGTTCAAGCCGAGGTCCTTGGCGGCGCCGAGATATCCCAACTCGAACAGCCAATCGTCTGCATCCCAAACTTCGCGATGGCTCCACCACTGCTCGGCTTGGACAAGCCTTTCAATTTCAGCGCTGGCTTCGCTCGCGTCATCAGTGAGGCGGCTGAAAGGGGTTGAACCATCCCAATCGGCCCAATGGCCTGCGGCGACGCGCTCAAGAAGCGGCCTGAGCTGCCGGGCCAAGGCCTCCATCGCGGCGACGTCGGCGAGTGCGTAGGCGCCAGCAGAGAAAATCGCGCTCCATATGCGCGTGCCGCCGCTCCACTCCGCTGATGGCAAGTCCTGGCTGACGGGGCAATGACTTGCGCCTAGGATCGCATTGTCGTCTTCGTAAAGTTCAAGCTTCAAGTAGGGAACACGATCCGCTCCGCCAAGAACGGTGTCCTTGGCGGCTTTGATTTCAATATTCATGGTCCGCTCTCCGATCTTATCGACGGATGTCGCGATGAAGCAAATCTTGGCACCAATGTCGTCTTTGTGTATGTCGAGCAGATGAATTGTTTGAGGAAAAATCGTCTTCAGACATAAACAGCCTCATCTTGGAGCAACTCAGGCGTCAAGCATCGCCGAGTGCGAACAGGGAGCCGTCGCCACAGCGTGTTGGGACCGAAGGCGGGCGGCAGCGCCTCTTTACCGCGTTCCGCCTTCGCCCACTACCACGAACGGAGCCCAATAAGCCGGATGGGATTCCTGGGGTTCGCCCTTGTCGATAAGCGCGAGCATGGACTGGCGCATCGCTTCCGCGCGCCCAACGGTCTTGTCGGCGGCGAGGCGGCTCATCGCCCCGGTGATGAGCTTGACGGTGGCGTTCGAGTTCACGGCCCAGTGCGAGACGAGCAGCGCCCGGGCCTGCGCGTAAATGAAGGCGCGGGCGAGGCCCGAGAGGGCTTCCGCACCTTGCGCGCCGCCAGCGGCGGTGTTGCAAGCCGAGAGGATCACCCAATCGGCATTGAGCTTCAGGGCTGCGATCTCGGACGCGGTGAGATAGCCGTCGTCCTCCTCGCTTGGCGCACTCGGCGGCGTGAGTAAAAGGCCCGGCTCGGTATTGCCGGTGACCCGCCCGGCGAGTGCGCCATGCGTGGCGAAATGGACAATGCGGTACTGCGCGAGTTCGCCGGTCCCGCTCAAACGCTTCACCTCGCGCTCGGTTGCGCGCGCGCCGAGATAGATGTCGTTTGCTTCCGCGTGGACGTCGCGCGCAACGGCGCAAAGCTCCTCGGCGGTCTCGGGAAGCGGCGCCTGCTTGCGCAGGAAGGATAGATCGGCAAATCCACCGCGCGTCGGGATCGGCGCAACGCCGCGCGCCTCGGCTTCGGCCTCGGGAGCCGATGCAACCTGCGCCGCTGAAACAGCTGCGCAAGTCTTGTTGTCGCGCGCGAGCTTTGCGAGCTGCACATAGGCGCCGTCAGGCCCCTCAAGCAGCGGATTGCCGAACCCGATCATGGGCTTCGGCGCGTCGCTTGACGGGGCCACCCGGCGCAGCGCTTTCAATGAGGATGCGGCAGGCAGAACGGTGATAGCATGATTGCGAATGAGCCAAGCTGCCGATCTGTCATCGCCGTCCACGGGTGGCGCCGTTACCAGCACCTGGAACGGCAATTGGGTGAGCGCGCCAGATGGCACGATGAGGAGCTGCTTGTCCTTGATCAGGTCTTCGACCTGCCCGAATAAAGCTTGATAGAGCCGGTGGGCGCGGGCGTGATCGAAGGGCAGCGGCTTTCCGGCACTGCGGTCTGCATCGGTGTAATGCTGGCCGGTCAGTTGCTCGCAACGTGGCCCGTCCCATGCCGCCTCGTCGAGACCGCAGCGCAACGCCTGCACCTCTTTTGCCAGCGCTTCTGTTCCAAGGGCAGAGCGCACCCAGCGGCTTGCTGTCTTGGTCACAACCCAGATGAAGCTCTCTTCGGGCGCCGAACCCAATTCCTGGGTATCGAGAAACAGCACGAGCGCTTCATCATCGCCGAGCAGCGCCTGTACCTCTTCCACGGAAATCGGGACGGGACTCAACAATTCAGCATAGTCTGGAAAGTTCGCCGACAGGTCTTGGTCGATCTCTTTGATCCGCGTGTCGATGGCGGAGAGCCGGGAGACGTTCTCCGCTTCGGCCGCAGAGTCGCGCTTCTCCGGCGGTTGGCTGAGAGCGACGTTGAGCTGGCTATCACGCTTCTGCCATTCCGCGAGCAAATCCTGGCGCTCGCGCGCCAGCGCCGCAAGCTTTGGATCGCCCGCAGCGCCCCGCGCCGCCATCTGCGCCAGCGACTGCGCTGCCTCGGAGCTCTGCACCCATTGCGCGGTCTTGAACATTTCGCGGGAGAGATCGGGGTCCGGCATGCCGCCTTGGGGCGTCAGGCGATAGGCGGCTTTGACGAGCGCCCGGAATTGGAAGGCTGCCTGCTCTGCCGCGCCTTTCGCCTTGCCTGTCAGGGCCTGCCCGATGTCCTGCGCGCCGCGCAACGTCCGGGCGGCGATTGCGGCTGTGCTGCGCCGCCACAGGTCGACGGCACCGGGCCAGTCGTTTTGTTTAAAATGAAGCGCCGCGAGATTGGCGACGCTCAGCAGCGTCTCGGGATGATCCGGGCCGAGCACGCGCTCCCTCGCGTCGAGGGCACGCCGTTGAAGCGGTTCGGCCTCGCCGAAACGGCCCTGATCGCTATAAAGCGCCGCTAGATTGCCGACAACGAAGAGCGTTTGGGGGTGCTCCGGGCCCAGCACGCGCTCGTGCGCTTCAAGAGTCCGCTTATAGAGCTGCTCGGCCTCGCCAACACGATGCTGGGCTTGATACAAGGCGGCGAGATTGTTCGCGGTGGCGAGCGTGAACGGATGTGTCGGGCCCAGCACGTGCTCATTCGCTGCAAATGCGCGCTTGTAGAGAGGCTCGGCTTCTGCGAAACGGCCCCCATCCTTATAAAGCGCCGCCAGATTGTTAACGCTCATGACTGTATCCGGATGCTCTGGGCCGAGCACGCGCTCACGAGCTTCTATGGCGCGCTTATAGAGAGCCTCGGCTTCACTATGACGGCCCTCGGCTTCATAAAGCTGCGCAAGACTGCTAACGCTGGTCAGAGTGTCGGGATGCTCCAGACCCAGCAAGCGTTCGCGGGCCTGAAGCGCCCTCCTATGGAGCGGCTCGGCCTCACCGTAGCGGCTCTGCGCTTGATAAAGCGCGGCCAGATTGCCGAGAGCGGAAAGCGTGCTGGGATGATCGGGGCCTAGCACGCGCTCATAAGAGCTCAGCGTGCGCTTAAGAAGTGGCTCGGCTTCTGCATAACGGCCCTGAAGCTGGTAAAGCCCCGCTAGATCGTTGACGCTGGTGATGGTGTTGGGGTGCTCCTTTCCGAGCACGCGTTCGGACTCCAACATGGCACGCTTATAAAGCGGTTCGGCCTCGCTATAGCGGCCTTCAGCTTGAATGATGGAAGCCAGGAAATCCAAGCGCTCCAGCGTGTCGGGGTTATCCACACCCAGCACACGCTCGCTTGCATCGAGCGCCCGCCTGAAAAGCGGCTCGGCCTCGCGGTAGCGGCCTTGCGCCTTGTAGTTGTCTGCCAGCGCAATAAGACTTTTCAGAGTTCTCGGATTGTCCGGCCCCAACAAGCGCTCGCGGGCCTCAAGCGCGCGCTTGCAAAGCGGCTCGGCCTCGGCGTAACGGCCCTCGGCGCTGTAAAGCTGAGCCATGTTGCTGACGCTGACGAGCGTATCGGGATGTCCCGGGCCGAAAACGCGCTCAAAGCCCGCCAAGGCGCGGCTATAGAGAGGCTCGGCCTCGGCGTAGCGGCCCTCGACGCGATAGAGCGAGCCGAGATTGTCGGCGCTTATGAGCGTCTGCAGGTCATCCTTCCCACGGACACGCTCGAACCCCTCCAGAGCGCGCTTGAAGAGCGGCTCGGCATCCGCGTAGCGGCCCTGCAATTCATAGAGGGAGCCTAAGCTGGAGACAGCTGAGAGCGTCGCGGGGGCGTCATTTCCGAGTGCGCGCTCGAACCCGGCAACGGCGCGCTTGAGAAGCGGCTCGGCGTCCCGGTAGCGGCCCTGGGCCTCATACACTGACGCCAGATTGGTGATGCTTTTCAGCGTGTCCGGATGGTTCGTGCCAAGCTTGCGTTCGGCGAGCGCAACCGCCTTCTCAGCGGCCGCGGCGGCTTCCTTGTATTTGCCTTGCGCCTGAAGCTGCACCGCCTGCTGGTTGAGGGCGGCGATGCCGCCCGGCTTTTGCGCCTCCCCATGCGCGGGACCAAGAACGAGGATGGATAAGAAAAGGCCGGCAGCCGCGCGCCGAGTCCAGGACATGTGCGCCTCCGCAGAAGGCAGGAAGGATTTACGTTATAGGGCAACGCCGTGGTGGCGGCAACGCACACGCTCCGGCTTTCCAGTTCCGAGCCGTATCACGCCCTCCTTGACCTCTTTTTGAGGCTGAGGTTTCAGCGGTTCAGGCTTTGGGAGTTCGGGACCGATATGACTTGCTTCGAAAGCGCCTGAGTTTTTTTGTAAATTTTAAACGGTCGGGACGCCGGCGGCAGTTGATGCTAAAAGCAGAACGCCACATTGGGGGACGACCCCGATATCGATCGCATTAGGAGGAACTATGACTACTCGCCTTGAACCATGGAAAGTAAAAGGCTCACGATATCTCCTCCGGGAGCGCTTTCTCACGGCCAGGGTCGATCACTGCGTCACTCCCGCTGGCATCGAAGTGCCCTATTACGTGCTCGAATACCCTGGTTGGGTGAACGTCGTCGCCTTGGACAAAGAGGACCATCTCATTCTTGTCCGCCAGTATCGGCACGCTCTTGGCGATATCTCGTTGGAGCTGCCGGGGGCTGCATCGATGGCAGCGAGACCCCGATTGAAGCCGCCGCTCGCGAGCTTTTGGAAGAGACAGGTTATGGCGATGCAAGCCGCTTGACGCTTGTGGCCAGTCTCTCTCCGAATACCGCGATAAATGCCAACCTCACACATACGGTGCTTGCCGAAGGCGTTTCACGGGTGGCAGAGCCCCACAATGATGGCGTCGAAGTGCTTGAAGTCGAGCGCGTGCCTTACCGGCAAGCTTTGGACCTGGCTATGAACGGAGCAATCATGCAATCGACGAATGTTGCTTCGATCGTGCTTGGCTTCAGCGCTGCCCGAAAGATCAGCCTGTAGTTCTGTGCGTTAGAAAATGAAGCGGGCGATAACAGGCGCACGGATAACGATGGAGCAAGCTCCTCAGTGGCGCCCTGCGAACCCGCACGAGCCGCACAGCGCCAGGAATGAGGCAGGCTCTCGCCACAAGGTAATCCGATGCCCGGCCAGCCCATAGGCGAACTGCACAAACAGCACAGCGCCAAACATGACCAGCACAACGCCTGACGCCTGGTTGATGCGTTTCAAGCGGCCTTCGGTCAACTTATGGCGGACGCGAGCGATCAGGCGCGAAAGGCCAGCCCACCATATGAGGCTGCCCCCCATGATCGACCCGACCACGGTAAGAGCCTGGACCCAGTTGTCGATGCCTCCCAGCACCGACGTTGCGCCGCCAAAAAGCGCGAACAGCCCGAGAATCGCGCCAGGGTTGGTGATGGTCAGGAAAAACGTCTGCGGCACGATGTTCAGATGCGGCATGAATCGCCAAACTCTGAACCGCAGCACCGGCCGCATGCATCGCGGCACCATGTTCGAAAGCCGCCTGAGCCGGGCGATATTTGTCGTGGCCGTCGCAACGATCTTAGGCTGGGCAAGAAACACATTGAAGCCGAAGCCGGTCAGGATAAAGCCGCCGATGAGCTCGATCTTGAGCTGATGATCTCGCATGAAGCCCGAGATGGCGGAAGCGCCATAGGCTGCCACGGTCGCGATAAGCCCGTCGGCAAAGACAGCGCCAAGGCCGGCTGCAAACCCGCCCCAGAAACCGCGCTCCAGCGTCCGTTGGATGCAAACGATGTTGACGGGGCCGACAGGCGCGGCGATGAGCACGCCAATGATGAGGCCAATGATGGCAAATCTCGTCGGATCGATGATCGACTGTGCCCACATTGACCTGTTGAGCCCTCGTGTCCTGCAATGCGCGAGATGGGCCAACGCGCCATCATCGCGCCTAAAAGTGGAAGAGAGGTGCATGAACTTCATCCAGCACCCACACGCCATCCATGCCGTGAAACGGTCATGCCTTGCAACAGGAGACGAATGTGAAAGCGTTGCCAAGAGCAAATTTCTTCAACATTTCGACACGCGTTGGCAACGCCATGTTCGCCTTCGCGGCAGCCCTGCTGCTGGATCTGTTATGTTTGCGGCAACGCCGTCGTTTGCGGAAGAGGTTCAGCTGGGGCGCGACGTTTCGAAGCTGCCTCACGAAGTGCAGCGCATGCGGCAAGCCATCCTCCAGGCGGCGATGAGCGGCGACATCGAAGAACTTCGCGTCCCCATCGACATGAACGAACTTCATCCCATTTTCGCCAAGGAGCGCACTCCCGACCCGATTGCCTACCTGAAATCCGTCTCGGCCGACGGCAATGGACGGGACATGCTCGCCATCCTGTTCAACCTGCTTACGACGGGCTACGCGATCAAGAACGCGGGAACGAAAGACGAGATGATCGTCTGGCCGTACCATGCGGCAATCTCGCTGAGCTCACTCCGCCCCAGCCAGGAGGTCGAAATCTACAGATTTTTGCCTCCAGCGCGGGTGAAAGAGATGGCGGCCGCGGGACGATATTCCTTCTACAGCGTCGGGATTGGCCGGGACGGCGTCTGGCACTATTTCTCGCGGGATTGATCGTCCTCGTGCCAAAAGCCGCCCACTCATCCTTGCCCCGCATTGCCCGCGGGGGAAACTCCTTCGGAAGAGGGGGAAGCGGATGGGGTTTGTGCCGGCGCTGCCTTGGCAACCGTGGCTTGCGGGAGCCCCACTTCGCACTTTTGGCCGCCGAGCGGGATTCCCGCGCAAGCGAGGATGCCCTTACCTGGGATGGATTGGCCAACCTTGTCTGCTATCGCAAAGGGCTGGATATCCGCAGCCGCACAGGCGCTCAAAAAAATCACCAAAGGGATAAAAAAACAAACACGGGGCATGCCGAACTCCGCGTCGATGTTAATAGCTTATTTAATGTTGCTGATTCGCCGACACTGCGACGAGCACAAAAGTGTATCAATGTTTAGATACACGCCGATGGGGGAACCGCCTTGGTTCGGCGGCTTCCGTAAAAAAAAGGCCGCGCCTTGAAGACGGCGCGGCAAAATCTCATGCCTGAATGCGTCAATATAGCGTACCCGGCCTTTCGTTAGCCACAACATTTTGTGGGTCTGCGACATTTTGCACGCTTGCGCGGTACGCTGTTGCTCCGCTGTAGCCAAGCGCCTCTGCGTTTCGTGTCCATATTCGGATAATATGACAGATTGGCAACGCTGTAGCTATTCCAAGGTCTGCTTATAGTATAAGCTTAATTATGAGCGTTACCTGGGCTACAAGTTTTATAGTTATTGCTCGATCCGTGACACAAACTCGATCCGTGACACAAACAAGTGATTATAAGTCATTCGTTCGAATGATACCTAATGCTTGCTTGCATGATAGGTTCGCCAATTACAGGTTTTGTTCTGCGCATACGCTTACGCTGGATAAAACCAATATATAGACAAGAAGAAACGGGAGATCAGTTAAACGTTGTTTCATTGCTTATTTTCTGGAGCTGGGTTCACCAAGCGGACCATGCGAATAGCTCCTGGAAATAAGAGATGGACTTCACTGGATTCTCCCATTAGGAGGAGAATTGAAATGAAGACGATTATAACAATAGCGGGCGCTGCTTTACTTGCTCTATCATCTGTGACCGTGGCGGAATCCAGACCGCATGCCAGACCGGTGACTCAAGGCGAGCCCTCAAACTACGATCCTGATTATAATACCAGGTTCCGCCAGGATAATTCCTGCTTTTATTCTACAGGACTCCCGGAAATGTACGCATGCTCCTCTAGCGGCGGATGAACACAGCTCCCAGACCGCGCCCTTAAGGGCGCGGTTTAAGCAAGCACAAAATAACAATCAACCGGCTGATCTGGCATATGGAGGCTCAAATGCGTTCCATAATCGCGATTGCTTTTTCCTCCCTCTCGCTTGGCATTGTTGCCGAAGTTAAGGCGCAAGAGATACCCGAAACCGTTCTGACTTTCGGCCATCACCCCCAAGAAGAACGTTCAGTGTGGTCTCGAGACTATTTTGCTCAAGATGCAAACGGGCTGTACATCAACCGGGACAATTGTACCGTGTGGGGACGCCAAATCTATCCTTGCGAGTGATCATCGGCCTAAAAAATCCCGCCCGCATTTAGAAGACGTCAACCGAAGCAGGTCGTCAGGCCGCCGTGCTGTCGTAAGCGGCCTGCTGAAGGCGGCGAATATCCGGGATGAGAATCTCGCGATAATTCATCAACTCGATGACGCCTTTGGTTTTCAGCCGCGTGATCTGGCGGCTAACCGTCTCGATGGTAAGGCCCAGGCAGTCCGAAATCTCGGTGCGCGACAAGGGAAGAACGAAACGGACTTCATTGTTCTTTTCCGCAGCGGCAGAGCCAAGGTTCGGGACGCGTTTGGCGATCATGAGGAGGAAGCTCGCCACCCGCTCCTCGGCCTTCTTGCGTGCAAGCAGAAGCATCCACTCCTGGCAGGCGTCGAGTTCGGAGAGCGTGAACTGGAACAAGCGGTGCTCCAGGCCCGGATGCTCGTTCAACAGCCGCTCGAAACCGGCGGTCGGAAAAACGCAAAGCTCGACGTCCGTCGCGGCCTCGGCGAAATAAGGATTGTCCTGGCGAAACGCCCTGCCCAGGAAGTCGGACGCAAAAAGCAGGCCTATGATGTGCTGCCGGCCGTCATCGAGCGTCTTGGTGAGTTTCACGACGCCTGAGACGATATTCGCGAAAATCGTACGCGCCTCGCCCTCCCCAAGGATCGTCTGACCGGCGGGCACGCTGCGCTTTCTCGACAACCTGTTCAGGGCCTGGATCTCGTTCGCGCTGAGTGCATCGCAAATTGCTCTGTGGCGGATGGCGCATGTGCTGCACCGAGTCACGTTTTCGACGTACGACACACGAAATCTCCTCGCTGGCCGGACGCCGCCGCCCGGAGGCAGTCATCAAGCTTTGGCGAAAGCCTCTTGTGGTGGCCAGCAAATTTGACTTATATCAAGGGAATGACAAAGCCGCACCTGTAAAATCGTCCTAGGGGGCGGCTATCCTGGGAGCCTGCGTCCATGACTGCCACACCCCAATCGATCGTATTCACGCAATCGTTAACACAAGCGCCGGCCATCCGCCGCGTCGCCTTCGATGCCCCTTGGGCATGGCTCGCCGCTGGATGGAGGGACCTCTGGTCCGCGCCGTTCATCAGCCTCACTTATGGAGCACTTTTCGCGGCTGCCGCCTACGTCTTCGTATTTCACCTGTCGAGCACCAACGCGCTACCTCTGATGCTGCCGCTTGCAGGCGGCTTTTTGCTGGTCGGGCCGCTGCTCGCGGTCGGCCTTTACGAGATCAGCCGCCGAAAGGAGCGCAACGAACAAGCCACTTTTCAGAACATTGTCGCGGCTATAAAGGGATCCGGCGGCCAACTGGCGTTCTTTGGCGTTATGCTTCTGCTTCTCTATTTCTTCTGGATGCGGTTTGCCTTCCTTCTGTTCATGCTCTTCTTTGGCAATGCGGATATCCCGCCCATCGAAAACTTCGTTCCGACCCTTCTGTTCACGCCACATGGCCTCGGCCTTCTTGTGACGGGAACGGCGGTTGGAGCCGTGTTCGCTTCGGTCGCCTACGCTGTATCGGCGATTGCTGTTCCAATGCTGCTTGACCGGAAAGTTGACGTGATCTCTGCCGTCAGCGCGAGCGTCAAGGCCGTGAATGAGAATCGGCCTGCCATGATCCTATGGGCAGTTCTCATCGTTGGGCTTATTGCGATGGGTTTCGCGGGACTTTTTGTCGGACTTGCCATAGCGTTCCCGCTGATCGGGCATGCGACGTGGCACGCCTATCGTGAACTGACGGGCGCCGAGGCTTAAAGCGCGGGCGCTGGGAGCAGTCCTCACTTGCAAGTGAAGCCTGATCTCAGCGCCGCGATGGCCACCTTCGTGAATGGTTCGTCCTGCCGTTTGGGATTTGACCGGACGAAGAGGTCGAAAATCTGAATGATTTGGACGAGCGTCGTTTCTGGCGGCACGCAGGTATTTAGGATCGTGCTCCTTCCGCCCTCCACTTTCGTGACGACGAATTGCTGAACGCTCAAGAACGCGCCCCAGCATGTTCCCGATGTAAAGGTATTATCGAGCTCAAGCTCGTCCTGGTTCTTTGCCGCTTTCGCAAAATCCAGGATTGCCTGGCAGTTTGACAGCATCTCGCCCGCGGAAAGCTTGTCCTCGGCGCGCAGCGCGGTCAGCGAAGCGAGCAAGACAACCCCGGCAAACAGAGCCCGGATTCGCCCGCGCTTTTCATGCATCATTGAAATTCCCTTCGCACAGCCCCTGCCGGCTTCATTGAGTGGCGCGGCCGATTTTCGGCATGACCGTATCCTTTTCAAGGCACGAGGGGCAAAATGACGTGAGCTTCGCATTGGCGAAGGGTCCAGCTTTGCCATGCGCAATTAAAAAAGTCGGCTGGTCTCCCTCGCCGCGGGCAGGGTGATGCGAATCGTCATGGGCCGCAACTCGTCGGGAAAATCGCGCGCGTTCTGGATCAACTCCCAAAGCCACCTGGTCGCAAATTCCGCTCGATGTTCCTCGAGGTCTGCCAGAGCCTTCACAATCTCTTGTGCGTTATTGCGGTGCAGGATACGAACGCGCCTGTCTTCCAGTCGGCTGTCGCTCACGGGGTGCTCCTATGCCTGATCTTGCCAGCCATAGCCGATTCTTTTCGGCGAGATTTGACTGCGCCGGACAAAAAAGCGCTTACGCACCTTTGCCGCCGGGTATATGCGAAGCGGCTCGATATGTATCCCATACTGCCGACATGCGCATAGGCGGAGGTGCGGATTAGGCATCTTTTCGCTTATCCATCCATGTGGGCAACTATTCGTGCTGGTCGGCAATGGGCGCTGCAATTCATCGCCGCCAAGCTTGAGAAGGCGGCCAAGAAGCAGCACAAGCCGGGAATGGGGCACCGTTCCTCCAGCCTTGAAGCGCGACACCTGTGCTTCGCGGGCTCGCTCGCGGGCGGTTGCAAGGTCCAAGATTTTGGCGTCACCGATCTTCAATCGCTTCTGGCGTCGGTCAGCGCCAGCGCCGGAACGGTACATCACGAAGTATGATCTGGCGTCCTTGTCGGTGACGCGCACGCCGAAGCCGGGAAGCAGGCTATCCTACAGTTCAAGCCTGCCAGTCTTCGGTGCCTTCAGCGCTCGCTTTGAACGGTTGTGATTGCAGCCGTTTCCTGCTTCCAAAGCTGAGGGTCGCGAGTTCGAACCTCGTCGCCCGCTCCAATAAAATTAAGGGTTTAGCCGGTAAGCCCTCTCAGCGAGTTACAAGAAAATAGGCACTGTGTAGGCACCGTGACGGAAATCGGCTTCCAATTCACCTTGGACCGTCAGCTGGGCCGCTTCCTCCCGCGCTCCGGGGGTGTGCGCCTAGTCTAACTCTCCGATGTTCGAAGGCTGCTGCCCGCGATCTTCCTCGATCTTCATGACGCGATATCCGCACCGCTCCAGGTGATCGAGAACGGTCTCGGCCTGGACGCGACGAATGCGCTCGTTCCGGCTTAGGCCCGATCCTGCAATGCATGAGCCCCATGCGGATCGTGAAAAGGATATCGTCGCGCTCATTGTCGAAAGGCATGAGCCCCTGTTTGCTGTTTGTTCTTTTGCTGTCCACTGTGACGGAGAGCGGTGTGGAGATCCCGATAGCGCCCTTTGCGGCGGAAACGCGGAGTGGTATGCCAGCCGTGATTTGAGGTTGGTGGTGCTTTTCGATGCCAGAGACGGCTCAGGACAAGAGATGTGGGCGCTGCAGAAATTGGCGGATGTACATCCCGGATGACGAAGGCAACCTTTCATATCCCGAAGGGAGCTGCGAACTGAGGGGCGAAGACACGGCGGCCGCCCATAGCTGCGACTTCTTCGAGGCAGCAGGGCTCCATAATATGTTCAAAACCGCCGAAGACCTGCAGCGGGAGAAGACAAAGCACTGACCCTGCTCGGGTCACTCGGCCGACCGGGATAGGAGTAAGCGAGATGCAGTGGATGCGGCTTTGCCGGCTTGACAGGTCGCGGCTTAGGCAGCGACGCTGAGCGTCGCTGGCCGGAAGATGCTCCAGGGCAACAGGGCGTCGATGGCGTTGATGGGATGCTCGCCGATTCGGATGAGGACTTCGCGCAGATAAGCCTCGGGCTCGACGCCGTTCATCTTGGCGGAGCGGATCAAGGTATAGAAAACAGCGGCGCGCTCGCCTCCGGCGTCGCTGCCAGCGAACAACCAATTCTTTCTGCCAAGGGCCAGGGGCCTGATTTGGTTTTCAGCGGCATTGTTTGAAATTTCCAGGCGTCCGTCGGCGCAATAGCAGGTCAGCGCCTCCCACCGCGAGCGCGCGTAGCGGATGGCTTTGGCGAGATCGCTTTTCCCGGAAATGAGCTTCAGCTGCTCGTCGAACCAGTCGGCGAGCGCATCGAGTTTCGGTTTGGCTTTCGCCAGACGCGCGGCCTTGCGCTGGCTTGGCTGCTTGCCGGCGATGGCGCGCTCGATATCGAACAGGGCGCCGATTTTATCGAGCGCTTCCTTGGCGATGGGCGAGCCGTTGCTTTTATGAATGTCGAAGAATTTGCGGCGTACGTGGGCCCAACACGCCACTTCGGCGACGCAGGCGGGTCTGGCGTCTTTATCCCGATAGAGTTCGGCAAAGCCGCTATAGCCATCGGCATGCAAATGACCGGCGAAGGAAGCCAAATGGTCGCGGCAATGTTCGCCTTTGCGGTCCGGGGTATAGCGGTAGAGCACGGCGGGCGGCGCGGCGCCCGCATGGGGCCGCTCGTCGCGCAAGTAAACCCAGAAGCGGCCGGTCTTGGTCTTGCCGTTGCCGGGAGCAAGAACCGGCACGGGCGTGTCGTCGGCATGGATGACGCTGCTTGCCATAACGTGAGCGCCGATCCGTTCGGCCAGCGGCTGCACAAGCCAGGCTGCCTTGCCTACCCAGTCCGCGAGCGTGGCGCGGTCGAGGTCGACGCCGTCGCGGGCGTAGATCTCGGCCTGCCGGTAAAGCGGCAGGTGATCGCAGAACTTCGCGACCAGCACATGGGGGAGAAGGCCAGAGCCCGCCTGCCCGCGCGGGATCGGCAGCGCTGGCATCGGCATTTGCGCCATGGCTTCGCACTTCCGGCAGGAATAGGCGGGCCGGACATGCCGGATCACCTCGAAACGGCCCGGGATGTAATCCAAAATCTCGGTGACGTCCTCGCCCACTTTGCGCAAGGCGCCGCCGCATACGCTGCAGGCGCAGCCCGGTTCGTGCACGATCTCCCGGCGCGGCAGCGCCTCGGGCAGCTTGCGACGCTGCTTCTTCGCTGGAGCCTTTTCCGGCGCCGGCTCCTCCGCCATGGCCGGCGCTGTCTCGGCGGCAGCCTCCGCTTCGGCCTGCGCCGTCTCAAGCTCTTCGAGTTTGAGCTCGAGTTGCTCCAACTCGCGGCGCACGCGCTCGGACGAGGCGCCGAAGCTCATGCGCCTCAGCCGCGCGATCTGGATTTTCAGCTTCTCGATCTCAAGCGTTTTCGTGAGGAGGCCCGCCTTTGCCGCGGCGAGTTCCGCGCGGCTGGCGAGAAGAAGCCGTTTCAGCTCTTCGATGTCGTCCGGAAGCTCAGCCGCAATCGTCATGGCGATTGCTTATCTGCTTCGGCTTTTAACCCGCAAGCTCCGGTGTGAACGTTTTGCGCGGCGCCCGCCACTCGAGCCCTTCGAGCAGCATAGACAGTTGCGCCGGCGAAAGCGTCACAGCGCCTACCTGGGTCGCAGGCCAGGTAAATCGGCCTTTCTCAAGCCGCTTGGCGAACAGGCAAAAGCCCTGACCGTCCCAATACAGGATTTTGACGAGATCGCCTCGGCGTCCCCGAAAAGCGAAAAGATGACCCGCAAACGGGTCCTGCTTCAGGACTTCTTGAGCCAGCATCGCCACGCTGTCGAATCCCTTTCTCATGTCGGTGACGCCGCAGGCCAGATAAATGCGCACCCCGGCCGGAACCGTGATCACCGCGCCCCTCCGTCGAGCGCGCTGGCGAGCCTCGCCAAAACAAGCGGGATCGATGTCCTCGTCCACCTTCAGGCTGCGGCCGTTGCCGAGGGCGATCTCGACAACGCTTGTACGGCGACGCGCGGCGGGCGCTGCGCGAGGAGCCGGAAGCGACGGTACAACGGCCTCAGGCTCTTCTACCTTAACTGGCGCAAAAGAAGCGCAGGCGGCGGGAGTTATAGATATCCCCGGCAGCTTGCCCTCCCGCGCTTTCCGGAACCAACCATAAACCTGGCTGCGGGAAACGCCATGCCGGTCGGCAATGGCTGCAATCGTAGCGCCGGGCGCCAGCGCTTCCTCCATGATCCGCGCCTTTGCCTCCGCCGGCCACTTCCGCCGCCGCTCCACGACCTGAATGACATCGAGCTGGTCTTTGTGCATTACCGTCCTTACGCACGTGAGTAAGGACGGTAAGCCACACCATCCGATCGGTCAGCGCAAGGCAGTCGTCAGAGGCCGCTTACTCCTATAGCATTGAATCGCAAGAACAGTCTCTTCGCCGGGCACGATCAGGGAGCCCCGAACTGGGCATGCCTGTCGTCGCTCGTCGAGACTTGCAAACTCAATAACATCAATCCAGACGCCTGGCTCGCTGATGTGCTGACCAAGCTCTTCAACCGCTGGCCCGCGAGCCGCATCGATGAGCTTATGCCCTGCGCATGTGCTGCGGCCCTGCGACCGCGCATCGCTTACCTCTGAGCGGATGCTTACTATTACAATCATTGAATAGATACAAAAAAAGCCCCGTCGTTTTTACGACGGGGCTTTTATCGATAGGAAGAGGGGATTTCAACATCCTTGGCATGCCTGGCGACGACCTACTCTCCCACAGTGTAGTACCATCGGCGCAGGAACGTTTCACGGTCGAGTTCGAGATGGGATCGAGTGGGGGCGTTCCGCTATTATCACCAGGCAAACGAAGGATGTTTTGGATCACAAGCGCCGGGGAGGCGCTTTGTGCTCAGAATGATCTGTCTTGTCTTTTCGCCAGCTCACATGACGTGAGCATTGACTAATGAGAGCGATGAAGCCGATCGAACGATTAGTACTGGTAAGCTCCACACATTGCTGCGCTTCCACACCCAGCCTATCAACGTGGTGGTCTTCCACGGTTCTCAAGGGAGAACTTGTTTCGAGGCGAGTTTCCCGCTTAGATGCCTTCAGCGGTTATCTCTTCAACACTTAGCTACCCTGCACTGCGGCTGGCGCCACAACAGGTCCACCAGAGGTGTGTCCATCCCGGTCCTCTCGTACTAAGGACAGCTCCTCTCAATTCTCCTACACCCACGGCAGATAGGGACCGAACTGTCTCACGACGTTCTGAACCCAGCTCACGTACCGCTTTAATTGGCGAACAGCCAAACCCTTGGGACCTGCTCCAGCCCCAGGATGCGATGAGCCGACATCGAGGTGCCAAACAACCCCGTCGATATGGACTCTTGGGGGTCATCAGCCTGTTATCCCCGGCGTACCTTTTATCCGTTGAGCGATGGCCCTTCCACTCAGGACCACCGGATCACTAAGGCCGACTTTCGTCTCTGCTCGACTTGTGGGTCTCGCAGTCAGGCAGGCTTATGCCTTTGCACTCGACAGCTGATTTCCGACCAGCTTGAGCCTACCGTCGCACGCCTCCGTTACTCTTTGGGAGGCGACCGCCCCAGTCAAACTACCCACCACACACTGTCCCGGAACCGGATAACGGTCCGCGGTTAGATATCCATGATCGCAAGGGTGGTATTTCAAGGGTGACTCCACGAAACCTGGCGGCTCCGCTTCATAGTCTCCCACCTATCCTACACATGTAATCACGAATACCAGTGTGAAGCTATAGTAAAGGTGCACGGGGTCTTTCCGTCTAACCGCAGGAACCCCGCATCTTCACGGGGAATTCAATTTCACTGAGTCTGCGTTGGAGACAGTGGGGAAGTCGTTACGCCATTCGTGCAGGTCGGAACTTACCCGACAAGGAATTTCGCTACCTTAGGACCGTTATAGTTACGGCCGCCGTTTACTGGGGCTTCAATTCGGAGCTTGCACCCCTCCTCTTAACCTTCCAGCACCGGGCAGGCGTCAGACCCTATACGTCGCCTCGCGGCTTCGCAGAGCCCTGTGTTTTTGGTAAACAGTCGCCACCCCCTGGTCTGTGCCCCTCCGCAATGCTTGCGCAAGGCGAAGGCCCTCTTATCCCGAAGTTACGAGGGTAATTTGCCGAGTTCCTTCAACGCAGTTCTCTCAAGCGCCTTGGTATGCTCTACCTGTCCACCTGTGTCGGTTTAGGGTACGGTCGTTTGGGGGGCTATTTCCTGGGACTGCTTCACGGCCAAACCAATCCGATAAGGTTTGACAATATACGCAATCCGTCACCATCCCCTGGCTGGAGAATATTAACTCCATTCCCATCGACTACGGCTTTCGCCCTCGTCTTAGGAGCCGGCTAACCCTGCTCAGATTAACTTTAAGCAGGAACCCTTGGACTTTCGGCGAGAGTGTCTCTCACACTCTTTATCGTTACTCATGTCAGCATTCGCACTTCCAATACCTCCAGCATACCTCGCGGTACACCTTCACTGGCTTATGGAACGCTCCGCTACCGCTTGCATTGCTGCAAACCCGCAACTTCGGTGCGTGGCTTAATCCCCGTTACATTTTCGGCGCAAGAACCCTTATTTAGACCAGTGAGCTGTTACGCTTTCTTTAAATGATGGCTGCTTCTAAGCCAACATCCTGGTTGTTTTGGGGTTTTCACATCCTTTCCAACTTAGCCACGACTTGGGGACCTTAATTGGCGGTCAGGGCTGTTTCCCTTTTCACGACGGACCTTAGCACCCGCCGTGTGCCTGCCGGATAAGACATTCCAGTATTCGGAGTTTGGTTAGGTTTGGTAATTCGGTAAGAACCCCTAGCCCATCCAGTGCTCTACCCCTGGAAGCATACATCCGACGCTCTACCTAAATAGATTTCGCGGAGAACCAGCTATTTCCGAGTTTGATTGGCCTTTCACCCCTATGCACAAGTCATCCCCGACTTTTTCAACAGGCGTGGGTTCGGCCCTCCAGTGAGTGTTACCTCACTTTCAGCCTGCTCATGCATAGATCACTCGGTTTCGGGTCTAATCCAACGAACTGAACGCCCTGTTCAGACTCGCTTTCGCTGCGCCTACACCTATCGGCTTAAGCTTGCTCGTTAGACTAAGTCGCTGACCCATTATACAAAAGGTACGCCGTCACTTTCGCTCCGGCTGTTTGTAGGCATTCGGTTTCAGGTTCTCTTTCACTCCCCTCGTCGGGGTGCTTTTCACCTTTCCCTCACAGTACTTGTGCACTATCGGTTGGCAAGGAGTACTTAGGCTTGGAAGGAGGTCCTCCCATGTTCAGACAGGGTTTCACGTGCCCCGCCTTACTCAAGGCGCATGCGAAAATCTACGTGTAAGGGGCTGTCACCCTCTATGGCCACACTTTCCAGAGTGTTCCACTTTTTTTCGCAATTGCACTGGCCTGGTCCGCGTTCGCTCGTCA
>CAWFOS010000005.1:0-57500 GCA_963817495.1 uncultured Alphaproteobacteria bacterium | reverse complement strand
TTTTACAGAGTGACCCGAAACAGGACCGCCGAAGTCTTTGTCCCTTGCGTTGCCGCAAAGGCGCCAGAGCTCCGCCGTCCACGTTTCTCTTTCCTCTATGTTCAACTTGTCAAAGAGCCCAATGCCGGTCAACCCAGCATCGGTGGGGAACACGCCCCACTTCCTATCCAGTAGTTGAGGACAACTGATCTCACCGACCAATCGAAAACCCTCAAAGTTAGGAGGTTGTTTGTCCAGCGCACGAATGCCGCTGTGTGTGGAGCAGCATATGCGGCGGAAAAGTCTGGCTGTCAATAGGTGATTTCCACCAGTTGTGAATTTCGAAGGGAAAACTACCAAATTAATTAAGCCGGCCGCGCTTGCTACAGCATCGGCGAAAGTCAATCCAACCAATTGCATAGACGAAACTTAATTAGGCTACGCCGCCGCTAGCGGGGTGCTCCCCACCTTGAAGAAGGGCTCGACCGCGATCTCCCTTATCCCATGCGAAAGTGACCTTGGCAGGACGGCAGGCGTGATCCATCCTCTAGACCGGCTTGCCGTTGAAAGCGAACGGAACAGCAAAATCAGACGTTTGTACGCGAGATGCGACGTCCAAATGCCGTTTCCAGGTTTGCGCTGCACGAGGCGGTCAGGCGAGCGTTCTCAAGGACGTGGGCGCCCTTAAATGCCGAGCGAGCGCGAGTGTCCCGTCTTAAGTCTTAGCTAATGCAATTGAGAGCCTGTCCCCTGCATCCTGGTTCTTGGGAATGACAAAGGAGAAAACAGCGCCGCGAGGCTTGGCGTTCTCCGCCCAGATCGTACCGCCGTGCGCTCTGATGATATGGTCGCAAATAGCCAAGCCCAGCCCTGTGCCGCCCTTGCCTGTTTTCGTTTTCTTGCCTTGAACGAACTTGTCGAATACGGCCCTAAGCTCGTCTTCGGCGATGCCAGGCCCCTCGTCGATGACGGCGCATCGAACGCCGCGCTCGCCGCTGCTTAGACGGTCTTCATTAAGCTCAATGCCAATTTTGCTTCCAGCGGCTGAGAACTTGATGGCGTTAGAGACAAGATTTATGAGCACCTGAATAACATGGGATCTATCGAAGTGGGCGTCTGTATGCTCTTCCAGCTCGACACTTATCTTGAGTTGCTTCGCCTTGATAAGCGGATCAAGCTCCATCAATGTGTGCCTAACGACATCCTTCAGATCGGCATGCTCAAATTTATACTCCACCTTCCGCCTTCCATCTTAGACAGATCAAGGAGATCGTTTAGGAGACCGAGCAAACGCCCGCCCGCAGTTGTGATGTTATTTAGAAATGGTTGAATATCTTCGCCTTCGTCCTCTCGGACGGCGTTTGTGCATATTTCAGAGTAGCCGAGAATAGCGTGCATCGGCGTTCTGAGCTCGTGGGACATGTTGGAGAGAAATTTCGACTTGGCTTTGGCCGCCCTTTCAGCCACTTCTTTTTGGTTTACTCTCTCGGTTATGTCTTGAATCAATCCCCCAATGACCTGCCTTCCTGAAACAGACCGGCGCTCAGCTCGCGCGTCGAACCATCGGGTCGAGCCGTCTGGTAGCAATCTTCGGAACTCAATCCTCAGAGGCTGTCCCAGTTCAGCGGTGCGCCGGAGGGCGTTGTCCAGGTAGTTGTCCGCGAGCCTCAATTCCCAAGGGCCGGCTCTCGCAGCCTCCTGAGCCAGGCGCATCCGCATTTCGCTCTCGCGCAAGGCCCCTTCCATCTGCTTCTGCTCGGTTATGTCGATGACAACGCCGAAATAGCGATCCAAGGCTCCGTTTTTGTCGCCAATCGGCCTGCCCCGAGAGAGAAACCAGCGCTCTGGTTCTCCTTCCGGCACATTGAAGCGCCATTGAAACTCCACCTCCCGACCGAGCGCTGCCGCTTACCTAAGCAATGTCGTGACGCGCTTTTTGTCTGCAGGATGAAGCAACGATACCCATGCTTCCGAATCGGGCTTCCAATGCTCGGGCTTTGGCACACCGTACAGGCTCCACAGCGAGTCAGGCCACTGCACGGAGTTGTCCGCGAGTCGCCACTCCCACACGCCGGCTTTCGCAGCCTCCTGAGCCAAGCGCATCCGCATTTCGCTCTCGCGCAGCGCCCGCACGACCAGGACCTTGTCGGTCACGTCCTCGGTCATGATCGTGATGCCGCCGATGGTCCCATCGCTTGTCAGCCAGGGGCGTACCTCCCAGCGCAGCCATTGCATGCCGCCGTCCGGCCGCACGAACGACTCTTCGTCGGCGCTTACGATCTCGCCAGCGAGACCTCTGCGGTGCGCCTCTCTCCAGTGTTCTGGGACTTGCGGGAACAGGTCATAATGGTAGCGTCCAATACCCGCTTCGACCCCGTGAACGTCAACCCAACGGCGGCTGCAGGCTAAGCAGAACTCCCTGAACTTGACCAACGGATCTTGACTGTGATTCCGTCTCCGTACTGATTCGCGGGGGCGGGACATGGCGGGCAAATCTCCGGTTAAGGCGAGTGGCGAGCAGCGGGCGGCGCTTGAAGTTTTGGCGCTTTCGCGTAATCGCGGCGAGGCGGATCGGGCGCGCGCGCTATTGCTGACGCTCGATGGCTGGACCAGCGCGCGGATCGCCGAGGTGTTCCGTGTGCGCGAGGATACAGTTCGCTTTTGGCGCGGCGATTTCGCGCGCGGCGGCGTCGAGGCCATCGAGGCGAGCGTGTATGCAGGCCCACCGCCGCTGAAGACCGAGGCTGCGCTGCGGGTTTGCGCGCCGTTGCTCGAAGCACCCGTCGCAAACCGTGCGAACTGGACGATCCCACGCCTCATCGCCGAGATCAAAAAGCGCGAACTCGTCGATATCGGGCCATCGCAACTCTCCAAGGCGCTGCGAAAAAAAACTTCCGGTGGCGGCGGCCACGGCACACGCTGAAGGGGCGGCAAATCGCCGACGAGATCGAGCGCGTTGGGCTCCGGCTTCAGCTGCGCAAGGCCCAGGCCGAGGCTGGCGACATCGTGCTGCTTTACGGCGACGAGAGCGAGGCGCTGACGCATCCTTATCTGGCGCGTGCACAAGCGAACGTTTATCGTGAGCGGCAAGCGCTCACTTTTGGCCGAACGCGGCGCCGGTCTGCGCGTGCCGGCGCCGGGGCAGGCCAAGAAGGTGGCCATGATGGGTTCGCTCGATCATGTAAAACGCCGGCTCATCGTGCATACGAGCCGGACCAAGCGCAGCGCCGACTTCATTGCGCATCTGGATCAACTCGATCGCCTCTTTGGCCCCAAGCCCGGGCGCGTGACAATACCCGTCGTGCTGGTCGAGGATAATGGGCCGATCCATGTCAGCAAAATCGCCCTGACGGCGCTCGATGCGCGCAAGCACTGGCTGACCGTCGAGTGGCTGCCCAAATACTCGCCAGAGCTCAATGACAGTGAGGTAGTCTGGCACGACCTCAAGGCGCGTCATCTCGCCCATAAGACCTTCACCGATGTCGAAGAGCTTGATCGCGAAATCCACGCCGCCGTCAAAGCCTTGAACCGTGAGAGAAATATCGATTCGTTGGTCAACTGGCGAATCTCTGCTTAGGAGAAACATGTTGCGGTCGAGCATCAGCATGGCGACAGGCACTTGATCCACGAATTGCCGCCAGTGCAACGCTTCCGCCGCGTCCTTTTGCGCGGCGATGGGGCGGATGATCTTTGAAGCGCCGATTATCTTCCGGCTCTGGTCCCAGATGGGCGAGATCGTTAAGGAAATATCGATGGGATGCTGTTCCTTATCCAGGCGAACCGTCACATAGGATTCAACCCGCTCTCCAGCGTTGATTCTCGCCAGGATGCGATCTTCTTCATCCTGCCGGTCGCTGGGGATGAGGCGGCGGACCGACTCGCCGATCATCTCGTCAGGATGGTAGCCGAAAAGCTCGCTAGCCGCCGGGTTCCAGCTTGTGATCGTTCCGTCGAGCGTCTTGCTTATGATCGCATCGAAGGACGAGTTGACGATTGATGCCGCCAAGTTCCCGGCCTCGGAGATCCCGTGCTTCGCGCCGTTTGCAGATCTTTCCGAAAGGTTCATGGCGGTTCACGCAGTTAACAACCGGTTGCCGCTCACGACAAAGACACCGGGGCCACAGGGTTGGAGAAGCGCCTCCACCTCTTAACTCGCTTGGTCCGCGGCGACTGGGCCGTAAACGCCATTAGATTCTCAACGGGCCAGAGCGTATCTGGTCAGGGCTGCGCTATAACAAAAACTGTCAGGACAGAGCTTTGGATCGATCGAGCACCTCTCAAAGGGAACTTAAAATTTGTTCAGCACGTGCATCGATATTTCCTTTTTGGCTTGCTTCTATATAAGGACCTTTTTAAACTAGCCAAGTTTGTCTTTTCTCAAGCCAAGGCTCGTTTTTTCCTCATCGCCGGGAACGTTACATTAATGGCTGTAATCGGGGCTGCCTACACAGTCGTACACTGGAGCCGTTCCAGCCTGGCAACGGTGCCAGCAAAATCAATGGGTTAGACGCAAGAGGGCAACCGAAACGCTGTCCCGATCTCCGGCCTGAGCCCAAAACATTCAACTGCAGACGGCGCGAATTCTCAGTTCGTTTTCCCAGGTACAGCGGCAACCTCTGTTCTTAGGCCTGCAGCGAAAGGGGTCCGCCCTTCTTGGCCTGTGCGATAAGCAATCGCCTGTTTGATGCGTTCTAATGCCTCTTTGCTTTCAGGGATGGTCTCGCCATTGGCTTGAAAATCGTGGGTCATGTGCTCCCAGACATCGAGCATCACATCGCAGCCCTGCTCAACCAAGACGTTCGCGAAATCACGGATCATATCGATAAGAATTTCCTTGCCGCCGCCCTGTAAATAGATCGGCGCCAAGCCTCGAAAATCATGATAAATCGGTGAAAGTGCCTCGAGAGTATAGGATCCATCACCCAGAAGCCATTTGCCAAATTGGATCGCCATATATCCTTGCAGCAAGTCATAGCGGTTATTGCTCGTCAGGCTGGCTCCGCGCTCGCCGATGTCGGTCCACGGGCATATGCCAACCGCCAATGCAGGCTGAGGCAAGCTTGCCTCTCGCAAAGCAAGCAGGGTCATCAGCGTCAAATGCCCTCCAGCGGAATCGCCGATAATGACCAGTTGGGAAGGATCAGTTCCCTGGGCAAGCAGGTAACGGTAAGCCGCAAGGGCATCTTCGATTTGCGCCGGATGCGGATGTTCGGGCGTTAGGCGATAGTCGGGCGCAAAAAGCTTCATTCCCAGCAAAGATGAAAGCATCTCCTCGAATCGGCGGGTGATGGCTGCGTAGAACGTGTAACCGCCGCCGTGCAGGTAGAGCAGGGTGACGGGTGATTGCAGTTCGCGGGCTATAATCCAATCCCCTGGCGGGCAATCGGAGCCTGACGGGGTGCGCTCAACGGCAAATATCTCATCGGTATAAGTCTGGAGGCTATCGAAATAGGCCCTCCCTTGCTGAATATCTGGAAAACGTAATGCCCGGTTGAACTGCTCTCGCCAAAACAGGTTGACGATTTCCATATCGCGCGGCCATTCCGGCGCCAGTTTACGCCCGAATAGGCGCCGCAGAGCAACTGCTGCCGCAATCGCGTAGAACGACGCGGAACTGCGAACGATGTGGGGTACGCGTCCAGCCAGCACGATGCGCGGCATCCTTTTTGCTTCCCCTTGCTATGACGAACGAGCGCCCAATCGGGACACGTTTGGGAGTCGATTGATTTCGGCCAAGCGCGCGGCCAGTCGCTCTCCAAAGCCGCCCTGCAACTCCTCTCCGCGAGTCAAATGAAAACCAGAGGGCGCTAGCTAGGCAGGCGCTGTCTCGGTCCATTCCAAGGCGGGATCGTCGATTGGCCAACCGTAAACAGCGCGATCTTTCTCGTAATTGTGCAAGACGCGCCAAGGCAGGCTGCGGCCCTGCCGCGGGAGGACTGCCTTGGAGCGCTGTATGTAGCCGGCGGCCAATGAGCCGAGTATATTTTCATCCTGTCTCTCGCTGGCCGGAGCACGCGGTACGACAGCTTTGGCGCTGCGTCGCTCCATCTCGTTGAGTAAGCGGCACAGATAATCAGCCGCCATATCGACCTTCAATGTCCAGGAGGCATTCGTGTAACCGAACATAAGTGCAAAGTTGGGAATATCCTGGAGCAAGACGCCCTTATACATCATACATTCGTTTGGATCTTGCGTTGTGCCGTCCACTCTTAGTTCCATGCCCCCCAAGTTCTGCAATTGCAGGCCGGTCGCGGTGACGATGATGTCAGCCTCCAGCTCCTTGCCCGATTTCAGCAAGATGCCGTCAGGAGTAAAGGCTTCAATGTGATCGGTTACGATTGACGCTTTTCCTTCCCGCAAGACCTTCAACACATCACCGTCCGGCGCCACGCAAAGCCGCTCGTCCCAGGGCATGTAGTGCGGCGTGAAATGGTTCATTTCGAATCCCGAACCCAAACGGCGCCGCACGCTGGCAAGGAGTAGCGATTTCGCAAGCCGAGGGAAACGCCTGCAAATCTTGTAGATTGAACGCTGAATGAAGATGTTCCGGCGCGACAGCAGCATATAGAGCCACCGGTCCGGAAGGACGTGCTGGAGGATGGCCCCGACGTGGTCTTGACTGGGGAAGGAGAAGATGTAACCCGGCGAGCGTTGAAGCATCGTGACGTGAGCCGCGTCGCTTGCCATGGCGGGAACAATGGTCACGGCCGTAGCCCCGCTGCCGATCACCACGATGCGCTTTCCCCGGTAGTCCAGAGTCTCGGGCCAGAACTGAGGGTGGACGCAGTGTCCTCTGAAACGTTTGGCGCCGGGGAATTTCGGGAGACAGCCCTGATCATAATTGTAGTAACCGGTCGCGGCGACGAGAAAGTTGCAAGTATATCTATGAACCTGCTCGCTGGTTTCTTCGGCAGCAGTCACCCTCCAGCACTGCTTCGCACTCGTCCATTCACACTGCGTGACTCGCACCCCGAATTGCACCTTCTTGTCAATTCCGTGCTCGCGTGCGGTTTTGATCAGATAGTCTTTGATAGAGGGGCCATCGGCGAAAATAGCCGTCCTGGTCCAGGGCCGGAAACTGAAGCCATACGTCAGTACATCCGAATCCGACCTCACTCCTGGATAGCGGAAAAGGTCCCATGTCCCGCCTATTGCCTTCCGCCTTTCAAGGATCGCCACTCGCTTGCCTGGGCACTTCATTGTAAGCTGGCAAGCCATTCCGATTCCAGAAACTCCTGCGCCGATGACAAGAACGTCATAATGGTTGTCCCGCATCCTTGCCTTTTCCATTCAATGTCTTGTTTCTTAGACTTGGAAGACAGAAGATCAACAACACCGGTATTTCCGGGTGCTGGGCATCCATCCGAGCACCATACAATGCCGCCTTGATGCTGAGGAAATGGCAGCTCCGCGGCGGCTTCAATGCTTGAATTTGTCACAGCAAAGCTCGCGAGTACCTATTGCGCCATGCCATTCTATTTGCTTCACGATAGCATAAGTGACCAAACAATCCAGAATAACGTGTTTGTGTCCCGTTGCCACTCGCTGACCGGTTCTGGGCTTGGCTCCACTTTTGGCTATCCCTGCCCCTCCTCACCAGCACGCAATCAAGCGGAAGCAGGTCCTGAGCGCAGCGTCCGCGAATAGCGAGCAGCCCACCCGCCCATCATGCTGCCTCATCGTCAGGCCCCGCGCCGCGGTCCGCGCTAGAACCCTTGGCCAGGAACGCATAAGCGAGGCCGCCGTAAACTAGCGCGGGGGTGAGCCGCAAGGCTTGCCACCAGCCCTCGAAGGGTACGAGCGTCTCAATGGCCCAAGCGGCCGCGAGGAGAATCCCGGCGAGCAGGCCGAAAATAATGGCCTGGTGCCCGCCCTCTTCTTTCTCTTTTTCAAGAAACCAAGATGCCGCCATGCAAGCAAGGCAGCTCCAGAACCCAAGCTTGCGGAGCAGCGCGATAAACTCATGTCCTGCGCCAATGATGTTCCAATGCAGCAAGGCCGTCTCGGCCGTCAGCGGTAAAAAGACAAGCGCGGCCGAAAGCATTGCCAACACGAGCAGCAGCTTTTCGAGCCCAGAGCTTTCTGCCGAAGGGCTCATTGCGTGGTCCGGCCCGTCTTTCTCGCCTGGCGCCGGCCCAAAAAACTCGTCTGTTGGGTCCATATGGCTTCTCGGACTTCTTGAACGCGCGATAACGCACCGTGACCCGACCGCGCGCGAGTGGCGTTTGATAAGCTCGTTTCGTTAACGCATTGGTTATTTCTTTGCGTTTACCTTCACGATCTCATTAAGCAAAGAGGCACCATGTCAGACATCAGTATTCCCGGCGGACGGATCCGTTCTTTCGTGGAGCGGATCGAGCACTTGGACACTGAATTGCAGGAATTGAACGAGTTAAAAAAAGAAGTCTTTGCAGAGGCGAAGGCTGAAGGTTTTGATATAAAAATCCTCAAGGAAATCATCAAACTGAGGAAGCAGGATAAGGATGAGCGCGACGAGCATGAGAGTCTGCTTGATATGTATATGAGGGCGATGGAAACAGCCGGCCCTGAACTCGCCGCCAAGGCGGCTTAACTCGAGCTTCGCCAGGTATTCTTGGCCGCACAGGTGATCGGGACAACCCGGTCACCCCTCGCTCAACGGCCCAGCTGCGTTACACTCCCGCCCTCGACAGCCTGCCTGAACTCATTCGGCCCTCGCACGCAGAAACTGCACAAAGCAAACCTGCCTCCGAAAAGGGCTTGGCCATGACCCTGGCGGACGGCCAATTTGGCCGAAGCGGCTGAGCTTTCGTGAGCCGTGATAAAAATCAAGCCTTTGCCCGCGCGCTGCATCAGGTGCGCAACCGGATTGATGTCGCCATCTGGTAATTTTACGTCGAGCACCGCGCAATATCTCCCTGTCACAATTTGAGTGAGGCCATGTCGATAACGAAGCGGTATTTCACGTCGCCCTTCACCGTCCGGTCATAGGCTTGGTTCACGTCCTTCATTGCGATCATCTCTTCATTGCGATCATCTCAATGTCGCAGGTGATATTGTGCTCCCCGCAAAAATCAAGCATCTCCTGGGTTTTGGGCAAGCCGCCGATCAGCGATCCAGCCAGCGAACGCCGCCGGAAGATGAAGGGAATGCCATTGACCTTCGTCAGCGGCTCAGCCGCGCCCACGATCACCATGGTCCCGTCGCGCTTCAGGAGCGCCATATAGGGATCGGTATCCTGGCCGACGGGGATTGTGTTGAGGAGGAAGTCGAAGCTGTTCTGAGCAGCGTTCATCGCGGCTGCGTCTTTGGATATCAGAACCTCATCAGCGCCGAGCTTCCTGGCATCTTCGCCCTTTTTCCGCGAAGTCGTGATCATGACCACCTGCGCGCCCATGGCGTGGGCGAACTTCACGCCCATATACACCAGCCCGCCAAGGCCAATCACGCCGACTTTCTGCCCTGGCCCAACCTTCCAGTGCTTGAGCGGCGAATAGGTCGTGATGCCGGCGCAGAGCAGCGGCGCGGTCGCAGCGGGATCGAGATTATGCGGGATGCGCAGGACAAAGCGCTCATCGACGGTGATTTTTTCCGAGTAGCCGCCGAAGGTGATCTTGTGCGGCGTCCCGCCGATTTTGTCCTCGTTACCGTAAGTGCCGGTGAAGCCGTTTTCGCAATATTGCTCTAGCCCGTCCTCGCATGAGGCGCAGTGCCGGCAGCTATCAACCAGGCAGCCAACGCCGACGAGATCGCCCACCTTGAACTTCGTAACCTTGTCCCCGATGGCGGCTACGCGACCAACGATTTCATGTCCGGGCACGAACGGATACCGAGTGTTACACCATTCGTTGCGGGCCATATGAATGTCGGAGTGGCAGATCCCACAATAAAGGATGTCGATCTGCAAAGATTCGATCTCACGTCGGCGGGACGCGGTTCGCGCCGTTCGAAGTTGAAAGGAACGAGTTCACTGGAAGCGGAATGATTGGCGTAGCCGTGAGTATGGATGGTCATTTCTCTTTCCTTTTTTTGGTTCAGGATGCCTCGTGGACGCCCAGACTTTTGCGGATTTTAGGCGGCCCGGCGTTGTCGCCAGCCTCACCACCAGATCGGCGACGCTCTTGCATGACGGCGTGGCGGAAGGGTTCCTGAACGGTTCGCCTTTCAGCGTCGTGCCGTAGTCGATTTCATCGCGGTCATTCAGCCATTCGGGGCGAATGATGGTGCAATCGAGATCGGATTCCTCGATCACTCTTGCAGAATCCCGGTACGGGTCGAGGATGGAACGGTAGCGCTTGCCGGGAACCTCACTAGAAATCCCCATCAAGCTGATGAAGATGAGGCGCTGACCCCGGGTTTGTGCATCGCCTTACGATGATGCGCACATGTTCCTCCGTTCGCCCGAGAGATTGGCATAAACGTAATCCTGTCCGGCCATGGCGGCGTCCAGCGCTTTGTCGTCCAGAACATCGCCCTCGAGCACGTGCACACGGCCAGCAGGACCGCTATTTTTTAGCCGTCGGGCATTCGCAGATAGAGCGTGAGCAGCGCATCCGTTTGCTCAAGAAACAGACGGGTCGCGACGCGCGCAATCTGGCCGTAAGCGCCTAAAGCGAAAGCCCGACAAAACCACCACCCAAAGTTGTCCAGGGCCATTAGATTGATCGCATAACGTACGCGGTTGGACAATTTAGCCGCACGTGTCTATCAGTTCAAACAAACCGACGCAAACCACGTCTGCGCAGGTTTACGTGTGGCGGCCGTGCTTCCTGCCCGCGTTGAATTGGCCGCAAGGTATGGTCACTTCGCGACAATTCTTCTATAGGCGCGCGGGGGCGACGACGTGATAATGGCATCATCGCGAACTTGGCATTAAGTTCTCCTTCAGTCCAAGGGCGATGGATGCTATTCTCTGGCATCTGCAAAAAAAGAGCCGGGAGTGGAAACGCCGATTGACCGAAGGTTCCAGCGCCTCGGATTTTCGCCTTCGCCCAGCTTTGACACGAGCACCGTAAGGCCGGCTCGCCAGCGCAATTACGTACCAGACGGATGGAAAATGAACCCGAAATATCCCGGCATCTCGACAGTCATTAACGGTAACGGCGCGGTCGCCGAGGTGATGGGCCACGTGTGTGGTGGCGTCATCGGCTATCCGATTACCCCCTCGACGGAAATTTCCGAAATCTACGAAGCGTTCCGTTCCGGCGGCGGCTGCAACGTCTGGGGCAAGCACCCCTTTTTCTTCGAGCCTGAGGGCGAGCATTCGGCGCAATCGGGTGCGCTCGGCGCTGCCCTGACGGGCGGCAAGTTCATCTCCAACGCATCATCGAGCCAGGGCATCCTTTACGGCCTTGAGTTGCACTATGTGACGGTCGGCAAGAAGGCCGGCGGCTTCGTTCTGCAGGTGGCGGCCCGCGTCGTATCGAAGCACTCACTGAACGTCATGGCGGGTCATGACGACGTCTACGCCCTCTTGCAATCGGGCTATACGATTCTGTTCGGCTCCAACCCGCAAGAGGCTGCCGACCTCGCCGCCATTTCTTACAAAATCAGCGCCACCTCGCTGATCCCGGTCGCCAATGCGATGGACGGCTTCGCCACCTCTCACATGATGTGCGAGACGCTGATGCCGGAACCCGCATTGCTGCGCGAGTTCCTCGGCGACCCGTCCGGCCGCATCAAGTGCCCGACGGTGGCGCAGGAGATGCTCTTTGGCGCGAAGGGCCGCGTCTTCCAGCTCAAGCAATACATCACCAGACATCAGGCCGACCTCGATTCCGCCAGCGTTCTTGCCGCGAAGTCATTCCTCGACGCCCACGCGGACGCGGTCGAGAAGGACAATGCAGGCGAGTTGGTTGCCAAGACGCTTCACTGGTTTCCAGAGGAGTTGCGCGGCCAGTGGCGGCGGCAATGGCTTAATGCGTTCGAGAAGGGCACCCGCCAGCTTGTTCCGGCGCTGGTCGACGTCAACAATCCCGGCGTCACCGGCGGCGTGCAGAACCAGCCCGATTTCCAGGCCGGCTCTGTTGACCATCGCACCCACTTCGTCAACGCCGTGCCTCAATTCGTCCGCGAGGCGATGGCCGAGTACTCCCAGCTTACGGGCCGCGAGTACAAGCCGGTTAAGACGTTCATGTGCGACGATGCCGAAACCGTATTGGTCGGGCTCGGCTCGGTTACCGACGACGCCGAGGCGGTCTGCTCTTATCTGCGCAGCCAGGGCAAGAAGGTCGGTGTGGTGTCGATCAAGCTCTTGCAGCCGTTCCCCGACGCGGAACTGGTTGCGGCGCTTGCCGGCAAGAAAGCCGTCACGGTGCTGGAGCGGTCCGACGTCACGGCGCTCAGCACGGCGGTCACCCAGGCCCTGTTCAAGGGCGTCGAGAACGCGAGCGGCGAACGCCATCCCGGCGTCCCGGCGATCAAGAGCCTGCCAAAGATGACCACAGCGATTTTCGGTCTCGGCGCGCATGACCTGCAGCCGCGCCACCTCATCGCCGCGTACAAGAACATGGAGACGAAGAACGCGCCGTTCATCTATCTCGGTTCGCAGTTCTTCTCCAAAGACCCGACGCCGAAACTCGCGGCCCTGCAGGATCGGCTGAAGGCGGCTTATCCCGAGACCGAGCTGATGGCGCTCGAGACGGAGCCCAATCCGAACCTGCTGCCACCCTCTGCCTTGCGGATCCGCTTCCACTCCGTCGGCGGCTACGGCACCATCGCGACCGGCAAGCTTCTCACCGACATCCTAGGCGGCGTGCTCGACCTGCACTCGAAGGCTGCGCCGAAATATGGCTCCGAGAAGAGCGGCGCGCCGACCAACTACTACATCACGCTGAGCCCCGAGACGGTGAAGATCACCAATGCCGAGCTTGAGGACGTGGAGATCGTGGTGTCGCCTGACCACAAGGTGTTCGCCCATACCAACCCACTGAAGGGATTGGTCGACGGCGGCACCTTCATGATGCAGACGAATCTCTCGCCCGTTGAAGTGTGGCGTGAAATTCCCGAGCGGGCGCGCAAGACCATACGCGACAAGAAGATCAAGTTCTTCGTGCTTGACGGCTTCAAGGTTGCCAAGCGGCACGCACCGACTCCCGAGCTTGAGACCCGTATGATGGGCATCGCCTTCATCGGCGCCGTTTGCGGGCACGTCGACCGGATCGTCGCGGACGCCTCGCGCGACGCCATCCTGACCAAAATCCGCCAGCTGCTCTCGAAGAAGTTCGGCAGCAAGGGCACCGCCGTGGTCGAAGGCAACATGGAGGTCATTAAGGAAGGCCTGGAGGCGACGCAGCCAGTCAACTACAACGCCCCCGAGTTCGCCGCCATAGAGGCCGAACCAGCGCCGAAGACGACGCGCACGGTCGCCATCTCCGCAGATATGTGCCGGCTCAACGCCAGCTCCCCGAGTTCCGGCTTCTTCGACCGCGAGTACTACGATGAGATTGTCGTTGCACCGTTCCGCGACGGCACCATCGCCGAAGCGCCGGTGCTGCCCGGCTCCGGCCTGTTCATGCCCGGAGGCACGGGCGCCATGAAGGACAAGGGCCTGTTCCGCCGCGAGGTGCCGGACTTCAATCCCGACCTCTGCACCGGCTGCATGGAATGCGCGCTCGTTTGCCCGGACGCCGCGATCCCCAATACGGTGCACGAAATCCACGAGCTGGTGCTATCCGGCATCAAGCACATCGATGTCGCCGAGGCGCAGCGCGAGGCAATGCGTGCGCATGTCTATCCGCTGAGTGAGGCGGTGCGTGCGGTCTACCGCTCGAGCAAGGAGGCGAAGCATTTTCATGAGGTGTTGGCGACGGCGGCTCAAGCCCTCGACACCGACAACGCCATTCTGAAGCGCAATTTCGGCCGGGTTGCCGAAATACTGGCGAGCTTTCCGGTTGCCAAGACGCGGCCCTTCTTCGACGCCATGGAGAAGGACAAGCCCGGCGCCGGCGGCCTCTTCTCTGCCGCAATCGATCCGTGGAAGTGTTCGGGTTGTCTTGAGTGCATCGACGTGTGCGGCCCGGGCGCCCTGAAAGTACGGCAACAGGATGCGGCGCTGCTCGAACTCGCTGCAGGCCCGCTTTGAGTTCCTGAGCAAGACGCCGAACACACCTGCCCGCTTTGTCGAAGGTTCTCTGGCCCCCGAGGGCGACACCAAGCGCCTGATGCTCGACCGCGCCAACTACTACGCCACCACAGGCGGCCACGGCGCGTGCCGCGGTTGCGGCGAGGTCACGGCGATCCGCCTCGTTACCTCGACGAACCATGCGATCCAGACCAAGCGCCACAAGGACCACGCCCGCGAGGTCGAGGCTTTGATCGAGAATCTCGACGCAAAGCTTACGATCGTGAATGGCGACGCCGCGCGCCGCGAGCGTATCGCCAAGGCCCGCGAGATCCTGGAGAGGCGACTTTACCTGCTGGAAAGCGGTCCAACCGGCAACGGCCCGGCCTCGGCCGTGATCGCCAACGCCACCGGGTGCTCGAGCGTCTACGCCTCGACGTTCCCCTTCAATCCCTACAACGACCCGTGGGTGAACAGTCTGTTCCAGGACGCCCCGGCAGTTGCCAAGGGCCTGTTCGAGGGGCTGGCCGCGGCGGTGACCGAGGACATAAAGGCACTCCGCATCGCCCATCTCGAACTCGACGACGCCTACGACCCCGCGATGCACGACAAGTTCTTCAAGACGTTCTCCTGGGCTAACTTCACGCCCGAGGAGATGGCGCTCTTGCCGACCGTCATCAGCATGGGCGGCGACGGCGCAACCTACGACATCGGCTTCGGCGCTCTCTCGCGGCTCCTCTCCACACAGACGCCCATCAAGGTCGTGGTGCTCAACACAGGCGCCTATTCCAACACCGGCGGACAAGCCTCTACGGCGAGCCTAACCGGTCAGGACTCCGACCTGGCGCGGTTCGGCACTGTCCATCACGGCAAACAGGAGGACCGCAAGGAACTCGGCCTGATCGCAGCCTTCCACCCCAACGTGTTCGTGGTCCAGGCCTCGACGGCCCTGCAGGGGCACTTCCTGAAGAACGTCATGGCCTACCTGAACCATACCTCGTCGCCGGCGGTGCTCGACATCTACACGCCCTGCCAGGGCGAGCACGGCATCGCCGACGCGGCGGCAAGCCAGCGCGCCCGCCTCGCCGTCGAGTGCCGCATGAGCCCGGTGTTCGTGCACAACCCGCGCGCCAACACCATGCTTCACGGCCGGTTCAACCTTGAGGGCAATCCCGATCTCGACAAGGACTGGACCAAGAGCAGCATTGAATATGTCGAGGACGGAGCCACCAAGCTCCAGGAGGTGGCGCTGACACCGGCATACTTCGCCAAGGACGAAACCCGCTTCAAGAAGCAGTTCCGCAAGCTCGCGGCCAATGCCGACGCCAACGCCATCTTGGTCGAAGATTACGTCGCCCTGCCGGTCTCGGAGCGGGCGGGCAAGACCCCCTTCGTGTACTCGACCGATGATGAGAAGCGGCTGATCAAGGTGGAGGTGTCCAACACCATTGTCCATCTGGTCGAGGAGCGTCGAAAAAACTGGCGGACATTGCAGTACCTCGCCGGACGTCAGGTCGAGAAGCTCGATGCCAATCACAAGGCTGAGCTTGATGCGATGCAGGAGCGCTACCAGGAGGCGTTGACGACGAAGGAGAACACGCTCGACATTATCGCCCGCGCGATGAGCGAGCTGGCGGCTTCCTCGAATGCTCCGGCCAACGGCAGCCTCGCGGCGGCGCTTGCGCCGTTCGGTGGTGGAGGGGCGCCCGCACCTGCGGCCGTTCCGGCGAAGTCGCTAAACGGCAGCGCCGACATCTTCTACATACACGACGAGGACGTCTCGAAGTGCACCAACTGTAAGACCTGCTACCAGCAGGTCAGCGAGATGTTCGAGCTGACCAAGATCGTGGTGGACGGCGCGCCAAAGGATGTCGCCCACACCATTCCGGGCGTTCTCGAAAAGCTGAAGATTACGCCCGAGCTGAAGGCCCGTGTGGCAAAGGTCGCGGCCAACTGCGATGCGGAGATCATTCGATGACGGAGCCCAACAAGGACCTGCTGCGCTACGCCCAGACCACCAGCACGCTGGAGGCGTCGCGCAGTACGCTTGCGGAACTCGAGCAGACCGAAGCCGTCGAGCTTTTCCAGAAGCAGCTCGAGCTGCTTAAGAAGCGGCTGCTCGGCGACCCCAAGTCGTTGCGCAGCACCTTCGTGGCCGACGGCGTCCGTGCGATCGCCTGGGAGTTCCAGCAGGAAGAACTCGGCGCGGGCTTTACCAAGATGCTTTGGGAACTGCTCCTGCGCAACGACGATATGAGCTTGGTCCTGATGCGCTTCATCTGGTCCATGCCGCTCAAGTTCAAGCGCAAGCTCGTCAAGGCGATCGATGATCATCTCTCCGCCCGCTATCCGATGTTCAAGGGGCTTTCCGAGGGTTGGCCGGCCGATGCGTACATCCCGCCCTACATCCGCCCGCCGGAGGAGCGCTCTCACGACTTCGAACTCGTGAACACCGGCTATCTCGGCTACATGGCGCTCGGCTACACCGAGCGCGAAGTGGAAATGTTCGTATGGCTGGAAGTGCTGCGCGACAAGCAGTGCGACGACCGACCCTGCGAACTCGGCGTCCACATCCAAGGCAAGAAGGATCCGAAGGGCGGTTGCCCGGTCAAAATCCACATTCCCGAAATCATCGATCTCTTGGGGAATGGGAAATTCCGCGAGGCGCTCGAACTTATCGAGAGCTGCAATCCGCTGCCGGACGTGACAGGCCGCGTCTGCCCGCAGGAGCTGCAGTGCCAGGGCGTGTGCGCCCAAACCAAGCGGCCGATCGAAATCGGCCAGCTCGAATGGTACTTGCCTCAGCGCGAGAAGCTGGTCGGCAGGTCCCCCAAAGAGCGGTTTGCCGGAGTGGTCAACCCCTGGGCTCAGGCCGAGAAGCCGCCGATCGCGGTGGTCGGTTCCGGTCCCTCGGGCCTTATCAACGCCTATCTGCTGGCGGCCGAGGGCTTCCCTGTCACCGTGTTCGAAGCGTTCCACGAGCTCGGCGGCGTACTACGCTACGGCATCCCCGAGTTTCGCTTGCCGAACGAGTTGATCGACGACGTGGTCGGCAAGATCAATCTGCTCGGCGGCCGCTTCGTGAGGAACTTTGTCGTCGGCAAGACCGCGACGCTCGAGGATCTCAAGAACAACGGCTTCTGGAAGATCTTCGTCGGCACGGGCGCCGGTCTTCCCACCTTCATGAACGTCCCGGGCGAGCATTACCTCGGCATCATGTCTGCCAACGAGTTCCTCACCCGCGTCAACCTGATGCGCGCGCTCGACGACAAGTACGAAACGCCGCTTCCCGATGTGAAGGACAAGGAGATCTTCGTAATAGGCGGCGGCAACACGGCTATGGACGCCGCCCGCACCGCTCGCAGGCTTGGCGGCAACGTCACCATCGTCTACCGCCGCACGAAGTCGGAGATGCCCGCCCGCGTCGAGGAACTTCACCACGCTCTCGAGGAAGGCATCAACCTGAAGGTGCTGCGTGGGCCGGTCGAATTCATCGGCAACGAGAAGACCAACTTCATCAGCCACGCCGTTCTCGCTGTCAATGAGCTGGGCGAACCGGACAAGTCTGGCCGCCGCAGCCCGAGACCGACCGGCGAAACCGAGCGGGTGCCTGTCGACCTCGTCATCATGGCGCTGGGCAACACGTCGAACCCCATCGTGAAAGACGCCGAGCCCAACCTGAAGGTCTCGAAATGGGGCACGATCGAGCTTGGCGACAAGACCAAGCTGACCTCGATCCCCGACGTCTACTCCGGCGGCGATGCGGCCCGTGGCGGATCGACCGCTATTATGGCGGCCAGCGACGGGCAGGCGGCTGCGCGCGAGATCGTCGGCGACATCCCGTTCACGTCGGCGGAGATCGCGGAGCGGGTCGCCAAGGCAGCGCGCTACACTGAACTCGGCCAGGCCGATCAGACCGTGGTCGAGAAGATCGCGCTCGCAGGCGGCATCGTCGAGTTCAAGGTACGCGCCCCGATGGTGGCGCGTTCAGCCAAGGCTGGGCAGTTCGTCCGCGTGCTCGGCTGGCAGGATGGCGAACTGATCCCGCTGACGCTTGCAGACTGGGATGCCGAAGCCGGCACCATCGACCTCGTCATCCAGGGCATGGGCACCTCGACGCTGTTAATGAACAAGATGGCGGTCGGCGACAAGTTCGCCGGTATCGCCGGCCCGCTCGGGCGGCCAAGCGAGCTGCACAAGTACGGCCACGATGAAACCGTCGTGTTCACGGCGGGCGGCGTCGGCCTGCCTCCCGTGTACCCGATCGCGCGCGAGCACCTGCGGCTCGGCAACCACGTTACGCTCATCGCCGGTTTCCGCTCCAAGGACTTCTTGTTCTGGGTCGGCGAAGAGGAGCGGGTCGGCAAGCTGCAAGCCGAGTTCGGCCGCCAGCTCGACATGATCTACACATCGAACGACGGGACCTTCGGCGAGAAGGGATTCGTCACTGCCCCCTTGGAGCGGATGCTGAAAGACGGCAAGAAGAGCAAAGGCCGCAAGATCGCAGAGGTGGTCACGATCGGGCCGCCCTTGATGATGCGCGCCGTCAGCGACCTCACCAAGCCGTACGGCGTGAAGACCGTGGCGAGCCTCAACTCGATCATGGTGGACGCCACTGGCATGTGCGGCGCGTGCATGGTGCCGATCATGGTTGACGGCAAGCTGGTGCGCAAGCACGCTTGCATCGATGGGCCGGAACTCGACTCCCACCTCATCGACTGGGACAAGTTCCTGCCGCGGTTCAACACCTTCAAGGCGCAGGAGCAGCGGAGCAAGGTGGCGCATGGGCTGGCGTAGTCCACGCTAGCACAGTCTGACGAAACACCGGGAGCAGGGTCAAGCCCTGCTCCTTGTGTGTTCGCATCTGGGTATCGCCTGCTCGAAGCTTCGTCATTCCGGCCAAGCGAAGCGCGAGCCGGAATTGTAAAAAGGCTGGCATTTCAGCTTGTTACGATCCCGGATGAGGCTTCGCCTTTCCGGGATGACGGCGACCTGTCGACGCGTCCAGCAAACTATTCTTCGGAGCGCCCCGCCGGACCGATGGTTTTCCGGGACTCCCGGCGAGATTGAGTGCTTCTCTCAACCGGCCGCCGGCCCGCGCCAGAAACTCTTTGGCCTCCTCAATCCTGCAACCTTCCAGGAGAAGCACCGCGAGCTTGACGTTTCCATGCGTCCTTTGAAGCGCATGGCGCACCTCATCCAGTTCTTTTCCCGTCAAATGGACGAGCATCCTTTCTCGCCGTCCGACCAACTTCGCGTTCACGGCCTGAACCTCGACCATCAAGCCCGCATAAACACGGCCGAGCCGGATCATCGTCAATGATGAGAGGAGGCTCAGCGTGATCCGCTGCGCGGTGCCGGCGTTCATGCGCGTGGACCCGGCGATGGGTTCAGCACCGGTCTCAAGATAGATCGGGCAATCGGCCTCGGCCAGAAGCGGCGTGCCTTGGTTGTTCGCCACGCCAATCGTCACCGCACCGCGCTTTTTCGCTTCCCGCAGGCACGCAAGGGTGAACGGCGTCGCGCCGCTTGCCGCCACCGCGATCATGACATCCTTCGCGCCGATATTGTGGCTGCGGATCAGCTCGGCGGCTTTTTCGATTTCGTCCTCGGCTCCCTCGACGGCGCGAATCATCGCCTCTTCTCCTCCCGCCAAGAGAAGCAGCAGACGGTCTTCGGGCCAGCTGAAGGTCGGCATCAGTTCCGCGCCATCCTGAACCGCAAGGCGCCCCGAGGTTCCGGCGCCGGCATAGACAAGACGGCCCCCTTCCCGCAGGCGCGTCTCTATCGCGAGCGCCCCCTGCAGGATCTGCCGGCGCGCGGCGCGGACAGCCGCAACCGCGCTGAGCTGACCATCGATCATTGCGTCGAGAGCATCGAGCGGCTCCCAGACATCGATGCCGGAGTATCGCGGACTTGGACGTTCAGTATCCATCAACCGGGACGCGCTAAGGGCCTGGACCTCTTTCACATTCAACCTTAAATAAGCGACAGGATTAGAGCTTCCAGGTGCACACAGAGTCGCTTCTTCTTGGAGTCGATGGCGGTGGCACCCGATGCAGGGGGCGGCTGGACGACGCTCGATGGCCGCACCCTGGACGCCGCTCTTGAAACACGTGGCCGATCGCTTTGATTCAGATCCGCATGAGATCGTGCGATGGATGGCAGCGCGAAACCGGGAAACTTCGCGACGCTCGCGGCCGCTCGGTGTTGCGTGCGCATTGAAGGAGGACCCTTTGGGTAGAGAGCTGACGGCAGCGGCGGCGCATCACATGGAGCGGCTTGCAGAGCGGCTGCTCGATCTTGAAGCCAGGCGGCTTGCCAGAAGCATCGAACCGTGGCTCAGCCCGTGGACGAGGCGATGGCTGGCGCCTCCAGCAGCGGGCGCGCTTACCGGCGCTATTTCGCTGGCGCGCGCGAAGGCTCTTGAAGACGGTGGCGCATGACGGGCCGGGATGCGCAAACGGCGCAGGAGATCCGCGAAGCACCCGAGGCTGTGCAACGGCAGCGGCAGGCTCTGGCAAAGCCCGTGGGCGAACTGGCCACGCGCTTGAAGCGCCATCCGCCTCAGGTCGCCGTTACCTGCGCGCGTGGCAGTTCGGCGCACGCAGCCACCTTCGGAAAACATCTGATCGAGCGCTATCTCGGCATACCCGTTGCGGCGGCGGCTCCGAACATTGCGAGCGTCTATGGCGAAAAGCTTCATCTCAGGGACCAGTTGTTTCTTTCGATCTCCCAGTCCGGCAGCAGCGCCGACCTGATCGAGATGACTGCGAGCGCGCGTGCCTCGGGCGCTATTACGGCCTGCATCGTGAACGCCACCGAAAGTCCGTTGGCTTCGGCCTGTGAGATCGTTTTACCCATGAACGCGGGGCCGGAATTGAGCGTTGCTGCAACGAAAACCTTCATCGCGACGCTCTCGGCGCTCCTGCGGCTCACCGCAGCGTGGACCGGCGATGCGAAAATGTCCGACGCGGTCGAGCGCCTTCCCGAAGGGCTGACTGCTGCACTGGACTTGGACTGGAGCGTGGCGCTGGACGCGCTCGCAGATGCGTCGAGCCTTGTCACTATGGGGCGCGGACCGACCCTTGCCATCGCGCGCGAGGCGGCGCTCAAACTGAAGGAGACTTGCAATCTCCATGCGGAAGCCTTCAGTGGCGCGGAATTCCTGCACGGGCCGGTGGCTCTCGTTTCCCCCAAATACCCGATCCTGATGTTCAATCCGACAGACGCCGCCGCCAAAGGAATGAGACAGCTTGCCGCAAATCTCCGCGAAAAGGGCACGGCGCTTTTCACGACGGACCCGGATGAGGAGGCCGGCAGCCATTTACCGATTCTGCCTCCCGGCCACCCAGAAACCGACGCGATTTGCCTGATCCAAAGCTTTTACATGATGGTGGTTCGACTGGCGCAGCGGCTCGGGACCGATGTGGATTGTCCCCGGCACCTTAAGAAGGTCACAAGCACGCGATGACTGAACCGGGCCGGCATGCTGTCGTGGCCAGCACCGTCTTCGACGGCGAGGCGCGCCATACCGATTACGCCGTCATTATAGAGGGCAGCCGCATTTCCGGCCTGCTGCCGAAGCGGGAACTGCCCATAGAGGTGCCTGCCAGGGTGTTGCCCGAGGGTGCATGGCTGGCGCCGGGCTTCATCGATATTCAGGTGAATGGCGGCGGCGATGTCCTCCTGAATGACGATCCAAGTGCGGCGGCTATGGCAACCATCGCCCGCGCGCACCGAAAATTCGGAACGACGGCGCTGCTGCCGACTCTGATCACAGACACGCCGGAGAAAATGCGCGCCGCACTCGCCGCTGCGAATGAGGCAACAGCAGCCAATCCGAGTATTCTCGGAATTCATCTTGAGGGGCCATTCATCTCGCCGGAAAAGCTCGGCGTGCATAATCGGGCGCTGATCCGTGCACCAAACCCGGACGACATCGAGATCCTGATGGCGCTGCGAGCGGGGGAGACCACGCTCATTACGCTCGCCCCCGAGCGCGTGCCGCCCGGTTTCATCGCCCGCCTCGCGAAAGCGGGCCTCCGCATCTCGCTCGGGCACTCCATGGCGACCTATGAGAAAACCAAAGCAGCGCTCGCGGAAGGGCTGACGGGGTTCACGCATCTGTTCAACGCTATGCGTCCGCTCGGAAGCCGCGATCCAGGTCCGGTCGCCGCCGCGCTCGAAGCGCCCGGCGCATTTTTCGGGATGATCGTGGACGGGGAACACGTCGATCCGGCGATGTTGCGGCTCGCGCTACGCGGCTTGGCTCATCCGATGCTGATTACCGACGCGATGCCGCCAGTGGGGGGAAGCGAACCCACATTTACGCTTTATGGTGAGCAGATTGCGGTTCGCGAGGGCCGGTGTAAGAGGGCCGACGGCACGCTGGCAGGTGCTGCTCTCGACATGGCGAGCGCCGTGCGAAACTGCGTGAAACTCCTGAATGTGCCACTCACGCAGGCTCTCCGCTTTGCGTCGATCGAGCCTGCCTGGTTTCTTGGGCTTGAGGCGACGCTCGGCCGCCTCGCGCCAGGATATCGCGCCGACCTTGTGGCCTTCGATCCGGGCAGCATGCAAGTACACGCCACCTGGGTCGCAGGCGAAGCCTGACTAAGCCGCGCCGGGATTGTGCCGCGCCGTCTCCCGCTGGACCCAGCGCTCGAGGAGCGCGATGTGCTCAGCTTCCTCTTTCAAGAACTCCTTGGCCTTCTCGACAACTTCAGGAATTTCAGAGGTGTCCACGACGATATAATAATACTCGTATCCGCGCTTCTCGCCCTGAAGACCGGCTTTGAGCGCGTCGAGCCGCGCCATGCTCAGATCGCCCGCCCAGACTTCCGTGTGCTGCGGCGTGAAGTGATGCGGCCATGTGAAGTGCGCCGGGAGATGGGTGTCCGGGTCGATCTTGCCCGCATGCGCCTTGACTTCGCTCAGATGCGTGCGTGAATAGTCGGCAAGCTCCAGGAAGAACTCGGCGACATCCTTGTTGCCAAGGTCCTTCATGACCGTCGCCAGTTCTTCGTAATGGATCGCCGCATCTTCCTCGACCTTCGCCGCATAGGCGTAGAAGTCCTGAATGCTTTTGATGGACGGAAGCGTCGCTTTCTTCGCCGGAAGGGTGCGATCCCCTTCGAACGAGACAACGATGTCTTCGTCGCGGATGAAGCACTGGCACGCGAGGCGGTAGCGCGGCGGCATGTCATTAACCTCGGCATCCTCGATCTCCTCGCGTGTGATTTTCCCAAGCTGCCGCAGCAGCTCCTTTTCTTTCTCGGTCAGCGAAATGCCGTGCTTCGACTTGGGCGCCACGTGCTTGACCTCGACAAGACATGATCCGCATTCGCCGTCCTGACAGTCAAATGGAATCGGAATGCTGTGCGCCTTTGCAACGGCCAGAATGGTCCCCCGGTGCCCCGCTACCGCGTAGATCGTGACGTCTTTCGCCATGACCGGGGACTTGAATGTTACGTTAGCCATGCATTGCTCTCCTTATTGTTCCGGGCAGGCGGACGCCACTCGAACGGCATTCCAGGCCCAAGGGTGGCTGCCTGGAAAACAGGATCGAGGGTAAACGGGCAAGCCGGCGGCTCGCCACGCCGAACCGGCTGACGCCTGTGGAAAGCAAGACTTGCGCCAAGTCATTAGAGCCTTGGTTTGGAAGCTTTTTCGGTCTGAAGCGGGTTGGAATGTACGCTTACGTACAAAGCACGAGCGTGAGTGTCGCTGTGCCGACAAAAGGACAACGGCCACTATGAAAAACGCTCCCACGCGGCCTGCCGAGAGATGCCGAGCGCCTTGCCGATGGTTTCCCAGCTCATGCTGCGCTGCCTTAGCTCCTCGATCTGCGCCTGAAGCACGGCGCGCGTCGCCTCCACCGTTGCCTCCGCGGTCTTGAGGCCGTCCAGAAGCTGCTCATCGGTCATCTTGTCCCAGCCCGCGAACGTGGACGGCGTCGCCTCCAGGATCTTGTTGCAGGTGCCGATGCAGCCGTCGCAGATGTGCACGCCCGGGCCGCCGATGAGCCGCGCCACATCCTTTTCGGTCTTGCCGCAGAACGAGCATTTCAGCGTTTTCCTTTTAAGCATGTGTCACCTCTTGTCAAGACAAACTTGACAATAAGGATGGACGCCAATGCCCGTCAAGATACGCCTGACGTTTTTAAGCGTCGCCAGCGCCTGAACTGCTAGAAAGAAACTGGCCGCGAGTCATGCGGCCAGGGGCTTGATCTCGACGTCATAGCCGAGGCTTTTGATTTTTGCGACGAGGCGTTTGATCTGGTTTGGCTTGGCTCGGCGCTTGAAGTGATGGGCGCCGAGGTCTTGATAGGATGCGCCGGCCAATCCCGCCCTTGGCAAACTCAGGGGTGCTCGGAAGTCCCCGATCCAACTAAGCAAAGGGCTCTGCCGCACCAAGAAAACACCGATCTCTCCGCCAGCGGCGCTGGCTGATACCTTATCACAGCCTCTGAACCGTTTCATTCCCAGCGGGTCGGCAGCGCCGGTGCCGAACTAAGCACGCGAGACAGGGGCTGATGCGTCATTGGCGCCCCGTCCGGATCTGTACGGACGGCACAGGGTAACCCGCGTTTCTACCGCGATCACGGCAGTCGACCCATCAAGTCGTCGATTAATGCGCCGAGGCCTGGCGGCAGCGCTCATGACGCTGAGACCCACCGTTTACCCGAAACCGTCTGGCGTTTCGCGTACTCCGTGCCGAACCCTTTCAGCCCCTCAAGCCTAATCGCGCGCGCCAAGCCGCTCCCTTGCCACGAAAAGAGCCCACGCGACTGTTGCCACCCTGCAACAAAGTGGGTTTCGAAGTTGCACCGTAAGCGGTCTTCACCTATTGTCCGCGCGTGCCTTGAACGGACTATCGGCGGAAAATATCTGCCTGTGCCCGCGTTTCGCAGGCTTGTCAGCCAGCCAAGAAAAATCAGATCGCCGCTCGGAAAGATGAGGTCGGGCCCGATTGTGCTTTTGAAAGGATAACAATAGTGGAAACTGTATCTAACAAGGAAAGCCCGCTTGAGAATGTTGTCGTTTTTCTTATTTTCTTTGGCATCATTCTTGTATTCTGCGGTGGGATTATTGGCGTCTGGCTGACAACCTAGCGGTACGCCTCCAGCATTTGGCAGACACTGCGGAGGCGTAAAAAGCTGCAAACGTGCAGGACTTTTTCGTTTCGGCTTATCCACCAGCACCAGATGTTATAGCCGCCCATGCGCTGCGTCTATATGCCTAACTTTATAAGCCTCACCCACCTCTCATCACTGATCGCCCAAACCCAGTTGCCTCTGGAACTGGCTACACACTTTATTTTCAGCCCAAAGCAGGGCATCGACGTTGGGGCTGTGGACATCTACTTTGATGCTTGACATATCAACACAGAATGCATTTTGCCTTAGCATTGTGCTTGATAGGGGTGAAATGCAGTGCTAACTGGAGCCCAGCTACGCGCGGCGCGCGCGCTTCTTGGTCTTGACCAAGAACGCTCGCTGACCAAGCCGGCGTCTCATTACCAACCGTTCAGCGCATGGAAGCCAGCCCTGGAATAGTTCGCGGCGTTATCGACAGCCTCACGAAAATAGTGGAGGCGCTCGATCGTGCGGGCGTGGAACTGATCGGCGACGGCGCCTCGAGCAGCGGTGGTGGGCGTGGCGTGCGGCTTAAGAAGCCGGCGGAGAGGCCCATAGAATGAGCACAGGGGGAGAGTGGCAGCTTTCTGCCCTTGCAGCTGCCCTCGCGATCTACGTGGGCGCGGCGCTCATAGCGGTGGTGGTTCCGCGCCGCTCGCTTTCCTTCGTTTATCCGGTATGCACCGCCGCGGCGGCTTTGGCTTGCGCTGGGGATGTTTCCGCATTTTTCACACAGGTTACCCTGCAAGCACACCTACCCATCGGGCTCCCGGGAGTAGGGCTTCACTTTCGCCTCGATATCTTGAGCGCCTTTTTCGGACTGATCGTCAACATAGGGATATTCGCAGCCAGCATTTACGGATTGGGGCTTGGCCGCTGCGACCTTTCCAGGCGCATCGAGCCTTTCTATCCCGCGTTCTGCGCGGCAATGAACACCGTTCTCCTGGCGGACAATTCCTTCGGTTTTCTCTTCTTCTGGGAGCTCATGTCGCTCAGCTCCTGGTTGCTTGTCGTCTCCCGCCACGAGAACGCGGAAAGCCGGAAAGCTGGTTATGTCTACCTCGTTATGGCGGCGATCGGGACAGTTGCACTTCTTTTTGCATTTGGCGGGCTGGCCGGGGCAGCTGGCGGCTACGCTTTCGACACGATCCGCGCCCACAAGCTAGCTCCGCTCGCATCCGCCTTAGTGCTCGCCGCAGCACTGGTAGGGACGGGATCCAAGGCCGGGATCATGCCGCTCCATGCCTGGCTACCGCTCGCACATCCGGCGGCGCCAAGCCATGTTTCGGCGCTCATGAGCGGTGTGATGACCAAAGTCGCCGTTTATGCCATTATTCGTGTGGTATTTGATCTCTTGGGCGATCCCCTTTGGTGGTGGTCGCTGCCGTTCATCATTCTCGGAGCCGCCACTGCGGTCGGTGGTCTTCTCTACGCAGTTCAAGATCAAGACCTCAAGCGCTTGCTCGCCTATTCGACCATCGAAAATCTCGGCATCGTTTTCGCTGGGATCGGGCTTGCGATAGCATTCAAATCTTCCGGGATCGAATATGCCGCCGCCATCGCTATGGCAGCCGCGCTTCTTCACTCGCTCAACCATTCCTGGTTCAAGTCGCTGCTTTTTCTGGGAGCGGGAGCGGTGCTTCACGCCACGGGCCGGAAAGACCTCGACGGCTTGGGCGGCCTCATTCACCGAATGCCAAAAACTGCGTTTTACTGGCTGATCGGCGCGCTTTCGATTTCCGCGCTGCCGCCCTTGAACGGCTTTGTCTCGGAATGGCTCCTTTTCCAGGCTGTCCTGGTGGGACCGGTTTTTCCCGAGCCAATCCTTCGCTTTCTGTCTCCTGTCGTAGGCGCGATGCTGGCTCTCGCTGCAGGGCTTGCCGCGGCCTGCTTCGTCCGGGCATTCGGAACGGTTTTTCTGGGCAGGCCTCGCAGCGCGGATGCAGAGTCAGCGCACGAAGCGCCGTTTGTACAGACTGCCGCAATCGGCCTCCTTGCCGTGCTTTGTGCTCTCGGTGGCTTGTTCGGCGGCTTCATGGCCTACGCCATCGGACCTTTACTGACCTCGCTAACGGGGGTCAGCCTCATGATGCTTGCCGAAGGTCCAACCCCATTTTCGCTCATCGCCTACAATGAATCGCGCGCGACATACGATGCCCCTACAATCGCCTTATTCGTGGCGATTTCGGCAATGGCTACATCGGTTGTCATTCATCTCCTGGCCAGCGGTCGCACCCGGCGCTCGCCTGCGTGGGATTGCGGTTTTCCGGACGCGTCGCCCGCCACTCAATACACCGCTTCGAGCTTCAGCCAGCCGCTTAGGCGGGTCTACAACGGCATCGTTTTCAGCACCAAGGAAGAGGTGGATATGCCTCCACCCGGAGCACTTCGGCCTGCAAAGTTCCTCGTGCGGTTCTCAGACTACCTCTGGCGCTATTTGTACCTGGAGCCGACAGAAGGCCTCTGGTCTGTCTCCAAGCAGTTCAATGCCCTCCATTTTCTAACGATCCGCCGCTACCTCGTTCTCATGTTCTGTACGCTCATCACGCTTCTCATCATAACTGCGACGTGGATGTGATGTCGGCCTCAATTCAATCCTTTCTCGCTCAGGGCGCTCAAATGTCTTTGGTGCTCGCGATTGCTCCTGCGGTGACCGGGATCACCCGGCGCGTCAAGGCGAGGCTGACACGACGGCGGGGACCGCCCATCCTTCAAGGCTATCGCGACCTCTTGAAACTCGTCCGCAAAGACGTCGTGCTCGCCGAGAACGCTTCCTGGTTTTTCCGCTCGGCGCCTTACCTGATCTTTGCTTTCACCTGGGTTGCTGCAGCACTTGTTCCGACGCTGGCTTCAGGGCTGATCTTCAATTGGGCTGCCGATGTGGTCGCATTGGTGGCGCTCATCGGCGCCGCCAGGGCGCTGCTCGCCCTTGCGGCCATGGATGTGGGCACGGCCTTTGGCGGAATCGGCTCATCTCGCGAGATGATGATTGCGTCTCTGGCGGAACCGACGACGCTTCTCGTTGCGCTGACCATAGCATTTGCCGCCGGCACGACGAGGCTGCCCGAAGTGGCGCAATATCTGATCAATCAGCCGCTCGAAATCCGGGTTTCTTTTGCGCTTGCCTTTGTCGCGCTCGTCGTCGTGGCGCTCGCTGAGAATGCTCGCATTCCCGTTGACAACCCCACCACGCATCTCGAATTGACAATGGTGCACGAGGCCATGGTGCTCGAATATTCAGGCCGCCACCTCGCCCTGATCGAAGCGGCAGCCCATTTGAAACTCGTTCTCTACATTTCCTTGATCGTCTGCCTCTTTCTGCCGTTTGGCATGGCCCCTATCGATGGCGGCCCGAAAGCTTGGTTGATCGGGCTCGCCGCGTATCTTGCGAAGGTCTCTATCGCAGCCGTGCTTCTCGGCATTTGGGAAGTGAGCATCGCGAAAATGCGGGTTTTCCGCGTGAGCGAGTTTCTCGGCCGTGCCTTCGTTTTCTCTTTCCTGGCTATCTTGCTGGCATTTCTTTCAAGGGAGGTCCTGCAGTGACGAGCGCCTATGAGGTTGCGCACTTCCTCGCCGGGATGATGCTCGTTTGCAGCTTTACGCTTCTCTATCAAGACCGGATCTTCGCTGTTCTCAACACATTCGCCGCACAGGCCATGTTTTTGTCGCTCGCCGTCGCTTGGCAGGGCTATGTTCAAAATTCCCCGGACCTCTTCATCACGGCAGCCATGGCCTTTGGCTTCAAGGGGATCGTGATACCCGTCACATTGAACCGCATGGTGATACGCCTCGGGATTCACCGCGACGTCCAACAGGTGGTGAATGTGGGGGTGGCCATGTTCCTGGGGCTTGGGCTAACGAGCCTCGCGCTCATACTCGTGCTCAAAGTGACGCCTGGGGCAGCATCCTTTACCCGGGAGGGGCTTGCACTCGCCCTTGCGATTATTCTTCTGGGCTTCCTGATGATGATAATAAGGCGTAACGCCGTGACCCAGATCGTCGGCTTCATGTCTATGGAGAATGGCCTCATTCTTGCCGCGACCGGCGCACGCGGTATGCCTCTCGTGGTTGAAGTCAGCGTGGCTTTCTCTGTACTGATTGCCCTCTTTGTCTTTGCCGTTTTCATTTTTCGCATACGGGAGCGCTTTGACAGCGTTGACGAGTTCCTTGAGCGCGTCCGGAAGGAGGCGCTGCAATGAACCAGGCTGTTTATGCAGTCGCCGGCATTCCGTTTCTGTCGGCGCTTCTGCTCGCCCTTATTCCGAGCTACAGGGTGACGGCTATCGGCAATGTGCTCGCCTCCGGGCTAACCTTCGCGGCAGGCCTCTCGTTTCTCACCCTTCCCCCTGTCGTCAAAAATTACGTCATCCTCGACGATCTCAATGTCTTCTTCATCATTCTGAACACGCTTGTAGGGTTCACCACGTCGGTGTTCAGCAGCGGCTATATCGAGCACGAGATCGAGACAGGCCACCTCACGCCCCGTTTCGTCCGGTTCTACCACGCCATGTTCCAGGCCATGATGGGCGGGATGAATCTCGCGCTTCTCGCCAACAATATCGGGCTTATGTGGGTTGGCCTGGAATTCGCGACGTTGATGACGGTCATTATGGTGGGCGTTTACCGGACGACGTCTGCACTTGAGGCGGCCTGGAAGTATTTTATCCTTGGCATCGTCGGTATCTCACTCGCTTTTTTCGGTACGATCATCGTTTATCTGGCTGGACAGAGCGTTCTGGGCGAAGGCGTTCCCGCCATGACCTGGAGCCGGCTTATGGAGGTTGCGCCGCAACTCGATGCCCCGCTGATCAGCCTCGCCTTCATCTTTCTGCTTGTCGGCTATGGCACAAAGGTAGGGCTGGCACCCCTGCATGGATGGCTTCCGGACGCCCATGCAGAAGGCCCGGCCCCAGTTTCTGCGGTGCTCTCGGGGCTTCTCTTGAATGTGGCGCTATTCGCACTTCTTCGCTTCAAAATGCTTCTTGCTGCGCATCCCGGCGGCCTGAATCCGGGCCCTATCATGATCAGCATCGGATTGATCTCGCTGATCTTCGCGGCGGTCATGCTCTATCAGCGCCGCGACATCAAACGCTTGTTCGCTTACTCCTCGATCGAGCACATGGGCCTCATCACCTTTGCATTCGGCATAGGCGGCCCGCTCGCGAATTTCGCAGGCCTTCTGCACATGGTGATGCATAGCCTGACAAAATCTGCGATCTTCTTTGCGGTCGGCCATGTGGCCCAGGCAAAGGGAACTCAGCGGCTTGCCGACATCCGCGGCTTGAGCGTCTCACATCCCGCGCTTGCTGTGGGTCTCGCCGCCGGCGTGATTGCCATATCCGGCCTGCCGCCTTTCGGCGCCTTTATGAGTGAGTTTCTTATCCTCACGTCCACCTTCGCCCGCGAGCCGTTGCTTGCGCTTGCTGTAGGTTTCGGGTTGCTTATCGCGTTCGGCGCCCTCCTTCTCCGTCTGCAGAATGTCCTTTTCGGCGCCCCGGCTGAACCCGTGCATCGGGTGAACGTCTCCTCGGCCCCCTTAATCGTCCATCTCACCCTTGTACTCATTGCGGGGCTCTATCTGCCGGCGGCGCTGGTGTCCGGGTTCCAGCGCGCCGCGGGGCTGCTTGGATGAAAGACACAGATTACCCAGGAATAGAGACGGACGCCGTGGCGCTCACCGATACAATAGACGCCATTGATGCCGGGCCGGATGGCTATGCGCGTCTTGAGGCGACGGATGCGCTCTGGACGGCCCTTTGCAAAGGGTGCGCAGCGGGCTGGCACGACCTCAGCGCGCTATGGTTCGATAACGGCCGGATGTACATGGCTTTGTCCGCTCCTCACATGCATCGGCGAGCCATATTTTCTGTCGCGGTGAAGAACGGCGCCTATCCTTCGGTTGGCCGCCATCATACGCCCGCGATGCGGCTGGAACGGGCGATGCGCGATCTGTACGGCACAAAGCCCACGGACCTGCCCGATGACCGCCCCTGGCTCGACCATGGCGTGTGGCCATACCGGCCAGCAAGCGAAAAGGGGTACAGCTTCCTGCCCGTCGAAGGTGTGGGCTTGCATCAGATTCCGGTAGGTCCCGTTCACGCCGGCATTATCGAGCCGGGCCATTTCCGGTTTACTGCCAACGGCGAGACAGTCGTCCGCCTTGAGGAGCGGCTAGGCTACGTTCACAAGGGCGTGGAGGCGCTCTGCGCAGGCGCTTCGATGAAACAGGCGGCCAAAATCGCCGCGCGGATCTCCGGGGATAGTACGGTCGCGTACAGTTTCGCGTTCTCCCAAGCCGTGGAAAAGGCACTGGGCTGGGACATTCCGGAGCGTGCCCACATGCTGCGCGGCATCATGGCCGAGTTGGAGCGTCTCGCGAACCATGTGAGTGATGTGGGTGCGATCTGCAACGATGCCAGCGTCATCGCTATCCAGGCTCGATGTGCAGTGATCCGCGAAGACATTCTCCGCACAAATGCCAAGTGCTTCGGTCATCGCATGATGATGGATCGGATCGTTCCGGGTGGCGTAGCCTGCGATCCGGACGAGGAATGCAGCTCTGCAATTCTTACGCTCATGAGCAACATTGAGGCCAGCTTTGCTCAAGTTGCACGGGCGTACGATCATTCGCCGTCGTTACAAAATCGCACGATGGGTACAGGCGTTGCACAGCCCGAGTATGTTCGGGAATTTGCAGCTGGCGGCTATATCGGCCGCGCCGCGGGCCGCGCCTTTGACGCCCGGGCAGCCTTCCCTTACCCCCCATACGACAGCGTTACTTTCGAGACGCCGACGCGCGAAAAAAGCGATGTCAACTCGCGGGTTTGGGTCCGAATCGATGAAATCAGCCAGAGCATCGCAATCGTGCGCCAACTTCTGACGAAGCTTGAGGCAGGACCGGTGTTCTCGTCGGCACCCCCGTTCGCCCCAGGCGCGGGAGCCGCCCTGATCGAAGCCTTTCGCGGCGATTTGTTCCTCGCTGTTCGCATCGAAAAGGAAGGCAGAATCGCCCATCTTCACGCCCGTGATGCATCCTGGTTTCAGTGGCCGCTCCTCGAAACCGCCATCAAAGGCAACATCGTCGCGGACTTTCCTTTGTGTAATAAGTCGTTCAACTGCTCCTATTCGGGCCATGATTTGTAGGGCCGCCCATGCATATCCTCCTTCTCGATGCGCTTCTCAAAGGCCCAGCAACAACGTCTGCTCCAAAGCCCGCTGAGGCGATGCTTGCAGAACTGGCCAAGACGCTAGGCGAGCGCGCACGCAGCAGGCTCGGGCGGTCGCTCGCTATCCGCGAGGTTGACGCTGGTTCATGCAACGGCTGTGAGCTTGAAATCCACGCGCTGAGCAACCCCGTATATGATGCGGAGCGCTTCGGCCTGAAATTCGTGGCCTCGCCTCGGCATGCGGATGTGCTTTTGGTCACAGGCCCGGTCACATGGAACATGCGCGAGGCGCTGGAGCGTACCTACGCCGCAACTCCCGACCCGAAATGGGTTGTTGCCGTTGGTGACTGCGGCGCGAATTGCGGGGTATTTGCGGCAAGCTACGCTTGCGTTGGACCAGTATCTTCCGTAATTCCCGTGGATCTGACCGTCGCCGGTTGTCCCCCCCAACCCATAGATCTACTCAAAGGTCTGCTCGGGCTCATGGAGGAGTCCAACAAGCCAGCTTAGTTGAACACCGGCGCTGCCGACCCGCTGGGAATGAAACGGTTCAGAGGCTGTGATAAAGCATGCGCCAGCGCCGCTGGCGGAGAGATCGGTGTTTCCTTGGTGCGGCAGAGCCTTTGCTTAGTTGGATCGGGGACTTCCGAGCAGCCCTGAGTTTGCCAAGGGCCGCAGCGGCCCCGGAGCATGTTTTCTAGAGTTCCTTTCACGGAAGTTCCGTGCCGGCGGCGCACCCGGAGGATCGACATGGATGTACTCTATGCCAACTGCGCGGGCCTCGATATTCACAAGGATACGGTTGTCGCCTGCAGCCGCCGCATGATCGATGGCAAAGTCGTCCGTGAGGTGCGCACCTTCTGTCGGAGTGGCTTGGATCGCTCGGCGCCACGCACATCGCGATGGAAGCAACCGGCGTCTACTGGAAGCCGGTCTGGAACATCCTGAGCGATGGCGATTTCGAGTTGATTTTGGCCAACGCGGCTCATGTCAAAAACGTCCCGGGCCGAAAGACGGATGTGAACGACGCCAGAAGCGAACGTTTATCGTGAGCGGCAAGCGCTCACTTCGGCTGGCTGATCTCCTCGCCCATGGGCTCATCCGCGCGAGCTTTGTGCCGGACGTCCAGACGCAGGAGCAACGCGGGTTGCTGCGCACGCGCAAGCAGCTGACGCGCGAGCGCACAAGCCACATTCAGCGTCTGCAGAAGACACTGGAAGAAGCCAATATCAAGCTCAACTCGGTGATCTCCGATGTCATCGGCGCCAGCGGACGGGCCATGATCGAGGCCTTGATCGCGGGCGAGACCAATCCCTTGCGGCTGGCAAGCCTTGCAAGCAGCCGGATCAAGGCCCCGCCCGCCATACTTGGAGAGACTTTGCGCGGTCGCGTAACGCGGCATCATCGCTTCCTGTTACGCCTCCACCTTCAGCACATCGATGCGCTGGACCGGGCCATCGCCGAAGTCGATAAGGAGGTCGAGGCCAACCTCGCGCCCTTTCGCAAACTGATCCCGGTCCTGACCAGCATTCCCGGAATCGGAGAACTGGCGGCCCGCATCCTTCTCGCCGAGATCGGCACTGACATGAGCCGCTTCCCGACGGCCGCACATTTGATCTCGTGGGCAGGCTTGTGTCCGGGGGACGACGAAAGCGCCGGCAAGCGGCGTTCGACCCGCATGCGCAAGGGCGCGCCCTGGCTGAAAACCACTCTCATCCAACGCGCCTGGGCGGCGGGCGCAAGAAGGCCAGCTATCTGGCGGCTCAGTTCCATCGTCTCAGAGCGCGACGAGGGCCAAAAAAAGCTGTCGGAGCCGTTGCAGCTTCCATCCTAACCGCCGCCTACCACATGATCGCAAACGGCGCATTCTATCACGACCTCGGCGCCGATCGCTGCGGGCGCCGCGCCAAGCCAAACCAGATCCAGCGCCTCGTCGCCAAAATCCAAAGTCATGGCTATGACGTCGAGATCAAGCCGCTGGCCGCATGAACTCGCGGCCAGTTTCTTTCTAGGCAGTGCTGATATTGCGGGCCTCCCGGAAAGCCGCCGCAAGGCGGATATTAAGGTGGGGGTGGCCATGACCCTAATGGCTTAAGCCGCCCCCCGCTAGCTAGCGCCGCGCTTATTCCGCAGCCATTGCAGACGGGTCGTTGAGTTTCTTCAGCGCGCGGGCGATCCACAGCCTCGTCAACTTCTCAGGCAGGTTGTTCTGCCGGAGCCGTTCGTTCAACGCCGGGAAATCGACGCGGTCGAGCGGCTGATCCTGGTTGAAGCAGGAGAAGATCACCTTTCGCGCGCCCGTCACCGGATCGATATGCGCCTGAAGGCATTGGGCGCACACTTCCTTCATCATGCACTGCATCGGGGAGTTGATGCTGCCGATCGCGGTATGACCCGGCTTCAGGAAGGGTTGCAGAAGCGCGTGCCGAGCCATGCCGACAGCCTGCATCATCCGGTCCGAGCCGATGACGACGATATGCTCGGCCTCATTCAGCGGTACAGCCTGCTCGCCGAGGCGGCCTGAACCGTAAGCCGCCATAGCCTGCACGATATTGCCGACGAAGGTCTTGTCTTGCGGGCGCGCGGGTTTGAAACCTGGACCCTCGTCGCAGGTCCAAATGATCACGTCCGCGGCGCGCTCGATCTCCTCGACCTTGTAGCGATCTTGCATCGCTTTGTAGCCGGCGAAATAGATCACGCGGCTGCCCGCCTCTCGCAACGCCGCCCCGATGGAGAACAGCACGGCATTGCCGAGGCCTCCACCGACAAGTGCAACGGTGCTGTTGGCGTGGATCTCGGTCGGGGAGCCGGTTGGTCCCATCAGGACCACATTCTGGCCGGGCCGCAACGTGGCGCAAAGATTGGAGCTGCCGCCCATCTCTAGCGCGATAATCGAAATCAGCCCGCGTTCCTTGTCGGTCCACGCCCCCGTCATCGCCAGACCTTCCATTGTCAGGAGCGTGGGCGGAAGCCCCGGCTCCTCCAGGCGTTGCGACAACATCTCGTAGTTTTGCAGGCGGTAGAATTGCCCGGGAAGGAAGGCCCGCGACTGGGCTGGGGCCCTCAGCACAACTTCAACAATGGTCGGCGTGAGCCGGTTTACTGCGTAGACGCGCGCCTGCAACTGATCGCGGCATTGGGCGATCAGCTCTGCGCCCGAAAGCGAGGATGCCGCCTCTCTCTGCGCCAGCACGCGGCTGATGAGCGGATAGCCGCGCTTCGCGCTGCCCATGGCCTTCACGACGTTGCCGAAGAAGCTCGGGTGTAAATCGCCGAAGAAGCTGATGAAACGGCCATCGTCGCCGCGATGCATGAGGACACGATCAACGTCCGGTTTGCACAGGGAGCGCTCCGGCGTCACGGGATTGCCAAACTCGTCCACGGCCTGGAAGTATTTGCCGTCGAGCTTGACGCGCTTGTCCTCCCGCGCGAGGACGGTATTGGGCTGGGTTCCGGCGGCAATCAGAATGGCGCGCGCCGGCAGCACAACCTCGGTTCCGTCCGCCTTCTTGCAGCGCAGGCCTGCCGCATACTTGAAACGGTCCACCTCAACCGCAACCGGCGAAAAACTCTCGGCGAAGCGCACGCCTTCCTCCATCGCTTTCACCACTTCCTCGTGGTTCAGCGTGTAGGAGGGGCTTTCCGTCAGTTTTCTGCGATATGCGATGGTCGCGCCGCCCCAGGCGTCGAGAAGCTCGGCGAAATGAGGCGCGCGGCCTTCCAATGCTGCTTTTCCGCGCTCGGCACGCAACGCTTTTGCGTGCGTGAGAAACTCCCCGGCGATCTCAGCCTCTTCCTCCGTCCAGGACGCACGCACAGCATCCTCGCCGCGCTCGGCTACAAGCGCATGATAGCGAGCGGCAAACTTTTCGACTTGCCGGACGTAGTAGGAAAGGCTTTCCGTACCGGTGTCGATCGCGGTAAGGCCGCCGCCGATGACCACGACAGGCAGGCGGATTTGCAGGTTCGCGATCGACGACATCTTGGCCGCGCCCGTAAGTTGCAGGCCCATAAGAAAGTCGCTCGCCTCGCGCACGCCTCGCGCCAGGTTGTTCGGCATATCGATGACGGTCGGACGGCCTGCGCCCATGCAAAGCGCGATGTGGTCGAAGCCCATCGCCCAGACGTCGTCCATTGACAGCGTCGCGCCGCCGCCGAAGCGAACGCCGCCAAACCCCGCAAATTGCGACCTGCGTTCCAGAAGAATGCGGATCAGCTTCAGGTAGTTTTTGTTCCAGCGGACGGTGATGCCGTATTCAGCGACGCCGCCGAAGCCGGCCATCACCCGGTCGTCGAGATTCTCGTAAAGCGTTTCAACATCGCGCACAGGGTCGCAAGGATCGATGTCCAGCGGCTCCAGCTTCAAGCCGTCGATGGCCACCACCGTATGGCCATCGTTCATGAGGTGATGCGCGAGCGTGAAGCCGGCCGGCCCGAGCCCGACGATGAGCACTTTTTTGCCGGAATCGGGGAGCGGCAGCGGGCGACGAATGTCGAGCGGATTCCAGCGCGTCAGCAGCGAGTAGATCTCGAAGCCCCAGGGCAGGGAAAGCACGTCCTTCAGGATTGCCGTTTCCGCCTGCGGAATGTTGACCGGCTCCTGCTTCTGATAGATGCACGCCTTCATGCAGTCGTTGCAAATGCGGTGACCAGTGGCCGCCAGCATGGGGTTGTCCACTGCGATGGTAGCGAACGCTCCGAGCACATGCCCCTGCGCACGGAGAGCATGCATCTCGCTGATTTTCTCATCCAGCGGGCATCCCGCGAGCGTCACGCCGAAAGGCGACTTCTGGAACGCGCCCGTCTTGCGGTCTTTCAGCCCCTTGCGGCAAGAGTCCTTGCCCTGGTTGTGACACCAGATGCAGTAATTTATCTGGTCCAGCGCCTGCTGACCCGTCATGCCGTGGTCAGTAAGGGCGAAGCCGTCGCGCGAGCGCCACTCGTGCTCGGGAAGGCACAGCATCGTCACGCCATGGCGCTCGATGGTGGTCACCGGAACGAGCCTCTGGAAGTCGATCTTCTGAGGCACTCGGAACAGCGTCCCACCCTCGTGGGACGCCTGCCCCTCTGGCGTGAGAGTCGCCCAGGAGGCATATCGCATGGCCGCGTCCAGCCATTCCTTGCGTTCGTTGCGCTCCCAGGCGCCAACGTGGCTTGCGAAGGAAACCTCCGTCAGCCTTTCGCCCATCATCTGTTCAAGCTCCGCTCGCAACGCGGCTCCGTCGAAGGAGGACGGGTCGGGGTATTTCTTGACGGCCTGCCTTTGAACGAACAGCCGCTTGCAGGCGTGCACCGGATCGAGGTGCTTGGTTTGAGCCACCACCTCGTCGAGCGCGTCTCGAACTCCGAATAATTCGGCGACGAAGTCGTCCAGGATCGGCCCAAGCGACGTGATGAGATGGCTCTCGGCCTTGTCTTCCAGCGCGTCCGGAGCTGCGCGGCCGGCGAGCAGGCTCTCGTGCAAGGCCGGGTCCTGCGCCGCGACCTGTTCAAGGAAACGCTTGTCGAGCGCGATCAGCCCCTCGCGCGTGGCAAGCGAAGCGAAAGTCGCGCCGAAGCCCAGGGTAGCAGCATCCATGGTTCAGTCCTCGGTTCAGGCTTGGCGATTACGCCAGACCGCTCAGGGGTGGCAGGAAAGGATCGCAGGTCCAAAGCCAAGACAGCGCGCCTATCTCCAATAGGGCGCGCGTGCAGGACGCTTGGCGTTTCCAGAGAGCCGGTTAATAAGAAATTTTATTCTGCGTCTAGCATGACGAGGTGGTTCGGTAAAAGGTTCTCTTTCGCCGCAGACGGCGGAAAATGCGTTGCAAGGTGCTCTCCGATCCGTCCGATGGCTTCAATCAGGCCCTTTACGGGACGGCCGTAACCGATATCGGCTGTCAGCTGATCTATGATAACTTTCCATTCCTCGTCCGGCACCTTCTGGTGGACTTCGGAATCGACCACGATTTCCGCGTAGCGCTCAGCCACGGAGATGAAAAGAAGAACACCCGTATGGCCCGTCGTTGTGTAGATGTCCTGCGCAAAGAACTGTTGCATGGCCCGTTGATGCGCACGGTTTCGCATAACGCTCCGTGGCACGAGCGCGTACCTCAAACCGGGATAATGGAGGATAAGGGTGATCCCGGCGAAGACCGCAAGCTGGATGATGTAGATGGATTGCACCGGCATCCAGGTCCACTGTATGAGTGGCCACGGCACGACGAGCGCAATGAGGGCTCCCCACATATAGGGCACATAATAATATCCGGCGCTGGCGCGCGCGATCACCGCAACAATCTCCGCCGACGTCTTGTTTTCCGCCCTCGTTATGGCGTTCTCTACGTCGAGCTTTTCCGTTTCCGAAATCACGATAGCCGCTCCCTACCAATCTCCCGACGCGCCGCCGCCACCGAAATCACCGCCACCCCCCGACCAGCCACCGCCATCTCCGCCGCCACGCCCGCCTCCCGACCAGTCGCCGGGGATGAAGATCGGCCCGCCACCGTACCGGCCGCGGCGGGTGAAGGGCCCCCCTGCCATCGGCGGCCCAGCCTGGTGGGACTGCACCCAAAGCACGAAAAGAAAGATCGCTACAATAAATAGGAGTGTGATCAGCTCTTCGTTGTCCGAGGCGTTGCGTTTCGCCGGCCGCGCCGCGGCGCGCTCTTTGACGGCCTCCGCATCGCCGAGCAACACGTCCCGGATATCCTGCACGCCCGCCTTGATGCCGGCCGAGAACTCTCCGCGCTTGAAACGCGGCAGAATCGCATTCTGTATGATGAGTGTCGAAAGGGCGTCGGTCAGCTCCGGTTCGAGCCCGCGGCCAACCTCGATGCGCACCTTCCGGTCGTTCGGCGCCACGATGAGAATGACGCCGTTGTTTGTGCCTTTCTGACCGATACCCCAGGCGCGTCCGAGCTGATACCCGTAATCTTCGACGGGATAGCCTTGCAGGGAGTTCGTCGTGTAAACCACGAGCTGGTCGCTGGATTTATCCTCCAGAGCCTTGAGTTCGCTTTCGATTGCGGCTCTATCTTCGGGCGTCAGAAGGTTAGCATTGTCGACGATGCGGCCCGTCAGAGGCGGAAATTTAGGCTCGGCCTGACAGGCATTCGGGACGAATAGAACCGCCGTCAAAACGCATAGAACGAAGGCCGCAAAATATGCAGCCAATCGGGAACGTCCCTCAACCTGTCCCTCTCCCGCAACTAGAGGGGACGGCGCTAAAAGCTCGCAATGCGCCCTCTCCCATGGGGAGAGGGCATGGGCGAGGGGTGGCCCCGAATGCATTCCGTACCGCACTTAAGTCTTGCGCGGCCCGAAATCGACCTTTGGCGTCTCCTGTTCCTTCTCCGGAACCTCAAACGTCGCCATGTCCTTTGCGTTTGAATAGAGAACGGATTTCCAAATCCGGCCGGGGAAGGTGTTCAGCTCGGTGTTATACCGCTGTACAGCCTGGATATAGTCCCGCCGCGCAATGGCGATGCGGTTCTCGGTCCCTTCCAGCTGGCTCTGCAAGGCCAGGAAGTTTTGCCCGGACTTGATGTCGGGATAGCGCTCGGACACGGCAAGCAGCTGCCGGAGCGCGCCGGTGAGCTGGTTCTGCGCCTCCGCGTATTTTTTCATTGCCTCGGGATTGGTGAGAATATCCGGCGGCAAGGTGATCTGTGCCTGCGTAGCCTTTGCGCGCGCCTCCGTGACGCCGGTCAGCACCGATTTTTCCTGATCCGCGAAGCCGCGCACGGCTTCCACGAGGTTCGGTATGAGATCGGAGCGTCGCTTATACTGGTTCTGGACCTCCGACCACTTCGCCTTGGCGTCCTGCTCGGCTGTCGGGATCGTATTGACCCCGCACCCGGACAAGGCAAGTGTCGCCACAATGAGCGCGGCAAAGGGTAAAATACGGATGGATTGGCGGTTGAGCACTTCCGACTCCCCTAAAAATTATAAGCCTATAAGAGGTAATGCCGCCAAGTCAGTGCTGCAAATCGAATCTCGCGTCACGCTCCAAGAAAAAGCAAAAACGGCCCGCTTAACGGGCCGCCTCGTTGTCGGAGAACGGAAGGCAAGCTTATTTCAGAGGCTGGTATCCGCCGCCGCAGAAGTGATAGTTAAAGCCAACCTTGAAGGTTTGCGCGGTGAACCGGTCATCATAGGTGTTGCCGCTTGCCGGTATTACAAGCTGGAAGGTATTGAATTCGAAGAATTGGTATTCCGCTTTCAGGCTCCAGGACGGGTTGATCAGATATTCGACGCCGGCGCCGCCCGTCCATCCGCCCAGGTTGCTGTGGCTGACCGACGCGTTGCCAACCTCGTTCACAGACAAGCTTCCGCCGTAGTAGGCATAACCGCCTTTGATATAAATTAGTGAGGGGCCCCATGCATAGCCGAGACGGCCGGTTATATCGAAGTAGAAACCGGAGCTGACGCTGCCTACGGTATCAAAGCCGCTTACGCTTACGGCGGCGGGCTCCGTAACCGAGCGGCTGAGATCCATGCCGCCGACGTCAACTTCGGGGCCGATGACAAGATTGCCGAGCTGATAGGCATAACCAACCTGACCGCCGCCGAAGAAGCCGCTCGTATCGTTGTTGAACGGCACGTTGGTGCCGACGTCAGTGAAATCGATCGTGCTCCAAACGCCGCCGACGTGACCGCCGATGTAATAACCCGTCCAGTTTGGAGCGGCGACGTAAGGGGCATCCTTGTAGCCGGGAGCGTAAAAGTCGGCGGCGCTGGCCGCGTTGGCCGCACCCAACAGGACAACGATTGCTGCGGCGGTAAGTGTCTTGTGCATGTTCCTAAGTCCCAATTTTGCCAACGCCAACCGATCGCTCATGACGCTTCGACTCTAAGAAAAGTCCAGTCCTTCCTATACCTAGCTTGATTCGCGATCGTGCATGAGAGGGGCGGCGAACAAGTGTCGGGATGTGGCCAAACTGCTACAGCCATGCTTTGCCATTTGTTATCAACTGAATTCACGCTTCGTGAGAAGTAGCAAAAACAAAGGGACCCGCTTTCGCGAGGCCTTGACTTAATCATGTCCAATGAGAATGGAGCAGCATGTTGCTGGGTTATTTGGCTCACTTGTTGCGAACGGCGGCATCATTTTCGAACCTTTGGATCGGCTTGCGCTTGTGTCTGCGCCTGCGCCTGCGCCTGCGCGCGGATCTTAGGGAAAAGCGCCTTGCCTGGAGGTTAATGGACGTAAGCACTTGATATACATTGGAAAACTCAGAAAGACATCGCGCCGTTGTGGCTTGCGAAAGGGCGCGGGCTCGTTAACACATTATATTTAACGGACTTTATCGCGTCCCATTCCGGGAAAAAATACATTCGATTAACTTTATTTGTGTCAGGGAGTAAAGACGTTATTTTTCAATTTCTTAGGCAGATTTTTGTGCCCGCTGGAACGCGAGTTGCCCCAATTTTTGCACAGTTTCGCCCACAGATTCTGGCTGGAAATAAATCCGATGGGCGGGAAATAAACCATTACGGGTTAATGAGCAGCGACCGGATGACAATCCGTTGGCAAGATGAGCGAAGTTTGCTTAGTTCCCCACCAGCCTTGCAGCCGACCCACAGGGAATGAAAAAAGTTGTGATTGTTTGTGTATGCATCCCTAGATAGCGAGTTTCTTTCTAGGAACGCGGCCGGCGGGAGAAACAGCAAAACGGCCCGCTTTCGCGAGCCGATTCGCTGGCCAACATGGGGCTCAAGTCTACTTCAGAGGCGTGTAGACGCTGCCGAAGTAGTAGTTCACGCCAACCGTGAAAGCATTTGACGGTCAGGTCGCGGTTGAAATCCCACGTGCGGTTGTTGACATCGGTCCAAGACATGTTGGTCACGCTGCCGAAATCGAAGTAGCGATATTCAGCCCTTTACGCCCCAGTTCGGGCTCGACCTTGTACTCGATGCCGCCGCCGATGCGTCCATCCGTTAAGCCCGTTCTGGAAGCTGGTCAGTACCAGTTCGCTGCGTTCGCCTGCGCCGAAGGCTGTGCCGTAGCCGTCCAGAGGGAGAGATGGTCCGTCGAAGTAAGCCCAACCACCCTTGACGTAGAACAGAGCAGGCCCGCAGCATAACCCGAGCGGCCCGTAACGTCAGCATGAAGCCGCCATCGTTTTTCGACGAGTAGATAGCCATTTTGCGGACCAACATGCCGTTATGTCCAGTGTGCGACAGCCCAGTGCCGCCAAAATCCGCTTCCACGCCGAACACGAATGCGCTCGATCTGCCAGTTGTAGCCAACCTGGCCGCCGCCGATGACGCCGGTCGAGATTGTTGTTCCATTGAGTAGTCGTTCCAGTTGAGCATAGATCTCGTCGACATAGTAGTCGTTGTCCCGTTGTCGTCTGCGATGTCGGCCCAGACGCCACCGACGTTGGCACCGATGTAGAAGCCGGTCCAGGTCGGAGCGACTGCAACTGGAACGTCTTTGTAGCCACCGGGAGCATACATGTCTGCGGCGTTAGCTGCACCAGCCACACCGGCGATAGCCGCAACCACTGCGACTGCAAGTGTCTTCTTCATAGTGATTCCCCTAAATTGCCCAGATAACGCAGACGCAACGCTCACCGTTTGATTCAGAGATACTCGGCCATCCGAGATCCACTGACGCAGAGCTAACGTGATTTGGGGGGGACCAAGGCAAAAACATCGCTTTATAGCGGCAAAGACAAAGACTGTGTGGCTGAAACAGCCCAAAATGCAAATCTTTAGTTGTGTGAGATTATCAGTGCAACCCAAAATACTTTTGGCGGCGCAGGAACTGCGTGTGGCCATAACGCTTGAGCTTCGAGGCAAAACGGCTCACTTGCGCGAGCCGCTTTGCTGGCTAATATAGAGGTGTTAGCCTACTTGAGAGGAGTGTAGACGTTGGCGAAGTGATAGTTCAGGCCAACCTTGAAAGAGTTGACGGTCAGGTCGCGGTTGAAATCCCACGTGCGGTTGTTGACATCGGTCCAAGACATGTTGTCCCGGCCGAAATCGAAATACAGATATTCAGCTTTGACGCTCCAGTTCGGGCTCCACATATACTCGATGCCGCCGCCGATGGTCCATCCGTCAAGCCCGTTCGAGCTGGTCGACCAGTTCGCTGCGTTCGCCGCGCCGAAGGCTGTGCCGTAACCGCCAAGGGAGAGATTGGTGTCGAGGTAAGCCCAACCGCCTTTGACGTAGAACAGAGCGGGGCCGGCAGCATAGCCGAGACGGCCAGTAACGTCAGCATAGAAGCTGGCGTCGTTTTTCGCCCAGAGATAGCCATTTTGCGTGGCCAACATGCCGTTATTCCAGTTGCCGGTCAGGCCAGCGCCGCCAAAGTCGGCTTCCACGCCGAACACGAAGGCGCTCGACTGCCAGTTGTAACCAACCGTGCCGCCGCCGAAGACGCCGTCATTATTGTTTTTCCAGGAGTAGTCGTTCCAATTGGCATGGATCTTGTTGACGTAGTAGTCGTTGTACCCGTTGTCGCCGTTGTTGATGTCGGCCCAGAAACCGCCGACATGCGCGCCGATGTAGAAACCGGTCCAGGTCGGAGCCGGGACGAAAGCAGGAGCGCCATCTTTCAGGCCACCATGGTAGAGATCGGCGGCGTTAGCCGCGCCAGCTACGCCGACGAGGGCCGCGACCGTCGCGGCTGCAAGTGTCTTTTTCATAGGATGTATTCCCCAAATTGCCCAAAAACGCAGGACGCAACGCTCACGAGCGACTTAATTTTTGGATGTCACTTGAGTATATGGGTACCGTGATTTGCGCTTATCCGAGTACTTGCAATGACTTTCAAGGCCAAATCTAAGAACCTCGTGTTGTAATAATACAACTCATGCAATTTGCAATGTACGATAGTTGTGCTTCTACTATCGGTTTACTGCCGTGATGCGCCAGATCGTGCCGTTCGCATCCTCGCTCACCAAAAGGGAACCGTCATTCGCCGTTACGACGCCTACTGGCCGGCCCCAGACGCGATTGTTATCGATGACGAAGCCGGTAAGAAAATCCTCGTATTCGCCGGTAGGCCGCCCGTCGCGCATGATGACGCGAACGACCTTATAGCCCGTGCGAAGAGCGCGGTTCCATGAACCGTGAAAGGCGACGAACGCCGAGCCGCGATATTTGGTTGGAAACGAGGTCCCGGTATAGAATGTCATCCCGAGCGGAGCGGAATGCGGCTGGATCAGGACATCCGGGTTCGTCACTTTTCCCGCAAGGTCTGGCCTTGCGCCCTTCCAGCGCGGATCCTCGTGGTCGCCCATATAGCGCCAGGGCCAGCCGAAAAATTCACCTTCGCGGATGCGGGTCACGTAGTCGGGCACGAGATTGTCGCCCAGGCCGTCGCGCTCGTTCGTTGAGCAATAGACGTCGCCGCTTTCAGGCTGAACCGCAAGGCCAACGCAATTGCGAATGCCGGTCGCGAATGTCCGCCGGTCCTTGCCTTCCGGCGTAAAGACCAGCACATTGGCTCGGCTTTCCTCCAAGCCCCAGGCCGCTCCGAGGCCGTGCTCGGCTTTCCACTTCTTTACCTCATCCGGGCTTTTCTTGCGCATGCCTTCCGCGTCGTTCGATTCCGAGCCGACTGAGATGAACATGCGCGTCCCATCCTTTGAGAAGGCCACATCGCGCGTGACGTGGCCACCGGAGGTTGGAGCGAGTTGGGCCACGATGACTTCCGGCGTGGAGCGGGGCGCAAGGTCGCCCTTGGCGTACGCAAAACGGATGACGCGGTTGTCCTCGGCGACATAAACCCATTTCGGGTCCGGTCCTTCCGGGTAGAAAGCGATGCCGAAAGGCGTGGACAGGCCGCTCGCATAGGTGGCGATCTTCGCAGCCGAGTTTCCGTCGGCGCTCGGCCTCAAGACGCGCACATTGCCTGCCGCCGTCTCCGTCACGAAAATATCCCCGTTAGGCGCGGTGCGGAGCGTGCGCGGCTGATCGAGTCCCTCGGCAAAAAGGCTGACCGTGAACCCATCCGGCACGCTGAGTTTCGCGCCGGCAGGACGCGTCGCTTCGCGGGGGGCTTTGCTGGCGGATCGTGTTGCGTAGGGTGGCGGCAAGTCTTCGAGCGTTATCCGGTGCCGGAGGCCGGGACGGTCCGCGCGCCAATCCCCAAAAACGGATGCGGTCCCGGCTATCTTCTGCGCTTGCTCCGCATCGCTTTCCAAGATGGCCCAAAAAGCGGCTGCGAGGGCGGCGCCTATGAAAGCGGCGATAGAAAAGACTGAAACTCGAAATGTGCCCATGACACGAATTTAGATGCTTGCGCCAATGCACAACATAAGCGTGCTTCGCCGCTAAGGGTCTAGCCTAGTCAATCACAATACCGTGGAAAAGATGGATGGTTCCGGAGCGGGGTTGGACCCTGGGCTACTTCGAAACAGGCTTGTCCTCCTTTGAGGAGAACACCGACTCCAGCTCAGCCTGCTCTTCGGGCGTAAGGGGCAGCGCGCCCGCAGTTTCGGGCTGCGAACGCCTCACGACGCGGGCAGCCAGAAGAATTCCGCCCAGGACGAGCACAATCGGCGCGAACCATAAGAACAGCGTGTTCCAGCGAAGCCTCGGGTTCAGAAGCACGAACTCACCGTAGCGCGCGACGATGTAGTCGATCACCTGGTGGTTGCTTTCGCCCTTTTGGAGCCGCTGCCTTACGAGAAGGCGCAAATCCTTGGCAAGCGACGCGTCTGAATTGTCGATCGACTGGTTCTGACACACAAGGCACCGAAGCTCCGCCGAAATCTCGCGCGCGCGGGCCTCCAGCGCAGGATCCGCCAGTTGCTCCCGGGGATCGACCGCGAGGGCGGGGCCAACGCAAAGCGTCAATAGCAATCCAACAAACACGGCATGAATAAATCCGCGCATTTTTTACTCCGCCGGCGCGGGCGCCGAGGGGAACGGCGCTCTCCCGGCCTTTTGAGGCAGGCCGATCCTCAGTCTCCGATCGAGTAGGGAGACAAGGCCGCCGAAGAACATGATCAGCGCACCGCCCCAAATCCATCGCACAAAGGGATGGTAGTAAGCCCGGATTGAAAACGCGCCCTTTTCCTCGTTCCCGAGAACGACGTAGACGTCGCCCGCCGGCCGCGACGAAATTCCGGCCGCGGTCGTAACCTGCGGCGGCGCATCGTATCTTCGCTTCGACGTCGTAATGGTTCCGATCAAGGTATCGCCGCTCCTCAAATCGAAATCGCCCGCGAACTCGGCATAGTTCGGTCCGGCCTGCTCATAGACCTTCTTGAACGTAAGCTGATAGCTGCCGAGATCGATGGTGTCGCCGATCTTCATAACGGCAAGCCGCTCCACGTTCCAGGCGGTCGCTCCCGCAATGCCGATGACCGTGACGGCAAGGCCGATATGGCCGAGCGTCGCGCCGAATTGACCGCGGCGCATGTTCCAGAGCCGGCGCGCGGTCTCTGACAACGGCGCAGACAGGAAACGCGCCCGCCACAAGACTTCCCAAACGGAGCCTGCAAGAACCCACGCCCCCAGCGCAATTGCAAGCCCCTGCTTTCCGTCGGCGCCAAAATAGATTGCGGCTGCGCCTGCAATCACCGCTACGAGGGCCGCAACGCCAAGCCGCTTTGCCGCTTCTCCCAGGTTCCCACGCTTCCACGACAGGAAGATGCCGAAAGGAACAGCGAGCAGAAGCGGCATGAAAATCCAGACCACCGTTGAATTGAAGAACGGCGCGCCGACCGAGATTTTGTCTCCCGTGAAGGCTTCGAGCGCCATCGGATAAAGCGTTCCTACGAGCACGATCCCGCAGGACACTGTCAAAAGCAGGTTATTGAGAACAAGGCTGCTCTCGCGGGAAATTATAGAAAACGCCGTACTGGAAGAAAGGGTGCTGGCTCTCCAGGCAAACAAGGCCAGGCCGCCCGCAGTGAAAGCACTGACAATCACAAGGATGAACACGCCGCGGGATGGGTCCGATGCGAAAGAATGCACCGAAGTCAGCACGCCGGACCGGACAAGGAACGTTCCCAGCAGGCTGAAGCTGAAAGTGAGGATTGCAAGGAGGATGGTCCAAGCCTTCAGGCTGTCCCGCTTTTCCATCACGATGGCGGAATGCAGAAGCGCCGTGCCGGTGAGCCACGGCATAAGCGATGCGTTCTCAACCGGGTCCCAGAACCACCAGCCGCCCCAGCCCAGCGTGTAGTAGGCCCACCATGAGCCGACCGCTATGCCGATGGTGAGGAAGATCCAGGCGGCGAGCGTCCAGGGCCGGACCCAGCGCGCCCACGCGGAATTGATACGGCCAAGCAGCAGCGCGGCTGTGGCGAAAGAAAAGGCCATCGAGAAGCCAACATAGCCCGTGTAGAGCAGGGGCGGATGGATCGCGAGCGCAGGGTCCTGGAGGATCGGGTTCAGCCCCTGTCCTTCGATTGGAGGCTCGGCGATGCGCAGGAAAGGGTTCGAGGTCGCCACAATGAATAGCACGAACGTCGCCGAGATCGCCCCCTGAATTGCAAGCACGGCAGAGCGCAAATCTAGAGGAAGGTCCGCGCCAAAAAGCCAGACCGCCGCGCCGAAAAGCGAAAGGATCAGCACCCACAAAAGCATTGAACCTTCGTGGTTGCCCCAAACCCCGGAGATTTTGTAGAGGAGCGGCTTTGCAGAGTGGGAATTTTCGTAGACATTCGCCACCGAGAAATCGGACGCGACATGCGCCCATATGAGAGCGAGGAAAGATCCAGCGATAAGCGCGAAAAGGATCGGCGCAGAGGCGTCCGCCATCGCCATCAGCCGCGTGTCCCGCGTGCGAAGCCCGATGAGCGGCGCACCGAACTGGATGAGGGCGACGAACAAAGCGAGGATCAGGGCGAAGTGGCCCAATTCAACGATCACGGCTTCTAACTCCTAAGCCTCAGGTGCCCGGCGTTCTTTGCTGGCCGCCCTGCTCCTGCCAGCGGCCATTTTTCTTGAGAGCTGCGGCCACCTCGGGTGGCATGTATTTCTCGTCGTGTTTGGCGAGCACTGTATCAGCCACGAACACGCCATCCGGGCCGATCTTGCCTTCCGCCACCACGCCTTGGCCTTCACGGAACAGATCGGGAAGAATGCCCTTGTAGGTCACAGGCAGGGACGCAGCATTGTCCGTCACCGTGAATTCGGTAACGGCACCCGCCTCGTGGTGGACGCTGCCGTCCTTGACAAGCCCGCCTAGCCGAAAGCGCGTTCCGGGCTTCGGCATGTTTTTCTCAACTTCCTGGGGGCTCATAAAAAACGTAACTTGCGTTTTGAGCGCGCTCAAAACGAGGCCGGAGGCGAGCCCGATCAAGGCAAGCCCGACGACAATAACAACCGCTCGGCGTTGCTTTCGCGTCATGATTTCGGCTGTCCTCCAATACCGGTCGGCATAGCCAAGCCCAGGCCTTCAGTTAGCGCATCGATCTGCTCAAGCGCTTTGGCGTCGGAAGCGAATTGCTGTCTGGCGGTTGCGGCGGCGTCCTGCGCCTTCTCTGTTTCCTTCAGCACGGCATAGGAGCGGATCAGCCTTAACCAGCCTTCGAGATCCGATTTATTCTCTTTCAGCCGCTCGGCAAGCCGTTCAACCATGCCGCGGATCATTTTGCTTTGCTCCCCCTCGAGCGGGATGGTCGCGGACTGCTGCGGGGGAGCGCTCTCCTGCACAGGAGCGCTCGCGTTCCCGCCCGCGAAGGCGAAGCTCAGTTCCTTTGATATCGCATCGATCTGCTCAAGCGCGCTGGCGTCGGAAGGGAATTGCTCGCGCGCACTTGCCATTGCTGCCTTCGCCTTGTCTGTGTCCTTCAGAACGGCGTAAGACCGGATGAGCATCAGCCACCCTTGCAGGTCCGACTTATCTGTTTTGAGCCGCTCGGCAAGCCGTTCGACCATGCCGCGGATCATCTTCTGCTCCTCGCCCCGCTCCGTCGAAGCACTCTGCTCGGCACCCTTATTTTCTTCGGGCGCGGCATTGTTATCCGCAGTATTAGCCGAAGGCGCCGTGAGCGCTTGCAGGCGCTGCATCACGACCCTTCTCAATGTCGGGTGAATTTGTGCGGCAAGCAGGTCGCGGTAAATCTTCTCCGCTTCGGCTTTCTTGCCGTCCTGCTCGGCGAGGAGCGCACTCCAGAAACGGCCGCGCAGCGAATTCGGATTGCGCATCAAAGCTTCGTGTAGCGCCTGTGCCGCCTGCTCCGAGATGAAGCCATCATTGGCGAACGTCAGCGATTCCGCGAGGCCGAGAAACATGCTTTCGGTTTCGCCGCCTGCGTCTATCCCTCTTTGATATGTGTCCGCGGCTTTCTCGAACAGGCCGGCCTTGAAATAGACGGAGGCGAGAGCTGCCCAACCGGTCACGTCAGCCGGATTCTGCCTCAGCCTGCGCTCCATGTTCGCAACTTGAACATCGGGAGTTTGATCCCCCAACGGTGCGTTGAGCCGCGCTTCCAGCGGTTGATCGGAAAGCCCGGGCTTTCCATAATAAACGTAGGTACCGATGCTCCCAATCGAGATCAGCGCCGCGACGGCAATGGCAGGAATAGCAGCATTCAAGACTTTGGCTTTTTCAGGCGTGGCTCCCGCAGCCTGCCGGTTTGCTCTCAGCAGCCGCCGCGCGACCTCGGCTCGCGTCTGATTGGCTTCGTCTTCGCCAAGCGTCCCGCGCTCTTCCTCACGGTCGAGTTCCTGAAGTTGCAAACTGTAGGCTTCAATCTCGGAGACGCGCGCATCCTCTGCCGGGACGCGACGAAGCTTGCGTGTTATCCCAACGATCACGCCCGCCGTCAGCACTGCAAATATCAGCCAAATCATGGCGGTGGACACTACGCTGAAGGATCAGGGAGTCAAGGCGGCGCATAATTACCGTTTGGAAAAGTTTCGACGCCAAGCAAACCGGGGTGGCGCCAAATCAAAAATATGCCTGCCTTGAAGAAGGAACTGACAGGATTTTCGGCCCCGTCAGAATTGTGTGAAGCGGCTCCCAGGTTGGAGCCGCTTCGATATAGATAGATAGTTGAATGACTATGCCGGCTTCTTTGCGAACAAAATGCAATAACCGTTCGGATTGATCTCGCCATCGACAATCCGGCAGGAAGAGGGAGCCTGGAAATGCTGGCATCCGCTGCACTGCTTCCCGTCTTTCGGGGTCTGCTGATACATGACCGCCTTCTGGGCGGCCTTTTTCGCAACCTGCTGCGCATTCGCGCCGCCCGAGAGGCTCATCGCGCCGACCGCGCCGAGGCCAAAAGCGCCGAGCTTGAGGATTTCGCGCCGTGAGGTCTTCTTGCCGTTGTCTTCCATGGGTCGTCCTTATCCTTAAGTTGCTGGTCTTCCTTGGCCGTTTTCCGGTCCTTATCGCAAGGTCACCGGTCCGCGAACAAGGCGGCAGCCACGAGCAAGCCGTAGCTCAAGGTTGCGCCTTGTTGCAACCGCTGGTGAGTTTAATCTGGCATTTCTGATCTGGCGGGTGGCCGCGACCGAATGTGACATCTCAGAAGACGTCCCCGTCCAAAGCTTGGTGACCTCGGGAAGAGCCTAGCTTGTACTTGAGCAAGATTCAAGGAGCAGCCATTTTCCTGAGCACAGGACTGAAGGGTCTTGTACGCAATCTCTAGCTGCAACACATGCGAAAGCGAGGTAATTTTTTGCCGCCGATTGTGGGTCAATCGCCGCTTCGCTAGGCAAAGTTGAGGCTGCGCCGACGCTAATACCCGCGAAGGGCGTAGCGGCAACCGCGCCAATCCTACAATCTCTGGACGAAACACAGGCAAACTGACGCAGGACGCTCCGGGTTGACCATAGTCAAATTCCTTGATCGACGTTCGAACTTGGCTTGGTCCCTCGGGGAACTCCGCGGAGCGGGAAACTTCCAACCTTCTTGTGCCGCCGGCTTACAATGCCGCAAAGGCCGGCACAAATGTTAATAGTCAAGCTATAAGAAAAAGACAAGACTTAATATTGATTTTAATCAAATTGATTTGGCATGATCAATGAATCAACAAGATTTCATTTTAGTTTATTTTCGTAACTACACAATTTATACACTATACAACTAAAGCCGGATAGGATTATCGTAACGCTACGCCGTTTTGTGACAAGTCCAGCGATAATGACTTGTATGTGAACTGACAATCCTCACTCGTTGAAGTTTGGGTACTCCGTGCATCGAGCGACGCGATTCCCCTCGGACCATCAAAGCCAGCGCAAAGCCGGAGGGATGCTTAAGCGCCGAATAGCCGCTTTCAGCGCGGCAATCATGCTTGCCGTTTGTGCCCTTGTTGCTGACGCGGTTCTCAATGAGCGAAATGCAGCAATCGACCGAGCTCGTACGGAAGCCACAAATCTATCGGCCGGGCTCGAGGAGCAGGTTGAGGGCACGCTCAACGCGGTTTCGAACGCGACTGCGGCTTTGAAGCGCAGGATCGAGGATGGGGCTGCGATCAGCCTCAACGAGTGGAAAAGCTCGATCCCAGGGCTCATGACACCGGCGATCGACATCGTCATCTTGAATGCGGACGGCGAGGTCACGGACACGACGATCAAACACGACCCGGTCCCGGTTTCACTCGCAGAACGCGACTGCTTCAGTGCGCTGCGAGACAACCCCAACCTCAGCCTTTTTATCGGACGCCCGGGGGTCGGGAAGATGTCGCAGCGAATGCTCATTCCTGCAGCGCGCCGGATCAACACAAGGGATGGCCAATTCGGCGGCGTTGTTTTGTTTTCACTCGCTCCGGAGCTCCTGACCACTCTGCATGACAAGGCGAGGCTCGGGGAAGCGACGTCAATCGACCTCATGCGGACGGACGGAGTGAGGCTTGCGCGCTACACGGTTGCGAAGGGCTTCGATACCGCAAGTCTCGGAGCAAAGGATACAAGTGCCGAGGCGCTCGCCAGCTCGAAAGCGGCCGGTGCCGGTGAATTCACAGCCGAAAGCCCGGCTGATGGCGTTGTGCGCCTCTACCATTGGCGGAAATTGCCGGACTACCCCTTGATTGTCATGGTTGGGCTAGGCCGAGCGGAAGTACTTGCCCCCGCGAACCAGCAGGCGAAAATCGTGATCGGCCTCGGGATCGCCGCGCTCAGCCTCCCTTTGATCATGATGTTCATTCTAAACCGTGAAATCTCGAGCCGCGCGGCGAATGCCATCGCGCTCGACAAGGAAAGCGAAAAGGTCAGGAAGGAGCATGCCGCCTTGCTGTCGATCAGCGAGGAACTGGCCGAAGAGCGCATCAAGCTGCGAAAAACAAATGTCGAGCTTGTGCGGGCAAAACGCCGTGCGGAGGAGGCAAATGCGGCGAAATCCGTCTTTCTCGCCAACATGAGCCACGAGTTGCGCACGCCGTTGAACGCCATTCTCGGATTTTCCGAAATCATTCGCGACAAGCTTCTCGGCAAGGACGTCGACCGTTATGCGGCTTATGCAGCCGATATTCACCGCTCAGGGGCGCACCTTCTTAGCATCGTCAACGATATCCTCGACGTCACACGGATCGAGGCCGGAAAGCTTGAGCTGCACGAGGAGCGCGTGAAGGTGTCCCCGATCATCCATCGTTGCCTGATCACCGTGGAGCAGCAAGCCGCCTCCGGCAGCGTCCAACTTAATGGACCGGCCCAGGATCTCGGCGCCTCCGTTTACGGCGACAAACACAAGCTCAAGCAGATTCTCATCAACCTCCTGTCGAACGCGATCAAGTTCACCCCTTCCGGCGGGCGCGTCGACATCGCCGCCGCCGCTGAACCGGAAGGAGGCTTGTGTCTTTCGATCCGCGACACGGGGATAGGGATGACAGGCGACGAAATCCGGCAAGCACTTGAACTCTTCCGGCAGGTCGACAACGGCCTTTCTCGCAGGTTCGAAGGGGCGGGGCTGGGGCTTCCGCTGGCCGTCAGGCTGACGGAAATGCACGGCGGAAGGCTTGAAATCGAAAGCGCACCGCGCCGCGGGACAACGGTCTCGGTTCATCTGCCCGCAGAGCGCGTCATCTGGGAGAAGGCTATGCTGCCAAAGCGCCAGCCTGAAAACATCTCTCTCAAAATCGCGTCATGATAGCCCCTTTGGTCTAATAGGCCTCGGGTTGCGGCCGGTATTGTTGCGCGATCCTGGAAGGCGGTCTACAAACTGTGCGGTTTTGAAACGAAGGGGCTTGTGTGACCGTGTCCAATACTATCGACGAGCAGCACGATTGGACGCGTGCGCACGCGGAAGCGATCTATAGCCAGCCCTTTAACGATCTCCTTTTCCAGGCCCAGACCCTTCATCGCCGCTATTTCGATCCGAACAAAATACAACTGAGCCGACTTCTGAATGTGAAGACGGGCGGGTGCGTCGAGGATTGCGCCTATTGCAGCCAGTCCGCCCATTACAGCACCGGCTTGTCCGCCTCGAAGCTCATGGAGGTCGAGCGCGTCATTGGCGAGGCGAGGAAGGCGAAGGCGGCGGGCGCGACGCGCTACTGCATGGGCGCTGCCTGGCGAAACCCCAAGGAGCGCGATCTCGATGTGCTTTGCGCAATGGTTCGCGGCGTCAAAGCGCTCGGAATGGAAACCTGCATGACGCTCGGCATGCTCACAAGCCGCGATGCCGAGCGCCTCAAATTCGCAGGCCTCGACTATTACAATCACAACATCGATACGTCGGAGCGCTATTATAGCGAGATAATCAAGACGAGGACTTTCGCCGATCGCCTGGAAACGCTGGACCATGTGCGGTCGGCTGGCATCAAGGTTTGCTGCGGCGGCATCCTCGGGATGGGCGAAGAACCGGCGGATCGCGTGGATATGCTGGTGACGCTCGCGAATTTGCCGCAGCACCCCGAAAGCGTCCCGATCAACCTTCTGATCCCGATCGACGGGACGCCGCTCGAAAATGCGCCACCGATCGACCCCATCGCCTTTGTCCGCACCGTCGCGCTGGCCCGCATCATGATGCCGCGATCCATGGTGCGGCTGTCGGCGGGCCGGTCTGACATGAGCGACGAGATGCAGGCGCTCTGCTTTTTCGCGGGCGCGAACTCGATCTTTATGGGAGACATGCTCTTGACGGCGGGTAACCCGGGCGAGGACAAGGACACGGCGCTTCTCTCGAAGCTGGGCCTCTCGCCGATGCCGCTCGATGAGGCGGCAGAAGCTTATGCTGAAGCCCTATGAAGATGCTCTAGTCAGCCTCGAAGAGCGCGGGCGGCTGCGGCGGCTTGCTCTGCCGGCTGGCTACGATTTCACCTCCAACGACTATCTTGCCCTCGCCGATTTGCTTGAGATGAAGGAGGTAGTGCGGCAGGCGCTTGATCGAGGCGTCGCCGTGGGAGCTGGCGGGTCGCGGCTCCTGCGCGGCAACTATTCGGAGCATGAGAGCCTGGAGGCGGACGCCGCCGCGTTCTTTGGCTCTGAGGCGGCGCTCTATTTCAGCAGCGGGTTCTCCGCGAATTATGCGCTTTTCGCGGCCCTCCCCCAACGTGGCGACCTCGTCGTCTACGACGAGCTCATCCATGCAAGCGCTCACGATGGAATGCGCGCCGGACGGGCGGAAATCGTGGACGCCGCGCACAACGACGCCAACGCCGTCGAGGACAAGATCCGCGCCTGGAGAGCAGCCGGCAATAGCGGCCGCCCGTGGATCGTCATCGAAAGCCTTTACAGCATGGACGGCGACCGCGCCCCTCTTGAGGACCTTGCCGCCGTCGCCGACCGCCACGAGGGCATGCTCGTCATCGATGAGGCTCACGCGACCGGCGTTTTCGGCCCGGATGGCCGCGGGCTCGGCGCTTGGCTGGAGGGGAGGCCGAACGTCATTTCGCTTCACACATGCGGAAAGGCGCTCGGTTCCTCCGGCGCTCTCATCTGCGGCCCGAAAATCATGCGCGATTTCATGGTGAACTATTCGCGGCCTTTCATATTCTCGACCGCGCCCTCGCCGATCATTGCCGCGTCGGTTCGTGCAGCGTTGCAGCTTTGCTCGGAGGAGCCGCAACGCCGCGAGCAACTTGCCGTGTTGATCGAGTTTACGAACAAGGCAATTGAGGCGCGCTGCGGCGTCAGGCCAAGCGGCTCGCAGATCATCCCCGTCATCGTCGGATCGGACAGGCGCGCGACAGCCTTGGCGTCCGCCATGCGCGGCTACGGTTACGACATCCGCGCGATCCGGCCGCCGACGGTGCCTGAAGGAACGGCGCGCCTGCGCATTGCGCTGACCTTGCATGCGAGCCAGGAGCTTGTGAGTGAGATGATCGACGCGCTCGGGTTCGAGATCGGTCAGCTGGAGCCATGAGCGCCGGCTTCATCGTAACCGGAACGGACACCGGGATCGGCAAGACCGTGTTCAGCGCGGCCCTGGCTGGTGCACTGGAGGGCTATTATTGGAAGCCGATCCAGGCCGGGCTCGACGGCGAAACCGATCGCGAAGCAGTGCGCCGGTTGTCCGGGCTGGCTCCCGAGCGGATTTTTCCGGAAGCCTATCGCCTCAAGCTGCCAGCCTCGCCGCATATCGCCGCCGCGCGCGAAAGCATTGAGATAAAGCCCGAGCGGCTACCCCTCCCCTGGGGCGCGAGGCCGCTTGTGATCGAGGGCGCCGGAGGCCTACTCGTCCCCCTGTCGGCCAATCTTGTGCAGATCGACCAGTTCGCATCCTGGGGGCTGCGGGTCATTCTCTGCGCGCGCACCGAACTCGGCACGATCAACCACACCTTGCTTTCGCTGGAGGCGCTGGCGAAGCGGCATATTCGCGTGCACGGCATCGCTTTCATTGGCGATGCGGCCGGCGAGGTGGAGAGCGCCATCGTTGCATTCGGCGGCGTGCCTCGCCTTGGACGGCTTCCGTTTGTCGATCCCTTGGACAGGGCGCGCCTAGCCGCAGCTTTCCGCGCCAACTTCGACCTGTCCGCTTTTCACGATGGAGGGCGCAATGGAGCAGCCTAGATCGCCCGTCTGGCATCCCTTCACGCAGCACGCGCTCCAACCTGTGATGACGAAAATCGCGTCCGCCAAGGGCGCGTGGCTCACAGCGGCGGACGGCTCGCGGATCCTCGACGCGATTTCCTCCTGGTGGGTCATCACCCATGGGCACAATTACCCGCCCATCGTCGAAGCCATCCAGAAACAGGCGGGAGTGCTCGATCAAGTCATCTTCGCGGGTTTCACGCATGAGCCGGCGGAAGAAGTGGCGCGGCGGCTTCTATCAAGCGCCCCGGCGGGTTTGTCGCATGTGTTCTTCTCCGATAGCGGATCAACTGCGGTCGAAGTCGCGCTCAAAATGGCGCTCGGGTTTTTCCTCAATCTGGGCGAGCCGCGCTCTCGCATCGTGGCCCTCGAACACGGCTATCACGGCGATACGATCGGCTGCATGTCGATTGGCGCGCGCAGCGTCTTCAACGCGCCGTACGAGCCGCTCATGTTCGAGGTGGAGCGCATCCCCTTCCCCGGTGCGGGCGTCGAGCAGGCAACGCTGGACGCCTTCGAGGCCATCTGCCGCCGCGACGCGCCTGCCGCCCTGATTGTGGAGCCGCTGATCCTCGGCGCGGGCGGCATGCTGATCTATTCCGCGTCCGTGCTGTGCGAATTGAAGCGCATTTGCGAGGCGTTTGGCGTTTTGCTGATTGCGGACGAGGTGATGACGGGCTTCGGGCGGACAGGAACGCTATTTGCTTGCGAGCAGGCAGCCATTTCGCCCGACATCATGTGCCTCGCCAAAGGCTTGACGGGCGGTGCGATCCCTCTCGCTGTCACCCTATGCAGGCCGGAAATATTCGAGGCGCATTACGCGCCCGACCGCGCCCGCATGTTCTACCACTCAAGCTCCTACACGGCGAACCCCATCGCGTGCGCCGCGGCCGTTGCCAACCTTGAGGTGTGGACCAGGGAACCCGTCCGCGAGCGCGTCGCAGCCCTCGCTGCATCGCAATCGGAACATCTGGCCTCGTTGCCCCCCGATGGCCGCTTCTCCAATGTCCGGCAGCTCGGCACAATAACGGCCATCGATTTCGAGGTGGAGAAGGATGGCTATCTCGCTGACATTGGGCCGAGGCTGTACGACTTTTTCCTCGGCCGCAGTCTGTTGCTGCGACCGCTCGGGAATACCGTCTATGTGATGCCGCCCTATTGCACCACGCGGGGGGAACTCGACGCCCTTTATGCTGCGATTGCAGAGGCGGCCGGCTCGATCAGGGTTCAATAACATCGTTGCGAAAGGCGGCATCTCGCTTTGGACCATCTTGGACCACTTGGCACGTGTCCGTTTTGC
>CAWFOS010000004.1:0-140908 GCA_963817495.1 uncultured Alphaproteobacteria bacterium | reverse complement strand
CATCCGACTCGAAACTTTTCGGCCCGCCGGAAATGTCGGCGATGGCGGCGGAGGTTGCGGAGGCAACCTCCTCGTGGCTAGCGACAGACATGGCTGCCTCCCCGGTTGCAGCGGTTAATTGGCGGCCTGAAGTTCGTCAGCGAGCGAAGCAATCTCTTCGATGGCCGCCGCAAGCTGTTCGGCGCCCTTGGCCTGTTCGCGCGCCGCGCCCGCAGCTTCGCCGGACGCGCGGGTGGCTTCCTGCGCCGCTGCGGAAACCTGCTCGACGCCCGTCTGAACTTCCTTAACGACGCGGACGATCTCTTCCGCGCCTGCGAGGATCTCCTTGTTGCCGGCGAGCACAATCGTCACGTCGCTTGCGATGGTCACAAGGTTTGTCGCGATGACCTTGTTCTTCTCGCTTTCGAGTGAGGCGGAGTTGGCGATGGCGCCGAGATCGCCGCGAACCCGCACGATTTGATCCTGGATGGACTTCACGGTATCCTTGATGCGCTCGGCGTTCTCGGCGGAATCGCGCGCGAGGTTGCGGATGTCGGTCGAAACCACCGCGAATCCCTTGCCGAACTCGCCCGCGCGCGCCGCTTCAACCGATCCGTTCACAGCGAGCATATTGGTTTGGATCGAAACCGTGGTGATGGCGTCCACGATCTTGTCGATGCGCCGGCTGATCTGTTCCAGGGCAACCATCTGCTCGACGCTTTTCTTGCCCGCTCTGACGGAATCCAAAACGCCTTCGATCAGCGTCTCGATGGCCGCCTTGCACGTTTCGATGAGCGCGGCAGTAGCCTGGCCTTTCTCGAACCCGGCCTGTGCCTGCTTCTGCGAAACGATCGCGCCTTTTTCGATCTGAGCGATGGCAGCCGCGGATTGCTGAGTGGCTGCGCCCTGCTGCTGCGCGCCCTTCGTGATCTGCTCCAGCGCTGTCATGATTTCGGCCGAGGCGCGGTTGATCTCCTCGACCGCGCTCGACATCTCTTCCGCGGCCGACGCGACTTCCTCGGCGCTCTTGCCGATGTTGGTGCTGTTCTTCAGCTCTTCGGAGAGTTCCGACAATTCCTGCGCGGCCTGCTCGCACTGATTGAGCGCTACAGTTTGCTGGTCGATGGTTTTCAGCGACTCCTGGCAGGCCGAGCTTTGCTCCTCGGCGGCCGCCGCGATGATTTCCGCCCCCTTCTGGACTTCGACGGCGGCTCTGTTCGACTCCTCGTTCGCGCGCACGATTTCGCCGGCGCCTTCCACGATCGTCTGCATATCGGCGCGGATCTGGCCAAGAGCCTCGGTCGTTTCCCGGCCCTTCTCGACTTCGCGTTTTGCCGTTTGCGCGGAATCGTTGATCCCTTCCGAGATCACCTTCACGTCCGACTGGATCTGCACGATCAGATCCTGGATGTCGCGCGCTGACTTCTCGGAGGTTTCGGCAAGCGTGCGCACCTCGTCCGCGACGACTGCGAAGCCCTTGCCGTGCTGGCCGGCGCGGGCGGCCTCGATGGCGGCGTTGAGCGCGAGCAAGTTGGTTTGGTCGGCGATGCGGGCGACCGCCTTCACGACTTCTCCGATGGCGGCGGCCTGCGTTTCCAGTTCCGCCACCATCTTCACGGAGCCTTCCTGGCGCTCCGCGGCCTTGCCGATGGCGAGAATGGAGTTCGAGATCTGGCCGGTGACTTCGTCGATCTGGTTCTGCAGGGCTTGCGTCTTGCTCGCAGAGGTTGCGGCGTTCTCCTTGGCTTTCTGGATGAGGCCAGCGCCGAGATTGATCGCCTTCAACGATTGTTGCGACGCGCCCGAGGATTCCTCGGCGCCGGCGCCGATCTGTTCGACCGCCTTGCGCAACTCCTCGGCCGCGGATGCGGCTTCGGCGATGCCGCTCGCGAGCTGACCCGTGGCTGCGGCCACCCTTTCGGCGGCCTTTTGCTGGCGGGCGTACGTCTTTGCTTTTCGTTTCTGAGCTTCGGCCAGCAGCTTGCGGCCGCCTATCGAAACTTCGTCTTGCTGTTCGGAGATCTTGAGGGCCATCGGAGGATGGACCGGCGAGGGAGACACGCCATTTCTTTTTGCTAGCGCCATGGAAGCAGACCTTGTTAGCGGTGTTGCGGGCTAACTACGTTTACGCTTGCCATGGTTAACATGATGTATAATTATACAAATTCCACAGTATTTTCTGATTGAATTTTATGTGTAAACACTCTCGTCTCTATACAGAGAAATCACGATAAAAATTATATCGATAACTTTATTTGAGCGTTAATCGTTTTGACTGCACCACCGATGGAATGCCATGCCTGCTCGCCGCGGTCTAATTGCAAAACCGGCTATGTTTGATGAAACGCCAGCGGAAATGAACTCGCGCGGAAAAGCTGCTGGCTGCAGGCTCATTTCAGAATCTATCAGTCTCGCCCGCATTTCGCTGCGGCGCGGCGATCGAAGAGCGCCATGAGGGCGGAACGAATGCGGTCGAACCCGGCTCGCTTAGCCCGGCCGGCTTCGGACGCATCGAACGCGTGAACGAGCATCGCCGAATCAGCCTCGAAAACCAGCAATGCGCCGCCGGGCAGTTGTGCGCAGTCGATGCCGGCGTAGTCGAGCCCGAGCGCAGCGGCGATGGCCGGCACGGCGCTGCGCCAACCGGCGACGACGCATTCCGGCTCGGCAAGAAAGCGCGCCTCTTCGTCGTGCATCCAAGGAGTGAGCGTCGTCGTCGTCCTGTAGTAGTGGATCATCCAGCGGTCGTCGATGGCGAGGTGATACGGGTAGGCGACGCCATCGACGAACATGATCCGCATTTTGCGGAACCAGCCGTCCGGGCTGCGGTAGTCGACATAGGCCGAGCAATCGTACGCAGGGGCATTGGTGCGCGCGAGATAGGCGGGCAGTTCCTCGGGGCGATCGAGCCGTTCGAGCCCGCGCCCGCCGTGTGTGTCAATTGGGCGCAGCAGCAAGGGATAGCCGAGCTCATCGGCGACGCCGCCGCTCGCGGCGAGCATCGCATGCGTCACGCGCCGTGCATTCGGCACGCGCACGCCGGGGATGCCGGCGAGCGTCCGGCCCAAGGCCTCGCGTCCCAGCCCGCGCAACCGCCGGGGAGCATTGATCGACGGCACATCGGGGTGCGCCGCGAGAATCGCTTGCGCATCGGCGACCGCGGCGGTGCCGGCGACGCTGTCGCCGAGCGCATTCACGATCAGCTCGACGCGCGGAATGGCGCGCGTGGCGCACTCTCGATCAGGCAGAAACCAGCGATGCAGCGTCCAGCGCCCGTCGTCGATGAGAAAGTCGAGCGGCATGTTGCTCGGCCACGGTCCCGCGAGAGCGAGCACGAGCGCGTGCTTCGAACCGGCCCGCGCACCGGGCGGAGAGAAAAGCCGTTGGCGGATGAACGCTTCGTCGAACCAGATCTGCGCCGCCGCCTCATCGCGCATCACATAGGCGAGCTCTGCTACCGCGTAGCGTGACGCCGCATCGTGCGGATCGAGCGCCGCGGCGCGTTCGTAGGCGGCGCGCGCCAGACCGGCCAAGCCGCCTCGCAGCAAGATGTTTCCGAGCGACGCCTGCACGCGCGCGTTGCAGGCGTCGGCCTCAGCGGCCCGCTCGATGAGCGCACACGCCTCTTTGAAGCCGTCGTCGAATCCCTGCGAGCCAGGGATGCGCAGGTGGTCGCCGACCGATGGCGCATGCGCCAGCGCATGCGAGAGATCGGCTGCCCGGCCGGGCTTGTCCGTCGCCTCGATCACTTTTGTGATCTTGCCTTCAAGGAAGCGTCGAACCAATTCACGCGCGAAAGGAGCGCCGCTTCGATCGCGCATTCGTCTATCGTGCGTCCGGCGCGCCGCGATGCATACCTATTGGAGGCATGAATCAACATCTTCGCGTACTTTTGATTCGGTTGTATTGTCAGCCGAGTTGCTGCTAGACATTATCTCTAAAATCGAAAAAGTGAACGCGATTTTTGTAAAAACTGTTTTCGACGCGGAGTTGGGCCGCAACAGCGTTCATTTCTTCGACAAGCGGAGAAATCAAATCTCCAAGCTTGGGATGATTGGGCGGCAGGCGCCGCAGCCCATCTGCTATCACGCGAATCCGTTTCGAAAGGCTCTTCAAATCGGATTCAGGGGCGAGAATCGAGGTCATTTTTCCGCTCCGCTGTTGTATATGCAAAATAACGGAAAGAGACATATGTTATTCCTGCGACAGTTTGATGAGAGCCGCCAAACGAGCCCGGTTCCCTTCCGTCTCGGATGATTGTCCCGCTCGAAGCCTGCATCAGAAGCTGGTGAGTGAGCTGAGCGGCTGCCGCCTTCGCCAACACCTTGTCTTCCGTATCGAGGCCCTCGGACTCGGGAATCGGGTCACATTGCTTCCGGGATTTGCGCCAGGATAGCGTTGTGTCCCTATGTCGGCGTCTCAGATGGGGTGAGTTTTTGATCGGTGGCTTACCTGAGCGTCGTGGCGGTATTCAATGCCTCACGCAAGACAAGTGCGATGTGTCTTGCCGTGCGCCCGCTTCCGTGCTCGATCTGACGCCTGCAGGAAAAGCCGTTGGCGATCAGGCGCGCTTCCGGCGGAGCGGCGCGCAAAGCCGGCAGGAGCGAAGCCTCAGCCATCGCCTGCGACACGGCGCGGTGTTCGGCCTCCAATCCGAAGCTGCCCGCCATGCCGCAGCAGCTCGAATCGATCAGGCCGTAGGAGAGGCCCGGAATCGAGCCCACGATCTTGCGCATGGACTTCATGGCGCCGAATGCTTTTTGGTGGCAATGGCCATGCACGATGGCTCGCGCCGGGGGAAGCTCCTTGAAGGGCAGGCTCAGGCCCTTCGCCTGCTCGCGAACGAGAAATTCTTCGAAGAGGAAAAGGTGCTTGCCAAAATCGTTGCGGCGCGGACATTTTCATCCATGGTGGGTCGGCCGCTGGCCGGTGGCGAACTAAGCAATAAAGCTCATCGCGAAGAGAAAGAAGGCAGGACGGCTCCAGGCCAATGACCGGCGTTTTTGCTTCGAGTGCGGGCTTGAGTGCTGCAAGAATGCGGCGGCCTTCCCGGCGGGCCTCTTCAACCATGCCATGGGTATGGTATGTGCGTCCGCAACACAGTGGCCGGTCTGGCTCAGGATCGTACGGCGCAGGCTTCACCATCTTCACGCTGTACCCTTCAGCGGTCAAAACCCTCGATAGCAGCCTCGGCAATGCCGGGTTCGAAATGCGTCGCGAAGGTGTCGGCGAAAAGGAGGACGTCACCGCGCGGCGCATCCTGCCCCGGAGTGGCGGCGCGAAAGGCCGTTTCGCAACTGAGGGACTGGCGCGTCGGCAGCAATGCCAAACAAGGTTTCGGCAAGCTGCGCAAGAAGTCGCGAGCGATTGCGCAGGCCGATGGGTGCCGCCAGCCGCTGGTCCTCGAAGGGTTTCTCTCCATACTCCCCGTTCAGCGCCGCCTTGAAGGCCGCGACGCGCGCCTCTGGCGTATCGCCAATATTGCGGGTCACGCGGAAGCTTGGGCACATGACGCCCTTGCCGGTCTTGTAGCACTCGTGGCTATGCATGCAGACCGCCACGGCTTTTGCGTAATTGCCGCCCCTCGCGGGGATGCCGGAATAAGCATCGCCGATGCCATAGGTGTCGTAGGCCGACCAATCGAGGCAGGTTTTCATACAGCCCTCTCCGTTTGCAGGGATGAAAGCAAAAACCCAGCCAAAGGGGACCATAGCCACGAAGGAAGACACACAGGGCTTCCGGCACGGAGGCTGAAAGCGGCGCAATGACACGCCTGGGCCACTGCACCTGATTTTTCATGGCAGATGCGCCGTCCAAAATTCGTTGCCTGACCCTCCAAAGTCCGTGACCCGCGCACTCCATGTCGGCTACTGTTATTTTCTTATCCCCGGGAGGAACTCATGGCCAATAACCCGTTCGAAATACCGCAAAACCTGCGTGCCGTCTCCGAACAGAGCCTGCAGCAGGCGCATGACGCCTATGAACAGTTCACGGATATGGTGACCAGAACCATGGATGCCTGGTTGGGTGTGCTGCCCGCAAGTCCCATGACCGCCGGCTTCAAGGATGTCCAAGGCCATATCATGGAATTCGCGAAGGACAACGCCGAAGCAGCTTTCACGTTCGCCGGCAGGGTCAGCAACGCACAGAACGTCCAGGATATTATGACGGTTCAGACGCAATTCCTTCAAGACCGGATGCAGTCCTTCGTCACACAGACGCAACGGCTCTACGGCTTGATCCAAGAGGCGCTCCAGAAATCAGACGGCGCAGCGGTCGGCGCCGCGTTGGGGATGGCTCCCTCTACCCCCCTCGTCACTGCCTCGAAGGTCACTATCTTCAAGGATGTGAGAGACAGCGCCGTAGCAATGGCGAAGACGAATGCCGAGTTGGCTTTCGCGCTGGTCGAAAAGATGGGCAAAGTGCAAAATATCCAGGAGCTTCTGACACTTCAGACGCAGTTTGCCCAGGAACAGATGCAGACTTTCGTCGCGCAGACTGAGGAGCTTCAACGGCGGATCAGAGAAGCTCTTCAAAGGTCGGCACGCAGTTGATCCTCTGACACCTCTCGCATGGCGGCAAAAAAGCCACGCGCAAGCGCTGGTGTGCGGGGAGCCCTATTCTCAATATCCCAGCACACGGCTACACTTCTCCTCAACAAAACCGGGGAGGAAACCAGTGACCGACACGCCATTCGAGATCCCGCAGAGCATGCGTGATGCGTCCGAACAGAACCTGAAGCAGGCGCAAGCCGTCTATGAGCAGATCATGGATTTCATGACCAAAACCATGGATGCCTGGATGGGCGCGCTGCCCGCAAATCCCATGACCGCCGGCTTCATGAATGTCCAGGGACAGATCATGGAATTCGCGAAGGAAAATGCCGAGGCAGCCTTCACATTGGCCGGCAGGATCAGCAACGCACCGGCCCTTCAGGACGTTTTGATGATTCAGACGCAATTTGCTCAAGGCCGGATGCAGACTATCGTTACTCAGAGCCAGGAACTTTTCAGCCTGTTCGAGGAAACCTTCCAGAAATCGGAAAACGGCGCCTGGATGGACACGCCGGCGGGCGGGCTGCGTCGCAGTAAGAAAAACCCCTTTAACTAAATGATAGCGTTTTCCCTGGCGGTAAACAAAAACCGCGCCTGGAGGTCTTGAAGGCGCGGCGAGCTCTTACGCAATACGAGCGTTGCTTGTTATAAGTCCAGATAATAGGTGAAAAATTCCGGCTGTCACAGCCGTGACTTTCATCAAAGTAAACAGACACCGGATGATTGAGCGCCGCGCCCGCGTCGGGATTTGGCAGTGTCACGATCCTCTTCGTCCTCCCAATTCGGATTCGCTCAAACTCAGGCGGCTTTTGACCCGCCCCGAGAGTTAGAGGGCCATTCAATTTGTAGCAGAAACGCTGAAGCTTATTACACTCAGCGCGCGCATGGTCTGATGGGCTTGTGCAGAGCCGGACGGATGATCCGGCGGCGGCGTGGCCCAAGGATACTGCGAAGGAGGGCCACGATGCGTTATCTTCTTTGGCTGCCGCTCTTAACTGCGGCGATAAGCTTCCCGGCATCCGCCCAGCAGCCTGCACCTGCGGCCCTCCCAGTGACAACCTTCACCGCAGAAGCAAGACCCGTGTCCGAGACCAGAGGCTACGTCGGCAGGATCGAGGCCATGGAGCGCGTGGACATCCGGGCGCGCGTGACTGGTTATCTTGAAGCGGTCTTGTTCAAGGAAGGCGATCCCGTCAAAGAAGGTCAGCCGCTCTACCGGATCGAGCAGCACCTTTTCAAAGCCGCGGTGGAGCAGGCGCAGGGGGCTCTTGAGGCGAGCAAGGCCTCCAAAAAACTTTCACAGGTGGAGCTTGAGCGCGCGAACCAGTTGATGGCTTCAACCTTCGGCACGCCCCAAAAGCGCGACCAGGCGCTTGCCGCAGACGAAAATGCCGCAGCCAACATATTGATCGCCCAGGCGAACCTGCAGACGGCCAAAATCAACCTCGGCTATACCGACATCAAGTCGCCGGTCGCAGGTAAAATCAGCCGCACGAAAATCACAAAGGGAAACGTCGTTTCTCCGGACAGCGGCGTCCTGACTACCGTGGTCAGCCAGAACCCGATGTATGTGGTCTTTCCGGTCAGCCAACGCGAGTTTCTCGATGTTCAGGAGGGCGAGGTTGACGCCGGCGCCGCGGAGGTGACGGTTCACTTCTCCAACGGAAGCGTCTACGGCCATAAGGGGCGCATCAATTTCGTCGATGTCACAGTCGAAAAGGCAACCGACACAATCACCGTCCGCGCCACGATCCCCAATCCCGATGATGCCCTTGTCGATGGCCAGCTCGTCCGGGTGAACGTCGGCGCCGGCAAGCCGCAGGAAAAGGTCGTCATCCCTCAGGCCTCGCTGCTGGCGGATCAGCAGGGAACCTATGTCTATGCTGTCGAAGACGGAAAAGCGGTGATCCGGCGACTGACCGTTGGAACGGAGGTCGGGGTCAACATCGCCGTTGAATTCGGCCTTAGAGCTGGCGAGCAGATCATTGTCGAAGGTCTTCAGCGCGTCAAGCCCGGCACCCCAGTGCTGGCTTCGCCGGTTCTGCCAGAAGCGAGGAGTTAGGCTGTGCTTTCCTCGATCTTCGTAGACCGTCCAAGGCTCGCAATCGTTATCGCGATCGTCACCACGATCGCTGGCGCTCTCTCGCTGTTCCTCATTCCGGTGGCGCAGTATCCCGATGTCGTCCCGCCGGAGGTCTCGGTTACCACCAACTACCCCGGAGCTTCCGCCGCTACCGTCGATGCCACGATTGCCCAGCCCATCGAGGCGCAGGTCATCGGCGTCGACAAGATGATCTACATGAAGAGCGTCAGCGGCAATGACGGCAGCTACACGCTGACAGTGTCATTCGAGCTTGGCACGGACCCGGACATCAACACCGTCAATGTGAACAACCGCGTGCAGGCTGCTCTTTCGAAGCTGCCGATGGACGTGCAGAAGCAAGGCGTGATGGTGAAGAAGAAATCGTCCGCCCTGCTCGGCGTCATCGCCGTTTACTCACCGAAAGGCACATACGACCCGCTGTTCATCTCGAACTACGCCACGATCAATCTTCTCGATCAGATCAAGGCAACGCCCGGCGTTGGCGATGCCAGCCTTTGGGGACCGCAGGACTATGCCATGCGGGCCTGGGTCCATACAGACAAGCTGACAGGCCTGGGGCTCACCACCGGCGATATCATCGACGCCATTCAGGCCCAGAATGTTCAGGCTGCGGTGGGGCGCATCGGCGCGCGCCCCGTCTCGAAGGATCAGAGGCTGCAGCTCAATATCCAGACGAAGGGGCGTCTCAACTCGGTTGCCGATTTCGAAAACATCGTCATCAGGACAAACCCGGACGGCTCGATTCTCCGGCTCAAGAACGTGGCGCGCGTGGAGCTGGGCGCCTCCAACCTGGACTATGAGACGCGCCTCAACGGCAAGCCGGCGGCAGTCCTCGCCATGTACCAGACGCCGGGCGCAAACGCGATTTCCACGATGAACGCGATCCGCGCTCAAATGCACGATCTCGCGAAACGCTTCCCCGCCGATCTTGAATGGAAGGTCACATACGATCCCACCACATTCGTCACGGCCACAATTCACGAGGTCGAAAAGACGCTTATTGAAGCCTTCATTCTTGTCGTGCTTGTGGTTTTTCTCTTCCTCGGAAGCTTCCGGGCAACCTTGATCCCATCCATCGCGGTTCCCGTGAGTTTGATCGGCGCTTTCGTCGTCCTCTACGCCATCGGCTATTCGGCAAACTCCGTTTCCCTGCTTGCGGTCGTCCTTGCCATCGGCATCGTTGTCGACGATGCGATCGTGGTGGTCGAGAACGTCGAACGCGTCATGGCGGAGCACCTCGAGCTTTCCCCGGCTGACGCGACGAAGAAGGCGATGCGCGAGATCACCGCGCCGATCATCGCCATCACGCTCGTGCTTTTGTCGGTCTTCGTGCCCGTCGCCTTCATACCCGGCATCTCGGGGGAGCTTTTCCGGCAGTTCGCCGTGACGGTGGCTGTCGCGATGGTCCTGTCCGCGATCAACGCGCTCACGCTATCCCCCGCGCTCTGCGCCGTTCTCCTGAGGCCGCATCACGGACCGAGAAGCGGCGTCATTGGCGCCGTAATGCGCTTCATCGACCGCGTCCGCGACGCCTACGGCGCGGCCGTCGCGCGGCTGGTGCGCTTTTCGATCATCGGGCTTGTGTTCGTTGCGGCTTCCATGCTCGGCATCGTCGGCCTTTCAAAAATCACGCCGGAGGGTTTTCTGCCCGAAGACGATCAGGGCGCCTTCTTCACCGTGGTCAATCTTCCTGGCGGCGCCTCGGTCGCCCGCACTTCGGAAGTCGTGCATGCGGCCGAGCAAATCCTCGCCGAGGAGAAGGCGGTTTCCGACGACCACGTCGATCATCGGCCTCAACTTCATCGACAACTACTCCCAGTCGAACGCGGCTTTCCTTGTTGTCATGCTGAAGCCATACGCGGAACGGACAGGCAAGGATGAGAGCCTCAATAGCATCATCGGGCGCGTGAACGAAAAGATGGAGGCCATTCAGAGCGGAACCGTCGTCTCCCTGGCTCCGCCGCCGATCATCGGTCTCGGCGCCGCCGGCGGCTTCACTTATGTGCTGAAGGATTTGAGCGAGGGCGATCCCAAGGTTCTTGCGCGCGTCGTGCGCGGCCTCGTCGCCGCCGCGAACCAGGACCCGAACCTCGAACAGGTCTTCACGACGTTTTCCGCGACGGATCCTTCAATCTATCTCGACATAGACCGGGACAAGGCCCAGGTGCTGGGCGTGCCGCTCACCTCCGTGTTTCAGGCGCTTCAGGCATCGCTCGGCGGGTACTACGTCAACGACATGAACCTGTTCGGCCGCACCTGGCAGGTTCAGGTTCAAGCCGAAGCCTCCGACCGCTCCAGTGTCGATGACATCTTCCGCATCAACGTCCGCAACGGCGAAGGCAAGATGATCCCGCTCCGCAGCCTCGTCGAGCCGCGCGTCATCGTCGGACCGCCTGCTCTGATCCGCTACAACAACAAGCGGGCCGTCACCATCCAGGGCGCGCCCGCAGCTGGCGTCTCCTCCGGGCAGGCGCTGGCGGCCATGGAGGCGGTCGCGGTGCGGACGCTGCCGGAAGGATTCGCGGGACAGTGGACCGACACCGCTTTCCAGGAAAAGCGGGCGGAAGGAAAAACGGGCACAATTCTGGGATTTGCGCTCCTCTTCGCCTTCCTGTTCCTGGTCGCCCTTTACGAGAGCTGGATCATTCCCGTGCCTGTCCTCCTGTCCGTCGCGGTGGGCGTGTTGGGTTCCTTCCTTGCGATATTGGCGGGGCATCTGACCCTCGATCTTTATGCCCAGATCGGCATGGTCGTCCTGATCGGCCTTGCAGCGAAAAACGCGATCCTGATCGTGGAGTTTGCGAAAGAGAAGCGGGAACAAGGGGAACCCTTGCTCGATAGCGCGATCGAGGGCGCCCGCCTCAGATTCCGCCCGGTCATGATGACATCGCTGGCCTTCATCCTGGGCCTTTATCCGCTCGTGGTTGCATCCGGCGCTTCGGAGCTGGCGCGCAGGGGCGTTGGAACTCCGGTCTTTGGCGGAATGCTGCTGGCCTCCTTCCTCGGCATTTTCGCCATTCCGCCGCTTTATGTGAGCTTCCAACAGATTGCGGAGCGCCTGAAAAGGCGCGAACCGCGAAAACGGGAAACCGGTGAGGGGCTTCGGGAAGCGCACTCATCAGGCGGCTTGTTGCACGGCCCTGCCGAGTGAGGCTGAGCGGTGCTTCTTCGGCGACGTCCGCGCGACCTGGATTGCGCGATCCAACAGAGGAAGGTGCAGGCGGGTTACGTGTGAGCGTGCGACTCGTGCTTCGTTCGCCGCTTCACGGGATCGGAATAGACGAGGCGCCGCCAGCCTGTTCGGTGAAAGGGCGCCCAGCGGCCTTCAGGCTGAGCGAGCCGGTCGGCGATGGCATAAAGCGCCGCGGGATGCGCGCCGAGGCCGAGGTGGCTCGAATTGAGCGACGATGTTTTCGGCGAGGTCGCGCCGGGTCTCCACGCTGCAGCGCCACGACACAACGCCATCCGTCGGGCTCCAGATCGAGGTTGTCGGCACCGGCGGAGCGGCCCTCAGCGGTCCGTGAAAATCGTGCGAGTTGATGCGATGGCCGCTGGCGAACTCGTAAAGCCGCCAGGCATTTGTCGCACGCGGATGGCCCGTGAACGGCGAGCCGAGCGTGATGACGCAGCGCACCAGTTCCGGCGACCGCTTGGCGAGTTCGCGAGCGTAAAGGCCGCCGAGGCTCCAGCCGATGAGGCTGACGGACCGGCGATGTTCAATCCAGAGTTTGCCCAGCCTTTCGTGCGCGCGATCGAGAACCCCTTCTCTGAGCCCGAGATTGAGCCCTTGGCCCCAGCCCGTGGCGGCATAGCCGCGCGAGCGCAGGAAACGGCGCATCAGCGCTGTGCTTGCGTCACCAGCAGCCAGCCCCGGCAGGACCATGACCGGATGGCCGTCCCCCTCAGCTGCCGCGCCCCAGACCGGGCGCATCGCGAGAGCCGCGTAATGCTCCCAGAACGCGCGGAACTCCAACATCCGCAAGAACAGCCCCGGCGCAGCCGGGGAATGCGCGCCCAATTGACGTTTCCTCACAGTTTCTCGTTATGATTACTTTTAGTGTATGGCCCTGCGGATCCCGGTCAAGACCGTTGTCGAGCCTCACGCTGCCGCCGACAAAATTTTGCGTGAATTTTCGTCGGCCTCGACGCAGCCGACCTGGATACATGCGCCTTGCGCCAGCGTACAAGGTTTCTTCGATTCCACCCCAGCCTTATCACGCGCTATTGGCGCTGGACCTCCTTATTCGGGAAAGGCAAGACGGCGCAGGACTGCACCACAATCCGATCCGCAATCGTGCCATTTGCCGGGGGTTGCCTCCACTTGCCAGAAAGTTCCCCGCCCGATCCGGACGAACCGCGTTTGCGCGGCAACCTTCTGACCGCGGTTTGTCCCGCCATAAGCAACAACGGAGCCCTGCTCGATAACAAGCGGCTGATAAAGCCCGGCTTCGTAATACGAGTATGCGAGGAACCCAATCAGGATGAACGCCACGCCGCCGGCTATATGTCGCGTCTCAACAGGTTATTCTGGGGCAGCCGGGACACAGGCGTGTTGCCTTTGATGCCGAAGTGAGGCCGATGATAGTTGTACAACGAAGCTTAAGAACGCCCACAGGACGGCTTGGCGAGAAGTTCTGTATTGTTTTCATCCCTGGTTTGGGCGCGATGTGTGCCTCCACGCGATGATCGAGAGGGCGGGAAGCGTCGTTTTCCGTTGCACTCTTGATGGCTCGGATGCCGCTCGATGGCTGGAGATTCCGGCTTGGATGTTCGATCGCACCTTGTGTCCCCGTGAACCCTGCCTGGCACCGGAACCGTTTGTCGGCCTTGCCGCGCTCAAGGCGTTGTCCGCTTTACTCGATCAGGCACTTAAGACGGCAGCCTTATCATCGAATGCCCCGCTTTCAGACGCAGGGTTCTCTCACAATCAGAATTGGGGAGAGAGCCGTGGCAGTCAAGGCGACAACGCCGGCGATCATGCGTCCGCAGGACCGGCGAGGCAGTCTGCAGCAGATGGATTTGTTCAGGGCCGAGGTGGCGGACGGCATGAACGGCGCACCCAAGTGGACGGAGCTTCCGGAGGACGCACGGGACGCGCTGATCAGCATGATGACGCAGCTGATCCTGAAGCATGCACGAACGAGCCCGGCCGAAGCGGCGGAGGCCGTCCATGATCGCTGACAAAATCCATCCTCATCATCTGGAGCGCAAAGCGATCCTCTATGTGCGGCAGTCCTCCCCCCATCAGGTGCTCCACAACCGGGAAAGCAGCATGCTGCAATACGCCATGCGAGATCGGTTGACGGCGCTGGGCTTCGCCGAAATCGAGGTGATCGATGAGGATCTTGGACGTTCAGCCGCCGGCGGCGTGCAACGCGCCGGCTTCGAGCGAATGGTGGCGGAGGTCTGCCTCGGCAAGGTCGGCGCGGTCTGCGCGCGCGAGGTGTCGCGTTTTGCCCGCAATAGCCGAGATTGGCAGCAACTGATCGAGATGTGCCGCGTCGTTGACACCGTTCTGGTTGATCAAGAGGCAATCTACGCACCAAGGCAGGGTAACGACCGGCTGCTGCTTGGGCTGAAGGGCAGCCTTAACGAGTACGAACTCGATCTTCTCCGCCAGCGTTCGCTCTCCGCCCGTTACGAGAAAGCCCGCAGGGGCGAACTGATTGTGACGGCGCCGGTTGGCTTCGTGAAGGCTGGCGACCGCTACGAAAAGGACCCGGACCGGCGCGTGCAGGCGGCGATCTCACTGGTCTTCGACAAGATAGAGGAGCTTGGCAGCGCGCGGCAGGCGCTACTCTGGTTCCACGAGCAGAACCTTGATCTGCCGGCAAAGCTAACAAACGGCGATACGGCCTGGCGGCGTCCAAACTACGCAACCCTCCACAGGATGATCGAGAACCCGGTTTACGGTGGCGCTTATGCCTATGGTAGAACAGCTGCGTCGACAGGATATGGCGCGCATGGCGCAAGCGCTAAAGTCTGCCGCAAGGCAAGGGGCGACTGGCTGGCGCTCATGCCCCACGCCCACGAAGGTTATGTCAGCTGGGAGAGGTTTGAAGCGATCCGCACGATGGTCTCGGGCAATATCCCAACAAGCCGCTATCATGGAGCGCCCAAGCACGGCGAGGCGCTGCTTGCCGGCCTGATTCGCTGCCGGCGCTGCGGACGTAAGCTGACGCTGCGCTACAGCGGAATAAAGCACCAGATTCCGCGCTACAGCTGCACCCGCGGTTGGCTGGACAATGGCGAGCCGCGCTGCATCGCTTTTGGCGGTTTGCGCGTCGACGACGCGATCGAGGATGCGCTCCTTGGCGTAGTCGGCCCCGGCGCTGTCGCGGCTGCGATGGCGGCTGCAAAACAGGCCACAGAACAGCGGGACCAGGTTCGTGAGGCGCTCGGCCGCGATCTTGAAGCGGCGCGCTATGCGGCCGACCGCGCCTTTCGTCAGTATGATGCCGCCGACCCATCCAACCGCCTCGTTGCCGGCGAACTTGAAGCACGGTGGAACCGCGCGCTAATTGGTGTCGCCGAGGTGGAAAGCAAAATCGCCGCGCACGAGGCAGCGGCCCCGGTACCGGTGATTGACCCGGCGATGCTTGGCTTGCTGGCTTCGAATCTCAAGACGGTCTGGTCTGCACCCACCACGGATGTGCGGCTCAAAAAGCGCATCGTGCGGACACTGATCCACGAGGTTGTTGCCGATATTGATGACGCGGCATCCGAGATCGTTCTTCTCATCCACTGGAGCGGTGGCGCCCACAGTGAACTGCGTTTGCCCAAGCGCCGGCGCGGGCAGCGCAACAGCACGTCCGCCGACATCATCGCGGTCGTCCGCCACCTCGTTCTGATCGCCAACGATGAACTGATCGCTGGGCTTTTGAACCGCAACGGCCTCAAGACGGGCAATGGCAACCGCTGGACCCGTGAGCGCATTACGTCGCTGCGCTCACACTATCGCATCCCGGTCTTTAGACCTGCCGGCGACGGCATCGAACCTTGGCTCAATCTTTCCGATGCCGCTCGTCTTCTGAAGGTGGCCCCTAAGACGCTGCGGCTGGCGGCGGAAGCTGGCGAAATCGAAGCTGTCCATCCTCTGTCCGACGGACCTTGGCTCTTTGCCCGAGCTACCCTTGCTACTGACGCCGGCAGATCCATTACCGAACGAGGGCGTCAGAATTGTAAATACCCCACGGGATCGCACCCCGACCAACAAAGTTTTTTTACTTCAATAGCATAGCCAGATGGGTGTTCCAATGCGCGATTGTAATGGTGCAGGAAGGGCGTGAGGCTTTCCGTTCTTTTTGCTGAGGACTCGTAGGGCTTGGCATAAGCCCACTCGCGCAGGGATGTCTGGACAAAGCGCTCCACTTTCCCGTTGGTTTTCGGGGTGTAGGGTTTGGTTCTCTTGTGCTTGATGTTGAGCATTCGCAAAGCCTTGGCGTAGCGATGGGAGCGGAATGAGACGCCATTGTCGGTCATGACGCGATGGACTTTGACGCCGTAGCGCCTGAAGAAGCGCAGGGCGTTGAACAAAAAGCGCAAGCAGGATTTGCGTTTTTCGTCGGGCAGGATTTCCGAATAGGCCAATCGTGAGTGATCGTCGACGGCGAGATGGAGATATTCCCATCCGTGTCCGCCCTGTTTGCGGCTTCTGGGATTGGCCTGACCTTTACGATCGCCCGTGATGCGATGTCCGATGCCTTCGATACGGCCCAACCTCTTGATATCGATGTGGATCATGTCGCCGGGCGCTTCTTTTTCGTAGCGGATGACGGGTTCTTTTGGCTCCAAGGCGGACAGCCGCGACAGGCCTCTGGCCTTGCCGATCCGGGCCGCGGTGGCGCGGGACAGGCCCGCTTGCGCGGCGATCTTCCAGAAGGGCATGCGCTTGCGGCGCAGCGCCTCGACGGCGTCCTCCTGCTCCTTGCCGGTCTTTTTTCTCAGCCGGCGCGGTCTGCTGGTTCGATCTTGCAGCCCGGCGGTTCCTTCGGTCTTGTGCCGCCGCACCCATTTGCAGACCGTGGCGGTCGAAACGCCGAGGGCTGTTGCGATGGCCCCGGACGTTTCCCCCGCCGCCTTGCGCTTGACGATTTGCTCTCGCCCCAGGGGCGTCAGTCTGGCCTTCTTATGCACGTTCATGGGACGCTCCGGCAGGCTGTGGTTTGTGGCAAAATTCACATACCTGCCCAGCTTCCCATGAGCAACCTGTTGAGACGCGACAGCTAGAGCGTCCGGAAAAGTGCGAAGCGGTTTTCCGATAAGACGCACGATAAAACAAAAACTTAGAGCCCGCTTTTGATTCCATCAAAAGCGGGCTCTAGGGAAAACCCCGGCTTCCTTGTCCGGGCTATTTTTTGCCTTCTAACGGGCCTTTGTGCGCCAAAATTTCCTCACAGAATATGATTTCAGTTCGAAAAGAGATCATAAACATGGGGTGGCCGTCATGGAGGAAGGCATCGTCAATAGTGTTCATGCCATTTTCAGTTACCTGAGAAGCATTCCGCTTCTTTATGACCAGAATGACAAGCTCTTTGTAATTGCTGGGCTTCTTCTTGCTGTTTATTTCGTTGGTTCGTTCATCAGGAACCTGCTCATAGTAACACTGATTGTTTTCGTTCTATGGGGTTTCCGCTATCAAGACGAAGGCTATTCACGGCATGTGAATAGGTACACGGGTGCCGCCTGTGATGTTGGCAAGGAATGCTGGTTTTCAGAACGATCTCCCCGCCCCTTTGACTTCCCAAGCTATCGATAGGGAATTGCTGGGCCGCAAACATTGAATCCTTCGCTTCGCAACCCTATTGAAGAGGGCCGGCCTGGCCCGGGGAACGCGAAAGGACCGAGAGTGCCCGCTGAACCGATTCTTCTCCAGGAATGGGAAACACCGTTTGAGATGCCGCCCTTCGCCGCGATTCGCGACGAAGATTTCATGCCGGCCTTCCGGGAAGCGATGCGGCGTCATCGGGCGGAGGTGAACGCGATTGCCGGCAATGCCGAGGTGCCAACATTTGCGAACACGGTCGAGGCGCTCGAGCGAGCCGGCCGCGGCCTTCAGAAGGTCAGCACGGTCTTCTTCAACCTCGCATCCTCCGACTCGAATGATGAGCGGCAGAAGATCGAGCGCGAAATCTCGCCCGTGCTGAGCAAGCATGGCATGGCCATCCTTACGAATCTCAAGCTCTTCGAGAGGATCAAGGCGCTGCACGAGGCTGCCCATGCGCTTGGCCTGACGCCCGAGCAAAGGCAACTCCTGGAGAGATATCATAAGAGGTTCATTCGCGCCGGAGCGCTGCTCGATGAAGCGGGGAAAGCGCGAATGACGGAGATTGGCGCGCGCCTTTCGGCGTTGCATACAGCTTTCGCGCAAAATGTGCTGGCGGCGGAGAAGTCTTTTCAACTGGTTCTGGACGGCGAGGACGACCTGAAAGGCCTTCCCGAATTTGTCAGGCAAGCGGCGGCGCAAGCTGCGCGGGATCGCGGTCTCCAGGGCAAGTCCGTCATCACGCTGTCGCGCGCGAGCATCGAGCCGTTTCTCGAGTTCTCGGCGCGCCGTGATCTCCGGCAGAAGGCCTATGAGGCCTACGTCGCCCGTGGCGAGGAGGCTTCCGCGGACAACCGCCCCTTGATTCAAGAGATTCTGGCGTTGCGCAGCGAGCTTGCGACGCTTCTCGGTTTCGAGACCTACGCGCACTACCAGATCGATGACGCGATGGCGAAGACGCCAGCGTCTGCGCGCGAGCTTCTGGAGAGGGTCTGGCGGGGGGCCAAGCTTAAGGCCGATCAGGAACAGGAAGCGCTGGAAAGCATGGCTCAGGCCGAAGGCAACAATGAGCCGCTGGCCGCCTGGGACTGGCACCACTACACGGAGAAGCGGCGTAAGGCCGAGTTCGATATCGACGGCGCGGCGCTGAAGCCTTATTTCGAGTTGGATAACATGATCGCGGCGGCGTTCGACACCGCGCACCGGCTTTTCGGGCTCGGCTTTCGCGAGCGCGCCGATTTGCCCGTCTATCACCCCGATGTCCGGGTATGGGAGGTGTCGAACCGCGAGGGCAAAATGATCGCCCTTTTCGTGGGCGATTACTTTCACAGACCGTCAAAGCGAAGCGGCGCCTGGATGAGCTGCTTCCGCAGGCAGGAGCGGCTTGATGGCGAGGTGCTGCCTATAATCGTGAACGTCCTGAACTTCACCAAGGGAGGGGAGGGCGCTCCAACGCTTCTGAGCCTCGATGATGCGAGGACGCTGTTCCATGAGTTCGGCCACGCGCTGCACGGCCTTCTTTCCGATGTGACCTATGGGAGCATTTCCGGCACCGGCGTCGACCGCGATTTTGTCGAGCTGCCCTCGCAGCTTTTCGAGAACTGGCTCTTGAAGCCCGAGGTCTTGACCCGGTTTGCGCGCCACACCGAAACAGGGGAGCCAATTCCTCAAAGCCTGATCGACAAGCTTCTCGCCGCGCGCAAATTCAATCAGGGCTTCGCGACCGCAGAATATACGGCGTCGGCTCTGTTCGACCTCGGCATCCATGAGGCGGCCCCGGCCGGCGCGCCCAACGCGGACGACTTCGAACAGGAGCTTCGCTCGCGCATCGGCATGCCGGAGGCCATCGCGCTCAGGCATCGGCCGCCGCACTTTCAGCACATCTTCGGGAGCAGCAGCTACGCGGCGGGCTATTATACCTACCTCTGGGCGGAGGTGATGGAAGCCGACGCCTTCGAGGCATTCGAGGAAGCAGGCGATATCTTTGATCAAGGGGTCGCAGAGCGGCTGCGCAAGTACGTCTATTCCTCAGGCGGGACCATGAAGCCGGACGAGGCTTATCGCGCCTTCCGGAGCCGCGATCCTTCTGTCGAGCCGCTCATGGAGAAGCGCGGCTTGCCCCGGATGGCCTGACGCCGGGCTTGTTGCAGCCTGGAGCAGTGGGGCATAAGGTCAGCGATGCGGGACTTGAATTCGCCCGAGTTCGCGCCCATCTCTACCGGAGATTGTAACGATGGTGTCGCTCGCTTCGCCTTTCCAGTGCAGAACGATGAGCCCGTCGCTGACCGACACGCTCTTCATCTCGCCTTGGCCAAGCGAGAGGCTTTTCCCATAAAGCGACCCTGCCGATAGCGCGGAAGCTGGCGCCGCCGTCCCGATCTTCGCCGCCGTGCGCGCTACCCCATACACAAGAGCCAGAATTCCGAGTATCAGGAGCGTCGTCAGGATCGCCACCGCAATCTTGAGCATCCGCACCCGCTCCGGCGTCCATGGGCCGGGGACAGGACTAGAAACATTTGTCATGGCAACCGCGAATTATTGGGCAGGCTGGATCATAATATGGCGAGTGATGTGGCGTCTTTGGCGAACCGGTACGTCGTTGAGGACGCCGATGCGGGCGCGAGGCTCGACCGCTTTCTTGCGAGCCGCATTGAGACACTAAGCCGGGCGAGGCTGCAAGACCTTATTCGCGGCGGTCACGTAGCGCGCGCGCGCGCGGGCGATGAGCCGCGGCCGGCGACCGATCCGAGCATGAAGGTTCGCGCGGGCGAAGATTTCATCGTCGAGGAGCCTGCGGCGGAACCTTACGAGATGGCGGGTGAACAAATCCCGCTCAAGGTTGTTTACGAGGACGACAGTCTTATCGTCATCGACAAGCCGCCGGGTCTCGTGGTGCATCCTGGAGCAGGAAATCAGAGTGGAACCCTTGTCAATGCGCTGATCGCGCACTGCGGCGTAAGTTTGTCCGGCATCGGCGGCGTCGCCCGTCCCGGCATCGTGCACCGGCTGGACAAAGACACGAGCGGCGTGATGGTCGTGGCAAAGACCGACGCGGCCCACAGAAAGCTTGCTGCTCAGTTTGCCGACCATGGCCGGACGGGGGAATTGCGCAGGGAGTATCTCGCGCTTGTCTGGGGCGAGCCGAATCCTCGGGCCGGCCGCATCGAGACGCTGATCGGACGGCACCCCACCTCGCGTATAAGGATGGCGGTCCTGCCGGGAGGCGGGCGCATCGCAATTACGAACTACACGACAGAACGAACCTTTTGCGTGCCCGCTGAGAAGGGTGCGGCGAAGGGGAAAGGGAACAACTTATTATTGTTAAGTGTCCTTCGATGCAGCCTCGAAACGGGGCGCACGCATCAGGTCCGGGTCCATATGGCTCATCTGGGGGCGCCGATCGTCGGCGACGCCCTTTATGGAGCGGGGTTCAGGACGAAGGCTCTGGCGCTCCCAAAGGAAGCTGCCGAGCTATTTTTGAGCATGGAACGGCAGGCTCTGCATGCTGCAAGCTTGCGATTTAAGCATCCTGTTACCGGGAGAATTCATACTTTTGAAACCAATCTTCCGGAAGACATCGCGAAATTGTGTAACGCTCTCGAGAGGCTGGAGGCAAAACTGTCCAAGAATTAAGATGCACACGGTCTATAGGAAGGGTAAGGTAAGGAGCGTCGTTCATAAAAGACGAACGAGTTCTCCAACGGCGGCGAACCTATCGCTGCGGAGGGTAGATGCATGAGTTCATTGCCGTCAGTTGCCGCAAGCGGAGGCTTGGCCCGTTATCTCGAAGAGATACGGCGTTTTCCCATGCTTGAGCCTCAGCAAGAATACATGCTGGCCAAGCGTTGGCAAGAGCACGAAGATGCCGCAGCCGCTCAGAAGCTGGTTACGTCGCATTTGCGCCTCGTCGCCCGCATCGCGATGGGCTACAGGGGATATGGCTTGCCGATCGGCGAGGTTATCTCCGAGGGCAATGTCGGCCTCATGCAGGCAGTGAAGCGATTCGATCCCGACAAGGGCTTCCGCCTCGCCACCTACGCTATGTGGTGGATACGTGCGGCGATTTAAGAATATATTCTGCGGTCGTGGAGCCTTGTGAAGATGGGCACCACCGCGAGCCAGAAGAAGCTTTTCTTCAATCTGCGCAAGGCGAAGAGCCAGCTGCAGGCGTTGGAGGAGGGCGATCTTCGTCCCGATCAGGTCAAGACAATCGCGACCAATCTCGGCGTGCCGGAAGAGGACGTCGTTTCCATGAACCGCCGGCTTGGCGGCGATGCCTCGCTGAATGCGCCGCTTCGCGCCGATTCTGAAAGCGGCGAGTGGCAGGATTGGCTCGTCGACGAAGGGCCGAACCAGGAGACGATGCTCGTCGAGTCCGAGGAAATGGACCGCCGGCGGGAATATCTCGAGGCGGCGATGGATGGCCTTAACGAGCGCGAGCGCCGCATCTTCACCGCTCGCCGGCTGGCTGATGACCCCCTGACGCTCGAAGAGCTGTCAACGGAATTCAATGTGAGCCGCGAGCGCATTCGCCAGATTGAAGTGAGAGCTTTCGAGAAGGTGCAAAAGGCCGTGCAGAAGGCTGCCATGAAGGCTGAAACGCCCCGCGTTGCCGCGGCGGCATCGGGCGCGCCCGCCTTCTCTGCTGCGCCCTAGCCCATCTTATTCATGAGGATCTGGATCGTCTGCGCACCGATCCGGCGTTCAAGCTTGCCTGCGGGCGTCTGCCTGAAAGCGGCGCGGACTTGTGTTCGCAGCCGACGCTGTCGCGGCTGGAGAACGCGCCTTCGCTGAAGGACGCGATCCGCCTCACCTACGCGCTGGTCGACCAATGGATGGCGTCTTACGCGCACGAGCCGGCGTCGGTCATTCTGGACATCGACGACACTTGCGATGTCGTCCACGGCCATCAGCAATTATCGCTGTTCAACGCCCATTATGACGAGCGCTGCTTCCTGCCGATCCATGTCTACGACACCGAAACAAGCCGTCCTGTGGCCGTCGTGTTGCGGCCCGGCAAGACGCCGTCGGGCGTCGAGGTGCGCGCCCATTTGCGCCGCCTCGTTCGGCGCATTCGAAAGCGCTGGCCCGCGACGCGCATCACATTCAGGGGCGACGGCCATTACGCGCGGCCCGAAGCGATGGCGTGGTGTGAGGGAAACGGCGTCGACTATATTTTCGGACTGCCCGGCTCGAAGCCGCTGACGAGGAAGATCGACGAGGCGGCTGACGCCGTCCGCACGGAGCGCGCGGTATGCGACAAGCCCGTCGTGCGCGGCTATGCCGAGACGCGGCACAAGGCCAAATCCTGGAACCGCGAGCGGCGCGCCGTCGCCCGCATCGAGGCCACCACGCTTGGGCTCGATATCCGCTTCGTCGTCACGAACATCGCCCACAGCTCGGCGGAATGGATTTACGACAGTCTCTATTGCGCGCGCGGCCAGATGGAGAACCTGATCAAGCTGCACAAGACGCAACTGGCCTCCGATCGAACGTCCTGCCGTTCGGCTATCGCCAACCAGGTCCGCCTCGTGCTGCACACGGCCGCCTACTGGCTGATGCTCACCGTCCGTGACGCCATTCCCAAGATGCGCGATCTGGCGAAGGCCGAGTTCTCAACTTTGCGTCTGCGTCTGATTAAAGTCGCCGCCCGCGTCATTGAAACCGCAAGCCGCGTGCGTCTCGCCTTCGCCGCAGCCTGCCCAGAGGCCGATCTGTTCCGTGGCCTGCCTCGCGCGTTGACGCTACTCGGACCGTGATCGCCGGGGCATGCGCCCCTCTCGGCCATCCCGATCCCTCCAGCGCGTTCCCAAAAAGTACAGACCATCGCGCGGAGAAAAACCGAACGGTGCAGCGCGGCCAGCTCAAACAACCGAAAAAGCGATGCCGACAAACCCGCCTTCATGAATAAGGGCGGCTAGAAATCCCTGCCTGACTAGGTTCAAGGCCAGCGCCCAGGCGCTGGCTTTTTTTGTTTGTTACATTTGTCGAAGAATTTGTTTGGCCTAAAGTATTGGCGCCTATGGACACGGCTGAAATCCCTGCCTTTCTATACCCTCAAATCGACTCTCGACCCAAGAAGGAAGGACAGCCATGCCCAATCATGCAGCCCCCAGCCTTAGCCTTCCCGAAGGCGTCAAGGTGTCGGGCGCTTTGAAGCCCGGCTATGAGCGCATTCTCACAAGCGACGCGCTTGAGTTTGTAGCCACACTCGCGCGGCGCTTCGAGCCGCAACGGCGGCGGCTGATGCAGGCGCGCACCGAGCGGCAGGCGAAGTGGGACGGGGGAGGCCTGCCCGACTTCCTGCCCGAAACCCGCAAGATCCGCGAAATCGACTGGAAAATCGCGGGCATCCCGGATGACCTGCTGGACAGGCGCGTCGAGATTACCGGGCCGACAACGCGAAAAATGATCATCAACGCGCTGAACTCGGGCGCGAAAGTTTTCATGGCCGATTTCGAGGATGCCCTCTCGCCGACATGGGCGAACATCGTCGAGGGCCAGATCAACCTCAAAGACTATTGGCAAGGCCAAATCGGCTTCACCGAAGAAGAGACGGGCAAGCGATACGAGGTTGGGCCAAACCCGGCGGTCTTGTTCGTGCGGCCGCGCGGCTGGCACCTCCTCGAAGATCACATCACCGTCGATGGCGACAAGATCGCAGGCGCTTTCGTCGATTTCGGCCTCACCTTCTTCCACAATGCGCAGACCACTCTGAGCCGTGGAACGGGACCCTATTTCTACCTTCCGAAGCTGGAAAGCCATCTCGAAGCACGCCTCTGGAACGAGGTGTTTCAGCTGGCGCAGGAAAGCCTGCAACTCCACACCGGCGCCATCAAGACAACCGTGCTCATCGAGACGCTACCCGCCGTCTTCGAGATGCACGAAATTCTCTACGAGCTGCGCGACCACATCGTTGGCCTGAATTGCGGGCGCTGGGACTTCATTTTCTCCTACATCAAGACGCTGCGGGCCAAGCCGGATTATGTGCTGCCGGATCGAAGCCAGGTTGTGATGAGCAAGGCTTTCCTGAAGGCCTATTCCGAGCTTCTGATAAAGACCTGTCACAGGCGTGGGGCTTTCGCCATGGGAGGCATGGCGGCTTTCATCCCGAACCGACGCGACCCCGAGGTCAACGAGAAAGCTCTCGCGGCCGTGCGCGAGGATAAGCTGCGGGAAGTGCAATATGGCCATGACGGCACCTGGGTTGCCCACCCTGACCTTGTGCCGACCGCGCTGGAGGTCTTCAACGAATACATGCCGCAGAAGAACCAGCTGGATAAGCTTCGCGAGGACGTAAACGTTGGGCAGAAAGAGCTTCTGCAGCCGCACGACGGCACGCGCACCGAAGAGGGACTGCGCGTCAATACCCGCGTCGCGGTGCAATATGTAGAGGCGTGGCTGCGCGGAAACGGGGCGGTGCCGCTTTACAATTTGATGGAAGACGCCGCTACAGCCGAGATTTCCCGCACGCAAAACTGGCAGTGGGTGCATTACGGCGCAACCCTCGACGATGGCCGGAAGGTGACCCCGGAGCTTGTCGAGGCCATCCTTTCGGACGAGACGCAAAAGCTTAAAGCGACACTTGGCGAGGCTTTCGAGCATGGGCGCTTCAATGACGCGATCACGCTGTTCCGCAAGCTGGTTCTGAGCAAGGAGCTTGAGGCTTTTCTGACGCTTCCGGCGTACCAGCTCATCGCCTGACGGGTCTTCTCTGCTCGAGTTGCCGTAGATCTCGCGTCCAGGGATCATTTCGTGCGACGTTTTTGGCGCGAGGGCGGCGGTGATTGTTGTCGCCGCCGCGCGCCGAATTGCGCAGTCCCTGGTGCAACCGGGTTGCCCTGAAAGCCGAGTTTCGGCGCCAAGCGAGCCTCTCCATCAGTGGTCTCCCGTAGCAGGAGCCGACAGCACACCTGCTCCTTCCGCGCACACCGAAGCGCGAGTGCAATCCCCGGGTATTCCGTGGCTAAATGGGTGGCCACCGGCGCAAGATCCGCTCAAGCAAATTCGCTAAACTGACCAACGGATGGGGGACGCCGCTCGCTTCGCGTTCGTCATCCCGGCCAAGCGAAGCGCGAGCCGGGATCGCAAAAAATGCGGACGCTTCAACTTGTTACGATCCCGGATATGGCTCCGCGCTTCCGGATGACGATAGCCGCGATCCGCTGACGTGTCCGAAACACTCTGCTTAATTGGCGGATGCCGGCTAAAGGGGGCCTAAGATGTTTTATGCAAGCTCGGCGACGCGACTTCCGCTCGCGTTTCTTTTTGCCGGTTTGTTCGCTATTTCTCTATCTCCGACATCTGCCGAACCTTTGCAACGCCACGCTCTTGAGCGATCGATGATCGCGGAAGCATCGACAAAAGCATCATCAGCCTGTCCACAAATGCCTGGCAAATATGTAACGCTGCCTGATCAGCCATATGCCTTGTGCGCCGGAGCTCAGGCGTTCAATTACAACGAGATCACCTATGCGAAATGCCAAGCCATGAATGGGACAAGTATTAGTCTGGACCAAAGCTTTCCTGTTCCAAAGCCATCAGGAGATATAACAACAATAAATCAAGGAGAGCCAGCTGCGGGAGGTTATGTCGTCAGCACGTATAGTCCGCCGGCGGGCGCGACATCCCCTTTGGGGAATTTGGCGATTTATAATTGCTATAAGGGCGGAACCTATGCTCAGCGCGATGGTGGCATTTGCTTTACGAGCACGACTGGAAAATCATCTCCGCTGTGGGGTGACGTAGGGAGCTCTCAAATCATATGCTCCTGCCCCGTAGTAACAACTAGCGTGCCCTTCGCGGTTATGGGCCCGAAACCTTGTCCGGCCGACCAAGCGACCTACGATGCTGTGTGTGGAAAAAATGTCAGCAAGGTCGAAAACGGGGCAATGATATACATCGGAGCTACCCCTCGTGCCTTCGAGACATTAGCGGGATGCCTTGGCAATACGAGCTCATTTAGCGCGTGCACCCGACCTTTAGCAAAAAAATAGCGCTCGGGCGGACCGTGTTGCACGAACCTGCAGCGCCGTTGCAATCAGCAAAGCCAATCCCTCGCGCTGCTTCTTGTTTTGCAATGGCGGCCGCGCCAAAAGTTCCCCGCAAATCGTCGTAGCGACCGCCAAAAATCCCAGCCGAATCGAAAAGGCGGACTTTCGGAATCACATCAGGGTTCCTCTGCGCGCGAGATTTTTTGATCGGTGATAAGGGCCTCGGAGGCTCAACCGTTGACATCGCGGCATCGCTCGCCATTTTTTGCGAGCGGCTAGCGGAGCCGTTCATAAAGTCACCCGGGAGCCTGACCTTGGACGAAAAGAGCGCCGCTTGGAGCGTCAGCGTTCTGAAGAGGGTGCGCGATGTTCGGCCGGAGGATTGGAACGCGTGCGCGAACCTGCCCGATCAGCCATACAACCCCTTTCTCGATCATGACTTTTGGCTCGCGCTTGAGGAAAGCGGATCGGCGTCGCCGCGGACGGGGTGGGCGCCTTGCCATCTCGTCTTGAAGGACGGCGGCGGCGGAATCGCGGGCGTAATGCCCTGCTACCTGAAGTCCCACTCTTACGGCGAATATGTTTTCGATCGCTCATGGGCTGTCGCCTATGAGCGAGCAGGCGGCCGGTATTATCCCAAACTGCAGACCGCGGTTCCGTTCACTCCGGTTTCGGGACGGCGCATTCTGATCAGGCCGGGCGTGCCGGAAGACGAGGCGCGCGCGCTGCTTGCAGCTGCGGCGGTGGAACTTGCGAAGCAAAATCGCGCCTCATCCTGGCATATGACGTTTGCGACAAAAGAGGAGTGGGAGGCGTTCGGCGCGCTCAAGCTTCTGCAGCGGACAGACACTCAGTATCATTGGCACAATCGCGACTATTCGAGCTTCGACGATTTCCTTGCGGCGCTCGCGTCGCGCAAGCGCAAGACGGTTCGCAAGGAACGCGAGCAGGCGCGCGCATCCGGTGTGACGCTTGAATGGCTCACGGGTTCGGACATCAAGGAGGCGCACTGGGACGCCTTTTTCCGCTTCTACATGGACACGGGCAACCGGAAGTGGGGCACCCCGTACCTGACGCGCACCTTTTTCAGCCTCGTCGGCCAGCGCATGGCAGACCGCATTCTGCTGGTCATGGGAAAACGCAATGGCGGTTATGTCGCAGGCGCGATGAATTTCATCGGAGGCGACACGCTTTATGGCCGCTACTGGGGCTGCCTTGAGGATCACAGCTTCCTGCACTTCGAGGCCTGCTACTATCAGGCGATCGACTACGCCATCGCCAACAAGCTTGCGCATGTGGAAGCCGGCGCCCAAGGCGAACATAAGCTCGCGCGCGGCTATGCCCCCGAGACAACCTACAGCCTGCATTATTTTGCCGATCGAGGGCTCGCCTCGGCGGTTGCAAGTTACTTGCGGCAGGAGCGGGAGGTGATCGAGAGAGAAAAGGCAATCTTGAGCGATGCCTTGCCCTATAAGAAGTGCAGCTAAGCTCAAGCATGGAAGGTGGCGTAAACCGCGCGTGTTGCTTCTCTCTTGACGGCAGCCGCGGCTTCTCCCTTATAGTTGCGCTAATCGTGGTGATTTGGCCGGCCGGCTTGCAGCCACGTTAAAAAACTCGCTAAAAGGCCGTGGCGCGGCAGCCCCGGCCTTTGACCGGCCCAACGGATTTGTATCTGGAGGAGGCTGGCTGCGGCTTCATGAATAGAATGCTTGTCTCCGCCCGCGATCTGCGGATCCCATCGGACGATAGTTTGATCTTTCGCAGCGAGGCGGAACTGCCGCTCGATTGCGGGCGCGTGCTTGCGCCCTTCGAGATTGCCTATCAGACCTACGGCACTCTCAACGCCGCAAAATCCAACGCCGTCCTCGTCTGTCATGCCCTCACGGGCGACCAGCATGTTGCTAACCTGCATCCCATGACGGGCAAGGCTGGCTGGTGGGAGACGATTGTCGGACCGGGAAAGCCGGTCGATACGGACCAATATTTTGTCATATGCTCGAACGTCATCGGCGGCTGCATGGGCTCGACCGGGCCTGCATCGATCAATCCGGTAACCGGCAAGCCCTATGGCCTCGACTTCCCCGTGATCACCATCGACGACATGGTGAGCGCGCAGGCCCGCCTCATCGATCATCTGGAAATTTCCGACCTTTTCTGCGTCATCGGCGGCTCGATGGGCGGCATGCAGGTGCTCGAATGGTGTGCGGCCTTTGGCGACCGGGTTTTTTCCGCTGTGCCGGTCGCGACCGCTCCGCGGCACTCTTCGCAGAACATCGCTTTTCACGAGGTTGGCCGGCAGGCGGTGATGGCCGACCCGGAATGGCGCGGCGGGCGCTATCTGGAGGAGGGGACGAACCCCGCCAAGGGGCTCGCCGTGGCGCGCATGGCCGCGCACATCACCTACCTTTCCGACGATGCGCTGCATCGCAAGTTCGGGCGCAATCTGCAGAACCGGGAGAAGATCACCTTCGGTTTCGATGCCGATTTTCAGGTGGAGAGCTACCTGCGCTATCAGGGGATCAGCTTCGTCGACCGTTTCGACGCCAACAGCTATCTCTACATCACCCGCGCGATGGATTACTTCGACCTCGCCGCCGACTATGACGGCGTTCTGGCGAACGCCTTCAAGGGGACGAAAACGCGCTTCTGCCTGGTGTCATTTACGAGCGATTGGCTTTATCCGACGCGCGAAAGCCGCGCCATCGTTCAGGCGCTGAACGCGGTGGCGGCGAATGTCAGCTTCGTCGAAATCGAAAGCGACAAGGGCCACGACGCCTTCCTTTTGCATGAGCCAGAGCTTTTCGACACGGTGCGCGGCTTTCTGGAGGCGGCGAAGGAAAAGCGCGGGCTGCCTCTCACGCCAGGGCATAGAGGCCGGAGATGACTGTGGCCACGTTGGACGAGCGAGCGGCGCAGGCGGCGGATCCCCTTCTGCAGCCTCGCATTGATCTCGTGCTCATCGCAGGAATGGTTGAGCGCAGCGCACGCGTGCTCGATGTGGGCTGCGGGACCGGCGAACTCTTGAAGCTCCTGGAGGAGGCGAAAGACGTCGATGGGCGTGGCGTCGAGCTGAGCCAGTCCGGCGTCAACTTCTGCGTGGCCAAAGGCCTTTCCGTGATCCAGGGCGACGCCGATCACGATCTCGCGAACTACCCGGACCAGGCCTTCGACTACGCGATCCTGAGCCAGACGCTGCAGGCCACGCGGCAGCCCAAGGCCGTGCTGGAGGAACTTTTGCGCATCGCGCGCCACGTGATCGTCTCGTTCCCGAATTTCGGGCATTGGCGCATCCGCTGGCAAATCCTTCTTCACGGCCGCATGCCGGTGACGTGGAACCTGCCCGAGTCGTGGTACGAAACGCCCAACATTCATTTTTGCACGATCAGAGATTTTCGGGAGTTGTGCCAGGTTGTGGGCGCGAAGGTGGAGCGCTCGTTCGCGCTTTCGCCTTATGGCCATCCGCTCGGCACGAAGGTGCCTTCGTTCCTGCATAACCTCATCGCGCAGCAGGCCGTGTTTCTCTTGACGGCACGCCACGGCGCGAAGCCGAACGGCGGCTGAGCCGAGTTTGCCGCGCGCGCCATTGGATCGCCCAGGCCACCGGCATTGTTATTGCGCTTCGCCTGCCAGGACGACGAAGGGTGCCGAGGAGCGGCGTCGCGGCCTTCGCTTAGCGGACGGCAGGTGCGTAGGTTTTTGGCGCGGTCGGAGAATTATACAATTGATAAGAGAGAACTCCTGCCGCCGTCAAAGCTGCTGCGATGTAGAGCACCCCCCGGCGAGACAAAGTGCTACCGCGAAGTTCTTTGATGCGCGACCTTGCATCGGCTGCGTGAGCGCCACAGGGCCATTGTTTCAGGAAGTCATCAAAATCGGCGATAACCGTGCTGGCCGCCACCTTCGCCCAGGCATCAGTCTCAGCGCGCTTGTATTCTTCGGCCTGCCGTGCCGCTTCCGCCGACTTTTCCAGCGCCGCGAGATCCGCTTGCGCCTGCGCGGCATGGTCTCCTTTCGAAAACTCGTTGAGGAATTTGCGCAGCGCTTCGATGCCAGAACGAGTGGCGGGCTCTTCCCAAAGAAGCGCTTCGAGCTTCTTGCGGGCGTAGCGGTCCGTTGCGCCTCCTGCAAAGCGGGCGAGGTGATCGCGAAACTCGGCTGTGTTTGTGCTGTCCTTGATGAAATCCCAGTTGGCAAGTTCCTCGGCTTTTCGGATTTCCTCCGCCGCTTTGCGCTCGGCCTCGGTTTTCGCCACACGTTCGGTTTCAGCCGCGGTCAGCGCCCCCTTCAGCGCGTTGATAAGACCTTGGCTGTCTGCTTTGAAGCGGGTAGGCCGGATTGCGACGGCGTTACGGCGCGCGAGTAGCTTTAGCGTTTCCGGAAGGTCGTCCGCGAGGCATCTCGGCCTCGTTTACAAGTACGGGAATCACGCGTTTGCCAAGTTGCAACGCAGAGCCGATCTCGATGCGCACGAAATCGCCTTCCTTTTCGAGGCGGCGCTTTCCGTCCTCGTCGAGCACGCCGATCCAGCGCTCACCTATGATAGCTAGAAGGACGTCGCATTTACCGACTTGCTCGTTCAGAACCTTAACGAAATCGTCGCCGGGCTTGATGTTGCCCTCGACATCCATGAACAAATTCTGGTCGCCGAATTCCTGTTCAAGGCGCATGTAGAGCGCATGCGTGAAACCGGGATCGTCCTGCCGTCGATAACTTATGAAAATCTTGCCTTTAGCCTCGCGCGGCATGCAGCACTCGAACAAATAACCCAAGTGGTGTTGTCAATTTAATTAAGTAGAAGCGCACGCGCAACTCCGAGCAATGCGGACAGTCACGAGTGCTTGTTCTCTTTGCAGCTAGGCGATGAGCTGCAGCCCGGCGACCTTGCCGTAATAGTCGTTGCCGCGGATGAGGTCGTGGTGCGTGCCGAACGCTTCGACGCGGCCATCCTGGACAAGCGCGATTCTGTCCGCCTGCCGGATGGTGGAAAGCCGGTGCGCGATGACGATGATGGTTTTCCGCCCCGCCTGCGAATGCATGTACTCGCGGACCAGTTCCTCGTTCTCGGCGTCGAGCGCGGAGGTGACCTCGTCGAAAAGCAGGATCGGGGCATCCTTGATGATTGCCCGCGCGATGTTGAGCCGCTGGGCCTGGCCGCCGGAAATGAGCGAGCCGAGTTCGCCCACAAAAGTGTCGTAGCCTTTTGGCAGCTTCATGATGCTGTCGTGCAGGCCAACCGTCTTGCAGGCCGCGAAGACCGCGTCATCTGAAACGGCGCTGCGGCGCAGAGTGAGATTATCCCGGATCGAGCCGCTGAATATGAAATTCGCCTGCCCGACATAAGCGATGAGATCGCGGATCTCGGTGACGGGCATATCCTGCACGTTGCGTCCGCCGATGAGGACGCGCCCCTGCTGATGCCGGTGGAAGCGCAACAGTAGCGAGAACACTGTGGACTTGCCCGCGCCGGAAGGTCCGATCAACGCCACCATTTCGCCGGGGCTGACATTGAGCGAGAACGACTTAAGCACGTTCGAACTGGGTGAATATCCGAAGGTTACATCCTCCATCACGATGCCCAAGCCGCCCTCCGGCGAGGGCAGGGCAGGGACGGCGTATCCGTTGCTCCGCTTGATGGGAGCCTCGATCTCGGGGGTATTGTCTTCCAACAGGCCATGCACCAGGCCAACGCCCACCAATGAAGTCTTGAGCGTGACGCGCAGCTGGCTGAGCCGCCGCGCCGGATCCATGGCAAGCAGCATCGCCGTAATGAACGACATGAATGTGCCGGGGTCGTAGTTGCCGTAGATGGTCCGGTAGCCGGCGTAAAGGATCGTCAGCCCCACGGCGACGCCACCCAAGCTGTCGATGATCGGAACCGGCGCATTCTCAAGCATCGACACCTTGTTGGACCGGTCCTTGATGCTTTCGATAACGGCGTCCACCTCGTTCTTGATCACGGGTTCGAGATTGTAGGACTTGATGACCTTGAACCCCTGAACGGCTTCGCGAACATGCTTGTTAAGCTCGGCGATGGACTGCATCTCCTGCTGCATCAGGCCCTTGATGCGCTTCAGGAGAAGCGTGATGAAGAAAAAGGCCGGGGGCACCGCAATCAGGCATATCAGCGTGAGGATGAGATCCTGCCGCACCATGACGAACGCGAGCGAGAAGACCGTCGCCGCGTCCCTGGCGCCTGCGAGGACGACGCGATTGAGGATCGCCCCGAAAGCGCCCGCACCCATGCTGATGCGCATGATCAGCTCGTCCGACGAGTAGCGGTCGAAAAAGCCGGCCTGCTGCACAAGCACATGGTCGATCATCCGCTCCTGTGTTTTCGCGACCATATCGTTCGCGATGCGCGCGGAGAGCACGGATTGCCAATAGGTCGAAAGGCCCTTCATCAGGAACGCGAACAGCACGAGCAGGAATATGGGCAGCAGCATCGACCCTTCCTTCGTCAGGAAAAGGCCGTTGACGACGTCCCGGACAAGCCAGGCGGCCGAGGCCGTGGCCACTGATGCCACGCCGATCAGAATAAGGATCAGCCCGTATTTGTATTTGTAGGCGGGGAAATAGTCGCGAAAGATCGAAACGAAGACGCCAAAGTCGCCATCGCTCAAAATGCGCGCGAACAGTTTGCTTCCGAGTTGCCGGAGAATCATAGCTTATCGGCCCCCCTTCCAGGCTTGGCGCAGCGATACACCCTGCTCATTGTCCGGGCAAGGCCCGGCAAATGGCCGATCTTGCGCATGCAGGTCATATCGCCTCGACGAAAGTGACTGATTCAAAAGGTATTTTGTACAACGAAAGCTTTCGATCGAATCGAAAGCCCACATCGGAATCAACAACAGGAAATTGCGGCGGCAGGGTGATAAGCCGTCCGCTCAGGGGCCACGGGCATCAATTGAGGCTGAGAAATCCACCCCGAACTTCTCTCATTCGGGATGATCACCCGAATCGCGAGGGAGCAGCTTGGTGCGTCCATCCGGGCACAAAAAAGCCGCGGGGAAAACCCGCGGCCCGTGAGACTGGCTGTTCGCAACAGCCGATTTCGCCCTGCCTTCGGCGAAGGCTCAATCCAAGTGCGCTAGGATGAGGCCAGAGGCTGCTCCAGCATGTCCGTGGCGCGCAAAAGCTGCTGCTCCAGTGCTGTGGTCCCACTCGACATCGGATCACCTCCTTTCAGTTGTTGCTCCTGAGATGAGGATGACACTAGAGCCAAAAAATGTAAAGAGGATCAAAATATCTACTCAACCTTGAGCTATATCGCCTTTTTGAGGAGCGGACCAGGCGCTCCGGCTGTTTGTTTCGGCAGCGCCCGGTCTTGCGCCATGAGCGCCAGCAGCATAATCTTACACCGCTACCCCCGATAACGGAGACTTGACCATGGCTTTCCTGTCCGACGCGCTTGCCCGCGTGAAGCCCTCGCCAACCATCGCCGTCTCGTCCAAGGCGCGCGAGCTGAAAGCGGCGGGAAAGGACGTGATCAGCCTTGGCGCGGGCGAGCCGGATTTCGACACGCCGGACAACATCAAGGAAGCGGGCATCAAGGCGATCCGCGACGGCAAGACGAAATATACGAATGTCGACGGCATTCCGGAGCTGAAGGACGCCATCTGCCGCAAATTCAAGCGCGAGAACGGCCTCTCGTACAAGCCGGGCCAGGTCATGGTCTCGCCCGGCGGCAAGAAGGTGATTTTCAACGCGATGATGGCGACGCTGAACCCCGGCGACGAGGTGGTGATCCCGGCGCCGTACTGGGTGTCGTATCCCGACATCGTTTTGCTGGCGGGCGGGACATGCGTGTTCGCGGAGGCGGGGATCGGGACGAAGTTCAAGCTCAGCCCCGAGACGCTGGAGCAGGCCATCACGCCGAAGACGAAGTGGCTCATCTTCAACCACCCATCGAACCCGACCGGCGCGGCCTACACGCGCGCGGAGCTGAAGGCGCTGACGGATGTGCTGATGCGGCACCCGCATGTGTGGGTGCTCTCCGACGACATGTACGAGCATCTCGTCTATGACGGCTTCGAGTTCTCCTCGCCCGCTCAGATCGAGCCGGGGCTTTACGAGCGCACGCTGACCATGAACGGCGTCTCGAAGGCGTACGCCATGACGGGGTGGCGCATCGGCTACTGCGCCGGGCCAGAGCCTCTCATCAAGGCGATGACCAAGCTGCAATCGCAGACGACTTCGAACCCCACGAGCATCAGCCAGTGGGCGAGCGTGGAAGCGCTGAACGGGCCGCAGGATTTTCTGAAGGAGCGCGCCAGGAGCTTCAAGGAGCGCCGCGATCTCGTGGTCTCGATGCTCAATCAGGCGAAGGGCATCGAGTGCCCCACGCCGGAGGGCGCGTTCTACGTCTATCCATCCTGCGCGGGGCTGATCGGCAGGACGACGCCGAAGGGCAAGAAGCTCGAAAACGACGAGGATGCGGTGACCGCGCTGTTGGAAGATGAAGGTGTTGCGGTTGTCCATGGCGCGGCGTTCGGGCTGTCGCCCTATTTCCGCATCTCCTATGCGACCTCCACGGCGGAGCTGGAGGAATCCTGCCGCCGCATCCAGCGCTTCTGCGCGAGTTCTCGATTAGCATCCAAGGAAGCCGCGTTCCGGATGGTTTCTGGATGGTCCAAGGCGTATGCCATAGCGCCTGCCTAGTTTATGTTTGGGGCGGATCATAAGGAAAAGCGCCTTGCCGAAAGCTTAATGGATTTAAGCCACTGCTTTTGTTGAATAAATTCAAAGATAAACTCTGCCGCGCCGCCGGCCAGCAGGCGCGATCATGGTTAATTGGGATCTTGGGAACATATTTAACGGACTTTTCCGCGTCCAAGTCCGTCCAAAAATACAGTCCGTTAACTCTGTAAAAAGTTGTGCGACTTCAATGCGTTATGGCTGAAGCCTTACGCGGCTCGCTAAGCTTTTTTACTGTTTGCTAACCCATTTCGGGCGCATTTGGACCGGAAATAAATCCTGTCGCGCGCCGTTAACCATCCAGATATTAACGGAGCGCCAAGAGTGCGCCGATGGCCAACGGAGGAGGTTTCGCCCGCAGACTTGATGGCTAGCTCCGGCACCTCTCCACGACTTTAGCCCCTCATGGCGCAACCGCTGCGCCGCTAAAGGCAGTTCAGCCGGAACGTCGCGGTCGGAATGCCGCCCCTTGGTTCGACAAAATCTATAACATCGAGAAAGCAATTGTCCTTGCCGGACAAGCTGCTTGCATCGCCCTGCTGCGTATATCGACGGGATTTTAGGTCGATCCGATCTCCTATTTTAGCAGCAGCCCAGTGCCCATTTATAGATATTTGAAAGCCATTTGAATGTTTGTAATTCGGCGGTATCGCGAGTAGAATTTTTTCGCTTGTGAGATCGATCGATTTTCCGGGCGTCAATGCGAACACACCTTCTGTGACACGCATTAGCTGGGCGGGCGTCCCCTCCGGCGTTTGTGCCACTGCGCACAAGGCGGAAACCACTAGGCTGGCTAAGACCGAGCAAAATATAGCAACTCTTATCATCCGATTTCTCCATCAACATCTTTAGCGCGGCAGAAGCTCCGCCCGGAGCTTGCCGCCGGCGGTATTCGCACCTGTAATCCGAACCCTGAAGACAGGTGCCCTTGTAGGCAATTGCCACATAAAGGAACAATCGATTCCAGGCGGGCAAGTCGTTTCTCGATTATCCACAGCGTAGACAATCGCTTCTTCCACAATGCGGCGAATTTCTGCCGTTGCGGTGCCGTCCTTGCTGCAAAGACGGGAGCCTTCTTCAACCGGGATAGGGGCGGATAGGCGCTCGCCAACGACTATGCATCCGGCTTGCGCTGATGTTGCTTTGGCGGGTGGCGCGGGTTTCGGCGCTGGTGCGGTTGGCTTTACGGTCGCGATCTTTTTGCTTCCGATTTCGTTGAGGCGGGCGCGGGCAAAATCGCTGAAGGCCGTCTCGCCGAAACGCTTGATGAAAGCTTCCAGCGCCGCTTCGCTGTCCGTGTGCTCTACCGCACCCCACGCCTCGGCGACCTCGGACAGGGAAGGTCTTTGGGCAGGCGCTTCCACTTCGGATTGGGGCGGGCGGAAGTAGAAATAGGTTCCGCCAAGGTCGCCGTAAGTGGTGGGCGTTTGCTGGCGGCCCGTCGCGGCCTGCACGCTGTCGCGCACCTTGCCGAACAGGAAGCGCACTTCGAGCGCCGGCTCCCGCAGATGCTGCAGAAAGGCGGCGGTGAAGGGGCTGTGCGCGCCCTCGCCATCGTCGGCGACATCGTTTTCACGCGTGGCGTAGGCGATCAGCTCGTCGCCTTCGGGCTTCGCGGGCGCGGGCAGGCCCCTGGATATGGCGCGCTTGGCTCCCCATTCCGCTGCAAGTCGCGACGCGAACGGGTTTTCGCGGCAGCTGTCCAGGATCACCATGCGCAGCGCCTTCGCGCCGCTCGCCTTGAAGCGCAGCCGCGACAGCGAAACCGCCTCGTCGTCGGCGTGGTCCGCGCGCTTCAGCACGGTGTCCACCGGCAGGACATAGGTTTCGCCGCCGATGCCGATTCCGTGACCTGCATAGAAAATCAGCGCCCAGTCCGCGTCCGACCCCGCGTCGCCGAATTGCTTCAACGCGTCGTCGAACTGCGCCTTGGAGAGATCGTAGCCCTCCGTCACTTCGGCGAATCCGGCCTCGCGCAGCGCCGCTGCCACAGCTTTAGCGTCGCGCACCGGATTGCGCAGCGCGCCCACGGTCTGGTAGGCGGAATTGCCGATGACGAGCGCGACGCGCTTTTCCGCATGCGCCGCGAAGGACACAAGCAAAATCGCAACCGCAGCTATCGTACGGATGAGCGCCACCAGCCGAACCCTCACGAACCGACCCGCCTGCGATTATCAGACAGATAGGAGGATGGCTAGTCCGAAGAGAGCTGACAGCCTTTCTTCCAGTGGGTTAGTTGCATAGGATATTGTGCTGGCCTGTGTCATTCAGTGAAGGCAGGCTTCGGATACAATTCAGATCGTTTCTCTATGCCAGCAGCAAGTGAGGTTGACGATGGCGGCTGTTCGAGGCGCGGGCTTTTCCAGCGCTGTCCTGGAAGACATCCATTTCGATCGCTTACGGGAAAACCTCGACCAGGCGGAGGAGCTTGGCGTCGATTTCGTCGAGTTGCCCCTCTTCATGATGGACCTGATCGCGGGCGGGCGCATCATCGAGACGCAGATGCGGCGGCTTCACGAGGCCCTGAAGGCGCGGTCTGTCGGATATACCGCACATGGCCCTATCGGCCTCAATTTCATGCAGCCGCCGGAGATCGCCGCGCGCCACCTGACGGTTGCGAAAGCGGCAATCGAGGTGGCGGGGGAAATCGGCGCGCGGCACCTCGTTCTTCACGGGGGCCGCATGATGGCGGGACAGACCGAGGCGGAAATCGAGGAGTTCTACGCCAGGCAGCGCGAGGCGTTTGCGTCGCTGGGCGACATTGCGGCAAAGCACTCTGTTATCCTCGCCGTCGAGAACATTCATGCGCTTGGATCGAAAGAGCGTGCGTCGCTGCCGTCCCGGCTGGCCCGCGAGATTGAAGCCATCAATCATCCGAACGTCAGAGGCTGTCTCGATTTTTCGCATGCGGCTCTGCTTTGCACCACGCAAGGCGCTGATTTCCTCAGCGAAGCGAAGGCGCTCGCGCGCGTCGCGTGCCACCTGCATATTCACGATTTGTTCGGCGATCCGGCGCAGTTCTGGACCTTCTCGCGCTCCGAGCGTCTCGCTTACGGCCTGGGCGACCTGCATTTGCCCATCGGCTGGGGCAGTATTCCGTGGGCCGCCATCATGGCCGAAGTCACGTTCCTGCCGGATGTGATTTTCAATCTCGAGTTGCCGGTGCCGTATTGGTTCATGCTTGAGGATAGCGTGCGCGCGGTGCGGGAGATGATCGGCATCTACGAAGCGCGCGGCGCAAAGGGTTAGGCTGGTGTCCCTCGCCGAGTTGCCGCCGAATTTGCAGCAGGTTCGCACGGCAATTGGGAGACCTGAGGGGCGTTGGTAAAAACAAGATCTAAGCAAACATCTCTTGACAAGCCAACGGATGAAGGAGCCGGAGAGCTTGTTTAGGTCGAAAGGCGATATTCGAAGTTGCGGAACCATATAACGCAATTGGGGGCATAGCGGACGCCGACTTTGTTGGCCTAACCTCTGGCAGCCAGGGCTAGTCCGCCCCCGCTGGAAGTCCTGACCTACTTGCTGCGGGCGCTGACAGGGCTTTCCGCGGAAAAGGCGTACTAGCATTACAGTTGCGTTCTATCGCGCGCTCTGAACCATATGCCTAAGTGATTCGGAGGGCATGGATGGCGGGCGCGTCGATTGAAGCAACGCTAGAGCTTTGGGCATCTTCGCTGCGGAATGTGAAGGAGCGGATGCGTCCGCTGTTTACGCAGGAGCGGGTTGCGGCTTCGGCAGGAGCATTCTTGGACGGCTTGCTTGGCGATGAGCGGCGCAAGACGGGCTGGATGCGGGCGGAGGCCGCTGGCGATCCTGGCCCGTGGCGGCAGCAGGCCATACTGGGCCGCGGCCAGTGGGAAGCCGATGACCTGCGCGATATCGTGCGGGGCTATGCGCTTGACACGCTCGCTGACGACGACGCAGTTCTGGTCTTCGATGAAACCGGATTTCTCAAGCAGGGCAAGGCCTCATGCGGCGTTGCTCGGCAATATACCGGTTCGGCGGGCAAGATCACGAACTGCCAGATCGGCGTGTTCACCTGCTATGTGTCGCGGCACGGCCACGCCTTCATCGACCGGGCGCTTTATTTGCCAAAAGCGTGGACGGACGATCCGGCGCGCATGAAGGCGGCGCATGTCCCGGAGAAAACAGCCTTCGCAACCAAGCCTGCTCTCGCCGTTGCTATGATTGAGCGGGCCATCGCTGCGGCTGTGCCTTTTGCTTGGGCTGCAGCCGATAGCGTCTACGGCGTTGGCGGGGTTGAAAAGGCGCTTCGGCGGGCCGGCAAGGGCTATGTGCTTGGCGTCGCTTCCAATCACCGCGTCAACTCCTGGGGCAAGGCCAAGCTTATCGCAGGGACGGCGGAAAGCGTTGCGCAAGGCTTGGCGCCTTCGGACTGGAAACGCCTTTCGGCGGGCGATGGAGCCAAGGGGCCGCGCCTTTATGACTGGGCTTATGTGGAACTGGCCGATATCGATGCCAGCGAGTATGAGGAGGGCCGCCCCGGGCTTTGGACGCGCGGCCTTTTACTCCGGCGCACCATAGCAGATCAAGATTTGGCTTTCTTCTCCACCTGGGCTCCGGCAGGAACTTCCATCGAGAAACTGGTGCGTGTGGAGGGCTGCCGCTGGGCCATCGAGGACAGTTTCGAGACGGCAAAAAACGAGCTGGGCCTTGATCATAACGAGACCCGCTCCTGGCATGGATGGAACCGGCACGTCTCGCTCGTCATGCTGGCCTTCGCCATGATGGCCACGATCCGCTGCCGCGCCAATAAGGTTCCCGCCCAACCCAAACGGCGATTGAAGATCCCGCCGATCCGCCGCTTATCCGCTGGTCCATCCAGGAAATCCGCCGCATAGCCACAAGGCTCGCGCAACGGCGCATCGAGCCAGCGCGCATCATCGCCTGGTCCCTCTGGCGAAGGGCGCATCAGGCCGCCGCCAGAAAGGCGCATCTTAACTCAAAACTGCAACTGTAATGCTAGGCCCTGTGGACGGATTGCCGCAAGCTGAACGATTGTAGATTCCCAAATCAGTTTTTCAGTGATTCATGGGTGACCGGCTTCGGGAGGGCCGGTCATGCTGACACAGATGACGGAGCGGGATTGGGACATTGCTATCGAGGTGTTCCGGGCGGTGCGCTGCAAGCGGGGCGAGCCCGGTCACGACGATCGCAAGTTTCTGGAAGCGCTGCATTATTTTACTGTCCACAACATCACCTGGCGGGCTTTGCCCGCCGAGTTCGGCAATTGGAACAGCGTGTGGAAGCGGTTCTGGCGGCTCAGCCAGACAGGAACCTTCGAGGCGTTTTTCGAGGCGCTGGCGAGCTTAAGCGAAAGCGCCCATCTGGTGCAGATGTTTGATTCCACCATCGTGCGGGCGCATGTGTCCGCGGCGGGCGCAAAGGGGGGCAGGACGCCCAGGCGCTCGGCAAATCGCGTGGGGGCTTCTCAACAAAAATCCATTTAAAAACAGATAAGGACGGGCTTCCCATCGGCTTTCATCTGACAGGCGGCGAGGCCCACGATAGCCGCTCCTTCGAGACGCTGCTCGACATCGGGCCGGAAATCGCGCCGCGGGCGGCCGTGGCCGATAAGGGATACGATGCGGCGGCCAACCGCGCGGCGGCGCGCAAACGCGGCATCTGCCCGGTTATACCGTTCCGGTCGAACACCAGGAAGAAGCCGGCTTTCTTCGCCAAAATACTGTATAAAGGCCGCGCCCGCATCGAACAGGCCTTCGGCAAGCTCAAACGCTTCAAGCGGGTCGCTATGAGATGCGAGAAGACCGCGCAGAATTATGCCTCGTTTGTGGCCCTGGCGCTTGGCCTAATCTGGATCAAATCCGTCCACATGGCCTAGCAACTATTTGATTCTAGTACAGTTATCGGAGGCAAGTTCGCTTCTGTAACGGGCAGCGAAGGGGAGCGAACTTGCCTCCGGCTGTACTACACAATGTACCGCTTACTGGCGCAGCGGGCGAGAACCGGAACTTGTGCAGCACTCAACAGTACAAACCGCTGTCTTCCAAGGCCGGTCCGGAGCGTCACTCAAAGACCCCCAGCCTGACAACCTTCAAGTCAGGCGCATTCCCTGGTCGAACTTCACCGTGCACCGCACTTCATTGCCGGCGCCTAAATATTCGACGCTATCAAAACACACACCGCAGGAGGCCGCGATGCCCCGTCCATGCAAATCAGTCGCGCGATCGGGTGAGAACTCTAAGTAGTCACGCCACACAAATCCCTTGCCATCGTCTTTGATGTAAACAACGACAGCCTCTCGGGTCACCTTCAAGCTGAGGTGGCCGAACTTGTTTTGATTTTCGGGAAGGCCGAGCCTGCGTTCTACCTCCGCATGCCACTCGCCATTCCGCAAGAGCGCAGATTTTTCGGCGTACCCGATGGCAAGATTTCCGTGCTCAACCGCGTTGATGAGTAGCTCATGCAGCCCCAATACAACTCTTTCGGGTTCTGGAAAGCAGTCTGCTACATAGTTGGCGAGATTGACTGCCTCATCCAAGGTCTGGAAGTGGAAGCGCGCCTCCTCCAACAGGCCCAGGATCCGGTTATAGACGCGAACCGTCTCCCTCAACTTCTTTTTGGTTTTCGCATCCTGTAGCGCTGCGTTGACAATCCCTATCAGTATTGCGCCTTCATAGGGTTTGGTCAGGTAATAATACACGCCGGCCTTGATGCCCTCCACGACCTGATTGCTCGCGGCCGCCGCTGTTTGCATGACGACAGGAATATCCTGAAAGCGTGAGTCAGCCTTGATTCGCTGCAAAAACTCCATGCCGCCAAGGTTCGGCATCATCCTATCGAGGACGATCAGCTCAATGTCGGCGTTCTCTTCCAGCCTTTGCAAGGCGGAGATGCCGTCTTCGGCTCGCACCACCGCAAGGCCCGCCCGAGCCAAATGGTGGTCCATGATGTCGAGGTTGAATTCCTCATCATCGACGGCAAGTATTTTCGACCGGGCGCTCATGCTCATTTTCTAAACCGCTCCTTGAGCCTAGTACGCCCCGCGGGAAGTCCCGACCCACTTGCTGGGCGCTGACAGGACTTCCCGCGGATAAGGCGTACTTGCAACCTATTGATTCTAGTACAGCTTATCCGAGGCAAGATCGCTTGAGAGCGTGCGGCGAAGTGAGTGCGAACTTGCCTCGGGCTGTACTAGTCTTACCGGGAACACGAAGCAGAAAACTGCACCTTTTGGCTTCGCGTTCTCCGCCCAAATTGTCCCGCCGTGTGACGCTACGATCTCCTTGCAGATCGCAAGTCCAAGCCCGGTGCCGCCTGCGCCGGTTTTCGTCTTGCTGCTCTGTATGAACTTGTCGAACACAGTATTGAGCTCTGTTTCGGGAATGCCCGGGCCCTCGTCGGAAACCCGGCAGCAAAGAGTCCGCTCGCCGTCCGGCATGCGGTCCGAGGAAAGCTCGATAGAGATCTTGCTCCCTGGATCCGAGAACCTGATTGCGTTCGAAACGAGATTGACCAGAACCTGAATCATGCGGTGCCGATCGAACACCGCTTCTGTGTTTTGATGGTTTATCTTGGTGTGCACTTGAAGCTGTTTTTGGGACAGAAGGCCATCCAGCTCCATGAGCGCGTGCTCGATCACCTGCTTGAAATCGCCAGGCTCGCATTTATAGATCATTTTCCCCGAGTCCATTTTCGCCAAATCCAGGAGATTGTTCAGAAGGTCGAGGAGACGCCTTCCGGAGACTATGATATTCTCGATATATTTTCGAATAGTTTGCGCGTTTTCTTCTTCAAAGGCTGTCAGGCTGATTTCGGAATAGCTAAGAATGGCGTGCATCGGCGTGCGCAATTCGTGCGACATATTAGACAGAAACTCAGCTTTTGCTCTGACCGCCTGCTCGGCCCTTTCCTTTTGTTCAATCAAAAGTTTGGTCTGCTCTTGGACTCTCCACTGAAGCGCCCTCTGTTGGACAGCGTTTGCTCGCAGAACATCGACCGCTTGGGCGATCTCGCCGAGTTCCGTCTGTTCTCTCGAGCACGGTGGCGGAATGTCCAGATCGCCATTGGCAAGGCGGGTGATTTTGATGACGAGGCTGGAAAGCGGCTCCGTGATGGACCAGCTGATGACGTACCCCAATAGAGCGATCGCAATCAGCGCAAGAGTGAACAATCCGGCGTCGATGAGGAGCCGTCGCATGAAGATGGCGTTCGCATCGTCAAGGTAAACTCCAACGCCAACCAAGCCTCCGATCTCGGGGACGTTCTGCACAAGTGAAAGCTTGGGTGTTATTGGACCGCCAACTCCTTTTTCGTATTCGTAGTTGACAAAGCCCGTTTCGGAAGGTCCCCTGACAGTTTTGATGAGTTCTTGGATAAACTTGACGCCATTCGGGTCGGTAAGTCCGATGCGGTTCTCGCCAATTTTAGTTGGATCATTCAGAACTTTCGTAACACCATTATAGTCATAGGCAAAAATATAGCTCGCCTGCTTTTCATCTCCGAAGTGTGCTGAGAGGAGGATTGAGAAGAAGGCCTTCTGGCCGCCCTCGCTTGTTGGACCGCCGGCAGCCATCATGCTGGCGCGGGCTATTGAAAGGGCCATATCGAGAAGATTGCGAAGCTCAAGCCGCCGGTCATCCAGTATTTGCGAGCGTACCGTCCAAAGCCCGATGCCGGAAGAGATGAGCATCCCGAACGCGGCCAGGATAAGAATGAAATAGATGCGCACCGTGATCCTAAGCCGGGAGAGCACACAAGCGTCCTTCGCTTAAGGTTGTAGTTTGCTTGCATGTATAAAGGTAGATAGGTAAACTTATCGTTAGACAGGCTGCTCTTTCCACAGGCGTGTTGACGGCGAAGCGTCTGGAGAGATTGAGGCGTCGATGGGAAACTTCGCGCCGTGCTCGCGCAAGCCACACCGGACAGCGCATTTCCATCTGGCAGAATGTTGGGCCAAGTGGCGCCAACGAAGACCGCCAGTGCTCTGGCCGGGCAATCGATCGTCTTCTTCGTCGAAGGCTAGAGCGTGTCGTCAGTTAAAGCGAGTCGGCTGAGCCACAGCGGGTAGGAATTCGTGTGCCTCGGTTTTGGCGGTCGTCTTATGGGATTCCCAGATCACTTTTTCTCTGACTCATGGGGTGTCGGCAATAAGGAGGCCGGCACATGCACCGCTACGCCTTGCGCGACGACCAATGGGCGAAGATCAGGGATTTCCAACCCGGCCGCGAGGGGCACGTCGGCGGCACGGCGGCCGACAACCGCCTGTTTGTCGATGCGGTCATCTATCGCTATCGGACAGGCATTCCCGGCGCGATGTGCCAGAGCGGTACGGAGCTTGGAAGCCGACGCACTGGCGCTATCGCCATGGTGCCGAAAGCGGGCTATTGCGCTCGGTTTTGCGTTGCTGCGGCCGATAGCGACTACGGCTTCATGAGATCGACGCGACAATTGTCCGTGCGCTTCCAATCACCGCGTCACCTCCTGGGGCAAGGCCAAACCCATCGCGAGAACGGCAAAGCGTCGCGAAGACCAGGCCTTCGGACTGGATTCGCTGTCGGCGGACGATGGCGACCAAAATGCCGCGCCTTTACGACTGGCTTATGTGGAACTGGCCGGTGATGCTGGCGAATACGATGCAAGCCGCCCGGGCTTTGGACGCGCGGTTCGTTGATCCGGCGCACGATCGAGACAGGACCGGCCCCTGCTCGCACCGAACTCCGGCGGGAACCTCGATCGACTATCGTTCGCGTCGACAAGCGGGCTGGGCCATCGAGGACGTAGCTTCGAAACGCGAGAAACGAGCTGGGCCTTGATCATAACGAGACCCGCTCCTGGCACGGATGGAACCGCCACGGCCGCCGTCATGCTGGCCTTCGCCATGGCGGCGACGATCCGGATTGCGCCAATGCGATGCCAACACAGCAAACGCATATCTCATCTTTGTGGCCCGCCGCTTTTTCGCTGTCCAGCCGAAGACAATTCCGCCGCATCGCCATAAGGCTCGCGTAACGACAATCGCGCCAGCGGGCATCATCGCATGGTCCCTCTGGCGTGGGCGCTCAGGCCGCCGCCATAAGGCCCATTTTAAGACGAAATTGCAACTGCAATGCTAGCGTCACCTTTGCCTTTTTTTCATTACTCTGGGTGAGAATCGGCGGGTCGCGCCTGCTCTTGGCCGTTCCCCCTCGGTCGAGCAGGCCGCGCTTAAAAAAAGGTGACGATGATGTTGCACATATTGTCATATTTCAGCTCGGCAACTTCGCGGTTCCATGAGGCTGATCTTAATAACATCGTAAATAAATCAATCATAAATAATATGAAATTTAGCGTGACTGGATTATTGTGCTATCGTGATATGAGTTTTGTCCAATTTTTGGAGGGCGATGAGAGCGTTATTCATACGCTGTATGAAAAAATACAAAAAGATGTCCGGCATTCCGGCTTTATTACAATGTTAGATCGGCCGATTGAAAATCGCATATTTGATAAGTGGTATATGGCATTACGGAATGTCGATGATTTTACAGGGGAGGAAAAAAATATATTACTTGAGCTGTTTAAGATAAATTTAGGTAATAACGCCAACTATCACACAAAACTGATTGAAATTCTATTGAATACATTTAGGTATTCGTTCAGATAGTCGCACGAGACCAACGTACAAATCTACAAAATTCCTCGGATTTAGCCCCCCAACAGCGGGGCTATAAACCGTGACGGCGCGGCTCCGGCCGCGTTTATGTTTTTGTAGGGTATTTGCCTATGTTGACGCAAAGTCAGCCGAGGGCGCCTGCAAGTTTGCTTGTGGGGCTTAAGAATAATGATGCAGGCCAAAGAGCAGCCAACGAATTCAGAAGCACTTTGATCACCGGCTATGAACAAGCGCTCGCACACGGGCTCACGTCATCCACCGCTCTCGCTGAGGTGTTGAGCTGGGGCTGCTGATGAGTGCGCTCGTCTGCGCGACGCAGCACTAGAAAACTGTTAGTTTAAATGCCTCCTAACTTCGCGGCAAGCTCTCATAGGCAATTACGAGATGCCACACGAGGGGCGAGCTTCAAGAAATACCCCCCGCCGAGCGCATGATGATGCCCGCGTGTTTCGCCTTGTGCTCGGGCTCGACATGGATCGTGACGTGCGCGCCGGGAATGGTGTCCCGAAGCGCGTTCTCGATGCGGTCGCAGATGTCATGCGCCCTCGTCACGGTCATGCTGGCCGGGACCACGAGATGAAACTGGATGAATGTGACGGGGCCTGCGGGGCGCGTCTGCAGGTCATGGGCCTCGATGGCGCCCTCCGCAGCTTTCGCGATCGTATCCTGAATCCGGGCAAGCGTTTCTTCGTCCGGCGCCTCATCCATGAGGCCTCCGACGCTGTCCTTCACGAGGCCCCAGCCCTGGATGAGAATGTAAACGCCAACGCACGCCGCAACGATGGCGTCGAGTTGCAGCCAGCCCGTAAGCACGGCGGCCGTCACCCCGATGATGACGCCGGTCGATGAAACGGCATCGGACAGAACGTGCCGCCCATCGGCATCGAGCGCGGGCGATCTTTCGCGGCGGCCGATTCGAAGAAGCTGCCAGCCCCACACCGCATTAATAGCGGATGCGAAGACGTTGACCGCGATGCCAAGCCCCGGCGCGTCGAGTTGCACGGGCTCGAAGAAGTGGATGACGGCTTCCCGGAAGATGGCGACGGCGGCCAAGGCGATCAGCGCGCCTTCCAGGACGGCAGAGAAATATTCGGCCTTGTGATGGCCGAAGGGATGCTTCTCATCGGGTGGCGTCGCGCTGACCCGAAGCGCGAAATAGGCCGCCCCCGCGGCGGCAACGTTGATGATGCTTTCAAGTGCGTCGGATAGGAGCGCGACAGAGCCCGTGATCCACCAGGCCAAACCCTTCAGCGCGGTAACGACCAGCGCTACGCCAAGGCTCTGGATCGCATAACGGCTGACCGCCTGCATGGAACCCTCGCTCAATCTTCCACCGCCTCAAGGCGAGGCGCTCAACGATGGGTCCACAAAGCAGGTTTATAGCTGAAATGACAAGAGGAAATCGCGCCCCCATCATCGCCGGCCTCGAAGGGCGTCAATGGGAGGCGCCCTTTTTTGGCGTCTTGGACCTGCGAAGTTGATCTCGCGCCTTTTCTACTGACTCCGTCTCTATCTTCAGTTCCCTGAGACGGTTCTGGACGTCGTTTAACTTTTCTATCGCGGCGCCCACATCTGCAATGACACCATCAATCTTACTCATGTCACCACCTCTTATTGTTATGGGGTGAATATATCCTTTTCCCTGATGAAGGTGAAACTCAAAACAAGCTCAGACTTAACTGCTAAAAGTGTCTCAAAATAGTTTGAAAAGGCGGTCCTTTACACCCCCTCGGCTGGGCATCAGCGGAAGATGACGGTCCGGTTTCCGTTCAGCAGAACCCGGTGCTCGACATGCCATTTCACCGCGCGCGCGAGGACAAGGCATTCCACATCGCGCCCCATATTGACGAGATCCTGGGTCGACATGGCGTGGTCGACGCGCGCCACCTCCTGCTCGATGATCGGCCCCTCGTCCAGCACGGGCGTCACATAGTGCGCCGTCGCGCCGATCAGCTTCACGCCGCGCGCGTGCGCCTGATGGTAGGGTTTCGCGCCTTTGAAGCTCGGCAGGAACGAGTGGTGGATGTTGATGGCGCGGCCCGCCAGGCTCTGGCACAGCTCTTCCGACAGCACTTGCATATAGCGGGCCAGCACAATGAGATCGATGCGCTCGTCTTCGATCAATTCGGCAAGACGGTGCTCCTGCTTATCCTTGGTTTCGATAGTAACCGGCAAGTGGTGGAACGGGATGTCGTGGCTCGCCGCAAGCTGGTAGAAGTCACGATGGTTCGAGACGATGGCCGGGATCTCGACGGGAAGCGACCCGACGCGATGGCGGTAGAGCAAGTCGTTCAGGCAATGGCCGTGTTTCGAGACCATGATGAGCACGCGCATCCGCTCGGCGATCGGATGCAGGGCTGACGTCATGCCGTAGCGTTCGATGACCGGCGCCAGCATGCGCTGCGCCTCTTCGCGGTCCAGACCATTCCGGGCGGAGAAGGACACGCGCATGAAGAAGCGGCCGGCCTTGATATCCCCGAACTGCGCGCTGTCGGTGATGTTGCAGCCGTACTCGGCAAGCAGGCCCGCGATGGCGGCGACAATTCCGGGCTTGTCGGCGCAAGAGAGGGTGAGGACGAAGGCGGTCTTCCGATGCGGCATGCGACTGGACTCTGAGGGGCGGGCGGTTGCGATGACGGCCCTTCATACTCGTTTCGGCGGCAAAGAGGAAGGTTTCGGGCGTGCTTCACGTTAACATCCGCGGTCGGACCAACGCCCCTTGCCGGGCTTGCAAAGTCGTCGCCTCTCCCGTCCGCGATGGGGCCGGGTGCGGGGCGCAACCTCAGTCGGCAGGCAGCGTTCTGGCGACGCGAATCCCCCTGTTGCTATATCGGTTGGCCGCAGTGCCCTTGAGCCGGTAAGCCGCTTGGAGGGTTGTCTGGCCGGTTTTCCAGGATCCCCCGCGAAGAAGACGATTGGCGCAATTTCCGTCTGTCCAGGCGCTTCCATCATCCGGAGCGCCGACGTAGGATTCGTTCCAACAATCCTCGCACCACTCCCAAACGTTGCCATGCATCTGCCAAACGCCCCAGGGGTTGGGCCGAAAGCTTTCTACAGGCACGGTCTTCTGGCCGTAGAAATATCTGTAACCATAATTCGCCTTCTTGTGCGTGATCGAAGATCCCCACGAGAAGGGTGTAGCAGTTCCGGCCCGGCAAACGTATTCCCATTCAGCCTCGCTCAGCAGCCTGTATGGCTCTGCTGCCATTCCGTCGTTCAGCCAGGCGACATAAGCCTTGGCGTCGTCCCAATTCACGCACACGGCCGGATGGTTGCCGTCCTGCGCGAAACCGGGATCGCGCCAGGACTTTTCGAAGGCGAGTTTCCACTCTTTCCCGTTCCACACACGGGTCCCGCCCTCCGTCTCATAGCCCGTGGCTGAGATGAAGGCAGCAAACTGATCGCGAGTGATAGCGAAGCGGCCGACAGCGAAGGGCCGGTTGATCGTCACCTTGTGCCGGGGGCCTTCATTCTCGGTTTCTGGCGATCCCATCATGAAAGAGCCCGCGGGTACGATCACCATCTCCGGCCCGTCCTCGGCATCCTGGAACCATTCGGTCTTGCCTGCGCCCGGCAGGAACCGCCCCTCTGGCGCGCCGTGAGCGATGACGTTTCTGACCTTGATACGCGCTTCCGCAGGCCTGCGTGGCTTCTTCTCCTTCAGCTTTCGGTCATCATTGGGAATTGCAGGCGCCTTCTCCAGCGTAAATTCCTTCAGCGAAGGCGCACCGAAGCGCCGCCACGCTTCTTCATAGGCTCGCACTGCTTTGAGATTGAGGCTCGGCGGCCGTCCGGTCTTCTGCTCCAGTTCGTCCAGGAGCCGGTAGAGATTATGGTCGAGCGGCGCGCCATTCCAATCGGCCAAGTCGAGATAGTCGAGACGGCGAAAGCCTACGGGAAGCTCGCATGCCTCGATCTTCACGGGCACGAGGCTGCCAAGCTCGTGGGCAAGGCCGGCCTCCTCCACGACCCACCGCGATTTAACGGACTTCGTGCACCAAAGGACGATGACAGCCTTCGCCTCGCGAATCTTTGCATCGATCTGGAAGACGAAATCCACGCCCTTCAGGAGGTTGTAGTCGAACCAGACGGAATAACCATAGCAGCGCAGAATTACTGCGAGGTGCTCCGCCGCCTTCCGCCGCTTTCTCTCATAAGAAATGAAAATCTCGGCCATGCCGCCCCGCAAAAATCCCTTTCGCCGAATATAGATTGATAGCCGGGGAGCGCGCATCGGCAAAGGTGATTTGCTATGATGCGCGGGCGACGGCGGCTTCGCTGCCGGCGAAGGTGTCACTTTGGCTCGGGCCGCGCTTTGTTGCCCTGTCCATCAAAACGGCTAAATCCGCGTATGAGTATGAGTTGGAGGGGGCGTATGAAACAGCGGCCGGCGGCCGATCCGGCGGTAGTTTTGTCCTTTCCCCCGCAAGAGGAAACCGAGACCGGCGTCGACGTCGTCGCGCAGCCCATCGCATCCATCAATCCGGAGAAATTCATTCCTGTGGACCGGAACGATATCGTCCAGCGGGTGCTCGACAAGTGCTTCGAGCCAGATCAGAGGGAGCTTGCCGAAGAGGTTGTGCGCTATATGTGCGCGCTGCGGCAGGTCGAATCTGCGAGGCTGCTCGACACCATCATCGAGGCTTACGACGCCTTCAATCCGGACGATGAAACCATCAATGACAGGGTGATCGCGGGCCACGAACGCCGCGAGCAGCTCGAAAAGCTGAAGGAGATGGTCATCGATCTCGTCGTCAGCGCGAACTATCTGGTGATCGATCACCCAACTTTGCAAAAGAACCTTGAGGCGGAACACTACTCAGGATTTTCGGCCGAAGTGGATCTTAACGAATACGATTTTCAACTTCTCTTTTACCGGGGAGAAATCAAGGACAAGATCTTCGTGCGGCCCTGGAAAAGCCTGTGGCTGCGCAAGCGCGAAGTCCAGGTTGACGCCTATCGCAGGCTCTTTATCGGGCTGAAACTGAAGCCGTTCGCGCAGCGCGTCGCGGAAATGATGAGGTCTGAAAACATCAGCCGGAAGAAGGCCGAGAAGATCGTGCGGCGCGCCAGAAGTCAGCAGATGCTGGAGGGCGTTTCCGAACACACGCTGCATCTCAAGATCTTCCGGCGCATCGCGCAAACCGAGCTGGAAATCCTCTTTCCCAACGCGAAGATCCGGTTCTCGCCCTTCGACCGGGTCTGGCTCTGGGTCGGCTCCGGGGGCAGCACCGTGTTTGCCATTGTGATGGCGGTGCTGAAATTCGTGGCGGCTGTCGCCATCAGCCTTTTCTTTGTCTTCTTTACGATAGCGGGGGCGGTCGGCGCCATCATCCGCACCGTCACAAATTTTTTCAATACGCGCACGCGCTATATGGCGAAGCTCGCGAAAAGCCTTTACTTCCACAACATTGCGAGCAATCAGAGCGTGCTCACGCTCCTCAACGACGATGCCGAGGAGGAAGATATCAAGGAAGCCGTTCTCACCTATGCGCTCCTGCTTCGCCATGGCCATCGCGGTTTGGAGGAAGTGAAATACGAGGCCGAGAAATTTTTGCAGGGCGAGTTCGGGGTGAGATGCGACTTCGACATCGAGGATGGCTGCGTGCATCTGAGACGGCTTGGCTTGCTTATTGTCGACGGAGTCGACACACCGCGCATCCGCGACCTCGAAGATGCGCGCGACTATCTCCTCGGCGCATGGCAAGCTGCGCCCACCATGGCTTAGCACGATGACCCCTTCCAGAAAGACAGTGCTCGGATTTGTTTCCGAGGTAGAGGCCGCCCAGGCGGGCGCACTCGTGGGCGAAACGCCAAGCTTTGAAGACTATACGCTCGTCTATCACGAGGACGATGACGGCCATTGGTTCGTCGAGTGCTATGACGATGGCGCTCTGGCGGAAGGCGCGGCAAGCCTGCTTGAGGGCGCGGCGCTGAAACACACCTCGATCGCGGTCGAGTCGATCCCCGACACCGACTGGGTGAGCGAGACGCAAAAGGCGCTGCCGCCTGTGAGGGCAGGGCGTTTCACCATCCACGGCAGCCACGACCGGGCGCGGATCGTTTCGCAAGGAGCGATCGAGATCGATGCCGGCCGCGCCTTCGGCACAGCGCATCACGGTACGACGCTGGGATGCCTGCTTGCCCTGGATCGGCTTGGCGCGCTGCTGCGGCCTTTCTCGGTGCTCGATCTCGGCACGGGCTCGGGCGTGCTCGCCATCGCGGCGTGCAAGGCCTTCTCGCGTCGGGCCTTCGCCGCCGCCGTGGATCTGGACCCCGTCGCCATCGCAGTCGCCCGCGAAAACTGCGGCAAAAATGGCGCTGCGAGCGTGCGGCTTTTCGTGGGGGATGGCGCGAAGCCAGCGCTCGCCTATGAGGCTGCCCCTTTCGACGTCGTGATGGCGAATATTCTGGCGAAGCCGCTGCTCATGCTCGCCCCGCGTTTGCGGGCGCTCACGCGCGTTGGCGGCATCTTGATCCTTTCGGGGCTGCTTTCCGGGCAAGCGAGAGAGGTTCTGGGCCGCTACCGCTCAACCGGCTTTTGCCTGGTGCGCCGCCGCGACCTGGAGGGCTGGGCAACCCTCATGCTCAGGCGCACGGCGTAGCGCTTGGAGGGAAAGGTGAGGGGGACAAGACAGGCGGCTGTTGTCGCAATTTTCGTGGGTGTCTTTTGCGTTGTGGCCGCGGGCCTATGGCTCGAGGCTGCCGCGGTGGCTGGGCCGGCGCGTGCCCGCGAGGCGAGGGGCGCGTTCGACAGGGGCGACAACGCCTTGTGGATGCGCCGGCACTGGATGCACGAGAGCCCAACTCCGGCCGAGATCGCGGCCCTCGTCGAGAGCCTGCGGGCGCGCGGGATCAAGCGCATCTACCCTTTTCTCGGACCGATGGACCGGGAGGGCTGGCCCGGCTGGCGGTCGAAAGCAGGCTTCGTTCGCTACGATCTTGAACGGGCGGCGGCGTTCCTGAAAGAGATTCACCGGATCGCGCCCGAAATCCGCGTCATTCCTTGGACCGGCGGAATCCTGGACGCCGACGTGCGCCTGAGGGACGAGGCGCAGCGAAAAGCGTTCGCCGATCATGCGCGCCGTCTGGTCGAGGCGGGCGCCGATGGCGTCCACCTGAACATCGAACCGCTTGCGAGTGGAACATCCGGGTATCTTGAACTGCTTCGGGACGTGAAAGCCGCGATAGGCGGCCGCACGCTGTCTGTCGCGGCCTTTCCTCCGCCGATACCGGGCCAGCCGCCCGAGGATATGCACTGGGACTTGCCCTTCCTGCGCGAGATCTGCCGGAATGCGAACGAGATCGCGGTCATGGCCTACAACACCGGCTTGACGTCCGCGTCTGCCTTCGAGAAGCTGATTGCGGCCTGGACGCGGGACGTCGCCGCCGCTCTGCCGTCGCCCCGGGAGGGCGGTTGCGAATGGCTCATGGGCGTCCCCGCTTATGACGACGACAAGGATTACCATCGCCCCGATGTCGAAACCATCGAGCACAGCCTCAACGGCATCGCGGCGGGACTTCGCGCCGCCAAGACCTCCGGCCACTTTCGTGGCGTGGCGATCTATGCGTCTTTCACCACCGATGAACGCAAATGGGCCGTTTACGACCGGGTTTGGCGCGGGACCGAGCCTGTAGCCTCGCCGCCGCCCGATCCGCGGAATACAACGGAATAGCCCGCTTAGAGTGCGTCCGGAAAAGTGTGAAGCGGTTTTCCGACAAGAGGCACGATAAAACAAAAACTTAGACCCGCTTTTGATTCCATCAAAGAGCGGATAAGCTCTAATGAAGCATGTGGTCCCCATTCGGAGAGCACCCTGTCTGTGACACAGGCGTCCAGGCTCCTCCCGTGCGCCCCTGAACGCTGTAGCGCTTGTTGCAGACGCTGACCTGCGGCGGGATATGGCTTTCTTCGAAAAAGTCGTAAGCCGGCTTCATGTCCCGCCAGAAATCCGCCCACGGATGCCAGGCGAAGGCGGCCAGCCGCTCATCCGTCATTCTGAACGGAAACATGTGCACCGGAACGCGCTCCTGCCCGCTATCCAAGGCTGCGGTTACGAGCAGCCATAGCTCATCGATCGCCGCATCGGTCATCGCGATGCAGCCGACCGAGGCGCATGACCCGTGGATCATCAGGTTTGCCCCCGTCCGGTTGTATGCCCGGTCGAGCGCGTTCGGGTATCCGACATTGAAAGCGCGATGATAGTGGCTGTTCGGATTGAGCTGCTCCTTGCCGATGCCGTAGAAGCCCTCGGGGGCTTGCAGATCGCCCTCGCGCACTTTCGGACCGAGCTGGCCCGACCAGGCGCAAATCGGATAAGTGGCGAACAGTTCGTAATGCCCGCCGCTTTTCATCCATAGCTCCACCTCAAGATCGCCCTTGAAGACGCGCAGCAAGACGGAGCTGCCGCGCCTCAGCCCCTTTTCCTTGAGTTGTTCCTCGACCTGGACAGGGCCGGCGCTTTTGGTAAGTCCGACGCCCGAGAAAAAGTTGCGGTAGCCGTTCGGCCAGAAACTCGGCGATTGCAGGTCGATCGTGCTTTGAAGCTGCCCCAACTTAATGTCCCAAAGCTTCAGCGTTTTGTCCCAGCTTCCGGAAAGGGCCTGCCCGCCATCGGAGGTGAACACAGCCGAGGTGACAACGTCGGAATGGCCTTCGAAGGTCTTGATCGCCTCTCCGCTTTTCGCATTCCAGAGCTTCAGCGTCCTGTCCTTGCTCGCGGACAGAATCCGGCGGCCGTCTCTTGAGAACGCAGCCGATAGCACCTCATCTGCATGCCCCTCGAAAGTCCTGAGAAGTTCGCCTGCTTCCCCGTCCCAAAGCTTGGCCGTCTTATCCTTGCTCGCGGAAAGGGCCAGCTTTCCGTCTGGAGAGAAGGCGGCAGAAGTCACGGCGTCGGCATGGCCCTCGAGCGTCTTGAGGACTTGCCCTGTTTCCACGTCCCAGAGCTTGAGTGTCTTGTCCTTGCTTGCCGAGAGCGCTTTATGGCCATCAGGCGAGAATGCGACGGACAGCACCTCGTCCGAATGCCCTTCGAAGGTCTTGAGGCAGTCGCCCGTCGCAATATCCCAAAGCTTGATCGTCTTGTCACCGCTTCCCGAGAGGGCTCGCATGCCGTCCGGCGAAAAGGCAACCGACAGAACTTCGCCTGCGTGCCCTTCCATGGTTGTGACGAGTTGCCCTGTCGTGACTGACCAGATGCGGACGCTCTGGTCGCTCGCCCCCGACAGGATTTTGCCGCCATCCCGGGAAAACGCCACCGCGTTGATCCTGTTCGCATGCGCATCGAGGGTTCTGAGAAGGAGCCCTGTGGGTATGTCCCAAACCCTCAACACATTATCCTGGCTGCCGGAGATTGCCTGCCGCCCGTTCGCGGAGAAAGCGACGCTATTGACGGCTTTCGAGTAGCCGAGAAACAGAGCAAGCGCCGGGTTCGTGTCGGCTCTTAGCGCACTAGCCGTCGCGCCCGACAAAATTGCAATCGCCAGACCCAGCCGCAGCAAAACTCGCACGCACCGCCCCATCTATTCGTGCCCCAGCCAATGATGCTTGAATAGCCCGTTTGTTATCCTGGCAAGAGCGGCGGTTTTAGGTTCACGCGAACTGTTCCACAGCATGATTGCTGCTGCCGCCGAAACTTCCTTAAAGCCGTGGGTGTCTCCTTCAAATAAGGCGGCCCCGTGGGCACGTCCGAGGCGCAGGCTGAATTCGCTCGGAGCGCACGGCCGTGGACGCCGTCATCGGGTTTACTGGGCAGGCGTCCACTGCGCAGTTTTTGGAAGCACGCGCGTGAAACGAAGATCGCTGAACCAAACCTCTCCAGACGCGAGTTCCTCTGATGCCGAACGTGCGTCGTGGATGAGCCGTAATGTTTCTCCGTGGCATTCCGGAAGTTGCGGCACCTCGGCGTACAGCGTGAAGATCCGCCATTGCAGAGATTGGCCGAGGAGCATCTCTGTCTCCCCTATGACTTTATGCTGCCCGGAGGTGCAGCGGACCTGCCAGCGCAATCCGCGTTTGCCGCTGATCGCACCGCGCAACTTCCCTTCAAGCCGATAGCTGCCCGGTGGGAGAAGCAAAACCTGGCTTATTCCCGGAAATTGCACCCGCCCATCACCGAATTTAATATGAAGCGCATTCCCGACGCTACTCCTGACGAACGGCACGATATCCACGGTTGCGTTAATGCCGTGGCCGATCTCCCAATCAAAGGGAAGTCCGCTCGGGGTGCTTTCGAAGCGTCCGTTCGTCAGCAGTTCGATTTTTTCAACCTGGGACTTCGTTAAGAACTGCAGCCAGGCATTGTAGGCGACGTCGACACGATCAGTGCTGATCAAGAAATTGAGGTAAGGGGCAAGTTCCTTGATCGACACGGTGCTTCCGGCATCTCGCAGCCCTGTCATGACCAGAAGAGGAGCCTCGGCATTCTCAGAAGTCTGCGGAAATGCCTCCAGGAAGTCTTGGCGCCATGCAGGTTTCGCGGCAAGCCGTTCCACAAGAAGGCTGCGGCTGTCCGGTTCCGCAGCAAGATGTGAGAGGTAGCTAAAAATATACGTGCCCAACTCAGGCCGGGTGCGCAGCAACATATCCGAGTAGTAAAGTACAGCTTTGAAATCCTTGTGATAATAACTATCGTTGAGCAACCAGAAAGCTGCGGTGGATTCGCGCCGGGAGCGTTTAAACGCCTCTTGCATGAGCAAGCGAACCTGATCTGCGCCGCCGGTGACTTCTGCCAGCGACCGATAAGCCCTCGCGTTCATCGGATCATTCGCCAGGGCCCGGAGAGCCAGATCGCGGATCTCCCCGCGCAAGATTTCCCGCTCGCCTAGAGGTTCATCTCCGCTTTCCTTTGCTTCAGGCAGGTCGGAAATTGTGTCAGCCCGTTCCTCATGCCCGTCGACCTCAGTCCCCTTCGTCTTCTCTGCCCCGATGCTGGTGATCTCTACAAGTCTGCCCCTAAGCTCTTCTGCCTTGACTATAAGCGCCACGGGGTTATTGGGATTCAAAGCCAGCGCAGCATCAGGGCGCGTGGGGGCCAGCGCATATGGCAGGCTTTTCGTCAGGACAAGCCAGAGGGACACAAGACTTACAACCCCAACAACAGCTGTTCTTGTGGGGTTTTCTGACAAGACCGCCCAGCAACTCACAGTCCATCTTGCGATTCCGCGTCTATAGGAATGCCGCTTGCGCTCATGACGTCTGCTCATTGGCCTCTCCCGAGCAGCAGACGGAGCCGCATCCAAAAGCTCTTGGATTCGATCCGCTGCATCACCAGTTGTTTCGATGGCGCATGCAACCTCGTGCCGGCCTGAATCCGCCGCACCCTTTTGAGAGTCCTGGTCGCAGTCCTGAAGTCAGTCCCGTGCCCAGGCTGGGATCTATTTGACGCCAGGGACGTGTTGTATGCCTTGCGACGCTCCTCTGTTTTGATCGTCTCCCAGGCCTGTGTAATCCGGCTGGCGAAGAGGCTTCTGTCCAAACGATTCGAGGAAGACGCATCCGACGCGACGTCTGGGTGCAACCACCTCATCAAGAGAGCCATATTTCGGCGCAAGTCGCTGAGGGAGGCTCCCTGGTCGGACCCGAGAATGCGATAGGCGTCCCCTCCGGGATGCAAAAGGACTTGTTCGATAAAGAAGCCAGCAGCCTTTTGCAAAGTCCCTTCGCGCCGTCCGGTTAACTCGCTTGCAGTGTTTAGTGCCTGAGCCTCACCGGCGGCGATTTCCAGTAAGAGCGTCACACCTTCAGGCAAGCGAGATGCCTGGGCGAGCCTCGCGGTCTGTGGGCGCTCCAGCATGGCGAGGGCTACCGCGAGTGCATCAACTCGAAGCATGCTCGGCCGCGCGCATTTTCGAAAGCTTCCGGCGGCCCTGATCCGCAGGTCCGGTGTTGGAGTGGGAGTGTGTACTCTCCTCATAGTTGTATTGATAACTATACTTGTAGTTATAAGCATACGCATAACCGACAGTTTTGGGATGGAATTTGGTCATGACGGAGCCAAGTACCGTTACGCGGGCCAACTGAAGGCGCCGCAATGCAGAGCGGATCATTCCCTTACGCTGGTCACCGGCGCCAACAACAAATATCGTCGCCGCCGCCGCGCTGGCGATCAGTTGTGCATCTGCAAGACCAAGCAAGGGCGGAGCATCAAAAATGATGAGATCGAACACTTCGGAACCGAGCGAGATCAGGGAGTAAATACGCGTTCCGCTCAGCAGGTCCGCTGCGTTTGGCGGCAGGGGGCCGGACCCCATGAATGCAAGGTTCGGATATTCTGTTCTTTGAATAACTTCCGGCGGTAATGATGCCCCAGTCAGGAAGTTGCTGAAGCCGATCGCATTGTCCAGCCCCTGCTTCTTATGCAGCGACGGCTTGCGCAGATCCCCATCAACCAGAAGAACCTTAAGGCCCATCTGCGCGAAGTGGCGGGCCGTGGCAAGGACGGTTGTCGACTTGCCCTCTCCCGGTCCCGCGCTGGTAACCGCGATCGACCGTGGCAATCCGGACTCGGTGGAGAACTGCAGAGCGGTGGCAAAGGAGCGATAAGCCTCAGACATCGCCGAGCGCGGATCTGTAAGAGCATCCCCTGGCGTTCCATCTTCGGCGCTAGGAATGATGCCAAGAGTGGCAAGCCCGGAAATCTGCTCCATTTCTTCGGGTGCGCGTATACGGTCATCGAGCATTTCCAGGATTATGGCAGACGTCGCCCCCAAGCCGAATCCCAGCACCAAGGCAATGATGAGGTGGCGCGGTATGTTTGGCTCGGACGGAAACACCGGTAGCACCGCGCGCTCCACGATGAAGACATTACTGGTGCCTATCCCACCAGCGATATCCACCTCCTTGTAGCGCTGTAAAAGACTGTTGTACAATCCTCGGTTGGTCTCGACCTCGCGCTTTAACACATTATACTGAATACCTCTTTTCTGAAGGCTTAGAACCTCCTCCCTCAAGGTCTCAATGCGAGCCTTCATCTCATTTTCTTGTACAAGCGAGGATTCGTAGGCTGCCTTGAGCGCGTTGCGGATCGTCGTAATCTCGGTGGCGATCTGCCTGTCTATCTCTTTTAGTTTATTCGATATTTGGACCATCTCGGGGTAGCTCGGCTTGAAGTTCTCCAGCTTCTCCTGGTACTCCGTCTCAAGCGCCTTGCGCTGGCCGCGCAATGTGTCAATGACACTATTTGACAAGAGTTGGGGGAGGCTGATCGCGGTTGACTTCTCAACCTGCTTCCAAAGTTGCTCATTCTTGATGCGTTCGGAAATGAGCTGGCCGACGGTGGTGTTAGCGGCAGCAAGATTATTTTCGGCGATAGATGATTTTTCTGTCACCTCCACCATCTTCTCGTGTTCCGCGAAATCAAGAAGGGCCTTCTCGGATTGTTCAAGCCTGATCTGTAGTTGCCTGATCTGGTCTTCGAGAAAGGTCTTGGCATAGGAATTGGCCTGGAACCTTTTGTCGATCGTGGATGCGACATAGGCCTCCGCATAGGCGTTGGCCACTTGCTGGGCCCGGGCCGGCCTTGGATCGAGATAGGTGAGATCAACGAGGCGAGACACCGACACGGGAGATATCGTTACATGCGACATGACCATTTTAACTGCGCGTCCGTGGGGTTCCGATGACTCGTCTGTTGCTGAACCGGTCAGGAGGCCCAGAAGCGACACCTCGGAGGGCTTGTAGAAATCCTTATCCTCGTGAAGTCGAAGCATTGACGCCACGCGCTCCGCAATGGAACGGCTCTTCAAGAGTTCGTACTGTGTCCGAAGAAACTCGGCCCCGCCCTCCTCCCTTGCGGAAGTGGCGCCGCCTTCGATAACTTTGCCTGCTTCCCGATCTATCTGGACTCTGGACGTTGCGGAATAGAGCGGCGTCTGCATGGCTGCCCGAACGCCGCCAAGCACAAAAAACACGAGCGTAAGGCCGAGAACAAGCCACTTGTGTTTGACAAAAATATGAAGGTACTGCCGCAGAAAAACGCCAAAATCGCTTCCATCCTCCAGCGTATCAAGTCCAGACGGATAGTATTGATCTCGCTTTAGCGGTCCTATCGAAGAATTACCGGTTGTAACAAGCGCGTGCCCAGCGTCAGGGCGCTCTTGATAAGGATCCCTATGCGCATTATGCATCTGATGAACTTACCTTTCTAACCCTGTTCGCATCCAGGCCGGCAACGCGTCGTTTAAAGGTATGGGGCTAGCGAGGCGAGCGGGGCTAACTTGTAAAATATTTCCATTCCCTGTTTAATTTCGGAAGTCGGTGCAATAACAACGTCGCCAGCTTCGAGCTGTATGTCTTCCGCCTTCCCCTGGCGGATTTGAGAAACATCGAATTTTCCGGCGGAAGAGTTTCCGCCAGTTTTGCGGACAAGAATAACGGTCTCGTCTGCATTATTTTCGAAGCCGCTGGCCGTAGCAATAGCTTGCAAAAGGGACATTCCTCCCTGTATCGGATACACACCGGGCTTCTTTACGGCGCCCTCGACCGTAACCCTCTGACTGTTATATTCCTTAACGAATACGCTGATCTGTGGGTTTTGCAGGTACTTAGCCCCGAGCAACTTCGTCAAAGCCTGCTCAACTTCTCTCGGAGTCTTCCCGCCAGCTTCCACCTCGCCAACAAGAGGATAGTTGATCGTGCCGGCTTCCGAGACCTGCATAACCTTGGAGAGGTCAGGCACTTTGAAGACGGCCACCTCAAGCACGTCGCGAGGCCCTATTTTATAAGCCTTGCTTTTCGGATCGGAGGCGGAGGCCAGGGTCAAAGCCACATTGCTCACCGCTGCTTGTTGGTCGCGTGGTGCGGCTTGGCCTATCTTGCGGTCGGCAGAGTCTTGAGCTTCCCGGTTGGCCGATTTAGAGGGACGCTTTGTGAGTTGCTGGTTCTCCGTACTAAGTTCGCTTATCGAGCCTCCGCCGCATGCGCTAAGAACAGCTGCCGCGACTACGGGTAGCAAAAACCTGGGCAGAGCCATTTTTCCTCGTAATCCTCCTGAGTCCCGCCTAGTCGCACAGGCGAACTGCCTTACAACCACTCGTTAGTACGAAATGGGGCCACATTACAACCTTCTGTTGTGCTTTTTCCTCATCAGCTTGCTCCCTTGCCTTTGTGGCGACTTGGGCGTCCCCGTGGCGGGAGTGCGGGAGGTATGGCAGCCGGTAAAAAGCCGGTTGCGCAAAGGAGGCCCGGCGCCGTCGCCAGTTCGGCAGGCTCGCCTGCGGGAGCCAAGGAATTACGACGACTTCACACAGGCGCGTTTCATCTTTCGCCGCAGAAAATGCAGAGATTCAAGCCTTTATGGCCTTGCTGTCGGCACGTTGGTCTTGCGTGTGTGGCCCTTTATCCCCGATGGACCGGCGCCGGGCTTATCAACTGTAGCTGGAGCACGAGACGCGAAATTTAAGCGTGTGCCACAAGCTCGCCCAAATTGTATTGCCCAAAAGCAGTGCTACCATAGATTGAGTATAAAAGCACGGAGTGGGGGGCATCATGTTTCGTAAGTTGGTCTTAAGCGCTTCGATAGTCGCGCTCCTGGCAACGCAAACTCAGGCCGCGATATTGCAGTTGGAGGGAAGCGCTTCCGTAGACAAAGGCCAGGGGTTCAGACGGGCCACGAATAATATGCAGCTGAACCCGGGGGATCGCATTCGAGCGGGGAACGGGTGTGCGTTTATTGTTTATCATACTGGTTACCAGTCGAAGGTGTGCGATGGTCAAATGGCGGTGGTCGTGTCGGAACCGCCCTCGCCGGTTGCAATTGGTGCGCCCGTGTACGCTCCGGCAGGGCCGCAGGTTGATTGGATCGCTCCATTTTTGCTTCTTGGAGCAGGTGTTGGAATTGCGTGCGGGATTGCCTGCGGAAATGGTGAGAAGCAGGTTAGTCCGTAGCACCGATCTTACAATTGTGGATCATTTTAAGAGCCTGAGACAATATTGATGTGGCTTTGCGGAATCGTTCTTGTTCTTGCCATTCTCCTTGGGGGAGGGACACGCGCGGGATTTATGGGCGATATTATCGTCCAGCTATTTTCTGTCCCGCTTCTGGCTCTCTCCCTATGGTCTTTCTTTAAATTTAGGCAATTAAGCGGGCGGCAGCGCCGCGTCATCCTTTACTTTGCTTCCGGGATTATTGTTGTTATCGCCGTTCAACTTCTTCCTCTGCCATTCGAGTTTCCCGCTATTGGCGGATCTTTGGCGGGGAGACCTTCGGACCTGGGGTTTCTCGGGCTAGGGGGCTTTTGGTCCACTATTTCGGGGACCCCTCAGGCGACATGGGCGGCAGCAGCTTCGCTTATTGTTCCGGCGGCCGTATTTTTCGCTGGACTGCAACTCAGCCTTCGGCATCGGATTCTCATAACATGGCTGCTGCTTTTTCTCGGGGGGCTTTCTTTGCTCCTTGGTTTCGCGCAAATGACTCAGGGGCCAGGCAGCGGCCTCCGATTCTATAGCGTAACGAATCCGACTGAGGCTGTGGGCTTTTTCGCTAATCGCAATCACTTTGCGGCGCACCTTTACGTGACGCTGGTGCTTACGGCAGTCTGGCATGCGACCACGACTGGGCAAACCCTTAAGATCGGAGCTTTTACGTCGCGTTCCATTTTGTGGTCCGCGGCTTCGGCGGTCTTCCTTGTCTCGGTCGTGGCTGGCTTGGCGATGGCCCGTTCGAGGGCAGGGGTGTTTCTCGCCATGATCGCTTTGGCTGGCGTCATTCTCATGGTGCTGCGTCAACGCAAGGAGCGCGAACATGAACCCATGCGCAGCTTGACGGTCGGACGGATGTCTATCCTTGCGGTTCTCTTCGCGATCTTCTTTGCTGCACAGTTTGGCCTCGGCAGCATACTCTCTCGCTTCGAAGGCGACCAACTGGAGGACCTCCGTATACCACTCGCCACGGCGACATTTAAGGCGGCGCTTCGATCGCTGCCATTTGGGACGGGGCTTGGGTCATTTGTTCCCGTTTACGCCACGGTTGAGAATGACAAGGACGTCCTTGTTGGCTATGCAAACCGGGCCCACAATGATTTCGCTGAGCTCTTCCTTGAAACTGGTGTGCTTGGGGTGATTCTTCTTCTGGCTTTTCTGGTGTGGTTTTTCCCGAGAGCGTACGACGTTTGGGGGCGGCGCAAATTCAATGGACATGATTTTGAATTGCTGCTTCAACGTGCCTCAGCGCTTATAATATTTCTTCTTCTAGCTCATTCGCTGGTTGATTATCCATTACGGACAACAGCGCTGAGTTCGGTTTTCGCGTTCTTCTGCGCGGTTCTGGCGACAGAAGCTTCAGATTTTAAGGATGAAGCCAGCCCACAAAAACCACGCCGTTTTGCAGATCGAAATCCTCCGTTGCGTGTGGCCCCGAGTGAAAAGTGGGGCTCCGAACTCCACTGGCCGGAAGGCTGGCAGAAAAGGGGATAGCTGTACAGGTCACGGCCCAAGAACTTTCCAACATGTGGTGCAGAAGCGACTCATGTTGCGTTGCTTTCGGAGTTGTGTTCAGAGATAAAGAGGCGGGCTTGAACTTGGGTATTTTTGGCTCTGGGTGGGGACTGGAGCTGGCATGAGGCAGTATATTTTATTAGGCGTAGACGTTGTCCTGATTCTTCTCGCAACATGTTTAGGATTTGCGTTGCGGGAGAATTTTGAAATCTCACAAGTTCATTTAGCGGGGTTCTTTCCATATCTTTGCGCGACCTCTCTTGTTGCGGTCGTTTTCTTCGCGGTCGCCGGCTTGAAAAAATGCATTTGGCGCTACAGTTGCATGCAAGACTACTTGCGCGTCAGTGTCGTTGTAATGGGTATAGGCGTCGGGGCAGTCGCATTATCGTTCGCCTATAACCGCCTTGAGGGAGTGACGCGGTCTTTGCCTGTCCTTCAAGTTATCGTAGGCATTATGATCCTTGTCGGCGCCCGCGTGATCCATCGGCTTCGGCACATAGCGCGGCTAAGGAAAAGGGCAGCGAAAGCCCTTCTGCAGCAGTCAGCAAGAGCGTATCAACTCAATATGCTGGTTGTTGGGGTTAGCCGCCTAACGGAGGCCTACATCCAAGCGCTGACCGAGCTTGGCTCTGGACGCGTTAGCGTTGCTGGCATTATCGGATGTGCGTCCCGCCAAGTAGGGAGGCTGGTTGGCGGTCATCCAGTTCTGGGGGTGGCCAGGGACATCGAAACCGTTCTGGCTGGGCTGGAGGTTCACGGCGTCATCATCGACCGCATCGTAGTCGCGATGCCCATTGAGCGCCTGCCATCCGCAATTTTGGAACCGCTGCTGCTTGTCGAACAGTCGCGCGGCATTCCTCTACAGTTCCTCACAGAAGCGCTAGATCTCGATATCGGAAACCGCACGGGTTTGCCCCATTCCTTGCCACCGCTCTTGTCTGCTGACGTAGGACGTGCAAAGGTTGAGGCTCAGTCCCGGCGCTGGTTCTGGAGAGTGAAACGCGGACTGGATGCCTTTGCTGCACTGGTGGGTCTTGTCATATTATCGCCCGTTCTTCTGGTCGTTGCCCTTCTAGTGGCGGCAACCATCGGCTTTCCGTTGGTTTTCTGGCAACGAAGGCCGGGTTTGAGGGGAAGGCCATTTCATCTTTACAAGTTCCGGACCATGGGCGCTTCGCACACCCCGGATGGCAAGCGTCTTCCCGATGCGAAGCGGGTTTCAAGAGTTCGGCAAGTTCATGCGGCGGACGAAGCTCGATGAGCTGCCGCAACTGCTCAATATCTTGCGCGGGGATATGTCCTTCATAGGACCAAGGCCTTTGCTGCCACAGGATCAGCCGAAGACTTCGGCTGCTCGCCTCATGGTGCGGCCAGGTCTCACCGGATGGGCGCAGGTGGTTGGCGGCAGGGACACTTCTCCAGAGGATAAGGCAGCTCTGGATGTTTGGTATGTCCGCAATGCGAGTCTGCTCTTAGAGTTCCAGATAGCGGTTCGAACTGTACCGATCATTTTGTTCGGAGAGCGCATTTCGCAGGCCCTGATAGAGCGAGCCCATCGCGAACTGACCGAGTCCGGGGTGAAAAGCGCACCCGCGGAAACATTAGAAAAGCATTTCCGTGTCGCATCTTCTTTATTGTAACGAGCTAAGCGATAAGGGGGTGAGTTTGAGAGCCGAGGTCGAGGTGTGCTCGGCTATGGAAGTGGAAAAGGCAGATCTGGCCGCAGGCGATCGACCTCGACCGAAAGGAGTGCTGGGCGCCGCAAGCGCCCGGTCTCATGGGCGGCTACTTGATTGATCGAGTTCAGGAGGTTGTCTGGCACCCCGAAGTAATTCTAGCGGTCCGGCGTGTTAATGATAGCATGGGCACCCATGTTGCAGAACGCGTTGCTCGCCTTCGATAACCCGGCCTTCCGGGGGTGGGGAGCCGTGTGCTGGTTATGATAGCCCTGTACCACGAGGCCATAATCCTGGTGGTGGCCCATATAAAATTTATTGAGCTCGGCCTCCACGCTGTTCGGACGTTCGGCAAGCCAGGCAGGCGCAGCGGCATTCGACGTCAAGGGGATCTTCCCGGAAATTGAGAGTGATGGACGGCTTGTAACATGAAGGTTCTCGTTACCGGCGCCGCCGGGTTCATTGGCTTCAACACCGTCATGCATCTGCTCGCCCGCGGCGATGACGTGGTGGGGCTTGATTCCGTCAACGACTACTATGACCCGGCTCTCAAAGAGGCGCGGCTTCGTTCAATCGATGAGCGATCGGAAAAGGGCCAGGGAGGGTGGACTTTTGTGCGCGCCGATCTTGCCGACGGAGAGGCCGTCAGGCGCGTGTTCTCCGCTCACAGGTTTGATCGGGTGATCCACCTTGCCGCTCAGGCCGGCGTTCGCTACTCGCTGTCCCACCCCAAATCCTACGTCCAGTCGAATCTTGTAGGCTTTACGAATATCCTCGAAGCCTGCCGCCACCACAGCTTGGCTCATCTCACTTACGCCTCGACATCAAGTGTGTACGGCGCTAATACCCGCATGCCTTTCTCGGAGCATCGCGGCGCTGATCACCCGCTGCAGTTCTACGCCGCGACCAAGCGCGCGAACGAACTGATGGCCCATGCGTACAGCCATCTGTTCAGCCTGCCAACGACGGGTTTGCGCTTTTTTACAGTGTACGGCCCTTGGGGGCGGCCGGATATGGCTTTGTTCCTGTTTACGAAGAGCATTCTCGAAGGAAAGCCTATCAAACTCTTCAACCACGGCCAGCATTCGCGCGATTTCACCTATGTCGATGACATTGTCGAATGCGTGGTGCGCGTCTCTGATACGCCGGCGTCGCCCAATCCGGGCTGGTCGGGCGATGCTCCTGATCCAGCGACCTCGAACGCGCCGTTTCGGATCTACAATATCGGCAATAATAGACCTATCAAGCTGTTGGACTACGTTGCAGCGATCGAAGAGGCCGTCGGCCGCGAGAGCATTCGTGAATATTTGCCAATGCAGCCGGGTGACGTTCCCGATACGTGGGCCGATGTCTCCGATCTGGAGCGGGAGATGCAATACCGCCCTAACACCCCAGTCAGGGAGGGCGTGGCCCGGTTTGTGAACTGGTATCGCTCCTATTACGGTGTCTGACCGTCCCTGTTGGTTGGCATGGCGTTGCGAGGCGTTCGACCCGCGGTAGCGGAGTTGGAATATCGGTTGTGGGCGGGGAGAGCCACTCGACCAGTTCCGCAGCGCGAACAACACAGTCAGCTGCGATAGGTCCGATGCGTTCACCGCAATTTCATAGAGCCACGCAGCACTCTCGAACGCAAATCGACGCCGTAGATGTGTGCGTCAAGTTCAGCAAAATGGCTGGGCCATAGCTTTGGTGATGTTTCTTTGTTCGGCTGAACGGCGTTTCTCCGTCCCGGCTTGATTTCCGTGAAGCGTCGCGCGGAGCGGCGGTCAACGCTGGCCGAAGGCCATCGCCAAAGGCGGCGCGAAGCGGCGTTGAGGGCCGCGAGCACGGCGCCATGCTCAATCGGGCCGGGCCGGTCATGCCGCCTGCCTCAGCATTTGTTTTTTGTGCTCGCGCAAGTGATCCATGTTGAGATAGCGCATGGCCTCAAGCCAGTTCTCGTGCATTTCAACGGCAAGCGCCCGGAATCAGCACGGCCTGGTTCGTGATGATCCCGCCCTCGCGTATGCGCTCGTAACGGGCATCGAGGATGAGATAGGGATAGGCGTCGGACAGGCGGCGTTCTGAGAAAGCCTTCAGGCTCTCGTCGAGCGTCTTGTTGATGGCGCTGATCGAACTCGCCGAAAAGCTGTGGCCGCACAAAGCCTCGGTGACCGCCTTCACCTTCCTGGTCGAGACACCCTGCACATACATCTCCGCCAAGGTCCCAACCAGCGCCTTCTCTGAACGCTGATAGCGCTCGAACAGCTCCGTCGAAAACCGCCCCGCACGATCCTGCGGAACCCGAAGCTCCAAAGTGCCAACCCGTGTGATCAGAGCCCTTTGGTAATAGCCGCTGCGATAGCCAAGCCGGCCTTCGGTGCGTTCGCCCTTCTCAGCGGCAAGCGCTTCGGTCATCTCCGCTTCAAGCGCCGCCTGAACAAAAGACGGGACAGCCGAGCGCACGAAATCCTCGCCCCCCTCCAGAAGCTCCTTGATCGCTACGACCTTCGCTTTATCCTGAACCTTGGTCATGGTCTGCTCCCTCGCCAAAGGGTTGGTGACTTCGATCATCACCTGCATACCATGGCCACCTCAGCCGATTTTGCTGAACCTTCGCAACACTACCGACGCCGTGCTGAAATCGGTGCGCAACTGTCAGACGCCATCTTTATGTTCTTCTTCGCTGCCAGGTCGGAAATTGTATTGAGTGAGAAATGGGCGATCATAGAAAAACCGTGCTTGTTGCGGGCGGCGCAGGCTACATCGGCTCTCACGCCTGCAAGGCGCTGAGCAGCGCCGGCTATCTCCCCGTTACCTACGATAATCTTGTGTACGGTCACGAACCGGCGGTGAGGTGGGGGCCATTCGAGCGCGGCGACATCCTTGACCGGGGCCGGCTCGACGATGTTCTCAGCCGCCACAAACCCGAGGCCGTGATGCATTTCGCGGCCTTTACTTACGTCGGCGAATCCGTAAGCGACCCCGGCAAATATTACCGCAACAATGTCGCGGGATCGCTCACGCTCATGGAGGCGGCGCGCGATCACGGCATCCGGCGCTTCGTGTTCTCAAGCACCGCCGCCGTCTATGGCATCCCGGCCTCTGTTCCCATCCGGGAGGATGCCCCGCAAAATCCTATCAATCCCTATGGCGCTTCGAAGCTTATGGTCGAGGGCATGCTCAAGGATTTCGATGCCGCGCACGCACTTCGCTCCATCGCCTTGAGATATTTCAACGCGGCCGGCGCCGATCTCGACGCCGAGACGGGCGAATGCCACGATCCGGAAACCCATCTCATTCCACTCGTCCTTGACGCGGCCTTGGGCCGGCGGCCGCATATCACGATCTTCGGCGCCGATTACCCGACGCCCGACGGAACCTGCATCCGCGACTACATTCATGTCTCGGATTTGGCGGACGCTCACGTGAAGGCGCTTCAGGCGCTGGAAGGCGGCGCGCCGTCCTCAGCGTACAATCTCGGAAACGGCCGGGGCTTTTCGGTCCGCGAGGTGATCGACACCGCGGAGCGGGTGACCGGCCTTGAAGTTCCCACGAAAAGAGGGGACCGGCGTCCCGGCGATCCGGCGAGGCTCGTTAGCGACGCTTCCAAAGCCCGCCATGACCTTGGCTGGGAGCCTCAAATTGCCCGGCTCGATCAAATCATCCGCAGCGCTTGGGCCTGGCATCAAAGCAATTAGAGCCGCCTCGATGACGAGGCGGCTCCGGTGCGCTCAAATGCTGCCGTGCGAAGAAACGGGCCGCATCCTTCAGATCGCCTGGACCCTCCTGAGCGCTTCCTCCTTGCTGTGGCTCGGGTAAACGCGCGCTTCGGGCAGGCCCGAGATCAAGGGCAGCGAAATCAACGCGCAGGCGGGCGCCATCGCCGCCCCGCTGAACCATTGAGTCAAAGTTCGCGGATGCGTGTTAAGCACGTCGGCAAGCTCCTCGAGTCCCAGATCGTGGGCCTGCATGAAAGCGTGCAGCCGGACGGCCACGCCTCCGTTATGACGAGGGGCTTTCCCACTCATGGACATAGTTCCTCCCGGGTTTTTTATTGGCGCGATGTTTCGGATCGGCATTGCTATTAACTTTTATAACGTAATTGCTAACTGCGGTCACTCACTTTCAGTTTGTTGCGTAGCACAACGGCTGTGCACAGTCTGTAGGCGTCCAATGGTGCACTGCAGAAATCGAGGTTTGATCCAGGGGTGCTTTTCCTGGCGAATGCGATCCTGGACGACGAAGTTGTTGTGAAATTAAACTTGCGTTCAACCTTAAACGTTACAAGTATCAATTGATAGTCACCAAATTGTTTTCTATGAGGTAGGTTGATATGTGCATTTTCCTGCCCATTCTACGAGAGTAGAACTCTGCGGGTCAAACTCAAGCATGAGCGACCGTGCAGAAGGCTTTATTTTCACGGGGAGCTTTTATGACTGGTTTGCGGAAACTGCCAAAAGAAGTTCAAACGCAATTAGGACTTGGAACGGTCCTTACGATCTTCGGCGGAATTTGGATTTTCGTTATTCTATACCTTCTGAAGCCGGATCAGATAATGCCAACAAACGAAGCGGTCCGCGAAGCCTATGACGGGGTAAGCAACATAACGAGCATTCCATACGACCTTTGGACGCTGAGGACAGCGGGAGAATTCATCGCCAACATTGTTCTTCTTGTGGTCCTGGATATTCTGTTTGTCGTTGCTCGCTATGGTGGACTTACCTTGTTGTTCTTAGGGGTCTTTGCAATTTTTGACGCTCTTTCGAATATTCGAAAAGCCCGTCGTTAAGGTAGTGTTCTACCGATCGTTCCTCGACTTGGCCTGCGCGGCGGCGCGGATTTCGGTGAGGCTTTGGCGTGGCGTAATTGCCTCGGGATCGATCCTCAGCTCCAGGATCGATGGCAGCGCCGACGCCTGCGCCGCCTCGAAGGCGGACGCAAATTCCTCCGTCTTCGCGACGACCGCGCCAAATCCGCCGAACGCCCGCGCGTAGGCAGCGAAGTCGGGGTTGGTGAGATCGGTCCCGCTGACGCGGCCGGGATAGTTGCGCTCCTGGTGCATGCGAATTGTGCCGTACATCCCATTGTTGACAACGATGAAGACGACCGCCGCGTTGTATTGCATCGCGGTTGCAAACTCCTGCCCCGTCATGAGGAAATCGCCGTCACCCGCAAACGCGATGACCGTGCGCCCGGGATGGACAAGCTTCGCAGCGATGGCGGCGGGCACGCCATAGCCCATCGACCCCGATGTTGGCGCAAGCTGGGTTCCGAACCGCCGGTAGCGATAGAAGCGATGAAGCCAGATGCCGTAGTTGCCCGCGCCATTGGTAATGATCGCATCCGGCGGTAGCACGCGGCGCAGATAGGCGATCACCTCTCCCATCTGGAGCACGCCTGGCGTTTGAGGAGCAACCTGCCAGGCTTCATAAGCCTTCCGCGCATCGTCCTTCCACCCACGCCAGATCGAGCCATCGACGGGATCGATGTCTGCCAGCGCCGCCGCGAGGGCGCGAGGGCCTGCGTTGATGGCGTGATCGGCCTGATAGACCCGGCCCAATTCCTCAGCGCTCGCATGCACATGAACAAGCTGCTGTTTCGGGCGGGGAATATCGAGCAGCGAATAGCCTTGCGTCGGCATTTCGCCAAGGCGCGCGCCAAGCACCAGCAGCAAATCCGCGTCCCTTATGCACTGGGCAAGGTCCGGATTGATGCCGATGCCGAAATCGCCCACGTAGCAGGGACTTTCGTTGTCGAAGTAATCCTGCCGGCGGAACGACGCCGCCACGGGCAGGCCCGACGCCTCGGCGAACTGCCGCACCCGTAACGCGGCCTCCGCATCCCACCCCCCACCGCCCACGATCGCCAGCGGGCGCTTCGCGCTTTCGAGCAGCGCCCTGAACTCGGCCATCTGGCCCGCCGACGGATGCGGCTCGACGCGCTTGTGCGGCTCCGGGTCGGCAACGGCCACCGTGTCGCGAAGCATGTCCTCGGGCAGCGCCAGGACCACGGGCCCCGGCCGCCCCGACAGCGCCGTGTGAAAAGCCCGGCTGACATATTCGGGGATGCGCGCCGCGTCGTCGATCTGCGCGACCCATTTCGCCATCTGCCCGAACATGCGCCGGAAATCGATCTCCTGAAACGCCTCGCGGTCCATCATGCCGCGCCCGACCTGGCCGATGAACAGGATCATCGGCGTCGAATCCTGCCACGCCACATGGATGCCGGAACTCGCGTTCGTCGCGCCCGGCGCGCGCGTCACCATGCAGATGCCGGGGCTGCCGGTCAGCTTGCCATAGGCTTCCGCCATCATGGCCGCGCCGCCCTCCTGCCGGCAGACGATGAAGGGCATGCTGTCGCGGTAATCGTAAAGCGCATCCAGAACGGCGAGATAGCTCTCGCCCGGAACGCCGAAGATCATTCGCGCCCCGTGCAGGCGGAGCTGATCCGCCAGAATTTTCCCCCCGGTCCTCAACGCCGTCTCCGGCATTCTACCTCCGGTGCGGTTTTTTTGTAGACCTCATAATGGCTGGTTGCGCCCGATGTTCAAGCGTGTTCGTTTAGTGAGTAAACAGCGCGACAGGGGGGTGTTGTGCGGACGCCGCGATCGTTAAATTGGATTGTTCAAGGATCGGGTCAACGCTTAAGACATCCTAAACGACAACGCCGCTACTCTGCGCACTTTCCTTGAGTGCGCCTCGCAAACAGGAGGCTTCCATGAAATTCTTCGTCGATACCGCCGACGTGAACGAAATCCGCGACCTCGCGGAGAAAGGTCTGCTCGACGGCGTAACCACCAATCCATCGCTCGTCGCGAAGGCGGGTCGGGACTTCATCGAAACGGTTCGCGAGATTTGCGCCATCGTCGAAGGGCCGGTCAGCGCGGAGGTCTCGGCGCTGGATGCCGAGACGATGATCGCCGAAGGTCGCAAGCTGGCGGAAATCGCTGAGAACGTAACGGTGAAAGTGCCGCTGACCTGGGATGGGCTCAAAGCCTGCCGCACGCTCTCGCAGGCCGGCATCATGGTCAATGTCACGCTCTGCTTTTCCGCGAACCAGGCGCTGCTCGCCGCCAAGGCAGGCGCTACCTTCGTTTCGCCCTTTGTCGGCCGTCTCGACGATGTGGGTGAGAACGGCATGGCGCTCATCCGCGACATCCGCACGATCTACGACAATTACCCGGATTTCGGCACGGAAATCTTGGCCGCCTCGCTGCGCCATCCGCTCCACGTGACGGAGGCGGCGCTCGCCGGTGCCGACGTCGCGACCATACCACCCGCAATCTTGAAGCAACTCGTCAACCACCCGCTCACGGACAAAGGCCTTGCCCAGTTCGTGGCGGATTGGAAGAAGACGGGGCAGAGCATCCTGTAGCAACAATGTCGACGGACGCGCCAGATAAGCAGGGGAAGTACCCCTCATCCTGTCCTTCTCCCGCAAGGCGAGAAGGGACGCCGCTGCGACTGGCACGGCCTGCTCCCTCTCCCCCTGCGGGAGAGCATGTTTAGGGGTCCAATGGCGGTCTTCGCGGATAAGGGTGTTGGCGAGAAGCAGGAGCTTGCGCATGACTGCGGTCAAGGCCAGCTTTGCGGCTTTACCCGCAGCGCGAAGCCGGGCGTAGAAGGCTTTGAGATCGGGGTTGCAGCGGCTGGCGGCGACAGCCGCCATGTAAAGCGCGCTTCTCACATGCGCGCGGCCGCCTTTGATGTGGCGCTGGCCGCGCATCTCGCCGGAATCGCAATTGATGGGCGCGACGCCGGCAAGGAGGGCGATCTTTCCGCCGGACAAGACGCCAAGCTCCGACAGACAGGCCGCCAGCGTTGCGGCGACGATAGGGCCGACGCCCTTGATCGAGGTGAGGATCTCGTAGCGGCGCTTCAAGCCAGCGTCTTTCGAAAGGATCGCGGAGATGGCGGCTTTGAGACCCTCGATCAGACGGGTCTGAGCGTCAAGCTGGGCCTTCAGCAGCCGTTTAAGAGCCAGGCTCTCCGCGGCGCCGTACTGGTTTTTCAGCGCCGTCTCACCGGCTTTGGCGGCTTGCCGCGCCAGAACCAGCTCCTGAAGCTCCGCCAGCGTCTTGGCAGGAACCGGCGTCGCCCCTGGGCCAATAGCCTCTCCGTAGAGCGCCAACATGCGCGCGTCGATCGCATCGGTTTTTGCGAGCTGCCCGAACGCATCAGCCAGCTTTCTCGACCGGTAGGGATTGACGATGGCGACGGCGAAGCCCGCTGCGCTGAGCTCGCGATGACAAAGCCGATGGAACTTTCCCGTCGCCTCCATGACGATAAGCCTGGCGGCGGAGGAGGAAAGCTCCTGCGCCAAACGCTTACAGCCTTCCTTGCTGTTGGGAACGCGAAAACTCTGGCCAATTGGATGCAGATAAACGTCGAGCCACGCTTTACACACATCGATCCCGGCATACACTGCGTGTTCGGCTCTCACGGATGTCATCTTGCCTTGCATGCGGGACTTGCTCCCCAGTCATCTGTTCAGATCGTGAGCCGGAGGGCAGACGGACCAAGCTCTCCCGCAAGCCAAAAGCTTAAGGGTTTGACGGTCCCGCCTGCCCGTCTCATGAGGGATGGCCATCCCTCATGAGACGCCCACATCGCCACTACGATTCGGGCCCGCAGCCAACATGCAAGGGCTGGGGTGAGGGGTGCTTCGCCAAGGATGTCGCCGAGGCTGTCAGAGGATGGCTCTCCTATCTCGGAGCTGAGCGGCGTTATGCCGAAAACACGCTCGAAGCCTATGAGCGCGATGCCAGGCAGTTTCTTGCCTTTCTGTCCGCAAAGGAACCGGCATCGCTCGCGAGGCTGAACGCGCTTGACGACTGGCGATATCCGCGCCTTCCTGGCGTCTCGCCGCGACGACGGCACAGGGAGCCGCTCCCTCGCACGCACATTGTCGGCCCTTCGCTCGCTCTTCCGTTATCTCGAACGCATCGGCGCTCTGCAAAACCGCAGCGTTCTCGCGGTCGCCTTGCCGAAGCTGCCGCCGCGCCTGCCGAAGCCGCTCACGGAAACCAAGGCGAAAGACGTGGTGGATGAGGCGGCGCTCGACGGCGAACTCAGCGATCATCCGTGGACGGGGCCGCGCAATCAAGCCGTGCTGCTTCTGCTTTACGGCTCGGGCCTCCGCGTCTCGGAGGCGCTCGGCCTTAACCGCAAGGACGCACCGCTGCCGCCCCGCGATGTGCTGCGCATCAAGGGCAAGGGCGGCCGCGAGCGCCTTGCGCCGGTGCTGCCCGCAGCGCAATCGGCGGTGTCAGCATACCTTGAGAAGTGCCCGCACCGGCTCGAACCGCAAGGCCCGCTGTTCGTGGGTGTGAAAGGCGGCAGGCTGAACCCGCGCATCGTGCAGCTTCTGATCGCCCGGCTCCGCAACAATCTCGGCCTTCCTGCAACCGCGACGCCGCACGCGTTGCGGCACTCCTTTGCGACGCACCTCTTGAGCCGTGGCGCGGACCTGCGCGTGATCCAGGAATTGCTCGGCCACGCGAGCTTATCCACCACCCAGGGTTATACGGCGGTTGACCGTGACCGCCTGTTTCAGGCTTACTCTAAGGCGCATCCGCGGGCCTAAGCTGTGGGCCGCCCGCTTTTGCAGACCTGAACCGCACATCCTTGGAGCCGAATCGCGATATTCGCCCGGGGTGTATCTGGAGAAAGGGCGCGATGGGCATTTTTCTGGCGGTCGCCAACCGCAAGGGCGGTGTCGGGAAATCGACGATCACGACCATGCTCGCTCACGGCTTCTCCGCGACCGGCGAGCAGCGGGTGCTGGTTGTGGACCTCGACACGCAGTGCAACTCCTCGATCATCCTGACCGGCGGCGAGAAGTGGGACTGGGCGAGGCACAACCGGAAGACGATCGCGGATTACTTCAACGACAAATACGACCAGCCGCGGCTCCGCCCCGACGACTATATCCTGCGTCAGGTGGGGGATATCCAAGCCCCCGTTGGCGAGTTGTCCGTTCTTTCCGGCTCGCTCGACCTGGAGGATCTGGAGAACGAGTTCCTGCACAATCGCGCCCGGGCGGGGCAGGATCTGCGCGCCGCCGAGGAGGGGGTTACCAGCCGCCTCAGAGACATGATGAGCGACCTCGGCGACGAATTCGATGTGGTGATTTTCGACTGCCCGCCTGGGCTGTCGTTCTCCACCCGCGCCGCGCTTGCCTTGGCGCACAAGGTTCTTGTGCCCTTCCGGCCCGATTTCGTGTCGAGCTATGCCGTCGACCGGATCTCGACCATCATCGAGGAAAAGGAAGAACTCAACGATGTGCTGATGATCCCGAAGGAGAAGCGCCGCTATATCGGGCTCGTGAATTTCTGGCGCGACGGGAACTTCCAGCGGTTGAACTACGGGAATGTCGCGGCGGGCCATCCGGTGATGCACACCGCGATCCCGGAAAACGACGGCATCGCGGAAGCCTTCGAATATCGCGGCGAGCCGCTCTCCATCGACGAGAAATACGGGTCGGGCGCCGCCATCGTCCGCGCCCTTTGCAAGGAAGCCGTTGAACTCGATCATCATGTGTTATGCCGGGGAGCCCGCTGCATGACCGATGCCGCCATCGGGGTTTTGTCGCGACTGCGCGCGTTGTTCGAGGTCATTGCCGGGGAAGCGCATGCGAGCCCCGCTTTCGCCCGGAAACTGGAGGCTGCGCTTGACGGCGCGCCAGAGACGGCATCCATGGGTGGCGCATCCAAGCTGACCATGCCCGCTGCGAAAGAGGCCGGCGCGGGGCATTCGATGTTGCACAACATTACGTTCGATCCGCTGGAATGTCATATCGAGGCCGCGCTGCTTAATGGGCGCGAGCAGGAGGCGCGCGCTTTCCTCGGTAAGCTGGATCGCGCACAGCTTGGGGCAGTCATAAGAGCTCAGCGGCTTCCCGGTGCGAAAAACCTTCACAAGAAAATTCACGAGGACGACGCCGCCGCCGCTGTGGACGCCATCCTTGGCAGCGCCGCCGAACGGGTGCGCAGCCGCCATTCCGCCGCGGGCTAGATGCCTTCAGAGCCGTAGCTCGAAACGGGCAGGCAATCATGACTGTCACCACGAGAAGAATGGGCCGGTTACGACCGTGATTTTGAGCCGCCCCGAAGCGCGCAACGCGGTCGATCCCGCTACAGCGGCGGAGCTGGTGGCCGCGTTCGAGGCCTTCGAAGCCGATGATGAGGCCCGCGTCGGCGTCTTCTTCGGCGACCATGGCACGTTTTGCGCAGGCGCGGATCTCAAGGTATTTGCGGGCGGCCTCGAACTTGCGCTTTGGTGCGATGTGCGCGTCGTGGAGGAAGACGCGGTGTTCGGTGTCTTCTGCCGCCGCTGGGGCGTGCCGCTGATCGACGGCGGGACTGTGCGCCTGCCGCGCATCGTCGGCCATGGCCGCGCGCTCGACATGATCCTCACAGGCCGTCCCGTGAAGGCGGATGAGGCCCTCGCTTTCGGGCTTGCGAATCGGGTCGTGCCCAAGGGCGAGGCAAAGCGCGCAGCCGAGCAGCTTGCCGCCGACATCGCAGCATTCCCGGCGCTTTGCGTGAAAAGCGACAGGCAGTCCGCCTATGAACAGTGGGATTTGCCTTTATGTGCCGAACGGAAATCCGGTGCCCGGCCCGAAGTTCGACTACAAACTGCGCTGGTTCGAACGGCTGACGTCCTACGCCAGCTCGATGTCTATAAGCCGGAGCGATGGCTTGATGATGCGCTGTTTCGCCCCGAGGTACGGAGCGCCTTTCATGGCCTGATCGCGCAAGGCTGGACGGATGCCCTGCGCACGCTCCACCCGGGCGAGGCGATCTACACTTTCTGGGATTATTTCCGGAACGCCTGGGGCAGGAATGCCGGGCTTCGCATCGACCACCTCCTGGTCAATCCCGTAGCGGCCGGTCGCCTGGCGGCCGCGAATGTCGATCGTGACGTCCGGGGCTGGGACAAGGCGAGCGACCATGCGCCGGTATGGATTAAAATTGCCGAAGCTGATGAAAAAAAACGACATGCGCGGCCAAACCGCAAACGGGCTAAGCAGAGATTCGCCAGTTGACCAACGAATTGATATTTCTCTCACGGTTCAAGGCTTTGACGGCGGCGTGGATTTCGCGATCAAGCTCTTCGACATCGGTGAAGGTCTTATGGGCGAGATGACGCGCCTTGAGGTCGTGCCAGACTAGCATTACAGTTGCATTTGAGTGATCTCTCTGAATCATATACTTAATTGATTCGGAGGAGCATGGATGGCCGGGGCATCGATTGAAGGAACGCTAGAACTTTGGGCGTCGTCCTTGCGGGATGTGAAGGCGCGGATGCGCCCGTTGTTTAAGCAGGAGCGAGTTGCGGCTTCGGCAGGGGCGTTCCTGGACGGTTTGCTCGGCAATGAGCAGCGCAAGACGGGCTGGATGCGGGCGGAGGCGGCAGGCGATCCTGGCCCCTGGCGGCAGCAGGCCATTTTGGGCCGCGGCCGGTGGGAAGCCGATGACCTGCGCGATATTGTGCGCGGCTATGCGCTTGAGACGCTCGCTGACGACGACGCGGTTCTGGTCTTCGATGAAATCGGATTTCTCAAGCAGGGCAAGGCCTCCTGCGGGGTTGCGCGGCAATATACCGGCTCGGCGGGCAAGATCACGAACTGCCAGATCGGCGTCTTCGCCTGTTATGTCTCGCAGCACGGCCATGCCTTCATCGACCGGGCGCTTTATGTGCCGAAGGCGTGGACGGACGATCCGGCCCGCATGAAGGCGGCGCATGTGCCGGAGAAGACGGCCTTCGCAACCAAGCCTGCCCTGGCGGTCGCCATGATCGAGCGGGCCATTGCCGCTTCTGTGCCCTTTGCCTTTGTTGCTGCCGATAGCGTCTATGGCGTTGGCGCAGTGGAAGGGGCGCTGCGGCGGGCGGGCAAGGGCTATGTGCTTGGCGTCGCTTCCAATCACCGCGTCACCTCCTGGGGCAAGGCCAAACCCATCGCGAGAACGGCGGAAAGCGTCGCGCAAGGCCTGGCGCCTTCGGACTGGAAACGCCTGTCGGCGGGCGATGGCGCCAAGGGGCCGCGCCTTTACGACTGGGCTTATGTGGAACTGGCCGAGATCGATGCTGGCGAATACGATGCAAGCCGCTCCGGGCTTTGGACGCGCGGTTTGTTGATCCGGCGCACGATCGCGGATCAGGACCTGGCCTTCTTCTCCACCTGGGCTCCGGCGGGAACCTCGATCGACAAACTGGTTCGCGTCGAAGGCGGCCGCTGGGCCATCGAGGACAGCTTCGAGACAGCGAAAAACGAGCTGGGCCTTGATCATAACGAGACCCGCTCCTGGCATGGATGGAACCGCCACGTCTCGCTCGCCATGCTGGCCTTCGCCATGGTGGCGACGATCCGGCATCGGGCCAATGCGATGCCAACACAGCAAACGATACCCCAGATCTTTGTGGCCCGCCGCTTATCCGCTGGTCCATTCAAGAAATTCGCCGCATAGCCATAAGGCTCGCGCAACGACGCATCGAGCCAGCGGGCATCATCGCATGGTCCCTCTGGCGAAGGGCGCATCAGGCCGCCGCCAGGAAGGCCCATTTTAAGATGAAATTGCAACTGTAATGTTAGTGGCCTGCGTCATTCAATTTGAGCCAGACGCGGCAAATTGATTCAGGGCAGTGAAAGGACTGGTTGCCGAAACGCGCACGCCGGTCCCGATGACAGAGGGGCGTCCGGCGCGGATTGACTACGAGTACGAGCGCAACGGGACCGCCAATGTGTTCATGCTGTTTGCGCCGCTTGAGGGCTGGCGGCGCGCCCAGGTCACGGACCGCCGCACCGCCATAGATTATGCCCATATCCTCAAAGACTTATCGGATATCCACTTCCCGCGCGCCAAGAAAATCGTCCTGGTTCAGGACAATCTCAACACGCACGCCAAGGCCTCGCTCTACGAAGCCTTCGCGCCTGCCGAGGCCAGGCGGAGCGCTTCGAATGGCATTACACGCCGAAGCATGGCAGTTGGCTCAACATGGCAGAGTCCGAGTTGGGCGTTCTGGCCTCACAATGCCTGGATCGCCGCATCCCCGATAAGCAAACGCTCAGCCGGGAGGTCGCCGCATGGCAAGACCGTCGCAACAAACATCAGACCAAGGCCGATTGGCGCTTCACAACCGCCGATGCGCGGATAAAGCTCAAGCGCCTTTATCCTCGGTTTGAATGACTTAGGCCAGTAGGCCTTAGTCGGTCTGCCCGCTGGGACCGCACCGGAGCGCAGTCCCCACGCGTCAGCCTAAGGCTCCCGCGATTGCATCGCCAATGCCGGGCTTTATCCGTCCCGCTTTAGACGTTACGCTGCCTTCATTGGAATCATCCCCCACGGCGGGTCATGGCAACGCTGATCATCACCGAAAAAAACAGCCAGGCGAAAGATTTGGCGGCGGCGCTCGGCGGGCGTCACGGGATGATCCTGCCGGCTGAGGGCCACCTTTTGCGTCTCGCCGAACCCGATGAGATCGATCCGGCCTGGAAACGCTGGTCCTGTGCGCTGCTCAAGCCGGACGGCCTCTACCCCACCCGGCCTGCCTCCGGCGGCAACAAGTCCGCGAAGCTGAAGGCCATCGCGGCGGCGCTGAAATCCTGCGAGACGGTGATCATCGCCACCGATTGCGACCGCGAGGGCCAGCTGATCGGCCAGGAGATCCTGGAACATCTGCGCTATCGTGGCAGCGTGCAGCGCGCGCTGTTCACCGCGCAAGATCCCAGAACGCTGCGCCAGGCGTTCGCAACGCTGAAGCCCAACCGCGAGATGCGCCCCCTCTACGAAGCGGCGGTCGCGCGCCAGCAGGCCGATCAAATTTTCAACCTGTCGCTGACGCGCACCGCGACGAAGACGCTTCTAGCGCCAGGCGCGCGGGGCGTCATCGGCATCGGACGGGTGAAGACGCCAACGCTCGGCATCGTCTGCCTGCGCGAGTTGGAGATCCGCAATTTCCGGCCAGAAGACTATTTCGAGGTCGTGGTAGAGGCGCATGTGGGGGGCGGCAGTTTCGCCATGCGCCACGCTCCGCCTGCTAAGCAGCGCATCAAGGACCGCTCCCGCGCCGAGGCCATCGCCCGCGCGGCCGATGGCTATCGCGGGCCGCTCGGCGTCAAGGTCGAGCATTGCCGCCAGGGGCCGCCGAAGCTGTTCGATCTGCCGTCGCTGCAAAAGACCTGCGGCCAGCGCTGGGGCTGGACGGCGGACAAAACACTCGCCATCGCCCAGGAACTCTACGACGGCGACGGCAAGAAGCTGATCACCTATCCGCGCGCCGAGGCCCGCTATCTGAGCGAGAACCAGATCGTTGACGTGCCCGCCATCACCGCTGCGCTGACCGGGCTGCGCGGCTTCGCCCATCTTGATCTATCGAAGCCGGTCATCCGCAAAGGCAAGTCCGGCCATTTTTGCGACCGCGCGCTTAAGGGCGTGTCGCATCATGCCGTGGTCCCGAACGTCAATGTGCTCGACGATGATCTGGAGAAGCGGCTGGCGCGGCTCAGCGACGACGAGAAGCGGCTGTTCGCGATTATTTGCCGGTCCTATCTCGCCGCGGTCATGCCGGACTACGAATACCGCCAGACGGCCGTCACCCTGCGCGTGCCCGCGCCGCCGGGCAATGGCGTCGAATTCCGGGCGGTGGGCCGCATTCCGCTCGTGCAGGGCTGGAAGGCGGTCTACAACGCCAGCGAGCCGGACGCCGCCAGCGATGAAACAGAGCAGACCCTGCCGCCGCTCACCGATGGCGAAATGGCCCGGCTCACCGAACCGCGCGTCGACGCCAAGCGCACGCAGGCTCCGCCACGCTACAATGAGGGCACGCTGATCGACGCCATGCAGAACGCTTGGCGCTTCGTGGAAAACCCGGCGGTGCGCGAGCGGCTGAAAGAGGCGAAGGGCATCGGCACTCCGGCAACGCGCGCCGAGATCATCAAGGGCCTGAAAAAGCAGAACCTGCTTGCTGCTGACGGAAAGTGGGTGGTACCGACGGACGCCGGCCTGCAATTGTTCGAAGTGTTGCGCAGTGCAGCGCCTGCGCTCGTCGATCCGGGGACAACCGCCGAATGGGAGATGCAACTCGACGAAGTGGTGACCGGCAAAGCCGACCATCGCCGGGTGATCGACGCCATCGCCGCTGAGGCGGAGAAGCTGATAGGCGTGCTGCAGCGGCGCGAGCGCGGCGCAGTCGACCTTGCGGCTGTGCCTGCCAAGCCGGAGCCACGAAAGCGGCGTTCGCGCAGGACTGCCGCGGCGAAGGACGAGACCGCAGTGGCGAAACCCTCCCGCCGCAAGTCGGCTTCGGCTCCAAAACGGTCCCGCACGGACAAAGCTGTCCAGGCGGAAAGCGCTGCGGAAACTTCCGCGGCTGCTCGTGCCGCTCCGACCGCCCGCATGGTCGCTTATGCGGAGAAGCTTGCCAAGACGAAGAAGCTGCCACTGCCTCCCGGTTACGCGCAGGATTTCCAGGCCTGCCGCCGTTTCCTCGACCAGTACGGTTGACGCCGGGTTCTTTGGAGCGGACGGACAGATGAGGCTGAAATATCGGACAGCTCCATTAAGCCTGCCGGCGCCGGCCCCTATATATTTCCACGTGTGAAGGCCGTTTGAGGAAGCTGCCGCTTCATTCAATGGATCACGTTCTTATGTCAGGAGGCCCGCATGAGCATTCTTATGGTTCTAACCTCCCATGATCGCCTCGGCGATACCGGCAAACCGACCGGTCTTTGGCTCGAGGAGTTCGCCACCCCCTACTACATCTTCAGAGATGAGGGCGTTAAGGTCGTGCTGGCGTCTCCCAAAGGCGGAAAGCCGCCCATCGACCCTGGAAGCGAAGCCCCTGAGATGCAGACGGATTCGACCAGGCGGTTCCTCAAGGACAAGGAGGCCCTCGAGGCTTTCGAGAAGACCGCACAGCTTTCCACGATAAACCCGGGCGACTACGGCGCCGTTTTCTATCCAGGCGGACACGGTCCGCTTTGGGATCTCGCCGAGGATCCACACTCCATCAGGCTCGTCGAAACCCTCTTTGCGGCTGGCAAGCCGGTGGGAGCCGTCTGCCACGGACCGGCAGTCTTCCGCCATACGAAAATGCCGGACGGCGCGCCTCTCGTCCAAGGAAAATCGGTGACCGGCTTTTCGAATTCGGAAGAAGCCTCAATCGGGGCGGCCGAGGCTGTGCCTTTCTCTGTCGAGGATATGCTGAAAGAGAACGGCGGCAGCTACTCCAAAGATGACGACTGGCAAGCTTATGTGCGCATCGACGGAAATCTCGTGACCGGGCAGAACCCCAAGTCCTCGGAGGGGGTTGCGTGGTTGTTCCTGGACAAGCTTTTGAACCGGGAAACGGCAAGAGAACCGGGATCTACGGCTGCGTAGCGCTGCACGGGCCGGCATCGCCGGGCGAGACGCCAACCTCGTAGTTCTTGGCGCCAGTCCAGAGTTTCGGAGTGGAGATATTCATGCAGTATCGCCCGTTTGGTTCGAAGGGCCAGCAGGTTTCCGTGATCGGCATGGGCACCTGGTCTATCGACCTCGCCGACCGGGACACGGCGGTCAGGGCGCTTCAGGCCGGTCGAGGCGCGGCTGAAAGGCGCCGACTGGAGCGGCCTGCGCGTGGCCACCACGCGCCACCACCACTTGGCATGTAATTGGAGGCCTACGTCGAGAACTATTTGGAGGGCTACCACGTCCCCCTGATCCACAAGGCCCTCGACGCCGAGATCGACGCCACCGGCTATGCGGTGACGCTCGACGGCCGCGTTGCCATCCACGAAGCGCCGCTCAAGAAGTCGGACGCGGTTTATGAGGGCCTTTGGGCCTTGGCCTGGCCCAATACCGGCTTCAACGTCTATGGCTCGGGCGTGATGGTCGAGCGCATGGCGCCGCATGGGCATGACAAGACGCGGCTCGACTACATCTACCTGACGCTTAAGGGCGAGGCGGTGAGTGACCAAACCATGGCCATGTCCGACAGGGTGCTGGCCGAAGACCGTTGGGTGGTCGAGCGCGTGCAGGAAAACCTCGACGTCACGCGCCACGAGGGCGGGGTGGCGGCGTTCCAGGTCGAGGCGCACTGCTGCGAGAGTTCCTCCCGTGACCTTGAATTTGGAAGCTATGTCGCTGAGCGAAGCGCTGCGGCGGCTGCGGCGACCCAGCCCGACGCGGACCCCCACGTGGGGTGGAGACAAGCGGTTCGGCTGCCCACTTCACAAGGAATGGGATGCGAAAGGCGAAAAAGGAGAAGCTATGGCCAAGAACAGGATTTGCCTATGGTATGACAAGGACGCCGAGGCTGCTGCCCGCTTCTACGCCGAGACCTTTCCCGACAGTGCGGTGGGCGCCGTCCACCGTGCTCCCAGTGACTTTCCCTCCGGCAAGCAGGGCGATGTGCTGACGGTCGAATTCACGGTCGCTGGCATACCCTGTCTCGGTCTCAACGGCGGTCCGGCGTTCAAGCACAACGAAGCCTTCTCGTTCCAGATCGCCGCCGGCGATCAGCAGGAGACCGATCGCCATCGCCGGCAATGGCGGCCAGGAGAGTGCGTGCGGCTGGTGTAAAGATAAGTGGGGCGTCTCTTGGCAAATCACGCCGCGTGTGCTCACCGAGGCGCTCGCGGCCGGCGGCGATGAAGCAAAGCGCGCGTTCGATGCGATGATGGGCGTGAAGAAGATCGACGTTGCCGCGATCATGACGGCGCAGCGGCTGAATTGAACAGCCGATGGGACGCGCCGGCGGGAGCACGACGACCCGCCCGCTCGGCGCGGCGGCCCTCCGTTTCCACTCCGAGCGGGTGGAACAGTTCGGTCTCGTCGCCGTGGCGCCCCGCCCATCGGTTTGGATGTCCCTATCCGTGAACGAATGTTTTAGCTGTATTGACGCGCCCAAGTCATTGACGAGAAGTTGAAACGTCGTGAAGCGCCTCCGGGTTGCACCGCTCCCCGAAGGTTCCAAATTCCCGAACAATGAAGGCCGCGTCTTTCGGAGCGCGGCTGAACCCCCTTCAAAGGAATCACCTATGAGCAAGTTGAAGGACAAGGTCGCCGTCGTCACCGGCGCATCGAAAGGCATCGGCGCAGCCATCGCCAAGGCGCTCGCCGCCGAAGGGGCGTCGGTGGTCGTGAACTACGCATCCAGCAAGAACGGGGCCGACGCCGTCGTCGCAGCCATTACGGGAAGCGGCGGCAAGGCCTTCGCGGTGCACGGCGACGTTTCGAAGGCCGCCGAGGCGAAAGGCGTCGTCGAGGCGGCCATGGAGCATTTCGGCCGCATCGACATCCTCGTAAACAACTCTGGCGTCTACGAATTCGCGCCGCTCGAAGGCATCACCGAGGATCACTTCCACAAGTTGTTCAACGTCAACGTGCTCGGCCTCCTTCTGACGACGCAGGCGGCGGCCAGGCATCTTGGCGAAGGCGGCAGCGTCATCAACATCAGTTCCGCAGTCACAAGCCTCACTCCCGCTCAGTCGGCCGTTTACACGGGCACGAAGGGCGCGGTCGACGCCATCACAGGTGTGCTCGCTCGCGAACTCGCTCCCAAGAAGATCCGAGTCAACGCGATAAACCCCGGGTTTGTCGAGACCGAGGGCACGCACAGCGGCGGTATTATTGGCTCCGATTTTGAGAGGGACGGGGTCGCGCAAACCCCGCTTGGCCGAATCGGGCAACCGAGCGATATCGCTTCGGTCGCCGTTTTCCTGGCCTCGAATGACTCAGGATGGCTCACGGGCGACCGGATTACAGCCAGCGGCGGTCTTCGATAAGCGTCAGGCGAGCGGCTGGCGCGAACCAGTTCGAGACATCGGTCGGCACGCCGGCGGGGGAAACATCGCCGGCTGCGTCCGCTGAGCGGGTATTGCATTCAAAGATAGCTCAACCACCAATCCTGCCGGCCCCGCTTGAGCGCGGCAAACCAACGGCAAAGCGGATAGAGCATCTCCAGCACAAGAAGCCATACGGCGTAGGTAGATACCGGGAAGACCGAGCCCGTAGGCTTGGATGGAACAGCGTGGCCGAACATAAAGCCGGCATCGCCCACAGTTAACAAGGCGAGCCTACAGCAAGGGCATGGATGACGAGGAGGTGCACCACATAGTGGGCTAGCACCCATCCAACTCGTTCCCACTTTAAATCATGAAGGACGAACAATGACGGCGGAGGACCAAGTGACCGATTATCGTAAAACCGCTGAAGCCATTTCCCGGCTCACGCCCGAACAGTACCGGGTAACGCAGCGAAACGGCACCGAAGCTCCCGACACAGGGGAGTATCTCGATAACAGGGAGCCGGGCATCTATGTCGATATTGTTTCGGGTGAGCCCCTGTTTGCCTCATCGGACAAGTTCGAATCGGGATGTGGCTGGCCAAGCTTCACCAAACCGATCGAGCCCGTGAACGTCAAGGAACTGCGCGATACGTCGCACGGAATGATGCGCACCGAGGTGCGCTCGGCCTCTGGCGATAGCCATCTCGGGCACGTCTTCGACGATGGTCCGAAAGATCGCGGGGGCTTGCGCTATTGCATCAATTCTGCGTCCTTGCGCTTCATTCCTCGAGACCGGATGGAAGCCGAGGGCTACGGCGCCTATCTCGATCAAGTGGAGGATATTCAATGAGCGAGGAACGAGCTGTATCTTGCCGGGGGCTGCTTCTGGGGCATGCAGGACCTCATTCGCAAGCGGCCGGGCGTGATCTCAACACGGGTCGGCTATACCGGCGGGACGGTGCGGAACGCCACTTATCGCAATCACGACGGCCATGCCGAAGCCATCGAGATTATTTTCGATCCCGAGAAATTGAGTTTCCGCACACTCCTGGAGTTCTTCTTTCAGATCCATGACCCGACGACCCTCAATCGGCAGGGCAACGATCGCGGCACCAGCTACCGCTCCGCAATCTTCACCACGAGCGACGAACAGAAAAGGGTTGCTGAAGACACGATTGCCGATATGGAGGCCTCGGGGCTTTGGCCAGGCAAGGTGGTCACCGAACTTGTTCCCGCGAGCGAGTTCTGGGAAGCTGAGCCCGAGCACCAGGATTATCTGGAGCGTTATCCAAACGGCTATACCTGCCACTACGTTCGGCCGAATTGGAAACTCCCGCGCCGTCAAAGCTCGCCCTCGGAGGCCTATTTAGGCCTGACGAGCACAGCGCCCACTACAGCGGCGAGACTGGCGAGGCCGGCGGCGATCAGCATCGCCATCTGATAGGCGTAAAGAAACGCGGCCTCGAGCGGAGCCCTGGCTGGCGACGATGGCTCGGGTAGGACGCCAAAACGCAGTTCGTGAGTTCCACCGATCGGAAGCGATTGCAGCGCATGGCGGTAAAGAAGAGCAGCAGCCAACCCTACGATGACAACCGAGATCAAGCCGGCAAGTCGGCTGGCTGCGTTGTTTATCGCCGAAGCAACGGCGGAATTGGCATCCGGAACCGCGTTCATGACGGCGCTATCGAACTGGAGCCCGCCGATGAAGGCGAGGAGCGCGCAATTCGCGCCCTGCGCCAGCGGCTTGCGACAACGCTCAGCTTCGATCGCTCCGCCCCCGATGCCTACACCTTCCACATCACGCTCGCCTATTTCATCAGGTTCCCCGACGCCAGCGAACAAGCGACGCTCGAAAGTCTGATAACCGCGGAGATCCAGGACATGGCTAAGTCTTTGGAGCCCTTCCGCGTAGGGCCGCCGGAATTCTGCTATTTCAACGATATGTTTGCCTTCTCGCGCCGCCTATATCTGCGGTAAGCGTTCTTCCCGGGAGGGCTTTATGCGGGCAAGCCGAAGCTAACGGCCTTGGACTGTCCTGTGGTCGGAAACGGTCCTGCGGATTTGCTCGCGAACTCGTGCGCGCCAAGGCAGCTTCCCGAATCCAAATGCGGTCTTCTGCGAAAAGGCCAAAACGATCCCGCACCGAGCCGAATCTGCCCTTGGCGTCCCTACCTGCTCGCCGGTCGACGCCGGCAACCGAACTTTCCACTGACAAGCAGCGGTCACGACAGAAGAAAGGTCGAATCTCCTTAACGCTCTTCGACCCCGGTCTCCAGGCGATACCGCCAGTTGCCTATGGCGTAGCCCCATACAAAGCTTTCAACCGGCCATGCGCGAACGCAAGGGCCGGGGGCATGTCCATTCGTCCGCCTACAATTTCGATGTAAGCGCCGGATTTGCTGTCGCGGGCCGCCTTCATCGAAGCGTCAAGCTCATTTAGCGTGCCTGGGCGCGCCGTGAACCAATTGGCGCACCCCAGAGCCTTCGGCAATTCACAGTAACGCCAAGGAGCGAGATCGTTATAAGTCCAGTTCGGGTTCTCCTCCAATGCCCGTTCGATCAAATAGCCCTCGTTGTTAAGAACGAAGACCACAATATTGGCGCCGAACCTGCCCATGCTTCCAACTTCGTTAGCGGTCAATTGATGAGATCCTTCGCCAGTGATCAGAACGACTCTCCGAGTTGGGTCAGCAAGTGCTATGCCCAGAGCAGCCGGCGTCGCCCAACCGATTGACCCCCACAAGACTTGGGCTTCGACCCGGACGCCGTCGGCAAGCGTCATCGGCGTCATGCCCAGGCTTGAGCTGCCCGTTTCCATGACAACGATATCGCCTGGCCGAATAAAAGCGGCAAAGCGCGGATAAAGAGCATCCATAGTAATTTTGTCCGAGGGATCCCCGTTTATTGCAGGGGCTTCTTGACGCGTTCGTCTGTAGGGCGGCGGCGGGGACTTAGCCTTCGAAAGCTCCACAAGCATGTCGCCCAAACGCACGGAATCGAAGACCTGATCGCCTATCCTGACATCGTTGAGACCTACCGTGATGAAGCGCGCGAGATCAAGCCGGGCAGAATAGCCCGCAGTGGTAATATCGTTGAGACTAACACCCCCCAGGTCAAGCACCAGGTCAGCCGCCTCAACCACTTGGCGTGTTTCCTCGGCGGAAGCGGCGCCGGCATACATACCCACGAACTGTGGGTGGCTTTCATCGATGATGCATTTTTCCATCGAAGTCGTGGCAAAGGGGCAGCCCAGTGCTTCAATCGTCTTCTGGGCCTGCTCCTGTAACCCAAGGCGCGCGATGGTAAAGGCCGGTAGCGCAACGATCGATTTGGCGGTTCTCAGCCTCTCCGTGACTGCTTCCACTGCGCTCTTGAGCGAGGCTTCGTTCGATTTGAGTACCAACGGCTCGACTTTCGCCGACGTTACTAGCGATAACGCATAGTCGGAGGGGACGATAATGTAGGCGGGTTGATTGTTGCGGCGCGCCTCCGCGACCAGCCGTTCCATCTCTATGATACAATTATCCGGATCGATTACCGCGTGGCAGCACGCAGCCTGGGCGGAAATATTGACGAAATTGCCAAAAACCCCATCGCCCAATGTGTGGTGCGCGATCTTGCGGAGCCGCTGATTCTGATAAGACGGCATCCCCACCACATGAAAAATGAGAGACCGTTCAGCCTTGGCGCCCATCACTCCGTTCAAGGCCGACAATTCGCCTACCCCATATGTGGTTACCAACATTGCTGCGCCCCTTATGCGCGCGTAGCCATCAGCTGCGTAAGATGCGTTCAGTTCGTTTGAGCAACCGATCCACTTCACCTCCTTGCTTCGGTCGACGGCATCGCAGAGCGGAAACGCATAGTCGCCAGCAACCCCGAAACAATGATTGATGCCCTCCGCAGCGAGCCTTTGGACGATGTAGTCAGCCACGCCGGTCTGTTTCAGCGCGCCGGGGGTTCCAGTCTGGATTCCGTCGTCAGCCATTTTGCGATCTCCTATGAGTGACCAAAGCCTCGCCGGAATGGAACAAGGGCTGCCATTTAAAGTGGCGCACCTCAGACTCTTGGAAAGTCACGAGACGATTCGAGGTTCCGGCGGCGGCCACTGGCTTCAGCGAGCTTGGCTTTTAAATTTTCGGAGCCTCGCTTCGAGTGGCGGGGCGCCGGGCAGGAACAGCAGCTAATCCGCCAGAAGCGGGCACTCTCGAAAACCGCCCAATGTTTGCAGGCGCAGGCGCCCAGACTCCTCGTCCGCAGATTGACCGGCGATGCAGGCGTTCAGCCGCACCAGATACTACGCCACAATCGGCGCCACGATGGCATTGAGCGCCGGGACCAAGTCCTGTGCTTTCAACCGCACCTGCAGTCCGCGCTGGCCACCGTTGACGTAGACGAGGCTGTGCGCGAGCGCTTGCTGTTCGATGACCGCCGGGGTGTTACGCGTCTGGCCGAATGGGCTGATGCCGCCGGTCTTGTGGCCCGTGATCCGCTCCGCGTCCGCCGGCTTCATCATCTCCGCCGATTTTCCGCCCAAAGCGGCCGCGAGCTTCTTCATCGATACCTCGCAGTCCGAAGGAACGATGACGCACACGGGCTTGCCATCAACGAGAGCCATCAGGGTCTTGAGCACGCGCCCGGGTTCCTCGCCCAAAGCTTCGGCGGCCTGAAGGCCGATGCGGCTGGCAGCTGGGTCGTAGATGTAGCTATGGACGGTGAAGGCGATGCCTGCCTGCTCCAGCATTTTGGTCGCGCGTGTCACCTTCGACATGTTGCCCCCAGTGCGGCATCCGTGCGGATACGATTTGGCGTGCCCAACTTTACGCTTTGGCGCTTTTGTGGATGCATCTCCATTCCCGAATACACAAGATAAAGCCTCGTTGACAAAAGCGGTGTCAGCGTTCGGGGCAGGACGCGCTGATGTTCAGCCAAGCATCGTGCATACAAAAGCCGACATCAGGGATTGCTTGGCAAGGATTCTCTAACCGCCCTTGTTGCACGTCCGCATTCGAGGGTGCTGCAGGCATGGCAGATCCGCCGCGCTCTGCACCTTGCGTTATATCACCCCGACGTACTTTAGAGCTTCAGCGCGAGGATTTCTTTCCGCTTCCAGGCGGACCCCGACGTTCTCGAATTCCGAATAAGCGAGAATGTCGAGTTGCCCGGAGGGCTTTCACCTCCAGGCGCTCCCAAAACCGTGCATGACCCTCTCGAGTCACACGGCTCCCGATGTTCGGCCGTTTCCATGACATAGCGGCCAATGGGCGAGGAGTGTGGGGTTCGCCCGGCGCAGCCGTGCGAACCAGTCCCTTGCTCCCTTGGTCCGATGGGCGGTTTGATTGAAGATCCGGATTCGACAAGCGCATGAGGGTGCATTCGCTCGAGCCTAAGAGGGCACTGCTGACACTAAGGCTTACAATTTTTCGGCGCCTCAGGATCCAGGCCGCGAGCCGAAACGTCGCCGCGAAGGCTGGTTTATCGTGGGCCTGCTTCTGGTCGCGCTCGTCGCCTTGGCACCTATCGGCTCTTGACGCAGTCTTATTCGTCAAAGCCCTCTGTCGGCTCAGCCCACGAAGCTCCCCAGCCTGTTGGCGCGGCGCCCGTGGGCAAGGGACGCTCTTGGCACAGTCACGCCGCTCGCCACGGTAACGGTTAAGACGCAAATCAACGGCCAACTTACTGCGGTAGGTTTCAATGAAGGCCGGATCGTCAAGAAAGGGGACTTTCTCGCCCAGATCGACCAGCGCCCCTACCAACTCGCGCAGGCGCAATATGAAGGGCAGTTGGTTCACGATCAGGGTGTGCTCGGCCAAGCCAAGATGGACTTGGCTCGTTACGAGAGCCTCGCCAAGACGCAAGCGATCACCCGCCAGACCTACGAGGATCAGGTCTACGTCGTCCAGCAGGACGAGGGCACGGTTAAAACCGATCAGGCTCTGATCGACACCGAAAAGCTGAACATCATCTATTGCCATATCGTCTCGCCGGTCACAGGGCGGATCGGCCTTCGCCTGTTCGACCCTGGAAATTACGTTCAGACGACAGATACAGGGATCGCCGTTGTCACCCAGCTTCAGCCCATTTCCGTCATTCTTCCTGTCCCCGAGGACGATATCCCGGAAATCATGGTCCAGCTTGGGGCGAACCACACGATTGAGGTCATCGTGTTCGATCGTGCAGGCATCACGCAGCTCGATGTTGGCAAAGTTACGAATATCGATAGGGAAATCGACACCACGACCGGCACGCTGAAGCTGAGAGCCGAGTTCAATGATCCGGATTTCAAGCTGTTTCCCAACCAGTTCGTGAATGCAAAGGTCGTGATCAGAACGCTTACGAACGTGGTCACCGTGCCGGTCGCGGCCGTGCAGCGAGGCGAGCCTGGAACCTACGTTTACGTCATCAACGCCGACGACAGCGTTACAGTTCGGCCAGTCAAGCTCGGGCCAGTCGATGGCGACAAGGAGCAGGTCATATCGGGCCTTTAGGCCGGCGAGCGTGTTGTCATTGACGGCGCAGACAGGCTTCGGAACGAGGCGAAAGTGAGCATTGTTCCAGCTGGCGCTGCTGCACCAGCTGGAAGCAGCGGCAGTCCCCTCCCGTAAAGGCAGGGCAGACCTCGATCATACGCGAGGGGCAACTCGGAAAGCATCGTCGGCGATGTCCACTGATTGGGCTGTTGCGTCAAGGCTTCAGATGTCGATCTTTCCGGCGATCTCGATCGCGTCCCGGGCTCAACGCCGAGCTAACGATATGCGAAGACGAAAAAGCAGAGATGGATCGAGAGCTGCTAGCCCCAATTATTCGCGAAGCACGCTCACGGACAGAGCAGGCATGCGTCATCGGCCGGTTTGACGGTCGATTGGTGAGTGGACATTGCAACGCGTTGAGGGTTTGGGATCGGGGCTTGCGCGGCGCTTGCCGCAATGGTCATGGGCTTCGAACACTCACTGATCGGGCGAGGAGAGCGAGCACCGGTGCGTGCGGATAGGCTGAGGGAAAGGCGACCTTGATACGGCTCTTCAGTTCCTCCACGCGCACCGCGATTTTGAGAAAGGCGCGCCGCAGCGTCTCGAAAGTCGCCGTGCGCCATAGCGAGCGCCTTGGCGCAGCGCCCCTCAACGCGTGCAGCAGCCAGTAGGCAGCCATGTGCAGGATAAGCCGGAACTGATTGGCCTCCCAGCGGTGGCAGGAGGTGCGATCGGAGCGCGTGTAGAGCTTCATGTCCTTGATCATGTTCTCCATGCGCCCGCGTGCGCAGTAGACCTTCTCGTAGAGCACCTTCGCGGAGCCTGGCAGGTTCGTCACCACGAAGCGGACGTCGCTCCCCATGCCTGTGGCCTCGGCGCGGGCGATGATCTTGCGCGCTTTCGACCAGCTGCCAGCTTGGTAGGCGGTCTGATGGAAGCGCCGCACCTTTTCTTTCTTCGCAGGCGCCAGGCGTGTGGCGGCGTCCTCGGCCCAGGGGTGCGCCCTCTTCGCGAGGCGGGCGTTGGTTGAAAGGCCGAGAATGTAACTGCATCGTCTTTCTTCAAGCAAATCCAGCACTTCTGGCGCCGTATAATGACTGTCGCCGCGCACCATGATCTCGACCCTCGGCCAGTTGCGCCGGATTCGGGCAATGACGTGCCGCAGAACTTGCGCGATCTCCTCGCCCGACGGCCTCTTTCCAGGGCGCAGCAGCGACAGCACGGATTTGCCGGAGCCTGCCTCGAAGATATGCATGGGCTGGAAGCAATAGCCGCCCGAATGGGTGTTGAAGAGAATGAGTTCCTGTTGGCCGTGCGCCGGATCGTCCGTATCGTCGATGTCGAGCACGATGCGGACAGGCACACGGGAGAAACTGGCGCAGAACAGGTCAATCATTCCGAGCGCCATGCGTGCAAGGGCGCGCCAGGACGGCGCGTTTTCAAGACGCGACAATGTTGGCTGGGACATGAGGTCTTTACCCGTCTCAGGCTGGCGCCCACACGCCATCTTGAAAGCTGGATCGATGCGCAGTGCATCGAGATCGTCGCAGTCCTCGTAACCGCTGGCGATGGCGAACACCCGCGATCGGATCATGTCGGCATGGGTGTGGATGACGCGGCTCTGATCGCGGACGTCCGGCACGCAAGCGCTGAGCATCGCGGCAATGCCGAGTTGCTTCTCGATCTCGCGCAAAATGAGAACGCCGCCATCCGAGGAGAGTTGTCCGCCATCGAACGTGGCTGTGATTTCCTTGCCGCCGACAGGTGACAGTCCGGGAAGGAAAAGAGTAGCTTCTGTCATGGTGAGCGGGAGTTCTCCGAGGAATTGCGAACGACACTGTCTCGACAACAGAACCATACGTGATTCCAATGGATTACGTCCCGCTCATCGCCCAAAAGGCGACAGCCTGGTGAATAATTCGGGCTAGTGTGATTTCAAAAGGCTCTGTCTCATGCTGGTGGTATTGCCGACGTTAAGATCCTTCCCTGCTCGTTGCAGGCGCCTTATGGTGCTTGACATTAGACTCAGCCTTAAGGCCAGCAGAAGACCCTTGCGATCACGACGTCATCGCCGGCTCAAGAGCACACGTTACGGCGCGGCGATACCGTACAATGCATCGATCGAATATTTTCCAGCGCCAATAATGTACAACAGCAAGAAACCACCCATAATGCTGAGATTTTTGTAAAAGCCATCCATGCTGGCGATTTGATCGGCGCCTGTTACTGTCCAATAGCGGTGCCCGATAAGCGCGGTTCCCAGCGTGTATAACACCAAAAGTAAAGCCGAAAGACGCGTGAACGCGCCGACAGCGACCGCGAACGCAACCGGAAGCTCCATGAAGATTGCTACGGCGGCTGCCAGTACGGGCATCGGAACGCGAAGCTGCACCATTTGATCTACGGTGCCGGAATAGTCTCTCAGTTTTCTCCAGCCGAAAATCAGAAAGAGTGTCGTGAGAAGAAGGCGCGCTGCGAGAATGACCTCATCATTGATGCCGTTTGTCATAGCGCTACCCTCGCAACTTGCATTATGTATCGTGTCAGTCGGCGAGCCCAATATTGCAACGCGGCGCGTGGAATAACGTGCCGATCGGTCAGACGGGATGTTTGGCCAAGAACGCAAGAATAAGACTTCGCGATCTCGTCGTTCTTCTCGTCCAAGGCAAAATGACCGGCGTCGAGCATGTGGATTTCGGCATCCGGCAGATCGCGCTTGAACGCCTCGGCACCGGGAGTGATGAACGAGGGATCGTTCCGCCCCCAGACCACCAAAATCGGGGGCTTGTGCTCGCGCAACCACGCCTGCCACGCCGGATAGGACGCGACATTCGTCCGGTAGTCATAAAGCAGAGCTGCCTGGATTCTCGCGTTGGCCGGGTCTCGACAGGTGGGCGTACTGGTCGGTCCAGGTGTCCGGGTTGTAACGTTCGGGATGCGAGGTGCCGAGGCTATGACGCTCTTCGGTCGCTCTGAGCGACACGAACGCATCGAACACTTCAGGATGCGCCTTCGGATCGGTCCAATATTGCGCAATACTGGCCCATTTGGCGCCTAGCCCTTCCTCATAGGCATTCGCATTCTGGATGATGAGCGCCTGCAGCCGCTCCGGATGCGCCGAGATGATGCGAAAGCCGACCGACCCGCCATAGTCGTGAAGGAAGAAGGTGTATCTGTTGATCCTCAGTTGCTCGAGAAAATCGTTGATCGTCTTGGCTAAATTATCAAAGGTGTACACATACGACGATGGTTGCGGGGCATCACTCTGACCGAATCCTGGAAAATCCGGTGCTATCAGATGATAGCGCGTCGCGAGCAGGGGGATGAGCGTATCGAACTCGCGCGAGGAAGAAGGAAACCCGTGCAGGAGCACGATCGTCGGCGCGTCCTTCGGACCAGCTTCGCGATAGAAAACACCGACACCATCAACCGTCATGCGGTGGTAGGTCGTTGTCGCCGACGTCGACTCCAGCGAAGCAGCCTGCGTAGGAGAACCAACGGCTAACGCCAACGCCGCTGTCAGAGCAGTTCCAGTTATCATGATTTCGCTCCCTGTTCGCCGGGCGCTCAGTCATTCCGCTTGGTGTACCCCTCTTGGATCATCGGCAGCCTCTTTGTATTCGAGACCTAACGGGCCGATGGCGGTTACCTGCGTGACGTATTCGCCGGACTTCGCCCAGTGGAAATGCCAAGTGTCGCCGGGCAGAACGATAACGCTGCCCGGAGGATAGGGTTGTACCTTCTCGCCGTCGAACCTCTCACCGAGTCCGATGTAAAAGATGCCCGACATGACCGTGTAGATACGATCTTCGGGATGTTTGTGCGGCATGAGTTTCACGCCGGAGGGCACTTTGACTTTAATCAGATAAGGTCCTGCTTGAGTAGGCTCTCCGACAAGCACTGCCAGTCGTGCAGAGGGCGGAAACGCGGGGAACGGCTTCCAATCGACATCGTCCGGGAGTATCGATTTAAATACGGCTTCGCCTGGTTGGTGGTTTCTTGCCATTCTGGCACTCCGAATATTTTGCATCACTTTCTGGGATTTAGCGGATTCTCACGGTGCATAATGGGTGAATAGGTAATCCTGCGACTTGGCAGGCACGTGGCAGGCAAAACAGTCAGGCGCCACGACGTGAGCGGGTTTGCCGCCGTCGAATTGAGCGAACCCCCAACCGCCGGTCCCCGCGTATTTTTTCGAGTCTTTGACCATGAACTGAACGTTCGTCGGAGATCCGGCAACGAAAGATTGCGGACGGCCAAAGGCTTTGTTGTTTTCCTCCGACGGGACATAACTCCAGGCGAGCCGGGCAATGATCGCACCGTCGGGGAACGGAAGTTTTTCTTCCCGATAGGCTTTGATCGCTAAGTCGTTGCCGAGAACGGCGCGCAAATCGTTCAGGTTGCCTTCTTCGTGGGCCACGGAGATCAACGCCCAGTCGCGATATCTGGAGGGGATTTGCCCCAAGACTGACGATGCTTCGTCCTCGGCATGACCCGGCGCGAACAGCAGCAGCGCGGACAATGCGAACGCGATGGCGGGTACCAGCATCGTAAGCGGTTTCATCGTGGCCCTCTTATGTTTACGACGCCCGGGCGGTGCCAACTGATGGAGTCTTTTGATTTACCACTGCCATCAGCGTCTTCGCGGCAGGGCCAGAGGAAGCTGGATTCTGTCCCGTGATCAGCAAGCCGTCCCTGACCACGTGAACCTGCCAGTCCGCTTTCTTCGAGAAGACGGCGCCCAGTTTCAACATCTCATCTTCGACAAGGAAGGGCACAACTTTAGTGAGCCCCATCTCTTCCTCCTCGCCGTCGGTGAAGCCTGTCACTTCCTTGCCTTGAACCAGAAACTTGCCGTCCGTCGTCTTGACGTGATGCAGCGCCCCTGTGGAATGGCACACAATGCCGATTGGCTTGCCGGCGGCAATGAAGGACGCGATCAGTTTAATGGAATGCTCGTCTTCGGCGAGATCCCACATCGGGCCATGACCACCCGGGTAGAAGACGGTGTCGAAGTCTTCTTGCTTGACGCTGTCGAGGCGGAGGGTTTCATTGAGCTGAGCTTGCGCAGCTGCATCCTTCTCGAACCGGACCGTGAGATCAGTACGGGATTTGGGTTCGTTGCTCTTGGGATCGAGCGGCGGATGGCCGCCTTTGGGCGATGCGAGCGTGATCTCGACGCCGGCGTCCTTGAAGACGTAGTAGGGGGCTGCGAGCTCTTCGAGCCAGAATCCTGTCTTTCGTCCGGTGTTACCCAGTTGGTCGTGGGATGTGATAACCATCAGCACTTTCATGACTTTCTCCTTTGTTTACCGATCACCGGCGAACCCTCTTTCGAAAGAACCTCCCTGATTTCTGTGGCGTGGTGCCGAGGTTTAACACGGGCTGGTGGACTTCAAGCGATTGGGAAGATTGCACAAAGCAAGGAGTTTAAGGTCCGGGGGATTTCACCGTCTAGGGCGCTCATTGGTTTTGCGATGCGGCCCCAGACCACGGCATCAACGCTGTACGGCCCGGCGCCGGCGCAGATGATCATGATCAGCATGAGCGCATACGGCGTCTCAGGCAGGTAAAGCCAATCATCGATGCGGTCGGCTTCATCAATGACCTTGTAAGACCTGATGCGTTGCCGGCCTGATGTGGCGAGCGCAACCAATATGATCACCAAGAGACCAAGCGCGGCCAGCGGAGCAAGGAGCCCGACGAAGACGGCGCAGCCCGCGGTGAACTCGATCGTCGGCACCCACCATTGATTAAACCGGAGGGCAGGCACGTGGAGCACCGTTAGTTCGTCGACGAACGTACGATGGCGCTGCGCGTCGAAAAGCTTGTGGTAGCCGGAGAACAGGAAAAACGTCCCAGCCGCGACGCGGTTAAGAGTTAGCGCGATATCGGCCCACCCGATACCATTGAAGAGCGCGTCGATCATCTTGGCTCCCAGGCGATAAAGCCGCGTCGGCCACGCGCAACGACACTCGCGAAGCCTTGTCTCTCAGCCGGAAGGCGACAGGGCTGCCTACCTCCTGCGCTCGTTGATGATGAAGTTCAAGAAAGCCTGACGCCTAGCCGTAAGTGAAGTCCGGCTTGCTTTGCCCGACCTCTATAATATAACCATCAGGATCGCGAATGTAGCAGCGGGTCTCGCCGTACTTGTCCTTTGGCTCTGTGATAAACTCGGCTCCTCGACTTCGCCAAAGTTCATAGCAGGCTTGAATATCTGCAACGCGGATATTCATAAAGCTGCTGACTTTATCGGGGTCGGGGGGGACGCTGAGCGTTACCGTTGGTTTGTCCGGCGTCGGACCGCCCCCGGGGTTGACGAGGAGCCACGTGTTCGCGATCTGGATGTACCCAGGCGCGCCGCTGCTGTCGCCTCTGCTCAGAATGCGGCCTCCGAAGACCTTTTCGTAAAATCGAAGCGATCGTTCGACGTCGGCGACGGTGAGAAAGTGTGCGACGGTAAACCCATCCTGCGGCGGCATCTGATAGCTTTTCTGGTCGACTTGGACTTGATTCATAAACGACTCCAATTCGGATATGTCATTTCCCGTCGTCGCGATCGCCGGCTTCCGCCCCTTTTGGACTACGGCGGGCGGGATTCGAGAGCATTTTGAAATGCCAGGCTTTCCAAATTTGTTCCCGAGGCCTCAAGCTCGACGCGGATTGGGACTGCGGCGGGCAATGTTCGGCACGGTCGTCACGGACCATCCGGCTCCTGGAAACCGCCAGCCCGCCAACCTTTTACATACCGCCGGACGATGTGACGATGAGTGTTATCGAACGCGCGGCGGCCGGCTCGCTTTGCGAGTGGAAAGGGCAGGCCGCCTATTGGACCGTTACGGCGCCTGGCCGGAGGCTTGAACGCGCGGGGTGGAGTTATCCCGAGCCCTTCCCAGGCTTTGAGGTTCATCTTTCTGCTGGTGCTGATCGGCGGGCCAACATTGCGACTGAAAGGGAATGACAATCCTGATGATCTCGTACCGTGATCTGATCCAGGGTATCGTTTCGCTCGCGACAACACTGCCTGTAATGGGGGCGGCGCTGTTCCTGTCCGCAGGCACGCTCCAATGGCCGCACGGTCTCGCGTTCCTGGCCGCGTTTTTCATCCTTGTGCTGGTTAGCATGGCATGGCTCTGGCGGGTCAATCCGGAGATCTTCGCCGCCCGGAGGCGCATGACCGGCGAAGGCACCAAGAGCTGGGACGTTGTCCTGATTTCAATTTTATTGCCTGGGTTTCTCGCCACCCTGATCGTAGCTGGGCTCGACAGTGGCCGCTTTCACTGGGCGCCCGTGCCCCCTTGGGCTGTTCTCGTTGGCTACCTTCTCCTGCTGCTGGGCTGGCTGGGTTCGGGATGGGCGCAGGCTGTGAACCGGCATTTCGAGCCGAGCGTGCGCATCCAGACCAGCCAAAGCGCCATCCAAGTCCCCGTTTTCTTGAAGACACTTCAGACGGTGGCGGAGGGGGTGGGAGTGGGAGTGGCTAGGTGAATGATATCAATAGCTTAAATTGGCTAACATTCGATTTTGGCCGCACTGTTTTGCGGACTTATGTAGCAAGAGCACCAACGAAAGCCTAGCAAAATCAGTGCCATATCCATTAATTTATGGGGATGGCTGACTCTCATATCATATCTGGTCTCAAGGCGAAGCAAGAGCAAATCCGCCGCGAGATCCGAGACCTCGAAAAGAAGCTCCAGGCATCCCGTAAGGATCTTGCCACGATCACTGACGCGCTTCGCGTTTTTGGCGAGGCTCAGAGCAAAGCCAAGCCTGAGAAATTATTCGGCAGGGGCGAAAGATCCCGCATCAGCCTTGATGCCTTGCGCGAGGCTCCTGATGGCTTGGACACGAAGGAAATAACAGCGGCAATCGCAAAGGCTAAGGGCTTAAGCCTTAACGACGTAGAACTTCGCGACATGGAGCGCCATGTCGGCATCAGCCTTCATGCCTTCGTCGCTCGCGGTCTCATTCGGAAAGACGAGATGCGGGATGGCGTGAGGGTGTGGAAGCTCCCATAATCGTCTATCTGTAATTCGCGGCTGGCCCTTTTCCGATTGCAAATAAGGCAATCACGCAGGCCAGATACAGCACAGGCATCGTGAGGATGGCTGCTACAGCCGCCGCCTCGACCGGAGCATCTAAAAGCCACAAGAGCAGTTTGTTGAGGCCAAACCAGCTTGTGTTTGGTGTGGCGTCAGTGACGCCGATGCTGGATAGAAAGTCCCTGGAGGTGAAGGTCAGGGCGTACCCATTCTTCAGCCAGAAGTAACCCCTGTATATTGGAAATAGAGCAATCGCTAAAAATAAGGGAATTGAGATGGCGTTGAAGAACGAGCCAAGCGCGCCGTCCCAATCAAAGCGATTGGAATTTACGAGCCTATTGGATTTGGTTTTCTGAATATTCATTCGACTACCTGTGATCGTATCCCAAGGGCACTTTAGCGTTGCGCCAAAGGCAGAACTACCAACAAAGAAAGGCATGCATTATGAGTACACAGGATGTTGCGCATTCGGGGGCAACCCAAATGCGCAAGCCGGTTCGCGTTGAAATCAGTTCCTATACCGTCCCTGAGAACGTTGAACTTGTCGGGGATGATACACCGCCGATTGTCCGCAAGCATGGCAAGTCATGTGTAATTCACTGGGAAGCTCCACCTGTGTATTCTCGGGTTGTGTAGCTTCTGCAAATGCAATGCCACGCCCGCAACTTTCGCATGCGACGTAAAAATACTCCTTACCCGCTTCAACCTTGATTTCATTGGTCATTTAATGAGCCTTTCGAATTTGGTTTTGCCGAAAGGCCAAGCCCGGCGCTAGCACTCGGTGCACAAAGACGGTACAAGCTGGATTGATTTGGGTTCCCGCGTCGGGCTTGACCGGGAACGCATTACGGGGGCCGATGGTTCAGATCGGCTCCCGTTTTCATTGCACAAATCATGTTTCGAGTTGAATCTTGTGGTGTTAGTTATTCCGCTGCCAGTATCCCGCCCAAACGCGGCTGACCGGATGCGCCATCGCAAGAGCGAGCTTCTTGCGGCTCAGTTCGCCATTCGAAAGGCGGCGGTGATCCTCTTTCCAAGCCGCTTCATTGGCGAACTGATAGAGGTACTGCGGCGAAACATGGTGATGCTGGCCAACAACCATCCGGCGAAGGCGAGCAATGAAGCTCTCGGCTTGATTGGTGCAGGCGCCGTCCCAAGAATAGGCTTCTTGGTGGTTGATGCGCTTCATGGCGTATTTGGCGTGAAGCGCATCCCAATGCCCAGCTTCGTCAGCGTGGACAGTGGTGTTCGGAGAGACGACGCTTTCCACGAACGCCAGCCCTTCCGCTTCGGTCTTGGTGACGGTGGTAATGGTCCGGCCGCAGCGTTCACGTGCGACGATTACGACGCGGCGCTTGTCGCTCTTGTTTTCGGCAAGGCGGCGGTCAACGCGGTCTTCCTTGCGGTTCTCAGGGCGAACGATGCCGCCAACATAGCAGCCATCGACTTCTACAACGCCTGAAAGGGTTACGCCCTTGATCTCGGATGCGATGGCTTCGCGGAGCTTGTGAGCGAGAACGAAAGCGGTTTTATACTGGCAGTCGATGTCGCGGGAGAGTTGCAGCATTGAAACGCCCTTGACCGCGTTCGAGAGGATGACGATCGCGGCGAGGAGGTCAACGAAGGCCATTTTGCGCGACGCAAGGATGGTGCCAGAAGTCACTGAAAATTGGTGTTGGCAGGCTTTGCACTTGTGCTTGCGGCGGGTGGTGATGTCATAGCTTTCGAAAGAGCCGCAGCGTGGGCAAATCGGCTTGCCATCGGTTTCGGGCCAGCGGAGCTTCTTGAACTGCTCAAACGCTTTCTCCTCGCCGCCGGCATAAACCTGCCGAAGGCTTATAGTGCGGGCTGCCGCGCTGAGGAGAAAGTGGGAAGACATCATTAAATCCGATATGTTTCACATCGGTTATGATGACATATTACATCGTTGTCAAGGACAAAAACATCGAATATGATGATGATATCACCGGATTCGATGGAGACCACAATGCGTGAAGATGTTTGGGCTGATTACGCCAAGGCGCTTTTGAAGTCTGAGTTGAAGCGCAAGAACATAAGTTACCGCGACCTGGCCGACCGCTTAACGACGATGGGTACACCGGAGTTGGAGCGGAATATCGCGAACAAAATAAGCCGCGGTGGCTTTACCGCAGCTTTCATTTTGCAGTGCTTCGCCGCCATCGGTTCGCAGGTCGTTCGCCTTGAGGATACGCCTCAAACAGCTCGCTAATCTGGCAAGCGGATAGTGTGACGGGGCGTTTGGACCCGATCTTAGATGCGCTCGCTGTCTGTTGGAGCATGCAGGATCTGACCGCGCAGTAACTCATAAAAACGTGGGTTGTGTTTGTGTCTGATAAGGTGCCCACGAATAACAAACGCACAAACATCGGCAAGCTGAAGCAGTCGGCATTCGTCCTTAGCGGCAAAATGTACGGTGTCCCTAATCCTCTTAATGGGGAAACAATTCATTTCCTGGATGACGTTTGCTCTGGACAAAAGCCTCTCAGGCAAATCCTCTTTTTTGAAAGAGGCATGAACTTCTTTGATCATCTTTTTCGCGAGGTCGTTATTCTCCGAGATAAGCAAAGCGTTTTCGTCTTTGTAAAAAGTTCTCAGCGCCCATTCAATTTCAAGGGTACACATTGCGAAGGCAATAGCATGATATGAAACATCCTTCTCCTCTTGAGAGAAATCATCGTCTTTCATTCTGACGCTGGCATCAGTCTTTCGTAAAGATCCAGCGCTAATAGGGAGCCCAAATTTTTCAGGCACGGATGCAAGGTCATCCAATATGGACAGCCTTTTTTCTATTGGCCACTTATCTCTATCTTTGAAGTATTTAGTCCCGCTAAATATATCCTTCGCATGAAATACGAAGTTGTCTCGATCAGCGTCTGGGACGTGCTTCTCTACCAATGATTCTAAATAGTCTTCTACTTTAACTAGCTGGGTGTCGCCGTCGATTATGACACCGGAGACAACGACGAATGGCTCATGCTGGGAAATTCCTCCCTCATCCATGTAAACCATTTTCACGAGTTTTCTTCCCTCAAGAAGAGCCCCTCGGCCAAAGGCCATGACCTTGGTCGCGTGGGTGGTCGGCTCAGCGGAGGTCATAACGCACCTCCCGCAGCCTGGAAATAGCTACCTGAGTTTTTTGAGGTCTGGGATTTTTGGGGCTTGGTGCGGTTGCTACATAAGACCGCTGTTTTGTAAGGGGCATTTTCGGAATTGGCTAACGCCTTTCCGGGGGTGAATTCGAATCCTGGAAGCGGATTTCGAACTTTGGCGAGCATGTCGCCAAGGCTTCGATTTGAGCTGCTTAGTGCCGGCGCGCGAAGCGACGGCTCAGCACTTCAAAGCTGAAACTCTCTTCGCCGACGCGAACTGGGCAAGAGGGCCAAAACCGGAAGAGCCGCACACTTCGAGCGGCGTAATAGCGTGCCATCACCAAGACGACGACAATCGGGGCGATCCTGTCCGCGAAGGCGCTCTGTTTCGCCAAAAATGCCCATTTTGTCCGTATGTGACTCGATATGTCACTTTGGCCAGACTTCCGTTACCCTGGCCTTACCCCCGGAAGGAGAACCAGAATGACAACGATCAAAGAATGGCTGAGCGCCGCCAGACGCGACCTGGACCAAAGTTTTACCACCGCTCGCGACAAGATAACCCGTGCTCACCGCGTGGCGTCGGAGAAAGTTACGCCGGTGGCGCATCGCGCTGCCGAGAATGTCGGCAGCGCGTATCAAGCCGCAATGCCTCATGTCGAGGCCGCCGTGGTTTACGCCGCGCCACACGTGAAGCACGGCGTCAAGTACACGGCTATCAAGGTGCTTCGCTTCGTTATCAACGCTGAGCGGCAGTTCCTCGACTATGTTGATGCGCATCTTACGAAGGAGGACGAGGCCGGGCCTCCGCTGGCCAAGCCCTCGCCGGTCGAGCCGGTAGCCTTACCACAAGCCCGAATTTTTGCGGCCGGTGGCAAAAATGAAGACGATAGCGGAAACGGCCTCGACCTTCCTTTAAGCGTGAGCGCGCGCCTCGAAAGCGCAAGGCAAGGGGCTGAGGAAAAGGGAAATGGATAGAACGAGTGCACTGACTCATTCAGACGGTGCAGGAAGGCGGCTGAGCTTTTCGAGAATTTCGTCCGCGGTTTTTGTCCAGACGAAAGGCTTGGCGTTCCGGTTGTTATCGGCGATGTAGCGCTTGATGGCGTCTTCCAGTTTTCAGCCAGGACGCGGAGGGGGGCGTAGGCTTTTTCCTGGCCATGAATCTATTACTTCTTCTTTCACTGTGGTTTGGTCGGCTAGCCTCAATTATTCACCGGGCTTGGCACCCCTCGCTGCGCCATCGACCGGTTTGACGGGGGTTGATGCGGGCACTTTTCGACGGGTTGAGAGTTGGAGATCGGGGGGCAAGCGGCGCATGCCGCAAGGCTCATGGACTGCGAGCGGTAATCGTCCCGACAAGGAGCGTTAGCACCGGCGCGTGGGGATAGGCCGATGGGAAGGCGACCTTGATGCGGCTTTTGAGTTCTTGCACCCGCACGGCGATTTTGAGGAAGGTGCGCCGAAGAGTTTCAAAAGTTGCCGTACGCCACAGCGAGCGCCGGGGAGCCGCTGCCCGCAGCGATAACAGCAGCCAATAGGCGGCCATGTGCAGGAAGAGACGGAACTGGTTTGCTTCCCAGCGGTGGCAGGAAGTCCGGTCCGAGCGGGTATAGAGCTTCATGTCCTTGATCATGTTCTCCATGCGCCCGCGCGCGCAGTAAACCTTATTGTAGAGCACCTTCGCCGTGCCAGGCAGGTTCGTCACAACGAAGCGCACGTCGCTGCCCCTATCGGTGGCCTCGGCGCGGGCGATGATCTTGCGGGATTTCGACCAGCTTCCTGCTTGGTAGGCGGTCTGATGGAAGCGCCGCACCTTCTCCTTTTTCGATAGCGCCCGGCGTGTGGCGGCGTCGTCGGCCCAGGGCTGCGCCATTGGCGCCAGGCGGGCGTTGGTTGAAAGGCCGAGGATGTAGCCGCAGCGCTTTTCTTCAAGCAGGTCAAGGACTTCTGGCGCAGCATAGTGGCTGTCGCCGCGGACCATGATCTCCACCCTCGGCCAGTTGTTCCGGATGCGGGCAATGACGTGCCGCAAAACTTGCGCCGCCTCCTCGCCCGAGGGTCTCTTTCCCGGACGCAGCGGCGATAGCACCGGTTTGCCCGTCCCCGCCTCGAAGATGTGGATTGGTTGGAAGCAATAGCCGCCCGAATGCGTGTTGAAGAGGATGAGTTCCTGCTGGCCGTGCGCCAAATCGTCCGTATCGTCGATGTCGAGCACGATGCGGCCCGGCACGCGCGGGAAGCTGGCGCAGAACATATCGATCATCCCGAGCGTCATGCGTGCCAGCGCGCGCCAGGATGGCGCGTTTTCCAGACGCGACAATGTTGGCTGGGACATGAGATCGGCGCCCGTCCCTGGTTTGCGGCCACACGCCATCTTCAAGACGGGATCGATGCGCAAGGCATCGAGGTCGTCGCAGTCCTCGTAACCGCTGGCGATGGCGAATACCCGTGCCTGGATCATGCTGTCATAGGTGGGCACGATGCGGCCTGGATCGCGCATGTCTGGTACGTGACGGCTGAGCACTTTGGCAAGACCGAGCCGTTTCTCGATCTCGCGCAGGATGAGAACGCCGCCATCCGAAGACAACTGGCCGCCATCGAATGTAGCTGTGATTTCCTTGCCGCCGACTGGTGACAGACCGGGGAGGAAGGGCGTAGCTTCGGTCATGGTGAGCGGGAGATTCCCTGGAAAGGCGCACAACACTGTACAGCGCCGTCTCTTCGACGTCCCATGGCAGATTTGTCAGGTGCGCGCGGCCGCCGATCGCAGGGCCAGCCACGTCGAAACAGGCGGACGTGGCGTGGCCGCCAGTTGCGGTAAGAAACGCCTCGACTATGGGCTGGAGTCCTTTGTAGCCGGCGCTCTGGAAATTCTGCTCGGCCACGAATTTGCGCGGCCCAGCCTCCGGAGAGACAAGCGCCAGGCGCGTCGTGGTGGTGCCAATATCGCCCGCGATCAGCATCGCTTGCCCAGAGCCTTCCAGTGCTGTTGGATTTGTTTCGGCGACCGTCTGCTGGTCCTAGCAGAGTTGCAGATCGCACCCCTGGCAGCCACGCGGCAAAGGGCTGATGGAAGGACGAGCGTTCCGCGAACGGCAAGTCCGCCGGCATGGGGGGCAAGGCGGACGCAGACGGCGGAGCCGCAGATCGCGGGCGCGGCGCCAGCGCTGACCGCGTTTCCGCTTTTGGACGCTCCTTCGCGGATTTCTTCGCCAAATCCAGGCAAACAAGCGCCATCATGGCCGGCATCCTGGTTGTTAAACTGGCATGAGTTGCCAGTTGATGAGGCATCGGTCAGCGTTGATCGCGGTTGGCCGATCATCCTGGATTATAGCGGCCGGCAAGCAGTCAGCGAAAGGTTCGAAAAGGCGCTGTTTACATCTGCTGTAGCGTTTCATGCCAGGGCAGCCAAGAGGCAGCGCTGCGAACTGATGTCATCGCCTTCGCTTTCGAACATGCGGCGCCAGCCGAGGTAGCTTGGGAGATATTTTGTAGCCACGCCGTTGAACCGGCGCATCCAGGTTTTCAGGCGACTGTGGTAGGCGTTGACGTTTTGAATATGAAAGACGCCCCGGCTGCGTTCGCCGTCGCGGGCGCAGAGCCCCACATGGCCAAGGCCATTTTCGGTGGCGAAAGAGGCATAGGCACGCGCGCCGTCGCTGACGAGCACGGCATCCTTGGCGACAAGCGGCGTGAGGACCCGGTAGAACTCGGCGACCTTGAGGCTTTCGAGCACGCCATCCGCCGTGTCAACGGTGCGGCTGGGCAGGCGTCTGGCAACGCCAGGCAGAAGTTGATCTCATCTCCCTCGCGCACGCGAAAGTCCTTTGCATGTATTTTCATCTCACCTTTCTAACTCTGCCGGTCTGCATGAAGCGTCCCGAACCCTTGCGGCCTTGCCGCCTCTATAGTTCATTAGTTTCCGTGGCCGCCGCTTTCGCCGACGATCAAATCATCACCTGGCTTCACGTTACCCTTGACAATTTCCGTGTAGGCGTCCGCGTGGACACCGAGTTGAACCGGCATCGCTGCCGGTCTTCCGTCGCGCAGGATCCAAACAAGCGGCCACCCATCCAGCTCCGTGCTGATGCTGGAACTGCCGCTCGGGGCCGTTCGGCCAGAGGGCGAATAGCGCAGCGCTTCATCCGGGACGCGGAGGACGCCGTCGCGTCTGTCGATGACGATTTGGATCGTCGCCGTCATGCTGGGTTCAAGCAGCAGTTCCTGATTGGACGCGGTGATGACGACATCGTAGGTCTCGACGTTCTCGATGGTCTGCGATGGGCCAATTTGAGTCACCTCGCCGGGGAAGGTCCGGTTCGGGATAGGGACGACCGTAAATGTGGCCTTGTCGCCGAGATTGACCTTGCCGATGCCGGTCTTGCTGACATTGGCGTCGACATGAAGCACGCTGAGATCTGCCGCGACGAGGAAGAGCGGCGTCTGTGAACCTGCCGCGACCGTCATACCCGTTTCGACATTGCGCGAGACCACCGTTCCGTCGATTGGCGAGACGATGTCTGTATCGCCGAGATTGGTCTCGGCTGTCTTGATCGCTGTCTGGAGCTGTGCGACGGTTGCTTCGTTAAGCTTCGTCTGGGTCTGCGCCTGCTCAAAGGGATCGCGCCATCTATCGAGCGTTCTCCGGTAATAAGCCCGTCGCTTCGCCAAAGTCTCATGGCGCTCGAAGAGCACTTGCGCCCGGGCGAGTTCGGCTTTGTTCTTTTCGAACTGAGCCTTCGCTGCCTCCAGATCGGCCCTCGCTTGATCCACCGCGGCTTCATAGGGGTGGGGGTCGATTTTCGCGCAGGTTTGGGCCGCCTTCACTTTCGTGTTGGCGGCGCAAGAGATCACCTGGATCACGCCGGAGACGCGGGCGCGGACCGGCGAGGCCGCCGTGGGAGCGACGACGCCGCTCGCGGTGACGGTGCGGACGATTGAGCCCGTTTCGAATCGTCCGCGTCACATAGTGAACGGCAGGTAGCCGATGGGCCGACCAATAGAGCCAGCCACCGCCGCCGGCCAAAGCCAGAACGAAGAGGGCGAGCGGGGCGGCCGGTATCGGCCAATGGGTCGAGACCCAAACTGCCGCCGCCGGGCGCGCCGTCCCAGCCGTTTGAAACTGTGCGCCTTCGGGCGCCGTTGCCGGCCGGCTCGTAGCCAAATCGGCTTCTGTCTTCACAGAACCGGCTTTGACAGGATCGAGGATCCGATAGGCAAGCAGTTTCACGGGGTCGGTCAGGAGGAACCAGGCTAAGGCATAGGCCCAAACCAACGCTGCCCAACCCCACCAGAGAGGGGTCACTAGGAACCCGAAGACGCAGATCAGCGTTGCCACCATCTGCGTTCCGATTACCGCTAGGAAGAGAATTCGCGCCGGGCGTATTGACCACCACGGGCCCCGCGTTCGCGTCTGGAAAATCGTCAGATGTCCGGCCACCGACAGCATGAGATACATCATAGTCTGGATCTGTGGACGGTCGATGTGAAGGACGCGGTCACCGAGGTAAAACAGCCCAAATGCGGCAAGCGGACCGACGATTCCCAGCACTGTGGCGATGCCCAGAACCACGCGCATGTTCCATGCTTCGGGCTGGTTCCTGTAGATGACATTGTCATAGGCGATGGACAGGATGACCTTGCAGCATGCGCGCCCCGGCGAAGGGGAGCTCCAGATGCAGCCTGTCGATCTGGCGCATGAGTTCGAGATCGGCTGCGGATGCCGGGCGCGGCAGGTAATACACCGTACTGCGCGCGATGCCTGCTGCTTTGGCCTGTTTCGTGACGCTCAACGCATGACCACGGTCGATCATCGCCTTGCGCTCAGCAATCCCGCCTTGATGAGCGCGCTCTCTAAAAAATCGTTCTCAAGCGTCAACTCGCCGATCTTGGCGTGCAAGCTCTTCAAGTCGACGCTCGAAGCCGTCGCCTCGCTCGTGTCCTTGCCGAACACCCCAGCAGCGCCCTCGAAAAGCTGGGCTTTCCACTGGGTGATCTGATTGGGGTGAACGTCGAACTGCTGCGCCAGCTCGGCGAGCGTCTTCTCCCCCTTCACGGCGGCCAAAGCCACCTTCGCCTTGAAGGATGCTGTGTGGTTCCGGCGCGGTCTCTTGCTCATCGTCTCTCCTGATTTCGCGGGCATCAGCGTGCCCGTTGTCAGGCAGAAATTCCACTTACCGAGCCGTCCGAATTTGTGGAGCCACCTCTGCGCCCGCCCTGAGCGGCAAAGCGGACGGTGGCTCCTGGACGCTTTGGGAGAAGATCGCGAAAAGCCGGCCCGAGTTCGGACATCCCTCGGTCTTCGACGATCACATCGATCAATCCAAATGGGTGTCGTTCACGACAACGCTGCACGATCCGGCGCTTTTGAACTTCGTGCGGGATTTAACCGGCAATGTCCCCGGCGAAGGCGGTCTGATCACGTTCCCGGAGTTGAACTGGCTCGCATCCATCGTCATCCCGCACCAGCCGCATTTCATCGGCCAGCCGCTCACGTCCCCGGTCGTGGTGTAACTCGACGGTAGCAAGCCGCTCGCGAAGCGCGCCCTCGATGGCGCCGTAGCGAGTGAGCGGCTTGCGGCGATCATCGGCGACTCAGCGGTAGGATCGGGTTGCGACATCCAACGCAACCGGGGAACCGCCGATGACCGACGACATGATGACCTTTCGCACGCTGATTGAGAAGACGCCTGACGCCGACATCCTCCGCGATATGATCGGCTTTGCCGCCGAGCGCTTGATGGAGATGGAGGTCTCTGGCCTCACCGGCGCCGCTTTCGGAGAGCGTTCGCCAGACCGGCTCGTTCAGCGCAACGGCTACCGGGACCGCATCTGGGAGACGCGCGCCGGAACCGTTGAGCTGCGCATCCCGAAGCTTCGCAAGGGCAGCTACTTTCCGGGTTTTCTCGAGCCGCGCCGCATGGCCGAGAAGGCGCTGACGGCGGTGATCCAGGAAGCTTACATCCAGGGCGTCTCGACGCGGTCCGTCGACGATCTCGTCAAGGCGCTCGGCATGAGCGGGGTCTCCAAGAGCCAGGTCAGCCGCCTCTGCGAAGAAATCGACGACCGCGTCAAAACCTTCCTCGATCGCCCCATCGAAGGCGACTGGCCCTATCTCTGGATCGACGCCACTTACGTGAAGGTTCGTCAGAACGGCCGCATCGTCTCCGTGGCCGTGATTGTTGCCGTCGGCGTCAATTCCGACGGCCGGCGCGAAGTCCTGGGGCTGGACATCGGCCCTTCGGAAGCCGAGACGTTCTGGACCGCCTTCTTGCGCAAGCTCGCACGCCGGGCCTGCGCGGGGTCAAGCTTGTCGTCTCTGACGCGCATGAGGGCATCAAGGCCACCATCTCAAAAGTGCTGAACGCCAGTTGGCAGCGCTGCCGCGTGCATTTCATGCGCAACGCGCTCGCTCACGCCGGCAAGAGCGGGCGGCGCGTCGTCTCGGCCTTCATCGCCACGGCCTTCGCACAAGACGACGCCGTGGCAGCCAGCCAGCAATGGCGCAAGGTCGCCGATCAGCTGAGGACAAAGCTGCCCAAGCTCTCCACCCTGATGGACGACGCCGAGCAGGATGTGCTCGCCTACATGACCTTTCCGGCAGCGCATCGGACCAAGCTGCACTCCACAAATCCCATCGAGCGGCTGAACGGCGAAATCAAACGGCGCACCGAGGTTGTCGGCATCTTCCCGAACGAGGCCGCCATCACCCGGCTCATTGGCGCGATCCTGCTCGAACAAAACGACGAGTGGGCCGTGCAACGCGCTCGATACATGACGCTGGAAACCATCGCGCCTTTGAGCCATGATCCCACTGCCGGGCTGCCCGCTGTGGCCGCCTGACCTTCCCGGCCCTGCCGGAGCATCGGCGATGCCAGCCGTCAGCTACACCACGTCCTGGGACACGATCCAGCCAGCCGGAAAATGTCGGCGTGCTCTGGGGCTACGGCCTGTCCGTCGACGAGCCTGGAAACTTCGTCAAGAAACCGATGTCAGCTTGCAGCGGGCGAGAGATCATGACGGAAGTGCTCGGTCATCTGCATTCCGGGGCAGAGGCGGCCAAGATCCTCGAAACTTCCATCTGCATTCCTTGCATGATGCCGTTCATCACCAGCCAGTTTCTCCGCCGTGAGAAGGGTGACAGGCCGCAAGTCGTTCCGGAGAGATCGAAGAACTTCGCGTTCATGGGCCAATATCGCGAGTTGCCCGACGACGTCGTGTTCACGGTCGAATATTCCATCCGTTCCGCTCAGGTTGGCGTCTATGCTCTGCTCGGACTCAATCGTGAGCCGCCCCCGGTCTACAAGGGCAAATTCGATCCGCGCGTGCTGTTAAAGGCATTCAGGGCCTTGCACGACATCCATTGCTGAGGGGGATTCGCTTCAACATTTGGCGCAAGGGGGTTCGGCGATGATTTATCTCCCATATGGACCGAACGCTGTCCTGCAACCGCAATCATGCAACGGGCTTGTCTTCAAGCGGCGGCTGCGGCTGTTTCAAAGGAATGGATGCGTTCTCGATCGCTTTGAGAAGGTCTTTGGGGCAGCCGATGTTCGGAAGTCTCAGGTCGTCCACGCCCGTGCCATGGATATCGATCCTGCCGAAATCGAACAGCCGTCCGAGAAGTCCTTGATGAAAATTCACCTGCTCGATGGACTTCAGCTGAAGTTCAGAGGTGGAGCGCGTCAGCCATCCCCGCTTAATCACCAGCCGGTGATTGGTGACGGCGATCTCCGTCGTCCAGATCGGTATCATCTGGTACAGAACGAAGGCAAGACCAGCGGCACTGATGCCGAGCAAAACCCACTGTTGCGTGCCTGTGGCGAATATCAAAGCCCCAACTGCAAGCACGATAAGAAAAATCAAAGCAAACCAAGCTGCGGAATAATACGAACCATGGAAGTGTGCTTCGCAGATGAGCTTTTCATTTTGACCCAAAGACTGCTCGCCATATCCCATGACCGGCACTCCTTCGTTGGACGCGGCAGTTCCACTTCGGCCCGTACAAGAAATGCGCGACCGACTATTAAATATAATCGCCGTTAATCCTCGCGGCTAGCGGCGCTCTTGCCTTTTGTTGATAACGATCAAGTCTGAAAAGCCTCGGCACGAATTACTTTGTAACAGTCTGGAGGACGCCATGAAACCAACCCGCACCTGGATTGTGATCGCCGATGGAGCCCGCTCCCATATCCTCCTCAATGAAGGGGCCGATAAGGGATTGAGTTTTGTTCCGGGAAGTGATTTTCGGCACGCGACGCCTCCAAATAGGGAGATATACGCCGAAAGGCCCGGTCGAACTCATGAATCGGTAGGCGTCTCTCGTTCCTCGGTGGAGCGCAACGATGCACACGCCCAGCAAAAAGATGAATTCGTGCAAACACTGATCGCCTTCCTCAAAGAAAAGCTGTCCCTGAAAGACTTCGATCGCTGGGTTCTCGTGGCGCCTCCCGAAATCCTCAGCGATTTTCGCCAGCATCTCGACCATACGCTCAAAGATGCGTTGGCAAGTGAATTGGCGAAGGATTTGACGAAAATTCCAAGCGATAAGATTTCAGACCATCTGCACGGCGTTTTGCCCATTTGAGCCGCGAAGGCGCGGCTGTGAGTATTTTCCGAACCTGCAGCTTCGCACGATTTATTGTTAAGATTTGAGTTAATCTCATGAAGCGAGGTTTATTATGCGTAATACCTCAAAGGAACGCTTTATTGCGACCAGCGTGCTGATCGCATTCGACGACGGGTCCGTGTCTTTGCGCATCGCGCCCGGAGCGACGCTCGCGGATCTCTCAGAAAACCTGGATAAAATTGGCAAGGAGCACAAAGGTCAGCTGCTTTCGGTCGAGGTGCGCTTCAGAACCCCGAAAGACCCAGGTAGCAGCTTTGCCGACGCCCACCCGCGAAAATCATCCTCGAAGCCTTACAGGGGCGTGCCGGGTCATCTCGCCGCGCAACCCGAATATTCGAGCTGGCTTCACCGTAGATGGTAGATCTGGAGGCCTATCATGCAAGCCACGCAAAACGTAACTGCGTTTGAAAACAATGAGAAGCCCATTATAGACCTTCTCGACAGGCACCTCGCATCCGCGATCGATCTTCAGCTTCGGCTAAGAAGCGCGCTCTGGAATTTCGAAGATCCGCGCCTTGCCGAGACGCGGGAGTTGGGCACGGCGGCAAGCGAGATCGAGCAGTTCTGCACCCTCATCGCAGAGCGGCTTCGCGCGCTCGGCGCCGTAGCGCAAGCTACTCCACAAAGGGTGCAAGTACGCTCTTTCCTCGATCCCTAGCCGCCCGCTGCCGCTCGCGACGAGGATTACATCTCCGCCATTGAGCGCGCCCTCGCCAAGTTGCGGCATTCCGCGAAGCAGGCCCGGGAAAGAGCCGCTGCGCTTTGCGATGAGACGACGGCTGCCTTGTTCGCCAGGCTCACGAGCGCCATCGACAGACAGATTTGGTTTCTCCACTCTCCATCGAGCGAAAGCGGGGAACGACGATGATCGCAGGCCAAATCTGGAACAGCATCTTGATGGCCGTTGCTCAGGAGACACGGGACGGCTGCATTTTTTCTGCCAAGTCAGGGCCAGTTTAAGCGCGGCCCTGCGGTCCTGGCAGCTCCGATACATCGAGCCCGAGCGTCTCGCAGACTTGGCGAACCAGATCCGTATCCAGGTGATGGCGCTCTCCTGTCAAGGGCAGCTCTGCGGTGCGCCCCTCGCGATGGATCGTCAAATGTCCATGGCCTTCGCCGCGCTGATGTCTCCGCGTGTCGAAATGGCACCTGCGCTCTGCCAGCCACTTTCGGAACGTGTCGATTTCCATTGGTGCTCTCCCTTATCGTTATGCGCGCCCGTGCTGCTTGCGGAGCATATCTTCGAGTTGACGGTGCGCGGCATGGAAGGCGTCGTGGATCGCTACCTTCATATCGTCATGGCGTTCGCCAACACCTGGATCGTGGCTGACGTTAATGTCCGCGCCTCCAGGCACCGTCAAATGGATGCGTATCTGATAGGGGTCACCCGCATGATGCCGCTTGCTCGGTTTCGCGACGACAACGCGCGCCGAGGTTATGTGCTCGTCCATATTGTCGAGTTTCTTGGCCTCCTCGCGAATCCTGGCCTCAATGGCATCGGAGTGGTCAACGCCTTCAAAGGCGATCTGGAGAGGAGTTTGCATGAGCGGCGCCTTATCGCTGAATGTTTTTCACGACCTATGCAGGCCTCCAATCGACGATCGTCATCGCCGGATATCGAGCCCTAGCCTCGATACCCGCTGACCAGTACTCGATCGGCCTTGCCGATTACTAAACCCGAATGCCGATGATGGGCGCACGGCCTCAGGATGTTATGTCGGAGATGCCGCGACCACGAGAAAGCCGTCGAGGACGCGTCAATTGCTCAGCATCTAGCAGGAAGATTTTCGGTTCGCAGGTTGGAGCTTGAGAAGGCTTCTTTTTGCGCTGGGATCGCTTTCGCCCGTGCGCAAGCGGTCCCCTTACGGATTGTCCTCCGGCGTGCCCGAGCCGGGCGCATCGTCCGCCATCTCGTCCCTGTAGCGGTCGAGATCGCGCTGAACGCGGTCAGGATTGGCAAGTTCTCCCTCGCCATCATTCCGCGGCTTGTTCGAGCCCATCCGCTCATCGAGGTTCACATCTTTTTTGCTCCCGGTCTCGGCGCCGGTGGATCCGTTTTCCGGATCGTCCGCCGGGTAGGAGCCAATCCCCTTTTTTGTTGTCACTATCGCTCCGGTGGCTTGGACCTGCATTCGGTGGGACTTACCACCGCGATCTAATTTGATGGAATTTTGATCTGCCATGCTGGACTCCCATGCTGTAGGAGGGCAATGGTTTGAAAGGACTTAAGTTCCATGATTTAAATGAGAATAAGGTTGGTATGAGTGTTGGCATGGTTTCGATCTGCGCGAAGCGATATGGCAAGCGCAAAAATGTGCGACTAGCACTGCGGACCTATCTGAGGCCTTTATCGGGTTGTGGGTGTTCTTTGTGCTAAGCCTTGACGCTAACTTCCACCGCCATGCCCTGGAAGGCGTCGGTCATCCCGACAAAACTGCCGGCCACGGGCATGACCTGCCGGATGTCCCGCGCAACGGCGACCGGGATCAGATTGAAGCCGCCGACACCGCGGTTCGTCGGATCGAAGGTGATCCAGCCGGCGCCAGGCACATAGACTTCCGCCCAGGCGTGGGTCGACCCCGCACCCGAAGTCCCTACAACGTCCTGATCCGGATTATAGAGATAACCGGATACGATGCGCGCCCCGAAACCGAGATTGCGTGCCGCTTCGACGAAGAGGACCGCGAAATCCCGGCATGATCCCCAGCCGCGATCAAGCGTCTGGACCGGTGACTGGGTGCCCTCGTCGTCCCTGCTCTGATAGTTGATCCATTTCGAAACTCCGGCGCTCAGATCCTTCAGCAGCGAAAGCGTGTCTGTCGACGTCCCGCGCACGAACGCCTTGGCCCAATTGCCTAAGCGTCCGCCTGGGTCTGGGTATTGCTGGATCGCCAATGCGCCGAGATCGGTCCATTCCTCGGCAGTGTACTGGAAGGGGTAGACAATGGCGGAGGCGGCGATATCGAAGACAGGCCAGGCAGCGGCGGTGAGTTGAAGTTCCGCCACGCTGTCGATCACGAGAATGTCCGTCATGCTCCGAAACGCGGCGGTCGCGACCGCATTGCCGAAGACATCCTGCGCCCAGGTCAGCACCGCGGCGGGTGTTACGGTGACATCACTTGAAACAAGGCGAAGATCGCGGCTTTCCCGCGGGCGAAGCATCAAGCGGTGCGGCCCGAGGCTCACGGGCTGGCGGTAGCGATAGGTTGTCCTATGATTGATCCTAAGAGTGATCAATGGGCGCTCCCAATACGCTTCGTTGGTTCTGTTAGTATAAACATCATTTGGAGCATTCATCCCGGCACAATACACCGCTCCGTTGCATACCCTTCTCGCGGCACGCGCTTCGGTGGCCCGAAACCACATCGGCGCGGAGATGATGGAGCCGGCCGCACGTGGAGCGCGCTAAACTTAGCTTTGTGCTAGCATTTCTTGAAGCTCGAAAGCCTTATTCAGCCCGGAGAATGCGCGGCAGGAAATCGCTTCGCTGGGAGAGTTCGTAGGCGCTTCCGCTGGGAGGAGTTCCGCAAGCCGCGCGAAGCCGCAACGCACTCTTGCGTCGTAGACGTGCAGTTCGCAGCCAATGATTTTCGCCGCTTCCTCGCGAGACAGTCTCACACCGGCTCGTAAGACGACCGCTTCCCGGTTCTCGAAGTTAAGGTGCAGAAGAGCGGATGTGAGGCGCATCGGCCTTTGGCCATGTCCACCATTGGCAATCCGAAAAGGCCCCTTGAGGCGCTCGTAAGTCGCCGAAAGGCCCTTGAACGTTCGTGGCGCCAGTTCGCTGTCGATGAGAAAATTTCGTAGGATTCTCAAAAGCTGGACTCGTAAGCCGGTGCGTTTGCAAAGCCCCTCAATATTGGAGAGGGCGCGCTTCAGCGTTTCCGTCACCTCATGGTCGGCGCTTGCAACATCATCCGTCATCAACCGCGCGTAGGCCCGCAGGTGGGGAATTTCTGTGAGGATCGCCTCAGAAGGACAGGTTTCTACCTGGTCTGGCATTTTTTGTTTCGCTTTCTCGATGCGGCCGGAACTCCCTGCGCCTCAGGCGAGCTTCAACCCGCCACTGCGCGCGCGATCAGCCCCTCGGACCCCGTCAAAGACGATGACCACTCCCTTCGGGAGCTTTGAAGCGCACATCGCTTTGAAGCGCACATCGATGGAAACGAGCTTATCGTGCCACCTGCCAACGTTGTCCAGGTTCTCGGAAATATCGGCAAGTGTTGCGCCTTCGGGAATGCAAAAGGACACTGAGCCGTCCTCGAACGCCATCCGCACATTGGTGGCCACAAAACGCTCTTCTGAGATATTACGCATGATCACCTCACTTAAGTATATGAGCATGATTTTAAGCGATTGAGAACGCTAACTCATAGAGTTCGGAAAATACTCAACCAAGCTCGCGCCGGTCATCGAAAATTATGATCATAGCGCGATTACCCTTCTGAAATAAAGGCGTTCAGACTCGGACACGCCTATTTTCTGCACCCGATACTATGGTGAAAAAGAACGGCACGAGTAGCGTAGAAAATAACGCTAGACGCCTTTGGATTTTATTTTCTTCCCTGCGGAATGAGATCGAAACATACTTCCTTGTAACGTAAGCTATGCATTAACACCGTAGGCTGTGCATTTCCATGAACTTCCGGTACTGAGCAGTTTCCAGAGTCTAAACTCTCGAAGGTTTCCGCGGGAGGATAATTAAGCATATTATGTGGGCAGTCACCTCGCATTTGGAGTACACATTATGATTCGCACACTGTACAGATCACGGAACTAAAGCTCTGCCCAAGCATTCTCTAAATGCGGAACTGCGCAGCGGTGCAAACAGTGGAGTAAGAGCATGGCAATCGAGTCATTGATTGTGTGGTTGATAATCGGAGCAGTTGCCGGATTATTGGCCGGCCTGATCGTTACGGGCTATGGTTTCGGAACTGTTGGAAATATCGTCGTGGGGATCCTTGGCGCATTCGTGGGAGGAGCGCTATTACCGCGACTTGGCCTGTTTACTAGCGGTGGCATAGTCGGGGAGATTATTAGTGCGACGCTCGGCGCGGTCCTTTTGCTCTTCCTGATTGGACTCGTGCGGAGATCCGGAACGCCCTCACGCCTCTGATCGGGGGGTGGCGGTTGGAAAGAATGGGTGCCGATAATTCGACACCCATTTGATGATGAAATCGTATATCCTCGACACATAGGCATCTCGCGAGGCTCCCTATAGAAGTGGAACTCGAGTTCTGATTTTTAGGCCGATGTGTTTACCGAGATTGACACCGAATGTGGCGTCGCTCTGTTATGCGATGTACTTCAACCTTTACTATCATAACCAATTTAAGCTACTGGTAAAAATTTTAAAAATATATTTGATATCTATCATTGATGTTCCCGGTCTGCCACCTATTCTTTAGGTGTTAACGTTTGTTTAAGTGAGGAGTGTAAATCATGATACGCGCAGTAACGCTTGCGGCTGCTCTTGCCGCAGTAATTACGCTGCCTGCAATAGCTCAGGACGTCAAATCTTCCGCGCAAACGGCGATTACCGAACAAGAGGCCAAGGCCTGGGTCGGCAAGCAGGTCTATAGCAGCGACGGCAAGAATATCGGTGAGGTCGCGGCAATACAGCGAGGCGCTGACAACAAGATCAGCGAGTTGCGCGCCGATATCGGCGGCTTCTTGGGCCTCGGTCAGCATGAAGTCTCTGTTCCGGCGGCCCATTTTTACCTGAAGAATGACCGCGTTGAGCTTGACATGACGGCGGCGCAGGCAAAGGAACTTCCGAAGGTTGCGAAGTAAGAGTCATGCTTTAGCCCTTCGCTCAAGTGTTATGCACCGTTTTTTACAGGAGAAAAGTGCATGAATTGGGATCAGATAGCAGGTGACTGGAAGCAATTCGAAGGTAGAGTGCAGAAACAGTGGGGAAAACGCACCAATGATGATCTGCAGCACGCGAAGGGCGACCTGAAAATATTGGCTGGCAAGATACAGGAGCGTTACGGCATTACAAAAGAGGAAGCTGAGCGCCAGATCAAAGACTGGCACAGCCGCCTTTAGCTTCCCCGCAGCGCATAGGGGCCTCACCTTTGAGGCCCCTTTTTTGAGTTTAAAACCATCAAGGGAGAACACATATGGCTAAGTGTCCGTCTAAAAACTTCTTGAGTTATAGGAATTGGTTGTGATTTAAGGGATGCGGCCATGATTCGGAGGGGCCGCCGATGTGGACGCCGGAAAATCGCACGCTCTACGACCGCAGCCATTTGCGTTACCCAAGCGATGTGACCGATGAGGAATGGGAACTGATCAAGTCTCAAATTGCGCCCGCCAAGCGCGGTGGCCGCAAACGTGAAGTCGACGAGCGCGAGATCGTGAACGCCATCATGTACGTGCTCTCCACCGGTTGCCAATGGCGGGCGTTGCCGAAGGATTTTCCGCCGAGAAGCACGGTGTGGCATTATCTCGATTTGTGGAGCTACGATGGGACGCTGGAGCGCATCCATCACGAGCTTTACGTGAAATGCCGCGAGAAGGCAGGACGCGAAGCAAGTCCAACAGCCGCGATCGCCGATAGCCAAAGCGTGAAGAGCGCAGAAAAAGGGGGGCCCAAATCGATGCGATCGGCTACGATGCAGGAAAGAAGATCAAAGGTAAGAAGCGGCATATTCTTGTAGATACTATTGGTTTATTGCTTCATGTCATCGTTCATCCAGCAGATATTCAAGACCGCGATGGCGGGGTTCTGCTGCTTTCCACGCTATTTGGGCTGTTCCCATTCCTGAAAAAGCTGTTCGCCGATGGGGGCTATCAAGGGCCGCAATTCGAGCAGGCCGTCGCCAAAATCCTGCCGGAGCTGCAAGTGGAGATCGTCAAGCGGTCCGATCAAGCCAAGGGCTTTAAGATCCTGCCGAAACGATGGGTCGTCGAACGAACCTTCGCCTGGCTTGGACGCTGTCGCAGGCTCGCCAAAGACTTCGAGAACCTGACCCGGATAGCGCTCACCTTCGTCAAGCTCGCGTCTATTCGGTTCATGATGAGAAGACTATGTAAAAACGTTTAAACTTATTGGACGGACTCTAAGGAAACATCGCAGGTCAGTCATCCGGCTCATGGTCATCACACCAAGGCTGCTGAGCATCATGAGCAGGCTACGAAGCATCACAAGGAAGCAGCTGCGCATTACGCTTCCGGACATCACGAGAAGGCGGCTGAGCACGCGCACATCGCCCATGCCCACACGTTGCATGCAACTCACCATGCTGGCGAAGCCGCCAAGTCTCACGCAGCGCATGGTCAGAAGAAGTAATCTTTCCGTTAGACAGCATGTTTTTCACAAACTGGGAGTTCAAGTTATGAAGCGTACGCTCACACTTGTCGCCGTTCTGGCCGCCGCTATCACGCTGCCAGCAATGGCCCTGAGTTGGGATCAAATATCCGGTGACTGGAAGCAGTTCGAGGGTAAGGTGCAGAAACAGTGGGGAAAACTCACCAATGATGATCTGCAGGAAGCGAAAGGCGACCAGAAAATATTGGCGGGCAAGATACAGGAACGCTACGGCATTACGAAAGAGGAAGCCGATCGCCAAGTCAAAGATTGGCTCGACTCGCATTAGCACTTATCACTGGTGAAATAAGGGGCTCGAACTTTAGGGGCCTTCTCTCTCTGGGTCTCAATCCCATCGCAGCGCTCAGCCCGCATGGGATGCAACCCGCCACGCGCGAAGCGATTGAGATCAAGGCGAGCATTCCGCGCCGCTTAGGACTTCAGCGAGGCGATCCAGGCAGCGCAAATTAGCGCAGATCTATAGTGAAAATATCACGGCGAAGAATCGGGGCGGACAAACCCGGACTGGAGCCAAAGGCGCCGCGCCGAAATAGCTGCGCTTGCCTCGCTTCCTCGGGCCGAACCAGCGCCATTCTGAGGGGGCGCATTGATTCTAAGAATTCTTTCCGTCTGGGTAGTTTCCGATTTTAGCCGTCACTGGCTGTTTGTGGTTATTGCAAACTGGGCGGGGATAAGAAGAGGATAGCGGCAAGACCGCTTTACCCATGAAAATTCGACCAATCTCCTCGACAAACTCGGCAGCCTCCCTCTCTGCGGTAAGGCAACGCGGCCAGGGACGTGTAAAGGATCCTTCACGCGACAGACGGATCGCCAGAAATAGACTGGGTCCCACGGGGCAGGGACAAGTCAAGGACGAGGCAACCGACAAACGACTTGCCAGGAATAGGGAGGGCCCGACCGGCCAGGGCCGCGTAAAGAATCCCTCGCGCGACAGGCGGCTCGCCAGTAATAGATTAGGTCCGACCGGGCAAGGGCAAGTCAAGAACGAAGCAAGCGACAAACGCCTTGCCAGAAACAGGACGACTCCAACCGGCCAAGGACGCGTAAAGAATTGCGACGAAGACGGTCGCCTCTCAGCCAATCGGAAGCAGTAAAATCAATCTTACGGAAAGCCCGCGGAGACCCACGGGTCAAGACCGTGTCAAGCATGCTGCGGATGCGAGAAGACGTTGGGACGACCGTCGATCTTAGATCTAAGCTCCTGCGTCCAATTGTGGAATTCTTCTGCCGCCCAGGATCTATAGCATCGTCATGGCGCCGAAGACGCGCAGCCGTGCCGTGGACGCCAACACGCCCAGCCAGCGCGCATCGGCGGGCCTCATCATCATCGAAGGCACCTCTCCGTCACCCAACGGGCTTGGCTACCCGCGGATCCCCGCCCTCTATAACGCGGCGCACGCCGCGGCATGGCAGGAGATCACGACGGGTGACCCACATTGCCAACCTGCCCGCAGGCGCCGAGGTGGTGGGACCGGGCAGCGCCGTGTGCCCGGGGAGATGTACACCGACGCTAAGGGCATGCAGCCACACAGCGTGCCGCGGGCCATGACCGAGACGGACATAGCCACGTCGTTGGTGAGTACGCGCACTCCGTGCAACTCGCGCTCGATGCGGGCTTCGACGGCGTCGGACTGCACGGCGCCAATGGCTATCTGATCGAGCAGTTTCTGAACCCAAACGTCAGCCAGCGCTCTGACGGCTACGGGAACAGCATCGAGGGCCGTAACCGTCTGGCGATCGAGATCGCTCGCGCCACCGTAGCCGCCATCGGGCGCGACCGGCCTAATCCTCGCCGGATGGCTAGCGAGTATTGTCACCCAACCCAGGGAGAGGCTCGGATATCAAGCCCTGGGCCTGATGGCCGCCGGCGGACATTTCGAAAGCCCTTTCGCTTGATCTTCGGATTCGTGTTCTGAAAGCGGTTGCGGCGGGATGTCGTGCCGTCAGGCGGCCGAGCGCTCTGCGCCGGACGAGCCTGTGTTTATGAAGTACTGGGTGGCGGAGCGTAACGTATCCGGATATTGCGGACCCGAAGACGAAATATCCTCGCTCAGTCTCGCGGTGTGAAACTGCTCCCGTTGCAGAAGAATCGTCTGAAATCATTGAGAAAAAAAGCTGCCGCCCGAATTTCCTCGCCACGTTGATCAAGCCCGAGGCTTGGTTCGTCTGGTTGGGCCTGAGGCCATCGTAGCAAGCGGCCGAGCCCGCTGCCTGAACGCTGCTGTAAATCTCAGGGTCTTCCAAAGCTTGAACGGGTCTACGCGACAGAGTCTCGCGCAGCGGAGTATCGTAGGTAGATTCCGAGCCTGACGCAGCGACAAGCGTTTCAATATGTTATTCTAACATACCTTACTAACCTGTCCTACTGCTTGATCGGTAGGGTGAACCCGGTGATTTCAATGACAAGTACTTCTTCGGTTTCTTATCTTACACCCAAGTTTGATGACTTTCTCTTCGCACGAATTGAAGAGAATGGTGAAACGCCCCTGAGCGTGCTTTCAGTGCTTGCCCGGCTGGGAATCGATCCTTGGGAGGAGGCTGCGAGACTTGCTCAATTGTCCCCCGCTGCTGCCGCAACGAGACTGGCATCGTCGATCGCTGCCATACCCGGCGCCCCATCGGCTTACCTCGATGCTGGGACGGTCAGCGACCGTTTGATATCCCTTTTACCGTCCCCGCATACCGTCGCGAGCTTGCCTCACGCACCGGGCGTTCGGCCAATGCCCAAGTCAACTTTTGCCGTCTCGGCGATCTTGATGGCGTTCATTCTTATTATCCAATTGGTCGCGATTAATCGCCAGCCAACTATTCGGGATCATGAAGCTCCGGCGACAAGCAAAGTCCTTCCATGAGCCCGCGCTCGGGGGACCGGGATTCGTGCCGTTTAGACATGGGCGCCAGATGAATAAGGATATTCGTCGCGGCGGCGGCGCGGCCAAGCCAGCTGTTCGCCGGCACGGCGACTGGAGGCGCATTCATCATTCCTGGCTGTTTTGGGCCGGCTTTGTTCTGCTTTCGGTGGCGATCGCGTTCTATGTATTTTCCATTGACCTTTCGACCTTTCCTGGCGGCCACGCGTGCCTTGATTAGCTGCCCTATGGTCATGGATACTTAATCTTTCAGGTGAGAATGCCCTAGCCAGACTGCCGGCCAAGTCCAGACGCGAGCAAAAAGGTCACTTTGGTCGAGCGTTGCCCCCTGCGCGAGACAAGGAAAAGCGGCATGAACCCACTGAAAAAGCTCGAGGCATGCGGTCAAAATCGCCCGGGCTGGACTACCTGAAGCGCAGCCTGATCGAGAGCGCTGAGTTGCGCACGCTTATCGAGCGCGACGGCGTGACGCCCCCCTATAATAATTCGCGAGACAGATGAATACGCGCAAGCGCTGAAGCAGTCAGGGCCACGGAGCTCGCCTTATGTCCGCCGGGGCCGAGTTTGTTTTTTCGGATATGCGCGAACAGAAGGCTTCCGGCAAGTGCTTTGACCAGAGAACCGTGATATTCGGCTCCGGCGCGGGCCCGAGATTGGTGAGCGTGTGCAGCATCCGGTAGCTGCTCCTGGTCACCAAGGTGTTCCCGTTCAAATCCATCCCGCCGACGCATTCGGTGGCCCAGTAAGGATCGCCCCTGAACAGCGCATCGTAGTCCGGCGTGCGAAGGAAAGCGCTGACGCGTGCCGGAAAGGAGAATGAGACCGTGCCGTCACGGAAGGGGGAGGAGAGCCGCGACGGGCACCGGCACCTCAAGGTAGTCGTCTCCGCGCGCGAGCGCACGGCAATTGAAACCCGCGCCGCTGCCACGGGACTGTCCGTGTCCGCCTATCTCCGAAATCTCGGGCTCGGATTCCAGCCGCACTCCACATTGGATCAGGAGGCCATACTCGCTCTTCTCAAGGTGAACGCCGACCAGGGCCGCCACGGCGGCTTGTTCAAGCTCTGGCTGTCGGGGCAAAGCTCGCCGTCAGCGGAGGTCGCGGAAATCCGGAAGCTGCTCGCCGCTATCGAGGAGAGCCAGGTGAAACTCAAGGCGCTGATCGGGCAATTGTCCGACTGGACCTAGGACTAACACTAGGGTTAGACCTAGCCGACGCTCCTGACAGGCCCCACAATCGGCTAATCAAAATTCTGCGCCCGCGGCCCCCGAAGCGGCCCCGAAGAAGAAGCGTCACGCGAAGGACACGCTTGCCAACGATGATCACCCTTGCCCGTGGCCAATACTCCGGCCGATAATCCCGCCCAGAGGTGTAAAATGGAAATTGGAATGCTGGGCGGCATCGCAGGCGTGGTGGCAGGTTGGCTGTCGGGCTATGCATTTAGGTCGTGGAAATATAAGAGAGAGCGAAAACGCGGCCTGAAAAATGAATTTCACGATCTCATCACCGTCAAGGCCGCGATTGTCTGGCGTGATGACGAGGGCGACAAGAGATGGCATCTCTCGATCCGCGACGTGCAGGCAAAAGTACCCATGCTCCACGTCTTTGCAAACAGGCCTATTACGGATGTCGTTCGTGCTGCGAGCGACGAGACGAAAGAGGGGCTCGTGCGTGTTTCCAACCCGGTCATTCACCGGCGGATGATGGACCTTATCCGCCGTCATTTTACCGGGAATGACCTGGCGGCGGTCTACAAGTTCCTCACCGGCCGGCACGTGCGGAGGGATAAAATCATCTTCGGTTTGCTCTCTCCTCATCACAAACCGGCGGACGGCGATGCGGAACTCTTTCGCTTGGGCATGGCCAGCATCCTGCTTATCCACGAAGAGCGGCTCGACATCCTTTGCCGTCCCGACTTCCTGGATTTCATCGAGCTTGGTGCGTCGGCCACTCGGACAGATGCTGAACTGGTTCACAAAATAGCGCTCTCTGCGCCTGAAGAGCTGCAGAAAAAACCGGGCTTGGCTGCGCTTGGGATTGCGGACGTTGAGAGCGAGGACGAGGAACACCTCGCTGACCAAGTCGCACAAAAGGTCTTGGCACAGCTTGCAACGAAGAGGCTGGTTGACGCAAGGTAGAGCCAAATCGGAGACCGGCATGGCGGCCAGGGCCAAATACAGCGCGACGACGCGGCAGATTTCAGTGAGCGTCCACCCTACCTATCTCGACGACCAATCGGCGCCGGAGCAAAGCCATTTCGTCTGGGCCTATCACATCGTGATCGAAAATCATGGCGCCGAAACAGTGCAGTTGCGAAGCCGCCATTGGCGCATCACCAACGCGCGTGGAGAACTCCACGAGGTACGCGGTCCGGGTGTGGTCGGCGAGCAGCCGCGCCTTGAGCCCGGCGATGCGTTTGAATACATCAGCCACGTGCCGCTAACGACGCCCTCGGGCATCATGACGGGCAGCTATCAAATGGAAAACCGGGACGGCGAAAGCTTCGACGTCGAGATCCCCGCCTTCTCCCTGGACAGCCCTCATCAGTCAGTGAAGCTTAATTGAAAAGAAGTCATCGTCTGGGATCCAGGCGCTTGATCGCACGCCGCCGCTTGCGCGATATGGCTTTCGCCCAAGCCAAGCCGGGTCATCGATACGAGCGACCTACACCAGGCGCCTCCGTCCGTCCACTTCGACAGCCGCGCAAACACCTCAGGTCGGCTTGCCCGCCCCCATGTCGGCCACCTTTGCCCTGAGTGCCTCCCGTTGCTTCACAAGCACCGGATACTCGGCGTTGCCCGGCGAGGACGCGTTGATGGCACGGTCGTAATGGTCGAGTACTTGTTTCTCGCCGTCGATCAGGCTCGGAAGAAATTTCTCGTCCAGCTTCGTGAATAGAGAGGAAATCTTCATCACCGTGCGATCGAAGGCGCCCATGAGCGACCCGCGATCGTCGGTGTCGGTGCCCAGGCGCTTCAGCTGTTCGGAAATGGCGTCCGCGTCCTTCCCGTGGATGGCGATCATTTCGGCGAACAACGGCGCAAGGCCCACGCCATGCGCATCCTTGAGCCCCTCTTCGTATCCTTGAAGGGCGTCGATCAAGCTTGTGTGCAGAGCCTTGAGGCTGCGAACGAGTTCGTTCATGGTCGTCCTCCTAAGCTTTTTGTCAGCCGGACGCCAAGCACGCCCAGCACCTCGAAACCCTAGCATAAGCCTTTCACGTGCGTGACGTCTGACATTTGTTGCAGCCATGCAATGATGACAATAACTTCCAAGTGATCGAGGACTTCTGGCAATCGATCCCAAAGTGCGACGGGACTCAACAGGCTCAGGCCCCAGCATCCGGTCAAGCTCTCAATTACCTTGCAGCCAGCGGTCGTGTGCCATGGACAAGTATTTTTGAGGGATGCTTTTTCCGCGTGCGCATAGATCATTAGAGTTGCGCTGCCCTGCAACGGGCTCTCGGCCCGACGAAGCTTCAGCCTGGCTCGGACTTGTGACGCTGGGTGACGGATGCGCCGCGCCCGCGTTGCCGTCTTCAAGTCACGCGGCTTAGCCTCAATATGAAAGGACACGGCGCCTCGTGGCGAGGAAGCATCTATAACGGAATAGGAGCGGCCGAATGCCCTCTCAAGACTGGATTGAAGCCAACCGCGCCAAATGGAAATATCGCGGACAAGAGCGGCCACCGTTTGCTGTTGCGCCGCAGCCGGGACAGGAGTCCGTCTGGGATTATCCCCGGCCGCCGCGCCTTGCCCCCGATTTCCGGGAGGTGGTTGTTCGCTTGGGCTCCGTCGAAATTGCACGGTCGTCGCGGACTATCCGGGTCCTGGAAACCGCCAGCCCGCCAAGCTTTTACATTCCGCCGGACGATGTGACGATGAACGCCATCGAACGCGCGGCGGGCGGCTCGCTTTGCGAGTGGAAAGGGCAGGCCGCCTATTGGACCGTCACGGCGCCCGGTCAGAGGCTTGAGCGCGTGGGGTGGGGTTATCCCGAGCCCTTCACAGGCTTTGAGGCGATACGCGATTGCTTTTCGTTTTACCCCGCGCAGCTCGAATGTTTTGTGGATGGCATACGCGTTCTCCCCCAGCCGGGCCGGTTTTATGGCGGCTGGGTGACACCCGAGCTTGCGGGCCCTTTCAAAGGAGAGCCAGGATCGGAAATGTGGTAGCGCCCAGAAGACTGGCGCTGGCAGCGGTCGGCAATGCCATTGCCCACACCCGTGTGGACGACATGTGGTTGGATCCTGATAGCGATGTGTTGCCCTAGCACTCACCGGGATCTGACATGCCACTGCCCCACTTCGACTTGATGGGATCTGCGATTTCATCTTTCTGCTGGTGCTGATCGGCGGGCCTCGCGAACATTGCGACTGAAAGGGAATGGCAATCCTGATGATCTCGTACCGTGATCTGATCCAGGGTCTCCTCTCGCTTGCGACAACACTTGCCGTAATGAGCGCGGCCTTGTTCCTGTCCGCGGGCACGCTCCAATGGCCGCATGGTCTGGCGTTCCTGGCCGCGTTTTTCATCCTCGTGCTGGTCAGCGTTGCATGGCTCTGGCGCGTCAATCCGGAGATCTTCGCCGCCCGGAGGCGGATGACCGGCGAAGGCACCAAAAACTGGGACGTTGTCCTGATATGGATTTTATTGGGTGGCTTCCTCGCCACCCTGATCGTGGCCGGGCTCGACGGCGGCCGCTTTGGCTGGGCGCCCGCGCCCCCTTGGCTATTTCCGTTGGTTACGTTCTGATGGTGCTGGGCTGGTTGGGCTCGGGATGGGCGCAGGCTGTCAACCGGCATTTCGAGCCGAGCGTGCGGATCCAGACCGATCGCGACCACCACGTGATCACGACAGGTCCTTATGCGTTTGTCCGGCACCCGGGCTATGTTTCCGGCGCCATTCTGGCGATCGGAATTGCACTCGCGCTCGGTTCGCTCTGGGCCCTGCTGCCTGCTGCGCTGGTCGGCGTCGTGCTCGTCATTCGCACCAATCTGGAAGATGCGACTTTGCAGCGCGAACTGCCGGGTTATGTCGAGTTTGCTGCGTGCGTTCGAAGCAAATGGATTCCGGGCGTCTGGTAGCGGGCGGATAACGTATATGTTCGCTTTCGGAGCTTCGTACTGGGGTGGAAACAAGAAGCGATGCGCGCCATGGCCGCCGAACTCCTGCGCAAGGCCGCCGGCAGACGACTTGTCGTAGCCGGGCAGAGGTCCGCGATCGGCGCAGCGCTCATTGCCGCCCCTGCTCCGGAAGGGAAACGCCCGGCCCCTGTTCTGGCCGCGCGCCGGACTGGCCGGGGTTCTTGTGGCCGGCGGCGCGGCGCTCGCCGCCCTCGGGATGGAGGTTCGCGAGGAACGTCCAGGCCTCGCGCGTCCAGCGGGCGTCGGCGAGCGCGTGGTGGCGGTTCCCCTTCTGGTGGGGCAGCTCCGGATCGCCGAGCTCGATCGCCCATTGCTTGATGTCGAGGCAGAGCTGCGGATAGTGGAACGGCAGCACCTCAAGACCGCCGAAGAGCCCCACGAACGCGACCCAGTCGTAGGCTGGGAAATAGCCCCAGAACACGGGATGCTCGTCGTGATCGGTGAAGACGCGGAGCGCGTAACTGATCTCCTCGAGGCTCATGCCCTTGCCCTCAAGCTGCGGGCGTACGTTCTCGATCATCCACGGGCTCGCCTTCGACCAGGCGACTTCGCTGCTCTCCGCATAAAACTCCCGCCCGTCCTCGGCGACGAGCCCAATGCTGACGAGATCGATGGTGAACGGCTTTGCGATAAACTCGGTGTCGATCCAGTATTTCATGGGGCGGGCGCTCCGCGGGCGAGGGTGCAATGTAACGCCGATTTCGGCTTTCGGCCGACCCGGATATGCTATGCGTTATTCTCAAATGGCCGGCGAGACGGTTTTGCCCGTGGCGGGAGTTCTGGGTCTTGCCCGCGAGAAGTACCCTCCGTCGAGGGCCACTGCCATGAACCAGCGCGCCAAAGGCGATCGCACCTACCACCTCGTGATTTCCTTTCCGCCCGGCGAGCGCCCTACGCTTTCTCAGCTTGCAGATATTGAAAGCGTCTTGTGCGAGCGGATCGGGCTTGGCGGTCATCAAAGGCTGTCGGCCACGCATCTCGACACAGGCCATTTTCACCTTCATGTTGCGATCAACAAGATCCATCCCGAGAGCTTTCGCTGCATCGAGCCCTATTACGACAAGCGCCGCCTCATGCAGACCTGCGTGGAGCTTGAGGCAAAAGCGAGCCAATCCGTTGGCATGATGAGAAAACTTTGCTTAGGTATCGCACAAGAGCGGTTCAGGAGCGCTTCGAGAATTGCCTGCGGCGGCGCCTTCGACACTGGCGCCCATCTCAGTCTCGGCGTTCACTTCGGCGGTGACGTCGTGCCATTCGGCCACAGTGCCCAAGGGCGTACCTTTTTCATCTGCAATGGGATGGACGACGAGGCGTATATGCAGGCCGCCAATCTGAATTTGAGTGCGATGCTCGCCTTTTAGGTTAGCGAGCATGGTGCGTTGCATGTTTGCGTTCTTATGGAAATGGCCGAGGCTTGCGCCCTGGACGGCCGCCGCTGAGAAGCCCGGCAACTGTTTGCGGAAATCATTTTCAGACCCGTGCATCAAGGCAATGCACGCTTTGTTCTGATAGCGGATGATTCCATTGTTATCCGCCATCATGACGCTCGCGGATGCGTTGTCGAGCGCGATTTTGATTCTCAGCGTTTCCTTGGCGGCTTCCTGGGCATTCTGCAGCGCGTCGTGCAGGCGATTTGCGGTGTCGGAGATCGCCTTGCGCTCGCCCGGCAGCGGCGCCATGCGGGCTTCGAAGCGGCCGTTGGCGTAGGCGACCATGAGATCGATAAACTGCTTCTGAACCTCGATATGGCCCCTCACCATGGCGTTCAGGTTCCGCGCCATATCGCCATAGACGCCCGGGAACTCGTTCGCGGGCATTTCCTCCCAGATGCGGCCTTTTTCGTTGTGGGCGCGCGCCATTTCGAGCTGGGCGTTGGTGAATTCTTGCAGGGTCAGCGCCACGCTGTTGACGGCATCTCCCACATCGCGCAGCTCATCCTGCGAATGGCTGTCGACACGCCTTGAGAGTTTGCCATGCGCCAACCGCTCGGCGCCGGCGCTGATGGCCTTGAGAGAGCGCAGGACGGAAAAGAGCATGCCTGCGAAGAAATACAGCACCAGGAGAAGCACCAGGCCTGTGCCGATGAGGATGGTGCGAAGGTTAGCTTCCGAGCGTTCGATGCGCGCTGCAAGCAGGCCATCGAGCTGTTGCGCCGACAGGTCGAACAACTGGTACAAGTCTAAAATGGCGCCACTGCCCCGCACAAAGAGTACGGCGGGATCGAGCGTCAGATCGCCGTTCAGCAATCCAAGCGTCTCCGCCTCGAGGAAGTAGTCTTCCGCCTTTTCCGCTTCCATCCTCGTCGCTTGCATCGCGCGGCTCAGCGCGTCGTTGGCGCCCATGGCGCTGTCCAAGGCGCTCTTCAGGTTCTCGAACTCGGTCACGAACTGTTTTTGCAAGACATTGAGCTCGACCCTTTCACTCACCGTCATGGCATGACGAGTCCAGCACAAAAAATCCAAGCCCTCGAAACTGTTCGATATAATTGAGCACGTTGGGGATATGAACCGAAACAGCTTCCACCAAGTAATAAGAGTCCATTTCTGGGTCGAGAGAAAGATTGGACTTGTCGGCGGTCGTTTGCAGAAAAATGGTAATGTCGTTGATCAGGCGATTATGTTTGCCAAGGCTCTCTTCCGCAGTATACGAATAGACGTTGTCTTTAATTTCTTTCCATAAATTGCTTAGATGAACGAACTCTTCAACCATCTTGATCGGGGCGTCGCCGCTACCGCTTATGTCTCCCAGCCGATTGAAGGCCGCATCTGCTTTCGCGGTGATGGCGGGCAGTCTCTTACGGGCCTCTTCGTCGCCGGCCGCCATAAGCTGACTTAATCTGCGATGGAGCTGCATGATTTGCAGAAGTTGGCGGGGAGGGATGAGTTGCCGGACCCCAAGCCGCTCGACCAGGGCAAACTTGATGTCTTTGGTGATCTGCTCGTCGAGGAAATAGGTCATTCCTGCGAGAGGCACGAGGAACAGCGCGCCGATCAGCCCGAGCTTCACCGCAAAACGAAGCCGGCTCATGATCGCCGTGGCCGGATAAAAGATTGGCTGCAGCATTGTTGACCGCGCTCCATCCCAGAAACTTAGATCTTAAGGTGTGCCTTATCGAGATTGGGTTCTCGTTGCTATCACCTATAAAATTGAGCTGAAAAAGCTCGGCTTGAATTCTTGCTGAAATTGAAGCAGTCCCGAGAAATATAACTATATTTCTTGTTGTCCCTGACGAGATGGAGCTTGATCGCAGGCGTATTCTCAAGAACCTGCAGAATAAAAGCCTCACGGGTTGCAGGAACGGCTCCGCGTATGTCTGGCTTCATGCCGCAGGCGCAAGAGGCCTGGCGTCGCCTTCAAAGGGGACGCAGGCAAAGCTCGCGACGGTCCTGCGCATCGGCTTAAAGGCGCTCATGGTTCCTTCGAAGGGAGGGGAAGTTCCTCAAAAAAGTGGCGACGAAGCAATAGCAGTAAAACTTGCCGCTCATCTCGCGCACGACAGGCATGCCTTTGCGATTCGTTCTTTGGCCGAACGCGAGAACGTTCTCAGGCTTGGCGGCTCGGGCCCATTGCGCTCGGCCACGGTGAAAAAGACGCCGCTGAGCTTGTTCCCCAGAAGTGTGGCGCCGGTGGAAACCATTGTAATAAGCACCACCGTCAGGAGGCCATATTCGACTATACCGACCAAATGAGTGAGACGCCGGGCTCGCGATCCGCGGCAAGCTTGGGCGTCTCTGGCGTTTTGCGTATAGCGATGCATGACATGCTCACTCAGCCTGGTTGTTATGCAAACCTTACCACCTCCGAATTTCCCAATTGCCAAGCCGAAGCCTTGATTTTGCGCTTTATTGTACGAGCATTTGATCAGGTTCACGAATGCGCTTGTTTCGGGTTACCCGGCTACCGGCCGAGCCCGAAATAAGCGCCGGACCGGCTGCATTTCTTACATCGCTGCCGAGGCAGCCAGCACCGGCCTAGCTCGATCAGCGCTTCAGCGGGGCTCCGGGCCGAAGCCATAACAGCAGGAGCGCCGCGGCGGACAGAAGCGCGCAGAGCGCGAGAATAATGGCGGCGGTTGCAACGCGGTGGCGGTGAAATGCCACGATGACGGCGTCGCCCTCGACTCGCACGGATTTTACGGTTGTCAGAAACAGCGCGCCGCCGCGCGTCTCCTGTTTTATTCTTTTGACTGGAATAACGTCTGTCAGGTTCTGGGCGATATAGGTTGCGAGCGGGTTCAGCAGCGCATTGAACCGGCTCAGCATCGGGCGAGCCTCGTCGCGCGGCAGCCGGGTCTCGGTCACGTGAAAGAACATGGCATGGGCGTCCGGGTCATACACGGGGATGCCAGTGACCTCGACCGGAGTGTGGATCATGTGTCCGGAAACATGCGCTTTGATGTGTACTTTCCGGTCGACCGACACGTCCAGAATGGCGATGTCGAAGCCGCGCCAGGGCTTCATCGGATGAATGCGCGCATAGCTCAAAAGCGTCTCGCCCGACAGGGACGCTTCTGCATTTCCCGTCAGGACGCGCCAAAGGCCGGCAAGGCTTGCGATCAGCACTATAAGGGCGACTACGCCTGCAAGAGCTCTCCTGCCCACCCGCATTCTGTGCCCTCCCCAAAGAGCCGCCGACTGGCCGCCGATTGCCGATCAGACCCGCGCAAATGTTACTCGGTTATGGCGGATTGACGCTTGGTATCGCGCATGAACAGGTAAACCACGAGCGAAACCGCGATGCAGCCGGTCAGGTAGGCATAGAACCAGCTTTCACGCCCGATCGATTTGAACCAGAGCGCCGCGCTCTCGGCGGTGCCGCCGAAGATGGAGACTGTGAGGGCATAGGGCAGGCCGACGCCGGTCGCGCGCACGCCTGCCGGGAACAGTTCCGCTTTTACGACGGCGTTGATGGAGGTGTAGCCCGAGAGGATGGCCCAGGCTGCCGCGATCAGGAGGAACGCCGTCCAAGGCCCCTGGGCTTCGCGCAGCGCAGTCAGGAGCGGGATGGTGAATACGGTCCCCAGAACGCCGAATCCGATCAGCAGCCATTTGCGCCCGATGCGATCGGACAGAGCGCCATAAACGGGCTGCAGCGCCATCGCGAAAACCAGAGAACCCGCGGTGACGGCCGTCGTCTCGAGGTCCGTCAGCTTGACCGAGAGCTTGAGAAACTTCTGCATGTAGATCGTGTAGGTGTAGAAGGCCGCCGTGCCGCCCATGGTAAGGCCGATCACCAGCAAGACCTCGGGCGGATAGTGCAAGAGTTGCCGGATCGAGCTTTCCTGCGGACGCAGCTTTTTCGCCGCGAGGTAGGATTCGGTCTCGACCAGAGTGCTGCGCATGACCGCGGCGAAGATGGCCAGGAGACCGCCGATCGCGAAGGGAATGCGCCAGCCCCAATCCCTCAACTGCTCGGGCGTCAACAGCCATTGTTGCAAGACAAGCAGCACCAGGATGGCGCAGAGCTGGCCGCCGATGAGCGTGACGTATTGGAAGCTGGAGTAGAAGCCGCGATTTTTCTCGCCGGCGATCTCGCTCAGATAGGTGGCGCTGGCGCCGTATTCGCCTCCGAGGCTGAGGCCCTGGACGATGCGGGCCGTCGCCAGCACGATGGGCGCCATGACGCCGATGGTTTCATAGGTGGGGGTAATGGCGATGACGAGCGAGCCCACACACATGAGCACGACCGAAACGATCAGCGAGACGCGCCGGCCATGGCGGTCCGCGATATGGCCGAACAGCCAGCCGCCGAAGGGGCGAGCCAGGAAGCCGAACGCAAACAGCATCGCGGCGTTGAGCTGCTGCACCGTTTCATCGCCCTCGGGGAAGAAGGAATTCGCGAAATAAAGGGCAAAAGCGGCGTATGCGTAAAAGTCGTACCACTCGATCAGATTGCCGGCCGAGCCGATGAAAATGGCTTTCAGCCTCCGGCGCATGTCGGCAAAGCCGTGCGACTGCGAAGGGCCTGGAATGATGGCTGCGCCTCCAGTGGCGGCGGTGTTTGCCGGTCTTCTGCGCCGCATCAATACTCTGATCGCCTCCCAATCATGGCCGTTCGCCTTCGTGGAGCTAAGAATCTATTACCGGAGAAAATCGCCTATTGCATCAAGCACGGTGGCTTCATCCTCGCGATGGGGGATATGCCCGCAGTTGGCCAGGATCCTGATTGTCGCGGGGCCGGAGGCAAGCGCGCCGATGCGCTCGGCATGGCGAGCTGATCCATACTCATCCTTGTCGCCGTGCAGCACGAGCGCGGGACAGCGGACATTCGGGAGGTCTTTATCCAGAGCCCAGGACGCGAAATCCTCCGAAAACCAGGTGTCGACCCAGGATCGCAGGACCCACTCGGCCTTGTCGCCGTGATAGCGTCTCAGGCGCTCGATTTGATCTGCCCTGGCAAACCCGCGCTCCGCCTCGCGAATGGCTTCCAGCGTTCGGTCCTCGACAAAGGCCTGCGCGGATTCCGTCACGAGCGCGCGGCAGTCCTTCGGAAAGGCTCCAGCGGCGATGATCGCCATTCCGCCTCCGACGCTATGGCCGAATGCAACGAAGTTCGTGATGTTGAGTTGAGTGCGAAGCGCGGAGAACGCGCCGTCCGCCTCGTCTCGAACGAAACTTGGCGCAAGAGATCCGGGGTGCTTGTCCGATCTGCCAAAGCCAAGCCGGTCATAGGCGATCACGCCGCGTCCTGTTGCGCGAGCCAGCTTTGAGGGAAAGTCGCGCCACAGATCCACGCAACCAAGCGAGTCATGAAGCAAGATGACCGGCGCTTTCCCGGCGTCGCCGATCCGGTCGAAGTTCCAGGTCTTTGCGAAGACGCGGCCGGCGCCGGCATCGATCCAGAATTCCTGCATTTTTGAAACATCGATGTGCAAATCAGCCTCACCCCCAAGCCGCTCAGGCGCCCCCTGCGCCCCCAGGACTCGCACTATCGCACGCCCACGGGCAGCGTTTGAAGGCTTTCGGCGAACCGGCGGCATTTGACCGCATGGCTGACCGCCGCCTCAGCGCGCCATTTTCGAGGTGAGACAAGCGCGCGGTTGACGTTCGCGGGCGCGGGCCATACAGGGTACCATCATCGCACGGAAGGGATGGGCGGTCATGGGGCAGGTGCTGCTTTCATTCTGGACGTGGTTCGAAATCGCGCTCTGTGCGCTCGTTGGCTTTCTCACTCAGCTGGTGCTCTGGCCCATCACCCGGCCATTTGACCGGCGCCGTCTCATCGTCGGGCGCTGCTTCCGGCTCGCGGGGGTCACCGCGGCCCGGCTGACGCCATTCTGGCGCTTCGGTGTGTACGGCGATATTCCGCGCCGGATCGAGGGGCGGACGGTGTTCGTCTCCAACCACGAGTCGCAAGCGGACCCTTTCCTCATCTCATTCCTGCCCTGGGAAATGAAATGGCTGGGCAAGGCGTCGCTCTTCCGGATTCCGATCGCCGGCTGGAGCATGGCGCTGGCGGGCGACATCCCGATCCATCGCGGCGAGGGCCGCTCCGCCAGGGAGGCCATGGACCGGTGCAAGCAGTGGCTTGAACGCGGCGTACCGGTGATCTTCTTCCCCGAAGGGACGCGCTCGCCCGATGGCAAAATGGGGCCGTTCAAGGATGGGGCCTTCCGGCTCGCCCTCGACTGCGGCGCTCAGATCATCCCCATCGCGGTGTGCGGCACCCGCAAGGCTCTCCCCAAGCACTCCTGGAAGTTCGGCTTCACCCGCGCTCTCGTGGCAGTCGGCGCGCCCATCGCCACCGTGGGGCGCGGCGGCGGCGAGCTGGAGGCCATCAAGGAAGAGGCGCGGGCTCAGATCGAGGCGCTCAGGGCACAAATGCTGCCGCTCACCAGCAACGGGGAGGGGCTGCGCCCCTAATTCGTTAGCGATTGCCTTGCAAAGTTTGGTGTCTTATTCACCTTCGATAAGGCAAAAGGGGCCTTTTCCAATCACTACTCAAATACGGTAGTTGGCATCGGTTTGCCGATGCAACGGACCTGCAGCGCTTCGAGCTTCTTTAGATGGTATTTCCAATTCTCGTCGCTCTTCTGGGCATTATCGAACCCGTATATGATCAAATGGGGCTTGTTTTCGATCTTAGGTGAAAAGCCCTCGGCTATCCGCCTTATGGCTCCGCCTGTGGTCTCCTTGCCGCGCATACCATTCAACCGCATCAGCGCGCGAGCGACCTCGACATACCGTGCCGACAGCGTCTTTTCGTGGTGCTGTAACGCTTTTTCATACTTTTCGATTTGCCCTATAACAGCTGGGCGCACATCCCCCTTGGCACGCAACTCCGGGTTGGAAAAGTCCTTCGCTTCGTAAAAGCGGATCGTCGGTATATCGTCGCTTCCGCTCACAGCGATTGCGACGTCGAGCCGAGCTTGCTTCTTTGTGGCTTGTTGGTCTTCGCTGTATTCGATGTTCTCGCCATCCTCTGTTTCCATTTTGAGTAATGAGAGAGCAATTTCAACATCGATGATAACATCACGATTTCCAATCAGCATCGGATGGAGACCTGATTTTTCTGCTCCGGCGAAGGGCTTTGAGGCCGCAATAATACCGTTCAAGGTCTTGGTGCCTTCGTATGCTGAATACAGAGGCGATGCAGGCAATTGGAAGTGTCCGTTTTTCAAGGGAACATAGCTCTGTAAATTTCGCGTAAGATATTTGATGTGCGTGAAAGGCGTGATCTGATTTCCATTCCAATCGATGCGGAAAATTGAAGCTCCCCGGCAATAGACATTCAGATAGTTGTGGCGCACGGCGAGAACTAAATCGGGATGTTCGAGCACGTCGCGCCACCAGTTCGGGCCGTTCTCGTCCTTGGCTAACTGCTCAAGTGCGTCTAGAAAAGCGGTGTCAAGAAATTGCTTTGTTGTCGAATGCATGGGGCATCTCCCGCCATTTGGAGTCTTTCTCGAAAGCAATGGTTCAAATGGCTAAATAACTTTTGAAGTTGTCACGGAACTGGAGAGGCTCTGCGATCGGCACCATGGTTTCGTCCGCATGGCGCTCATCCCGATGTTCTTCCGTGGCGCAGGAAAAGTCCTATCTCCGGGATGCCGCTTTCAAGCATGCTAACCGGTAATGTGATCGATTGTTTTTGGTGCGAGCTGCGTCGCAAGAGCCGCTTGAAGTCCGGCTTTTCTTCGCGGATGGCGCCCCTAGGGGAATAAAATTATCATTTTTTATCAATAATTTAACAACAAAGTGGGACAAAAGCCGGTATTGATTTTGCTCAGCATTTTTTCGAAGTGTCTCACCGTTATCAGCCCTTTCGAGTAGCAACTTCTTCTTTTCTTTACGGTCAAAAGCAAGAAATGCCATCCTTGCCTGTCTCGAGACCAAGCACGGCATAAGGCTCTCATCGGGAGCAAAGAGTGTCATGCCCTCGAAGGGGCTCTCCCTGCCACGGATCAATTGCGATTCGCCGTCGCTCGCTTGAAACCGTCCTCCACTTCGGCATATTGTCTAGGCATGAGCATGCTCACCCAAGAAGAGATCACACGCCTTAGCCCGCCCGAACGGCTGGCCTTGATCAGCGCGCTATGGGACAGCCTAAGCGATGCCGAGATCACTCCCACCCCGGCGCAAGCGACAGAGCTCAAGCGCCGCCTGGAGAGTTTCGAGCGCGACCGGGCGGGCGCAGTAAGCTGGGAACAGCTGAAGGCCGAGCTTGCAAGCCGTGCTCCGTGACGCGGCTGCTTGTCTTCATGCCAGCCGCGCGGCTGGAAGCTGTCGAAGCGCAGGACTGGTACGAGAGGGAAGCGCCGGGTTTGGGAGCGCGGTTTCGTGCCGAGCTTGACCGGCAGGTCGAGCGCATACTCGCTAACCCGCTCCAATTTCCGGTGATGCTGGCCGATATTCGCCGGGCGCACCTGCGGCGTTTTCCATATGGCTTGTACTTTCGCCCGCTCGATGATGCGATCTATGTGATTGCTTGCTTCCATTCGAGCCGCGATCCTGCCATTTGGCAAAGCCGGCTTTGAAATCGCACTTGCGCCGCGCTCCACCTATTTTGTTCAGGCGGATTTCTTCCCGCAGCCAGGGGAGAGCCGAGTCGGCAAACTCGGCTGAGAAAATGGCATTCACGACCCGCAGCTGACCCGCAGCTGACTGATGCGAAAAGACGGCTTCGGACTTCGCCCTTGTTCACCAGACATGCTCGGCCACCGAGCTCAATCAAGCGCCACCAAACCGTGTAATATTCGGCTTACCTGAAAAATTATCGAGCTTTACGCCTGTTGCAAAAAAGTCCCGCTTACTCGGATTTTGCACGCCCCTTTATGGAGAATAACACATACCCTTGCCTGAGGAGCGCGACTCAACAAGCGCTGGATCATCGATGACTCTTGAGTCGCTTTAGCCCCATAGGGCTCGCGGCTACTGATGTCTGGAACGATCGCGGAGGACCCATGTCCCAGGGGGATGGTGCTGGATTTTTCAGCAGTAAAACGTCCGGGGGTAAAAAAACCGTTGGGGGGTTGTTCCTGGCCGCTGCAATTATCGCGGTAGCGCCACAAGTTTCGCTCGCCGACGAAGGCGGTGTCAGCTTTTGGCTTCCGGGCTTATTTGGAAGTTTGGCGGCAGTGCCGGGACAGCCAGGGTTCTCATTCTCTACCTTCGACTATAATACGAATGTGAGCGCCTCGGGCAATGTTGCGCGGGCGCGCCAAATCGAGATCGGCGCGATCTCCCCGACCGTGCAGGCAACCGTATCCGCGAAGCTCGATGCGGACGTGAATTTTGTGTGGCTCAATCCAACCTATGTGTTCGCCACGCCGGTCCTGGGCGGGCAGGCGTCGGTGAGCATGGGCGCCCTGTATGGCCGCCCTGACGCCACCTTGGATGGGACACTGACCATAACGTCTCCTATCAGTGCAACGACCCCTGTGAATATTAGCTCCTCCGTGACCGGTTTTGGCGACCTTTATCCAACGGCTCAGCTGAAATGGAATGACGGTGTCAATAACTACATGGTCTACGGCACGGGAGACATTCCCGTCGGCGACTACGAACGACGGCGACTGGCCAATCTCGGCATAGGACATGGGGCGGCCGACTTGGGCGCGGGCTACACCTATTTAGACATGAAGACGGGCCATGAGTTTTCGGTAACCGGGGGCTTCACCTACAATCTGGAAAACCCAAGCACGCATTACCAAAATGGCGTTGACCTTCATATAGATTGGGCCGCGTCGCAGTACCTGTCACAACAATTTTCGGTGGGCGTTGTCGGTTACCTCTACGATGAGATCGGCTGTGACGGCGGCTCCGGCGACAGGGTCGGTTGTTTTCAATCCCGCGTTGTGAGCATCGGCCCGCAGGCAAGCTACCTGTTTCCTGTTGGCGACATGCAGGGCTATCTCAACCTGAAGGCTTACTTTGAGTTCGATGCCCAGGACCGGCCCGACGGGTGGAATATATGGGCCACGTTTGCAATCTCGCCTGCCGCACCGACAGCCAAGGCGCCGCCTTCATACAAATGATGGCGGCAACGCCGCCGCGCCGCTCCTCACCCGCAGGCGGGGTTGCGCTCGCCGGTGACGAAATCAATCCATTTCGGACGAAATTCGTTAGCCAAAGCGCAGCTTGCGTTAGTGGCTGGGCATGATCGGCAATTTGAATTTAACGCCGTTTAGCCGCCCCGGCCAAACACGGTGATATTGGGCGCCAGCGGGTTTGGATATTTCTTGACCAACTCCTCGTATTTCCTGACTTCCTCCAGCGCGGGATCGGCGACCCAGCCGAACATCGCCGCGACATTGTGGTCCTCATGCGGGTCCATTTGGATGTTGTAGACCTTGGGGTAGCCGGCCATCGTTCCGCTCGCGGAAGCCATCCCCGGCAGACGCTCCGGGCCGATGCCGGTCGGGTGGATGTCGGTGAAATAGATGCGCCATTGCTTCCATCGTTCCGCCACCAGCTGCGGTCCGATGAAGGTCAAGAGGTGATCGCGACGGCCTGATGGGCTCTTACCGAACAGAACATCGCTCTGGTCCACGCCATCGATCGGCCGATCGGTCGGCATCTTGCCGCCGACGATGCTGGCCAGGGTCGGAAAGAAATCCATGATCGAGAACATGGCGTAGGACGTCGTGTCCGACTTGACGTGGCTGGGCCAGCGGATGAAGGCGAAGGTGCGGATCGCGCCCTCGGTGGCCTCGCCGAGTTCGCCCCGGAACGGACCGGAATTGCCCATGTCCTGCGTCGCGTCGTTGCCCATCTCGCGCGCAGTTTCGCCTTGCGGCCCATTGTCTGAGGCAAATATCAGGATCGTGTCGTCGTCGAGCCTGAGTTCCTTCAGCGCGTCTAAAATCTGGCCGACATGGAAGTCGCCTTCCATCAGTTTGTCGCCGTATTGGCCAATCTGCGACTTGCCCGCAAAGTCCTTCGACGGGAGATTGGGGAAGTGCCCCATCGAAAATGGCAGGTAGAGGAAGAACGGCTTGCCCGCCGCGTGGCTGCGCTTCATGAAGGCGATGGATTTCGTCGTCAGTTCCGTATCGATCTCGGCGCGGACTTTCCGCGTGAAGGGTTTGACCCTGCGCAACGGGCCGCCCAGCACGGACTCGACGATTTGCGGCCCCTTTGACAGCATCACATCGGGCGGCGCGTCAATCGAGTGCGTGAGTTCAATCGTGTCGACATAGGTCGCCGAATCCCAGGAGATGTCGGGCGGGATGCCGTAGAACTCGTCAAAACCGTGCGAGGTCGGCAGGCTCTGCGGCTCGCTCCCCAGGTGCCACTTGCCATAAATCGCCGTGGCGTAGCCGAGCCCGTGGAACATGTCGCCCATCGTGTAGGCGTGCGCCGAGAGCGTAGCCTCGGAGCCCGGAACGAGGACCAGCGATAGGCCGTTGCGGATGGAATATTGCCCCGTCATCAGCGCTGCACGCGATGGCGTGCAGGCGGGCTCGACCAGAAACTGGGTGAGCCTTAAACCCTCGCGCGCCAGCTGGTCGATCCGCGGCGTCGGCGCGCCGCGTAGCTCGCCACCCCCGTAGACGCCCAAGTCGCCATAGCCGACGTTGTCGGCGAGAATGAACACGACATTGGGTTTCTTGTCCGCTGCCTGAGCTGGACCGAGTGCGTCAAGAAGCGCAGCCGCAGCCAGCAGCCACAAGACTGCGGTGATGAAGTTGCGTTTCATGCTAACTCCTTCGCTAGTTACTCAAAGCTCACGACGAAAACGTTGCTCGCCCTCGTTCAAGAAGGTAGAAGCGCGGCGCGCCTGTTTCCAACAATGCGCATCGATCCTCCCACCCTCCGGCTATTCAATACCTTGCCGTGCCGGCTCCCTATTTCAGGCAGGGTTTGACCTCACTCTCCCCCGCCGGGAGCAGAACGGGACGCCAACTTAGCCTGGCGTCCCCGGTCGAACTCAGTCAGGCGCCCCGCCCGTCGGGCTCGTGAGCTTCGTCATCACATTATTCAGGTTGAACGTGCCGGGCTTTTGGCGCGGCGGGAAGTCCTGAAAGGTTTGCAGCCACTGGGCGACGTAGCCCGCCGCCGGTGCGATGAGGAAGGCCCGATCGATGCGCCACCGCGCGTAGCCGATCGCCTCGTGATCCGCGCGCTCGAACGGATCCGCCCGCAGGTCGAACAGTTTCGGTAGCCGCAGCACCACGAAGGGGTCCTGCCAAACGTCGAACCCATGGGCGCGCTGCTCCATGAACACCATCTTCCAGCGATTGAAGCGCAGCGCCGCCACGTTGCCGTCAT
>CAWFOS010000003.1:0-84958 GCA_963817495.1 uncultured Alphaproteobacteria bacterium | reverse complement strand
GAGTTTCCATTCGCGTTTCGCGCACCCGGATGGATGAAACAGGTGTAGGCTGTTACGCGGTTGGCAGCGAGGTCGGTTGTGCCTTGGTGTAAGCGAACCCGTTACTGAGTTTGACCGGAGGCCCTTCGAGCACCCGTTATTGGCGCCACGGCTGGCGTCTGCCTCGATTGGCGGCCGCTTGCCCGGAGCACGTCAGATAGAATTCAACCAGCAAGGGCTTCACGCTGGCCGCGCCTTTCGTAAGGTGCGCAAATGCAGACGTTACACAAGCGGTGCGCGGGTCTCGACGTGCACAAGAAGGAAGTGGTGGCCTGTCTTCGGCTCGTGGCGCGCAACAAGGCAAGCCACGAGGTGCGGCGGTTCCCGACGACGACACGGGGACTGGTCGAGTTGGCTGAATGGTTAGAGGAAGCCAAGTGCAGCCACGTTGCGATGGAGGCGACGGGCGTCTACTGGAAGCCGGTCTGGCATATGCTGGAGGGCCGCTTCGCCCTGATCCTGGCGAATGCGGCCCACATCAAGGGTGTGCCCGGCCGCAAGAGCGACACGAACGACGCGACCTGGATCGCGGACTTGCTGGCGCATGGTTTGATCCGGGCAAGTTTCGTGCCTCCGCGGCCGATCCAGGAACTGCGAGACCTAACGCGGACGCGCAAGCAACTCACCCGTGAGATTGTGCAGCACACACAGCGTATCCAGGCTGTTCTGGAAGAAGCGAACGTCAAGCTTTCGTCGGCGATCACCGACGTTCTCGGCCTATCCGGACGGTGCATTTTGAAGGCCATGATTGCGGGCGAAACGGACCCGGACAAGCTGGCGTCACTCGGGAGTTCGCGTCTTGCTTCTGCCCGTTCCGAGCTTTCGGCCGCTTTGCACGGCCGCGTGCGCGATCATCATCGCTTCCTCATCGGCCAGCACCTCAAGACCATCGAACAACTGGAACAGACGATCTCGGCCTTCGACGCGCGGATCGAGGCCGCGCTCGCGCCCTTTCGCGATACCATCGAACGACTGAAGGAGGTTCCGGGCTTGAGCGAGACATCGGCCCAGATCCTGTTGGCCGAGATCGGCGTGGACATGAGCCAGTTCCCGACTGCCGGCCACCTCTTGTCTTGGGCTGGCCTCGTGCCGCGCCTCGACGAGAGCGCGGGCAAGCATCGTTCGACCCGTGTGAAGAAGGGTGCGCCTTGGCTCAAACCCGTACTCGTGCAATGCGCCTGGGCCGCCTCGCGCAAGAAGAACAGCTATTTCCAGGCTCAGTTCCTGCGCCTCAAAAGCCGCGGCGGACCAAAGAAGGCCGCGATTGCCCTCGCCGCCTCGATCCTCACCACGGCCTATCACATGCTGGCCGACGGCACCTGCTACCACGACCTCGGCAACGATCACTTCGCTCGTCGCGACCCCGCCCGTGTCGCCCAGAAACTCGCCGACCGTATCCGGAATCTCGGCTACCAAGTCGACATCAAGGTCGCAGCCTGAAACAATCGGAGTAAGATCAGTTTCTAGATAGTCACAAAGCCGCATTCCCTGAAGCAGGAAGGCCCAGCACGAATTTGCTATGAGGACGATTCGCACATCAAGGAGGGGGTGTCAGCGATGGATCTTCAAGCGGCGAAGGAGAGTGAAACGCGTTTTGAGGCGTATGTCCAGGAGCTTGCAAGCGTTATCGGCCATAAGGATCGGGAGAAGCCCTTGCGCGACTACAGCAGGGGATTGCTTACGGCGAGCGGACGCAAGAGCGTCGAGCCTCTGGCAGCGGTGACAGCGCCGGCGGAAGTTGCCGCGCAACATCAATCGCTTCTGCATTTCGTGGGCAAGGCGCCGTGGCCGGACTCCGAGGTTCTGACCAAGGTTTGTGAGCTGACGCTGCCCGTGCTCGAGAAGCACGGACCGGTCGAAGCCTGGATTGTCGATGACACGGGATTCCCCAAGAAGGGCAAGCATTCCGTGGGTGTGGCGCGGCAGTATTGCGGCCAGCTTGGCAAGCAGGACAACTGCCAGAATGCGGTTTCGCTCTCTATTGCCAACCACCACGCCAGTCTCCCGATCGGCTACCGCATGTATTTGCCGGAGGAATGGGCCAATGACGAGGTGCGGCGGAAGAAGGCGGGCGTGCCCGCGGATGTAACATTCCAGACCAAGCCTGAAATCGCCCTTGAACTGCTCAAGCAAGCCTGCAGCGCAGGCGTTCCCCGTGGCATGGTCCTGGCGGATGCAGGTTACGGGAGCGACACCGAATTTCGCGATGAGGTTACGGCGCTGGGGTTCCAGTATGTCATGGGCATCGGCCCTGGCGCCACTGCTTGGGCGCCAGGGACGGCGCCGCTGCCACCCAAGCAGTGGACGGGCAAGGGACGGCCGCCTACACGGCTGCGCCGCGATGCTGAACATCAGCCAGTCACAGTCAAAGCGCTGGCCCTGAGTTTGCCTGAGGATGCCTGGCAAACAATAACCTGGCGCGAGGGAACGGACGACTGGCTGAAGTCGCGCTTCGCCAGGCTGCGGGTTCGGCCCGCCCATAGGGATTACCGGCTGGACGAACCGCGCCCAGAGGAGTGGCTGCTGATCGAGTGGCCCGAAGATGAAGCCGAACCGGCAAAATACTGGTTCTCCACGATGGACGCCGGTATCGCCTTTGGCGAACTGGTCGATGCAACCAAGCTGCGCTGGCGCATAGAACGCGATTATCGCGAGCTTAAACAGGAGGTTGGCCTCGGGCATTTCGAGGGGCGCAGCTGGCGCGGCTTCCACCATCACGCCACCTTGTGCATTGCGGCTTATGGATTCCTGATCTCCGAGAGGGAGACGATTCCCCCCTCAGGACCTGCCTTCGCCGCGCGGCTCAAAAAACCTGCCATTTCCAGAGGTTACAGACCCCGAGGCGCCGCCAATCCGGCCCGAACGCCATGTGGCGAACTCAATTGCCAGTCTGCATAAGCGGATCGCCGTGGCGCTCGCACGAAGCTTGCCACGCTGTCCGTGCTGCGCTGCTCCGAATACAAGAGTAGCCAGTAGCCGCTCCTCGTTTGTGACGCAGTAAGACTAATGGGACCGCGAGAAAACCGGCATGGCTGCTTTGCGTACCCTGACCGCCATTCGGCATCGTGCAACATTCACATCGGCTATCGGCGCGGGACCAACCGGGATAGGGCTTAGCTTCGTGGACGGCGCTTGCGCAGGCTCTATTGGTAAACCCTTCGTCACCGCGCTGCTAAATTAACCGAACACGGTTAACAGGCTCGCGCCGGATTTATTTCCCGCCCTGCGTTTGCTTAAAAAGTCGTTCACTCCGTGCGATGCGGAGGAGCGCCGCGCCTACGACCGGATAGGAACAATCTGCTATAAACCATTGAAATAATTAGCTATTTTATCGTTACTGAATTGCCCATTAAATAGAATTTAATGCCGGATTTTTTTCATTTACTGGGACGAGCAAAAGTCCGTTAAGTATGTTTTCATTTGGCGAATTAACGCTTGCGCGCAGCCCGGAACAGCTGCGGCGCAGGCGGCGATGGCGTCCGCGCCCGGCATTTTTCCCGCAATTATCTCTGAATTATCAAGGGTTGGAGCGGGCTTACGCTCTTGTTAACCTGCCGGCAAGGCGACTTCGGTGAAGATCTTTCAGAAGAAGAAAGACAGACGAAAGCGTCAGGGACAAGTTGACAAACAGATGCCGCCATTCGCCAGTGCATACAAAACACCGGACGCCTGCATGCGATCAAGCGCACGAGCCGGGGAGCCGCCTGGTGGTCAATGTTACTGCCCGGCGTCAGTCTCGATCAGCCGGATCGATGCCTATCGCTCAGGCGGCCAGGCGCGCGGTCCTTTCTTCAGCCCGGCGCGCCGCATCGATCGCTGCCCCCAGCACATCGAGGCCCGCGCCTTCCTTCACGCTCTCCTCCGTCAGAAGCCGCCGGAACAGCCGCGCGCCCGGCCTTCCGTTCATCAGGCCGGTCATATGGCGCGTGATGGACGACAAGCGCGTCCCGCGTTCCAGTTCTTTCGAGACATAATCCAGCATGCCCTCCAGCACAGCGTGCGGGAGAGGCGCAGTGCAATCCGCCTCGAATAGACTGCCGTCGACCCCGGCAAGGATCGCGGGCGACTTGTAGGCCGCCCGTCCGAGCATGACGCCGTCGACGGCCTTCAACTCTTCTGCAGCTTCGCCGATTGTCGCGATGCCGCCATTGATGACGACGGTCAACTCGGGAAACGCCGCCTTGAGCCGGTGGACGCGATCGTAATCGAGCGGCGGAACCTCACGGTTCTCCTTCGGACTCAGCCCGTGAAGCCACGCCTTGCGGGCATGCACGATAAAAGTGCTGCAGCCGCTAGCGGCCACGCACTCGATGAACCGGACGAGATCCGCCTCGCTGTCCTGGTCGTCGATGCCGATCCTGCATTTCACGGTGACCGGCACATCGCTGCCCACAGCGCCGCGCATCGCCGCGATGCAGGTTGCGACAAGCCCGGGCTCTGCCATGAGGCAGGCGCCGAAGCGGCCCGACTGCACGCGGTCGGACGGGCACCCGCAATTCAGGTTGATCTCATCGTAGCCGAAGGAGAGCCCGATTTCGGAGGCGTGCGCCAACTCCTCGGGGTCGGACCCGCCAAGCTGCAGCGCCACCGGATGCTCGCTTCGGTGGAAGCCGAGAAGTCGCTGGCGGTCGCCATGCCTGATCGCCGCCGAGGTGACCATCTCCGTGTACAGCCGCGCGCGCCGCGTCAACTGCCGGTGAAAGAAGCGGCAGTGGCGGTCGGTCCAGTCCATCATGGGCGCCACGCAGAAACGCCAGGGGCTGCATTCGTGGTTTTTTTCCTTCCATGCATCACTTTGTCCATGTTCTCTGGCTATCGTTTTCCCGCCCGTTTACTTCCCATTTTTGCTGTTTTCTCCCATTTCTGAGACAAGCTACAGCACATGCCGTAATCATAAGGCCAAGCTGTGTGGGCACCATCGTTTCGCGGAAACGCAAAGATGGATCAACCGCTTATAATGCGAAAATCCTCATCATGCCGCGACAAAAATCTAGGCATCGTGAGGCGAAAACCATTGATCGAAGACAAGCCGCTGCCGCTTGGCTGAAGAAGCGAGAGGAAGAACTTTCGAAGCCAGATGCGGCTCTCGGCACGTCTCAGACGAAGACATCGCCACTGAGACGCTATTGATCGCTACACGGCAGAAAGCCGCAAGAAGATAGGGCGCACCAAGGCGCAGGTTCTCGCCGCTATCAAGGGCTACGATATCGCCAACCGGCCATGCGTCCGCACAAGGAGCCTCGGAACGCCGCCGATCGCTTCCAGAGTGTGGACATGGGCCGCGATCCGGTCCGGCAGGCTCTGCGATCAGGTCGCTTCGGCGTAAAAGAAACTCGGCGCGCCCAGCACCGCCACGAAAATCAGCGGCGGACGCCGCTCACCGATGACCGGCACGGGATCGCCTACGTAGTCCCACCAACAGCTTCTCGCCAGTGGGGAGGCGCGCGAGGTTGGTTACGGACCCGCCTAAAGTCATCGAGATCCTTGCTTCTTATTATAATCGGTGCCTATCCAAGACTTTCCGCTACCGTATCTACAAACCTGGTCGCGTGCAACAGATCGCAACGCTCACTATTGGCCCTCTTTCCCAGTTCGCGTCCGGGAAGAGAGCTTCGGCTATGAAGGGTTCAGCCGTCGCTCGGTGTTGCAGGACGTAAACGGCACGAGTCCCCCCTGTCTGCATACTGCGCCACTTCGAATCCCTCTCCGGAATTCGAAGTCGTGGCGGAAAAACGTTCGCCAAATCCCAAAATGCCCCTTACAAAACAGTGCCACCAAAATTGGATGTTAGCCAATGTAACGCACGGAAATCATTCACCTAGTTCACTCCCACCCCCTCCGCCGAACCTCCTACTTTTTCTCTTTTAAAACAATGGCTTAGGCGTTGTTTTGGCTAACATCCCGCACTCGCCGAAATGCAAGCGCGGGCGATCTTCGAGGCGGCCGTGGAAGCAGGCCACAAGATAGGAGCGCACGTTGTGCCAGAGGTCATGGTCCCTCTCATCGCGACGAAAGCAGAATTCGACATCATAAAGGCGATTATCGACAAAGTGGCCACGAGCACCTCGATCTCCTATCACGCCGGCACCATGATCGAACCACCCCGCGCCACGTCAGGGCCGGAGACATTGCGCAGACAGCCGAATTCTTCTCATTCGGCACGAACGACTTCACCCAGACAACCTATGGCTTGAGCCGCGACGATTCCGGCACGTTCCTTGGCGACTATCTTGCCCAGGGCATTTTCGAAACCGATCCCTTCGTTTCTCTCGAGCCGGATGGTGTGGGCGAACTCGTCCAGATCGCGGCGGACCGCGGGCCGGAAGACGAGGCCGAACATCAAGCTCGGCATTGCGGCGAGCACGGCGGCGATCCAGCGTCGATTGCCTTCTGCGAGAAGGTCGGCCTCGACTACGTGTCCTGTTCGCCATTCCGGGTACCGATTGCGCGGCTGGCGGCTGCGCAGGCGGGTTGTGCGGGCCACGGCGTAATGGTCTTCTGGCAGGCTCTGCGCGCGCCGTGACGGGCCGTGTGACGCTCTAGGGGGCTAAGCTCCGCGTGGGGGACCAGAAGGAGCCTCCTGCACCGCCACCTCAAGATCTATTTATGTTAGCTGCGGCTAGGATCGCGAGATCCTTCGTGATAATGGTAGATGTTGTGAGCCTTCGCCGCTTCCGCTCTTCCTGGAGAAAGAAGAAGCCATGGCCCAAACAGTCAGCAAAGCTGGAACCGGCATCGATGGCTTGGATGATGTGCTCGCGGGTGGATTTCGGCGCGGGCGTGTTTTCCTGCTGGAAGGTGATCCCGGTACTGGGAAGACGACTATTGCTTCGCAGTTCTTGATTAAAGGGGCCGAGGAAGGTCAAAAAGGGCTATATATTACGCTGTCAGAGACAGAGGACGAACTCCGGGAAAGCGCGGCTTCTCACGGCTGGAGCTTTGGCGGCGAAATAAAATTGTTTGAGCTGCTGCCGCCGGAGAGCCTGCTTGACGAGAACCAGCAGCAAAGTCTTCTTTACTCATCCGATCTCGAACTTGGCGAGACGACTAAGCGGATCTTGGAGGCCGTTGAACGCGTAAAACCTGATAGGATTGTTCTCGACAGCTTGTCGGAAATCCGGCTTCTTGCACAAAGCTCTCTCCGCTACCGGCGGCAAATCCTTGCCCTCAAGCACTATTTCGCCCGCCAAAATGCAACGGTGCTGCTGCTTGACGATTTAACGTCGGAAGCGACGGACAAGACCGTACATAGCGTCGCCCACGGTGTGATCCGCCTCGAAGAACTTTCGCCGACCTATGGAGCCGAGCGACGGCGGCTTCGCGTTCTAAAATACCGTGGTCAGCGTTTTCGTGGCGGCTACCATGACTTTACAATCGCGACAGGCGGTGTGCAGGTGTTTCCACGTCTGGTCGCGGCGGAGCATAAGGCTGCGTTCAACCCAACGACGCTTCCGACCGGCATTCCAGAACTCGACAACTTGCTCGGCGGCGGGATCGAAAGCGGCTCAAGCACGTTGCTACTAGGTCCGTCCGGCACGGGAAAGTCGCTGCTCGCGATTACGTTCGTCTTAGCCGCCATTCACCGGGGCGAGTGCGCCGCCATGTTCATCTTTGACGAGGAACTTGGCCTTCTCTTCAACAGGGCTAAAGGAGTTGGGTTGGACCTGGAAGCCCTGATCGGGGCAGGAAGTCTGATTGTGGAACAGGTCGATGCAGCCGAATTGACACCGGGCGAGTTTTCGCATCGAGTGCGCCGGTGCATCGAAAAACACGGGACGCGAGCGGTCGTGATCGATAGCTTGAATGGTTATCAAGCCGCGATGCCGGAAGAACGGTCCCTCATCTTGCATATGCATGAACTGCTGCAATTCCTGAACCGGCAAGGCGCAACCACATACCTCACCGTTGCTCAGCATGGCCTGGTCGGCGACATGCAAACGCCGGTAGACGTCACTTACCTTGCAGATACGGTGATCCTCTTACGCTATTTCGAAGCGTTCGGCCGCGTGCGGCGCGCCATTTCCGTTGTGAAAAAGCGAACAAGCAGCCATGAAGATACGATCCGTGAGTATCGCATTGGCAAAGGCGGACTTGAGTTTGGCGAAGCGCTCACCGATTTCCAGGGCATTTTAAGCGGCGTTCCCGCCTTCATCAGTAGCGCTCCGCCTTCCCTCACGGAAGGCGGCTAGATTGCAATGCCCTACAGCTCCGAACGCGCGCTGATTCTGGCATCGGTAGGAAGGGACGCAGCCCTTGCGGCGGCGATCCTTGCGGAGGCTAAGATCGAGGCTCTGCCCTGCATGAACGTTCCGGGCCTCGTAACAGAGTTGCGGAAGGGCGCCGGTTTTGCCGTGGTAGCAGAGGAAGCGTTCCGCGGCGCCGACCTCCTCAGTCTTTCGGCTTTTCTTAAGCGCCAGCCCGAATGGTCAGATTTTCCGTTTGTTCTTTTGACCTTTCGAGGTGGCGGCCTCGAACGCAATCCTGCCGCCGCCCGGTTTCTTGACGTCCTCGGCAATGTTACATTTCTTGAGCGCCCTTTCCATCCCACCACCCTAGTAAGCTTGGCACAGGCTGCCCTTAGAGGGCGCCGTCGGCAATATGAGGCTCGCAAAAGGCTCATCACCATTCGAGAGAGCGAGCGTCATTTCCGGCAGGTCACGGAATCGCTGCCTCAACTCGTCTGGACCTGCGCGGCCGATGGCTCTTGCGATTATCTCAGCCCGCAGTGGTACCGTTATACCAGCAGGAGCAAGGGGGAACAGCTTGGCTATGGGTGGCTGGAACACCTGCATCCGGACGACCGTGAGCGCGTCATGGCGCAGTGGCAGGCCACCGCGGCTAAAGGCGAAAATTTTGATTTGGAGTTCCGTATCCGCCGCTACGATGGGGCCTATCTATGGTTTCGCACCCTGGCCGTACCTCTTCGCGACGAGGCAGGCAACATTGTCAAATGGTTCGGCAGCAACATAGACATCGATGAGAATAAACAAGCTGAGGAGAAGCTTGCGAGGAGCGAGGAAAGGCTCCGCGCGTTTATGACAGCAACTTCTGACGTGCTGTATCGCATGAACCGTGATTGGAGTGAGATGCGCGCACTTGATGGGCATGGCTTTCTTTCGAGTACGCTGACGCCTACCCGATCATGGCTCGACCAATACATTTTGGCCGACGACCAAGCCTTCGTCCTGGAGGCGATCGCACAGACCGTTCGGACAAAGACGATTTTCGATCTAAAACATCGGGTACGCCGCGCCGATGGCGGGTTTGGCTGGACGCATTCCCGAGCCGTGCCTCTCTTGAACGCGGATGGCGAGATCCGGGAATGGTTTGGAGCGGCCACTGACATCACATCGCAGAAGCAGGCGGAGGAGGCGCTGCGCCGCAACGCTGAAACTTTCGCGGCCCTGGTCGAGCAGTCGCCTCTCGGCATCTACACCGTCGACTCACAGTTCCGGATCCGGAATGTCAGCGCGGGCGCGATGCCGGCGTTTCGCAATGTGCAGCCTCTGATCGGCCGCGACTTCGAGGAGGTCATGCGTATCCTCTGGCCGGAGCCCTTTGCGAGCGAGGCGATCCGGATTTTCCGGCACACCTTGGAGACGGGCGAGCCCTACGTGTCGCAAGGCCTGACCGAGAAGCGAAATGATATCGGGACGAGTGAGTCGTATGAGTGGCAGGTCAACCGCGTCACGCTAGCGGATGGCCAATACGGCGTGGTCTGCTACTTCTTCGATACGACGCGCTTGCAACAGGCGTATCAGGCGGTTCGCGAAAGCGAAGAGCGGCTCCGCTTTTCCCTTCATGCCGCATCCGCTGGCGCCTGGGAATGGGACATTCTGTCGGGCAAGAGCACGTGGTCGCCTGAAAACTACGCTCTTTTCGACGTAGAGCCGGGTATGGACAACCCGAGCTATGCGGATTGGGAGGCCCGGATCCATCCCGAGGATCGAGAAGCTGCAAACCAACAGGTTCGCGATGTCCTGGAGGGGCGGGAGGCCGAGTTCAGAGCGGAACATCGAATTGTGCGCCGCGACGGGTCAGTTCGCTGGCTCGCGGGGTTTGGAAAGGTTGAACGCGATGCCGATGGCGCCCCGTTGCGAATGAGCGGAATCAACATCGATATCACGGAGCGCAAGCGCGATGAGGAGCACATTCAGCTGCTCATGCGCGAGGTCAATCATCGCTCCAAGAACATGCTTAGCCTTGTTCAGGCGATAGCGCATTTGACCGCCTCAAGCGGGCCACAGGACTTCGTTCAGCGCTTTAGCGAGCGCATAAACTCGCTTTCGGCCGCCCAGGACCTGCTGATCAAACATGAATGGAAGGCGGTGCCTCTTCAAGATCTCATCCGCTTGCAGCTTTCCCATTTCGCCGATCTTATCGGCGGCCGCATAGCGCTTTCGGGCCCGCCAGTGTCCCTTTCGCAGGCCGCCTCCCAGACAATAGGCATGGCGCTGCACGAGCTGGCGACCAACGCGGCTAAATATGGCGCGCTTTCAAATGAGTCAGGAAGCATCGCCATCGAGTGGCACATACAGGCGAATGGGGGAGCCGACCCGCAGTTTATGCTGTCCTGGTTGGAGCGGGGTGGGCCGCCCGTCGCGAAGCCCCAACGGCGCGGCTTTGGCTCAAAGGTGACGTCCACAATGGTTGCGGGCTCGGTGGGCGGTGGGGTCGTGGTTGACTATGCCCCTTCCGGGCTAGTCTGGCGGCTCGAGTGCCCCGCCGGCAACATCATTGACGGCCGCCCCCCGACGCCCTTTCCTGACAAGCCATCGGTCCGCGTAGCCGGCGACGGACGCGTGCTCGTGGTCGAAGATGAGCCGCTCATCGCAGCCGAGATCGCTACCACACTAGAGCTGGCGGGTTTCAAGATCATAGGACCGACGGGCAGCGTCAGCCACGCGCTTGCTCTCATGGAGGGCGACGGCTGCGACGCCGCCGTCCTGGACGTGAACCTTGGTCATGAGACGTCGGAGCCGATCGCGCGTGGGCTGATGAGCGACGGCAAACCCTTCGTTGTCGTTTCGGGTTACACGCACGCGCAGCTGCCCCAAGTCTTCCGGGTCGCGCCGCTCGTCGGCAAGCCACTCTCGCCATCAGTGCTTGAGGCGGAGGTCAAGCGCCTCGTCACGAACGCCGCGCCGCGTGGGCTCCATTCATAATGGTCTAGTCCAAGCGGACAGTCCCTCGCCACTATAGCGAGAGCATAGGCGACCTTTTTTTTAGACAAATACAAATAGAGCTGGATTGCATGGTAAAGTAGATGCGAGGTGCGCGTCACCAATATTGCGGCGCGTGGCGATGTTATTGTTAGATAGCCGTTTGGTTTCACTCTCTATAAGTATATTCCGAAGCTATCCCCGTATGAACAATTCACCGAGAATGCCTGTTATTTTCTTGGGAACGGAAAAAAGCGAATCGCTCTGACCGACAATAAACAAAACTGCCGATAAGCGCGGCATCAGAAGCACGGTCGTAACATGTATCTTCAAGGAGCGCGCGTCCTCATTGTCGAGGATGACTGCGTGGTCGCGATGGCGGCTAACGACATGGTGAAGTGTCTGGGTGGGATTGTTTCAGGAACAGCCCGCTCGGTTGCCGCCGCCAAAGAGAAAATCGGGCAACCAGGGCTCGATTGCGTGATGCTTGATGTCAACCTCAACGGTGACCTGTCTTTTGGCATCGCAGCCGAACTGCAAGAGCGGGGAATTCCCTTCGTTTTCTGCACCGCCTACAGCCATGCATTTGACGGGTTTGAACACGTCCCACGCGTTGTAAAACCCTACTGCGAGGATGATTTGGTCGCGGCGTTCAACGCAGTGCCCGTACGGATCTAATACATCCTGCACATGAGGTTGCAGCCCTCCAGCGGAAAGTGAAAGGCTTTCTGCCTGTGATTCCCGGAAGGAAGGAGAGCAGCATGAAGATGTTTGCAGGATTGGACGTGGGCGGCAAGACGACAGCGATTTGCATTGTGGACGAGACAGGCAAGATCGTCTGGCGGGGGGATGGCGGACACGCATCCCGATGCGATAGCCGCACCCTTGAAGGGTTTTCAGGAAAAGCTCGCCAAGCTTGGCATCGAGAGCGAACCGTTCACGCCGCATTTGCACCGTTCGCTCACGAGCATAGGCTTTCCGATGGTGTGCATGGATGCGCGCTAGGCCGCGGATGCGATCAAGAGCAGGCGCAGGCGCGCCGCACGACTTATTTCTTGGCCTGGCCCAACACCGTTCATCACGATCACAATATCTGCCTCGGCGATCCGAAAGCAGAAGCAAACGCGTAAGAAACCGCGGGCTTCCAGAGCCCGACCCGCCCGGTCAGCGGCAGCGAATTCAATCGATCGGCAAACATCGACCAGCTATCCCCTCGCCAAGCGCAGGCGTGAGTCATGCTCGGCAGCCGCAAGCTTGAGGGAGGCCGCTTGCCGATTGGCAAAGCTTTCGCGAGACGTATCCTTCGCGTTGCGCTGCTTATTCAAGTAAGTTGGTGGCAGTATTTGAGCTCGTTTTCCCTCTCTAAGTCCATGTATACAAGTTCTCTAATGCCGATGAAGACTGTCATTGTAGTATGAGGCTTGGTAGAGACAGTCAGTAACGCATCGACTTTATAGAAAAACCATATACTAGACCTGAAAAGAATATGGATTTTATATGGGAGGCCCCTCATCTCTGAGCTTGAACAATGGCGTGCATGGTCGTCGGCCAGGCGCGCTGCGATCATGCATCGGCCCAGAAAGAGGGGTCTGACATGGGTTCCAATGTTAGAGAGCTCAGTCGTCGGCGCGCGCTCGCGCTTGCGGCAGGGCTCACCACAACTGTCCTCCCCATTTGGGGAACAGCGCCTGGAGCAACTCGCGGCAAAGGGGCATTCCGGGGCTCGAGCCGCGCTCTCTCTTGCCGATGATCCGGGGCGCTTTCTCGCAACCGTGCAAGCCGGGCTGACATTGATAGGCATTCTGGCGGGCGCTTTCAGCGGCATAACGCTCGCCCAGAGGCTCGACGTCTGGCTCGACCTCTGCCCGGCGCTTGCCCCGTACAGCAAGCCGGTGGCGGTGGCCATCGTCGTGGTCGCGGTTACCTACTTTTCGCTGGTCATCGGCGAACTCGTGCCCAAGCAAATTGCGCTTAAGGATCCGGAGGCGATTGCGATGCGCGTGGCCGCGCCGCTTGCCGCGTTCACCCGGATGGCAGCGCCGCTGGTCCGGCTGTTAAACCTGTCCACTGTTTCGGTCCTCCGTTTCCTGGGCTTCCGGCCTGGTTTCCAGCGTCACGTGACCGACGAGGATATCATCGGCGTGCTCATCGAGGGAGAGAAGGCAGGGCTCATCCACGCAGCAGAGCGCGAGATGATCGAGGACGTGCTTGACCTCAGCGATAGGGCCGCGCGGACGATTATGACGCCGAGGCCCGATATTGTCTGGATTAACATCGATGGCGAGCAGGACGCAATGATCAAAACGATCCGCGACTGTCCCTACGCTCAGCTACTGGTTTGCCGAGGGACACTGGATGATGTCCTCGGTGTGGTACGCTAACAGGACCTCTTGAACCAGGCCCTCGACAATCGCCCTGTCGACGTCACGGACCTTTTGCACGCACCCCTTATTGTGCCCGAGCTCACTTCCATTCTGCGCACGCTCGATCTCTTCCGGAAGACGCCGGTGAACACGGCGGTCGTGGTCGATGAATACGGAGCCGTGCAGGGCGTTTTGACCCGGACCGATTTGCTGGAGGCTCTTGCCGGACATCTTCCCGATGTCGATTGCAAGCCTGAGGGCAAGGTCATCCGGCGAGATGACGGAGCTTTTATCTTAGACGCAGCCACACCGATCCCAGACGTCGAAGAGCTGCTGGGGCTCAAGGGGAGGCCTGCGAATGACGTCGTGACTATTGCGGGGCTCCTGCTTTCGAATCTCGATCATGTCCCGAAGCCCGGCGAGCAGCTATCCTACGGCTCCTGGGACTTTGAGATCATGGAGATGGATGGGAGCCGCATCAAAAGGGTCCTCGCTCACAAGACCGGCCAAGAACAAGGCGTCTCCATGCAATGACGGCATTCTATCGCCATCGAGGGTTTCCGCTCGAATCACAGCGTCCAGGCTTTATGGGGTTTTTATAAAAATCGGTAAGCCTCCCGCTCGCATTTATATGCGGGGCAAGGCACGTTCAGCGCCATGAATTGTCGGCAAGTCCTGCCGTTGCAGGCGACAGCATCGCCATGACCGCGCTTGAGATTGTGGCTGCCGCTGGCCTTCTGTTAAACGGTTGCCTCGCCATATCCGAACTCAGGACTGATTTCTCCCAGCACGCGCACATGAAACGCCTCATCGCGGAGGGTTATGCGCGGTTGCGTGCGACGCGGCGCCGGCGCCGATTTTATCAGCGTCTTCATCGAAAAAGAAAGCTCGGGGAACTTTCACGCGGCACCGTGCGAAATGCGCAATGGCCTGCTTCAGAACAGAAGTCCCGCCTGCATCGCAAAATGCTCCGCCACCGGGCCAAGCGTCAGCGCCGGAAGGAAGGTGAGGCCGCCCACAATCACGATCACGCCCGTTAGCAGAGCAACGAAAAGGACGCCTGTTGTCGGCAAGGTCCCAGCGGAGGACGGCGTGATGGGCTTCGCCGCAAGCGACCCGGCAATCGCGAGCACTGGGATGATCACCAGGAAGCGGCCAAGAAGCATGGCCAAGCCGAGGGTCAGATTGTAGAAGGGCGTGTTGGCGTTGAGGCCGGCAAAAGCGCTGCCGTTGGTCGCGGCAGCGGAGGTGTAGGCATAGAGGATTTCGGAGAACCCGTGCGGTCCTGGATTGGCGATCCCGGCGAGGCCGGGCGCAATCGTGCTCGCGACCGATGCCAGCAAAAGGATCGTGCCGGGTACGCAAAGCAGCGCCAGCATGGTCATCTTAACCTCGTCGGCCTGGATCTTCTTGCCGACATATTCCGGCGTTCGGCCGACCATAAGCCCGCCAAGGAAGACGGTGACGATGCAGAACAAGAGCATCCCGAAAAGGCCGGAGCCCACGCCGCCGACAATGACCTCGTCGACCATCATATTCGCCATCAAGAGCCCGCCAGACAGCGGCAAGAAGCTGTCGTGCATGGCGTTGACGGCCCCGCTCGAAGAATTGGTTGTGACGGTCGCGAACAACGAAGACGCGGCGATGCCGAAGCGCACCTCCTTGCCTTCCATGTTGCCGCCCGTTTGATCGAGCGCCGCATGGACAAGGCTCGGATTGCCGGAGCCTTCGAGGCTGTAAACGCAGAGCGATCCTGAAAGAAAGAGGATGCCCATAGCGGCGAGGAGCGCCCACCCTTGACGCTGGTCGCCGATCATGCGTCCGAAGGTGTTGGTCAGCGCCGCTCCGATCAAAAAGATGAGCCCCATTTCAATGAGGTTCGTAAGCGCCGTCGGGTTCTCGAAGGGATGAGCCGAATTGGCGTTGAAGAAGCCTCCACCATCGGAGCTCAACATCTTGATCGCGATCTGTGAGGCTACGGGGCCGCGCGCGATCAGCTGCTTTCCGCCTTCGAGCGTTGTTGCCTCAACGGAAGCGGCGAGCGTTTGCGGCACGCCCTGCCAGATGAGGAACAAGGACGCGACGGCACAGATCGGCAGCAGCACATAAAGCGTCGCGCGAACCATGTCTGTCCAGAAATTGCCGATGGTTGAAGCGTGGCGGCGGGCAAAGCCCCGTATAAGCGCAACGGCGACGGCGATGCCGCTGGCGGCGGAGAGGAACGACTGGACCGTGATCCCCGTCATCTGCGAAAGGTAGCTGAGCGTTGTCTCGCCTGCATAAGACTGCCAGCTGGTATTGGTGGTGAAGCTGATGGCTGTGTTCAAAGAGAGATCGGGAGACACAGCCGTTATGGCCTGGGGATTGAACGGCAGCAGAAGCTGCAGTCGCTGCAGTCCATACAGCGCCAGGATTCCAAAGAGGTTGAAGGCGAGAAAGGAAAAGGCGTAGTCGAGCCAACTCTGCTCCTTTTTTGGATCGACGCCTGCAATCCAATACAGCGTTCGTTCAATCGGTCCCAGAACTGGACGAAGAACGGTCCGTTCGCCAGCAAAAACAAGGGCCATGTACCAGCCGAGCGGCTTGGTCAGCCCCGCGATCAAGGCCGTGAAAACAGTGATTTGCGCTATGCCGATATAAGTCATGCCTGCCCCTCCCCATCCAGGCTCCGGATAAGGGCGCGACAGGCACGGGCGTAAAAATGAAGAGCAATGAAGCCCGCAATGACAAGCAGCATGATGGCGATGTCAATCATGGAATGCCCCCATCGCTCGGCTCTGCTCAAGCCCCAGAACCGACCGTCATTTGGCACCTGGGAAGGTCTTCTCAAGATCGAGATTGAGGTCTAGAAAGCCTTGTGCCGCCGAGCCTCTTTGGCTGCAAGCGCTAAGTATTCTTCTCAACCGCAAAGGAGTGCATCATCCCAGACACAGAATATAAAGTCGATGATGTCTTCTCCATCCATATATAAAATAATCATATAGAAAATAATAATTCGAATGGCCTTCATCTATTTTAAAAGACATGCCCAGGGCTTCCGCATCAGTGGTCGCGATACTATGCTAAAGCGATAGCGCAGCTCGAAAAAGGTATGGATTTTATACGGCGTAGCAATCATCTCACAGGCGCTCACAAAAGCGAGTGAATGAGGACGAAAGCTATGGCAAGCTCCAAAGGAGATGCACTCGACAACTCTCGGAGACCGATTGTTCTGTCGATTAAAACGGATGCCGCCGGTCACTGTGTGCTCAGCAGTCGCGATGGTCGCATGGGCGGAACGTTCCTCAATCGCCACGCGGCATTGCGGGAGGTCGATGATCGGATCTGCATGTTGGATCGTGTCACCGTCGTCGTGATCAAGCCGCGAAAATAGAAGCGCTTCGCGGCTGGCATAAAAAGGGCCGGGACTGTCGTCGCCACCACAACAATCAGGACCCTATCGCGATTGATCCCCGATCCGGCCTGATGCGGCTACGGCTTCGCGTTTCTCTTCCGTGGCAGAGGCAATCGGTAGCTCTACAGTGAACAACGCCCCCGACCTGTCTGCCCGGTTGGCTGCCTTGATCGTCCCCCCCATCGCTGCAACGAAGCCCCGGCAGATCGCCAGTCCCAGCCCGGTTCCCGCGCGTTGATGATCGCGGTCCTTCACACGATGGAATTTTTCGAAGATCAAGTCGAGCTGGTCCTGGGGAATGCCTGGGCCTTCGTCTATGACCTGAAGCCAGACAACGCCCTCACTCCTACGCGCGCGGATTGTGATGGTGGAGGATGGCGGAGCATATTTCGCAGCGTTGTCCAGAAGGTTGACCAAAACCTGCTCCGTGAGCATCTGGTCGAGTTCCAGAAGAGGCAGGTCCGGCTCGATATCCATGCGGATCTTGAAGTCTTTGAGAAGCTTTTCTGTCCGGTGCACGGCGGTGCCGATGACATCGGAAATATCAGTTGCCTCGCGCGTGAGCTGAACGGAACCCGCCTCGAGCCGGGTCATATCGAGAAGGTTGCCGACGAAACGGGCCATGCGAGCGCCCTCCTCCTCAATGGTCTTGGCGAGTTCCAGCCGGCCCTTGGCATCGAGGCGTTCTCCATAGTCGCAAAGCGAAGTCGCAGCGCCAACAATCGAGGCAAGGGGCGTTTTCAGGTCATGCGAAAGAGACGTCAGCAGAGCCCCTCGAAGCCGCTCGGCTTCGGCGGCCACGCGTGCGTGATCCATTTCCTTGGCAAGCCAGACCCGCTCGATTGCCACCGCGGCCTGATCCATAAGAGCGTCCAGGAGCCGTCGCTCATCGGGTGTGAGAATGATGTCGGCACGCCGGCCGGATGCCAGCCCGATCACACCAATAACGCCGCGGCCGGTCCGAAGCGGCAGGAACAAGCGTCGCGCTCCGGGCAAGGTGTCTGATCCGCGGCCCGCGGAGCGGTCATGGTCGAAACACCACGTGGCGGCGCCAAGGTCGGTGTCGTCGATCCTATCGTCAGGCGGATAAGCTGACGCAATCTTCAGCTTACCATTCGCCTCAGGCAGCAGAATAATGACATCCGCCCGTAGAGATGTCGCGATCTGCGATGCCGACGCCCAGAGAAGATCATCGAGCGTTGCATTGCTGGCAAGGTTCTTCGAGAAGCCATAGAGCGCGCTTGTGATTGCGGCGCGGTCCCGCGCGAGATCGGCCTGACGCCGAACCCGGGCTGTCAGATGGCTAACGACAAGGGCCGTGAACAGGAAGAAGAAAAGGGCGGCGGCGTTGAGTGGGTCGGCAATAGTGAAACTGTATATGGGCGGGAGGAAAAAGAAATTGTAGCAGAGCATGCTCGCCAGAGCTGCCAGGATGGATGGGCCGAGACCAAATAGGTAGGCCACGCTCAACACCCCCATCATAAAAATCAGGGGCACAGTCTTCTCGCCGAAATAGGGTTGCAGAAGCTCGGCGGCGATCACGCAGGCGGCGGTCATCCAAGCTCCAGCGAAATAGCCGGCAATATTCGCTCCGGGGGGGCTGGTTCTGACAGCTTTGCGGGGGATGACCTCCTCTTTCAGCGCATCGCCCGCGATGACATGCACGCTGATATTGCCCGAGCGCCGGACGAGGTCGTGAACCACCGACCCATGCAAGAGCTCGAACCATCGTGTGCGGCTCGTCTTTCCGATCACGATCTGGGTGACGTTGTTCGAGCGTGCAAAGTCGATGATGTCGTCCGCAACCCGCCCCCGGGCGGGAAGGGTCGCGGCGACGCCGCCGAGCCGCTCGGCAAGGCGCAGCGTATCGGCAATGCGGTCACGCTCCACGACCGAAAGGTCCTGGCTGCGAAGCGTCTCGATATAGAGCGCCGTCCAGGGCGCCCGCAGCCGGTCGGCCACCCGCTTCGTGTAGCGGACAAGCCCCGCGGAGTGAGGATCTTCGCTGATACAGACCAGAACGCGTTCGCCGGCTGGCCATGGCCCTTCGATGGCGTGGGCCTTCATATGCGTGAGAAGCTGCTCGTCGACACGCTGGGCCGTGCGCCGAAGCGCGAGTTCGCGAAGGGCCGTCAAATTGCCCGGCGAGAAGTAATTCTTAAGCGCCCGCTCGGCTTCCTTCGGGACATAGACCTTGCCCTCGCGCAGCCGCTGCATCAGCTCGTCCGGCGCGAGGTCGATAACCTCGATATCGTCGGCTCGGTCAAGGATGGAATCGGGAACCGTTTCCCGGACGCGGATGCCGGTAATCTGCTCGACAACGTCGTTCAGGCTTTCGACGTGCTGAATGTTCAGTGTCGTATAGACATCGATCCCGGCGGCGAGCAGCTCTTCCACGTCGAGATAGCGCTTGGGGTGCCGGCTGCCAGGCGCATTCGTGTGGGCGAGTTCATCGACAAGCGCCAGTTTCGGGCGCCGAGTAAGAACGGCGTCGAGATCCATTTCGTCGAGCAAACGCCCTTTATAATCGATTGACTTGCGCGGGATGATCTCAAAGCCCTCGAGCAGCGCTCCGGTTTCGGCCCGGCCATGGGTCTCGACAATGCCAGCCACAACATCGTCTCCACCGGAGAGCCTCGCTCGGCCGGAGAGGAGCATTTCGTAGGTCTTGCCAACGCCCGGAGCAGCGCCAAGGAAGATCTTCAAGTGGCCACGCCCGGGCTGCTCGCCGCGAGCAAGCTCGAGCAAAGCTTCCGGTGAAGGGCGACTTTCTCGCATCGACACTCCCTCGAATGAAATGGCGTTCGGTTGCGTATCACGACGCCATTTTATTCTAAAGAAATGCTTTGAGCGGGTCTGCGGGCTCGGACGATTATCAAGGCCCTCAGGGTTGATTCGGTGTTCAGGCTCAAGAATGCCGCGCTGATTCATGAAGAGTCCCTGATAGCGCAGCGCAGAGCATTTTACGCTGAGGACCCGGCCTAATCTTCCGCACCTGAACAAGGGCTCAACAGCTGCAGCCGCCCCCTCAACCGCTCAAGATCGTCCTTCTGAAGCCTGCCTTCACAGCCCCTCAGCAATCGCTCGCCGCGCTCAAGCAAGAGAAGGCGCGTGCCCGGGTCGCTGACCGTGCTTGCGATATCGCTAAGAGCGCGCATGAGCCTCAGGCTCACCGCCGCGTCAGCGGCCGCATAATGACGGATTTGCTCGAAGGCCAGATCGAGCAGCCCTTCAAACTTGATCCAAGGCACCACGACGCGCAACACATGCGGCGGATCGTAGTAGGTGCTGCGCGGAGCTTCTCTGCTGAGCCAGCGGATGAGGATGCAGCTCAACTGATCGACGCAGCTAAGCGCCGTACTCGGATCGTTGACCGCGGGCGACATCGCCCTCAAGGCAATATCGACGATCTGCACGATCCCGAATTCCACGTCCTGCTGCAAGGTCCGCCTTGGCCCGATATCGATGGCGGCCAGCAACTCCAGCGCGCGCTCGTTCGTGATGCGGCCGCCGCGCGTCGTCTTGGGAAGCGGAACGCCCTCGGCAATGAAGTGGCCGACCCGCCGCTCCAACCGGACGCAAATCCCGTAAGCTTTGGCGAGCGAGCGAAGGCGGCCGATGTCGACATATCGGATGTAACCCGACTCCCGGCTCGTGACCGCGCAATCGAGGTCGGCCGGTATTGCGCCATCCCTCGCTTCCATATTTACCGCCCGGCGCGGATAAGGCATCAGCTCGTCGATGACCTCTTCGGTTTCGCGCCTGATGCGGTCGATGATGGTGTTGACGCTGATGGCAACCGAAATGTGGTGAATGAAATAGATGAGCCACCCGACGCAGGTCGGCGCCAGCGCCATGGCACCTACGACCGTCACAACTGGCACGAACGGCGAAGGAAGCGAACGTGCGGCAGGAAGTGCCGCGATGCAATAGGAGAACGTCCCAAGAAAAATTCCGAGCGTCCATTGCGTCACCTGATCTCGCATGAAGCTGACGAGAATGCGCGGCGAAAACTGCGTGGACGCCAAGGTTAAGGTCATCAGCAGAATGGCGAAAACAATGGAGACGACCGTCATGGTCGCAGTCGCGATAGTTGTGAGGATCGCCTGCGCCACCTGAGGGTCGGCGTGCGAAGGAAACAAGGTCCACGGAACGATGGCCTGGATGGCCGGATACTGCTCCTCGATCGCGGATAGAACCGCACCTGCGGTTCCTAGCAAAAAAACAATGACGAAAGGCCGGATGAGAAAGCCGCCTCGTAAGGTGTAAAGCAATGAACACAACACCGCGGGCGAGTTCGTGGTCATGTCCTGGACCTTAAGGGGTGCGGTTTGAGTAGGAGTTGAGACTTAATAGTGGTGCTACTATCCAATGCTATGGCTCCACATTGCGCACAGTCCAAAGAATGGGATCAATGAATGACCACAACGAGCGAGCCCCTTTCTACACGGCGGGGAATTTCCACGCCTGTTTCCGGCGGCCTCGGCGTAATGGCCGTCTCGGCCCTGGGCGTCGTGTTCGGCGACATCGGCACAAGCCCGCTCTACACGCTGAAAACCGTGCTGAGCGTGAGCGGAACCGAGGCGCTCGATCGCGCCGTCGCGCTTGGCAGCCTTTCGCTCATTTTCTGGACCTTGATCATCATCACGTCGATCAAGTACGTGTCGGTCGCCATGCGCGTCGACAATGACGGCGAAGGCGGCATCATGGCGCTAATGGCGCTGCTTGCGGGGCGAGACAAGCAGCGCTCCACGATCATCGCATTCGGCTTGTTCGGCGCGGCCCTGATCTATGGCGATGGCGCGATCACGCCCGCGATCTCGGTGTTGTCGGCGCTCGAGGGCCTTTCGACCCTGACGAACTGGTTCGACCCCTATATCGTCCCCATGACGGTTGCCATTCTCGTCCTTCTGTTTCTTGTCCAGCCGCGAGGGACGGAGAAGATCGGAAAGATGTTCGGGCCGATCATGGCGGTCTGGTTCGTTTCGATCGGCTTGCTCGGACTTTGGGGAATTGCTCAAAACCCGTCCGTGCTTGCCGGGCTCAATCCCGCCTATGGCCTCCGATATCTCTTTTCTGGCGGCTTCACCTCTTTTCTCGTCCTTGGCGCGGTTTTTCTCTGTGTCACGGGAGCCGAGGCGCTTTACGCGGACATGGGCCATTTCGGCCGCCGTCCCATCCAGCTTGCCTGGTCCTTTGTGGTCTTGCCCTGCCTCGTTCTCAACTATGCAGGCCAGACGGCGCTCGTGCTGAACGGAACGCCCATCGGCGGGAACATCTTCTATGCACTGTGCCCGCAGAGCCTGCTTGCGCCCTTCGTCGTGCTCGCCACCGTCGCGACCATTATCGCGAGCCAATCCATTATCACGGGCGCTTTCTCCATGACACGGCAGGCCATGCAGCTTGGCTGGCTGCCGCGCCTTCGCATCACCCAGACCTCCGCGCTTGGCTACGGGCAGATCTATGTCGGCACCGTGAACTGGCTCATGATGATCGTGACGATCGGCCTGACGCTCGTCTTCCGGAAATCGGATAATCTCGCTGCGGCCTACGGCATCGCGGTCTCGGCAACCATGCTCATGACCTCGGTGCTTCTTTACATGGCGATGCGCCAGTACCTTCGCTGGAGTTTGCCGCTGAGCGCGGCCGTGGCCGGGGGCTTCCTCATTGTGGACAGCGCGTTTTTCCTTTCGAACGCCGCCAAGATCGCCGAGGGCGGCTACGTTCCTCTGGCGCTCGCCGCGCTCATCTATGGCGTCATGTGGCTGTGGCATTCCGGACGGGCAGCCGTCACGAAGGCAATCACGGAAGAGCACATCCCGGTTGAAGACTTCATGGCGGGCCTTGAGAAAAAGGGAGTGCCCCGCGTGCCTGGAACGGCGGTCTTTCTGACGCGCTCAATAACGGGTGTGCCGCCGGTGATGGCTTGGCACGTTTATCATAATCGCGCTCTGCACGAGCGCGTCATGGTCCTCAACGTCTCGATAGAGCCGGTTCCCTGGGTGCGAAATGAGGACCGGCTGCGCTTCACACAGGAGGCTCCGAACTTTTGGCGCGCAACAGCGCACTTCGGTTTCATGGAGCGGCCGGACATCCCAGCGACTCTTCGCGAGGCGGAGGAGAAGGGCTGCAGCATTTCCCTGGAGGACGTGACCTATTATATCGGGCACGAAACCGTGATGTCCAGGGAAGACGGCGAAGGACTTCCGGTATGGCAAGTCAGCCTCTTCTCCGCCATGGACCGGAATGAGGCCAAGGTCACCGACTTCTTCAAGCTTCCCCGCAACGACGTGGTGGAAATCGGCCGCGAGGTGGCGATTTAGGCCGCCCCTCTGATATTCGGCTATCGCGCCGCAACATGATTGTCCCCGACGATCTCGACCCTCACAATCGCCTCTCCCGCCGAAGCGATGCGAATGTGCAATCCATCCCTAATAATCGGGCCGCCCTGAAGGCGACTGTTCATGAAACTCACGGGCAGCGGCTCGGGCGTGTATTGAAAGCATCTGCCGCCGACGCAAAACCGCTCCTTACTGAAGCCTGCGCCATGGTGAAAATTGCTCACGGTTCCCTCGACAACGCTCAGGTTTCCGTACCTTTCGGCCTCTATCAGCGAAGAGTAGGCCGGATAAGTCGTGATGACGAGGACCCCCATCCAAATAGCAAACAAGCTGCCACAAACGGTGCAGAATAGCCTGAGTTCGCTTTTTGGCTTCGCTAACACGGCGATAACCCCCATCAATGCGGCGATCATTAATCCGAGCGCCAGATATTGCCAGGGATAGCCCGTGTCTTTCAGGTCGAAGATAAGCTGGTTTTCCATGTCGAACCTCCCGGGGGAAGTTTCTAAGACATGCTGAGCGCCGCATATAAAATCGAGATAGTTCGTGGGCCAACTGTGTAAAAAATGTATTTATTCAGCCGCGCTTTTACGCCGTCGTGTGCTTCCCCTAAAGAGAGCGTGCGGATAATCGCGCCATTGCTGTTTATCCGCTACCGTCCTATCCGTGACACAGCCGCTGGATTGGGCAGCGGGCGAGCATGGCCTTTGCATGGCTTATCATGACGGGATGCCGACAGCCGAGCGCGCCGACCTCGAACGCGCGATGGACTCGTTCGATCTTGCCTGATGCCTTGACTTGGCTCCTCGCCGCTTGGTCAAGGGGTGTTTTTGCAGTTGCTGTGGCTTAGACCCACTCGTTCCGACCTAGCCTCATTCGGCTGATACTTGCCTTCTGGAGTCGAAGAGAACTGCGAGGGCCAGACATGATGCGGGCGGTGCCATGCCTTCGCTAAACCATTCCTCCAAAGTCTCTGGAGTTATGCGAAGCAAGCTCGCGAGCTGTTCCAAGCGCAAGTGATGCGTATCCTGAAACATACGCAAGAGATCAAGCAGGTTATTGCCGCTCTGCTGGGCGTGAGAGCTGGCTTCGCAGGAAGACATCGCGGTTAACTCCCGGAAACACTATGCTTATACAAAACGTCGCGTTGCGTCGCCTATTCCCAAAATCGCGTAGATCAAGGTCGACTAGGCAACCTGCAGCGTAGCGCCGTTTTTTGTGCGATGCATCATACGTTTTGTGCGCTGCACTATATTTCATTTTTATCAAAGGTGCACTCCGACTTTCGGTCGCACTTAGGATGCTAAAAGCTAAAACCTTGGAATGGGATGGGGTGGGAGAAAAAAGGGAGGGTGGTGACGGCTGTCGCTCCCTGGGCCAGTGTCAGCCGTGCCGCCACGCCCAAAAGTCCGTCAATGCCTTCTCCCACGACGATGTTGCTAGGTGAAACGCCGTGGTGGCGGCCGATGGCCGCTTTAAGATCGTGGTTCTCCGGATCGCCGTATTTCCAGACTTCGGCGGCAGCACGTTGTAGCGCCGCCAGTACCTTGGGGCTCGGTCCGAATCCGCTCTCATTGGCCCCGAGCCTAGCCCGGAACGGTCGGCCTCGCCTGCGCTCCAGCGCATCCGGCGCCACGAACGGCACTATAGCCGGAAGCGCCTGAATGTGTGGCACGATCTGCAAGAGCTGATTTTGAGATGATGTCATCGCCGCTTCATTTCGACATCTATCCCCACGGCGTGCCCGCTTGAAGCCGCTTACGCCAGCCATAATTAGTTTGGCGGAAGCCTGTCAAACAAGTTGGCGTCAAATTCTTGCTAGACGAAGCCATACGCCACATGAAAAATAAGAAGGTTATTCTTCTATAAAATCTATAACAACGTTATTTTTCTGCAAGACTTTATATAAAGCAAATCTGCGCTTTTGGTGACGCTTCCTGCTAGCATATTCTTTTTTATATCAGTGCTAGGCGCGACATTATTTGAGCTAGAAAGCAAAAATAATGCATCACGTCTCAAGGAGTTCGAGCCATGCAATCGATACCGAGCTTCATCGAGGGCTGTGCGGCCAGCGAACACTTCGTTATCGCCATACCGGAGGACGCATGCCGTTGACCGGCTCGAGCGGCATTCCGGATCATGACGGCGGATCCGTCAGTGGCTCAAAGGGCGCGGCGCAAGGCCTGGCGCTCGCCGTCGCTGGAGATCCGGCTTCTCAATCATGGTTCGAGCAGCATGATGGGCCTACGCTTCTTGTTGCGGCTGCGATCTATTCGAGCTGGCTCGTGCTGCTCGCTTCGCATGAGTATGTCCCTTGGTGGATCATGGCGCCGGTGGCGGGCTACGTCGTGCAATGGCATTCCTCCTTGCAGCACGAGGCAATTCACTGCATGCGCGGCATTCCGAAATGGCTGCGTCTCGCGCTTGTCTGGCCGCCGATCGGTGTCTGTTATCCTTTCGAGCTCTATCGCCGGCTGCATTCGCAGCACCATCGCAACGCCTATCTCACCTATCCAGGAGAGGATACGGAATCGTACTACCATAAGGAGGAGGACTGGGAGAAATATGGCGGTCTATGGAGGCGGCTTCTCATCGTCAACCAGACATTCCTGGGCCGGCTTTTTATCGGTCCATTCCTGCAGACGCCTCGCCTCTACATCGAGGAAGTTCGTAAATTGATCGCCGGCGACACAGCAAATGTCGGCATATGGGTTCGACACTTCATCGGTGCGGCCACGATGCTGCTGCTCGTGACAAGAGTATTCCATATATCCGTTTTGCAGTACCTTGCGGAGTTCGTCTATCCTGGTCTTGTTTTTGGCATGATGCGCAGCTTCACCGAGCACCGCTGGGGTGAGCAGCCCAGCGAACGCACCGCGGTGGTTGAATCGAATTGGGTGTTCGGTCTACTGTTTCTATGGAACAACCTCCACGTCATTCATCACCTCTTTCCTGCGTTGCCGTGGTGGAAAGTACCTCGCGTATGGCGCCAGCATCGTGAGCGCATCCAGGCGCACAACGGCGGATTCGTGTTTCGAGGCTACGGCGAGATCGCCCGGCGATGGCTCATAACGCCGAACTTCATTCCCATTCATCCACCTAGCCTCGCAAGCAGGAATCCGGCGTCCTGATGCGACTGTGCTGGAGCCGCTTCACCAGCGAAACCGAACACGAAAGACGGAATGATGCGGACGGCAAGCCTGCCGATGTACTCTCTCCCCGAGATGGCCGCCGCCGATTCCACCCTCTGGGGGGCCTTGCAGCAAAGGCTTCGTGCCAAGGGCGTCGATACGGCAGACATCAAGTTCGATAACGACAGACCGCCCGTGGCGGACGGCATTGGGCCGAGGGTTTTCTTCACCCAGATCTGCGGCTATCCGCTGTTCAAGCATTACCGCGATCAGGGACGCCTTCTTGCCACACCGCACTACGAGGCGCCTGGATGCGTGGGATCCACTCATCGCGCCTTCTTCATGGTCCGACGTGATGATCCCGCGCAGTGCCTGAAAGATTTGCGCGGACGGATATTCGGTTGCAACAGCTTATTATCGAACTCCGGAATGAACCTGCCTCGACTATCGCTGGCGCGGATTGCGGGCGGCAAGCCCTTCTTTTCCTCCGTCGTCATGACTGGCGGGCATGTCGCGAGTCTCGAACGCCTTGACGAGAGCAGCATCGATGTCTGCTCGATCGATAACGTGACCTGGGGATTGTTCAGGAAGTTCCGCCCCGTCATCGCCGAACGATACCGGATACTCGACGAGACCGTATCCAGCCCGTCATTACCTTTTGTTACTTCAGTGAATACGAGCGGATCCGATGCGATCGCTATTGCCGAGGCATTGCATGAGATCATGGACGATCCACAGACCGCCGACATACGCGGGGCGCTGGAACTCGCCGGCCTTTCTGAGCCTGATGTCGCCGCCTACGAACGTCTGGCGGAATTCGAGCGCGAGGCCGCCGATCTCGGCTTTCCCGAGATTAAATAGGCAAAAAAGACTTCGAACTCATCGTCTCACGCGTCCAACGAAAGCCAGGAGGCCTGCCCCTGATCCAAATCGATGACATTACCAAAACGTATGGCGACGCCAACACGCCAGCCGTCGACGGCGTTTCGCTGAGCGTGCCCCGGGGAGCGTTCATCGCACTCGTCGGCATGCCGGGATCCGGCAAGACAACCGTGATGAAAACCATCAATCGGCTGATCGACCCGGATCGCGGCGAGGTCAGGATCGAGGGAAAACCAGTGGTTTCTGTCGACGCGCCGGCGCTCCGGCGTCAGATCGGGTACGTCTTTCAGGGAGCGGGGCTTTTCCCGCATCTGCGGGTAGGCGAGAACATCTCCGTGACGCCACGTCTGCTCGGGTGGTCGAAGGCAGATATCGCCTCGCGTGTTGCCGAACTCCTCGATCTCGTCGAGTTGCCACAGGCGTTCGCCGCACGTCTCCCCGCTGAGCTTTCGGGCGGTCAGCAACAGCGCGTCGCCCTGGCGCGTGCCCTAGCCGCGCGGCCACGGATCGTTTTGATGGATGAACCTTTCGGCGCGCTCGACCCTGTCACGCGTGACAACCTCGGCAACGCCTATCGTGCATTGCACGAGACGTTCGGTCTCACGACCATCATGGTCACCCACGACATGCAGGAGGCGATCCTGCTCGCCGGCCGCATCGTCATCATGAAGGGGGGGCGCGTAATCGCCGATCTCACACCTAAAGGCCTCCTCGCTCCGCAGTCCGATCCCGATGTTGCGTCGCTGATTGCAGTAACGTTGCGGCAGGCCGAGAGGGTACGCAAGATAGCCGCCGCCGCAGAAGGGGGGGCGTCGGCATGAACGAGCAGATGGCGGCTGCTTTACAACAACTGCCCAATTACCTAGGCAACCACGTCCTCATTTCGGCAGCGGCGATGACGCTCGGCTTGATCCTCAGCTTGCCGCTCGCGGTGGCCGCTGCGCATAACGCGCGTTTGCGGTGGGTGGTTCTTGCCATTGCCGGAATTGTCCAAACCATTCCGGGGCTCGCCCTGTTGGCGCTGTTCTATCCACTGTTGCTGGGCGCATCGGTTTTGACGCAGCGCAGCTAATGGGATGGACCGGCGGTGTTCCACGTATCCCGCGAAGGGCGGGGTAACCGGAGCCCAGGAGCCATCCCATGCCAGCGCAAACCAAGTCAGCGAAGTCCAACGCGTCGATTGCTGTGATCGGCATCGATATCGGCAAGACTATTTTCCACCTGATTGGCCTCGACCGGCGCGGAGCCATCGTCTTTAAAACGAAGCTCTCACGCAGTCAGCTTGAGAACCGGTTGGCCAATATCCCGCCCTGCCTGATCGGTATGGAGGCGTGCGTTGGCGCTCATCATCTGAGCCGGCAACTGATCGCTCTCGGCCACGACGCCCGGCTGATGCCGGCGAAATATGTGAAGGCTTTCCTCAAGGGCAACAAGAACGATTTCAGGGACGCCGAGGCGATTGCGGAGGCCGTACAGCGGCCAACGATGCGGTTCGTGGCGACGAAGACGGCCGAGCAACTCGATCTTCAAGGCCTGCATCGGGTGCGCGCCCGCCTCGTTAGCGAGCGCACAGCCACGGTGAACGAGATCCGCGCCTTCCTGCTGGATCGAGGGATCGCGGTGGCGCAAGGCATTCAGCGTTTGCGCCGCGCGCTGCCGGACATCCTTGGAACCCACCAAGGCAAGCTATCTCTGCGCATGGTCCGCATCATCGAAGCCCTGGCCACCGATTGGCGCCGGCTCGATGAGCGCATCGACGAGGTCTCGGCCGAAATCGAGACGCTGGCCCGCAAGGACGGTGGCTGCGAGCGGCTGATGACAGTGCCAGGCATCGGCCCGATCATCTCAAGCGCCACGGTGGCCACCATTGGGAGCGGCGACATGTTTGCGAAGGGCCGCGATTTCGGCGCCTGGCTCGGCATGGTTCCCAAGCAGATCTCGACCGGAGGCCGCCCCATCCTCGGCAAGATCTCGAAGCGGGGAAACAAATATTTGCGCACCCTGTTCGTGCAGGCCGCCCGCGTCGTGCTGGTGAAGCGCGTGAGCTGGGCGCATTACGGCCTCAAGGCCTGGATCGAGGCCGCGGCCAAGCGGTTGCACCACAACAAACTGGCGATCGCGCTCGCCAACAAGCTCGCCCGCATCGCCTGGGCGGTGCTTCGTTATGGTCGCAACTTCGAGGTCCGCACAAGCCATGACAATGCGCCCCAGCCTGCATAATTCTGGCGCCAATGCCTCGCCTTATCAAGGCCAAGCCCTGCCGGGCGGCCCTGAAACGGGCCGGCCTTGACAACGCCGCGCCACGGCGCCCTCCGATAAGCGCATGGCCGGGATGGGGAAAGGCTCTTTCCGGCCGAACAAGGAAATATCGTGGAGGCGCCATCATGCCCTGACGCCCCTTTCCCATCGAGGTCTGCGAGAGTGTGAAACAACGCGATGGAGGACCGGTCTTCCCGGCGCAATCGAAAACTGGTGACCCAAATAGCCCGAGTTTGAGGCTTTGCTGCTAATCAGATCGAATGCGCGCTCATATCCATGGTGGCCAGGAGCATCGCGCTTCACAGATAGGCCGGATACATTGGTGCAAGACCCAACGCCGCTGTTTCGAGGTTTTCCTCTTGCAACACACCGCCGGTCCATACATTTGGGGTCAGTCTTCCGGCGTTGGGTTTTTTGCCTTCGGTGCTCGCCCTGACGCTCTATTCTATGCTGCCAATCCTGCGCAACGGCGTCGCCGGTTTGACGGGCATCGATCCTCTCATCATCGAAGCAGCCGATGGCGTCGGCATGACGTCGCGCCAGCGGTTGTTTCGGGTCGAGGCGCCGCTTGCGGCGCCAGTCGTCATGGCGGGAGTCAGAACGGCGGCGGTTTGGACAATCGGATCGGCGACGCTTGCGACGACGGTGGGGCAAACGAGCCTCGGCAATTACATCTTCTCCGGCCTCCAAACCGAAAACTGGGTCTTCGTTCTGTTTGGCTGCGCTGCCGCAATCGTGCTCGCGCTTGTGGCGGATCAATTGCTTGGCCTCGTCGAGGCTGGCGTCGCAACGCGCAATCCGCGCCGTGTCGTGGCGGGTATCGCCGCTCTCGCCGCCGCTACCGCCCTTTCTCTTTTCCCGCTGCTGGCGGCGGAGCGGCCGGCCTATGTGATTGGCGCCAAGAACTTCAGTGAACAGCTCATCCTTGCCGAACTGATGAGCAGCCGCATCGAGGCGTTAGGCGCCCGCGTGCGGCTGAAGGAAAGTCTCGGATCCGCGGTTGCTTTACGGGCGCTCGCAGGCAGCGACATCGACGCCTATGTCGATTATTCGGGGACCTTGTGGACGAATGTTCTGGGCCGTACGGATATGCCGCCCAGGGACCAAATGCTCGCGGAGTTAACGCGCTTGCTCCAGGATCGATACGGGGTCGAAGTGCTGGGCAGGCTCGGCTTCGAAAACGCTTACGTGCTCGCGATGGCTGGCGACAAAGCGAGGGCCGGCGCCGTCGTCAGCATCCCCGATCTCGCGGCCCATGCCCCAGAACTCACGCTCGGCAGCGATCTCGAATTTCTCAGCCGGCCCGAATGGCTGGCATTGAAAAGCGCTTATGGATTGGGGTTCCGCGAACTAAAATCCTACAGCCCGACCTTCATGTACCGTGCGCTTCAAACCAAAACGGTCGACGTAATCTCGGCGTTCTCAAGCGACGGGCGGATCGCCGCCGAGAAATTGGCTGTCCTGACCGACCCCAAGGGCGTGACGCCCTCCTACGACGCCGTGATCCTTCTTGCGCCGAAGCGCGCCCATGACAACACTTTGCGCCGCGCGCTTAGGCCGCTCGTCGGCGCCATTTCCGTCGAGCGTATGCGCGAGGCCAATCTGACGGTCGACCGCGACGACCACAAACTCACGCCCAAAGAAGCCGCCGCGTTACTCGCGTCCACCCTTGATTCGCGCCCGCGTTAATGTGAAGCCCGATATCGCTAAGCTTGGCCTCCGCATCATATCGGTGTCGTGAGAGAGAATCTCGTGGCAGTGATGTCCTACGGCTTCGCGGAAACTTCTGGAATTGGCCCTAACTACCATTTTTCGCAGCTGCAACGATTCCTTCGGCTACGAAAGGATGAGCGGACCCACTTAAAACACACGGCGAAATCGACGTTGATGACCCGTTGCGGACTCTTCAGACATAAAGGAAATCTGGCAGCGGTGCGCTGGGCAATCTGAATTTAACGCCGTTTAGCCACCCCGGCCAAACACGGTGATGTTGGGCGCCAGCGGGTTTGGATATTTCTTGACCGACTCCTCGTATTTCCTGACTTCCTCCAGCGCGGGATCGGCGACCCAGCCGAACATCGCCGCGACATTGTGGTCCTCATGTGGGTCCATTTGGATGTTGTAGACCTTGGGGTAGCCGGCCATCGTTCCGCTCGCGGAAGCCATCCCCGGCAGACGCTCCGGGCCGATGCCGGTCGGGTGGATGTCGGTGAAATAGACGCGCCATTGCTTCCATCGCTCCGCCACCAGCTGCGGTCCGATGAAGGTCAAGAGGTGATCGCGATGGCCTGTTGGGCTCTTACCGAACAGAACGTCGCTCTGGTCCACGCCATCGATCGGCCGATCGGTCGGTATCTTGCCGCCGACGATGCTGGCCAGGGTCGGAAAGAAATCCATGATCGAGAACATGGCGTAGGACGTCGTGTCCGACTTGACGTGGCTGGGCCAGCGGATGAAGGCGAAGGTGCGGATCGCGCCCTCGGTGGCCTCGCCGAGTTCGCCCCGGAACGGACCGGAATTGCCCATGTCCTGCGTCGCGTCGTTGCCCATCTCGCGCGCAGTTTCGCCTTGCGGCCCATTGTCTGAGGCAAATATCAGGATCGTGTCGTCGTCGAGCCTGAGTTCCTTCAGCGCGTCTAAAATCTGGCCGACATGGAAGTCGCCTTCCATCAGTTTGTCGCCGTATTGGCCAATCTGCGACTTGCCCGCAAAGTCCTTCGACGGGAGATTGGGGAAGTGCCCCATCGAAAATGGCAGGTAGAGGAAGAACGGCTTGCCCGCCGCGTGGCTGCGCTTCATGAAGGCGATGGATTTCGTCGTCAGTTCGTTATCGATCTCGGCGCGGACTTCCCGCGTGAAGGGTTTGACCGTGCGCAACGGCCCGCCCAGCACGGACTCGACGATGTGCGGCCCCTTTGACAGCAGCACATCGGGCGGCGCGTCAATCGAGTGCGTGAGTTCAATCGTGTCGACATAGGTCGCCGAATCCCAGGAGATGTCGGGCGGGATGCCGTAGAACTCGTCAAAACCGTGCGAGGTCGGCAGGCTCTGCGGCTCGCTGCCGAGGTGCCACTTGCCATAAATCGCGGTGGCGTAGCCGAGCCCGTGGAACATGTCGCCCATCGTGTAGGCGTGCGCCGAGAGCGTAGCGTCGGAGCCCGGAACGAGGACCAGCGATAGGCCGTTGCGGATGGAGTATTGCCCCGTCATCAGCGCTGCGCGTGATGGCGTGCACGCGGGCTCGACCAGAAACTGGGTGAGCCGTAAGCCCTCGCGCGCCAGCTGGTCGATCCGCGGCGTCGGCGCGCCGCGTAGCTCGCCACCGCCGTAGGCGCCCAAGTCGCCATAGCCGACGTTGTCGGCGAGAATGAACACGACATTGGGTTTCTTGTCCGCTGCCTGAGCTGGACCGAGTGCGTCAAGAAGCGCAGCCGCAGCCAGCAGCCACAAGACTGCGGTGATGAAGTTGCGTTTCATGCTAACTCCTTCGCTAGTTACTCAAAGCTCATGACGAAAACGTTGCTCGCCTTCGCTCAAGAAGGTAGGAGCGCGGCGCGCCTGTCTTCCAACAATGCGCATCGATCCTCCCACCCTCAGGCTATTCAATACCTTGCCGTGCCGGCTCCCTATTTCAGGCAGAGTTTGACCTCACTCTCCCCCGCCGGGAGCAGAACGGGACGCCAACTTAGCCTGGCGCCCCCGGTCGAACTCAGTCGGGCGCACCGCCCGTCGGGCTCGTGAGTTTCGTCATCACATTATTCAGGTTGAACGTGCCGGGCTTTTGGCGCGGCGGGAAGTCCTGAAAGGTTTGCAGCCACTGGGCGACGTAGCCCGCCGCCGGTGCGATGAGGAAGGCCCGATCGATGCGCCACCGCGCGTAGCCGATCGCCTCGTGATCCGCGCGTTCAAACGGATCCGCCCGCAGGTCGAACAGTTTCGGCAGCCGCAGCACCACGAAGGGGTCCTGCCAAACGTCGAACCCATGGGCGCGCTGCTCCATGAACACCATCTTCCAGCGGTTGAAGCGCAGCGCCGCCACGTTGCCGTCATCGGTCCAGTAAATGAACTCCTTGCGCTTGCCGTTACCGTTGCCCTTGGCGAGCAGATCGCGCTGATCGTAGCCGTCGAGGTGCACCTTGTACGTCGCGCCGCCCACGGTTTCACCCTTCATGAGCTTGTCCGCGATTTGCGGCTCGCCCACCGCGGCCATCAGCGTGGTGAGCCAGTCCTCGTGCGCAAAGATGTCGTTGATCACCGTGCCGGGCCGCACCAGACCCGGCCAGCGCACCATCGCCGGGACGCGATAGGCGCCTTCCCAGTTGGTATTCTTCTCGCTGCGGAAGATCGTGGTGCCGCCGTCGGGCCAGCTCATGGTCTCGGCGCCATTGTCGGTGGAATAGACGACGATCGTGTTGTTCGCGATGCCGAGATCGTCAAGCTTTTTGAGCAACTGCCCCACCTGACCGTCGTGCTCCACCATGCCATCGGGATAGATGCCAAGACCGGTCTTGCCCTGGGACTCCTTCTTGAGATAGGTCCAGATGTGCATGCGGGTCGAGTTGAACCAGACGAAGAAGGGCTTCTTGTCTTTATTGGCCTGATCGATGAAGCCGAGAGTGTCGCCAAGGAATTCTTCGTCGATCGTCTCCATGCGCTTCTTTGAGAGCGGACCGGTATCCTCGCACTTCTGGTTGCCCCATTTGCCAAAACGCGGATCTGGCGGGGACGTGTCCGAACTCGTGGCCACGCATTTCAACACGCCTCGCGGCGCGAACTTCGCCTTGAAGGCGGGATCCTTCGGGTAGTCCTCGTTTTCCGGCTCCTCTTCGGCGTTGAGATGGTAAAGGTTGCCAAAGAACTTATCGAAGCCGTGCACGGTGGGCAGATGCTCGTTGCGGTCGCCCAGATGGTTCTTGCCGAACTGGCCGGTCACATAGCCCTTGGCTTTCAGCAGCGTGGCGATGGTCGGGTCTTTGTCGCTCATCCCCTCCGGCGCCCCAGGCAAGCCAACCTTGGTGAGGCCGGTCCGGATCGGCGACTGCCCGGTGATAAAGGCGGCGCGGCCGGCGGTGCAGCTTTGCTGACCATAATAGTCGGTGAACAGCGCGCCTTCCTTGGCAATGCGGTCGATGTTGGGGGTGCTGTACCCCATCAGGCCATTGTTATAGGCGCTGATGTTGAACTGGCCGATGTCGTCGCCCATGATGATGAGAATATTCGGCCTCTGCTCCTGCTGGGCTTGAGCCTGCGCCGGACCAAACGAAGCCCAAACCAGCGCCGAGGCAGCGGCCAGGATAGAGAGGCCAAGCTGCACGGACATCCTGCGTCTCATTTACACCTCCGCTAATTGAATCAAACTGAGATATTGGGCACCGGCGTACGCTACCCCGCCTCCTGCGCGGCGTGATCGCTTGACCGACCATGGCGGTCATCACCGCGACGCAGCGTCTTCAGGATCGCTCATAATGGGAAGATCCGGTTCCAGTCGTTCTTCATGCTGATGATCTGCCATCCGTCCTTCTTCGCTTCGTCGTACAGCGCCTCAGTGAAAGTCCCGACCCTCGTGTCAGGCAGTCCTCGCGCTGGTCCATAGGCATATTCGCGCGCCGCGTCGTCGTGCAGGACCAGAAGACCCAGCCGTGCACCCGACCCCCCGGTGGTGTATTCGAGCATTTCGCGGTCGCCGGTCGAATTGCCAAACGCGATGACGGGGCGCAGCCCTATCTCTAGGTGAATGCCTTCCGCCTTGCCTGCGTTGTTGTCATTCAGGAGCAGCCTCGGCTCCTTGGTCAGGAACGGTCTTCCGTCCTTGTCATAGCCGAATTTCGTGCCGCCCGCCGTGCCCACGACCTGCCAGGGCGGGATGCCGTACACACGTTGGGAATAGGTCCGCACGAAATCCTGGCCGCCGCCTGTCACGATGAAGGTCTTGTAGCCGTTGTCGCGCAGGTATTGCATGACTTCGAGCATCGGCTGGTAGGTCAGATCGGTGTAGAGACGGTTCCATCGCGGGTGCTTGGCCGTCGTGATCCACTCCGCCACGTCAACCTTGAAGTCGTCCACCGTCATGCCGGTGAGGGTCGCCACGGCGATCTCCTCCAACTCCTTGAGGGTAAGCTTGGCGATCGCCTCGCGGTCGCGAGACAACACGGTCTTGAACGCCTCGACCTCTTTCAGATGCGGCTTTTCCTTCACCACCGCCGGGACGCGGTCGAGGATGTAGACCACCTGCGTGTAGACCGGATGCTCGACCCAGGTTGTGCCGTCCTGGTCGAAGGTGGCAATGCGTGCGTCGGGCGGCACGAAGTTGGGGCTCGCGGCGTCGGTCGTCGATTTGACGAGGCCGATGATGGCGGCTTTAGCCGGGCCATCGTTCCATGACGGGAGGGGATCGCCCGGCGCCGTTTGCGCCTGCGCGGAGTTCGACAGAAATGATCCCGACAAGAGCGGCAGCGCCGCAAGCCCGCCGAGCACAGCGCGCCGGTTCGGGCCGGATGAGGAGGATTGCATGATCGTCACCTGTCAGTCGACATAGGCCAGTCACCCGGCACGGCTCTTGGCAGCGGGCGACCTTGGCCGCCCGCGTCCGTTTTCAGCAATCATTCCTGTGGATGACCGGTACCGGCCTTGACCTGCTCCAGGACCTGACTGAGGTTCCAGCTCTCAGGCGCCTGCATCGGCGGAAACTGCTTGTACGATTCAAGTTCCTTCAGCCATAGCAGCTGGCCGATGGGCAGCATGTTCCAGTCATACAGGAAGGCGGTGCTTGGAGCCGCGAGCGCGCCGCCAAGGCCGAGCGCCGTCTTCTGGCTTTCGCCGACAGCCTGCTCGAACGGATCACGCTTGATATTCTGCACCAGGGTGAAGTGGAACGGGATCAGCGGCAAGATCCAGCCCGTCGCTCCAGGCTGCGACATGTTGTAGTACATCTTCCAGTTCTTGTAGCGCACCGCCGGGATATTCGCCCTTCTCGATCTGCTTTTTCAACTCGTCTCCCTTGGGGCCGCCGGCGATGTCGACCAGCGTCGGCAGCCAGTCGAGCGCCGCGAAGAGCTGGTTATGCACCGTGCCGGGTTTGATGTGGCCCGGCCAGCGGACCACGAGCGGGGCACGATACCCGCCTTCCCAGGCCTCGCCCTTCTGGCCCTTGAACGGGGTGACGCCGCCATCGGGGAAGGTGATCGCCTCAGCGCCGTTGTCGGTTGTGAAGACCACGACCGTATTGTCGAGCTGGCCCATGTCCTCAAGCTTTTTGAGCACCTCGCCGATATTGTCGTCGAGCTGCTTCATGCCGGCTTCGTTGATGCCCCAGTCCTTGCCTCCCTGTGTGCCCAGCATGGCTTCGTACTTCGGCGACAGCATCGTCGTCACATGCATGCGCGCCGGGTTGTACCAGACGAAGAAGGGCTTGTTGGTCTTCTTCGGATCGTTACGGTCGAGGAAGTCGATCACCTTGGCAGAAATTTCCTCGTCCACCGTTCTCGACCGGTCCAGCGTCAGCTGCCCTTCGTCCTTGCAGGTCTGATTCTTTTCCGTTCCATCGGAGGAATGGCACCAGATGATCGGGCGCGGCGGCGTCATGCATGTCGCTGTTCTGGGGTCGACGGCGCCCGGAACCTCGGGGATGCCGGGGATGGGCGTGTTCTTGCACGGCGGCGCGATAACTTGCTCGGTCGGCGTCTTGTTGATGTCGGGGAAGCTCACCTGCTGCATGGCATCGAGGTGATAGAGATAGCCCCAATATTCCTCGAAGCCGTGCGCCGTCGGCAGAGCTGCCGTGTGGTCGCCCAGATGGTTCTTGCCGAACTCGCCTGTGGTATAGCCGAGATCGTGCAGGAATTTGGCGATCGCCGGCGTGCCGGGCCGCAGATAGGACGGGCTGCCGGGCAGTTGCGGCGGGATCATGCCGGTGCGCAGCGGATACATGCCGGTAAAGAAGGCGTTGCGCCCGGAGGTACAGCTCTGCATGGCGACATAGTCCATGAAGACTGCGCCTTCCTGGCCGATGCGGTCGATGTTCGGCGTCTCGCCGACCATGAGGCCGCGATGATAGATGCCTGGCTGCATCCAGCCGATGTCATCGCCCATGATAAAGAGAATATTGGGCTGCTTGCCTTTCGCTTTTTCCGCTTCCTCTCGTATTGCCCGCTCTTCCCTGCGCTCATCCCGCCGATCTTGCGCCTGCGCGACGGTGGTCAGCATTGTCGCCGACAGCAGCGCGCCGGCTAAGAGGCCGAATGCGTATCTGGGGACTTTCGAATGAGAGCTCATGAACTTACCACTCCGTTACCCACCCTCTGTTTACTGACTAATGGTCGAGACAAAGCTATGCCCGGCTTTATGGCCAAGATGAAGCTTTTTACTGCCACGCCGAAGTTATATTGATCAGGCGGCCGACTATTATTACCTCGTTTTCATGGTAACATCCAGTTTGCCTTTGTCTGACAGGAATGCAGGAGACGAATAATGCTCTACCTCCTGGAATGTATCTGCTCAACCCACCCCATAAGCGCATGATAAACCAAGGGTTGCGCGGATAGCGTTAAAGGGGGTTTGGCCGTTTCTGGCTGCGGTGCCGACGACGGAGCGGACGCCTGCGAAGAGTTCGGCCCCCCAGTCGGAGCGGAAGCCTCCGGTGACTTTGCGGTAGGTCGCGGTGGGACGAAGCTCGCGTTCGGAGCTGTTGTTGTCGGGCGCGATTTCGGGGTGATCCAAAAACGTCAGCAAGCTGTCGCGGATTTTACCGTAGCGTTTTCGCAAGCGGCGGCCATGCCTATTTTCTGGCGAGAGAGCCATGATTTTGTCGAGATCATTTTCAAAACGCCGTTTGTAATCGCGTCGCGTGGCCTCGGCCAGTTCGCTTCGCCGTCGCGCCAACACGCACACGCGCAGCAGCCACGCCTTCATGCGCGGCGCAAAAACCATGTCGCCTGCTTCGATGGCGAACTGGCAGTTTCGCAGTTGATGCGCGAGACAGACCTGCCATTTGTCGGCGTGGCCTTGCTGCGCGCCATACAAATCCGATACCCACAACGTGGGGCGGTGGCCGTTCAAAACCTCGGTGACGACGCTCGTAGCGCGGCTGTGGCGCACGACGTGAATCACGACGTCCTTGTTCTGAAACACCCAGTTCCAGCACGTTTTCCCGTCGATGCGCACGCTGGTCTCGTCGGAATAAATGACGCGGGATTTGCGCAGACGCGCCAGAATGGCGGCGACCTTATCATCGAAGCGCGGCTTAGCTTTTTGGAACATGGCGTCCAACGCGCCTTCGCTGATCGTCAAAGCGAACAGGTGCAAAAACAACTGGCTCAGCCGCTTGTAGCTGATAGCGTGCGTAAAGCGCAGGTACAATGCCGTCGCCAGAATGTTGGAACTGAACGGTGAGCCTTCCTCCATCCCCTCCGGCACCGGAGCCAACGTCACGCCGTGGCAACACGGGCAATGTCCCGCGTAACGCTCGACGCGAGTCACGACGGGTTTGACCGGAGGCAGATCAATCTTGTCATGGCGGCTGTGCAGCTTTTGATCGGCTTCGCCCAGTTCCGCGTCGCAATGGCAACAGCGTTTGGCCTTGGCGATCAGCGTCTCGTCCGGCTCCCGCGCCAGCGCACGTCCGCCTCCCTCGCGTCCAACGCTGCCTTTGCGTGGCCCCTTCGCTTCTGTCTTGTTGTCGTCCGTCTTTTTGTTGGCTTTGAACTCTTTGGAGGGCGGGACGCTTGAATTACCGGAGTTCTTCGGCGGCTCGCCCAACCGCGCTTCCAGTTCTGCCACCCGCTTTTGAAGCACTTGTATCTGTTCGGCCTGAACTAGAACCACCGCCCACAACTGAAGGATCAGATCGTCCTTCTGTTCCGGCGTCAGTTTCTTAAGATCGGGGGGCTTCAGTTCCATCCCAAGCTTGAATCACACCCCCGATTCTACGTCAAGCGCGGGGTTGAGCAGTTACCCTGGAATGTGCGCTGGCGCTCGAGAAACATCGGACTTACCATCGGACCGCCGAGCATCTTCATGTTTCCCAGCCGACCGTCACCCGCGCCATTCAGGAGCTGGAGCGGGTGTTTTCGGTGACGCTCTTCGACCGGACCAACCGCGGCTCCGTCCCGACCGCCTTCGGTGTTCTTCTGCTTGAGAGGGCGCGGCGCGTCGCGTTGGACATCGACGATTTGAAGCGAGACATCGCTTTGCTCAAAGGGCTGGATGTCGGCGAACTGCATCTTGGCATCGGACCTATCGTCGCACAGACTTGGATGCCGGATGCGGTCGCTGGGATTCTGGTCAGCCATCCGCATCTGAGGGTGCGCATCGTAACCCAGGACTGGTGGGATCTGGCCCCGGCGCTGCGCGAACGGCGCATCGATATTGGGATTGGAGAACTGGACTCCATCTCGGGCGAATCCGACATCGTTATCAATCCACTCCCCCACCGTCCACTTCGGTTCTACTGCCGGGTAGGGCATCCGCTGATGCGGGCCAAGCGTCTGACCGTTCGACAGGTCGGCGAGTACGCGCTGGTGTCGCCAAAGCTTCCCAAACGAGCCGGAGAGTTTTTGGCGGGCACAAGGGCAATCGGGAGGCTCGCGGAGAATGGCCAGTACTTCGAGCCGCAAATAGAATGTCAGACCCTGGATGCTTGCCTGCGCATCGTTCGCGCTTGTGACGCGATCGGCATCGCACCGCTGGCAAAGCTGGAGCAAGTGCCAGAGGAAGACGGCATCGCGCTGGTGCCATTTCAGCCGTCCTGGCTACGGACGAACTACGGCATCCTCAGTCTGCGCAATCGCTCGTTGACGCCAGCGGCCATAGCTTTCTGTGAGCGCGTTGAAGCTTGCGAGTGCCTGTACCACGAGCGGCGGGCAGCCAATCCAAGAGGGACGCGGGGGCAATAAAGCGCCCGATAAGCAGGGTCTGCCACTCTTACCGAGAATGTACGCCTCTACGTCTCCTCCTGGCCCTAACTACCATTTTTCGCAGCTGCAACGATTCCTTCGGCTACGAAAGGATGAGCCGACCCACTTAAAACACACGGCGAAATCGACGTTGATGACCCAATGCGGTCATCGCCCGAAGTTACGGTTGCCTGGTTGCTTCGGCGGCTTGTCAAGGGTGACGTGACTTACGGTTTCGCCAATTCGAACACGCCGCGGCCGCATGTTTTGATTGCACACACATTTCTTCAACAACGCGGCTACCAATGGCTGAACCCATCAACACTCGATCCAGAGAAGCCTCTGGCTGTCCCTCAATCAGGGATCAAGCGCCTCTTTCGCATTTTAGGTCCCGGCTTGATCACTGGCGCCCTGACGATGATCCAAGTGGCATCGGCACCTACGGCCAGGCTGGCGCTCAATTCGGATATTCCTTTGGTTCCGTCATTCTCTTAAGGTTTCCGCTGATGGCGGCCATTCAAGTGGTGGCGGGGCGAGGCCGCCGCAGCGTTCGCTCCCCTGGCAGGAGGGCTCGCCTGTGCTCTTTTCACCCTTGGCATCATTGGCACGGGTCTTCTCGCAGTCCCGGTTCTTGCCGGATCGGCGGGCTATGCGCTAGGCGAGGCTCGGGGCTGGACGTGCGGGCTCAGCTTCAAGCCTTGGGAAGCGGGCCCATTCTACGTCACCATCGCCGCAGCAACCGTGGGCGGCATGGTGATCAGCTTTCTGCCGATCAACCCCGTCAAGGCCCTTTATTGGAGCGCGGTTGTGAACGGACTGATTGTGGTGCCGATCATGGCGGCGACCATGTTTGCGTCATCCCAGTCTTCAATTATGGGGGAACTCGCGGTGCGCGGCTGGCTTTTGGGAATTGGCTGGGCTGCGGCGGGGGCCATGGCGACAGCGGCTGTTGTCATGGGATAGTTCTGGATTTTCTGAACTTCCAACCGCTGGATGCCGCTGCGCTGAGTCCCTCCTCAGGATGGAAGTTTCCGCAGGAAGACGGCCCGCCTAAGATGATTTTGCCCCAGGCGATTGGCAGATAGGCCTACGAATTCCCGCTTGTGCATTGACGGCACAAGTTTTGCTGCCGTGGTTTATCCCGCTGAGATCGATCCCGAAGCGGGCCTTCGGCAAGAGTTCGGAGCTCGCTCGACCACCGGGGAGTTCGAACTGGCTGAGCCAGGCAAAGTGCTAGCCCAGCGCATCGTTCCAGAACTGTAGAGCAATATCGAGCCCAAACTTGATCATGACAGTTCAACCAGCGCCCTCATCCGCCGCTACCGTAAGCTGAGGTACTCGCGCTGAGGCCCGGCACCAATAACAACCTAATCATCAGGGAGGCCAACAATGAGCAACGTCGAGCAGATTCAAAGGATGAAGTCCCGGCCGGGGTTCATTGCAGCCCTGGATCAGAGTGGCGGAAGTACACCGCACGCCCTCGCTCTCTACGGAATCAAAGACCACTCTTGGAAGGACGACGATGAAATGTTTGAGCTGGTGCATGAGATGCGCACCCGCGTCATTACCAGCCCGAGCTTCACGGGAGAGCGAATCCTTGCCGCTATCCTGTTCGAGGACACCATGGATCGGGACATCGAAGGCCAACCGACGGTTGACTATCTCTGGAATGTGAAGCGGATCGTGCCATTCTTGAAGGTTGACAAAGGTCTGGAACCTGAGCGAGACGGCGTCCAGCGGATGAAACCGATGCCTCAACTCGCCACCCTCCTCGAAAAGGGGAAATCGAAGCACATTTTCGGCACCAAGATGCGCTCGGTTATCAAACAGGCGAACCCCGCAGCCATCAAGGATATTGTGCAGCAACAGTTCGCCATCGCCAGGCAGATCATCAATGCGGGCCTGGTCCCGATCATCGAGCCCGAGGTTGACATCCATTGCCCGGGAAAGGCTGAGGCCGAAGCGCTGCTCAAAACAAACATCCTCGAAGGGCTCAACGGGCTTCCGGCGGGTCAACAGGTCATGCTGAAGCTCACCCCGCCGGAGCAATCCGACTTCTACGTTGACTTCGTGCGCCATCCCAAAGTCGTGCGGGTGGTCGCGTTGTCTGGCGGTTACTCGCGGCAGGAGGCCGACGACAGGCTGCGAAAGAACCATGGAGTTGTGGCGAGCTTCTCGCGGGCGCTGCTGGAGGGCCTGTCAGTTCACCAAACCGATGCCGAGTTCAACGCCATGCTCGACGCCTCCATCGAGAGCATCTACCAGGCGTCGGTCACCTGAGCAGACGAGGGCCGGATCGCCGGATCATATCGAGGGTGCACGAGATGCAATCGATGGCCATGAAGCTTGCGACATCAATCCTTGCGGCCGATTTTGCCCCTTTGGAAGAACAGGTGCGCGAGGCAGAGCAGGCCGGAGTGGATCGAATACACATTGACGTCATGGACGGTCACCTCGTGCCGGCGAGGCGCATCATCAGATACCGTCGTCCGCACGGCACTAGGAGATCACCGTGGCTGATAGCCAGAACAAGACCCAATCGATACCTGCGCCGCGCGATCAGCACCTGCGCGACATGGCAAACAGCATCCGCGTCTTAGCGATGGATGCTGTCCAGCAGGCCAAGAGCGGCCATCCAGGCATGCCCATGGGCATGGCAGATATCGCAACAGTGCTGTTCTCCGATTTCATGCGCTTCGATGCCGCGGACCCGTACTGGATCGACCGCGACCGGTTCCTGATCTCGAACGGCCACGGCTCCATGCTCCTTTACGCGCTGCTTTACCTCACCGGCTACGCGGACATGACGATCGACGAGATCAAGCGCTTCCGCCAGGTCGGCTCAAAGACCCCAGGCCATCCCGAATACCGGCATGCGGATGGTATTGAGACCACGACCGGCCCGCTGGGCCAAGGTCTGGCAAATGCTGTCGGACTAGCACTCGCCGAGCGCATCATGAATGCGACCTTTGGCGACGCGCTGGTCAATCACTACACTTATGTATTCATGGGTGATGGCTGCCTGATGGAGGGGATCAGCCACGAAGCGATTTCGCTCGCCGGCCATTTACAGCTCGGCAAGCTGATCGCTTTTTTCGACAATAATTCTATCTCGATTGACGGCGCTACCAGCCTCGCAGTGTCGGACGACCAGACGATGCGGTTCCGCTCGTCGCATTGGCATGTCCAGGAGATCGACGGCCACGATACGGACGCTATCAGGGCTGCGATCATCGCGGCGCATCAGGTCGCGGATAAGCCGTCCATGATCTCCTGCCGCACGATTATTGGCTTTGGCCTGCCCACAAGGGCCGGCACTCAGAAGGCGCATAGCGACGCCCCGGGGGAGGACGAGATCGCCGGCGCGCGCAAGCTGCTCGGCTGGACCTCACCACCCTTCGAAATCCCCGAGACGTTGCTCTCCGCGTGGCACAGGATCGGCGCCAAGGGCCGGGACGGCCGCATGGCATGGGCCGATCGGGTCAAGGCCACTCCGGAGGGCCTGCGGCAGGATTTTGAGCGGCGCACCCGTGGCGATCTACCGGAGGCCTGGCGCCATGCGATCGCCGCGGCGCGGAAGGAATTCCTCGCCGGCGACAAGGATCTTGCCACCCGCCAGGCCAGCGGCGTGGTGTTGAACCACCTGTTCGACGCCATTCCGGAACTGCTCGGAGGCTCGGCGGACCTCACGCCGTCCAATAACACGAAGGCGAAGAATCAGGTCGAGATCAAGCCCGGGGCGTATGGCGGGTCCTACGTGCATTATGGCGTGCGTGAGCACGGCATGGCGGCGGCAATGAACGGCATAGCGCTGCATGGCGGCCTGATCCCCTATGGCGGCACGTTCCTGACATTTTCCGATTATTGCCGACCAGCGATCCGGCTCGCGGCGATGATGGAGATTCGCACTATCTTCGTCATGACCCATGACAGCATCGGCCTCGGCGAGGATGGCCCGACGCACCAACCCATCGAGCATCTGGCCGCCCTTCGCGCGATTCCGCACCTTGCCGTGTTCCGGCCAGGGGACCCGATCGAGACCGCGGAGTGTTGGGAAGCAATCCTCGATGCACCGCGCCGTGCTGCGCTGATCGCGCTATCCCGCCAGCCTATGCCGCTGCTCCGCCGAGAGAGCGGTAGTCAAAACCGATCGGCAAAGGGCGCGTACGTGCTCGCCGAAGCAGAGGGTGGCTCACGCCGGATCACGTTGATGTCGACGGGCTCCGAGCTGCACCTGGCGGTCGAGGCGCGAACCATCCTGCAGCGGGACGGTATTCCTACGGCTGTCGTCTCGATGCCGTGCCGCCTCCTGTTCGAGGAACAGGACGCGGCTTACAGGCGCGAGGTGCTGGGCGCCTCCCCAGCTCGCGTTGCGGTCGAGGCGGGCGTCGAAATTTCCTGGGACCGCTATATTGGCCCTCAGGGCCGCTTCGTCGGCATGCACGACTTCGGCGCCTCCGGGAAGATCAATGATGTCTACAAGAAGTTCGACATCACGACCGAGGCCGTGGTGCGTGCCGCGCGCGAAACACTGGCTGAGCTCGGCCAGAACTCGGTCGGGGATTCAAGGCAGGCGGAGATCAGCCCGCAAAGCACACCTACCTAACTATACAAAAGCCGACATTAGGAATTGCTTGGGAACGCCCTAAAGCTTGTTGCACGTCCGCATTCGAGGGTGCTGCGGTCATGGCAGATCCGCTCTGCCCCATGCGTTAGATCTCGCCCTACGACGCATACGCGACGCTCAAATCCGCGCGGGGGGGGGCGCGCAGCATCAGTTCGGCCGCACTTTGCCGATGCGCGGCGCCTTCACCGGAGCTGCTACTCCATAGATGACTGTGAACCCCGATCCTCCGCCCCAGGTCGACGTCGGACGGGTCGGGTCGGGGGAGGCGGCCGCTTCGAGACTGTTCCAGTTGTTCGCGGCCCAGACGTTGCCGGCCGGGTCAATGGACACGTCGGTAATCATCTGGATGCTGCCGCCGTCAGCCTCCCTTCGACGAAGGCGCGTGCGTAGATCCCGGGCGCGGAATGCCCCTGCACGAGCACGATATCGCCCCCATGGGCATCTGACGGCGCGTGCCAGAAATGCGTAAAGCCGATGTCGTAGAGCGTGGCGGCGGACTGATAGGATGCGATGTGGCCGCCGAGCTCGGAACTTTCCTTGTTGGCCTTTACGACGATGGCCGCTGCGTTCCAGCGGATCGCGGCATTGATCCGGTCCTCGATTTCCCGGTTGCCGGGATAGGGGGCTGGGCTTCGGGCAAAATCGTATTGATATAGGCGGTGTTTGCCGCGAACGGGACGTGGCCGCCAGAGCGCCGTGCGACCGCCACTACTTCCTCAAGCAGATCATCTGCCCTGGCCGTGCCCTCGAAGGCGATCACGGATGAAATGGCGTCGGTCCACTCTTTTTGTTCGGCGATGTCGTCAAGTCCAGCCATATCGGTTCTCTACCTTTTATAGTCGCTCCTCAGCCGGTGCTCACCTCATGGCATCGCTCATTTGGGAATCATCCAGGGTACGAGATATTGCTGGGCTGCGACCAAGGCGCCGAGCAAGAGCGTCAGAATGATGCTGTGTTTGAAGATGCGGGCGAACACCTGGCCCTCGTGCCCCGCCAGCTTCGTCACCGAGACCCCGGTTGCAATGTTCTGAGGCGAGATCATCTTGCCCATGACGCCGCCCGACGAGTTAGCCGCGGCGAACAACACAGGATCGAGGTTGAGCTGCCGTGCTGCCACGACCTGGAGATTGCCGAACAGCGCATTGCCCGATGTGTCGCTGCCCGACAGCATGACGGCGACCCAGCCAAGGAAGGGCGAAAGGAGAACGAAGAGCTGCCCCGTTGCGGCAACTCCCTTGCCAAGCGTATAGGCGAGGCCCGAATAGTTCATAAGGTAGGCAAGGCCGATGATAAGCATCACGGTGACAACAGGGAGCCATACCTGGCGGAGCGTCTCGATAACGCAGTCAAGGAAAGCTCTCAAAGGGAGGCGAACCAGGATCGCGGTGATGATATCGGCGAGTAGGATCGCGGTTCCCGTCCCCAGGGGCTGGAATGTCCACACCGCGTCATAAGGCTTGGCGTTGTAGAGCGTAATCGAAATGGCCTGATGCAAGCCAGGCCACTGGATTTTCTGCTGGCCGATGCCGGCAATCTCAAGGGAGGTCCACGCGATCACTGTCAGCGAGACGACGACCCAGGGAAGCCAGCCCTGCCAATCCGGCACAACGGTCTTGGAGCGACGGCCCTCCATCGTATTCGCAACCCAGAATTCCGGCTCATCTGGTGGGCTCCAAATCTGAAGGAAGAGTACCGTGCCAATGAGCGATCCGAGCGAGGACAGAACGTCGGTCAAGGTATAGTCGATGTAATTGGAGGCCACGAATTGCGACAGGGCGAAACTGCCGCCGGCAACGAGCAGGACGGGCCAAATTGAACGGATGGATCGCCAGCCGCCATAGAGGGCCATGACATAGAAGGGAAGGATGAGGGCGATGAACGGCAATTGCCGTCCGATCATCGCGCCGAGTGTCGTAGCGGGAAGCCCCGTCACTGCGGCGAGGACTGTTACGGGCACGCCCAGAGCACCGAAGGCGACCGGCGCGGTGTTGAATATCAAGACAAAGACGAGCGCTTCAAGTGGCGGGTAGCCGACCAAAATCAGAAGCGAGCTTGTGATTGCGACAGGGGTGCCGAAGCCCGCAACGCCTTCGAGCAGCGCACCGAAGCAAAATCCGACCACCACAAGGACGACACGGCGATCGTTCGGCAAATAGCTGGCGACCCAATTGCGGAACGCGTCGAAGCGACCGGATCGCACCGTAATATTGTAGAGCAAGAGCGCATTGAGCACGATCCACATTACCGGCCACAGCGCGAAGACGGCACCGTTGGCGACTGAGTTCAAGGCCAGATTGACTGGCATCTGCCAAAGGCTGACCGCGATAATGAACGCGACGATGAGCCCGGCCAGCGCGGCTATCCAGGCGGGCAAGCGAAGCAGGCCAAGCAGTATGAGCACCGTCACGATAGGTATTACCGCCACGAGGAACGAGAGCCCGAGGCTGTCCGCGACTGGAGTTAAAAGCTGGCTGAACATCAAACCTCCCATTGTCCTTTTTTATTATGAGGCCATTCACTGCTGCTGCGGATTGAGCAGACTATACGCCTGCGGGTGCTTCCGCAGATGCTGCGGCTATCTGCATTTCATGGTCGTCGATACTCGCGATTTCGTTGTCAATTTTAATCCTTCAGGCCATTGCCGCCTCGTTGCTCGGCCGCTCTTGAACGGGGGACGCGGCGCGATCTTCGAAGCAAGCGTTAGCAAGCGCCGTGGGAAGAGGGCCGCCCTGCGCCCAGTCGATCAGCTCCACAGTGTGGACGATTGGCAAGGCCGTGCCGTGTCCGATTTGAGCAATGCAGCCAATATTGCCGGCGGCGATGATGTCGGGCTTTGTCTTCTCGATATTGGCGACTTTTCGCGCGCGAAGTCGGCGAGCAAGTAGCGGTTGCAGGATGTTGTAAACGCCCGCAGAACCGCAGCAGATATGCTCTTCCGGAATGGGTCTTACTATGAAGCCCATCTGTGCCAGGAGCCGCTTTGGCTGATCCTTGATTTTTTGCGCATGCTGCATCGAGCAAGCCGGGTGGTAAGCGACAGTCTGTCCGGTCCTGCGCGCGGGTTGGTTCAGGGTGAGCGTCGCCAGATATTCTGTGATGTCCTTCGCGATGGCGGATACCCGCTTCGCTTTCGCGGCATAGTCGCGATCCTCGCGGAACATTTCCCCATAGTCCTTGATCGTCGTGCCGCATCCCGATGTCGTGACGACGATGGCATCGAGACCTTCTCGGTCCATCTCGGAAACCCAGGCGTCGATGTTCTTCTGGGCGTACCGGTGGGCGTCATCTTCGCGGCCCATGTGATGGACCAGCCCGCCGCAACACCCTTCGTCCTTTGCGCTCACCACCTCGATCCCGTGGCGGGTAAGCACGCGCGCGGCCGCCTGATTGATCGACGGCTGCAAAACGCTTTGCGCGCAGCCGGCCAAGAGAGCGACGCGGCCCCTCCGGATGCCTTGTGGTGCCGTCTCCCATTTTCCGGCGGAAGATGGAAATGTCGCCAGCTCAAGCAGGGCTACAATCCGGTCACCGACAGGCAAGCGTCTGAAGAAGCCTTTCAGTGGCTTGGCAAGCGTTGCAGCCGCCAGGGAAGGTCTCATAAGGGAGGGATTGGACAGCACCCTCGCGAGAAAACTTCGCGTCAAGCGGTCGATGAGCGGACGCTTGTAGGTTTTTTCGATATGCGCCCGCGCGTGGTCAACCAGATGCATATAGTCGACCCCGGACGGGCACGTGGTCATGCAGGACAGGCACGAAAGGCAGCGATCGATGTGCTTCACCGTCAACTCATCCGCTGCCCTGCCCTTCTCCATCATGTCCTTGATCAGGTAGATGCGCCCGCGAGGAGAATCGAGTTCGTCGCCGAGAAGCAGGTAGGTCGGGCACGTCGCTGTACAGAAGCCGCAGTGAACGCAATTTCGTAAAATTCGCTCGGATCGTGCCACATCTGGATCGGCAAGCTGAGCGAGGGTGAAGTTTGTTTGCATCAAAGGTCTTCCCGCATGCGTCCGCGATTGAGAACACGCTCGGGGTCGAAGCTGTTCTTGACACGCGCGGAAAGTGCCGCCAGCGCGGGCGGCTGGGGATGGAAGACCGGCACGGCGGCGCGGGCATTTTCGGGAGCGCGGATGAGGGTCGCGTGCCCGCCCGTGGTATTGACGGCGGCTCGAATAGATTTCTCATGGCAGTCGGGCGCCGCGGCCACGGCGAGCCAGACGAGCCCTCCGGCCCAATCGTAGAACCAGCTTTTCAGCGGCACGCCCCCACTTTTGACCAAGCTTACGAAACGCGCGCCCTCGGCTGGCGCGGTTGAAATGCCCCAGATGTCGGCATCGAGCGCAGCGAGCGGGAGGACGTCGCGCATCGCTATCCAGAAACTATTCGACTCGGCAGCATCCAAACTGCCGAACTCCTTGCATCGCACTTTGAAGTGCGTAACGAGGTCCTGCTTGCGCTTCGCGATCGATATGGGCGGTCCTTCGAGCCTGAGGGCCGTGACGCTTTGGCCGCTGAAGCCGCCATTCATCGAGGCCGCCGCTGCGGCAGGGGCATGGGCGAAGCTAGAAACTTCATGTGGCAGGCCGGAGGCTTCCGTCAGAATCTGGATCGCCTCATCGTCCCCGAGCCCCAAAATCAATAGCGTCTCTTCCGCCTCGGCTTTCGGGAGAACCTTGACCGTCACCTCGGTCAGAATGGCGAGAGTGCCGTGCGAGCCGGTCACGAGTTTCGACAGGTCGTAGCCTGTGACGTTCTTCATCACGCGGCCGCCAGACTTGAAGGCTTCCGCACGCCCGCTCACGGCGCGAAATCCAAGGAGGTGGTCGCGCGCCGCACCAGCCTTGATGCGCCGGGGCCCCGACGCGTTGACCGCGACCAGTCCGCCGATCGTGCCGGAACCTCTCTCCACACCATACAGCGCACCGTAATCCATAGGCTCGAAGGCAAGCTCCTGCCCGCGCTGCGCCAGGAGATCGGTCACTTCGCGAAGTGGCGTGCCTGCCCCCGCCGACAAGACGAGTTCGGACGGCTCATAGAGCGATACGCCGCTTATCCCAGCTGTGCTGACACGCGCCTGCGCCGTGACGGGCCGTCCGAGTCCGGCCTTCGTCCGTGCTCCGCTGACCTCCAAGGGAGTTCCGTTGGCTATGGCAGCCGCCACGATTTCGACGGTTTCACGCTCATCTCTGGGAACGAGGGTGTCCATCGGCTCAAAACCTCGGCAGATGAGGAAAGGGCAACTTGCCCCTGTGAACGTGCATCTTTCCGAGTTCCGCGCAGCGCCTCAGCGTGGGAAACACTTTGCCTGGGTTCAGCCGGTGATTGGGATCGAACGCGCATTTCACCCGCTGCTGCTGTTCGAGATCGATCTCGTTGAACATCGTGGGCATGAGATCGCGCTTCTCGACGCCGACGCCATGCTCGCCGGTGAGTACACCGCCAACCTCGACGCAGAGCCTGAGGATGGCAGCACCGAAGGCTTCGGCCTTTTCCGTCTCGCCGGCGTTGCTTCCGTCGTACAAGATGAGCGGGTGAAGATTTCCGTCGCCGGCATGGAACACGTTCGCGACGCGCAGGCCAAAATCGCGCGCCATGTCCTGCATCTTTGCGAGCACGAAACCAAGCTGATTGCGCGGGATAGTGCCGTCCATGCAGAGATAATCCGGACCTATGGCAGCGACGGCTGGGAACGCGTTCTTGCGCCCCGCCCAGAATTGCAGCCGCTCTTCTTCGCTCTGCGAGAGCTTTATGAAGGAAGCGCCCTCGCCGCGCGCGATGTCCGATACGCGATCGATCAGATAGTCGACCTCGGCGGGGGTGCCATCCACTTCGCAGATGATGATCGACTCCGCATCGCGTGGATAGCCGCAGGCAGAGAAATCCTCGGCCGCGAGAATGGCCATGCGGTCCATCATTTCGAGGCCGCCCGGTATAATGCCGCGGGCGATGATCGCAGCCACGCAGCCGGCCCCGGCTTCGACGCTCGGAAACCCGATGAGAATGCCGCGAGCGCACTGGGGCTTTCGCAGAATACGAACCGTGACCTCGGTGATGACTCCGAGCAAACCCTCGGACCCGGTCATCAGACCCATGAGATCGTAAAACTCGGAATCGAGATGTTTGCCACCAAGCCGCACCACCTCGCCGCCCATCAATACGATTTCGAGACCGAGAATGTTGTTTGTCGTCAGGCCGTATTTCAGGCAGTGCACGCCGCCTGAATTTTCCCCGACATTGCCGCCAATGGAGCAGGCGATCTGCGATGACGGGTCGGGCGCGTAATAGAAGCCTTCGTGCTCGACGGCGTTGGTGATCGCGAGATTTGTCACGCCGGGCTGCACACGCACGCAGCGGTTCGGAAAATCCACTTCGAGAATGGAATTGAACTTTCCCATTCCGAGCAAAATACCGTCGGCGAGCGGCAGCGATCCGCCCGACAGCGATGTGCCTGCGCCTCGCGGAACCACTTTCACGTTCATCTCGGCGGCAAGCGCCATGATGCGAGAGACCTGTTCGACGGTCTCCGGCAGGACAACGATCAGCGGCAACTGCCGGTTTTGTAAAGGCGTCGCACTCATACGCGCGAAGCTCGGTTTCCTGGTCGATGACATTCTCGGATGGCACGATCCGGCGCAGGGCTGTGGCCAACGCTTTCCGGTTGCCGAGGATCGCGTCCTCGGGCTTCGGCATCAGGAGCGCCACAAAGCCCTCCCGCCATGCGCGAGCGGCTGGCCGGCCATGTTCGTTTCCTCCTCCTCGGACCGGCGGGCTTTTTTTATCCCTTGCCGGAAACTCCATTTTCTAAATCATGACCTGCGGCCCGTGCCGCAATCACCAAGACCTTTCGTCGACCAAGATCGCTCTGAAGTCGTTCACGTTCGTCAGGGTCGGGCCAGTTATCAGGAGATCGCCAAGCTTCTCGAACACGGTATAGGCATCGTTATTGGCAAGATGCGCCTTGAGATCGATCCCGAGCGCCGCTGCGCGCCCCGGCATGTCCGGCAAGAGGAACGCACCCGCATTGTCCTCGCTTCCATCGATCCCGTCCGTGTCTGCAGCAAGCGCGGCAATTCCAGCGTGGCCTTTGAGCGCCAGACCGAGGCTTAAGAGGAACTCGGCATTGCGCCCGCCGCGTCCGTTTCCACGCACCGTAACGGTCGTTTCCCCGCCGGATATCAAAGCGCACGGGATTTCAGACGGCTGTCCGCGCCTTGCGACCTGCCTGGCTATGGCAGCATGGACAAGAGCAACGTCGCGCGACTCCCCCTCGATGGAATCGCTCAGGATGAGCGGATGAAAACCTGCATCCTGCGCCACGCGTGCGGCTGCCTCGAGCGAGTTCCTGCGGTGTCGCGATCAAGATGTTCGTCACGTTTGCTAGGCGCGGATCGCCGGGCTTGGGAGTTTCGGACTGCTGGCCGCTCAGATGGTTCAGGACTGAATGGGGCACGTCGATGTTGTATTTGTCCAGGATGGCGAGCGCTTCCGCGCTCGTGGTTAGGTCAGGTGCAGTCGGCCCAGACGCGATCACAGAAATGTCGTCTCCAGCCACGTCGGAAATAATGAGCGACACGACCTTGGCGGGCGCGGCCGCGGCGGCGAGCCTGCCGCCCTTGATTGCGGAGAGGTGTTTCCTGACACAATTCATCTCCCTGATCGTCGCGCCGCTTCTAAGGAGGGCGCGGTTGATCGATTGCTTGTCGTCGAGCGTCAAGCCTGGCGCAGGCAGCGCGAGAAGCGCCGAGCCACCGCCGGAGATAAGGCAAAGCACGAGATCGTCCGGCCCCAATCCGCGGACCATTTCGAGGATTTGCCGCGCGGCCGCCTGTCCGGCCGCGTCGGGCACGGGATGGGATGCTTCGACGACCTCGATTGTCTTGCATGGCACGCCATGGCCGTAGCGCGTGACTACCAGGCCCTCTATAGGGGCCTGCCAGTGAGCCTCGACGGCTGCCGCCATTGAGCCCGCGGCCTTGCCCGCGCCAACAACCACAGTTCTGCCTTTCGGCGGCGGCGGAAGATGCTTCGGAACACAACAGCTCGGCAAAGCAGCCGCCACAGCCGCGTCGAACATATCCCAGAGCACTCTGCGATGGTCGGTAACCATTAGCCGCCTCCCTCAGCGCCTCCCGTTTCCCGGCTTACGCCGACTTCGAACCAATCTCGAAATTCGCAAGCAGTTCCAGCGCCCGCACCATGGCCGAGTGATCCCAGGCCTTGCCGCCGTTCGCGGAGCACGCGTTGAGCAGTTCCTGCGCGGTGGCGGTGTTGGGCAGCGAGACGCCAAGCGCCCGTGCGCCCTGCAATGCAAGATTGAGATCCTTCTGGTGAAGCTCGATCCGGAACCCCGGATCGAAGGTCCGCTTGACCATCCGGTCGCCATGGACCTCAAGAATTTTAGAGGATGCAAAGCCGCCCATCAGCGCTTGGCGAACCTTCGCCGGATCGGCGCCCGCCTTCGCCGCAAACAGGAGCGCTTCGGCCACGGCCTCGATGTTCAGCGCAACGATGATCTGATTTGCAACCTTGGTTGTCTGCCCATCGCCATTCCCGCCGACGAGCGTGATGTTCTTGCCCATTGTCTCGAAGAGCGGCTTGACCTTCTCAAACGCGCCCTCGGGGCCGCCCACCATGATCGTCAGGGTTGCGGCTTTCGCGCCAACCTCGCCGCCCGACACGGGAGCATCGAGATAATCGCAGCCGAGCTCGTTGATTCTCTTGGCGAAAACCTTGGTCTCGATCGGCGAGATCGAACTCATGTCGACGACAATCTTGCCCTTCGAAAGACCTTCCGCGACACCTTCCGGCCCGAACAAAACAGATGCCACGTCCGGTGTGTCGGGCACCATTGTGATGATGATTTCGGACCTTTGAGCCACCTCCTCGCCGCTCTTGCATTCGACACCGCCGCCCTCAACGAGTTCTGGCGGCGCTTGCCTCCTAGTGTGCAGAAACAACTGATGGCCGGCATCCTGAAGGTGCTTCGCCATTGGGCGCCCCATGATGCCCAACCCGATGAACCCGACGTTCGCCATGAAAGCACCTTTCTTGTTTTGGGAGAGGTGGCTCGTTCTCGTTATCGATACGGGTCCATCCAGCCGAGGCCTTCTTTTGTTCCATGCCGAGGTTTGTATTCGCAGCCGATCCAGCCGTCGTAACAGAGGCGGTCGATGAAGCTCAGCAGAAAGGGATAGTTTATTTCGCCGGTGCCCGGCTCGTTCCGGCCCGGATTATCCGCCAGTTGGATGTGAGCGATCCGCGGCAGCAGACGTTCAATGGTGTTGGCCAGTTCGCCTTCCATGCGCTGCATATGATAGATGTCGTATTGCAGTTTGAGATTGCGCGAGCCGACCTCGTCGAAGAGCGCGATGGCCTCGGCGGAGCGGTTCAGGAAGAAGCCTGGGATGTCGTAAGTGTTGACCGGCTCCGCGAGAAGAGTAATGCCCGCGTCTTCCAACTTCGAAGCGGCGAATTTCAGATTTTCCACGAGAGTCCGGTGCGCAACTGAGGCATCTACGCCCGCCGGCGCGATCCCTGCGAGGCAGTTGACCTGCGTGCAGCCAAGAGCCCGCGCGTAATCGATGGCCTTGGCAACACCGTCCTGAAATTCCGATACGCGATCCGGATGGCACGCTATTCCGCGCTCTCCTGCTTCCCAGTTTCCAGCGGGAAGGTTGAACAAAACTTGCGTCAGGCCATGCTTGCGGACACGTTCAGCGATATCGTCTTCCTGAAGTACGTAAGGGAAGAGATACTCGACCCCGCGGAAGCCTGCTTCGGCTGCGGCCCCAAAGCGGTCCGGAAACGGCACTTCCGTGAAGAGCATCGAGAGATTGGCGGCAAATTTCGTCATTCGATTTCTCCAGCGGTCGGCTGCCGTCTCAGCGATCAAAGTTCATGATTTAGTTCTCAGAGGCATTCCCCTGCGCCAGCGATTGAAGGGAGGGCTCTGCCGACTGATCGGCCATGCTCACCCACCCATTCTCAAGGGTCAGGCTGGGATCGAGACAAAGGATTTCCTCAAACTCGTTGACGCCGCTTATCTCGTTTCCCATAGAGATATTCGTGACCCGCTCCACGATGAATTCGAGGACCACCGGCACCTGATGCTCTTGCATCAGCGCTTCTGCCTTCGCGAACGCTTCCTTGAATTCATTCGGACTGCGGACCCGAACGGCCTTGCAGCCGAGGCCCTCGGCTACGGTGACATGATCCACGCCATAGGCCGGGACCGCATTGCTTTCATCGGTGGCATTGATGTTTTCGAAGGCGAGGCTGACCTCGAAATCCATCTCGAAGCCGCGCTGTGCCTGGCGGATCAGGCCGAGATAGGAGTTGTTCACCACGACATGCAGATAGGGCAGCTTGTGCTGCGCGCCGACGGCCAGTTCCTCGACCATGAACTGGAAGTCGTAGTCTCCGGAAAGCGCGACGATCTTTCGATCTGGATCTGCAGCCCGAACGCCAAGAGCCGCCGGAAGCGTCCATCCCAAGGGACCAGCCTGCCCGCAATTGATCCAATTGCGAGGGTTGTAGACGTGAAGGAACTGTGCGCCCGCAATCTGCGACAATCCGATCGTCGTGACGTAGCAGGTGTCACGGTCGAAATGGGCATTCATTTCCTCGTAAACGCGCTGCGGCTTCAGCGGGACCTGATCGAAATGCGACTTGCGGAGCATGTGGCCTTTTCGGTGGACGCACTCACGCACCCAGGCGCTCCTATCTTGCAGCCTTCCCGATGACTTCCACTCTGCCGCTACCTCGCAGAACAACTCCAGCGCTGCCTTGGCGTCCGACACGATGCCCAGATCGGGATTGAAGACGCGGCCGATTTGCGTGGGCTCGATATCGACATGAACGAACGTCCGGCCTTTTGTGTAGGTCTCAATCGAGCCGGTGTGCCGGTTCGCCCAGCGGTTGCCGATCCCGAGCACGAAATCCGAGCGCAAAAACGTCGCGTTCCCGTACCGATGGCTTGTCTGCAACCCCACCATCCCCGCCATGAGGGGATGATCGTCCGGTATGCAGCCCCAGCCCATCAAGGTTGGGACAACGGGCACGTTGACGGTCTCGGCGAATTTCACGAGTAAGTCGGAGGCATCGGCGTTGATGATTCCGCCACCCCCGACGATGAGCGGGCGCGAGGCGGCGTTCAACATCGCGATTGCGCGTTCAATTTGCTTGCGGCTTGCTTTCGGCTTGTAAACCGGCAGCCGCTCGTAAGTCTCATCGTCGTACTCGATCTCAGCGGTTTGAACGTCGACGGGAAGGTCGATCAGGACTGGACCAGGACGCCCCGATCGCATGAGGTGGAAAGCCTGTTGAAAGACCATCGGCACAAGGCCGGGTTCGCGAACCGTCACGGCCCACTTCGTGACCGCCTTTGCGATTGAACTCGATATCGACCGCTTGGAAGTCCTCTTTGTAAAGGCGCGCCCGGGGCGCTTGGCCCGTGATGCACAAAATCGGCAGTGAATCCGCCTGCGCCGTGTAGAGGCCTGTAATCATATCTGTTCCGGCAGGACCGGAGGTTCCGATGCAAATGCCAATGTTACCGGGCTTGGCACGCGTATAACCGTCAGCCATGTGCGACGCGCCTTCGACGTGACGCGCAAGAACGTGGCGGATTGTTCCCCGAGCTCTCAACGCTGAATAAAGCGGATTGATTGCAGCGCCAGGGACGCCGAAAGCGCATGTGACGCCTTCCCTCTCGAGCACACGGACAGCCGCGTCCACCGCTCTCATCCGGGGCATTTCAAACTCCCACTGAACATTTTTATTCGCATTGTATTCCGGTGGGATAAGCACGCAATATTCACGAGTCCGTGATTTTCATGTCTGTTACATGAGAATTTGTAATATCTTAAAAGCATTAGCTTGGCAGAAGCGGGAGAATGCAAGCTGGTCAGACCGTTATACGGTCATTCAGTACTTAGTCTTTTGATAGTCTTCGTATTCCACCGAGACGTTTGACTTGAACATAACAGGTGCGCCGTCCATTGGGAAAATCGCTACCCACTATCCGGAAATGGACCCAACCACCCATGAGGTCCATAATGCGGGCATCGTCAGTGAGCCCGGCCATAAGGGGCGCCGCTACCGTATTTCCGAGCGCTCCGGGCGAGCGCTATTCCGAGCCAAGAAACCTGGTACGCCAACGCCAAAGTCGTGGAAGGGTCATGGTGGTCGGCGCTATTTTCCTGGCTCGAGCGGCATTCCGAGGGGAGTGTCAAAGCCGCCGTCATTGGGTGCAACTGGCCGGGGTTACCCTGTCTTGGAGGATGCCCCGGGCAGCTGCGTGCTGGAGCAATGAGGGGTGATGCGTTGTGAAACAGCAGCGGTACTGATCTCATGGCAAGCCATAGCTCCTCTCAGCAGCCAAAGCTTAGTCTTCCGATTCCTTTAGGACAAAAGCTCCCCACACGTGTTGTCGCAGTGACATGCTCTGGGAGGCATGACCTTCCTTAAACTGCGGTTCCAGAATGCGCCTGCGAGATTGCTACAATTTTCATGATTTCCGCCGGCTTGCGAAGGACCGCCTACCAGGCCCGATCTTCGATTATATCGACGGCGCGGCCGACGATGAGACGACCTATCGGCGCAATACCGAGAGCTTCGAGCGTTGCGACCTCGTCCCCAATGTCCTGCGCGGCGTAGAGAACGTGGACATGTCGGTCACGGTCATGGGCCAGAAACTCGCGACCCCGTTCTATTGCTCGCCGACGGCTCTGCAGCGCTTATTTCACTATGACGGAGAGCGGGCTGTCGGCGCCGCGGCGGCGAAGTTTGGCACCTTGTTCGGGGTCTCGTCGCTCGGCACGGTGAGCCTCGAGGAGTTGCGCCAGAAATACAAAACACCGCAGGTCTATCAGTTTTATTTCCATAAAGATCGCGGCCTCAACCGGGACATGATCGCGCGAGCAAAGGAGGCTGGCGTCGAGGTGATGATGCTGACGGTGGACAGCATCACCGGCGGCAACCGTGAACGGGACCTGCGCACCGGGTTCACCATCCCGTTCACGCTCACGCTGAGAGGCATGATGCAGTTCGTTCTCAAGCCTGGCTGGGGTTTCAACTACCTCACTCATGAAGGGTTCAAGCTGCCTCAGCTTGAAAAGCATGTGGACATGAGCGGCGGGGCCATGTCCATCGGACGATACTTTACCGAAATGCTCGACCCAACCATGAATTGGGATGATGTGGCTGAGATGGTGAGACTCTGGGACGGTCCATTCTGTCTGAAGGGCATCATGGCGGTCGAGGACGCCAAAAGAGCATTCGAGATCGGTTGCAGTGGTATCATCATTTCGAACCACGGCGGGCGGCAGTTGGACGGCTCCCGGGCAGCATTCGAACAGCTTGCGGAAATCGTCGATGCCGTAGGCGACAGGATCGATGTCATGATGGATGGTGGGGTTCAGCGCGGGACCCATGTGTTGAAGGCGCTTTCCCTGGGCGCCAAGGCGGTGGGAGTGGGGCGCTTCTATCTCTATCCTCTGGCGGCAGCTGGCCAGGCAGGCGTTGAACGGGCGCTTGGCCTCCTGCGCGCCGAAATTGTTCGAGGGATGAGACTGATGGGCTGCACCTCCATTGATCAGCTCTCACCCGCCAACCTGCGATTTAGATAAGTCGGCTCTCTAATTGGGAGCTTGAAGACTCGGATTGTCGAGCTTGGCCGGGTTACTCCCAACCTACGCCGCGGCTACTCAAGTTTGGCAATGAGCTCTTGCCCGACGTCTCTAGAGCTGCGGGCTTTATCGTGGCTGAGGGAAGATGACCGGCTTCGGAGTTTCGACGATCGAAGAGAGTCCGTTCATGGCCCAAACCTCTAATTTTCGCGGCTGCAACAATTCCTTCGGCTGCCGGAGGAGCTGGCGGCCTGCGAGGTGACTGGGACTCCATGCCGGTCACGCATTATGATCGTGTCCAATCACGCTTCATGCCGATAACGTTTCGACAGCGCTTTGACCAGCCGGTAGTGGTATTCCAGGACCTTGTAAAAGGCCTCAACGAACACCCGCTCGTCTTTGCCGTGCTCGGCGCGTGCATTCGGTGTGTTGCATTCCAATGGACTAATAGACATGAACGTAACTCTTGGGAACCAGTCTCTGTGTAGGGGTAGTTCAAGTAAAGCACGGCATGGAATGTGGCAACAGCCGGGGCGCCAGTTTCGCTCAAACGCGACGCCCTCCATTAACATCTTTGCATCAAGGAAAGGGCGACAGCAGCGCGGCTGGTGTAGCCGCTGTCCTCGCAGAGGGGGAAGTTACACATTTGCGGGCATCGAGGCCGATTTGGCGGAAACCTTAAGACCTGCTTGTCGGACTTCCGCAATCGAGGGTGCTACGGTCATGGCAAATATCCGCAAGAGACATCAATAACTATCAAACTAGTCTCTCTAAGCGGCAGCGCAGCGGCCGATGCAGCGCCTGATCTCAGCGACGAGAACCTCGGCCCCGGACTACCAAGGTTTATGTCGAACCCTGCTGCGTCTTATACCGCCGTACCGAAAGACTGACTCTCGTTGCGCTGCTGCGATTCCCACGCGCTAGGGATCGTGATCCCCTCTCGCGATGATTCGGAGGGAACGCATCATGGCGCTGACCATAAGAGGGGATCGGACACCAGTTGTGCTGCGTAAGCTTGCGAAGGCCGAAGCGAACACGCGCGTGGCGCGGCGGCTGCTTGCGCTCGCCAATGCGCTTTCCGGCATGAGCCGGAAGGACGCCGCGGAGGGGGCCGGCATGGATCGCCAGACCTTGAGGGACTGGGTCATTCGCTACAACGCGCACGGCCCAGATGGCCTTTACGATTGCTGGGGCGATGGGCGCCCGCCAAGGCTTGAAGCTGACGAGCAGGCGGAACTGATCCGCATCGTGCTTGAAGGTCCCGGTCCAGAAAGCGGGCTTTCGGCGTTTACGCGCGAAGACCTTGTGCGCATCTGCGAAGCCCGCTTCGGCAAGACCTTCCACCCGGCCTCGCTGGGGCGGCTGTTAAAGCGCCTCGGCTTCTCGCGGCAGAAGGCAAGGCCCAGCCATCCTAAAAAAGACCCGGCCCAGGCAGAGGCCTTTAAAAGGGGCTTCGGCGCTCTTGAAAACCATCAGTACTCGTCATAAAGGCAAACGCCTTCGCCTGTTTTTCCAGGACGAGGCGCGCATCGGCCAGAAGGGCCGCGTTTGCCATATCTGGTGGAAGCGCGGGCGCGTCCGTCGGGGCTCTGCGATAGGCGCTTCACCTTCGCCTACATCTTCGCAGCCGTGGAGCCGGGCACGAACAATGCTTTCGCGCTGATGATGCCCTATGCCGATACAGCGGCGATGCAATCCTTCCTCGACCGCTTTTCCGAGACGCTCGCCGGGGATGAGCATGCCGTGATGGTGCTTGATCAGGCAGGCTGGCATGGCTCGAACGCGCTTGCGGTTCCAGCCAACGTCACGCTCGTTCCGCTGCCCGCCTACTCGCCCGAACTGAACCCGGTCGAGCGCGTCTGGCTTTATCTCAAGGAGCGCTTCCTCTCGCATCGGCTCCTCGACGACTACGACGAGATCGTTGACGCCGCCTGCAACGCCTGGAACAGGCTCCTGGCGGAGACAGGGCGAATAAGGTCGCTATGCTCCTATCCTTGGATTCCAGCGGTCAGTGCTTAAGCTCGGCGGTATTACCCGCTTTTAGTGATCCTCCTTGCAAGAGCCGCAGCCTTGAGGTTGACAGCAGACGGCAAACATGGTCCCGGTTCTGAAATACAGGCCTGCACCCAGCTTCTGGGAGAAGAACAATTCTCGGAAAACGGGTTTGGCTACCCGTCTGAGTATCGCCGATGAAGGATATTGCTCAAAGCGAACCGAACATCGTTAGCCCTGGGATAGAGCGGTCACACCGGTTCGGTCCACATTGGTTCGCCCTGATTCCGTTGCCGGTTTTGTTCGTGGCCGTGATCGGCCTGTGGTTCAGCGATGTCCAGGCGCCGCATGAGTCGCCCGGACTTTTGATTGCGCTGAGTACCCTGCTCACTACATTGCCGGCGCTGGGCATCGCATTCCTGTTCGCACGCAATTTCCGTATCACAGGCGCGCCGGGCGTAGTGCTGTTTGGGTGCGGGGCGCTGCTTTGGGGCGCTTCGGGTCTCTCTCCGTCGTTCGCCTCCCTCACCGGTTTCAACGCCAATACCATCGTCACCAGTCACAACCTCATGGTCTGGGGCGCGTCGCTTTGCTATCTTGCCGGTGCCGCCTTGCTTCAGCGCGGCTCCCCCGCCCTCACCCATCGCGCGCCCGTGCTGCTTGTCACTTATACTCTGGCATTGGCGGTGGCGGCATTCATGGTGTTTATGACTTTCCAAGATTGGACGCCTGTTTTTTTCGTCCAAGGCAAAGGCGCCACTCTGGAGCGCCAATTCGTTCTTGGTTCGACCATCTTCGCAATCCTGCAAACGCTACTGTTGTTGCAGCGACAAGCGAAGCTTCATCGCTCTCCGTTCCTCGATTGGTTTGGCCTCGCGTTGCTGCTGCTTGTCATCGGGTACGCCGGTATAATGCTGCAAACCATGGTCGGAGGTGTGCTGGGTTGGGTCAGCCGCGCTGCACAATATCTCGGCGGCGGCTATATGCTCGTCGCTGCCTATGTCGCGTTCCGTGACACCGAGGCCCCCTTCGTGGTTCGCGTTCCATCCCAGGAACAGGCGCCACACCGCTATGGCGTCGCCATCGCCATTGTCCTCACCGCAGCCGTCCTTCGTCTGGTATTTATGCCGGCCCTCGAAACACGCTCCACCTTTATAACTCTTTATCCAGCCGTGGTGCTGGCCGCGCTCTACGGCGGATTTCGCGCGGGAACTGTGGCGACGATCCTCGCTGCAGCACTTGCGGACTATTTCTGGATGGAGCCGGTGGGGTCGTTCATCGTGGCGCATCCAGTGGATTGGCTGGCCTTGGCCATCTTCGTTATCACCTCCCTGCTGATATCCAGCCTCATTGGAAGGTTGCAGCGGCTCGAGGCAGAGCGCCGCACTGGTCTTGAGCGGATAGTCGCCGAACGCACAGCGGAGTTGCGCGTGGCGAATGAGGCCAAATCCCGCCTCCTTGAGGCGGCTACGGCCACGGAAGCGGAATTGCAAGTGGTTTTCGATTCGGTGCCGGCTGGAATCTGGATCAGCCGCGACCCATACTGCGAAACCATGCAGGGGAACCGGATCGGCAATGCGTGGATGCGTATCCCTGAAGGGACCAACGCTTCAAAGTCTGCTCCGGATCCGAGCATCCTTCGCTTCGAAGTTTTCGACAAGGACGGCTTGCCTGTGCCGAACGATCGGCTTCCTATGCAGCGAGCCGGGCGCGGCGAGGAGGTGATGGATTATGAGTTCGAATGGAGATTTCCAGATGGCGAAAGCCGTTTCTTACACGGTAACGCGGCGCCCTTGCGCGATGCGGACGGAAACATAGCCGGCGCCGTCGCGGCCTTCATCGACATCACCGAGCGAAAGAGGACCGAGGCGGCGCTGCGCCAGAGTGAGGAACGGCTGCGGCTATTCATCGAGAACGCGCCCGCGAGCATCGCGCAATTTGACCGCCAGATGCGTTACATCGCCGTAAGCCGCCGATGGCTGAAGGATTACGGCATAACGGGCGACGTCATCGGCCGTTCTCATTATGAGGTGTTTCCCGAAATACCCGAAACATGGAAGGAAGTGCATCGCCGGTCGCTGGGCGGCGAGATCATGCGCTCGGAGGGAGCACGGTTTGATCGTGCGGATGGCAGCGTTCAATGGGTAAAATGGGAAACGCTTGCTTGGCGCGATGCCGCTGGCGAGGTCGGCGGCATATTAATTGCCACAGAGGACATTACCGGGCGCAAACAAGCCGAGGCGGCGCTGAGCGGGAGCGACTCAGGCGACGCGAGCTAGAAGCCATCCTGGAGGCAATCCCGGCGGCAGTCTTCATTGCCGAGGACCCGGTTTGCGCTCGCATGAGTTTGAATCGCGCGGGCCAGGAGCTTCTGCGTCTTTCCGCGGATGCCAACGCCTCTAAATCCGCGCCCGAAGGCGAGGCGCCTCAGCATTTCGAGGTCCGGTCAAAAGGACGCATTCTAACACCCGACGAGCTTCCCCTGCAGCGCGCCGTCGCCACAAAGAGCATGATCAAGGGGGCGGAATTCGAGCTCCACTTTGTGGACGGCGACTGCAAGCATTTCTTTGGGAATGCCTTGCCCCTTCTCGACGATGGGGGAGTGGTGCGCGGGGCCGTCGGCGCCTTTCTCGACATTACCGATCGCAAAATGGCCTATGACGCTTTGCGCGACAGCGAGGAGCGGCTGCGCCACCTCGGCGATAGCCTGCCACACAGCGCCGTTTATAGGTATGGTCATGAAGCGGGCGGTGCGGTTCGCTTCCACTATATCAGCGCCGGGATCGAACATCTGAATGGCGTGAGTGTCGAGGAGGTGCTGCGCGACGCCGGCATGCTCCACAGTCAGATCCTTCCCGACTACTTGTCGAAGCTCATCGAAAAGGAGCGGCTCAGCGCTCTCGAGCTGTCCGACTTCGAGATGGAAATCCCGATGCGCCGCCCCGATGGCGAGGTGCGCTGGATGCGATTGCAGTCCCGCCCCCATCGGACGAAAGACGGCGCCGTGATTTGGGACGGCGTGCAGACTGACATCACTGAGCGCAAACGGGCCGAAGAGGCGCTTCGCGAAAGCGAGGAGCGGTTCCGGGGGATCTTTGAGCATGCTGCCACCGGCATCTCCATTACGGACCTGGAGTACCGGTTCCAGTCCTGCAATCCGGCTTATACCGCTATGCTGGGCTACACTGAGGAGGAGCTTCGGGCAGCTAGCTTCCCCGACCTCGTGCATCCGGAGGATCGGGAGTTGAATTTGATGGCGCTTCGCCGGCTTGTCGCGCAAGAGATACCTTGGTTCGAGGTCGTGAACCGGTATGTGGCCAAGGATGGCAAACCGATATGGGTGAATAAGCACGTCTCCCTTCTGCGCGGCGCCAGCGGCGCACCCACCCGATTGATCGCGCTTGTGACCGATATATCCGAGCGCAAGCGTCAGGAGGAGCAAGTCAGTCTTCTGATGCGCGAGGTGAACCATCGCGCCAAGAACATGCTGGCGCTCGTCCAGGCGATCGCCCGGCAGACAGCCGCGATAAACCCGGATGATTTTGTCGAACGCTTCGGGGAGCGGATCAGCGCCCTCGCCGCAAGCCAGGACCTGCTTGTGAAGGCGGAGTGGAGGGGCGCGGACCTTCACGAGCTCGTCCGGTCCCAGCTCGCGCATTTCAGCGATCTCATCGGCTCCCGGATTGAACCCAGGGGGCCTTCGCTTTTCATCTTGGCGTCCGCCGCTCAGACCATAGGCATGGCCTTGCACGAGCTGGCGACCAACGCCGGTAAGTATGGAGCGCTCTCAGACTTCGCGGGCCGCGTCGATATCGGCTGGAGCTTGGAACGCACTGCAGACGGCGGAGAGCGCTTTGTGATGAGTTGGCGTGAGAGCGGCGGACCGCCGGTGGTAAAGCCTGCTCGAGCTGGATTTGGCTCGACCGTCATCTCTCGTATGGCCAGGATGAGTTTCGACGCCGATGTCGAACTTGACTTTGCGCCGGAAGGGCTGATTTGGCGGCTCCAATGCCCAAGCGTCAATATCTTGGGAGGCCGCAGTCGCGCCGCAATCGCGAAAAGCGCAGGACGCGCCGCACGCTGCGCTCGCTCAAACGCGCGCCCCCATATTCTTGTCGTTGAGGACGAGGCGCTTGTGGCGCTCGATATCGCCCACGCTCTCACAAACGCAGGCTTCGACGTTGTTGGGCCGGCAAACTCGGTGGCTCGCGCCATTGAGCTCATTCAGGACACAGGATGCGACGGCGCCGTGCTCGATATCAATCTCGGCGGAGAAACATCCGAGCCTGTCGCTCGCGAACTCAACGATCGAGGCACGGCGTTTGTGACGCTATCGGGCTATTCACACGAGCAACGCGCAAGCGCGTTCGAGGGCGCCGCTGCGCTCGCGAAACCACTTCAGCGGGAACTTCTCGTTGCGGAACTCAGGCGCTGCTTGGAGCGGAAGACGGAGATTCCTGTCAGGCGCGCCGTGCTGCCCGCCAAATGACCGGCGCATGCAACCGAGCTGTTTAAACCACGCAATGTCCGAATCTGGCCCACAGCGACGAAGGTCCAACGGAAGCTTTCGGATCATTGCGTTCGCTGTTTCTGGGAAAGCACCGCTTGCACCGGCGTCCTTGTAACGAGACCGCCGGCGCGGGAAGCATCTCCGGCCAGGTCCGCTGATCAGGGTACCGCGTCATGGCGCGGCGATGCCGCACAATAAATCGATCGAATATTTTCCTGCACCAGTAATGTACAACAGCAAGAAGCCCCCCATAATGCTGAGGGTTTTGTAAAAGCCCTCCATGCTGGCGAGTTGATCCGCACCTGTCACTGTCCAATAGCGATGCTCAATAAGCGAAGTTCCCAGCGTGTATAAAGCTAAGTCAGAGGCGCGGTAGCCGCTGCGTGGCGAAAGCTTTCGTCCGGTCATTATCCATGGCTTCTCCCACAGGCACGCGCCCGCGCCACTACAACATTATTACGACATGTCGCCTCACACCATTGCAACCCATTGACGTACAACATGCTTTTTTCTCTATCGGTCCAATCCATCATAGGTGCAGTGCAGAACCGCCACGCGCTGAAGTTGCCGTCCTCTTTCGTCCTCTGGGTCATTGCTTACGTGCTTGTGTGTACTCGATCCTGTCTTGGTCATGCTACGGAATGCAAAAATAGCCCTGTCGCATACATGGACCAAATCATGATCAAGCGCGATCCGAAAGCACCAGGCCGCGACCTTTGACAAAGCAACTCTTACCAAGCATTTTAAGCGTTATCATTTCCGTTTTCTTGCCGCTCACCGCGCCGATCTTGTGCACTCCACGGGTGGCCTCGACGATCTCTGCGCGCATCCGGGCTTTGCCGCGCAGCTCCTTCACGGCCGTGAGCCTCTTCGCCATCGTTACCTCTATAAATGTTCGCTCTGCTTGCCTTAGTCAGATTGATACGATTCGTTGTATATGGGTTTGACGTATGCACCTTTTCATATCATGATCCAGGACGTGACCACTCGCTATCCAACCCAGCAAGATCGCGCCCTTGCCCTGCTCGCCGAGCGCGGTATGGCCAAGCTTTCCGAGTTTACAGAAAACGGCATCACCGCAGCCACCATTTCCCGAATGAAAGAACGCGGCCTTATCCTTCACCTCAGCCGCGGCCTTTACCAACTCCCCGATGCTCCTCTTGATGTAAACCATTCCCTCGCGGAGGCCGCGAAGCGGGTGCCGAAAGGGGTGATCTGCCTCATATCAGCGCTAGCCTATCATGAGTTGACCGATACGATACCACGCTTCGTGTGGATCGCGATCGGTGCTAGGCAGAAGAAGCCTGTGGTCGATGCGCCACCCCTTAATATCGTGCGCTTTAGGGAGAAAGTCTTCTCGTCCGGCATCGAGGAACACGTAATCGAAGGCGTCAAGGTGCGCATCTACAATCCGGCCAAATCCATTATTGATCTCTTCCGCTACCGCCAGCGCGAGGGCAAACGTTATAAAAATAGCCCAGGCGTCAACCCCGTTCTGGAGGGCATGCGCAAAGCTTTGCGGCAGCGGAAGGCGATGCCAGCCGATATCGCACGCTACGCCATGGAAGCGGGGGTTTGGATCAATCTGCGCCCCTATCTTGAAGCAATGACTTCAGATGCGTGAACCCCGCAACATTGCAGCCTCCGTCCGCGCTCGCCTTCGTAACGTCGCGGCCAAGCGCAATCAACCCCTCGAACTACTGCTAACGCGGTATGTGTTGGAGCGCCTCCTCTACCGGCTTAGCACCACCGAACATCGCCAGCGCTTCGTCTTGAAAGGCGCCATGCTGATGAGAATTTGGTTCGACACGCCGTTTCGGCCAACGCGCGACCTCGATCTTCTTGGTTTTGGTGACCCTGATCCCGAAGCCATCCTCCTTATTTTTAAAGGCTTATGCTCGATTCAGCTTGATGATGGCGTCGAATTCGACACTCAAGGTTTGCGCGTCAATCGCATCCGCGAGGACAACGAGTATGGCGGCCTGCGGCTGAAAACAATCGCGACGCTTGCCGGAGCGCGCGTTCCCGTAACCATCGACGTCGGCTTTGGCGACGCCGTCGAACCAGAAATTGCCGATGTCGAATTGCCAGTACTGCTCGACCTGCCGTCTCCCCGTCTTTACGCCTATCCGCGAGAAACGGTGATCGCCGAGAAGTTTCAGGCGATGGTCTATCTCGGGCGCGCCAACAGCCGCATGAAGGATTTCTATGATATTTGGCTGCTTTCACTTGCTTACGAATTTAAGGGCGAAAGCCTGTCGCGTGCCATTGCTGCAACCTTCACCAGGCGCAAAACCGCAATACCTTCGGAATGCCCGGACGCATTGACTGCGGCGTTCGCGGAGGACCCTGTCAAACGACAACAATGGACCTCGTTTTTGCAGGACATCGACGCCCCTTTTGTACCATTCGTAGAAATCGTCGAAGCTTTGAAGTCTTTTCTTATGCCTCATGCGGCGGCCGCTCGGACGATAGCGGCTTGAAAGGGGCCGCCTCCTAAAATCCGCAGGCTTATCTTCGGCTAGCTACAACATTTTACGACATGGCCCTGCGAGCCTGCGCTAACCCTTCGTAAAAGAGTGGAATTTTTAACCTATCGGTCCAAGCGCCGCCGATCGCTTCCAGAGTGCGGACATGGGCCGCGATCCGGTCCGGCAGGCTCTGCGATCAGGTCGCTTCGGCGTAGGAGAAACTCGACGCGCCCAGCACCGCCACGAACATCAGCGCCGGACGCCGCTCACCGGTGAAGCGGTCGACGATGACCGGCACGGGATCGCCTGCGTAGTCCCACCAACAGCTTCTCGCCAGCGGCGTGGGCCTGGCGCATGACCACCGGCGGCTTGGAAGCAAAGGAGGGCGGCGGTCTGTTGGTGATCAGCGCCGCCAACACGGCGGGTAACCTCACCAACGGCGTGACGCTCAACGGCGAAGCCGCGCAGCGGCATATCATTCTCGATTCGAGCCGAGCCGCTATTTTTGACTGTTTTCGAAAGAGCCGCGCCGTAAAGGCGCAGAATTCCCATATGTTTTCAGTCTCCGGCCCCAATGCGTCTGCCGGCGCAAACCGGGAATGGCGAGGTGTTTCGAAGAATACAAATATCGCCCGCCTGCAACGAATTCTAGCTGTGGCGAACGGCGACATTGAGTTTTGTGCGCTGCAATGTGATGCTATTGCGATGCGCTATGCGCTTCTGCGCGTATCGTTGCCCTCCTTGGGCGTTTCCTCCCTAGACTTGGGGCCGTTCAATCATTTTGAATGGCCTTTTTTTCGGCGAGGGAGACCATGGCGCTAAGCAATTCGTCCCGGAAGCCAGTCTTTGCAACGACCGGCGCCTGTGGCCATGCCTCAGAGATCACGGAAAAATCACGGCCCGTGTGAAAGAGGAAAGGCACACCGGCTTCGTTCAGTTTGGCGGCTACAGGCAAAGAATTATCCGGCCCAAGGTGGAAGTCTAAAACGGCTAACGACAATCCAGGAGTATCGGCCAGCCTTATGGCTTCCGCGAGGGTCGCGGCGCGACCGGCGACCTCACCCTTAGAGGCAGTAATCAGGTCCTCGATATCAAGTGCTATTAGGATCTCATCCTCAACGACAAATATGCGTTGACCCTCAAGCGGCATGCGCAGCGCCCCCAACACAATCCGTTCGAACCGAATTAAACAGCGGCCAACCTAAGCTGTTCCGTAGGATGAAGGAATTCCCGCAGGCCTGTTCTTTTAGTAAGCGGTGTTCTCAGGCCGCAGCGGTAGCGTTTTAGCGGACAGCATAGGCCCAGGGCATCAGCTCATCGATGAGGCGCATCGGCCAGCCATTGACGAGGCGTGAGAGAACGCTGGCGAGATAGGCCTGGGGGTCGACGCCATTGAGTTTAGAGGTTTATGCCGAGCGCGGAACTATGCCGAACAAACTGATTTTCCCCAGGATTTGCAGTAACCGGCCTGCAATCGGCTCGGCATAGTCCGTCCTGTGCCTCCGCTTTCACAGCGGAGAACAGGATGATGAATGTAGAAGAGTATTTGACCAGGAGCCGGCTGTTCCAGCATCTCAAGAACGGCGCCCAAGGACAGCTCATTGAGCGTTACGCAGCACGTCTCATCGAAGACGGGCTTGGTCGTCAAAGCGCTTGGCGGTGCCTCAATGTGGTTGGCGGTCTTCTAAGTTGGATTGCAAGCCGCCGCTTTAAGTTGACCAGCCTCGATGAACGCATGGCTGAGCGTTACCTTCGGCACCGGGGGCGCAAACAGTTTATCCAACGAGGCGACCGGGCGGCGCTGAAGCGGTTCCTGTCGGTGCTGCGCGATGCGGGCATGATCGCTCCGCCGGTGCAGCCGCCGATCACCCCGAATGAGCAGATATTCAAGGCGTTTGGCGATTATCTGCAAAGGGAACGGGGTTTGACGCGGAGGACCATCGTCACCCATCTGCCCGCGATCCGCCGCTTTCTGAGTGAGGTCTGCCCCAATGGCGCGGACGACCTCGGTAAGATCATTCAGCAGGACGTAATCCACTACATCGAGCGCCATGCCCGGGATCGAAGCCCGAAGTCCGGGAAAGCGATGTGCTGGTCGCTGCGCCCCTTGAACCAGCCCTCCTCGCCGTTGGTTTCGCGTTCGACGGCATAGCCAGCGGCTTTCAAGGTCGCTGTCACGTCCCTAGCGATCCGGTCATCGTCTTCGAGCAGCAAGATGCGCATTATTCTGCCTTCTTCTCGATCTGCTTGCCGGTCTTTGCGTCCATGCGCACTTTCACCATCCGCCCCGCCGGCGAAATGATCTTGAACTCGTAGATCCAGATGCCGCCTTCCTTTTCGAGTTCGACCCCGGCGATTTCGCCTGAGTTCGCTTCGCGCAAGCGCCCGATGATTTGGTCAAGGGGCAAGATTTCGCCTCTTTCGAGCGCGCCGCGCGCTCTGTCTTCCTCTCGCTCTTCGTGCTCGTGAGCGAACGCCAACTTTATTCGCAAACCTCCATCACAGAGGACGAAGGCGATCACGGTCAATAGCAGGTAGAAACGATAGCGCATGCGGGATCATGCTCTTTGTTCTCTGTCAAATCGCTGACAGCGGCCAGCCAGCACTCTGGCGTCACTGAAGTTCTTCTCGTCACCACGCGCGATAGCGGGCGATCATTCCAAAGGGCTGGCAGTCCAAGGGCATGAAGGGCCACAAGGCCGCCGCCCGCGAGGCGAAAGAGGAGGCGGGAGTCCGGGGCAAGATAAAACAGAAACCTTTCGGGCGCTTCCGCTACTTCAGGACGGAGAAAAAAGCCGAAGGTCCGATCAGCGTGACCGTGTTTCTCCTCTTGGTGCGAATGCAACTCAAGCGCTGGCGCGAGAAGGACCAGCGCCGGAGGGAATGGTTCCCGGTCGAGAGTGCGGCAACCGAAGTGCAGGAGCCGAAGCTTTCATAGATCATCGAAGCTCTTCAGAAACGCGATGTGATGTGGGCGGTCCTAATCGACGAGACGGGTCTTCAACAACACGCCTTTCTCTTCAAGAATTTGATAGGCGACAGAGGCGAAATGGGACGCAATCCGTTTCAAGGGGCGCGGGCGATATCGAGATGAAGGCCGCTCGTTTGCAGGCTCTCGGGGGCGGCGGCCCTGCAGCAATCTAGGCCCTTTTCCGCCCGGTGATCATGGATCTCGCCAGATTCTCCTTATGAGCGAAGCTCGCGAACGCTACGCCGAGGATATGCAGGATGACGAGGAGTAACGTGATATTCGCGGCGGTCTCATGCACCTGTTTGCTCAAGAGAGGCAGGCGCTTTTGACCTGGAATCCGCGCGGGGCGCTCGACCTTAGAAATAACACCGGCTAAAGGCCCCGCACCCTCATCCTGCGCGAAATTGACCATCCCTGTCCCCGCCGTGACTGCAACCATGAAGAGAAGCGCAATGATCATCGCGCCTCCAGCCGGGCTGTGTCCGAGATAGCGTTTTGACGAGAACCGTGTGAGCTCGGTGAGGTAGCCCAAGATCTGGCGCGGACCCCGGACAAAATCTGCGAATCGCGCGTGTTCGGTCCCGGCGAAACCCCACAGCAAACGCAGGACGACCAACGTCGCCGCAAGATAGCCGAGCCAAACATGCATCCAGCGCGGCTTATCCGTGAACCAGTCAACAAAAACGGCTGCCGCTAGCAGCCAATGGGAGACGCGAATGAACGGATCCCAAACACGCACGTCGACGGTCTTTCTAGAACTCAAACTCATCTTCGATGACCTTTCGCAAGCGAGAATGCCTGGCTTTGGCAAAAATGCCATTCGATCCTACAAAATCGAGGGGTTAAAAGCGCTTCTTTCCCAATGCGCGCTTTGACAAGGTGGGTGTGGCAGCTGGACTTGAATAGCGCACCGGTACGAAATTCTCCGATGGGGGACGATGAATATGGTCATCTGCCGAATCCAGATCCGCAGTGTTTGCGGACCTCTGCAACACCGAGAAATGCGAGATGACCCAAAATATCACCGCCCCCGTTGTCGAACCGCTACGATTGAACGGAGATCGCTAGCGTCTTTGTTCCTTTCGCTGCCGCCTATATCGGCGTTCTTAAGATGGACCCGTTTGGCATCCCGTTGGGGTTCGGGCTGTCGATGCTCGTCTTCGGATTTGTGTATCGCACGCCAATGCCCGTCCAACCCATGAAGGCCTTGAGAGCGATCCCTACCACCCAGGCGGCTCAGACGCTCATTATCGCGCCCGCGATGCAAGCCTCGCCAGCCGTCCCGTGGTTCTCGGGATCATTCTTGGGCTCGGTTTCGGCTTCATGATCGAAGGGTAGCGGACCCCGTATGGCGGGGGCTCACTCAAACCTCGGGCCATAAGCTGCCGTTTCGCGCGCTTCAAAAAATACCGTTGCGTTCGTCCCAGTTCGACGCAAGTGGAAGTTCAATTCACCCGTTGGGCGGCGACGCGTCTTTGATGCGCTTTGCCACGAGCCGGTCTTTCTAGGATTACCGATACTCGGATTTGGACAGCGTTGGATAAGCGCGAGCAACCCCTGGTTGGATTGAATATTGGAAGCTACCTTTCGATATCGAATCTTGAAGCTTAATGAGGCGAAAGCATGTGGCCAAGCCTGCCTTTCAGCCTCAAGCAGGGCGGGACGGCTCACCTTGAGCACTAAATCTACGTCAAGTATCGAACCCATTCGATTTCCATTCTTTGCAATGGGAAGTCCCTGTGCGTTGACCCTGTTCAGGGACGTTGTGCATCAAGCCGACTTTATCGCCGCGGCCGCCATCGCTGAGGTCGAAAGGATCGAACAAGCCTATTCTCGCTATCGATCGGACAGCATCATCAGTTCAATCAACGAGGCCGCACAGAAAGGCGCCGATATTGAAGCCGATCCCGAGACAGCTTTTCTCATAGATCACGCCTTCGAGATCTTTAAACTGTCGGACGGACTTTTCGATATTACGTCAGGCGTCTTGCGTAAAGTGTGGAACGACGATGCGGCCGCCGCGCCGGATAGGACGACCCTTGCAACGCTTCTCCGACGCGTTGGACTGGCGAAGATTTTATGGAGGCGACCCAGGCTCTCGTTCACGATTCCCGGAATTGAAATTGACTTCGGCGGAATTGCAAAGGAATACGCCGCCGATCGCGCCGCTGCGATCTGCCAATCATTCGGCGTAATCCATGGGCTCGTCGAACTGGGGGGCGACCTGGCTGTGATCGGTCCAAATCCAGATGGATCGCCTTGGCGCATCGGCGTGAGCGACCCGAATGATCCTCAGGCCGCAATCGCCACCCTCTTCGTCTCCAAGGGCGGTGTCGCGACCAGCGGCGATTACGAACGTTATTGGGAGCTCGACGGGCGTCGCTATGGACATATTCTCAATCCTCAAACCGGTTGGCCTGTGGAAGGATTACTCTCAGTCACCGTGTCCGTCAGAAGCTGTTTGACGGCCGGCGCCATTTCGACGGTTGCAGTTTTGAAAGGCGATGAGGGAATTGCGTGGCTTAGAGATCACGCACCTGCTTATCTTTACGTCGATCGCGCCGGGCGACTTGGCGGCAGCGCGCTCAGAAGCTAGTCCGCCGCATTCTTCTAAGAGCTCTATGTCCCGGACGAATTAAGTTGGGCCGAAAGCGCCTTGAGACCCTGGATGAAGTCTTGACGCGAGACCGCACCGGAGTTGCTTGGATCAAGCGCTGAGAATACGGCGCTCGCCCCCATGGACTGAAAGTTGGACGGCGGATTGAGGCTTGAGAACGCTTGCGTGAATTGGTCCTTGGTGACGACCCCCGAGCCAGGCGTTGTAAGTTGACTGAACATATTATTGTACTGCTGCGCGAGCGGCTGACGCGCGCTCGCGCCGGTCATGGCTTGAAAACTCGCGCCACTCCCAACGCCGTAAACGTTGCTCATATTCTTGCCCCCTAGGTAAATAATTCGGACTAAAGTTGCTTATGAAGCGCGAAGCTTAAGCCGGACTGACCGCTTCGAAATGCCGGGTGATCAATCGGGGCGAGACCTTCAAATTGCGCGAGAAGTTCGTTTCTATCCAATCCGAACCAGCGTGGCCGTTGTGGGTGAGCTTTTGGGTTCGGGGAGATAATCTCAAGATAAATCTCACCGCCCAGGCGCATCAGGTGATTATGCGTCCCCATTATAGACCCGGCACTCTGATATCTTGATCACGCTTGCGAAGCAGTGCATCGTTTTCGCATGAGCGACCACGATGCACGCCATCAAAGCCTTGCCGAGCTGCACGAGCGGCGCAAGCAAGTTATCCGTCTGCATAAGAGAAGTTTGGCGTGATGAGATCGTTGAGCTAACCGGTTTGAGTTGGCCCGCTGTCCGCGCCGCTATCGATCTTTACGAGGCTGGCGGTCTTGCGGCCATCAAGCCCAAAGAGCGGGGCAAGAAAAGCGGGGAAGGCCGCAAACTTTCAGCCGATCAAGAGGCTCACATTCAAAAGCTGATCGTCGAAAAGCGGCCCGAGCAGTTGAAAATGAAAATGGAGTTTGCGCTGTGGACGCGTGCGGCGGTCGGCCAGCTGATCGAGGTTGAATTCCAGATCAAGCTGTCGGTCCGCGGCGTGGGCAAGTATCTGAAGCGGTGGGGCTTCACGCCGCAGAAGCCGATCAGGCGCGCGTATGAGCAAAGCCCCGAGGCGGTAAAAAAATGGCTCGACGAGGAATATCCGGCCGTCGCGGAAAAGGCCAAGAAAGAAGGCGGCGAGATCCATTGGGGCGACGAGACGGCATTGGTGAACACCCACGTTCATGGCCGCAGCTATGCTCCGAAGGGTGAGACGCCCGTCACTCTGGCGCCTGGCTCGCGGCAGAAATTGTCCATGATCTCGACCGTGACCAACAAAGGGGAAGCGCGCTGGATGATTATCGACGGCAATTTCAACGCCGACCAGTTGATCGAGTTTCTGGAGGCGCTGATCAAGGATGCAACGAAAAAGGTCTTCCTGATCCTCGATAATTTACGCGCCCACCATTCGAAGCCCGTGAAAGCTTGGCTTGCGGAGCGAACGGATCGCATCGAGGTCTTCTATCTGCCGAGCTACGCGCCGGAACTGAACCCAGATGAGCGCCTGAACGCCGATATGAAGCACGCTATCGGAGCGAAGGTCCCGGTAAGGACGAAGCTAAAACTAAAAGCCGCCGCAGAGGACCACATGGCTATGATCGGAAAATCCCCCGACAGGGTTCGCGCCTACTTCCGAGACCCAAGAGTGAAGTATGCTGCCTAGAGACTTCAAAGGGCCGGATCAATAAGGAGTGTTCGCCGCCAGGAGGCACGATCACTCCGAGACAACGCTCGACGTGGGGCAACGCCTTCTTCAAGGGTCAAAGACGCCACAACGATGTGGTCCAATCGTAACATTGTGCTATCGCGAGTTCGTTGTTCTGGCCTGCGGAATGCCAAAACCTACCTTGCCGTTCCGGGCGGCGGCGCTGATGCGGCGGTCTCCGTCGTTTCCATGTTCCGGTACTCGAACGAAACCGTTCTATTCTCCCGGACATACTTTTCATAGGAGAGGCGGGCGGCCCCGTAATCTTGGATTGTCGCCACCGGTGAAGGCAACTGGAACGAAAGGTGGCGGACGCCCGTATCGGTAAAATAGGGCATGAGTTCAGCCTTGTTTCCTTGCAGCATGGCTATGATGAAGAGGCCGAAATGTCTGCTCACCGCGGAGGTCGTCATTCGACCGGGCTGGCTCAGAGAAATGTGCAAATTGTAGCCTCCCTCAGGAAGCGCAGAGAAGGTGACCACTGCTCCGAGGCCCGCTTTCGTTGTGAAGAAGATCTCGCCCTCATTGGTTTTTTCCTGAGGGTCTCCTGTCGCCGAGGCGGCATGGATGGCGGTCGCCATGGCGTTGTGAAATTCGCGGAAGTGGCTATCAGAAAACATGCGCCGGTAGTAGCGAACCCTCGACAGCGCCAAAACTGCGATGAGGGCAATCAAAATTGCGGCAGTAACAACTTCCCACATCATTTACACCCAAATTCTTGAAGGTGAATTTCAGAAGTCTTCAGGCGGACTTACTAAAAGCTATTCCAATTGCCACTCTGCATAGGCGGCGAACGGTTTGGCCTGAAGCGCCCCGACGAGATTGTCGAACATGCGGATTACTGAGCTCGACTTATGGCACCGCTGGCGTCAGGAAAAGGCGTCAGGAGACGTGATCATCATCCGTTACGCGGACGACTGTGTGCCATGAACGCACCGCCAGCAATGGCGATGAGGAACTATGCAGAGATGAGGGCAGGCCCCTCGAAGCCGGCCGTTAGGGGCAGGCTTCAAACCACCGCAAGCTGCTGCGGTCAAACCCTCGATCATTGCTCCCCATTGCCGACTAGCACGAAAGGCGCCCAGACGCTTGGATGCGCGAAGCGCCCGCCTTTAGCGATAAGGGCCGTTTCCGCGCGCCGGAGGGCCTCGGTGCGGCCTATTCCGGGCTCTGCCTTCATCGCGCTAACTGCGCCGGTCGTAAGGACGACGGCGGCATCGGAATCCACGGGCCAATGCGAGACGAGCAGCGAGCGCGCTCCGGCGTAGAAAAAGGCCCGGGATAAACCGGATAGCGCCTCGGCGCCGGGCCGTTCTCCCGCGGCGGTGTTGCAGGCCGAGAGGATCACCCAGTCGGCGTCGAGCCGGAGCGTGGCGGCCTCCGATGCGGTGAGCAGACCGTCGTCCTCCTCGCTTGGGGTAGCGGGAGGCGTCAGCAGCAGGGCTGGCTCCGCCTTGCCACCAAAGGCGCGCGTTTCGCCGGCGAGCAGGCCGTGGGTTGCAAAATGCACGATGCGCGCGCGGGCGAGGTCTCCAGAGACGGAAAGCGCCTTCACCTCGCCCTCGGTCGCGCGCCCACCCAAATAAACGGCGTCCCGGGGCGCCGAAAGGCTGGTCGCCACGGCGCAGAGTTCATCTGCGGTTTCGGGCAGAGGAGGCGCGCGCCGCAACTCATCGGTGTTGGCAAGCCCACCGCGAAAATAGCTGGCGATGGCCAGCGCGAGGCTTGCCCAACGCGGTGCGGTCGGAATGGAAGGCGCAGCGCAACTCTCTCGAGTCCATGCGCTTCGGTCTTCGCCTGTTTCGCCCAGCACGAGCGGATTGCCGAACGCGATGTAGGGCCGGTCGGCGCGGCTGACAGGCGAGAGTTGACGCAGGGCGCGCAGGCTCGTCGGCGAGGGGAGCACGGTGACGGCGTGGCTGCGCGCGAGCCAGGCGGCATTTGTATAACCGTCAGCGCTTGCGGGGATCGGTGTTTCCGGCGCCGCTGTAACCAGGACATGGAACGGCAAGGCGGTAAGCGCACCCGACGGCGCGATCAGCAAACGTTTACTCTGAATGAGAGCAGCGTCTGGCTCCAGCAGTATCTCATAAAGCGCATGCGCCTTCGCGATATCGAAGGGCAGCGGCTGACCGGCCTGAGCGTCATCCTCCGTGAAGGTGCGGCCCAGCAGTGCAGAACAGGGCGACACCGGGCCGCTCCATGCGCTCGCATCGAGCCCGCAGCGGAGCGCCTGCACTTCCTTGGCGACATCTGCGGCGGGAAGCGCCGCCCTGCGCCAGGATGCGCCATTCCGGCTTACCGTCCAGATGAACAGATCGCTTTCCGTGAAAGTGAACAGGACGAGCGCTTCGTCGCCGCCCAAGAGGCGCCGCACTTGGTCGAGCGAGAGAGGCGCCGGCTTCATCAAGGCGAAATAATCGGGGAATTCAGCGGCCAGGCGCTCGTCTGTCTGGCGGATTTCGCGCTCCTCGTCGGAAAGACGGCTGCGCAAGGCTTTGGGGCCCTCGGCTTCGTCGGAATTGCGGGAAGCCAGAAGAGCGCCTGCAAGCTTAGCGCTGGTTTGATGCCATTGCGTGACAAGGTCCTGCTGATGGCGCAACAGCTCCGCCAGTGGTCCAGCGCCCCTGGCCTGACGCGCCGCCATTTGCGACAGCGCCGCCGCGGTTGTCTTCTGGCTGGCCCATTGCGCCGCCTCGAAGGCCTCGCCCAGCAGGACGCTGCGCTGTTCCGGCTGCTGCGCCGCGAGCCCGAAATCCGCCGCGACAAGATCGAGGAAAACATAGACGCCGCCTGTATCTGGCTCGACATTCTGAGACGAGTGGCCGGCGTTCAGCGCGCGCCGCTCGATCTCCACCGCGTGGCGGAACTGCGCCACAGCCTCCGGCCAGTTATTATCCTCCCGCGCCAGACGGCCGAGCGCATCAAAACCGTAGGCTGCATCGCGACTGCCATCGCCATAGAACGCGAGAAAGAGCTCCGCGCCGCGGCGGAAATACTGCTCGGCTTCGTTCTTATTCCCGGCGCGCGCGGTGATCCGCGCATGGTTGTAGAACACCCAGGCGCCATTGGGGTCCAACTTTCCGTCTCCCGCCAGACGCACTGCACGTGTGGAAAGTTTCAGCGCCTGCGGGAGTTGGTCCTGCACCGCATGAACATTGGCCAGTTTGCCGAGCAGAAGATCCGTCCCCGATCCCATCAGCTGATTGATGCCTCCAGCATCGTTTTCCGGCAGCTTGAGCACCAGCGCGCGCTGGTATTGCGTCTCCGCTTCGTTGTAACGGCCGGCATCGGTGAGAGCGTCGCCGTAAAGTTCGAGCGCCGTCAAAAGGCCGGCGCCGCGTCCGCCTTCAGCCATGGCGAGCAGGCGCTGCGCATCCTCTACTGCTCCAGCGGCGTCGCCTGTGTCCAACCGTTCGCGGATACGATCCTCAAGCGCGAGATGCTCGTCGAGTTCCCCGCGCACGCCGGGCAACCAGGTCACGGCGCGCTCTGGCTGCGGGCCAGGGGGATGTCGGCCTCTCCCGTTGTTCCCACCTCCCGGTCCTCATCGGGGCAGACGCGGCGGCCATGGTCCAGGATGCAACGGTCCATGAGCCGCTCGAAAGCGGCGTCGCTCTCGCCGGTGAGGCTGCGCAAGAGCCGCTCCTTTCCGCTTTCATGCGCCACGCCATTCGTTTGCGCTTGCGCAGTGCCTGCGCCGGATAGGAGGATCACGCCGGCGCAAATCCTGAGTGTCCACCAAAAACGTTTTTGTTTTGCCATTTGCCACCGTTATTGGCACGGTCTTACCGGAAGCGGCGGCCCTGTCAACGCGGAACGCTGGCCGTCGCCGAGGACAATTTTGGGAGCTAAATTGTTCGGAATGCGTGGCACGGCGAGGTTGCACATGCCAGGGTCTTCGACCGCGCCAAGCCCGATGGGCGCTCGCAATAGCGCGTCCGTCCAAATTGCCTTCCGGCAGCGGTACGTGGCCGGCCTTGCTTCCTCCAGGCTGCGTTTTCGATCAGCGGCGAAAGGAAATAGACGCGACGGAAACTCGTGCTCAAGGCCGAGGTCGTGTGAGAAGTCGTCAGTTTGTAGCTGGGACGGGATCGGAAGTGAGTGCGCCGGTTTGGCGGCTCATTTTTAGCCTGATATTGGGCTATGAGAAGCTGATGAGAGCCCTCGGCGCGGTGTTACAGGCTCCTGTGAGTAGTGAGTTCCCCTTTTTCGAGCTCCAGACCCCCATCGCCTGAAGCAATCCCGGCACGCCGAGGATGTTAATGGCGCGCTTCATATTGTAGGACAGGACGTGGAGCGACATCTCGGTCCTCACGTTGCTGAGCCTTTTCATCAGGAAGTGCGCTGAACCCATCCAAAACTTGAGGGTTCCAAAGGGATGTTCCGCCGTGCTGCGCCGTTCGGTCATCGCATCCGGCCTTTGGTCCAGCCGGTATTGGGCAGCCTCCAGAACGGCTTCATGCTCCCAGCGCGTAATGTGGCGCTCTTTTCCCTTGGTGCATTTCTCTTTTAGCGGACATCTGAGCAAGCCGTCGTGCAATAGCGCCGTAAGACTTTGCCGTCTTCTTTGTTGGTGAAGCGATAGGTCAAGCGCTCGCCAGCTGGGCAGAGATAGACATCTTCGTCCGCCTTGTAGACGAAATCCTGCTTGTCATACCGCCCTTCCGCCTTGGCGTTCGAGGTTGAAACTCTGGGCACATAGACGGTCACGCCAGCTTGTCCGCAAGCCAGAATTTCCTTGCCGCTGTAATAACCGCGATCGGCGAGCGCCTCGATGGCTTCGGCGCCAGCCGCTCGCATGCCGGTGGCGGGGGCGAAATCCTCATAGCGTTGTGCAGTTCCGGGTGCCCTGCTCCCCGCGCGTTCGTTCCCCGAGGGTTTTCGGATACCGGCCCTGGCGGCTGTGGCGAGGTTCGGCATGGGCCGGCATCCGAAAACCTCCACAAAAGCTGAAATGGCGGCACTGTCGATTAAAAGCAGTCCTCAGGTCTGCTTACTGAGTCCGGGAGCGGAAACACTGTGATGGACACTCTGGGATTTCGCTTAAACGAACGGCGACCTTTCTGCGGAGCAGCATGCGTTGCAGCCCTCAAACAGCGAACTTGTCTTTTTGGTCTTCGCATCGAGTCCTACTTCCGGGAGCGAATGCATTTCATGGGATTTCGAGCGGTGCTGATCCAGGCAATGCAGTTGGCACACTGAACGCGGGCACGAAGCCTACCGACGTTTTTTGACGCCTGCGCGACCTATGCCGAACAGCGCGATCCGTTCGGCCTCCTTCCCGCGCTCAAGGCGCTCACCGCGGATGCACACCAGCGCCGGTGATGCCAGCTTTCCGGCCGCCACTTTCGATCGGCGCTGGCTCCTACGGGCGCTTCGCGTACTCTGCTTCAAAGAGCATTCGCAGCTGCGCGTTCACGCAAGGCAGGCGGTCAACTACAGCCTTCGCCCATTCAAAGTACTCCCGCCGCCTGTCGATATTCCAGTTCACGGGCGGGCTTGAGGCCATGTCCCGCAGATTGCAGATCTTATCTGCGAGCTTTACGAAGGCGGCCTCCAGGCTCTTGTGTGAGGCCCGTTCGATCTGGAGCCGCTTACGCTCCGCCTTGGGTAACGCCTTGTCATCCGTCATTTCCGCCACAACGCCGGCGATCTGCGATCCAAACTCGGCCTCGATCTCGGCGAGCGTGGTCTCCGTATCCTCAACGGTGTCGTGGAGCGCCGCAGCGGCTAAAACGCAGACGTCACGGACGCCCGCCTCGACGCAAAGCACCGACATCAAGGCGATGGGGTGGTTGATATATGGGCTCGCGTCATGGTCTTTGCGTCGCTGCATGCGATGCTTGCGAGCCGCAAACTCAATAGCCCGGATCAACAAGCTTGCGTCGTTTGCCAGGCCGTTCATGACAAAAATCCTTACGGTCCCAAGCGGCGCTAACCATCGGTGTTCCCAGACCGATGCACTTATTACATCAGACAAGGTCTGGCCACCACAAATGCACGGGATGTTCAACAAGGTGTTGCGCCCACGGACTTCGCCAACAGCAGTTCAGGACTGCTAAGCCGGGAAAAGCAATCGCTGCAATTTTCTAAGCGCTGCGCTTTTGTCCCGGCCGCCAGAGGACCAAGCCTAGACCCGCCTCGCGCTCACCTGGCCCGGTGCACGGAAAAAATACTTACGATACAGATCCATTAAGAGAGAGCGGATACTGGCTGCCTTTCCACGCAAAACCTCACGCCCATGCCGCCGCCTGCGGCTCCTATAAACTCGACGCCTCCCTGCTCGAGAGCCTGCTGAATTGCCAGAAGCGAGCCTTTTCGCGGCGTAACCGTTTCGCTTTCGATCATATTGAGGGTCACCGCGGACAAGCCGGAGCGAGCGGCAAGCGTCGCCTGCGTCCATTTCAGAAGACCGCGCGCGGCGCGGATTTGGGCGGCTGTGATCATGCGGCAACTATAGCGCAAACTTAAAGAAATATAAAGTTTTGTGTTGACGCTCGGGGCCGCTTACGTCATACGTTCGCTCCCGGGCCGGAGCTGGTGCGTTATCTCACCCTTAAATGAAGCCGCATCCGCAACATCACGCCCGGGGCCAAAGAGATTTCTTCGGCGTGGGCCAAAGCTTGAGGATTATCCTCCCACACATGGGGGGCGGGCATGGCAGCCCGCAGGCATCGCAAGATGCTCCCCGTCCTTGGCCATCACATGCCCGCGCCACTTTGAAGTATGCGGAGTTCCGAAAAGCGGCTTCCCGGTTTTTGGAAATACTTCGGAAAAACAAAAAACTCTAGCCAGACATTCGTTGGCGAGCCACGGAATGTCTGGTTAGATTGTTGAGAATTTGGCTTTCGGGCGCGGACCGGCGTGGAAGCGTTATCGCTGGTTCAACTCCATCCAGCCCGACCCCTACCGGGCTGTTGCTCAAAAGGTGAGCTGCGCTTGTGCATAACATGCCCGCGCCTGAAACGTTGGCGACAGTTTTGGCCCGAGCGGGCCGGAGTTCGAAGGTTACCGCTGTTAACGGGGAAATGCTGGCCGAAAGGCAAAGCGCCTATTCCTTCGAACACAACATGCCCGCTCGGCCATTTGCTGATCAAGGGTTTGCGGAAGAGACTTTGCAGAAATCCGGGCAGGCCGGAGTTCGAAGATTACCTTGGGGGTCGGAAGGCGGCTGGAAACGGTGCGCGCTGAAAAGACTTCGAGCGTAACATGCCGTCCGGCCTGCCGTTTTAGGATTCCGGCGCGGGGCCAGAGGGTAAGCTCTATCGCTGTTTCAATTCCTGCCGGATGCTCCCTTTGCGCACCCGATGCTTGGCGTCGGGCAGCGTTCTTGCCGGTTGCAGTTTGGCCCGGGCGGGCCGGAGATTGAAGGTTACCACTGTCATGGGCAGGTCGCAGGTTCGAATCCTGCCGCGAGCACCGATCAATGCTCGCGTAGCTCAGCGGCCAGAGCGGCTAAACGCCTTTAGTCACAACATGTCCGCCCGGTCTTTTTGTGAGGAGGCAGTCCATGATCAACTACACGAAGCTCTTCTCGCTTCGCCGTACCCCGCAGTCCGAGCCGATCCCCGGCACGGTCGCGAATTCGGCTGGCGGCTTCGCATTCCCGGTTGACGACTGGGCGCGCCTCGACCGCTTCTTTGTGCTCGGGTCCGAGGCCGGGAGCTACTACGCGAGTGAGCGGGCGCTGACGCGTGAGAACGCGGAGGCAACCATCCGCACCATCGAGACCGATGGCGCGCGTGCGGTTACGCGTATCGTCGAGATCAGCCAGTCCGGCCGGGCACCAAAGAACGATCCGGCGACTTTTGCGCTGGCCCTCGCGGCGTCGCTTGGCAACGGCGAGACGAAGCGGCTCGCCTTGGCGGCCATTCCGAAGGTCTGCCGCACGGGCACGCATCTCTTCCAGTTCGCCGAGGCCGTGGAAGGCTTCCGGGGATGGGGGCGCGGTCTCCGCCGGGGGATCGCGGGGTGGTACACGGAGAAGCCGGCCGATCAGCTTGCGTTGCAGATGGTGAAGTACCGTCAGCGAGGAGGCTGGACGCATCGCGACTTGCTGCGGCTTGCGCATCCTTCAACGGAGGAGGCGGCGCGCAAGGAGCTTTTCGATTGGGCGTGCCACGACACGATTGGAGAAGGTTTGCCCAAGCTCGTCACGGCATTCGTGGAGCTTGCGACGGCGCCCACGGCAGAGAAGGCCGCTTCGCTGATCGCGCAGCACGACCTGCCCCGCGAGGCGGTGCCGACCGAGTGGCTGAACGACCGCAAGGTGTGGCTCGCGCTTCTTGAGCGCATGCCGATGACGGCGCTGGTGCGCAATCTCGGCAAGCTGTCCTCGGTGGGCGTGCTTACGCCGTTCGGCGATGGGCTTCCGCTTGCGCTCTCGGGCTTGCGCGACTCGGACCGCATCCGGAAGGCGCGTTTGCACCCGCTTGCGATCCTGCTTGCGCTTAAGACCTATGCGCAGGGGCGCGGCGAGAAGGGCAAGCTGACGTGGGAGCCCGTGCCCCAGGTGATCGACGCGCTGAACGCAGCTTTCTACACCGCGTTTCAGAATGTCGTGCCCACGGGCAAGCGCATCCTGCTCGCACTCGACGTTTCCGGCTCGATGGCCGGGGGCGGGATCGCGGGCACGTCGCTGACACCCCGCGAGGGGTCGGCGGCAATAATGCTGATGACGGCGGCGACCGAGGAGAACTACCACATCGTGGGGTTCACCACGTCCGGCGGCGACTGGCAGACCAACACGCGCCTGACGCCGCTGCCGCTCACGCCGTCCATGCGGCTCGACGATGCCGTTAACGCCGTGTCGAACCTGCCGTTCGGCGGAACGGACTGCGCGCTGCCCATGCTCCACGCGCTGGAGAAGGGCCTGAAAGTGGATGCCTTCGTGGTTTACACCGACAGCGAGACCTGGGCCGGAAAGATTCACCCGGTGCAAGCGCTGAAGGAATACCGGACGAAGAGCGGCATCCCCGCAAAGCTCGTCGTGGTGGGGATGGTCTCGAACGAGTTCTCGATCGCAGACCCAAACGATGGCGGCATGCTGGACGTGGTGGGCTTCGACACCGCGGCGCCGGCGGTGATTGCGGATTTTATCCGCGGTTAGGTAGAAGATCGTTGGCAGAGAGAAGTCTCTGCCACCCTCGGCCGCACACCCTGCGGTCCGCGATGCTTCCCCGAAGTTTCGCTAGATTGAGGCTTTCAAGCTTCGCGACCTGACGGCTGACAGTCGTGCCGGTACCAGCGATCCCACTGAAGTCTAACTAACCCTCGTTCGAGATGCGCTTTTGGCCAAGCGGCCTTTCGCACAAAACGGAAGGAGAACTGACCTGATTGCGTCACTCGAGTGAGATCGTCAAGGGAACTCGGCGCGACCGAAAACAAACGTGATGTCAGTGGTGGTACCTCATCTGACGGCTCAATCACAGATTTCAAAAACACGGATCGCATTTCGGGAGGCCTGATAGATCTGAAAATATGAGTGTTCAAAGCGCAAACAAACATCCCGATAAGTGTGACAGTCTCTAAAATCTAAAATGGCGCAGTGTCTCCTTTTGATTTGATCCGGTGCAGGATCATAACAATCTAAGAGCAAGGATCAAAGCAACTTTGAAGGAAAAACTCTCCCATTGGCCTCTATTTTACTGTTTTCGATAAAGCTAAGAAGGGCGTGCCCATCTCCTTGTGTAGCGGCGTATTCTTTTGCAACGTTTTTTGCGAGATCTAACAGCTCTTTTCCATAGATGAGATGCTTGCTACTTTCAAAGTCAGTGTCGGCTAGGTTTTCCGCGATCATCTTCAAGCGCTTCCTTCTCCTCGGCTCCACAAAGCCGTCCGTAAATCGCGCGGCGGTAACCTGAAGCGAACCGCCTTTCACACAATTCAGCTCATGACTTTTTTACGGGCTATGGCAAGCAGCCCCAAAATCCCGAAAGAGAGCATCACTGCGCTGAGTCAGATATCTTCTTCGGAAAATCCACCTCT
>CAWFOS010000002.1:0-374786 GCA_963817495.1 uncultured Alphaproteobacteria bacterium | reverse complement strand
CTGGCAGATGGAATTTTTAGAAGCATCCCGGATTTCGGGTCCGAACCTTCTGCGCAGGGCTTGTTTGGCATTCTCCTTCACAAGCACGCGTCTGTCATATCTTCGGATCATGTCGAGCGTCTGACCGCACGGCTTGTCGAGCCTTCGATAAGCAGCGAAAGCCGTCAGCGTTGCAGTATTGCGTTAAGATCGGTTCTCAATGTTGGTCTGGCCATGAATGTCATTAAGGTGTTGGCCAATACCCTGATCAAGGGCTTCCGGGTTCTGGGCATCATCCAGCTGTAAGAGATGTTTTCAAAGACCTCCTTGATAAATATCCTCACATCCTGACTTCTGAAAAAGTACGGGGACTATCAGAAAGTTTATCTAACTCTCTGTTGAGCAGTGATATGCGCAGCCATTGTAGTCTATCGGTAGCCTCAATTTTGAAAGCAGGGGTGGCTGATAGTGTTAAGGGTGTTTTGGCCGACGGCATCACGCGTGCGATGATGGACTACGGCCATGTGAGAGCAGTGCGGAGAGCCTTTAACACTCTTCTTGAGGTGTGTCCCGATCGGATCTCAGCTGAAAGTGCCGAAGCACTGGCGGGTCAGTTGCTTCATACCGGTTCGCAAAATCGCCGGCAATGCGCCGCATCGCTGCAGGCTATTCTCAATGCAGGTGTGCGCGGGGAGGTGCTCTTCGCCATGGTCTCGAGAGTTAGAAAAGCCGCAGAGTTTCGCGACGACGAGGCTCATATTCAGGAACTGGCTGCAACTCTCGAGGACATGCTGGCAACGCAGACGAAACGAGGTTGGAGATCAAATCCTATATCAGCGTTCCGTCGGTAAGGGCTTTGGATCCGCAGTTCCGGTCTAGCTGTACAGGAGCGACCGCACGGGGTTTCGGGTTGCCGGAGAGGCCGCAGCCGCAGCGGACCACGCCCAAGACCGCAACGGGCGGTGATGTTCGGTCCGCACCTCAAGATTTTTGGACCACGATGCTCGTTCACGACCCAAGCCAGAATTGGGCATGACAGGCTTCCTGATCCCACTTAAGCCTATCTGGTTCTTTGAATGTCGGGAAAGTGAACGCGTAGGCAAGAACATCGGGCTCAGCTATGCCAACTCTTCTCGTCGTCGGCGCGGCGGCCATGGACTGCGTTTACACCATGGACGCGCTTGCGGTCGCGGCCGAAATATAGGGCGAAAAGCCTCGCGCCGCGGGGATCATGGGGTCGCCGGGGGCGAGCACCGCTGCGTCGCACCCGCTTTTCTCAATCAGAGACAGAGCTGCAGCCACAGACCGGTCGGGACCCAAAACTTCGAAATCTGCATCCCGGAGGACCTGCGCGATCTCCATCGCCACGAGAGCTTCATCTTCGACAACACGCACCTTGGGGCGGGAGCACCTGGGAGCACTGAGTTCGGACCTCGCCTTGGCCGCGGGCACAGAGCGGGTTCCTTCGATGACCCCTGCAGCGGGGCAGTGCAAGCGCCAAGACAACCCTGTCTTGAGGAAATCGAGTTCGACCTTGGCGTCCAGGCTGCTCTCGGCCAAGGCGCCAATGACGGTCGAACCAAACCCCTCCCTCGATGGCGGCGCGACCGGCGGCCCGCCTTGTTCGCGCCAGCTTATGGTGAAGGTTTCGCCGCCTGCGCCGTCGCACCCCAGCCGATCGCAATGCGGCCTTCCGAAACGGACAGCGCCCCGTACTTGCCCGCATTGGTCGCCAGCTCGTGGATCGCCATGCCAAGGGTCTGAGCTGCGGACGCCGAAAGCAAAAGCGATGGCCCCCTAAGCTCGATCCTTGAGCCAATCAGACCCTTAAAATGAGCAAGCTGCTTGCGAATAAGTTCGGTAAGCCGCACGCCCCGCCACTCGGCTTCAACGAGCAGATCCTGGCTCGCCGCCAGCGCCTGAACGCGTTCCGAGAAGCGTTCGAGAAAGTCTTGCGGGCTCGCCGCTGCGGTCTGGCGGGCAACAGATTGGACCACTGCCAGCATGTTTTTCGCGCGATGGTTGACCTCGCCAAGAAGTAGCTTGATCCGCTCTTCCTGGTGTTTGCGCTCGGTGATGTCCAGTAAAGCGGCCACCGCGCCTCTGACTTCGCCTGCGGCAGTGCTTTGAACGAAACACCGTACGCCGGGAGCCCGTCGCCGACGATTTCAGGCATGTCGGGCGTCTGAGGTGACGCCCTCCAATCCAGAGGCTGAATCTCGGGACCGATTGCCCTGCACTCGGAAGGACGAGTATGGAGTCGGGCAAGCGTTACAAGGGCGTGAACGCACGCCGCGAAGGTGTTCGGTTCGCCGCGCAATTCGATGCGAAAGGCCCTTCGTTTTTCCACGGTTCCTACACAGTGCCTATAAATCGGGGAGAGCTGAAAGGGTGAACCGGCCTAAACCCTTGATTTTGTTGGTAGCGGAGGAGGGACTCGAACCCCCGACACGCGGATTATGATTCCGCTTTGCGCCTATATTTTTCAACGTCTTACCCTCTTTGTGTTGCATCCGTGTCGCTTTCAGCGCAGAAGCCGCGCCTCGATCTGCGCCATCGCCTTCGCGTCGTCTTCCGTGGTCTTCCATAAATGGCCGTAAAGATCAAAGGTCATCTGTATGGAGGAATGCCCCATCACTCCCATGACCTTCTTGGGCGTCCATCCCTGCTCGATGAACAAGCTCGCCGCCGTATGCCGAAGGCAATGGAAGGTGTAGCGGGGAGCTTCGCCATTATCGATCATGCCGAGTTCACGCAGAAGCGGGCGCCAGCATTGCCGGTGAAGGTTCGACCCGGAAATGACGCCGCCGGTCTTCGTCGGAAATACGAGCTTGAGCGATGATAAAGGGCAGGCCAGCTTCCATTCCTTGAGCGTGTTCACGACCATGGGTGCGAGCGGCACATCACGCTTGCCGGCGGCGGACTTCGGCGGCCCCATCCTGTTGCGAAGATCGGCGCGCTGGCGGACCCGAATCACGCCTTCCGCAAGGTCAACGTTCTCCCAAGTTAGCCCGCGCAATTCTGACAGGCGCAGTCCGCTAAAGATCGCGGTGAGGATCAATGGACGCCAAGGAAGCGCAACCGCTCGGCCTTCCCTCCCGTGAGACGTGAGCGGGCGAGTGAGAGGCCACATATCGGCGGCCTTAGTCAAGATGGCCCGGATCTCGTCTTTCTCGGGAATCTCGACTTGCTCGCGGTCGCGCTTCGATTGCCGGACTTGGGTTTGCATAGCGACGTTCTGCCCGACGAGCCCGCGGCGCTGCGCTTCTTTCAGGATAGCTTTGAGGCTTGCCAGAACCGCCCGCGTCATGGCCCGCGAGCGCGCTTCAAGAAGCTTGTCACGAAATTCTTCAACAGCCGGTTGCGTCAAGCGCGACAGTTTCGCGGCACCGATCAACGGCAGGATATGGTGCTCAAGGTGCTGGCGATACTGCCGCACGGTTGACTCTTCGAGCCCTTCGACCCTTGCGCGCTGTAACCAGAAATCACCGGCTTCCCGGACTGTGACGGCGACGGAATCCGCAACGTGAACGCCTGCCGCAATCTCCGCGCGCGCCGTTGTTTCAAAGGCGACGGCTTCGCCCTTGGTCTTGAACTGCTTTGCGCGGCGCTTCCCGCCCTGGTCCCGATAATCGAGCTGCCAACGGACTTCGCCGCTTGGCAGTGTGCGCTTGCGAACGCTTGCCATGGTTTGTTCGAACTCCGTAAAGTACGAGTATCATAGAGGTTTTTGCACTTGCATGTGAATTTTCAGTAGTGATATGCTATATCTAGCATGCTAGAATGTCAATATTGACTTACGATGAAATAGGCATCATATTATGGCGCAGGTTCGGAAAAGCGGTCTTCGCTACGGAGAAGTAGAGGCGATTTTGGCTGCGGTGAAAAACATAGGACCAGATGGGCTCCCCGCGTTTCGTGCGCGGTTGCGTCATATGCGAAACATCGGCGTGCCTGAAGGCCTGCCCCAAACGGGTCGTGGCGGAGTTCTTCGGTTTAGCAAAGACCAGGTGCTTGAAATGCTATGGTGCCTAGATCTGCAAGAAATGGCTTGGTCGCCAAAAGACGCTGCAAACTTCGCATCACACCTAAAAATATGGTGGTGTTTACCAGGTCACAGAGAGAAGCGAGATGGCGATTTATATGTAGTTACGGTCGGCCATCCAGGCACAGACCCGTTTACATATGTTAGCAAAGAGGACGATTCTGTCATTAGAGTTGAGGGCTTCAAGTTTAAGTTTTGCCATAACCTAGACGAAGCCTTCAAATTAATTCAGGAAGTTGCCAGACCTGCCTACTTACTATTGAACCTGACCTTTGGCGAAAGGGAAATGGACAAAGCTATACTAAAGGTTCTGGCGTAAAAAATTTTGCATAGAACTAGGAACGTCAACTTTGACTTACGGAGAAAAAGAGCGGCATGAATGATACCAACGTGTCCCTTGCGGACGACCTTCTGACCGGGGCTGCGTCCATTGCACTGTACGTTTTCGGAAGCGACGCTTCGAACTATCGCCGCAAAATCTATCATCTTAGCGACCCGAGCCATCCTAACAGGCTTCCGGTCTTTCGTATGGGCAATCAGCTTTGCGCCCGTAAATCGACGCTCCTGCAAGACATGGCAGCGCGGGAGGCAACGCATGCGTAAAAAAGCCCGCGAGGAAAATCGCGGGCTAATGCGTTTGGATCAACAAACCGCTGAAACTCTTCACAATGCGCAACCGTAACTTCAAAAGGCATGTTGAAAGTAACGGGTTCGGCCGCGTCGCGCAAGCGTTTTCGCGTCGAGGATGCAAGAAAACCACAAATGAATCCAGAAAATCCCGTTTATTTGGAAGCATTTCGCTTCTTAACAGCACTTGACTGTACGGCAACGGAATATTGCTTCCAATTCTTCGATGACTTGAAGACGCGTCGTGATCGAAGACTTGCTAAGACATCTCATGGCACACTGAATCAGCTTTTTGAAGACTTGCACCGATATAATCGCAGAGGTGCCGGTGTGTTCGTGTCGATCAATGCGATCAAGGTTGCCACCGGAAGGACGATTGCGAACCTCGAAAAAGTTAGGGCCGTTTGGCAGGATGATGACCGCGGCTTCGCTGGCACCTTTCCCGTCCTGCCATCGATCGTAGTCCAGTCGAGCCCCGGCAAGTACCAGCGCTTATGGATCGTGGCTGGCCTGAAGCCGAACCTGCATCAAGCCATTATGCGGCGGCTCATCCGGGATTACGGTTCTGATCCAAACGCGGCCGATCTTGTCCGCGTGCTCCGCCTTCCGGGCTTCCTTCACCTGAAAGACCCCGCAAATCCGCATCCGGTGAAACTGATTGAGGCTGCCGGCTGGATTTACAGCGTCGATCAGATAACTGACGCCTTTCCGCCGATATGGTCCTCGGAGCCGCCGAAGCCGAAATCCTTCGATCGGCGCGCCTTCAACGAGGATGATTTCGCCCGGCTGATCGAGGCCCTGTCTTATATCGACGCTCACGATCGGGAGATATGGCTCGCCGTGGGGATGGCGCTTCGGCTGGAGTACGGCGAATCAGGCCGGCATTTGTGGGATGCCTGGTCCGCAACCGCCTCCTCCAAGTTCAACGCCGCAGATCAAGAAAAAACGTGGCGGTCCTTCAAAAGGCGCAGCGGCGTGACGATGGGCACGATCTATCACCTAGCAAAATGCGGCGGCTTCCGCTGTGGAGGGCACCGCTATGTTTAACAGGAAGCTCTCTCCTCAAGCGAAAGTGCTCTTCCAAGAGATGGTGGAGGCGGCAAGCCCGATCGGGCACAATAGGTCGCCTTTCACCGAAGAGCCATTGCCGCTTTATCGCGAGCTCCCCAAGGGCGATGCTTTCCCCGTGGAGGCGCTTGGTTCGACGTTGGGGGGCATGGCGAAGGCGCTTCACGAAGCCGCTGTGCAGAGCCCTATAGCTATCTGCGGGACCGCGGTTCTTGCAGCGGCCGCATGTGCAACGCAAGGGCTCCGAGACGTCGAACTGCCGATTGCTGGCGGTCAATCAAAGCCGCTCAGCCTGTATTTCTTGGCGATTGCACAAAGCGGGGAACGCAAAACGGCGACTGACGCGCAAGCGCTGAAACCGATACACAACCGCGCCGGTGAGCTTAAGATAGAGTATGGCGAGGAATCCCTAAAGTACCGCAATGCCTTAGACACTTGGACGGCTGAACGCCAAAAGATTCTGAAGGACAAAAGGCTTAAGGCAGAAGGCCGTAAATTTGAACTCAGTCAGTTAGGGGCTCCACCGTCCGCCCCCAAAAGCCCGATCCTGACGCTTCAAGAGCCGACGCTGGAAGGGCTCACGAAGCATCTCAAAATTGGATACCCATCAGTGGGTCTATTTTCGTCCGAGGGCGGCCAATTTATCGGCGGCCATGCAATGTCGGACGACGCAAAAACGCGCAGCGCCGCTGCGCTCAATGCCCTGTGGGACGACGGCAAACTCGAACGCATTCGCGCCACCGAAGAAGCGGCGATCCTGCCCGGACGGCGCCTCTCCGTCTTCCTTCAAGCTCAACCGGATGTCGCACAAGTTTTCCTTTCCGATCCGGTTCTCCGCGATATCGGGCTTATCGCTCGCTTCCTGATCACGCGGCCCGATTCGACGATGGGCAATCGCCGCTTTGCTGAGTTGTCGCAGCAACATCAAATCGCGATCGCCACCTATGGTGCGAAGATGCTGGCCCTCCTTCGTCGCGATCTTCCCTATGACCAGGAACAAGACGGCCTTAAACCACCCCCGCTTTTGATTACCGGAACCACGAGAGCAAAGTGGATCGAGTTCTCAGATCACGTAGAGCAGTTGCTGAGGCCTAGCGGAGAGTTCCAGGAGATTTCCGGCTTTGCAAACAAGCTCGCTGAGCATGCCGCGCGCATCGCCGCCGTGTTGCAGGTCTTCCATGCCCCGGACGCGGAGGAAATGGATCTCGATCATCTGCGCCGCGGCATCGAACTTGCTGAGTTCTACGCCAGCGAGGCGCTTCGGCTGCACAGTGCATCACGCATCGGCGTGGAACTAAGAGACGCTGAACGCTTGCGCCTATGGCTAATCGATCGGTGGAATGAGCCATATGTTACCGTTCGCGCCATTCAGCAGCGCGGTCCGACTTCATTACGCGAGAAAGGTCGTATCGAGCGCCTTTTAGACGTGCTGGAGGCTCATCACTGGGTCGCTCAGGCGTCCAGTGTCACTGTGGACGGCAAGCCGACGCGAACCGCGTGGGCCATATGGGGGAAGGCGTCATGACCTTTCCTCGCTTCGCCTTCTCAAAAAATCAACAATCGGAGGACACTCCCGCTACATTCGCTACATCCGCTACACGAGACGCACGGAAGGGGAACATTTCGCGAAAGTCAGCGGGAAATGTAGCTCCCGTAGCGATTTGTAGCGGCGCTGAGCGCAGCTCTTTGATCCCGCTACATTCTGCTACAGACGCTACAAAGCCTGGTGGAAAGCCTAACTTGAGGGAAAATATAGCGAATGTAGCTATTGTAGCGGGCCGTCTCCCGCAATTTTCATTTTCTGATCGCCCCGCTCCTTCAAATGTAGCTGATGTATCTATTGTAGCTGCGCCTCTCCCGAAAACTGAAAAATCCGCGGACCTCACAGACCTCTTTTTCGAGTTCGAGGATCGCGCCGCGATTGTCGCGGACGGCTGCGGCATCTCTCAAGCCGAAGCCACAGAGCAGGCCGCCAAGCTGTACGGCTTCAAGAGCGCCCGCGACTTTTACGATGCCTTGAACCGAAGCACGAAAGGAAGCGCATGAAACCTAAGCTGCACCTGAAAAGCATTAGCGACCGGCTGTTGAGCACTAAGCTTGGTAGCCTAGACTTAGACTGTAGCTGTTGCGTTAGTTGTGTTGCTTTACAACCGCGCCGCAAGGGAAACGTAAATGGCTCGAAAACCAGCGACACACGCTAAGCTTGAAAAAGAATCAAGTTCAATCAAGGGCAATCATGGCGGTAAGCGTGAAGGCGCCGGACGCAAAAAGGGCGTGCCTAACAAAGTAACGGTTGAGCTAGGCGAGGCTGCAAGGGAATACACAGCCGACTGTTTAGAGATCCTTGTGGAGATTGCGCACAACGGGCAGTCGGAAAACGCACGTCTTCAAGCCGTCAGTCAGCTTCTCGATAGAGGTCACGGCCGGCCGAAGGCGAATGTCGAGATAAATCCGGAAGGCGCCGCCGCGTTCTCTCTCACCGTGTCCGCGACTCGGGAACGCCTCCAAGAGCGCCTTGCACGCATTGCCTCCACCGCCAATGGCACGGGCATGCTAGAAACGAACGGCGTGGCTATCGAAATCGAGGCCAACCAACCTTGAAAGTGCGCCGTATCCCCATCATCGCGAGGACGGCGCCGCTTCTTCTCATGTTTGCTCTACCGGCCGTCATTCCGCTTCGATTGGTTCTGAAAAGCTGGCCGCTTTCTTCGCCGCCGATTTAAAACGCTCTCGTGTTGCTTCCCGAAGCCTACCGATGTGCAGATGTCGAGCCATCATAACGGCCGCTTCTTTCGGCTCGAAACCCGCGGTCAAATATTCCCTTGCCAGCGCCGCGAGTTCTACGAGAGGAATATCGGTATGGTCGCGAACATCTGCTGAGCTATTTCGAAAAGGGGGAAACAGAGATTTGTCAGCTTTCTCCGGCCAGAAAATCTTGCGCCCGTCTTCAAGGGAACGCGGAAATTTGCGCTCGACGACGTCGAGAACTGTTTCCCGGATTCGGCCAGCAACGCGGGCAAAGCCGTGTGCCCGTGCAATGCGCTGCACGAGAACGTCGTCGAAAACCGGTCCCTCGACCATGATGACGTGCGCAACCATCTTTCGAAGAAATGAGCGATACGAGGTTTCGTAAAAGGCCTGTTGATTGGGGTTGAATCCAGCAGCCACAAGGTCGGCAACCAAGTAGTTTTCAACGTTTCCACTCGATCGATCTCGTTCCCCCACTGTTTCGCGCTCAGCATACCCAAAGGCTTCGTCGGTGGCACCTTCTTCACGTTCGAAAAGAGGAGACCAGATTTCCGGTTCACCCTTTAGCTTCTCGTCTTCCTGCAGTTTGTCTTGCGGAGCCGCGACCGACCATTCGACTGCGGATACACCATTTTCGGTGGGAGCCTCCGCCTCGACCGCCGATACAGATGAAAGAGCGGCTGGAGATTCAGAGGCACGGTCGCTTTCAAGTTCCTGCATTAAACAGTCGTTTAGATACTTGATAGCGCGGTCGGGCTCGACCCACCAATCGGTCGACCAAACGCGATGGATGCTCCACCCAAGATTACGCAGAACGCGCTCGCGAAGCCGGTCTCGATCGCGAGCTGTTGCCGAGCGATGGTAGGTCGCTCCGTCGCATTCGACACCTGCAAGATATCGCCCGGGCGCATCCGGATGCGCTATGCCAAGGTCAACGCGGAAACTGGATACGCCAACCTGCGGATGTACCACCCAGCCTCGTTCTTCAAGCGCTTTTTTTACTGCATCCTCGAAGGGAGACTCGGTATCGCCCATCGGAGCCGCTGCTTCCGCGAGCGCGCGCGGCCCACGTTCGGCGAATTCAAGAAAATGCTTGAAGTCGCGAATGCCAGCAGCTTTCGTGCGAGACAAATCAATCTGCTCCGGCCGAAGGGTGGCAAAGACCACAAGTTCGGAACGCGCTCGCGTAATCGCCACGTTGAGCCGTCGCGTCCCGCCGTCTTTGTTAAGTGTGCTAATCTGCACAGAGACCTTGCCCGCTTGGTCCGGGCCATAGGCTACGGAGAACAAAATGACATCTCGTTCGTCACCTTGAACGCTTTCGAGGTTCTTAACAAAAACGGGTTCGTGCCATTCTCGCCCACCGAAGAAGCGCTCAAGGTCCTGTTTATCTCGCCGCTCTTCTTCAAGCAGGCGTTCGATGAGCCGTTGCTGCTCAGCGTTGAATGTGACAACGCCGATCGAACTTTCTTTAGCCGCGAAGGACGGATCAGACAGGCGTCTCACGACCTCGCGAACGACGGCACGCGCCTCCTCTTTGTTAACACGACCTGAGCCGCGCTCATAAATCCCGCCAGGCACATGCACGAAGCGCAGCGCGGTATCTTTGGTAACGGGCGACGGAAAGGTGACAAGCTGCCCATCATAATAGCGGGCGTTCGAGAACGTGATCAAGCTCTCGTGACGGCTGCGATAGTGCCAAACAAGTCGCTTCCTTGGGATGTTTGCAGCAAGGCATTCGTCGAGGATGCTATCCAGGTCCTCAAGATCGCTGGCATCTTCACCACCGTCGTTGCCTCGGTCAAAAAACGAGGTCGGAGGCAGCTGCTTCGGATCGCCCGCTACGATGACTTGATTGCCGCGAGCGATCGCGCCAATGGCGTCCCATACTGGGATTTGGGAGGCCTCATCAAAAATCACGACGTCGAACGGCTTTGCATCGGCTGGAAGATATTGTGCGACTGAAAGCGGACTCATCATCACACATGGCGTCAGCCGCGTGAGCGCATTCGGCATGTGGGAAAAGAGCCGGCGCAATGGCATGTGACGCGCACGTTTCTCAATCTCGCGAGAGAGAACGCCGAACTCCATATCCTGTCCAAAAGCGTTTCTTCCGGGCACCGCGCTAGCGAGGCGGCTTAAAACCACGTGGCGGGAGAGCTGTGCAACTTTCTCGTCGAGTTCGACAAATTGCGAAATTGCGTCCTCGTGCTGAGATGATACGAAATCACGAAGAACCGCATCAGCATGCACCGCCCGTTCCACCCACCAGCGCGCATAGGCGAGTTCAAAAGCAGAGTCGATTTCTGTGAACGCGATCTCCCCGTTCAGCAGGGCTTCTATGAGCGGTTTAAGTCCGCTCGCCTGCGCGGCAACCGCCTGCCTTTGCCAATCGCACCAGCGCTGGCATTTTTGCAGATTGGATTGCCATGCCTCAACCAAGGCGAGGGCTTCCCGAAGCCAGCGACCGGAACGCGGGATACCGAGCCAGTCATCCTTGATGCAGGTAAGCGCGATCAGTTCGTCGCGCGCTTTTTCAAAGGCATCGTAAGCGTCGTAGGCTTTCTTGCCATCCACTGCCAGCCGCCCGCGTCCCGGCGAGGCATTGAGAATGACCGCTTTCAGACAGGCCAGCCAACCGGGCCGATCGCGGTCCTTGTTGGCAAGGGCCGCGGCAACCTGCGTAGCTTCCTGAAGCCACTCAAACGCTTTCCGAACTTGCGATGGCTCCGTTTGAAGGCCTTGCCAAAGGGATCCGAGCGTGGAAAGCGCAGCATCATGGCTCAGCACTTTAGCGCGTGTTTCTTTCACCTCGATGAGTTGAGCAATCTCAGCCCCGAGATCCGCGGGCATCGTGCCGCCGGCGAACGGCGATAGAACATCCCAGACGCGCTTTTTCTTTCCGGTGCGACTATAAAACGGCGCATTGAGCGCATCGCGCCAATCGAGCAGCAGCCTTGCAAGATCGATGCTCAGGACGCTATCGCGATACTGCTTCGCCAGCCGTCCGCGTGCGGTTTCGTAAGCCGCTCGATCCTTGAGCCATGTTTCGAAAACGGACTTGAGGCGGTTTGCATCCTGGCTAATCAAAACGGCAGATTTCGCCGCTTCGGGCTTGAGGGCGATCGATGCGAACGCGATCCAATAGAAGAAGAGCTTGGGATCTGCGCTTTCTGGCACGCCATAGGCGTCCGCAAGCGCGGCCGCGGCCTCCAACAGATCGCCGGCTTTATTGCGGAAACGCTCACATGCCGCCTTGAGGCTGCCTTGCCATAGCGGAGACCATTGGCAAGCTTGGAGTTCTTTCAGCGGGTGGAGCGCCGGGGCGACGTCCAGTGCATTGAGCGATGTTTTGAGCTTGCGGCAAAGTTCACGCATATGACGCATTGCAGCTTCGTCGTGCTGCTCAAGAGAAGCGAACGATAGTTGAAGTTCCGGCGCCAGGTTGCGATGGGCAACCACGCGGCCCAGCGCAGAGTGGACTGATAGGCCGTTGCCGTGGCGGCGGTGCAATGCAGCCACGACTTCGTTCAACCTATCCCGAAGGCCTTTGAGGTCCTCCGTTGCGGTCTCCCATGCCGAAACGGCGTCGGCGGCGCGCGTCTCCCATGCTGTTTTAAGCTGATTGAGAACGGCGGCTTTCTGTGCCTTGGCCGAATGCACTTCGAGGCAGAATGCGCCCAGCCCGATATCGTTCAGGCGTCTTCGAACCACCTCCAGGGCGGTCGTTTTTTGCGATACGAAAAGGACGGAGCGGCCGTCGCCGAGAAGCTGAGCGATCATGTTCGCGATCGTCTGGCTTTTGCCCGTTCCGGGCGGCCCGAAGAGTACGAAATCTTTGCCACGAGAGGCTGCAACCACGGCCGCTGTCTGTGAGGAGTCCGCAATAAGCGGCATGAACAGCTCTTTGGGATGAACGTCCTCGTCGAGCCTGTGCTCCTCCGGCATAGCGGACTCAGCGGCGAACGTCTCTTTTGGCGTTTCGATGAGGTGACGAACAACACGGTTGCGCTTCAGTAACTCCGTGCGATCGACGAGATCCTTCCACATCAAATATTTCGCGAAGGAAAAATTCGAAAGCGTCACCTCCTCGGTCAGTTCGAACCCTTTCATGTCCTTGATGGCAAGCCTTGCGATACGCCAGATAAGGGGCACATCAGGCCCGGACGCATTTGTAAGCAAGTCTCGCTCGAACTCCGGAATCGTTAGCCTGAAATCCTGCCGCAGCATTTGCAGCAAGGTTGGATTGATCCTGGCGTCATCGTCGAGACGGACGAGCCGGAACCCCGAGCGAATGGTTCTGCGCTCGAGGGTGACCGGCATCAGAAGCAAGGGAGCGCGGCAACGTTGATCCTTCCCGGCAGGCGACCATGACAGGAAACCGAGTGCAAGGTGAAGGCTGTTGGCACCCCCTTCTTCAAGTGAGCTTCGTGCACTCTGGTAGATTTCTATCAGCCTATCCTGAAGATCGTCCTCTGAAAGTGTGGTTAGAACTCCTCCCCCGTGGAGCGCGTCCAGGGCGTGCTGCTTGGCGGCATCCTCGCCCGCCCTGCGATGGTGAAGCTCTGGATCTCGGGGATCAGCGCCCGTCATGACGTCAGCGGCCGGCAGAATTTTGAGCCTGCCGCCTTTTGCGAGACGATCCTCCAGCGCGCCGGCATCCGGACAAAAGAAATCGACCGAGCCTTTTCCGGTCTTGAAGTTCAGAAGCCGGTTGCGAAGCGAAAGATCAAGGAGTTTGCGCTTCCATTGCTCAACCCGGTCGAGCGGTTGGTCCGTATCGACGAAAACTTTCGCCTCTTCGGCAAAGATTGGAGGTTCCTCGATCTCGACGGAACCGCCCCGCTCGGCGGAAACCATCTGAGTTGCTTGCGTTTGTTCGGTGTCAAAGTGAAAAGGGGTTATGCGACGCTGCCGCGCTTGCGCAACGTCAACGACAAGCTCAAACCGGCGTTCGAGGCCTTCATTGGCGTAGCTTGCGGCCTTGTCGACGGCTGACCGAAACGGCAAAGGCGGGTGGCTCGTTAAAAGCGTTGCTTCGATCAGGATTATGTCCTGCAGCTGCAATCGCTTGCGGATCGTCTCGGCTTCGTCGACGATGCAGGCGGAAAAGGTCTCGTTGCATAGCCAGAGACCGCAGAATGCATGCCCGTTCGAAAATCCGACAATAGGATTGAGGCCCGCCTGCTCGAGGCAGGCCGCATAAAGCAACGTCAGGTCGAGGCACGTTCCAATTTTGCGATCCAAGAGAGCATTGGGTGTCCGGATTTTCTGTCCGTCTTGCTCGAAACTCGCGGGCGGCAAAGCATAAACGATTCTAACATCGACAAGCGCCGCCCAAATAGCCTCCGCGATTTCCCAGGACCGCGCCTTGCGATTGCTGCGGTAGCCGTCGAAAGCATCATCCCTGCCGAGCGCCCGAAGTTTCTCCGCCGCGTTCCGGAGGATTACCTCGACACTTGGATCGTTCGGTCTGATAAACGCAGCGATCAGCTCTGGAGGTGTCGAAAGTCCAGTCCACTCTGTAGGAGCGAGAACTCGACAAGGAATAGTGGCCTTTGCAACGACCTCACGGCCCAGATAAGCGATAATGAAAATTTCACCGGCAACAGCTTCGCTCAGTCGTTGCAAATAAGAAAGCTCGAGATCGACAGCGACGGGAGTCAGGGACCGCCCACTATGGGCCTTAAGGTCGAGCTTGAAGGTTGCCGGCCGAAAGAAAGCAGGCTCGGAGGTGACAGCGATTGTCAACTCGGCATAATCACGATCCGTTTCGTTGACGATTTCAATTTCGCCAATAAAGGGAATCGAGTTGACTTGGAAAGCTGCATTGATACGGGGTGCCACACTGGCTCGGATCCGTACCGAAGTGGTGAGCGCTAAATCAGTGACAGCAATAGCTTCCATAACTTGCCCGGAAATGAATTTGCTTTTCCCCGCCTCCCAATGCGCTCCTTCCCAACAGGATCGCGGGTGGAACGGGACTTCTTATAGCTGCAGGTTGCAGAAAGGGCCTTCACACCTAATGCTCCCGAAAGTTTTCTGGAGCTTGTTCGCTCAAGTCAACAGCGGACGAAAAAAACCCGGTGTATAAGTCTTGCCTACCCTCGCCCTCTACCGCACCGCAGCTCGAGCCTACCGCCATAGAAGACGCGTCCTCAAAGATACCTTGAGCGCTACGTTTCATCGGACGCGAAAACTGTCAACGTCTCAATAGACCTTGCCCTAGTGAGTCAATGAGGCAACACCCTAAAACTGTCTCACACGAATGGGTGTTGACTTTTTGAGACAATCATCTCATAACGTCTTGAACGTCATTGAGACAAAGGGGCATGAACATGGAAATCGGATATGCACGGACCTCGACGCTTGAACAGAAAGCCGGGCTTGAGGCTCAGCTTCGGGATCTGAAGGCGGCCGGCGTCACAAAGACATTCAGCGAGCAACTTTCATCGGTGGACGCGGAGCGCCCGCAACTTGAAGCAGCGCTTGACTTCGCCCGCGAAGGTGATGTGCTCGTGATCACCAAGATAGACCGCATTGCACGCTCAGTCGCTAACCTCTGCGAGATCGAGGCTCGGCTTCATGCGAAGGGCGCAAGCCTCAAAGTGCTCACGCCGCAACTCGACACGTCAACCTCGATCGGCCGCTTGGTCTTCAACATGGTTGGCGCAATCGCTCAGTTCGAACGCGAGATCATGCTTGAGCGCCAGCGCGAAGGAATCGCCAAGGCGAAGGCGGAAGGGAAATACAAGGGCCGCGCTCCGACGGCACGCGCGAAGGCTGATGAAGTGATTACGATGCTCAAGGGCGGCATGGGCGCAACTGAGGTTGCCCGTACGCTCAAGATCGGCCGGGCAAGCGTCTATCGCATCATGGAGGACGCAACGGCGGAATAGGGGCGCTTCGGCGCTCCCTTCTCCCTTCACGGCGCGCGTCAGCGTTCCCATCGAGCCAAAGGCGAGTAAGGGTGAAGGCCGCTCGCGGCCGCTGATGTAGGCCTACATCACACATCTTGCCGTCAAAAACTTTGGCAATCTTAGACAAGCTTTGTCCAGCTTAGGCAAACTCCGTCACTCTATGGCAATCTCCGTCAAACCCGCGATTTTGCGCCATTCCTCGCCATAGATCGCCAAAGAATGAAAGTGATTGCCCGACTTTGCCGGGCGGCGCATGACGCCGCGGTGTGAGGGCTCACATTCGGCCTGAGACGAGTCCGGACGGCTCGTGATCGGTTCTCGGCTCGTAAGCAAGGGCCAACAATTGGGCCAGCCAAGGGCCAGCGCGGGGCCAGCAAGAGCGCGTGCATTCTCGATCGCGCCAAGGGCGAAACGCTGGGGTCGGCGCCTTTGTTTTCGCCTTGGCTTTCGCGGCCAAGCCACAAGCTCAAAGCTCTTCGGCTCGTGACCGCGACATGGCGGCCGGCCGGACGAGCCCGGGCGGGATAGGTACCCCCCCGGGGGCGCAAAAAACCAAAAGCCCTCGCACGAAACGCCCGCGCCTGTGCCTCTAGCGACTAAACAAATTTTTATAAAAAAAATCACCTCAGGAAGCGGCGTCAACGGCGCGCGAGTTCTGAGGTGGCTCCGGGGGGGGGGGGGGGGGGTGGGTGGGGGGGGGGGGGGGGGGGGGGGGGGGGGGGGGGGGGGGGGGGGGGGGGGGGGGGGGGGGGGGGGGTGGGGGGGGGGGGGGGGGGGGGGGGGGTGTTTGCGGGGGGGGGGGGTCGGGGGGTGTGGGGGGGGGGGGGGGGGGGGTTTTCTCCTTGGGGCTTTAAGCGGAGGTGGTTCCGGCGCGGTCTTGCTCATGTCTCTCCTGAATCGCAGGCTATATAGCCCGCTGTCAGGCAGACCTCCACTTATCGTCCTGTCCGAATTTCCGGGACCACCGTTTCCTCAAAGGCTGCATCATGCCGCGCCATAAAGTCGAGCCCGTCAGAGATAACGTCCGACATCTTCGCGGCTTCGGCCGGCTTACCGATATGGACCGTGTGAAACAGCTCGCCCTCTTCCAGTTCCACGCGAGAAATCGCCTCAATGAGCGCTTCGCGGCTGGTTGCGGCGTAGATCTCCATCTCAACCGATCGCCGGCTGCTTTCGCTCCAAAGATCGATGTTGACGAACCACGATGGCGTCATGTGGCATGCTCCAAGGCGTCTTTGATGAAGCGATTAAGGCTCTTGCCAGCTCGCGCGGCCGCCTCTGCAACGCGCCGATGAAGCTCGGGCGGCATCCGAAGCGTAAACGAGCCGGAATAAGGCTTCTCGGGCTCTTTGCCACGCTCCCGGCACCAGTCCTCATAATCGGCGATTGTATCGGCGAAGGCGGTTTTAAGCTCATCGAGGGAACTGCCCTGAAAGGTAAGCACCGCGCGCGTGTTGATCACCTCACCGTGGAAGAATCCGGCATCGGGATCAAGCTCAATCGTTGCCAAGTAGTCTTTGTGCCGTAGCATGTTCATGGCTCGATTCCAGCCTCACTCAGAAAACGCCTTACCGATTTGAGCGCGCCCTTGTCCGTCACGGGCTGTGGATGCGGGCGATGGAAGACGGCTTCCGCGCCGTTCATGAGCACGCGGACCCGCGAGCCGCGCCCTTCCGAAATCTCCGCACCGCAAGCGACGAAAAGCGCCTCGATGGCATCCCAACGCACGTCAGATTTGACGGGATTTGCAAAGATGGCCGCCAGCGTCTTTCGGTGCGTTGCGTTCATGGCTAATGATACCATTCAATGGTGTCACTTTCCAGGGCCTCAAGACCAGAACCACGCATTGTGAGCCTGTGCTGCCCATGCGCACGCTTTTTGCGCGAACGTCCGCGCTTGCTCCAAGGTCATTTCCGGGGCGAGGTCATGAACCGCGACCGCGGCGGCATGCAGGGGCACATGCGGGTTTGCGAGCTTGTGATTGTCACCGTTGCGGCCAAGCTCTTCCTTCCAAGCCTTGCGCCATGCCAGCGCCGCGGCCTGATAGAGGTGCACATTCTCAGGCGTTGGAGGCTCAACAGCGGCGGGCGTGGACATGGCCCGTATGTTCTGCATTTGTTCCAGAAGTGTCAACGGCGGCGATTGGTAAGGGTCGCACATGCGAGCCTTCGCAGGGCTTCGAATGAAGGAAGTCAGTGGAAAAAGGCGAGGAAGCAGCCCTTAGCTGTTGCCATGACGAGCAAGTGATCGCTAACCGAGTATTCAAATAAGCATTTGTAGTTCTTGGTATATTGTATGCGAGTAGTCGGATGAGCCTTTCGCCTTGCCCCCAATGTGACCACATGATCAGCCCGAACGCTGCAGCTTGTCCGTCTTGCGGTCAGCCGATAGCCGCTACCGGAAAGAAAGCGGCGCAGTATGCCGGCGCGGGATGCGCATTAACCATGCTAGGCTTTATCGGGTTCCTCGCTTGGATCGCTCATGAAGGACAAGAGATCATCGAGCAAAAGAAAGCGCAAGAGGCGGCTAATCCTACATGTTTGTCCGACTACAGGAAATGCTCAGACAACAAAGATATCGTTGAGCACCATCAATCTAAGCAGGACTTGCCTTTAGGTTTCGAGTGCAAGTGGCAGGCGAAGAAGAGCGCAAGATTTGGTGATCCAGAGGTATCATTTGATGCTTTCTATAAAGGGCGATCATATCTAGAAAATGGTATTGCCATTCTCATCGATAATGACGCAAAATTCAAGAATGCTTTTGGAGCAAGTCAAAAAGTCAAGGCAACTTGCTTGTATGATCTAAAAAACGACGTGGCGACTGTAAAAATCGACTAAACAGTAGTCATGTCGCATGCAAGCGCGCGAAAAGCCTTCAGCTTCGGCCGGCTTCCCGATGTGAACCGTGTGGAACAGCGCTCGACCTCTTTCAACTCCACGCGCGGTATGAAAGATAGAACGCGCCAAGCCGCGACAGGACAACTAGGAAAGCAGGGCAAAATAATGCTGAAAGCATGGCTCACCGCAGCACTTATCGCGATTACGGCAGCGTATCCGGCGACAGCGCACGCCAGCGACTTAACATCACTCATGAAGCGCATTGCCGTGGCGTCGGAAAAGACAATCGATGCCGCCGAGAAGCCAAAGGCAAAATTAACCGATGTAGCAAACAAAGCCGCCACCTTGAGCGCTATCATGGTGTCGCTGCAAGTCACCATCGAGCGCAATCCCAACGAGGCGGCTGAGCATATAGACGCTCTCAAAGGGATCGCTCAGGATATGACCAACATGGGCATGATCCTCATGAGCGCGGCAGGAATGACGGACGATGACGAAAGCGCAGCCGTAACCATCGAACAGATCGAAAAGCTCGCCATGTCGATCCGCGACAACGCTCAGATGTATGATTGAGCGCCTGTCATGCCGCGAACAAGCGAGAACGAGGCCTTTTCGAGCCCAGAAAACCAGGGCGCGGCATGACACTTTTCACGCCGCGGTTATGCCGCGTCATGCCGTGCGCGATGCCGCGTTTTGCCGCGCTGGGGGGTGAAAAGCGGAAAGAGCGGAACGGTGCAAATTGCGAACAACACCGACAACCGACAACGATGACGACGCCCAAGGGAAGCTTGAACGAGCGGCTTTTTGGCGTCGTTATTGCTCTCGCGCGCCGTAAGCATTGCGTCGGCATAAGCGCGGTTATGCCCATTGGGAGTGTTCCGGTGAGTTGCCGCTGTGCGAAGTGAGCGAATTTATGCCGCGCTCATGCCACGCCTGTTGCCGCGCCCTTACCTGGAAGAGACGACGCGAAGGCGGCTGGCCGTATGCGATGCAAGGGCCAAGCCGTAAATTTCATAGCGCTTCCGGTTGCCTCGCTCGCGGACATCGATGCCGAGCTTGCGCAGCTCTTCCGCAAAGCGCCGTCCGCGCGCCACTGGCGTTTCATTGTGCGCCCGGCAATCCGCCGCGTAGTCCTCATGCGCAACCGGAAGCTCTAGAACGTGACCAGGCGAAAGTACGGTGCGCTTCGAATTGAGCCACGCCTTGACGGTTTCGGGAGCGCCCTTCTTGCGCGTCTTAGCTTCGGCTCGCTTGGCCGCGCGTTCGGCCCTTGCCTTTTGCTCAGCATCGGCCGCTTCGGCCTCACGCTGGCGCTCTTCTGCCTCGATGGCTTCCCGAGCCTTACGCGCCTTCTCAGCCGCTTTTTGCGCCCGCTTCCGCTCATGGGGCGAGGACTGCGGATAGCCGAGCCCGCCAATGAGGAAACGGGACGTCCAGTAAGGGCCATACTTGTTCGCAAGCTCGATGCCGAGCGCGAGCAAGAGCGTGATTACTGTTTTTAGCTTTTCAGCGTTCGCACCCGCCATGCTGGCGAGGCTGTTGTCTGAATCGCCGGTTTCCTTCAGCGTTTTCAGTTCGGCAACCCCGGCCGTGACGGCCTCTTCAAGCTTATCGGCTTGTTCGGTTTTCGTCCGAAGCGGCAGGAGCCGATCAAGCGCGGCTTGTGCGTCCTTCGCGGCTTGCGCGCGAGCGCTTCGCGTCGCCCGGCTGCATGCCCAACAATCCTTGGCCTCTTCGGCGTCATCCCGCTTGCGTTTGGCCTCTGCAACCTGGTCCGCTGTGACGTGTTCGAATTGTCCAAGCTCCGTGAGCTTTGCCTTGTTCGTGTTTCGCTGCTCAGTTAGCAAGTTTTTGCGGGAAAGCGTTGTGTGCGCTTCGTCGTGCCGATGGCTGGACGCGTCATAAGCGAAGTACCCATTGACCAGCATGAACACGAGAACGGCGACTTGGCCGCCTTTTTCTTGCGCTGAGGCAACCGCAGAAATCGCGATGATAAAGGCGAAGGTGAATTGAACGAAGGCCACCGCCGCGGCCTTGTGATCACCCTGCAAAGCCGCTTCGAGGTTAGGCCATGCGTTCATTGTGGCGAGCGCGATATAAACTGCGGCGCCGCCCAAGAATGCGATGAATTGGATGCCGAAGGGCGCAGCGGTCGTGTGAGCAGGTGAGCAATGATCTGCAAGAACATTGCACGAACGCTGTGTTGCATCCGTGTTGCATGGAATGTTTGGTAATGGGTGGTAAGCACTTGAAAATGCTTGAGAAGTGTCGAACGCGGTTGCAGCAGCACTCTTGGGCTGTTTCCGGTCTAACCCATTGATTTTGTTGGTAGCGGAGGAGGGACTTCGAACCCCCGACACGCGGATTATGATTACTCATTTCTACTGTTTCAGGGGATTTCAGGAGTGCTCAAATAAATCATAAAGCTCTGAAAACACGTGATTTATGTTGGCAGAAGCATTCAGGAGTTGTCAGGAGTTTTCGTTTTGGTGAGTATCAGGTGAGTACCAGGAACGACGCTTCGCCAAGGCCTGATATGAAGAAAAAGCTTACGTTGACCGCCGTCCACTCCCTCAGAAGAGAGGCCGAGGCCGCACAAAGGAGGATTTACGTCTACGATACCGATCAACCGAAATTTGGAGCGGCGTTCCATCCGTCCGGAGCAGTCACCTATTTCGTCCAATACCGGCTGAGAGGCACTGGTCGGAAAGGGAGCTCCAAACGAATGACAATCGGCTCCGGCCGCGACCTCACGCCAGAGCGCGCCCGGGCGCTCGCGGCAGAAAGCATCGGGTTGGTTCTTCGGGGTGTTGACGTGGTGCTCCAGCTCAAGGAAGAGCGGCTTAAACTTAAAGAGGCGACGCTCAAGGAGATCGCGGAACAGTATTTTGAGCTTGAGGCCAAGCCATCGCGCCACTGGATCGATACACGCGCCATCTTCGAACGGTACGTTTTTCCGGCCTTAGGGGCAAAGCCGGTCACGACCGTTAGCAAGCAGCAACTCCGGGCGCTGTTGGACGACGTTCGCAAGAGCGGCGCATCTGTCGAGCGAAAGCTATTCGTGGCGCTGCGGCCTTTTTTTCAATGGGCGGTCGAGCGAGGAATGCCGGAACACAACCCGTTGCTCGGCATAAAGCCGCCGCCTCCGCTGCCAGCGAGAACCCGTTATCTGTCGCCCGACGAAATCAAGGCTTTGTGGCTTGCCACAGAAGAGGAGAGCTGGCCCTTCCAACAAATCTACCGGCTGTTTCTTCTAACGGGGCAAAGGCGCGAAGAGGTTGCCGGAATGCGCTGGGAAGAACTCGATCTTGAGAATGCAATATGGAATTTGCCCGCGATGGGCGATGTCAAAGTCACCAAGAAGCGCAAGGACCAAGAGTATCAGACGGGCCGCACGAAGAACCGCGAAGCGCATATTGTTAATCTAAGCAGGCAGGCGCTCGCGGTCATTGCCACGATCCCACGAGCCGAAAGCGGTTTTTGCTTTTCGACCACAGGGTACTCGTCGCCGTCTGGATTTGGAAAGGTGAAGGCGCGCATCGATGTCCGGATCGCGAGTGTATTGGGCAAAGCGCCCACCCACTGGGTCAATCACGATTTGCGCCGGACCATAGCCACGCAGTCCGCAGAATTGCTCGGGGTAGAGGCAGACATTATCGAACGCATCCTCAATCACAAATCGACTACCCGAAGCGGGCTAAAGGGCGTTTATCAACGGCAGGAGCGCCTCGACCTTCGGGCGCAAGCTTTTTCGACATGGGGCGACTACGTCGAGAACCTTGTCCGAGGTTTCGATGGCGCGGACGCTCAGGTGTCTCGGCCATGCGGTGTCCCCTGAAAGCCGGAGGCCATGCGAAACGACTGCCAAAATACGAGCCAGCATCTACCTCGTAAGGTGCGGACTTGAAGATAGACGTATCTATGGGTCTGGAGCCCGGTCGCGTGAGCTCCACGGCTGAAGATTAAGCGACGCGCCAACGCCGCTTAATTTTTTTGGGGGCGGATCCGGTATTCGCCGGTGAGCATCGCTCCGGCGCGCCATTATCCTGATCAAGACTTGAAGAGTTCGCGGACTGTCCCGCCTTTGCCCTCAGGCTGCCGGCAAGAAGACCCTCTCCGTTACGCCGCGCGATAAGCGCTAGGTCCTTCCCCTGAGGGTATGGCTTTCCCGAGCTCAGCCATGACAAGGGCGCGGAGGAACTGTTCGACGATGGGTTTTGGCCAGGCGACCCGTCGTTTGCTGATCCTGACGGGCGGCGCAAGCTCTCCGCGCTTGATGGCGCGATAGACAGTGGCCCTCGATACGGGCCAGCGGCGCAGCAATTCACGCATATCCACGAAATCCGTTTGATCCGGAACTCGCGGCTCATTCTTACCCTTCCTCATGATGTCTCTCTCCACTTCAAGGTGAGTTTGAGTATATCATGTTCGTAAACAAATACAATTTTGAAATGTTTTGATATAAAACAGTATTTTTCTTGCCGCTTAGGCAGGACAAAAGCAAACCTGAACCCAGGACTTGATCTGCAAAACAGACTTAATATCTCCATAAGCCTTATTGTTTTCAGGGAATTAGATGCGTGTGGAAAAGGGGCGAGCTAAGAAACTGTCGATTGCCTGTTTGACAAAGATTGCGAAGAATTTTAGCCGAAGCAAACTTGATTGAGACGTGGATAACACGCCGGCGCCCTGAAACGTCGAGAATCTACTTGCATCGCTTAATAGAGGTCCTCGTGACGGCGTTGGCGTCGGCCATCAGATTGCGCGCAACCAAAATGAGACACGACCTGCTTGCCGGTGGCAGCAGCGTCCTGCGATTGGCGAGCTACTTAAGGCTCAGGAACCACCTGCGGGGGCGAAGCTAAACTCCATTGAATGAAGCGGGAGCTCCTTCAAACGACCTTCACACCTGGAAACATATAGGGGCCGGCACCGGCAGGCTTAATGGAGCTGTCCGATATTTCAGCCTTATCTGTCCGTCCGCTCCAAAGAACACGGCGTCAACCGTACTGGTCGAGGAAACGGCGGCAGGCTTGGAAATCCTGCGCGTAGCCGGGAGGCAGCGGCAGCTTCTTCGTCTTGGCGAGCTTCTCCGCATAAGCGACCATGCGGGCGGTCGGAGCGGTGCGTGCGGCCGCGGAAGTTTCCGGATTGTTTCTCGCTTGGCCAGCCTTACCCCTGCGGGGCCGTTTGGGTTTAGCCGAAGCCGCCTTGCGGCGGGATGGTTTCGCCACTGCGGTCTCGTCCTTTGCCGCAGCAGCCCTGCGCGAACGCCGCTTTCGCGGCTCCGGCGTGGCAGGCGCGGCCGCAAGGTTGACTGCGCCGCGCTCGTGCCGCTGCAGCACGCCGATCAGCTTTTCCGCCTCGACGGCGATGGCGTCGATCACCCGGCGATGGTCAGCCTTACCGGTCACCACGGCATCGAGCTGCATCTCCCATTCGGCGGTTGTCCCCGGATCGACGAGCGCAGGCGCCGCGTCGCGCAACACCTCGAACAATTGCAGGCCGGCGCTGGTCGGTACCACCCACTTTCCGTCAGCCGCGAGCAGGTTCTGCTTCTTCAGGCCCTCGGCGCGCGTCGCCGGAGTGCCGATGCCCTTCGCCTCTTTCAGCCGTTCGCGCACCGACGGGTTTTCCACGAAGCGCCAGGCGTTCTGCATTGCGTCGATCAGCGTGCCTTCGTTGTAGCGTGGCGGAGCCTGCGTGCGCTTGGCGTCGACGCGCGGTTCGGCGAGCCGGGCGATTTCGCCATCGGTAAGCGGCGGCAGGGTCCGCTCAGTTTCATCGCTGGCGGCGTCCGGCTCGCTGGCGCTGTAAACCGCCTTCCAGCCCTGCACGAGCGGAATGCGCCCCACCGCCCGAAATTCGGCGTCCCCGGACGGGCGCCACAGTCCTCAACTGTTGGTCAAACCTTGGGCTTGTTTGAGCGGCACCCCAAGTGCAAGAGATGAAGATCGCGACCTTCAACGTGAATGGCATCAACGGGCGGTTGCCGGTGCTCTTGCGCTGGCTGGAGTTGTCAACGCCAGACGTGGTTTGCCTGCAGGAACTGAAGGCGCCTCAGGACAAGTTTCCTCAGGCCGCGCTGGCGAAGCTCGGCTATGGAGCGATCTGGCATGGACAAAAAAGCTGGAATGGAGTTGCGATTCTCGCGCGGGGCGCTGACCCTATTGAGACACGTCGCGTTCTTCCCGGAGAACCCGACGACACCCACAGCAGGTATATCGAGGCGACCGTTCGCGGCATCATCGTCGGCTGCCTCTACCTCCCGAACGGCAACCCAGCTCCCGGACCCAAATTCGACTACAAATTGCGCTGGTTCGAAAGGCTGATTGTTCACGCAAGCGAACTGCTGTCCCTGAATGCGCCTGTCGCGCTCGCCGGCGACTACAATGTGATGCCGGCCGACCTTGACGTCTATAAGCCTGAGCGATGGGTGGACGATGCGCTTTTCCGTCCCGAGGTCAGGAGCGCTTTTCACCGTCTCCTCGAACAAGGCTGGACGGATGCCCTGCGCAAGCTGCATCCCACAGAACGCATCTACACCTTTTGGGACTATTTCCGAGCGTGGGGCCGGGATGCAGGGCTACGTATCGATCACCTCATGCTGAGCCCCGCTTTGGCCAAACGCCTTCTTGCCGCCGGTGTCGACCGGGACGTACGAGGCTGGGAAAAGGCGAGCGATCATGCGCCTGCATGGATCGAAGTCGCTGGCGCTCGTGAAAACAGACGGCCGGCACGTTGACCACGCCCCTTCTCGTTATTGACGGCGACTTGTTTGCCCATCGCGCCTATCACGCGGTGCCGAAAACCATTCGAAGAGCTGGCAACAAAGGCGCTGGCGCAATCATCGGCTTTGCCAACTTCTTGTTGAGGCTCTATGAAAGCGAACGGCCTCGCGCCGTCCTGGTCGGCTGGGACACGCTCGATGCCCCGACTTACCGGCACAAAGCGCTCGAGGGCTATCAAGCCGGCCGCCGGTTCGATGATGACTTGATTGATCAGCTGGCCGTGCTGCCTGACTTCGTGGCGGCTTGTGGCTTCGCGTCGGCCAAGGCTGCCGGTTACGAGGCCGACGACTTTCTGGCGGCCGCCGCAGCGCAAGAGGAACGGGAAGGCGGGACCGCGATCGTCGCGACCGGCGATCGCGACGCCTACCAGCTCGCGTCCGAGGCGACGACCATCCTCCAGCCAGTGCGCGCAGGCGAAATGGTGCCCATTGGTCCTGCTGAGGTGCGCGAGCGCTATGGGGTGGATCCCCCGGCAAGTGCCCGATTTCATCGCCTTGCGAGGCGACGCGTCTGACCGGATACCGGGCGCGAAAGGGATCGGGGAGAAGGGAGCGGCGAGCATTCTCAGGCGATATGGATCGCTTGAGAATGCGATTGCGGCAGGACGCTTTCCGGCCCAAGCCGAGAAGTTGCTCCTCTATCGTTCGATTGCGACCATGGATCGATCGGCGCCGTTGCCGGCGTTGCCGGATCAAAAACCCACTTGGAGCAGGGCTGCCGCCTTAGCCCGGGATTGGCAGCTCAAAAAGCTCGCCGAAAGACTTGCCGGCTTGGCGGAACCTTAATCTCCCGCGCTTTCTCCAACTTTGTTCGTTTTATACACATCATCTGTTTTGCCGTAAAAGGCAACTTTTAGAGCAAGGATGCGTTGGGGAGGCACGCCGTCACCGCACGGAGTGACGGTCTTCGAATCCTTCATTCCGTTCTCTTGAGCCGGGCTGAAATTGTGCAACGATTTTGAAGGACCGCCCGAGGAGCACGTGCGGAAGCCCCCCTTTGCTGCTGTTCGTAACAAGCATCCTCGGGGGTATGAATTGCCGGAGGAGAAGGACGCCACTCCAAATGAAGGAGACGGCCACAATGGCCTCAGGTCCAGGAGTGTAGCCTGGATCAGTTGCCGTCATCTCAAGGATGTCACCGGTTCGAATATCGCGGTCGGAGAGAACATCCGAGAGAACTAAAAACTCCCTCATCTTCTGGAAGTTATGTTCTCTCGCCGAAGGGTTGATTTCCAGAAGATCGGTCGTGAAGCGATGGTGGATCTGCGAGGATGGCGTAGTCTCTGAACCGGATGACATGGCAACTTGACTGGTGCGGGGACGAAAAGCTGTTGTGCTGCCAAGCCTAAGGTCTGGGTTCTTGGTTGTGCAAGCGCCGATGCCTGGAGATAGGATATATCTATTGCTATACTTAACGAAAATTATGTAATCACAATTCCCAAGATGGAAACTTTTGCCTTAAGCATATGAATAGAAATAGAGTTTTGATCTTCGCTGTTCGTAATCAAAAGGTGCGGGCTGATGAATTGGCGTAACAGTAAAGTCTTTTCGCCTGTCCGTGCATTGATGGCTTCAGCAACCACAAGTGAGCCGCTTACAACTTGAGCAATAGCACCCTTCGAACAATCAGCGATGATGAGGTCATTCTCTTTGATCTCGAGTTCGCTCAAGACGCCCGAGAGCACGCGAAACATGCGCTGGCTTGATGTGGCGAGCGCTTTCTCGACCGCGGATCCCTTCGGCGGTACGTAAGGGGCAAGGTCGGACGCGTGTTCGAAACTATCTTGCGGCATTAACTCGATCATGGGAACTCCTAAGACCTTGGCAAGCGCGCCGAGCTTGGAGAGCTTCACTCCCCGCACCCCCGCTTCTACGCGCGATAAATGGCTCTCGGAAAGACCGACCTTCTCGGCCAGTTGACCGAGCGTCAGACCTTTGTCGATGCGTAATTGCTTAATGCGATTTGTGCTCATACCCACGTTATTTGCCTTATAAGACAAGAATTCAACCCAACTTTGGTAGAATCCTGTTGATAACAGACTTGCTAAATTAGCATCGAAACAGGCATGTGATGGCAGGAAAGGAGTATCCCTATCATGCTGCTTGTTCAACAGCTTCACGATTTCCTCGTCCGCACCGGCCAGACGCGGGAAGACTTCGCGGTTCAGATGGGTGTCAACCCCTCTTTGCTCTCGCGACTCATTCCATGCGACGGCGGCCCGCCCATCCGGGAACCGAGGCTCACCACCATGAAGAGGGTCGTTGCGGCTTCGGGCGGCGCAATCAGGGTTGAGGATTTCTGCCGGGCGGGCGCCTTTCTGACCCTCAAGGACGGCGAACGAGGACCCCGCGTTATTGGCAAATGCCGCAAACCATCCCGGAAGACTCAGCGGGCTGAGCGCCGGCAAAAACGGGAGCGCCGGGCATGACGGCGCTCGATCCCGGTGTTCCTGATTCTCCCGAAGCGCCCTCGACGAAATGGACCAGTGAGCGCATCGCCTTCATCACCGAGCAATATCTGATCTTCCGCAAAAGCGGCGGCGAGATCGCGCGCATGCTGGGTCCGGCCTTCACGCGCAACTCGGTCACCGGAAAGCTGTTCAGAACGGGCGCTTTGAAGGCGAGAAGCGGCCTCGGCCTTGGCCAGGATCACGGCTTGCCGAGAGGCAGCAATTTCGGCAACCCAAGGTCCAGGTCCCTGAAAAAGCAGGAGGATGCCAACGCTTCTCCGGTTCCCACGAACCAGTCCATGGAGGCGTTTCCTCAGCCTGAGCCCGGCGGCGCGGAACTCGTCAAAAAAACCGAAGCGCTCTTTGAGATCGACGGTATTGCGCTCATCGACGCCAAAGCAGGCCAGTGCCGATGGCCCGCAAAGTCTGTCGATGGCGCAGCGCATGTCTGCGGCGCGCCTAAAGTTCTCGGGGCTTATTGCGAAACCCATGCCGCCATCGCCTATCGGAGCGCGAGCCCGCCAGGCCCTGAGATCCGGGACCCCGATCAGCAAACAGGCCCCGCTCGAGGCAAGAGCGGGGCCCCCTTTGGAGAGGCGTCATGACAAAATCTATCAGGTTGCGTTTCGCAGACCCTGTCAAGGGCGCCTCCAGGAGACAGGGGGCGCGCCATGCTTAGCAGCGCAGCCCGCGACCGGGGGATGCCGGAACTCCTCTCGGATCTCCCTCACAACATTGAGCTGGAGCAGGCTCTGCTTGGCGCTTTGCTGATCTCAAACGCAACCTATCACAAGGTCTCGCCGCTGGTGACGCCGGCCGACTTCTACGAGCCGCTGCACGGACGGCTGTTTGAGGCGATCGGCGATCTCATCGCCAAGAATTCGCCCGCTACGCCTCTAATGCTGAAGCCCTTCTTCGAAGGCGAGACGGTTGGCGCTTTCACCGTTCTCCAATATCTCGGACGCCTGGTCGCCGCGGCCACGACCATCATAAACGCCGAGCATTACGCCGCAGCGATTGCCGATCTTGGGCGCCGCCGCGAACTCGCGAGCATCGGCGCCACCCTCGCTCGCAGCGCGCGGCACGACTTCTCCGCCAGCCTTGAAGCCCAGATCGCTAGCGCCGAGGGGGAGCTCTATGCCCTTCTGGGCCGAAGTCCGCGTGCCTACGATTTCACCGCGGGCGAAGCCGCTCGCATGGCCATCGAGCGAATCGCCGCGGCTTACGAGAAGGGCGGCGTCTCGGGACTCTCGACCGGCTTCTTAGAGCTCGATCAGCTGCTTGGCGGCCTGCAGCCGTCCGACCTCATCATCATGGCGGGCCGCCCTTCCATGGGGAAGACCGCGCTTGCCTTGGGCCTTGCTTTTCACATCGCAAAGCAGATCGAAGACGGCGAGGTTTCGGTCTACAGCCTCGAGATGTCCGCGTCCCAGCTTCTCATGCGCCAGCTCGGCATCGACTACGGCCTTCCCTCCGACCGGCTCCGCCGCGGCGATCTTGAAGAAGCGGATATGGAACGGCTTCTTCGGGCGCAAAGCGCGTATGATGCCGTGCCGCTCCACATCAACGAGACAGGCGGCCTGACGCTCGCCGATCTGTGGCTTCAAGCGCGGCGGCGCAAGCACCTCAAGAAGACCGTCTGCCTCATCGTCGACTATCTGCAAATCATGGGCGGCGATGGACGGCAGGCCTATTCAAACCGCGTCCAGGAAGTCACCGCCATCACCAGCGGGCTGAAAGCGCTCGCCAAGGCGCTCGACATTCCGGTCATCGTCTTGTCCCAGCTCTCCCGCCAGGTCGAGAACCGCGAGGACAAGCGGCCGCAACTCTCCGATCTGCGCGAGAGCGGCTCCATCGAGCAGGACGCCGATGTCGTCTTGTTTGTCTTCCGCGAAGAATATTACGTGGCGCGCCGCGAGCCGCCTGCCTCGCAAGCCTCCGCCCATCTCGAATGGCAGGACGAACTTGAAGGCCGTGCAGGGCCTCGCCGAAATCATCGTCGCCAAGCACCGCCACGGTCCCATCGGCACGGTGAAGCTCGCCTTCTCCGCGCCGCTCACGCGCTTTTCCAATCTCACTGACAAACTAAGAGGCCCAGTCATGAACCGCCCCTCGATCTGGTCGTGGCGTAACGCCATTCGCAAGTCGTCCCTCCCGCCCCTGGCGAAGCTCTGCTGCTATGTGCTGGCCGACTATATGAGCGATGCCGGGAAGGGCTGCTTTCCCTCCATTGTGACGCTCATGAAGGACACGGGCCTCTCCAATACCTCGATCGCCAAGCATCTGCGACTGGCCGTCGAGGCGGGCCTCCTCGTTAAGCACCGTTTCCGCGACCGCGCAGGCCACTGCGCGGGCACCAACTACTACCCGAGGTTTCCGGAGCGGGTCGAGGAAGAGCCGCTGCGGAGCCTGCCACGCTCGGCGCCGCGCGCGTTTTTCGACGTGCCCGAAGCGCCTGAAACGGCCAGGATTGAGCCAGCCGCACGACCCTCGCGCCGTTCACCTTGGGCGGACTATCCGGCGCGGAAAGCCTAAGTGAACCAAGCCGCCCGGATGAATTTCAGCCTGTCCCTGCGTTAACGCCGCTCACGCATAACTGTCCAATAGAACCTTCCAACAGAAAGCTGCTGCAGCACGCCCTGGATGAAAATCGCGATCAGGGAGGCGCTGAGCGGCGGGAGCCCGCTCACCCGGACGGCGAGCCAAGGCGTTAGCAGGGACGAGACCGAGATCGCGTTTGTGGCCTGGACGCGGATCGCCGAGAGGCTTTCGATCCCGGCCTACGCCTCGCAACTCACGGTTGCAAGGAGGTCGATGCTGCATAAGGCGCTCTCGGCGATGGGAGGGCTTGAGGCTTGGACGGCGATCCTCGAGCGGCTGCCGAAGGCGAGATTCTTGCTCGGCCAGGGCAAGCGCGGGTTCTGGATCAGCTTCGAGGCGCTCTGCAGCGAGACACATCCGCGTCAAGCTCCTCGAAGGGGCCTACGACCACGTTCCCGGCGAGGCGAAGCCCCCCGCGAAGCCGGTGCAGGTCAGCCAGGTTTCCAACGAGCGCTGGCGCGAACGCGTGAAAAACTGGCTCACCGCAGGCAAAGCCGCGCTCGACGCCTGGCCTGCCTCCTGGGGACCAGCGCCCGGAGCCGAGGGCTGCCTTGTGCCAGCGGACTGTCTGGCGGGTGTGCCCGCATGAAGCCGGCAGAGAACTCTGGCTTGATGCTTCGTGAAGCCGATCTTCCACTCGCCGCAGAAGCGGGTCAGCATGAGCTGCGCAACGGCGGTTGGTCAGCCTGTTTTGCTCCACATGCCGCGCATGCGCTCGCGGATATCGACTTGCGGCTTTGCAGCCGGCGCGCCGCCTTTTGCCTGACGCGCGATGGGCCAGCTCACGCGGTTGAAGTGATGGGCCAAGCGAAGCGGGAATGAAGCGGCTGCGCCCGGCAAAGACATGCCGGTCGCCGGTGCGGGCCTGCTGATGGGTATAGAAGCGCTGCGGCACGATCAGGTTCAGCTCGTCCTTTGCCCGCGTCATGGCCACATAAAGAAGGCGGCGCTCCTCTTCGATCTCGTCGGCGGCGCCGGTGGCAAGATCCGAGGGAATGCAGCCATCGACCACATTCAGGACGGAGACCGCCTTCCATTCCTGGCCTTTGGCGGAATGGATGGTCGAGAGGATCAGATAATCCTCATCGAGCGAAGGCTTTCCGGCTTCGTCGCTCGTGGCCTGGGGCGGATCAAGGGTGAGATCGGTCAGGAACGCGCGGCGGCTCGCATAGCCCGCGGCGATTTTGGCAAGCTGATCGAGATCGCCGGCGCGGACAAGCGCATCGGCATATCTCTGTTCGAGATAAGGGTTCAGCCAATCGCGCACGAGATCCATTTCCGCGGGCCAGTCCGCCGCTTTGGTCCAAAGCCTTTGCATCAGCGTTGTAAAGGCCGGCCAATCCTCCGCCGCCCGCGCCGGCGGCCGGAAAAAGGAGAGATGCTGAAGGGCAGGGCGGCCCGCCAACCCATCCAGGAGCCTCCCGGCGGTGCCCGGGCCGATGCCCGGCAGAAGCTGCAGAACCCGGAAAGCCGTCACCCGGTCGAGGGGATTTTCAGCCCAGCGCAACACCGCGAGCATGTCCTTGACATGGGCGGCTTCCAGGAATTTGAGGCCGCCGAATTTGACGAAAGGGATGTTCCGCCGGCTGAGCTCGATTTCAAGAACCGCGCTATGATGGCTGGTGCGAAACAGCACGGCCTGCTCTTTCAGCGGCACGCCCTCTTCCCTGTTGGCGAGGACGCGCTCGACCACGAAGTGGGCCTGGGCCGCATCGTCTTGAACCGCGACGAGAGCGGGCTTTTCGGCCGAGCTTCGATCGGACCAGAGGTTCTTGGTGAAGCGCTCCTTGGCGAGCGCGATCACGGCGTTGGCGGCGGTCAAGGATCGGCACGGTCGAGCGATAATTCCGGTCGAGCGTAATGATCGCGGCGGGCGGATCGAACTTCTTCGGGAAATCGAGAATGTTGCGGACGGAGGCCGCGCGAAAGCCATAGATCGACTGGGCATCGTCGCCAACGACGGTCAGTCCTTGGCCATCCGGCTTGAGCGCCAACAGGATCGCCGCCTGGATGGCATTGGTGTCTTGATACTCATCCACCAGCACATGGTCGAACAGGCCGCAAACTTCGCTCGCGACTTCGGGCACCTTCATCAGTTCCGCCCAATAGAGAAGAAGATCGTCATAGTCGAGGACATGCTGGCTTTGCTTCGCCTCTACATAGCCCTCGAACAGGCGGCGAAGATCCTCTTCGAAGCCGGCGCACCAGGGGAAATGCTTTGCGAGCACGCGATCGAGGGCGTCCCCGGAATTCACTGCTCTCGAATAGATTGCAAGGCAGGTAGCCTTCAGGGGAAAGCGCTGCTCCTGCTCGGAGAGGCCTAATTGGTGGCGGACGAGGTTCAACAGGTCAGCGGAATCCTCCCGGTCGTGAATGGTGAAGGCTGGGTTGAGGCCGATGGAATGCGCGAAGTCGCGTAAAAGTCGTGCACCGACAGCGTGAAAGGTGCCGGACCAGCCGATGGAGGCCAGCCCCGGCTCATGCCGCAGCCGGTGAGGATGCGCTCCACCCTCCGCTCCATTTCCTGGGCGGCGCGGCGGGAAAAGGTGAGCAGCAGGATGCGGCTGGGATCGGCGCCCTCACTGATGAGATAAGCCACCCGATGCGCAAGTGTCTGTGTCTTGCCGGAACCCGCCCCCGCTATAATCAGCAAGGGCCCACCGCCCGCGCCGTGTTGCGCGGCGCGGGCCTGATCCGCGTTGAGGTCTGCAAAACTGTTAGATGGCAGCATGGCTCTGAGCTGAGGTCGATCCCAAAGATCAAAATGATCACGATTTGTTCCAGTCCGCTATGCCATACGCCGCAGCCTGCCGGGCGTCATAGTACATGAAAGGCCCAAACGCCGCGCATCTCGTGACGGTTTCGACAGGTCCACCACCGATTTGGAGTGTTTTCGCTCGCCTACTTTACGGTGAACTCGATTTGCCCGGCGTTGACATCCTCGAACTTGCTGCCGATGCACTGCCGTCCCGGCCTCTTGGCCGAAGCGAAGTTTCCCGAATGCGCTTGACGTTCAAGCCACGCGAAAACCTAAGCCATTGAGAAATATGCGGTAGCTGATGAGGGACTCGACGCCCCGACACGCGGATTATGATGCCCCGCTTTCTTGCATCAGAACAATGACTTAGCTCCCGAACGGCTGTCTTTTAAGCTAAGAAAAATCAATCGGTTACACCAGTTTTCCCGAACAAATCCGAGCCAATTTCACGCATATGTCACGATGTTCGAGGGTAGCTGTTTATTACCGTTGTGGACGGGGCGGTGAATGACGTAGCCTTGGGAGCGTTCGGCGTCTCCTGCCAGGGGAATCCGCTCCACAAGGGAGACGGGAAACCGCCGCTCCGATTCCATTAGCGGGCGCACATCTAACAAAGTTCTTGGGCTCGTCCATGTTCGGCCAAATGACGCATTCCGGTCGAGCCGCTCATACCAAACCAATTGGCTCCGTGACCATCTCGGCGTCGGCGGTGTCAGCCGAAATTGTCTGCCGAATTAAGCGCTCCGTCGTCTCTGCGAAATAGCGCCATAGATCAGCATGCACCTCGTTGAACTCTCGCCACACGACGGCGTCGAAAAAGCGTCGCCCATCACTGCCACATCGTCAAAGCCGGCAACAACACCTCTTTCCGCGCCATGACAGGGCGGATCCGACTTTCCAGGCCGAGTGAGACTACGCCGACGACTGGTTATGTGGGGAAGGAAAACACGGGCCCGAATGGGAGATCTTTTCAGAGATAGCTCAACCACCAATCGTCCCGGCTCCGCTTGAGCGCTGCAAACCCATGGCAAAGCGGATAGAGCATCACAAGCAACAGGAGCCATACGGCGTAGATGCCGACGAGACCGAGCCCAAAGACCGCCGGTTTCGGCGGAACGGCGTGGCCGAACATAAACTCGGCGTCGCCCACCGTTAGCCAGGCGAGCCCTGCGGCAAGGGCATGGATGACGGGCAGATGCACCACATAGAAGAGAAAGGGCACGCGCCCAAAGGTCGTGAGCCAGTCTGCAATCCGGCCACGGGCATGCTCGAAAACCGCAAGCATTACGAGGGCAGGTCCGAGCGTCATCATGAGATAGAGCAGCGACGGGGGATACTTTTCGCAATTGATGAAGGACAGGAGCGTGCCAAGGAAGGTGTCCTGTACGCTCCAAGGAGCAGGGTCCCCGTAAAGATTGGTGGCCCGAAGGAGGATAAAGCCCGCGATCAGGGCTGTGCCTGCCCAGAAAAGGAGATGGCGCCGGACGCTCGGATCAAGCTTGAATACTGGGCCCAGGGCGTAACCCATCGCCATAACACCCACCCAGGGTATAAGGGTATAAACGACAAAGAACTTACCTTGCGCCCCGATATGAAGCAGGGCCGGCTGGTGCAGAAAGTTCCAGAGCCAACCGAGGTTGCCGAAACGCTCAGCACGGATACCGTCGAGCAGATTGTGCCCGGCGATCATCATAAGCCCAATCGCGGCGACCGCCCTTTCAGGCAGCCAGACAAGCCCAGCGAGCACGATCATGGAAGCTCCAATGACCCAGATGACCCCGGCAAAGAAAAGTGTGAGATCGAGGCTGAGAGTCCAGCCGAAGCGCACCAGCGTGAACTCGATGAGGACGAGCCAAAGGCCGCGGGTCAGAAGAAACCAGCTCAACTGGCCGGTGCTTCGCTTGCGATTTCCATAGAGATACGCCGAAACCCCGGCGAGGAGGATAAAGGTGGGCGCGCAAAAGTGGGTGACCCAGCGTGTCAGGAAAACCGCGGGATCGGCGATGTCGCGAGGATTTGGGCCGGTCGCGCCGAAGAAGTCGCGGGTGTGGTCAAGCGCCATCAGCACGATGACCAAGCCGCGCAGAAGATCGATGCTCCGGAGGCGCTTTCGGGCTCTGTCCTGTGATATGACTTCAGAGACTTCTGAGCTTGCGGCCTCTGAAATGATCGGAACGCTATACCGGTTACCCATTATGATCGTGTCCATTCACGCTTCATGCCAATAACCATGCACGGCTCTTCATCCATGCCGCATCCCATCGGCCACCAAATGCAGGCGGCTTTACTTGCTTGGACCATCTGTCATCCGTGGCCTTCCGACAGCGCTTTGATCAGCCTGTAGTGATAGTCCAGGCCCTTGTAAAAGGCCTCAACCGAAACCCGCTCGTCTTTGCCATGCACGCGCACATCCTCGATATCACCCGAAAGGCCCGTCTGCCCGTAAGTCGGAATACCCGCGTTCCGAAGAGCACTTCCATCCGTCGCTCCGGGGCTCATGAAGGGCACAACGGGCGTGCCGGGCCATAACTCTTCGGTGATTTTCTTTATCGCGCCCATGACCTCCGGATTGAGCGCCGAGGGAGCGCTCAAGATGGGCTCACCGATCTGGACTAGCGTGATCTGGTCGTCTGCCAGAACCCGCTGCAATGTTTCTTTTACATCCGGCACGGACTCTCCGGGCAAAATCCGGCAGTTTACCTTTGCGCGGGCCGTCTGCGGCAGGGCATTCACCGCATGGCCACCCTCCAGCATGGTTGCCACGCAGGTTGTGCGAAGCTGCGCATTGTATAATGGGATTTGCGGATAGCCGGGTGATTGAGGGGGAAGCCGGATCAGGCGTGCCTGCGAGCACCGATCTTATGTCAGCCGCAGCCTCCTGCCCCTCCCATTCCTGCAGCCCGTTCGAAATAGGCGCGCGTCGTTTCATTGAATTTCACGGGAAAGTTGAACTCGGACAAGCGAACGAGTCCGGCTGCCAGCCGATAGATGGCGTTGTCCTTTCTCGGGAGCGAGCTGTGGCCGCCCTTGTTCTTGACCTCAAGCTTGTAACTGAGCGAGATTTTCTCGCTCGTCTGAACGACATTACGCAAAGGCTTTCCGCCTTTCAGCGCCACGCCGCCCCCCTCGTTGAGCGCAAATGCGGCATCGATCAGATCACGATGATTAGCGAGAAGCCAATTGATGCCCACCCCATTGGCATCAAGGATTTCCTCATCGGTTTCCAAGGCGACGACGATGTCCCGATCGGGCTTAAACCCCTCTTGCTTGTAGCGGATAAGGGTGGCGACGAAGGCCGCGGCCATGAACTTGTCGTCGGCTGTTCCCCGGCCATAGAAGTAACCGTCCTGCTCCACAAGCTTGAACGGATCGGTGGACCAGTCCTCTCTCTTGGCCGGAACAACGTCGAGATGAGCGAGCAGCAAAATCGGTTTTTGGGAGCCGCTGCCGCGAAGTCTGGCGACGAGATTGCCTTTGTGGGGAGCCGGTTGGAACACTTTTACGTCTTCAGGGGCAAAACCTGCAGCCAATAGCCTCGCCGCCATGGCATCGGCGGCCGCCGCCGTGTCGCCAGTCGCCGTGACCGTGTTGATTTCGACCAGCTCCTTGTAAATCGCAAATGCAAGTTTTTGGTTCTCATCGCGGGTCTGGGCGGGCGCAACGTCAGGTAACGCCAGCAAAATCAGTGCGATAGCATGCAAGACGCCGAAAACGGGTGAGATGCGGCCATGGATCATGATCCACTCCGTTGGATTTGATTGAGTTGTTTTAAGTATAAGTTATCCTGCTGCCAATTGGCAGGGGCACGATATCGACCGCCGCTCACTCATTTGCCACATCAGCCTTACCGAGAGCCTTGTTGCTGGTGGATGGACGCGAGCAGACGAATGACACGTTTTCCCCATTGGCAAGTTTCCGCTCTGCGCTTGCTTTGGAAACCCGGCGTCATTGACTGGGCTGGCACCCGTTGAATTCGTCCCCAATCTTAGATCATGCAAAACGAGCAATGACGGCGGAGGATCAAGTGCCCGATTATCGCAAAACCGCTGAAGCCGTTTCCCAGCTTACGCCCGAACAGTATCGGGTGACGCAGCAAAACGCCACCGAGGCCCCCGGCACGGGCGAGCATCTCGATAACAAGGAGCCGGGCATCTATGTCGATATCGTCTCTGGCGAGCCCTTGTTTGCCTCATCGGACAAGTTCGAATTGGGATGTGGCTGGCCAAGCTTCACCAAACCGATCGAGCCCGTGAACATCAAGGAACTGCACGATAGGTCGCACGGCATGATCCGCACGGAGGTGCGCTCGGCTTTTGGCGACAGCCATCTCGGTCACGTCTTCGACGATGGTCCGAAAGATCGCGGCGGCCTGCGCTATTGCATCAACTCGGCGTCCCTACGCTTCATTCCTCGAGACCGGATGGAAGCCGAGGGCTACGGCGCCTATCTCGATCAAGTGGAGGATATTCAATGAGCGAGGAACGAGCTGTATTTGCCGGGGGCTGTTTCTGGGGCATGCAGGACCTCATTCGCAAGCTGCCGGGCGTGATTTCAACACGGGTCGGCTATACCGGCGGGAAGGTTCGGAATGCCACTTACCGCAATCACGACGGCCATGCCGAAGCCATTGAGATCATTTTCGATCCCGAGAAATTGAGCTTCCGGACGCTCCTGGAGTTCTTCTTCCAGATACACGACCCGACGACCCTCAATCGGCAGGGCAACGACCGTGGCACGAGCTACCGCTCCGCAATCTTCACCACGAGCGACGATCAGAAAAAGGTTGCTGAGGATACGATCGCCGATGTCGAAGCATCGGGTCTTTGGCCAGGGAAGGTCGTCACCGAAGTTGTTCCCGCAAGCGACTTCTGGGAGGCTGAGCCCGAGCATCAAGATTACTTGGAGCGCTATCCGAACGGCTACACCTGCCACTACGTCCGGCCGAACTGGAAACTCCCACGGCGAGACAATGCGCATGTATCGCAGGCCTAAGTCCTAGGCCTGACGAGGATAACACCCGCCACAGCGGCGAAACTGGCAAGAGCGGCGGCAATGAGCATCGCCATTTGATAGGCGTAAAGAAATGCGGCTTCGAGCGGAGCCCTTGCTGGCGAAGATGGGGCCGGCAGGGCGCCAAAGCGCAGGTCCGGGGCTCCATCGATGAGGAGCGATTGCACCTCATGGCGATAAAGAAGAGAAGCAGCCAGCCCCACGATTAACACCGAGCTCAGGCCGGCAATACGGCTGGCCGCGTTGTTGACGGCCGAGGCAATGCCGGATTCGGCTTCCGGAACCGCGTTCATCACGGCGGTGGTGAGAGGCGCCACCACCATCGCCATACCGATTGCCATCAGCAAGACAGGTCCCACAACTCCCAGCCACAGATTAGCAGAGTCCAACGCCAAGAGAATCGCGGCCAGCGCGACGATCACCGAGCCGAGGACAAGGGGCAGGCGAGGCCCGGCCGTGTCGGCCCATCGCCCCGCGCTTCGCGAGGCCAGTCCGATGACAAGGCCCATCGGCAGAAAGACCAAGCCGGCTTCGGACGCGCTAAAGCCACGACGCACAATGAGGTCGAAAGGCAACAGGAACAACACCGCACTAAACGCACCGTAGAGGAGGAGCGTGAGCAGGTTGGCGGCTGCAAATTCGCGGTTCCGCAAGAATGCAGGCGGCAATAACGGCTGAGACGCCCGGCTTTCCCTCCTCCAAAAAAGCACGAAGGCCAAAGTGGCGATGCCGAACGAGATCAAAACGGGAAGGGAGAGAGAGGAATTTGCCGAAGCCAAGCTGAGGCCCTCGGTCAGCATCCCGAGAGCTAGAACGGCAAGAAGGCCGCCGAGCCAGTCGAGTTCGCCTGTTTCCGTCTCGTTTCGGCTCTCGGGGACATGGATGAGCGTCAGCCAGATTACCGCAAAGGCGATCGGACAATTGATCCAGAAAGCGAGTCGCCAGCTGAGCGTGTCGATCAAAAAGCCGCCGAGGGGCGGTCCAAGCGCGGTCGTGATCGCGGAAGCCGCCGCCCAAACACCAATCGCCTGCCCGCGCACCGTCTTTGGGAAGGAGGCGGTTATGATGGCAAGGCTTTGGGGAATCATGAGCGCTGCGCCGATCCCCTGCACGAGCCGGGCGCCGATGAGCATCATTATGCTGGGCGCAAGCGCACAGGCGACAGAAGCCAATGTAAAGATTGCAATGCCTATCAGGAAGACGCCCCGGCGCCCGTAACGGTCCCCGGCGGCACCACCGATGAGAATGATACTTCCGAGCGTCAGCGTGTAGCCGTTGACAACCCATTGAATTGTCTCGAACGGCGCCGAAAGGTCGCGCTCAATGGACGGAAGCGCGATCGTTACAACAGACCCGTCGATAAAGCCCATCGCGGAGGCAAGGATGGTCGCCGCAAGGATGAAAGGTCGCGATGCCGCAAGGCAGGGTGAGGTGCTGGTCCCCGTCAGCGCTGCCTGCCCGTCTGGACAAATCGGCCTGTCGATAATCACAAACGCCTCCCGATATGGGGCCGCAGCTTCGGAGATCAGGGCTTCAATGTTCTGGCGACCCTGAAACCGAGCGTGTCGAACCGGACATTGATATTGCGCCTGTCGCGAACGGCGGCGCGCAAAAGCTCGCTCTCGTTGCGCCACGAACCGCCGCGAATGACCCGGAAGGCAGGCGGTCCACCCTGAAGCCATGCCGATCCGTCCGTTGGGGCTCCCATGTAATTCGCGCGCCAGCTATCCTCAACCCATTCCCAAACGTTGCCGTGCATGTCGTAAAGTCCAAATGCGTTGGGCTTGAACGATCCGACTGGCGCCGTCTGTTTGAGATCCCATTGACTGCCGCAGCCATCGCAGTTGGCCTCGCCGGCGCCAGGTTCATCGCCCCAGAAATAGCGGGTCTTGGCGCCGGCGCGGGCGCAGTACTCCCATTCGGCTTCGCTCAAGAGCCGGTAAGGCTTTCCCGTCAACGCCATAAGCCAGACGACGTATTTCTGAGCATCGATCCAACTCACATTGATCACGGGCATGGGGCCACGACCCCAAACCTCGGAAGCGCCAGGGCACGCCGCCGCAGCCGCGCAAGCATCCCATTCTTCGAATGTCGCCTCGAATTTGGACACGGCGAGAGGTCCCGCGATCGTCACCTCATGCTGGGGACCCTCATTGGTTTCCCGGCCGGCTTCTGTCTCGGGCGAGCCCATCGTGAATGCGCCGGCAGGCACGACGATCATGACCGGACAGCCAGGCGCGCATTCCCTGAACGCCGAGCCGGGCGTCGCCGCCTTGACCTTTTCCTCCTCGACCGTGAGCACAGCCGACCCCATCGCGTCAGGTTGTCGGGACTGGGCGGCGCCTTGCTGCGCAAGAGTCTCCGGATCAGAACAGAGAACGAGCGTTAGTGAGAAAAACCCTATGAGCCGGGGCCGTACGCTGTTCATTGACGCGTTCGTCGCCTCTCTACAGCCTGGCTTGTAAACGCCGGGACGGGAATGACCGGTCGGAGCCGCTCGATGTTTGGGAGGAGGAAGCCGGTCATCCGGCCAAGGGCGACGCTTCATCCAACCGGAACTGCTTGCGAATGCTTTTGCCTACCATATCAGGCACGAAACGGCGCAAGAGACTGAGCCGGCCGCCGCTTCCGACCGGATAGCGCAAGCGGGGAGACTTCGCGGTCAAGGCCGTGAGAATGACTTGCGCGACCGCTTGCGGATCCGTGCCCGTTTTTCCTTGCTCCTGCAGCGCTTGCATGGCTCGCGACTTCTGGGCGGCGTAGGCCGAAATAGTCGCGGCGACCGCCCTTGTGTTGCGCTCGAAGTTCGTCCGGGTCACATCGGGTTCTACCAGCACGGCGCGCACGCCAAACTGGCGGACTTCGTGATCGAGCGTCTCGGTGTACCCTTCCACAGCGTGTTTGCTCGCAACGTAGATGCCCATATACGGTAATGGGATGAAACCGAGTATCGAGCTGATGTTTACGATCCGCCCATAGCCTTGCTTGCGCATTCCCGGCAAGACAGCGTTGACCATGCGGATCACACCGAAAAAATTCGTCTCGAACTGTTCGCGCGCTTCAGCGACGCTGGTTTCTTCAATGGCGCCGGCAAGGCCGTAGCCCGCATTGTTGACGAGGGCTCCGATAGGACCAGCCTTCGCGATGATGGCGCTTACGGCCTCGCCGGTCGAAGCATCATCCGTGACATCGAGCCTGACCAGTTCCACGCCCTGCAAAGTGCGCGTTTCCTTGCGCACGGCGCCGAAAACGCGGAAGCCTTTGCTCGCGAGCAGTTGTGCGGTCGCCAGCCCGATACCCGACGACACGCCCGTGATCAGAACAGTCTTGTTCATCGTCTTCCTCCTCAGTTTAACGTTCTGCCGCCGAGTGGGATTGAACGCCCCGCCAGCCTTCGGCACGGCGCCCTGTTCTTCAGTGAGCCGCCGCGGCTCCGGCCTGTCCGCGACGCGCGAAGAGCAGGACAATCGCGGCGATCACAAGCACCACGCCAATGACCGCGAAAGTGTCGCTGAAAGCCAAAACGAAGGACTCGCGCTTGACCAACTTGCCAAGCTCGGTGACGGCCTGATGCCGGGCGGCTTCGTGATCGGGAACGCCATGCGCCATGAAGTAGTTGGTCAGGGCCTCGATCCGTTGCCGCACCTCGTCGCGCGCGAGCGTCACCGATTGGCCGATGATGTTCGAGTGGAACTGCTCGCGCTTGGTGATGATGGTGGCAAGCGCCGCCGTCCCGACCGCGCCGCCGAGATTGCGCAGCATGTTGAACAGGCCAGACGCGTCGCCCGCGTCTGTCGGCGCGATGCTGAACATCGCCACCGCCGTCAGCGGCGTGATGACGAGCGCCTGCCCGATGGCGCGCACGATGTTGGGCAGAAAGAGCTGATCGCCCGAATAGTCGATCGACATCGTGGTGTTCATGAAACAGCTTGCCGCGAAGATGAGGATGCCGAGCGATCCGATATAGCGGATGTCGAAACGCTTCATCAGCCAGGGGACGAGCGGAATGAGAAGGAGTTGCGGCAACCCCGTCCAGGCGAGCACCAGGCCGATCTGTTCGGCATTGTAGCCCTGCACCTGGCCGAGATATTGCGGCAGCACATAGATGGAGCCGAAGAGCGCGAAGCCGACGAGAACATTGGCGACAGTGCCGATGCCGAAATTGCGGTTGAGCAGCAGACGCAGGTTCACAAGCGGCTTTTTTGCGGTCAGTTCAATGATAAGAAAGGCGATGAGAAAGACGGTCGCGATCACGGCAAGACGCACGATGAACGGTGAGCCGAACCAGTCGTGCTTGTTGCCTTCTTCAAGCAGAGTCTGAAGCGAGGACAGGCCAATCGCCATGGTTGCGATTCCGGCCCAGTCGCCTTCCCTGAGGAGGCCAAGGCTCATGGGCGCGCGCTCAAGCGTCAGGTACAGCGCTGCGATCATGACGATGCTTGGGAGGGTGTTGACGAAGAAGATGGTCTGCCAACCGTAATTCTCGGTGAGATAGCCGCCGATGGTCGGGCCAATGGCCGGCGCGAAGGTCACGGCGATCGCAAACATGGCGAGACCGGCCGGCTGCTGAGCCTTCGGCAGCTTGGTCGCAACCATCGTAAAGGCCATGGGGATCAGCACGCCGCCAGCGAACCCTTGCAAGCCGCGCATGGCGATCATGGACGGAAGATCGCGGGCGAACGCGCAGGCCATCGAGAACAGCGCGAAGAAGAACGTGCTGGCAAGGATGTAATTCCGGAAGGAGAAGACACGGCTCAGATAAGCCGTGAGCGGGATCACCACGATCTCGCCGATGAGATAGGAGGTCGAAATCCAGGTTCCGTTATCGACGCCGGTGCCAATGCCGCCCTCGATGTAAAGGAGCGAGGCGTTGGTGATCTGGATGTTCAAGATCGCCATGAAGGCGCCGATCATCCCCGCGACCACCGCGATCCAGGTCTTAAGGCTTGCCTTGTCCGCGGATTGAGCGGGGATCTGGGGCGAACCGAGCGCTGTGGCTTCAAGAGCGTCCGACATCGTCTTCACTCCAGCGAAATCTTCTATCCGGCCGGTTACTTGGCGGAGGCGACGCGCACAGGCTTGTCCTGGGGCTTGGTGTCGATCGCCGGGTAAACCGACATGCCCGGGCGCAGGTCGCCGGCGAGCGGGCTGCCGGGATCGAGAACGATCTTCACCGGGATGCGTTGCACAATCTTCGTGAAATTACCGGTGGCGTTGTCGGGCGGCAGAAGAGCAAATTCTTGACCGCTCGCCGGCGCAATACTATCGACCCGCCCGCGCACCACGACGCCTGGGAAGGTGTCGACCTCGATTTCGACGGACTGACCGGGCCGGACATTGGTGAGCTGAGTTTCCTTGTAGTTGGCGACGATATAGGCCTGAGCGACCGGCACGACCGACATCAGTTGCGTTCCGGCTTGCACATATTGGCCAACGCGCAGCGTACGGTTGCCGACAACGCCATCGCCCGGCGAAATGATGTCTGTATAAGACAGGTTGAGTTCCGCCTGATTTTGCAGCGCCTCGCTCCGGCCAAGGCTTGCCTCGGCCTGCGCAAGTTCGGCCTTCAGCACGTCGACCTGTTTCAGCGCGGTGACGAGCGAGGCCTGATCGCGCGCGACGCCGGCCTTGGCGGCTGCGATCCGCGACGCAGCCTGCTGCGCATTCTGAACGGAGCCATACCCCGTTGTGGCGAGGTGAGCGTAGCGCTTGTCGTCCTGTTCGGCGAAGGTTTGGTTTGCCTCATCCACGCTGATTGCCGCCCTCGCGGCATCGATGATGGATTGCTGCGCGTCGAGCGCCGCCCGCTTGGTCGAAACGGCTGCCTTGGCGGCGGCGACATCGGCCTTGGCCTGCTCGAGCGCCACCTCGTAATCGCGGTTGTCGATGCGCGCGAGCGCCTGCCCGGCTTTCACAGACTCGTTGTCGCCGACAAGAACGGCTGCGAGATAGCCCGAGACCTTCGGCGCGATCGTGGTGTTATCGGCCTTGACGTAGGCGTCGTCCGTTGAAACCTCGAAGCGGCCCACGGTCCAGTAACCCCAACCAAAATGGGCCGCTCCCGAGAGCGCAATTATACTGGCCGCGGTCAGAAGCAGCTTCCGCAGCCGCTGATTCCTTGAAGTCTTCTGTGGCGCGGCGGCGTTAGGCGCAAGGTGCAGGCGGTCGATCACTTCGGCTTCGGGGAGCGCCTTCTGGATATCGAAAGATCTTGCATGTGCTGTCATTTTACCGCTCCTGCGCTCCCCAGATGGCGATCCGTAACGCCACGCTGTTATTTTTGAAACTTGTCATTTTCTAAAATAGGCGCCATATAGGGCGTGTCAAACGTGAATTTGGAAAATGGCGATGGTACAAATTCAACAAAGCGTGAAGCGGCCCCGTGGGCGGCCGCAAATCCGCTGCGACGACGATACGCGGCAGCTCATCATTGAGGCCGCAGCCAAGGAGTTTCAGGCGAAAGGCTACGCGGCGACCTGCATTGGGGATGTGGCCCAGCAAGCCGGGGTGTCCACGAGGACGCTGTACCGGCTGATCCCGACCAAGGCGGCTCTCTTTAAAGCGGTGGTCACCGACAGCATCGACGGATTTATGCTTGCGATCGATGAGCAGGTGCTTGGCGCGCTCAGTCTTGAGGCGGCTCTGGAACGGATCCTTGCAGAATTCGGAAGGCTGACGCTCAGCGAGGAGACGATCGCCATCAACCGTCTGGTGATTGGCGAATGCGAGCGGTTCCCGGAAATCGCTGCCGCCTTCTATGAGGCCGCCATCCAGCGGATCAGTGATGCGATGGCGAATTGGCTCAGGCGCCAAGGTGAGCGCGGCCTCATAAAGCTCGACGATCCGCAAACGGCGGCGGGTATTTTGCGCGGCATGATGATCATGGACCCGCAGCGCGCCGCGATGCTCGGCCAGCGAAGCGCGCCCGGCCCAGACGAGATCGCGCTAAGAGCGAGGGTCTGCGCCGGCTTGTTTCTGGAGGGATGCCGCCCTTGAATTGTGTCCGCCTGGCGCAAGCGCCACGGCAATGTCAGACCGGCACTTTGCAGCTAAGAACAAAAACGAACTGATTCTCCCGAGTTCGATTGCCAGGGCCCAATAGAACCACTAGCACGCGGATTTTCAGGCCCTGCGTTCTTTCATAAAAACAATGGTTTGGCTCCCGAATGGCTGTTCTTACAGCCAAGAAAAATTAATCGGTTAGACTGGTTTTCGCGAACAAATCCGAGCGAGATTTGCGCTTATTTCACGATTTCCGCGAGCAGAGAGAAGCACGCAGATCTACGAAGTGCCGCCGTAAGTGCGTTTGCGGCGCCGCTGTAGGATCTTGCGGCGCAGCTTCGGCTGACGCATATCCGAAGTATGGAAACGAATTTCTCTATATTCCGAGAGCGGCTCGCAATCGCTTGCCGCCTCCGCGGCATCACATATGACCAGCTCTGCTCAAGCATTGGGCTTGGCGGCCGGCGCACTGTCGACCTTGAACACGCGGGCCTCCGCGCGCTTGACATTTACCGGCTGGCTCAGATAGCAGACCGGCTTGACGTTTCGATCGATTGGCTTCTGGGCAGGTCTAAGGCAATGGAGCTTCGCGAGAAGCAATGCCAAGGGGAAATCGGGTAACGCGGTGCCTAACCCGCCTCGGCGGCTTTTGACCTCGATCCTCATCGCCTTAACGATGCGATAGCCGCGGCGCTCCAAATGCTCGGCGATGGCCGCCTGCACGCGCCGGGCATCGTGAAAGAGACTTTGCCACGGACCCCCAAGGCTACCGTTCGGGTTTCCAACGACGCCATGTCTGGAAGGGGTTGGAGTGAACTAGGTGAATGAAATCAATAGCTTAAATTGGCTAACATTCGATTTTGGCCGCACTGTTTTGTAAGGGGCATTTTCGGAATTGGCTAACGCCTTTCGTGGGGTGAATTCGAATCTTGGAAGCGGATTCGAACTTTGGCGAGCATGTCGCCAAGGCTTCGATTTGCGCTGCTTAGTGCCGGCGCGCGAAGCGACGGCTCAGCACTTCAAAGCTGAGACTCTCTTCGCCGACGCGAACTGGGCAAGAGGGCCAGAAGCGGCCATTTTTCCTGTTACGCCTCTACCTCATGAAAGGCTTCGCCTTTGCTCAGACCGCCGACCAGCCCGCCTGATTGGCGTTGATTTTGCATGACAGGCGGACCAAGAGCAGGCGCGCCGTCATCAACGGATTTGCCGCACGATAGGGTGATGTATTGGGAACCCAGCAGTACAAGTATCAGTCTAGGTGCTCAATTACTGTGCCGGGACTAAATCCAGCAGGAGTTTAATTGCCGGCACGCCAGACGAAGCTGCCACCGTGTTGCGATGGGCGCCCGATCCAGCTTGGCGACGGTCTTACGCTTCGCAAAGCCAAGGTCATGGGGCGCGACCGAGTCGAGCTCACGGGCTTTGGCGAGAGTTCGGTCCCTGCCTTGAAAGCCCTTGGCCTTGTCAGCGAAATCATCGCCTGGCGTTTGCGCCTGTTCGTTCCCCTTGACGAAGGCTGCGAGGCCATTCTCGGCCGGCTCTTCGAGCAAGCTTCGCCCAGCGTCCATTGACCCCTGATTCTTAAGAGTTAGTGTCATGGAAAGCTTTGCGGCCGATCTGGCCCAACGGCTTGCCGCGCAAGCCGAAGCCGTTTGCCATCACTATCTGCCGAAAGGCGCCAGGCGCGGGGGTTATTGGGTTGTTGGAGACGTGACTGGCTCGAGAGGCAGAAGCCTGTATGTCCGGCTTCGATCCTCCTCCAATGCAGCAGCCGGAAAATGGACCGACGCTGCAACTGGCGAGCATGGCGATCTCCTTGATCTTATCCGCCTCAATCGGGGGCTTGCCACTGTAAGCGAGGCATTTGACGAAGCCCGAGCCTTTCTGAATGAGCCGCCGAGACGAGCCTTCAAACGTGCTGTGCCCGACGCGGCGACACGAGCATCTCGCAACCCGGAGGCCGCGGCGCGTCTCTTTGCGCTCACGTGTCGCGTTCCAGGCACCATCGCCGAAACCTATCTGCGGAGCCGCGGCATCACCTGCGATCTCGATCATCCAGCCCTCGGCTTCCTGGCCAACTGCTATTATCGCGCCGAGGGTAGCATCGAGCCCAAGCCCCTGCCTGCGCTCATTGCCCGCGTGACCGATCTTAACGGCCGCATCATGGGCGTCCATCGCACCTGGCTTCGTGCAGATGGCGGCGGTAAGGCGGATGTCCTGGAGCCGAGAAAGGCGCTTGGCGAATTACATGGCCACGGGGTCCGCTTCGGCATCCCGAGCGTCGTTCTCGCCGCTGGCGAAGGGATCGAGACCATACTGGCGTTGCACTCCGTTCTTCCGGGCCTTCCGAGTGTTGCGGCGTTGTCCGCCGCGCACCTCGGCGCCCTCCGTCTGCCGGACAGCCTCAAGCGTCTTTACATCGCCTGCGATAATGACCGCGCGGGCCTTGACGCGGGGCTCGCACTCGCGACAAGGGTGATCTCCCAAGGCATCGCGGCGCGGCTGTTGGTGCCGGTCCGGAAAGACTTCAACGATGATCTGAAGTCGCTCGGCGTAGCATCGCTGGTGCAGCGGCTCAGGCCACATCTCTGGCGCGACGACCAGGAGCATTGAGCGCCCTTGTCTCCGACTTAGTGCGGAAAGCGCTGGGCCGTGACCAAGAGAAACAGTCTTCACGGAATTCCGGTCTTGGTTCCGAGGACTGTAATAGGGCGCGCAGACGGCCTTTTGAGAGTGGCGAGAAGGCCAGAAGCGGAAGCGAGGCGCAACGGCGGTCCTCCACTCTTTTCCGCCGCGGGCGTTGGCCCGCTTTGCATCGCGAAGCAAAACAGCGCCGGCCCGCCGTCCTCCGCTGTGCTGCGGCCGCTTTGCGGTGCAGGCCTCGCTCTCGCTTCCGGCAAGAGCTCGCCAGGAAAGGCCGCATGAGCGCGGCCTCCCACAACCCTCATCGCCGGAGACCCTCATGACTCGCTCAAAGCCCGTTTCTCCTTCGCCCGCCGGCCTCTCGCCAACCGCCCGCGTCATCGAAGAGCTGCAAATCCACGGCTATCACGCCCATGAGGATGAGCCCGATCCCCGCCCACTGCCCGATGCCGGCCAGCTCGATCAGGGCCTCGATCTCCTGTTTGAAGGCCTGTCCGCCGCTCTCATCGGCAGCCGCTTCGAGGATGACCTCGACGATCTCGCCTGGCATCTCGCCGACCTCTTTCACCGCAAGGCCAGCCGCGTGCAGCGGTCGCTCGACGACAACGAAGACCGCCAAAGACGCTCGCAAGGAGAACAGGACGGCAGCGAGGTGCGCTCGGTCGAACTCGAACGCCTCATCGCCGAAGGCCAGACCCTTCTCGAACGCCGCCAGGTCTTCGAATATGTGCGCGATCGCGCGGGCGAGTACTACGAGACGCTCACGGGCTCCGCCTGGCGGCCCCGCTGCGGCAGCCTCGTCAACCACGCCAAGCTCACCGCCTCGTTCCTTGAAAGCCGCGAATACCTTTCCGCCAAGCGCCGCGCCGAAACCGAGGTGCATCTGCCGAAAGGCACGCGCATCGCCTTTTCCGGCGGCACGGCTTGCAACGATCACAGGCGCATCTGGCAGGTGCTCGATGAGACGCTTGCCCACTATCCCGGCATGGTGCTGTTGCATGGCGGCACGCCGAGGGGCGCCGAGCGCATCGCCGCTTGCTGGGCCGGCAGCCGCAAGGTCACGCAGATCGTGTTCAAGCCCGACTGGGACCGCGACGGCAAGGCCGCACCGTTCAAGCGCAACGACGCGCTTCTCGCCGAGGTGCCGCGAGCCGTCATCGTTTTCCCGGGCGCTGGCATCACCGACAATCTCGCCGACAAAGCCAAGCGGCTCGGCATCCGCATCCTCGACCACCGCAAGGAGGCTGGCGCTTAAGCCGCCTCATCTTCCGCTGGAGAAGGCCGGAAGCTGACTAAACGGCACTAGATACTTACTTAGCTCGGTGCGCCCGCTTTAAGATCGCTTTGCGGACGACCATGAAAACCCCTCAAGTGTCTGCCCGGTCGCCAATGAAGCGGACTATCCCTTCGAAGGAGACCTCCAGCCAGCAGCCGACGTCCCCTATGTCAAACCTTGCCTTGTCAACGTCCGGAGTCACAGGCGCTATTTTGCTGAAACGGGCTCAGGAAACTTCCAGCTTCCGTCGAGGATCTCGGGCCTCGGCCGGTACAGACGCGCGATATAGTTCCAGCCCGGCATGATCCTGAGATGATTGGGCGCGGCGGGATCCCCGCCGAAGTGAACGGTCGTCGTGCCGTCGGCGTTCTTTTTCGCGGTCAGGTTGTTGACCGAGATGGCGTTGGCGGGCGGCTCGAAAAAGCCGTCCTTGTTGTAGACGGTGATCGACCAGAAAGCGTCCACCGGCACGTCCTTGACCGTCAGCGTGTAGGGCGTGACGCCGTCATTGTCTTTCACCACGGTGTTGACATAGACCGCGTCCTTCTCCCTGTTGCCGGCGAAACCGGCGGCCGTGCCGATGAAATGGGCGACCGGACCGACCTCGCTCACGTCGCCGAACATGCCGCGGCTGCCGGTGACATAGGGCGTCATGGTCAGGATCGCCGCGCGCAAGCCGTTCAGCTGCTCCTGATCCCAATCAGGGACCTCGAATTTTCCAGGATTGTCCTGAATGACCTTGATGCCGTCCTGCGCCTTCTTCAATTCAGCGATGTCGGCGGGATCATTCGGATCGACCAAGGTGCGGAAGCCGACCTGAACATAGCGGGTCCCCATTTTATCCTGGGTGAGGGTGTAGGTTCCCGGTTCGTAGGCGACGAGCTTGATGTAATGATCCTCGTTGATCACGACCATGGACTGGAAGCGCTTCCCCGTGTCGGGCTTGACGATGGTCACGGGGGTCGAGAGATCGAAAACCGCCATGCTATAGGGCGTATCCCGGTTCATGCGGATGATGATCTGCTTGTCGATCGCCGGCGGCCCCGGTTCGTTGCAGAACTTGCCGAAGCACCCCGCGTCGGCCTTGGCCTTGAAATAGTGGTCGGTTTCCGCGCGGACGAAATTGTCCACCGTCACCCGCTCGGCGGCGGACGCTAGCCCCGAATTCAATAGGATCGCGGCGACCAGAAGCGATGCCCGTAAGACCCTCATCAAAAATCTCCCTCATACCTGAAAACACGAGCCGCCCTATTGCTTGGACGTCCGCACAATGAATTCCGACATCAGTCGTATCAGAGCGGGGCCGCGCTCGTTGAGCCATTTTGGCGGAGGGAAGGAAACTTTTTCCCAGTCATGCGGACCTACATGCCCGGGGACACATTGAGGACCGGTTAGGGTGAAGGGCGGGAGTGTCTCGTCGTTTTTGGAGAAGACTGCAGTTGGATCCGAAAGCCGCCATGCCGAGCATGGCTTCACGAGAAAGCCGCCACGGCAGCTAGCGACCCACTGCACGCATGCATGTTGGCCGGAAGGGACGGGTCGACAGCAGCGATCGAAAGGCCAGATGCAGCGACGTCCTGCAGAAGCGCCCTGCCTTGCAGGCGGAGCGCGATTTGAGGCTTGACGGGGGGGAGCTACCGAGGGACCCACTTTTTTCGCAATTCGGTAGGGCGTAGAGGGTGTTGACTAGCCCGGCCCGGTCGATTTCCCCGAAAACACTCCCGCTTTTGCAGGTTTCGAGCCCGCGCCGAACTCAATAGCCCCTGCGAAGCGGCCTTTCTGGGAGCCTTTTTCCTTCTGACGTGAGCGAGCGCTGACATTCAGGGTTGTTGGCGACGCCCGTGAGCGAGCCGCATTTGAGGTGCGCGATTAAATGCCATCGGCCTCCACATGAGGGGCGCGCGCCTCGCCGCCTCGAAGGACGCGTGAAGCCCGAAAACCGGCTGCGCCTCCGCTGGCCTAGCAATGGCGCTCCTGTCGTGTTTTCCGGCGTCCAGCCTATGGACTGGACTTTCCATCGCGAAACAAAACACTTGGGATCTCGCCATCCTTCGCGTTGCTTCGGGCCTTCAGCTGCAAGTCCAGCGGTTTCCGTGCCCTGCCACGTCATCGAGGCCGCGATAGGCGCGGCCCGGTCATCAAGGAGACCTCTCATGGCTACGATCGGCAACTTCACCAAATCCGGCGATCGCTACAATGGCGCCGTCCGCACTTTGACCTTGAACGTCAAGGCGCAGATCGCTCCCGCCGAGAAGGAAAACGATAAAGCTCCTGACTACCGCATCTTTGCGGGGCAGATCGAGTTCGGCGCGGCTTGGAAAAAGACCTCAAGCGCCGGTCGCGAGTACCTCTCGGTCAAGCTCGACGATCCGAGCCTTCCGGCTCCCATCTACGCTTCTCTCGTCGAAGCCGAGAGCGAGGGTGAGTTCACCCTCATCTGGTCCCGCCGCCAGGCCGAGTGATCAAGCCTCAAATTGCGCCCCGCCTGCAAGGCGGGGCGCTGCTTTCTAGCGTGCCTCAGCTGCATGCGGCAATCGCCGCTCAGCTTCGAGGCGGCCGGCCTTAATTCCAGAACCACCTTCCATAATAGAGTGACACATAGCGGATGATGGACTGGGCGAAGCTGTCCGCTTCCCGGTGTGTCATCTCGGGGTGACGCTTGATGACCTCGCGCACCGCCGCCCAATGCCATTCATGCTGGCGTGCTCCAAGCCGCCGCGCAGCCCGATAAGCCCTTGCCGCGGCCCTATAGGTTTCGAGGTGCGCCTTTGGAATCGGCGGAGTATAGGGCATTCCCCAATGATATCGGAACGAAACATGAACACAAGTGCGCCTCGAAGGCAATAAGCGCCTCGAACTCATTGCGGCCAAGCTTCCTCGCGCGCCGAACCTCACGCGCCTTCCCGATCGTCACCATCAGTTCAAAGAGCATTGCAGCATCTCGAAGATTGAGGATCCTCTATTTTCAAGCATGACGCAGCTTGGCGAAGCGGCGGATCAGATAGGCCGCGAGGATAAAGAAAGGCGCCCAGCCAGCGAGGAAGAACAGAAAGGCTGGCGAAAACGGCCCCGGCTGATCGCCCAGATAGGGGGTGGTCGATGGATCGTCACCGTTGATTGCGATGATGATCGCTGGCCCAAACCCCTGAAACGCGCCCCACCAACTGAATGCCGCCAGGCAGCTCATGCCAAGGCGATGTCGCGCCACATCCGTCCCGCGGTTCTGATCCGAGAACGAGGTTGTCAGCGCCATGACAATAACAATGGGGGTGAAAGTCCAGATCATCCACAGTGCGCCCGTCCACGGATTGAACCGCAAAGCGATGATGAACGTGAGCAATAGTCCGGTCGCAACGAGCAGGCTGGGCGCCCTTGGGACAGCCGTCTCCCCGGACTGCCGACGAAAGACGCGCGGCGGCGTGACCTCCCGTAATATGTAGAGAATGCAGAGCCCCACAAACAGGAAGCCCAGGCGCGCCGGATAGGTGCTCGGCATGGTGTAATCCGCATATTTCGTATGGTTCTCTTTTACGAAATAGCCGAGGCGAACCACGTCGAGCATGATCCCGGTGAGGGCGATGATGAGCATCGACCAAACGAAATAACGTCCGAAGCGCATGTGTAAGTTGCCGCCCTTTTGCGCTGTGAGGGCCACAATAGCGGTGACCGGCGCGATCGCCCCAGCGATGATGTGAAGTAAAAGCATCATCAAAAAGAGCGTGTTTGCAAAGGAGCTGCCGTAACTGATTGGCTTGTGAAGCAGGAAGGTTGATTCCACTGCTTACTCCAACTTTCACTGCACGCAGCTTACAAGAGCATTTGGAAACAGCCGACTTCAGGTTCGTGAGCGCGGGCATCCAAAACGCAGGTCACGCGCGCGGCTCGAGCAGGAAAGCTGGAGGCCGATCCGGCTGAGTTGTGACGATCGGTCTTGGCATCACCACTTGATTATCTCGGAGGGCCACTTTGAACGATTGGACCAGGGCGGCGAGCACCAGCGTCGCCTCCGCCATCGCAAACTGCGCACCCACGCAGACGCGGGGGCCTGCGCCGAAGGGGAGATAGGCGAAGCGCGGCGGTTGCGGTTGACCGGGCAGGAAACGGGATGGATCGAAGGCGTCGGGATCGCGCCAGAGGCTGCGGTGGCGGTGGATCACCCAGGGGGCGATCATGAGCACGGCGCCGCGCGGGATCTCAAGATCGCCGGCGCGGTCAGCGTTTATGGCGACGCGCATCATCGTGAAGGCGGGCGGATAAAGACGCAGCGCCTCGCTGACGACGGCGCGGGTCTGAACGAGCGAAGCCAGTGCGCCGGCGGCGCCCTCTGTTCCCAGGTCGAGACCGGAGGCTTCGTCGGCGATGGCATCCTGCCAGCCGGTCGCATTGGCCAGCAGATAAAGCGACCAGAAGAGCGAAATCGCGGTGGTCGCATGACCGGCGACGATCATTGTCGCGACCTGGTCCCGCAACTGTTCGCGGGTGAAAGCGGCGCCCGTCTCGGAATCGCGCGCCGAGCGAAGCAAGTCGAACAGATCGCGCGGCGCGTCGCCCTCATCCGATGCGAGACGCGCGTCGATGATGCGGTCGATGAACGCCATCCAGCGACGCTTGAAACGCCAGCGGGCGAAGTCGCGCGGGGCCGGGATCGAGGCCGGCAGCAGCATGTCGAGCATATGCAAGTGCGACAGCCGCATGCCGTAATCGGTGAGCATGGCGCGCATCTCGGGGCCGAAGTCGCCCATCTCAAGCGAGAACATCGACCGGCCGGCAATCTCCAGGGCGGCGAATTGCATCTCATCCAACAGGTTCGCCGAACCATGGCTGCGTAATCGAAGCGACGCGACAGTCTCGTCCGCCACAGCTCCAATATGCCGCGCCAGCACGGGGATCACGCGCGGCGCAATCGCCGGCGCGATCGTGCGGCGCTGATGTCTCCAATCGTGGCCCTCGCTCAGCACCAGCCCGTCTCCGACGACCGGCCGCAATAACCGAGTCGAGGCCGCCGTTCGCCCATAATTGCCGGAGTTCTCGACGAGAACCCGGTGGATTGCGTCGGGTCCGTTGATGAGGATTCGCGTCCGGACGAGCCGCCGGCTCACCATGAACGGCCGCTCATACGCCGCTTCCGGCCAGAGCAAAAGCGGGTTTGCCCGCATCGTCCGCAAGAACTGGCGGAGGCTCGGCTGCTCAGCCAAGTACGACGGGCGCGGCGGGATGTATAAGGCGGCCTGAAGTTGCGTGCTCATTTGCGAGGCTCCTGCAGAACTCTGTCTCAGTCAGACCGGTCAGCTTTCGGCAGGGACCCAGCTGCCATGAAAGCCGGCTGGCACGCGGTGGCTGAGATGAACGCGGGCCACAGGGCCGTTTTCCAGATCGGAGGCGTCAAGGATCAAGAGATCGCTCCGGTTCTCCTCGCGGATGTACTGCACGGTGAGCAGAAAGCCGTCGCCTTCCGCCGACTTGGGCGAACGAGGCGCAAATACCGGTTCGCCAAGCAAATCGCCCTCGGGCGCGGCGAAAAGGGCGGTCCGGCCTGACGCGAGGTCGAGTTGAGCCACGGCGTTGAACAGCGCTTGCCGCGAGGACCGGCTGGGGCCGTGAGTATTGTAGAAGGCCCGGCTGTAATTCACCCCGGTGCGGCGCTCGTCCAGCCGCGGGAACTCCCCCGGCGCATCCGTAAGCTGCGTCTCCTTCACCTCAGCAGTCTGGCCCGTAAGGTCGATGGACCACCGCACCGGCAAGCCTATCGCCGACTCAGGCGGCGTGGGATTGCCCTCGACATCGGGAAAGAGCGGGGCGCTGCCGTATTTGATGACATCGCAGTGGATCGAGCCGTCATCCTCCCAGGCGTTGAAAGAATGGAAAACGTAGCAGGGCGAAATCTCATGCCACCTGAGCGAACTGATCGGCGCGCGCCGCCCAACCACGCCGAGAAAGGCAGGTTTGCTTGGGTCCCAGGCCCAGATCGATCCGCCGCGCTTCGCGCGCTCCATGTCCCCCGCCAAGGGCAAGATTGGGAAGATCACATGATCGCGCGTCACGAGAAAATCGTGGACCAAAGAACAGTAGGGCGCTTCGAAAAAGTCCTGGCGCACAAGCTCTCCGTTCGCGCCGATGATGATGAGGCTCATCTTCGTGCCGAAGATGCCGGTTCCGGAATAGGAGAAACCGACAAGCTCGCCGTTTTCGGGATCGATCTTGGGATGAGCCGTGAAGCGGCCTTCGACAGTCGTGGGGAGAAGCCCGCCGAAGGTGTAATAGCCGACAAACTCCAGCGAGCGGGTCATCTCGAAGGGAAGGTGGGATTCCTCCAGCGCAAGAAGCTTGCCCGCGTGGTAAATGATATGAGTATTGGCCACCCCCGTATCTTTGCCGATCACGCTCGGATCGGATGTGGCCGGATCGCCAAAAAGGCCGAAAAGGGCTTCGCCCGCCTTCCTTTCGAGCTCGAAGCGCGGCGTGCGGACCCAGCGGTTGCGGTAGCTGGCGCGGCCGTTCTCCAGCGTGAACGCGTGCACCATGCCGTCGCCCCCGAACCAGTGATGACGGCCGCGCGGTGCGAACTGCGGGTTGGCGCCATTTCGGTAAAACGTACCTTTGAGCGCTTCCGGGATTTCGCCGGTCACCGGGAGATCGGACGCGTCGCCCTCGACGAAGACGGGAGCGAACACGCCCTGCAGCATCGGCTCGTTCTTGGGAAATGGACGGGAAATCTTGGCCCCCTTTGCAGGCGCGTTCGCTACAAAAACACCTTCTGATCTAAATCAAATAATGTAATCCTCACTGTGCTGCTCCGCACAAACGGGTGAGAGGCGATAAAAAGTGCTTGAGGCGCATAAGCCACGCCGCTGCGTCGCTTCCCATATCAATGGATAACTTGGAGGCCGACCGCGTCTTGAAACCTAAGGCCAAAACGCTGGTGGGTGACGGATGCACTGCGCGCGCGTTGCCGTCTTCAAGTCATACGGCTTAGCCTCAATATGAAAGGACACCGCGCCTCATAGCGAGGAAGCGTTTGTCACGGAATAGGAGCGGCGAATGCCCTCTCAAGACTGGATTGAAGCCAACCGCGCCAAATGGAGATATCGCGGACGAGAGCGGCCACGGTTTGCTATTGCGCCGCGGCCGGGACAGGAGTCGGTCTGGGATTATCCCCGGCCGCCGCGCCTTGCCCCTGATTCCCGGGAGGTGGTTGTTCGCTTGGGATCCGTCGAAATCGCACGGTCGTCGCGGACGATCCGGGTCCTGGAAACCGCCAGCCCGCCAACCTTTTACATACCGCCGGACGATGTGACTCTGAAGGCCATGGAACGCGCGGTGGACGGCTCGCTTTGCGAGTGGAAAGGACAGGCCGCCTATTGGACCGTCACGCTGCCAGGTCAGAGGCTTGAGCGCGTGGGCTGGAGTTATCCCGAGCCCTTCCCAGGCTTTGAGGCAATCCGCGATTACTTTGGATTCTACCCCGCGCAGCTCGAATGTTTTGTCGGTGGCATACGCGTTCTCCCCCAGCCGGGCCGGTTTTATGGCGGCTGGGTGACACCTGAGCTTGTGGGACCCTTCAAAGGAGAGCCCGGATCGGAAATGTGGTAGCGATCCGGATGATCCCGCGCCGTGACCTGATCCAGGGTTTCGTCTCGCTGGCGACGACACTGGCGGTGATAGGCGCCGCGCTGTTCCTGTCAGCGGGCACGCTCCAATGGGCGCATGGTCTTGCGTTCCTGGCCGCTTTTTTCTTCCTCGTGCTGGCCAGCATTGCATGGCTCTGCCGCGTTAATCCGGAGATTTTCGCTGCCCGGCGGCAGATGACCGGCGAAGGCACCAAAGGCTGGGATAAAGTCCTGATTCTGATTTTATTGGCTGGGTTTCTCGCCATCCTGATCGTGGCTGGGCTCGACGCTGGCCGCTTTCACTGGGCGGCCGCGCCTTTTTGGGCTGTTCTCGTTGGTTACGGTCTGATGGTGCTGGGCTGGTTGGGATCGGGATGGGCGCAGGCTGTCAACCGGCATTTCGAGCCGAGCGTGCGCATCCAGACCGATCGCGACCATCATGTGATCACGACAGGTCCTTATGCGTTTGTCCGACACCCGGGCTACGTGTCCGGTGCCCTCCTGGCTGTCGGAATAGCCCTTGCGCTCGGTTCGCTCTGGGCGCTCTTGCCAGCGGCCCTGGTTGGCGTCCTTCTCATCATTCGTACCAATCTGGAAGATGCGACTTTGCAGCGCGAGCTGCCGGGTTATGCCGAGTTTGCGGCGCGAGTTCACAGCAAATGGATTCCGGGCGTCTGGTAGCGGCGCTGCGAGGCCGCAGATGAGGACGGCCCGGCCCTTGCCTATCGGCGTCCTCCGATCTCATCGATGTGGCGCAGCACATCGGCGGGATCCTCGTAGACGCGAATGGCGCCCGCGTCCTGCAATTCACGCGAGCCGTAGCCGCCGCTCAACAGGCCCACGCCGAGCGCCTTGCAGCGTTTTGCGGCAAGCATATCCCAAATGCTGTCACCGAGAACCACGGCCGTTTCAGCCGCCGCGCCAAGCCGTTCGGCGGCAGCGATAAACAGGTCTGGATCGGGCTTGGCATATTTGACCTGATCGCCGGTCACGACGGGCGCCTTATCGATATCGATCCCAAGAGCAGCAAGAGCAGGCGCAGCCGCCTTCCTATGCCCGCTTGTTGCAATGGCCCACGGAATTTTGCGATCCGACAGCCAGGCCAGCAATTCGATGGCGCCGGGCAAAGGCCGGATCGTGCTGGCTCGCGCCTTATAGGCCGCGGCATGGTGCTCCTTCAGCCTCTCAACCACTGCGGCACTGATTTCGACGCCCGTCTCGCGCAGAAGCTGATTGGCGAGCAGTCCTCCGCTCATGCCGACCTTTCGATGAATGCGCCAAAAGGACAGAGAAATCCCCTCAGCTTCGAGCGCTTCCCTCCAGGCGAAGACGTGGTGATACACGCTGTCGACAAGCGTCCCGTCGAGATCAAAGACGAAGACGGGCTCGATGCGCATGGCTTTCTCCAGGCTCGGTAATGCGTTGCAGGGCGGCTATTCGTAACTTCCAGCGGGGCAAACACCAGGTAGCCCGAGCGGGCGCTCGAGAGCAGCCCGGTCCCAGTTTCCGTTGCTGGCGGCGGCTTCGTACGTCGACTGCAGGAAGCGCAAGAAGCGCCGCGTTGGGATCGGAAGCGCTTCTGACCGCATCGTATGGCAACAAAAACTCGCGCAGTTCCGCACTGAAAAATGCCGAGCTCGGTTCGATCGCGGACGTTCTGAACTCCGTGGTCTGCGGATAAGCGTACGAATAGAAGGCCGGGTATTCGATGCCGCCGCCACCCGGCCAGAAGCCGGCGCTGCTCACCTCATGGGAATAGGCCTCGCGCACAACCGCATCCGAAAGGCCCGGGACGCCACCCGGATGGCTTGGCGCGCGGCGACCGGAAAAGCGCGTCACGGCCAGATCGAAACTTCCCCAGAAGAAATGCACGGGGCTGCATTTGCCGATGAACCCTGTCCGGAACTTCTTAAGGACGCGATCCGCCTGGAGCAGCACTTGCCAGAAACGGTGGGAGAAGTCGCGATCATAGGCGGCATGAACAGTATCGCGGCTGAAGGGAATGGCATTGGGGATCTCGGAGGGATGTTCGTCGATCTCGACTTTTATGCCAGCCCGGCTGAGCTCAGCCATCACAACTTCGAAGAAGGCGGCCACAGACCTCGGTTTCAAGGGCAGCTGGCTCTCCCACCCGTCGCTCGTCACAATTTCCAGAACGTGCCGATTGAAATCGAACATGATTTCGAAAGCCCGATCCTCGTAATAGATGGGCGACGTCGTAAGGCCGCGGGCGCTCACATAGAGCGGCACATGCCAGGAATGGTTGAGCCATGGCGTGAGAGCCAATCGAACCTTGCCCACGACCTGCGTCCAAAGATGAAGGGTTTCGAGAGTGTCTCTCCACTCCCGGTAGGGCAGTTCGGGCCACGGATTGCGGTTGCTCGCGATCATGACTTTGCTCCAGCGCTAGCCCCGTTCCCTAAGATCTCAAAGCGTCGGATGTTCCATCCTTTGGTGTGGTTTCCAATTGAGCTCATGTTCGAATGCTCGCTTAAACAGACCCTGCGAAGTGATTTGCTTCTTCTATCACCATCGGCGCAGGTCTTGCGCGCCCGCGAGATCGGCGATCGCCCATTCAAAGTATCGTGTGTTCCAAAGGATTTCTTGGACCGCTGTCCGACATTGCGATCAGGAGGGCTTGCGGGCGGAGGCTAACACATAGTCCAACGCGCTATAGACCGTGTTCGCGTCCAAGCGGAGCAGAAGGCGATAGGGAAGCCGCCCAACAGGGTGGATCCGCCGGAACAAATCGCTATCTTGCGCCAGCGAGTGATGCCAGCCGGGAAACACGTGATTGCGGATCAACTCGACGCGCACCTCGGCGAATCCTGCGGCTTCGAGCTTTCTGGCATAGGTGTCGCGACGGTCGGCGTTTTCGGCCGGGACCGCGAATTTCTTCGCGAAGGTGCGCCAAACGAAGTCTTGCGCCATGCGGCGCAGGGGTTGCGTCTCGGGTGGATTGCGGATGACGTCCGCCAGCACAAGGCGTCCGCCTGGACGAAGCACGCGGAATGCCTCGGCGAAGAAAAGCTCGCGCGTGTTGAAATGGAAGGCGCACTCGACGGCGGTCACGACATCGCATGAAACACCCGGCAGCTGCATCGCGGTGGCTGAGCCCTCGCGCAGGTCAATACGATCTGCCATGCCAAGCGCGCGAACCCGCTCTTGCGCGGTGCGCACTTGCAAGGGCGTCACGTTCAGTCCGGTAATCCGGCGCGGGGCAAAGCGCTCCATCCAGAATACGTCCTGCGCCGCAAAGCCAAAACCGACGTCCACGACGTCGTCGCCGGGCCCCATCGCCGCCGTGCTGCCGACGAGTTCCGCTAGTCTAACGCCCGACACGCTTCGTCGATCGTGCGCGCATTCTTCCAATAGCCGAGGTTTAGATAGAGCCCGCGTGTGGTGAACGCGTTGGTCGACACCAACTCGTAAATATCCTTCGCGGTCATCGGCCGAAGCGGAGTAAAGGCCCACAGGAAATAATCGATCGCCTCGCGCGCCCGACTGCGCCAAGCTCCCGCGGCTACTCCTGCCTCGATCATGGAAAGCCTCCAGCTTACTCCGGCTATCGGGATGATACGCCTTTCAACCACAACGGGTTCACCGGCACATCCCGCATCCTCATCGCCTCCTGTCGATAGTTTAACATGCAGTGTAACCTGGGCCCGAAACCTCCTGGTGAGGTGAATTGCTTATGGCCGCGAGCGATCGACGGTCTCGACGCGACGCAGAACGGTCAGCTTCTCGCATGGAAAGGAAGCACGATTGCACCGTTAACGTTCTGTTTCAGCGTTTTGATGAGGCGCGTGGGAGGAGGGGGTTCCATCCGCACTGTCACGCTGGCGCGGACCACCATGAAAATCGGGCTCGCCAACCTCGCCATCAATTATGTGAATTTGTGTTGCGTCTTTTGTCTGACTCGCAACCTCCTCTTCGCATGGCGAAGACGACAGAGCGGCGCCACTTGGAAAAAGTGCTCAATCGCTGGCTGTGAAGGTGACATCGACATGACAATCGGGCAGGGCGACGGTCTCCGCACGAGGCGGCTGCGGTTCGAAGGTGATCGTCCTACTGCGGCGACTCAATCACAGAAAACTTGCATCGCTGCTTGGAGGAAAGCTCTCTTGGCTGAGCCTCAAATCAAGGACGCTGCAGAGTGCGAGATTTGGGCCACCGATGGGCCACCAAAAAACGTTTGAAAAGGAATGGCCTAAAAAGCCTTTGATTTTCTTTGGTTTTTGGTGGGCGCACAAGGATTCGAACCTTGGACCCGCTGATTAAGAGACACCCATTTTTTGCTTAAGTGGCTGTTTTTGCGGGGGAAGTGTTTTAGAAGCCCGTCGTAAATTATCGTTATAAATCATGAGGCGGCTTTTGAGCATGTAAAACGCGGGATGTGGGATCAGGCGGACGCGATACCTCTATGCTGACGCTATAGCCGCCCAATTTTCGTCAGGGTTGCAGCAAAAGGTTTTCATGCATTATGCGTTGTCGCTTAAGAAGCTGTGCATGTGCGCGGGCGAGATGAACTTCGGCATCGTGGAAATTCATGTCAAGGCACATGACACGGTCACGTTCTTGCCTGTTACTTCTGCCGTTAGGTTTACGCTTGATCGAGAGGGACGAGACCTTGCATGTGTTAAGCTAGGGAGAACGACTGGGTGTCGAGGATTTGCCGTGTCATTCGCAGCTTGCTGGGCGAAAGAGCGATCGGGACTCTTTGCCGGTTACAGAGGAACGGATCAGCCGTGATTCAATATCGCACGTCACATCAATGGATCGCGCAATTAGCCGCTGAAAGCGGTACAATAGCCGCCATGCACCTCGACACTGAACTTCAAGATTTTGATCTTGATAGGGATGCATTGAACCTTGCCAATCACGAAGCCCACACGCGCCTAATCAGCAATACAATCGACAAATTGTGTTCAAGCAATGCGTCTTCATTGGAGGATGCAAAGAGCCTTTTGAAGGGAATAATTTCCAGAAATACATACGGAAGCTTCTCCGAATTGGCTGCCTACGATTGGCTTATGCGAAACGATTTAAAAATTATTACACAAATAAAAATGCAGTCAGGAGATATAATTGGGAAAAATGACGCATTTTTGGATGGAAAAATTGATCGTTGCGGCATCTATTTCGACATCAAGGCGTTCGGACTTCATGGATACTTGGCCGCGCGCTTGAAGGAAAGGTTAGAAGCGCAGCTCCCTGGAGAGGTTGTTCTCATCGAAAACACTTGGGACGTCTCGGTAGATCAATTTTCTGATTTGCTTAAGAGTCCCTCTTCGCTAGTTCAAACATTAAACCAGCAGCGAAGAGCACAAGTTGGTGACCTGCATTTTCGGCTTGAAAAGCCGAGCCCCGTGAGCATTTCTAGCCGTATAGTGTTACCCTACCGGCTTGCGAAGGAAAATGCCACTTATACATTCCGTTCTGCAAATCAGTTTACGAGCCACTCTCCATTTATATTGATATTTGTCGTACACCCGTGGTTTAACCAGAGCGCTATATTCAGCAATTTCGCTGACGTGGATAGTACGTTTACTCGGGCGCTGGCGCGGCGCGCATTCATGCAATTCACAAATGATCACTCTTCTTTGAACACAATTTGCAAAGAGGTTGGCAAAACGGTCACCATCTCGGACGCTGCGAAATTGTTGTCAGCGATCATTTTCGTAAATGCTTGGCCGAAGGATGTGCCGCTGGATCGTTCGACTATGCCGTCCTCGATTTATGTGAACCCGCGCGCCTCTTACCCGTTAAATAGCGTGCAAGTAGCACTGCTTCGTTCATCAGATCCGCATATCCATGTAGACGATTTCGTTGATGATGATTACTGAGATAGGCAACAGGTAGGTAATTGCTTTTTGAAGATGATAGCTTCGGCATTTTGAATTCGACGGACAGCAGGGCGATAGATGTGCGGACGCTTTACGCAGAATTTCACCTGGAAAGAGTTGGTCGATCTCTACGAGTTGACCAATCCGTCGATCCCCAATCTGCGGTCGTCCTGGAACATCGCGCCGACGCAGGATGCGGGTGTGATTGTGCCTGAGGATGCAGGCCTGATTTACAAATGTATGCGCTGGGGATTGGTGCCGATGTGGGCGAAAGACATCAAGATCGGCAATCAGGCGATCAATGCGCGCGTTGAAACGGCGGCGTCGAAGCCACTTTTCCGTGGCGCGTGGAAGGCGCGGCGCTGCCTTGTGCCCGCGTCAGGTTTTTATGAATGGAAAGAAATTCCGAGCAGTCTGACCAAAAGCAGGCCGCTAAAGCAGCCGTTTTATATCAGCCGGAAAGACGGTGTGCCGCTTACCTTCGCGGGCTTGTGGGAAAAGTGGAAGGACGGCATGCTGTCCTTCACCATCCTGACAACGGAGGCGTATGAAGGCATCTACGATCTGCACACGCGGACGCCGATGATCCTGGATGAACAGGGGCGTAAGTCATGGCTGGGCGGTGAGCCTCCGACACTCGCGGGTGATATCGATACGACAATTCAGTTCTTTCCTGTCTCGCCGCGCGTCAACAAGCCTTCCTACGATGCGCCGGATTGCATTGAAGCGCTTGTTTGAAAAGATTGCGGAAGTTGCGAGCTAGGTTAAGGTGAGAGACCAAAGCCTACGATATTTCGAGTAAGTGGTTATAGTTGCCATAGTTATGGCGGTTGTAAAAGCTCTATGGGGGCGCTTTATCGTATCCAGTATTAGGAGAACGGATGCAAAACCTGTCAAAGCAATTCGATGCAGCTATGTTCGAGATATACCAGCGAGCCAAGTCAGAGGCCGGGTATAATGCCACCATCTTTTTAAAGATGATCAGTGATCGAGGCGGGAGAGACACCGCGAAATATTTGATAAACTCAACCAAAGTATCCGACGGCTATACTGCACTTTATGAACGAAAGCGTCTTGATTTGACTGTCGAGGCGATGGTCATAGAAAACAAAAGGTGGCATGAGCTTTTCACAAGCGAGGAACTGGCAAAAGCGCGGTCACGCCTCAAAGAATATGGGTACACACCGAAAAACAGCGAAGCCGCCTAAGCCTATCGAGTTGTTCGACGCCCACGGGTGCCGGTTGAAAAGGTAAGGGGGCTGCCCTCGCGGACAGCCCCGCGCTGGTCAGTACTCGCTAGGCAGCAGGATCGTGTTGTTGGTGAAATAAAAGCTGATTTCGTCCAGCGGAAAATCGGTGAACTCGATCTTTTTCGAGAAGACTTTCTGCCCGTTGCCGTCCTCGCATGAGAGCGTGGCGGTGTGGTCGTCTTTCACGGTGAGTTTCCAGAGCTGGAATTCTTCGGCCGCGACTTTTTTCTTGTAACGCTGGGCAAGGGCGATTTCGTCAAGGAGCCAATAAGCGCCTCCGGCGTCGGCGACGTGTTTTGCGCCGTCGGTGAAAAGCACAGCGCGGTTGAGCGCGTGGCGATACCAGGTTTCGGAACCGGAGAACTGGCGCAAGTCGGCTTTCGTGAGAGTCTTCGTCATAAGCTGTTTTCCCTTCATCGTGATGGGCTGCCGGAATGGCGGCCTCGATGCCGGGGCGTCCGCCCTTGCGGAAAAGCGGGCGGGTCAACAGGGCAAAGCCCCTTGCCGTAATGGGGGGGTAGCCCGTAGGGGGGAAACCGTTCGGTGTTGATGCGCTCGCGCGCAAGGGCAGAACCGGCTTGATGAGAGGGCGTCCTTGACGGTCGGCATATGAGGGAAGGGGGCAGGGACGATGCGAGGCGATCAGTCCTGCCGGAAGTTCGAGAGTTCGAGCCGCCTGATTTCCGCAAGCGCGACTTGCAGCATATGGTCAATGTTGGCAGCCGCTGTTTTGTCGGCGTCGCCAATTGCAAGTGCAGCGTCTGAAAGATGGGCAGCGGCTTCCTTGAGATGGCGGAGGCTTGATGCGATCTGCGCCTGCATCGTTGGGCGTCCCGTATTGCGTTACAGCGTGGGATAGTAATATCCCATATAGTCCTAAAAAGGGCAATATAATCGAGCCCGCGTTGCGTTTCAAAGCGACGCATTTCACTGTCATTTTATGGAGATTTCGCCCGCCCAATGCCGCGCGGCCAGGGCCTTGCTCAATTGGACCCAAGACAAGCTCGCGGTGAAGACCGGCGTGGCGCTGAAAACAATTCGTGGTTTCGAAAGCGGGCGAAGAAAGCCATTAGGCGTCACGCGCGCGGCCATCAAGCAGGCTTTGGAGCAGGCCGGGATCGAGTTCCTCGACGGCGACGGCGTGCGGATCAAAAGGTGAGGCGGGACGCTGAAGGTCAGGGGCCACAATCAAATCCGCTTTGAGTCCGCGTCGTCCTCCTCGCCGTGTTGGATAAAGTAAGCATCCAGATCGCGCGCGCCGTGGATCACATGGACGATGTAAAGATGGCTGCGGGGGCCATCGTCATCGCCATAGCGAAGGAAGATGACATAATTGCCGAAGGTAAGGCTTCGATAGTCACGGCCAAATTCGGGCCGCGCACGACCAAGCAGCCCCGGCAAAGCAGCGATTTGCTCGCAATAGCCGGTGACCTTATCGATAAAAGATTCCGCGACCTCGCGGCTTGTGCTTTGTTCGTGAATGTATGCGGCTATCTCAGCGATGTCGCGGCGCGCGGCAGCCAGATAGACGAGAACCGGCACTTAATGACCGGCAGGAATGCCGAGACGCTCGCGAGCGAAGCGCCGGACTTCTTCGGTTGTGAAGCTTCCGCCTTCGCGTTCGGCTGCCTCTAACTCTTCGCGCAAGGTGCGGGTCTTGGCACTGTTGATGGCAAAGCGCACGGCATCTTCAGCCGTGGCGAAGCGTCCGGCGGCAAGCTCGGCCTCTACCCAAAGGGCGGCGTCGGGAGTCAGTTCGACTTTCATGCCGTCAGTATAGGCACCCGCAGCCGAATGTGCAAATCGGTGGCACAGATCATAACCAAATAGCTATCCTTCCAAAGCGTGCCTATTCGACAATTGAGTTGGCTGACAACACCCGCGCAAATTTCAGTGTACTGCAGCGACCCGGTCCGCAAGGGATGGTGGGTCTGGCCCTCGTAAAAAGCTCTACCTTTCGCAATGGCGCAAATTCGGAACAGCCCTCATGATCCGAAATACTGCTTGAGCAACGGCGCTGCCGTTTGCCACGCGCTGGCAACAGATGCAACCGTTGACGCGGCTTGCGAAATCGCGCCGAGGGTCGCTTTGATCATGCCCAGTTTGCGGTCCTTGGCAGGGTTCGCGGCCTGCTCTTTCAAATAGGCGATCTGTTCGAGCAAAGCCTCTCGTTCGGAGCTGGGCATAGAATTTTCGCGCTCGACCGCCTGCGTCAGCGTTGTTAGCGCATTGCCAACATCCTTATCAATATCGACGCTTTGCATCTGCGTAACCTGATCGCCAATGCCGATTTGGGATTGATGGAACGTGCCGCCTGAGATGTGGACATGGGTGCGAGAAGCGTGTCGAGGTTTTTGATTGGCCATCTGCGACGCGGCCCTATACCCAGCTTCAGTGAGATAAACATATTCGCGCTTGCTGAAGGCCCCTACCACAAAAAATCCGCTACCGGGCTTGTTGTCGAACGGCACCATTGGTCCGGTGCCGACAAAAAGCGCAGTCTCTAATTCTTTTAGCGCAAGATCAAAATCGACTTGGGATTCTTCCCCTTCCGTACAGTATTTTTGCTGAAGGTCAGCGAGACTGACACCGACATAATGCTCTGTAAGTTCTCGCGATGATAATCCTCTTGCCGAAAAATCCTCTCGTACATCTAGCAACATGCTGCCTGCAAGCTCGGATAGATCGCGAACATTACCCGGACGCTTTTTAACAGCCATGGCTACCCTCTCTGGTACTAGTTTTTGAATGTCGGTTCGAGAAAACGATACACCAAACGCTTGCATACGGACTTCTTGGTTGATCCAAGTTTCGAAGTCACCCGTCGTCCAATTTTCCGTTAAGGCAGCTGCGCCCGCCGCCCACCAAAATTCCTTCGGTACTTCGCAATTGGCTCGGCTTTTCTGATCTACCACGTAGCGCTCGGCGCGTGCACGGATTAGACCTTCGTGGGCGCGCTTACAAATTGCCTTCCGCGCTAAGTATTCGGTACTGAACGCCGCCTTTAGGAGACGCGACGCTTCCGCCGCGGCAAGCCACTGCTCTGTGCTTTCCATTTGCTCAGCTCGGGCGAAGCCAGCTCCCCTGACGAAACCGATTTCAACGTCGCGCAACATCCCATCGAGACGCTGGCCGAAAACGGCGCGATACTGCTGAACGAGCCGCTGATGATCCTGCGGAAAATTGTTTGGCGGAACGACGCCGAGAAGCGAGTTACCAAGATTTTCTAAATGAGGACGGGCCCAGCCCACAATTTCCGCCGGAGGGCTCGGCATGCGCCCGATATAGTCCAGGAGAATCGTCAAGGCCTGTGTCATCGCTTCCCTGTGTAAGTCATCGGCCGCCTTTATGGCCATGACGACGACCCGATTGCTGTGGAGTGCGCCGACCTTGGCCGCGTCAGATTTTATGAGATTACACTGCTCCATCAGCTTGTGACGGTGATCATGCATCAGCAACGAAAGTGCGCGGTCGAGATCGCCCTTGATCGGCTGTTCAAAAGTCATTCGAGCCTCGAAATCGTCCGGCCGGACACGTTGTAAGATCGCCCACCTCGGAAAGCGTCTCGTCACCATGGTCGCGCCGCAGGATCGCCTCGCCCCCGAACAGGACTTTTCTGAGAGCAAGTAAGCTTATTTCTTTTTCTTCGGCGACGCTTTTTTCGCTTGCGAAAGATCAGAAGCGGCAACCGTTTTTTGGCCCGCTGTAGATTTCTTGCTGGCGAGTTCTTTTCCGGCTTCCTTCGCCGGTTTCTTTCCTGTCGTCATGGGGTCGTTCCTTTTGCCTTATTGACAGGCTGAGTATGCCCGATTCGTTCCCGGTGAACATGGGGGAACGCAAGGGCTGGCGCTAAGCGATTTTCTGCGCTGAGGAACTGGAGCCCCAATCCTTTGCAACCCGATGCTTCAGCACAATCTTCTCTATCCCGGCCTTACGCGCGGAAAGCGACTCTGTGGTGCTCGTCGGGCAAAGAAAGGCGGTTGCAATTGCCGTGCGCAATGTTTCGGGGCGAAAAAGATGGTCAAAGCTGCGGGAATGGCTCGCTCCGTAACCATGGAAACATCTACTGCGGCCTTTTCTTCACTGACACCGCGTGCCAGGGTCTGGCTAACAAGGTTCAGGCGCTTCGATGGGTAAAATGGCTTCGGCAGCCTCTCAAATATGGGTCAATGATGGCGAGAAATACGCCCTTGTGGGTCTGACCGTAAAATGCGAGGGGCAGATACCGTCGGGAAAAATTACCAACAATCTGTGGGTACTGGTCGGCACAAGATTCCCTATGCCTCCTCATTGGCGCGAGTGGCTAGGCAGCATCCGCGCCAGGGAGGTGGAGGGAACCACTCTGTGTTTGCTGAGCAAACTCGCGTCATCGGCACCCGGTGTTCTGGACGCAGAAAACAAGAGCCTGCAACAACACGTCTGGAATTTTTACATCGGCCTGTTGTTGGCAAGTCCATTTTCGCCTGGACACAAGCCCGTCATGCTGACGGGGTCTCGCCAATATGGGGAGATTGACCTGCGCCAACAGCGCGATTTTGAATCTCCGGTTCCTTGCATATTCCGACCGTACCCGCCGGTCTTGCCTAACGATATCAGGCTTGCTGCGCTTCTCGGGGAGAACCTTGAGGCTTTGGGATTTTCACAGCTTGTAGGCGGTCATTGGCGTCTTTTCCGTACGTTGCAGGTCTATATCGAAGCCCGTACGGCACCGGAGACTGTTGATCGCATTCACCAGTACTGCCGTTGCATTGATGGTTTGATTTTACCGGACGTTGGCAAAACCAAGCAACAGTTCAAAAGCAGGACCGAGCTGTTCATTGGTCCTGGTCACCATGACTTGATGGGCGAGATTTACGATGTTCGTAGTGCGGTCGAACACTTGCACGAAAATCGGTATCTGGAAGGCTTCGACCGGGAGATACGGCTTGATTTGGTGAAGAAAGAGGCGACCGTTGAGCACATTGCGCGGACAGCCCTTGCTCGCGTCATCGGCGACGTTGCTTTGTGGCCTCACTTTGGCAACACACCAGCGCTAGGAAAATTCTGGGCGTTGACGTCGGCTGAACGGAAGAATATTTGGGGTAATCCGATCGATCCTAGAGTTGCAGTTGCGGACTTCAATCCGCAATACATACACGATGGCCTTCTCGGGGCATAACCCTAAGCACGCTTCTCGTCAGCCTATCTGGCGGGAGCGCCCGAAAGGAAGCACTGAATTCTGAGAGCCTTTTTACTTCCTTGGCTGCGCCGCTTCTCCTTTGACAATATCGTCCAAAAATTCGGAAACGGGGTCTATGCCTGTTATGAGCAGAAAGTCTCGGGGACGGGTACAGGCGACGTAAAGCAAGTGGCGCTCGGTGTCATATACTTCTTGAAGGTCGGCATCGTCGCCAACAGTCTCTATGCGCTCCTGCAAAGGAATAATCTCGTCGTCGCAGGCCATTACGACCACAGCGCGGAACTCCAGGCCTTTGGCAAGATGCATGGTGCTAATTGAGATGTGGCCATTGGCAGTTTCGACATGTTCATCAAGGACCTTGAACGGCATGCCGGATTCCTTGACGGCAGCACGCGCTCGATCAAGTTGAGCTGACGATCGAATAAACACACCGAATTCGTGCGGAAGGACGCCGTCCTTGGCGCGTGCGCCAATCCAGCTGCCGACTGTTTTGATCTCCTCCGCTTCGTTCATGAGAGACGAGATTGTTGGGAGTGGACCATTGAACACGGAGATTGTGTCGCTCCTGTCCTCGGTGTTGCCGTCCACGTCATTTAACACCGGGCCAAGAAGGCGGTCTGCCTGAGTGCGGATTTGATGAGAAGTGCGATAATTCACGCGCAAGGTGCGAGAGCGTCCCCGAACGTCTACGCCAAGTGCTTTCCAGGAGAAGGGCTGCTGGAAGATACGCTGCCCCAAGTCGCCAGCGAAGAAAAGGGCGTTAGGCCTCCCTTCGCCTAGAGCTGCCAAGAAACGGAGCTGGGCGATATTGAGGTCCTGGGCCTCGTCGATGACGACGAAATCGAAAGCAACCTTCTTGTTCTTTGAGATTGCGGTGGCCAATGACGTAAACAGCTCTGCGAGCGTTATCAGCTTTCGCGCTTTCAGCCCGTCACGCACGCGCTCGAAAATGGACCACAACATTTTGCGCTGCAGTTCCGGAAGCCGTGTTTTTCTACCCAGGCGGGCGACATCGCGATAAGCCTCCCAAGTGCTTAACTGCCATGCGTCTACGACCTGATCCCACTCGGTGAGGAGAAAATGCGAGCTGAATTTATGGCCCTCGACGGCACTCGCGGCTTGTCTTATCAAATTACGGAGGACTTCGGGGCCGACGATAGTCGTTGGTCCGACGTGGGCCTTGTAAAGGCGGAGCCCGATCGCATTCAGCGAGTGAACGTCAATCCGTTCACCTAGTCGTGGCTCATTAGCCAATAATCGCTTTAGCTTTGTCTGCAGAGCGTTTGCCAGCGTGTCGGAAAATGTCGTCAGTAAAACGCGGGCATCGGGATTTGTGCGCGCGAGATAGGCCGCCCGATGCAGCGCGACGATGGTCTTTCCTGTACCTGCTGAGCCTGAGACGCGGGCGGGGCCAGTGTAGTCCCGTTCGACCCATTGTCGCTGCTCGGGATGCAGAAACACCGTCCACTTCTCCCAAGGGAAGTCGAGGGCGCGCTGCAACTCCTCCACATTCGCCATCACGCGGAAACGGCGCTGCGCATCGGGGTGATCGAAGGGGTTCGCCGGGATGGCGGCGGGCTGGGACATGCGTGGCTTGCCACCCGTCGCCAGTTCTAGCAAGGCCTCCGCAGCCTCGGCGGGCAGGTGGTCGATCAAGGCTAGCAAGCTGTCCTTGGTTGCCTTCTTAACGTCATTGAGCCACTCGGCGGGGACGCCGTAGCCGAGTAGTTCGTCATCGGACACTTTCGCAAATATAGGCTGTTTCTCAACGACAGGTTGCGACGGCAGCGGAATTCGGTCTGCACGTAAACCGGGACAATGACTTCCTTCACGGTCTCGCGTATCTCGACCAACTGTGCCGCGCCGGTCTTGGGGTGCGTCTCCAGTCTGCGCTTTTCCGCCCAGTCATAAGCCTTGTCGTGGTGATCAACGTAACAGAGCAGCAAGCTTGCATTGGTCCTGTGAACGATCAGGCGGATGTCGCTGTTCACGCGCACCGACCAGAAATTCTTGTCCTTTGCCTTATCGAGCTTGTGGAAGCTTAAGCCCGGAGCAGATGGGTTCATCTGAAGGTCAAAAGCCGTTGTCTTGACGGCCTTTGCTCGTCGCCGGTCAGGCGGGCCAGGCTCTCGGTGAATGTGTCGGCGATACGGAATTCCATGGCGTTACACCTTGAAGACCTTCATCACTTCGTCCCCGAGGTGATTGATCACCTTCACGGCGATCCGGCCGTTCTTCGGCTTGTCGAACGGGCGCGAGGTGTCGCTGTTCAGCGTGGCCCAGGCTTCCTCGTTGATCTCGGCCTTCAGCGTGGTCTTCAGGGCGTTGTAGGGGTCGTTCGCGCCGAGGAAATAGGCGTGGCGGACGAAGAAGCTCTCCTCGTTGTAGTCCGTGTCGATGAACCAGCAGGCGATGCCGTCGGCACCGTCGCTGCGGACCTCGCCAGTTTGTGGTTGAAGACATCCACGCCGTTCACCTTCACCCGGAGCTTGCCGTCCTTCTCGGTAATCAGGTCGATGTCCGGCTCGCCGAAGATGACGAAGAGGTTGCCCTTGCCGGTGTTCTTGAGGTCGTCGGCCATGTGCAGGTCGGCGTTCATGCGGGCCTTGAGCACGGGGATGCGGCCCAGCTTGCTGAACTCCGTGGTGTGCGCCTCGTAGTTGAAGGCGCAGGCGATCAGCACGTCGAAGCCGGCGTCGCCCGCCTCGCGGGCGGCGGCGACCAGATCGGCGCGCTGGACGGTGCCGAACTCGGGGCCGATGAAGATGGCGGCGCGCTTCTCGCTGTCGCCTTCCATGTAGCGGCCCTCGGCGCAGACCAGATCGCCGGGCCAAGGCGTGAGCGCGGTGAAGGTGATCCTGTCTTCCTTGTGCGCCTGCTGCACGCCGGCGGTCTTGAGGTTCTCCAGGATCATCTGGGAAAAGACTGCTTGCCGCGTATTCAGCGCCTGTCTTTGCGACGCGTGTCGATCAACTCGTCGTTCTCATCGACGCCCAGCACGCGGTGGGGACTGAGGCTCTCGACGGTGAACGGGCCGGCGACGCGGACCTTTTTCTTGTCCTCGTAGGGCTTGTCGTAGAGGTATTCAAACTCGGCCTTGGCGGCGATGGACGCGTCGATTTCCTTCTGGCGGGCGATGCGGGCTTGCCACCATTCGGCGTGCAGCTTCTTCGCGGGCTCCGGCCACGTCTCTTCAGCTTCGCGCGGAATTTCCCATTCCTGCCATGCTTCTTGAGCGCTGTGTTCAGCTTCTCGCGCAGCGGCTCCAAGCTCGGCCTGCCACTTGTCCCAGATGACATCGATCTCGGCGTTGTTGGCGATGGACTTGAGCGTGATGTGCGGCACGCGCTCATAGACGAAGCCGTGGCGGATGTTGCCATGCACGGGCTGCGAACTTGGCGCGGTGCGAGTGATTTCGGCTTCCTTGATCTGGCCTTCGCGGGAATCGGCCAGCAGGTAATACGGATAACGCGCACCCATGATGCGGGCACGGGCCAGCGCCAGCGCGACGCGGGAGGTGTCGATCGTGATCCAGCGGCGGCCCCATTGCTCGGCGACATAGGCAGTGGTGCCGGAACCGCAGGTCGGATCGAGCACGAGATCGCCAGGGTCGGTGGTCATGAGCAGACAGCGTTGAACGACCTTGGGAACAGTTTCAACAACATAGTTCTTAGAAAGTACGATCTTGAGTGTCCGCCCAAACAGTTGTCATGGTGGCGACGGGGAAATCGGACAGCCGACGCTATAGTAAATGAGTTTCGGGAGCGGGATCAGTCTATCGGCCAGCCCGAGGCGCTTCATGCCTACCAAATGCGTCTTCCAGTTGCCTTGTAGTCCGATATCGTATGTCGTGTCGCGAAACTCGAACGGGACGGAGGTGGTGGCACGATAACCCGCTGAAAACGGTGGCGTTTCTGTGAAGGGTTCGGCTCCGGGAGGGATAACCTCCGGATTGTCTAACTCTGCTGCTGCGATGGCTCGGCGGCGGCCGTCGGCTTCGCGGATTTTACCGTACCGCTCACCAAACCCGCTGCCAGAGACCTTATTCCAAAACAGCCGCCGAACTTTGTTTGTTCCTTATCCTTTGCGAACCAAACAAGGTGATCGTTAGGGGACGCGAGAAGTCTGGTCAGTCGCTCCACTGTTCTTCGCGAATGTAATTACTCCGCAAAAATTATCGTCTCCGAACACTTCATCCATCACCGCCCGGACACGATGGACGTTTTCATCGCCGATCTGCACGAAGATGGAGCCAGAATCGCTAAGCAAATCGCGAGCGACGGTGAGCCGGTCGCGCAGGTAGGTGAGGTAACTGTGGATGCCGTCGCGCCAAGTGTCGCGGAAGGCTTTGACCTGCTCCGGCTCGCGGGTGATGTGGTCGGCTTGCCATCTTTCACGTCGCGGCTGGTCGTGGACCACTGGAAGTTGCTGTTGAACTTGATGCCGTAGGGCGGGTCGAAGTAGATGCACTGCACCTTGCCGCGCAAGCCCTCGCGCTCGGCCAGGCTGGCCATGACCTGGAGGGAGTCGCCGAGGATCATGCGGTTCGACCAGTTCTGGTCGTGCTGGTAGAACTCGGTCTTGTCCGACGCCCTTGGGGATGCCGTTGAAGTCGGCGAACAGGTCGGCGGTAAGCTGTCCTGCTTCGTGCTCGCGTTCGCTTCGTCTCGCGCAGCAGGTCGTCGATCAGCACCTTGGGTGGACCTTCTCCTGGATGTAGAGCGGCGGCGCATGAACGACGAGGTCGCTCCAGTCCTGTTCATCCTTGCCGCGCCAGACGAGTTGCGGGTCGAGGTCGGTGTTGCGCGGATAGCGGACCTTCTTCGGGGCCTGCTGTTCCTTCTCGAGCACGGACTGAAACTCGGCGGTGGGGATGTTCTTTCGCTTGTCCTCGTCGTGCTTGAGCGTCTCGACGGTCTTGATCGCGGGTGTTTTGGCCATTGTTATTTGCTCCCGGCCGCCGATTGTGACTTTGGCGGTCTCGATCATCTTGTTGAACTCGCTTTCGACCTTCGCCTTGAAATCACTCTCGATCTGATAAATCTCTGTGAACTCGGCAAATGCCCAGCGGCCATAGCTGCCGAGATGGTTCACGCCGGGCACCCAGTAGGTGTCCATTGTGGATTTCTTCTCCTTTGCGTCTTCGCGCCGGTAGCCCTTGATCTCGACGACAAGATGCAGCGGGTCATCGGGGCCGTGGCCGTCGTCTACCAGCACGATGAAATCGGGGCGATATTTTCGCATCTCGGAGCCGTAGCGATAGGGCACTTCGAGGCCGAGATTGTGGTTCTTGGCGTAGGCGAGCACCTTGGGATGCGATTCGGCGACGCGGCAGAACTCAGCCTCCCAGTCGCTGTCGAGCACCACCCAATTGACGTGGTTCTTCGGCGGAGGTCCGCTCGTTTCCCAGCGGTCGGTCTTCGAGGTGTTGAAACGAACGTGCCTGGTTGAGCCGGTCGGATTGTAGGGATCGAGCAGCGCCTTGATGGGCCGTTCGCCGAGGAATTGCCGTGTGATGGCAGCCGTGATCCTGTTGCAGGCCATGTCGGCCAGCATTTTGTACTTAAGCTGCGCGGGATACGTGCCGCCTTTGCAGACGAGGCAGTCATCGAGCCATTGCTTGGTGATGCGCTTGAGTTGGCCGAACAGATAGAGTTTCGGCTCTTCGCCGGGGTCGCGCCATTTGGTAAGGACGAGATGTGACGTGAGCTCGTAAAGCACTTGGGATGGGCGAACATCGCCTGTATGGACGAGATTCAAATTCACCGGCTTCGCCGATGATTCCTGAGTTTTGCGTTTCGGTCGCGCCGACAAGGTCGGGGGTAAGTTCGAAGAAGGAATCGTCGTTGAAGTCGGCAGTGAGACGTTCCTCGGGCAATTCGACCCGATAGCCTTCGACGCGGGGAAAGCGAATTTCGAGGGGGTCGCGGTCCGGGCGCACGGCCTTGACCTGGACCGTTTCGCGCGGCGGCTGCGGCGGAGCAACGACGGGCTTGGCAGTGAAGTCGAAGGGAATGCCGAAGACGTCCGCATACTCCACGTTGAATAGGCCTTTATCTGGTCCCTCTTCATTTAGTTCGTAGGACTGACGGCGCAGCGCGCGGCCAATGACCTGTTCGCAAAGAAGCTGGGTGCCAAACGCGCGGATGCCGAGAACGTGCGTGACGGTGTTGGCATCCCAGCCCTCGGTGAGCATCGAAACGGAAACGACGCATCGGATCGAGCCGCCAAGCTGGCCGGGCTTGCCGACGGTGTTCATGACCTCGCGGAGCAATTCCTGGTCGGTGATGTTGTCTCCGGCGCGAGCGTCGCCGGTACGCTCGACGATCTCACGGCGAAAGCGTTCGATTTCGTCGGCAGCCATGCCGCGGAAGTTGTCGTCGAGCGCATCGCCGGCTTCAAGCTGCTCACTGTCGATGAGAAGCGTGTTGGGGCGGGGAAGCGGGTTGCCGGTGACTTCATCGAAATTGCGGAACAGCGCGAGGCGCCCATTCACGAGAGTAGTCGTGCCATCTTCGTTCTTCTGGTGGAAGCCGGAGATGAAGTCATAGACGAGCTTCGAAATAGCCGTGTTCTGGCAGACAATGATGAAGCAGGGCGGGACTTTGATGCCTTTGTCTGCCCAGATCTTGAAGGTCTTCTCGTAGTGGCCGTAGAGAGCTTCAAGTGCCGTTTGCAGGCGAGTAGGCAGTTTGAGGGGATCAAGTTCATCGCCTTGGCCGCGCCCCTTCTTCGGCATGTCTTTGCGGATGTTCTCCCAAAGATTCCGGAACATCGGCATCTCATTGCCGGGGATATTGTCCGCCACTGGAACGCGGGGCAGTTTGACGATGCCGCACTCGATGGCGTCCATGAGCGAGAAGTCGCTCATCGTCCAGGGAAACAGCGTGCCCTCGGCATAGCCGGAACCGCGAAGGAAGAAGGGCGTCGCAGACAGATCAATGACGCGGCTGATGCCGAGCTTGCGGTTCACTGCTTCGAGCCCGGAAATCCAAAGGCGGGCGGCCTCGTTGTTTTTCTCGGCCTCTTTCTTCTCGTCGCCTTTCAGTTCTTCGTCGTCAGCCTCTTTTGGCTTCTCGCGATAGCAGTGGTGCGCTTCGTCGTTGATGACGAGGATGTTCTTCATGCCCATGAGATCGGGCATGACGCGCTGGATCATCTGCCCTTCAGTCTCTTGCGTCTTGAGTTCTTCGCCTGTGCGGCCTTCAAGAAGTTGACGCCCGCCTTTGGATATTTCTATGCGCTCGCGAAGCTTGAAGGCATGGTAGTTCGTGATGACGATCTTGGCCCGGTTGACGTCGTCGAGCATGTCGTCGGGAACGAGTTCGCGGCTGGCGTAGTAGCTGTCCGGATCGTTGGGTTGAAGGACGCGCAACCGGTCCTTGATCGTCAAGCCGGGAGCGCAAATCAAAAAGCCGCGCGTGAAATGTTTTGGAACCGGCGTTGCCGCACGGCGTTGATGGTCTGCCAAGCGATGAGCATGGCCATCACGGTGGTCTTGCCTGCGCCCGTCGCCAATTTCAGCGCGAGACGCATGAGTTCGGGGTTCGCGTCTTTGTTGGCCGCGGCGAGATGGTCGAGGAGGCGCTTTCCGCTTTTCGAATGGGGCGCAACCTCGGTGAGCCAAATCGCGGTTTCCACAGCCTCGACCTGGCAGAAGAACGGGCGAATGTCGTTGAAGTTGTGGTGCCGCCAGTGCTGGAGGAGCCGCGCCGTTTCCGGCGTCACCTGCCACTGATTGGGGTTGGGCAATGCGCGCCAAGCGTCCACGTTGCGCGCACCTCATTGATGATGGAAGTGAGGTCGTATTGCTGCTCTTTGGTGGAGAGCCCTTTGCCTTCATCGAACACAAACCCTGTTTGTTTTGCAGGGCGCTTTCTTTTTCTTCGGCTTTGGAATGGGCGTTATGAATTTGGCCGCGCGCCGGTGCTCGATGATCTTCTGAGTGGGTTGCCCAGATTCATCCAGTTCCCAATGCCTTAGAGGGATATTCGTATGGAGAATTTAGAATAGGGTGCTCGAAGAATGCGTTAGACATGACATTGGCCTATTGATTAAAGCGCCAACAAAATCGCGCGGCACGGGCGCTTGAGCATCAAAGCCGATAATTTTTTGGTCGGCGCGAAGTTATGATTGAGACAAGCAGATCAAATGCCCAAGCGTCAAGGCGAGGCTCTGTAACGTGTTGGGGATAAGAGGATGGAAGCTTGCGTCTTAATGCCTTTTTAACCATCTAAGTAATATGTGATAAAGGACATTATCACCTATTCCGGAGGGGCATGAGCGGGGCGGAATTAACCATCACTGTCGTTTTTACTTAATTAGGAGAACTCACGCTCTGGTGCGGGTTTTTGGCTTCAAAATTTTCCTAAAATAGGAGATTCTTTCCTTAAATAGGAGACTCGTACCACATCAGCCGAAGACGTCACGGCCCCGTTCCTGGGCGCGGAAGCTTTTCATCTCCATTGATGTCAGTATTTCACCCGGAAGGATGGGCTGTCCTCGGGCTTGCTCTTGCGCCTATCGTAGAGGCGCGTCGTGGACACGTTCGAGTGCCCGAGCCACTCCTGCACTTTGGCTATATCGCAGTCATGCGATAGCGCATTTGTGGCGGCCGTCGCCCGAAGGGAATGCACGCAGAGACCATTCACCTCCGCGCTGATACCCGTCTGCAAGCCATATTTTCGGACAATGTTTCGATAGACCGAAGCGGGATCTAGATGTCGATCAAGACCGCCGGTCCGATTGTTTTTCACGGGCCGGAATAAGGCTCCTTCGATGTCGCCTCTATGGCCGGCTGCAGCCAGATAATCTTCGATGAGGCGCTGCGCGGCTGCGTTGACGGGAATGAAGCGAACCTTGGCGCGCTTGCCCTCTGACGTGAAAATGCATGACGCCCTGACGAGCTATGCACATCCTTTACCCGCAGCGTACAGAGCTCCTCACGGCGGATGCCATGGTAGAGCAAAGTAGCTAAAATAGCTCGATCACGGATGCCCTTGAGCGTCTTGGCTGATGGAGCACTCAAGAAGCTTGCGAACCTGGCGATCACCGAGGGACGGCGTGCTGCCTTCGTTGCCGTTGGCCATCGGCCGCTTGACCCCGTCGACCGGATTGCCGGCGGCGGCATTTCGTTCGCAGAGATAGTCGAAGAGTGATGATAACGCAGACAGCTTCCGCCGGATGGAAGCCGGCTTTAGCTTTCGTAGTTCCATGTCCTTGCGCCAGCCGATGATGTGGGATCTCACAATCGACCGCAGCTCCGTATAGCTTGTGAGACCTGTGTACGCGATGAATTCACGAACGTCGTTTTTGTAGGCGCGCCGCGTCTTTGCGTTCGTAATATTGGTGAGCCATTCTTCTTCGGGCGGAATTCTGGCGAGGTCATCGAACTGCATGCGCGTAAGACTTCGCGCCTTGACCGGTACTATCTCCATTTACGCCCCCTGCTTTAAACATGATAATGTATTTTATCAGGTTTAGATAGAGGGCTTAAAAGCGGCCTTCTTTACTTGTTTCCAATCCGTCTTGATGGAGCTTATAACTTGCTCTCGATTAGTCAAAACTCCCTGACGATCTGGGAACTACTCAGCGTTCATCTCTACTTGGGATGTGGCAAATGCTTTCCTTTGCCGTCGGTGCATAAGGCGTCGCGCGCGTTCATTTGTGGTGTCAAATCGAATTTTGTCTTTTCTGCAGGCGTGGCTTTTGGATCGGACAATACAGACGCTTTATCGAAAGCTGCTTTTAGCTCATTAATTAAATTGGGTTGTTTTGAAATTATGTTAGCTGCCCAACGCGTAGCGTCTACGATTGATATTCCATGCCGAGGATTAGCCTGGAATTCAGCAATGGCCGCATGGACTGAACTTGTCGTGATGTGATCAACGTCTCGGAAGTCAGCTTGACGTAAATTTGATAAAATAGTTACGGGATTACTGTTTCCGTTACTGAGATTATAGTTCGATAGAAGATACAAACTCTCCGCGGCATCAGCTATACGTTCTTTAACGTTAGGAAGGACAAAAGATTTATTAATTATATCTGGGAAACTCACTAATTTCTTTATTGAAGAATTGTCGCGGACGGCTTCGAATGTGGATTCATTTAGGCCAAGTTTTTCGGCAATAAAATGTGCCGTTTCATGCAACCCAGCAAATGCCTTTATTTCTAGCGGGTGCTCTCTCACTTCATCAGAAGTACAACGCGTTTTATCAGCATTGGACAACACCTCTGTAAACAAATCTTGCGCATGAAATATATTATGGGCACCAGTTATACCTACTACCTCTTGTTTGTTCATATCGTAATGCCCCTCTGCACGGTATGCTTTTTTTAAAGCAAATGGATCGAATGTTTTTAGAGGTGGCAAATGGGCTTCATGGATTTGGTTAAGCAGGGTTCGAGAAAGACGCCCCAAATTTTCCCCTTCAAGGGGCGGCAGAGTCTGTTCTGCATGGATTCGACGCAAGTCGCGGCGATGTTGAGGTATGGTATCCGTCATATAACATCATTTTAATAAATGATGATATTATAGATTTGCCAAATTAAGATAACTTTAAGGACGGTTACGACATTCTATGTTATTGAGAATGCATGTGTTCTTGTCCTTGCTGGCGAGCGTCCGAATTCGAGCAGGTTTGGATCGGCAGATCTGACCTTTTTTACATACCAGTTTTTGGAGCGTTTTTTTTCAAAGCACGTTCTGCTCGATCCAGCATTTCTTTCAACTCAGGATCCATTTCTTTCTTAGGTGGCGGAGATCGCCGTGCCTTTTCCGCCAATTCAAACAATTCGTCCATACTGCGTTCGGGTTGTTCAGAAGGTTTGTTTATATCAATTCCTTGCGCTATGAGTTCTTGCAGCGATTCTCGCACCCTTTCACTTACGGGGTCACCTGAGGAGCCATTTCCACTTTTAATACGTTCAGCTTCATGCTCGGGTCTAAACGTGTTGCATGGGTCGCTTTGGCTAAATGGCGAGCCTCTATAATAATTTCCAGATTTGCATTTTGGTACGAAGTCATCAGTCATAAAGTAATATCCTAAATTATTATATTTAATATAATATTAATTTAAATATAAATGCTTATTCTTGCGCGTCTATAGCATATGAGACAAAGAAGACAATCAATAGCCTGCTGGAAAGGGTTGTGTGCGTTGCTGTCTAAAAATGTAAGTATCTAGGAACCCTTCCGCCATTGATGGCCATCCGTGCTTCACTTGTAAACCAGCTGCGTCGGGCATAATGTCGGGCGTGCCTGCTTCTGCTGCGCGTGGTCTTAACGATTGTCTTAACCTGCTCGCGCAGATGTTTAGGCCAGCCGTCAGCGCGCGATACAAATTCTTCGCGGCCGGCATCGTCTAAAGTATCGAAAAGCCCGAGCAATGTGGCTTGGCACATATGATTCATGCGCCCGCGAAATTGGATGCCTTCAATAACGCCGTCGTGGATAGCAATGCTGGCTTCAATCAAGTCGAACCTATAATCAGCATCAACGGTCGCCAAAGGATACAGATGGCCTTAGACGTTCTCCAAACGGTCCCCTCTTCCGCACCATCGATCGAAGCACGAAGACGCTTAGCGACCGGCCCCTGCCCCAAGCCAATGCCTGGGAATTGGTGAACCGGCGAGCGCGGGCTGCCGGTATCAAGACGGCGGTCTGCAATCACACTTTTCGTGGAACAGGCATCACGGCTTATCTCGCGAATGGCGGAACGCTTGAACGCGCCCAGCACATGGCGAACCATGCCTCCACGCGGACAACGCAGCTATATGATCGGCGCTCGGATAAGGCGACGCTCGATGATGTGGAACGGATACGCTTGTCTTAGACCAAAACCACGGCCTTCACAGAAGGATACTTAGAAGTAATAATTCAAACCAATGCGGATTGTATCAAAATTCACATCACTTTTTGCGGAAAATGATGATGGATTTTCGCTACCAGCCTTATTCTGCGCAATAATATCGGTGGACATAGTACCCAGGTCAACATGAAGATATTCGAGCTTAATGCCAATATCAGACGATAATTTGTATTCTCCTCCCAACCCAGCAGCCCACCCTGAAAGGAACTTTGTCGATTTTCCAAGGAAACAATTGGAACCACTTGGACAATAGTATCCAAATGAAATTCCTGATCCCAAACTTGTTAAGTCGGCACCTGGTTGCGAGTTGAGAACTCCAGTGTTTTTGAACTCTCCGTATGCAAATCCACCAGTTCCATAAAGTAAAAAATTGTCCCAAAGAGTCGTCCCTAAACGGCCTCTGACAGTACCAAAGGATTCGAGGTTGCTATGGTCCTGAATGTTTGAAGGAGCAGGCGTACCGAGAATAAAATTCGACGTTGCTTTACTGCTAATATGAGACCAGTCAAAATCAGTTTCTGCCCCTATAATCCAATTCTGTAGTAATTCTGATCGCCAATTATATCCCATCTGCAAACCGCCCAGAACTCCATCGAATTCCGTTGACGGGTTTGAAGCGCATGTGCCGCCATAGAGATTGCCGCAAGTTCCATTTTGGGCGTTAGGGTCATTTGGGGTTATGCCGAGGGTCATATCTTTCAAGGCATAGCCGCTGTTAATTCCTGCATAAAATCCAGACCAGTCATCGTTCAACAAAGCTGGATAGGAAGCAGTCAAGTCTTCAGCCCTAGCTGCCATAGAAGTTAGGCCGGTCATTATTATTATAATGATGACCTTTTGTGGCGACAGCACCTGCATACTATTTCTCCAGAACTAATGAAATACGAACTCTGGCTGATCCAATGTTTGCATTTAACCCAACCGCTAAGCCTCCAGCTCTGCTGGAGCGACTAACGGCAGTTCAACATTGGCATGAGTAGCTGAGAAGGATCTCGACGGGAACCGCTATTCCCACAAGGAGATCCTAATGACGCAGCAGCATCACCTGAACCATGCCACATGGGATTGCAAATATCATGTGGTTTTCATACCGAAGTACCGGAAGAAAGCGGTCTTCGGGAAAATCAAGAAGAACCTCGGCGCCGTGTTCCACGACTTGGCCCGGCGGCGGGAATGCCGGATCGAGGAGGGCCATTTGATGCCCGATCATGTCCACATGCTGGTCTGAATCTTCGAGCGGAAGGCGAAGAACTTCACCGGGCACAAATTCTGGGCACGCGGGTATTTCGTCTCGACGGTGGGCCCGGGACGAGGAGACGATCCGGGCCTACATCAGGAACCAGGAGCTTCAGGATCGCCAAATGGATCAACTTGCGCTGATCCCATAGTCCCATCACAAAAGTAGCAGAGTCCTTTTAAACCGCTTTTAGCGGTTCCCCACCATACCACCAGCTTAGCTGGTGGTTACTGACTTAATTTAGTGTAAAATAGTATTGTACTTCAAGTCCCTTGCTGACTTTTTCCATCCGACGCGAACCAGCACAAGCTCGACGACGGGGCCGGACAGCTAACTAACTCTTGCCTAGCCCTGAATAACGCAGCACCGGCTGTTGATTGCTTGGTCGCTCGGAAACTTCCGAGCGAGAATTCTCGCTGCTCCCCTGGAAATACCCATCACAGCGCTGTATGATCGCTCGCTGCGCGAGCGTCTGTTCGTCGTGGATCGCACGGATAGCCGAGGTTAGCTGCGCCTGCGACATGGTCTGGCGTGCGGCGGCGATACGCGAAGCGTAATAACTCTTCGCTGCCGCCAGTTCGCCGGAAAGGCTCGTGCCTGAAGCGGGAACGACTAGATTTCGACTTCCTTGTACTTGTTGCAGCTGGCCAGGTTCGGAAGCACCCGTTCTCGATCGATCAGACACATGAGAATTGTGGCCCCGCCCGTTGTCGTTCGCACGAACCCGGCCTGACACTTCACGCAATGTGTCTCGGAGAAACTCTTGGGCGTTGGCGATGGCGGCGTGTCGAGCATGGTGAACCTGTTGGGAAGCGCGTGGTATGCAAGGTTTCTTTTTATCTTCTTCAAGCCAGCGTTGCAAATCGCTGAGCGGATCGCGGCAAAGGCCGAGATAATCCTCGACAATGTGCTGGGTACTGAATGACCGACCGTCGCCGCGACGCTTGGTCGTCTTCTTCGGAATAGGCCTGGGAATGGGGATCGTGGCAGCGCGAGCGGCGGCCTTGAAGGCAGGGCCTGATTGACCGGATAGCCTGCGCACGGGCGCAGGCATGGCAACGATACGCTTCGATACCGGAGGCCCCGTCTCATGTGGCGTGGCCTTTTTCGGCCAGGGCGCGTCATTAGCGACGCGCGGCATCCGTCGTTTGAATTCGTCCCCTATGATGGGTAAGACGCGCGGCTTGGATGGGCTGCGCAGCGCGTCTTCTATCGTTCCCGTCCACCTCCGCCACGGTCGCGGGTTTTCGTCGCTTGCCGTCCCGTGTGCGTGAAGTATGCCTCGCGTTTCGTGCGCTTTGCAGCGGCGTCGAATTTGGCGCGTAGACCTGGCGAAGCGTTGAGCTTGTCGGCGTCGGTCAGAGGCTGGCCGGTCAACATATTCTCTCGCACTTTTTGATCGGCGGATGGAGCCGTCGATATTGGTGCGCGGCTTCGTGTTGTGTGCATGCCGAGAAGAGAGTGCGTTTGGCGCTGCGAGCTTAGCCGTTTGCGCAGCAGTTTGCGTTTGAGCCCTTCGCGGTCAGCAATACGGGTAAGGGTGCGCGCGACGGCCAGCGTGTCGTAGGGATTGACCCTTTCGCCGTGAGCCCTGAGTATGTTTGCGCGCATAATAGCTTGCTGCTGAGCGGCCATGCTTTGATGCGGCGGGATGAAGTGATGCCGCTGTTCGGCGCGTTGTCCGGCCTCAAAGAACTGGGTGCTTGCACGAAGCTCCTTGCCGAGAGATTGCTGTTGGGCGAGGTGCTGGCTGGTGAGAAGCTTGTATTCTTCCGCGTGCTGTTTGTGCAATTCCCCGCGTTCTTTGACGTGGCGGTCCATCATCGCGCGATAGGCTTTGTCCTTATCTTTGCTCGCCAGCTTGACCAGTTTCCTGGCCATAATTTCGTAGATGGCCTTCTGATTCAGCTTCATGGTTGCCAAGGCATCATTGCGCTTTTCGCGATCCGGGATGCGCCTGATTTGCTCCCACTTGGGCGCGGTTTCTTTCCTCAGGTCGTCATAAGCGGCCTTGCGCGCGGCGGCATAAAGCTGCCTGGCCCATTTCCTATGAGCACTGATTTCAGCGTTGTGGGCCTTGCGCAAAGCATGCCGGTCGCCCTTCTGCTCGACGTACATAGCCTTGAGTTCTTTGTTCTGCTCTTCGCGAAGTTTAGCCAGCTCGGGAGGGATATTCTTTTTGGGCTGGGGGCTAGCTTTTTTAAGTCGCTCGTTGTGTTCGGCGCGGGTGCCACTGTCGATCAGCGAGTACATGATCCCGCGTTCGGATATCTCCTTGCTTTGGGGCTTGATGCCTTTCCGCGTCAGAGCGTCAGCCTTTGGTCCACGGTGAACACCCGGCACCTTGTCGATGCCTCGGTCTTTGTAGGATCGGCAATCGACGCGGTCGTCGATACCAGCCCGTTCTAATCCTCTGTTGACGGCATCCTGCCAGCCTCTCCTGAGATCGGTGGTCGTCCAATATCTGATGCCTTTGGCGTCGAGTTCTTTGTGCTCTTTGGAGCCCGCTGATGTGAAGAGATGCCTGTTTCCGGTTTCGATATGTCTGTCGAAGAAGAGGATGTGGGTGTGGGCATTGCGGTCGGGTTGCCCCATCTTATCAAGCTCAAGGTGCAAGCCAGCATGATAGGGAATGAGATCGCCGGTTGTGGTTTTGCAGAAGTCGTGCACGACATCGATATTCTGCTGCGGCGATAGCCTGTTATCGAGAGCAGCGATGAAGCGGTCTCCCATTCTGGCGTTCTTGCGAGCGATCTTTTCCTGGTCTCGAAACCACTGGGCAGCCGCCTCGGGATCGGCAGGAATGACATTGCTGACGATGGCGTATGTGACTTCTTCGCGGGCGTTGTAGGCGGCGTTTTCAGCAGCCGTACGACCGTGCCTGATCTGCTGTAAGTGGGCGTCGATTTGCCATTGAGGACGGTGGAAGCCATGTTCTGCCAGATAATCCGCATTGGCATTCAGAAACTTGTCCATCTGGGTTTTGGACAGGTCCGCATTGTATTTAACATTGGCCGCAGCCGCGCCGGGATTCTTCCCCTTGTTGAAGGTGTCATGGTTGAAATAGTAGTAGGCCATAACGTGATGCTCGCTTTTGCGACCTTCGGCGTTTCGCAGAAACCCATAACTGCGCCTTCAACGCCCTTCGCTATTTTCAGCTTCACTCCTGCTAACAACCGGTGAAGATTTCGCATTCGGAACAGTGTCTTAAGTGTCGCCTAGAGGTGACTTGCGCATCCGCATGCGTCCATATGCAGGCGCATATTCGTTCCTCATGCGGACAGATTTTTTCGCGGCGGCTCGGCTTCGCCTCGCCGCATATGCCTCTTCGGGTATGCATGATCTGAATTGGAGATTGGTTCGCTGCCGGAATCTTTGTCGCGTCTCGATCCGCGATAGACTGCTCTTACCCTGCGGGGGGCTCACGCCCCCCTGCACCCCCGTGGGGGACTTCGCGTCCCCCAGACCCCCTGCGGGATATTTAAAGGCAAGATGATGTCGCTGTTTTCTGATCGCTGCGCGAGGTGTGATCAGCTTCAGCTGGTGTATGGACGCGGGCGCGGATTTGTTGCTAGGCTCGGCTCACGGTACAGCCTGGGAAGGCGATGACCGTGCAAGGTGATGAAAATCACGAAGGCCAGCGCTGGAAAGTCGCTGGCCTTTTTTTTGGCTTGCGCCGCTAGATCGAGTTCCCTTCGCAGACAAGTTAGCGAGCCGCGAAAACCCGCCAAGCCCTGCGGCGGGCGCTAGCCGATCCCGAGAGACCGGCTAGCCCTTTGCCTAAGTCGGGATAGCCCTCAGTCGTAGCGATAATCGCGCAACTGGTCCGCATCGGTCCACGGCACCTCACAGCGCACATAGCCGATACGGTTGACGAAATGAAACCCCGCCGAAAGATAGAGGCGTCCGTCGCAATCGAGAACGGTCCACCAGTGACGGCCGGTGATCGGTCGCGGGATTTCGTCATTGTGGAAGATCAGCGAGCCGTCCTCGCGCTCAATCGGGCGGAAACGGCGCTCGAAGATTTTCCACGAGCCAGCTCGGGTGCGTTTAGCGCTCATAGGGGTTCACCTCCGCCAGCCTCAGGGCACCCTCGATGTGCGAGGCTATCCGGTAGCTATCGGTGTCATTGACGCGAAAGCGCGGCGCTGCGTTCAGCGCGTCGAGGGCTAGCTTCAGCGCCGTCGCCAGTCCGTCATGCGCGTTGCAAGCGCGGACGATGAAGGCGGCGTTGGCGTGGGACTGCGCCCGCAACGTATCCGTGTTATCATCGTCTTCCCAGACCGGAATAGCCGCGACGCAAGTTTCGTCGCAGAGGATGAGCAACTCGTCGTCGAACGAGCTGGGCTCCATGCGCCACGGTGTTGGTGTGTGAGCGGGTTTCATGGCGAACCTCCCTGCCCGGCCTTGCGATGCAGGGCGAGGATGGCGGTGACCAATCCGGCATAGACCGGCAGATCGCGTTCAAGGGGAAGCACGGTGCCGATCGCTACGTTGCGGTAGCCCTTCGCGATAGCTGCCTGCGCTTCTTCGGCTAGCCTGGCGGCTTCAGTTAAGCCCTCGGCTAGCGCAAGGAGGTTAAACTCGATTGCAGAGTCGATAGTGCTCATGGGCGGCCTCCGTTCTGACGGAAGTCACTCATGCGGAGCCAGAAGAAACGCGGCGGCCCACATCGGTTACGGTCCCACACGACCCAGCAATAGCGATGCTCGGCGATGTAGCGTCCGGCCTGTCGGCGGTTGCCGTTCGGCCAGCAGACCAGATCGTCGAGAGCGTAGATCGCTGCCGGAGGATCGTTGCGCCATTTGCTGGTGCGGGTTGGATGCGCAAGGCTGCCGAGGTTCAGCAACATCGCCACCTTGCCGCCGGTTTTGCGCGTAAGGCGCAGCGCCTGACCGACAAACTGATCGCCGATGCCTCGCCGGTAGCTGTAGGGCGGATTGGTCACGATGTGTTTTAGCTCAGGGTGCTCGACCAGAGTGCGCGCTAGCGTCACGGTGCTCAGGAAGTCCTGGCCGCCTTCGCCATAGCCTCGATCGATCAGGTCGGTCGCGTGAACCGAATGGCCGTGCCGGGCTAGCTCGTTGGCTATCGCGCCGTCGCCGCATGCGGGTTCCCAGACCAAGCCGTCGAAGCGTTCGACGCTCAAGAGCGCGCGCACCGCCTCGGGCGGGGTCGGATAGAAGTCGTGATCGGCTCGGGTGACAATGCGGGGGCCAGCGTGGCTCCCCCTTTCGGGGGAGCGTCCGGCGCTGAGGTGAAGCGCGGTGTTCATTAGGCCACCTCGCTGTCGAAGGTTTCGCCGTCAGCTTTTGGCGGCATGAGAACGAGCTTGCCGTCGAGCGGGAGGGCTTCAAGCTCAAGATTGATGCCGCCGCCCTTCTGTTGCTCCCAGGCCGCGCCGATGCGGGTCCAGATAGCTTTCTTGTCCTTGCCGCGATCCTTCACGGCGTAGACTAGGTATTTGGGAGATTTGCTCATGGTCTTGGTTTCCTTTCGTTTGGAAGGCTGCGCCAATCGCGGCCTCGATTGCCCCCCGTCCGCCACGAGGGACAGCGGCGCGTTGCAACGGCAAAATTTTGGGGGGACCGGGGTTTTTGCGCTTGAGCGAAGCGGCGCGGAGCCCTCGCGCTTGTCGCGAGGTGCGCAAACGCAAAAAACTGGGGGGAGCCACAATTTTACCGTTGAGGCCGAAGGCCGTCGGCACGCCGCCCCGAGTGGCAGGGATTGGGCAATTTTCGAGAGGCCGTGTGTGCGTGGATGACGGCGAAGGATACAAAGTCGTGGGCAACAGGCCCCTACCGAGTCAAAGCGGGAAGGAGGAGCGGAAGGCTAGCTATCCGGTATCCGGGCTAGCCGCGCGGCGGGGTGTCAGAAAAGAGCGGACGCGCGAAAGTGCGTATCAATGCAGGCCCCCCCTGCTCGCGGATGATGTGCTCTCAAACGAGGGGGCGATGACGGGCGAATTCGAGACAAAGCTGAGGAATGATATTCCGCGTGGCCTCAAGACGGTACAGGAGCGCGATCTCCCGTGCGCTGACTCGCCTCCGATGAAATGATCGGCACGGTTTGGGACTATGGCACAAACCGTCTCCTGCTCGAGCGGCGCGATTGTGCGGCCGATTCGCTGGAAAGATAAAAGCGGCGCGGCCCGCCTGTTGGTGTCCGACGGAGCGCAGGTGCTTCGCCGCCGGAAGGCAGGAGATCCAGCAGACCGGACTGGCTAAGAAGCCAAGTGCTTTTGTGTTTCATTTGCCCATGCCCAGCGTTGCTTGATTTTGCAGGCGATCATAAACGAGAACGTCGGGACGCCCCGGGACGGTGCAAAATCTTAATTAAACTTATAATTAAGGCCAAAAAGAATGGTATCTAAACTCAATTTGTATACGTATTTAACTTGGTAAGGGTATGGCAAAAGAGAAGGAACAGGATAGACCGTCTGGCTAGTATTTCCAAACGCGTAGTGCAAATATTGTGCATTAATCGACCAATTATCCGCAATGGCGTATGACGCACCTGCACCTAATACTGGACCAATTTGGGTGCCACTAAAATCTGACTTATATGACACAGTGCAGCTTGGACAAAAGTTAAGGCTCGAATTGTAATGATACTCGCTTATGGCCAACCCACCAGTAGTGAATATTAATAAATTATCTAAGGGAGTAATCCCAATGCGAGCGCGTAATGAAGATAACCATTGACCTTTAGAGTTGGCTCCAAAGAAATTGTTTCCAGAATATGGCGTGCCATTGTAATGCAGAACCTGCTGTTGTCTTGTCTTGCCATCAATGCCAGAAATGTAGAAGTCGGTTATTGCGCCAAAGACAGTTTTTCCACTTTGCCAATCATAGCCAACATTGGCCCCCACCAAACCACCGGATAGAGACGGGTGCATAGTTGTTGGAGTGATATCGAAATATTGAGCAGAAGGAAGTGGTTCTGCTGGAATAGATGTTGTACCAAAACCATAGCCTGCATCTACACCGATATAGGCCCCGCCCCAATCATAAGCAGCGGTAGCTGATGAGATTCCGCAAAGAAGGAAGGAAACCGCGAGAATTAAGAGCGCGAATATCTTCGGTATGAGCAACTCTTTCATTAAAGAGTTATTTGATGCTCGATTGAGTGCGAAACTGAGCATAAGCGGACATCCTTCAATACATGGTCGCGTTGAGGAAAAGGAATCAAGGTTTCGACTATACTTTTATTTTTGTACAGCATCTGATCTGAAATGACGAGAGCATCGGAACTGGGTTGAACGTCTGACCTTGAGGCGCTTCGCGACTCCGCGCGAGGGGATGTTGCCCGCAAGCTGACCGCCTCCGAAAACTGGGGATGGCAATTCTTTTGTTCGACCTGAAGCATTCTTCCGCCCCGACCTTGCCAGACATGGCAGGCGCGGAGCGCAGGCCCGGTCAAGGACGGCGCAAAGCGCCGCCCAAAGGGCTTGTCCTTGACGGGGTCGAGCACCGTGCCAAGCTGACGGCGAGAGGGGGCTTAGATGAACAGTTGAGCTAAGAGGACGCCCGCCCCCTGCCCGATGCCATGCGAGATAAAACGGCTTGTAACCTATCTAATTGTTGGCTTAATTCAATAAAACTGCTAATTCCCCGTGTGTACCGCTCCGTGCCTGAGAGATAAAGCAAGAAATATGGATTTCTCTCTTTCTGTCTTTCATTCCTTCTATATAGTATGAAAGCTAGAAATACATTGTTCTAGAATGCGAACTTTCTCGCTTTATTGAAAAAGAAATATCTATCTTTTTTTAAAGCAAGATTTCTGCTATTCCACTTTTCATGAAAACCATCATCATCGCCAACCAGAAGGGCGGCTCCGGCAAATCGACCCTTACAGTTCATCTTGCCGCAGCCGCTGAACATGCAGGCGACGGCCCCGTCGTGCTCTCCGATACCGACCCGCAGGGGACAGCGGCCGACTGGTTTAACCAGCGCAAGAAAGGCGGCATAGACACGCCGCGCTATGCGCCGATCGTTCTTGCCGAGTTTGCCGCGAAGCAAAGAGCGCTGGCGGAAGCAGGCGCGGCCTATCTTTTTATCGACACCGCGCCGTCAGTTGGAGCCGTGAACGCTGAACTCCTTAAGGCGGCCGATTGCATTCTGATACCCTTGAACCCAACGCCCGCCGACCTGCGCGCGCTCGTCAAAGCTTTGCCGATCCTCAAGGAGGCGAACAAGCCGTTTCATTTCATCCTCACGCGCGTCAGAGCCAACCTGCGCAACAACAACAGCGCCGCTATGGCTCTTGAGGCTCTTGGCTTGGTGCTGCCAGTGCGCATGCACGAGCGCGTCATCTACGCCGAGACTTTCGCCCACGGCAAAACCGCGATCGATATCGACGCGCCAAGCCAAGCGGGGCAGGAGGTAGCGGCGCTTTGGCAAAGTGTGAAGGACGTTCTTCAATAAAGTAAGAAAATTATAAAATAAGAAAGCGAGAAATCCATATGAGCAGCAAACGTCCCCTTGTTGACCTCGCGGCTTTGACAGCTGAGGCCGCAAGTCCCATGGCCGAAGCCCAGCAGCGTTCCCCGCAGGCGGCACCGGTCAAGGTTGAGTTGTCGGAACCGGAGAAGCGCGAACGTAGAAAACCCGCCGTCATTAAGACGGAAAACCTGGAGGCATTGGCGTTCAAAGTGTCACCGGCCTTCCGCAAGCGCTTCCGGCAGCGAGCAGTGAATGCGGATTTGAAACTGAACGAATTGTTGTTTGAGGCGCTTGACGCATGGGAAGAGAAGCGGGCGCTCAAAAAGTAAGAAAGGAAGAAGTCTCGCTTTCCGCCCATGGTGAGTGAGCAGACTTTGTCGGATGTTCTCTTTCCTTCATAATCGCTTCTTAAAAATCTTCTTAAGAGTTAAAAGGTTATATAAGTAGTTAGATAAGTTAAGGGGTGTGCATAACTTGCGTAACACGCTGAATATTATGGTAAGTCCGAGGCCGAAGCGCCCCCAAAGGTGCGAAGATGCGCCCCCAAAGGTGCGAAGTATGCGCCCCCAAAGGTGCGAAGAAACGCCCCTAAAGGTGCGAAGATGCGCCCCTGAAGATGCAAAGTAACGCCCTCAAAGGTGCGAAGTCGCTTGGCAGCCAGAAAATTGTTTTATTTCATTTTTCTTGAAAGCGCCCTTGAAGGTGCGAATGATTCGAAGCTAGATAGTTGATATGTCTTTGCTCCTGCCTGAACGTCATCCCGTTCGTGATTTTTTTGTGCTTGATGTCCTTGATGTCGCCCCGCGCGGCGACATGGCGTCGATGGAGCATCCGATCTTTTCGCTCTCCACCAAACCCGAACAGCGTCCGCTGGTTTATGAGCACAACGGCAAACGTGTGGAGGTCGTGCCAAGCGGCAAGGGCCTTGCCACGGTGTTCGACAAGGACATCATTATTTATTGCATCTCGAAACTGGTATCGATGCGGGATGAAGGTAAGCCGATAGGCCCGTGCGTGCGGCTTACGACGCACGACATGCTTGTGGCGACAAACCGGCCAACAAACAGCATTGGCTATGAGCGCTTGGAACCGGCGCTTGACCGGTTGATGGGAACCTTCGTCAAGACCAGCATTATAACCGGCAACAAGGCTGAGACGAAGGCTTTCGGCCTGATCCAATCCTATGACTATTCGCGCAAGAAGCACGGGATTTTCGAGAGGCTTCAGTATCTCGAAGTGGAACTATCGAATTGGCTTTTTCGCGGCATCGAAGCGAATGAGGTGCTGGGGATCAGCCGGGATTATTTCCGGTTGCGCAGGCCAATCGATCGGCGACTTTACGAGCTGGCGCGCAAGCATTGCGGCAAGCAGCCGAACTGGCGGGTGTCGTTTGATGTCTTGCAAAAGAAGGTGGGCTCGCACACCGCGCGAGCGCGGAAATTTGCCGAATATATGCGGCACGTCGCGGCGGAGAACCATTTGCCGGATTACGCCATGACCTTGGAAGATAGTCAGGCTGTGTTCTGGCGGCGTGAGCAGGGGGCTAATGCCAGCATACCAACACCGGCACAGACTGTCTCTGTCGTCGCTGCAACACCCGCCCCCAACCCAGAGCGACGCATCCTGGTGTCACAGCAGGCGATTGAGCGGCTTTATGAGACCGCGCCCGGCTGGGACAAATACATGCTGGAAAACCTCTATATCGCGTGGGCCAAAGACAAAGGGCCAGCGCGTAACGAGGATGCCCGGTTCCTGAGCTGGGTAGGTAGCTTTACGAAGGGCAAGCCTTCGCCATGAGGCCTTGCGCCTGACAGCGGCACGTAAGCGAGGTTCAAGCATCGGGGGCTACGTTGCAATTCGTAGGCGGCGGAAACCAAGGGAACTCCGGCGAAGATGGCGACGGGTGAATTTGAGGCAAGGCTAAGGGCCGATCTTCCGCGCGGCATCAAAGCGGCCACCGCGCGGCCTTTGGGGGCAAAGTGGCTCACCTCGGAAGAAATGACGGGGCCGGTCTGGGAGTATGGGCGCGGTAGCCTGTTGCTCGGTCGTCGGAATGGCAGGTTGGTTGGCTGGAACGATAACCGGCATGTGCTGACGATAGCTGGTAGCCGGGCGGGTAAGGGCGTGTCCCTGATCGTGCCGAACCTGCTGGTCTATGAAGGCTCGGCTTTTGTCATCGACCCGAAAGGCGAAAACGCGGCTATCACCGCACGGCGTCGGCAACAATTGGGGCAGGCGGTCTACGTGCTGGACCCTTTCGGCGTGTCGGGTCACAAGTCGGCGTCGTTCAATCCGCTCGCTGAGCTGAGTTTACGAAGCAAGGACGTGGTCGAAGATGCCGGGATGTTCGCGGATGCGCTCATTGAGCATCCGGCGCAAGCTGATCGGCATTGGACGGAAGCTGCGCAGGCGTTGGTCCGCGCCCTGATCTTGCTGACGCTATCCTATCCGCAACCGTCGCGGCGCAATCTGGTGACGATGCGGCGGCTGTTGACGCTAAGCGATCCGTGGATCGACTGGCGTATGGAAGATGAAAGGTTCCGGCATCCGCATGGTGTGGATGTGCCAAACCTGTCACGGCAACAGGCACTGATCGCGCTGCTCAAGGATCAGAAAGGCCAGCGGCATGGGGATATCTGCCTCGGCGTGGCGGGGCAGTTCGAAAGCATGGGCGAGAAGGAGCTTGGCTCGGTCCTCTCGACGGCGAAAACGCAAACGCAATGGCTTGATGATCGGCGCGTCAAGAACGTGCTGGTGCGCAGCTCGTTCACGATGGAGGACCTGAAGCGCAAGCCGACAACGATCTATCTGTGTTTGCCAGCGATGCGCATGGGGACGCATGCGCGCTGGCTGCGCCTGATGATCATGCACAGCCTGAACGTTATGGAGCGGACGCGGTGCAAGCCGGAATTGCCGGTGCTGTTCGTTCTCGATGAATTTCCCGTCCTTGGCTATCTGAAATCAATCGAAACGGCAGCGGGACTTATGGCCGGGTTCGGGGTCAAACTCTGGACCATCGTGCAGAACGTCGGGCAGCTCAAACAGCACTATCAGCAATCATGGGAAACGTTTTTCGCCAACGCGGGCATGGTGACGGCATTCGGCGTGGTCGATAGCGAAAGCCAGGCGGAGATATCAAAGAAGCTCGGCAAGCTACGGATAACCTCACAGGTGCCAACTGGCGCGGTAGGAAGCGCGTTACTGAGCGGTGCGCCGTCGCTCAAGGATGAGCGAAGCGTCGAGCCGTTGCTGTCCGATGACGAGTTCGGACATCTCTTCTCACGCGAACGAAACCGCATCCTTATGCTAGGCGCAGGCTTCGCGCCTGCCGTGGCGGAACGTCTGGAATATTTCCGCGACCCGATGTTCGAGGGGTTGTTTGATCCGCCGCCGCGTTAGCCGAAAAGCTTGCCGAAAAAGCTTTTTTTCTTGGCGTTTCTTTTTCGGATAATTTCATCAGCATCAAGCCATGTCTGTTCAGTAGTTAGGCGACATTCTGCAAGGCAATCGAGATGTTTGGCGGGGACCTTGTATTCACCATTACATACAGCGTCAACGAACTGCTGGCGCTGTAAAATAAATCGACGGTGTAGAGCATTATGCACGGCCATGATTTCGACCTGTGTTGCCGAGGCCGTAGTTAAGGTGCATGGGAATGCTCGGATGATCGTCGGCAAATTCGGCGGTGATAACGGTTGCGTCGTCGGGTGCCAGGATGCGGAGTGCAGCCCAATTCTTCGTAAATTCGTGCTTCATGCGTTTTTCGAGGCCGGAATAATATAGGTCTACGGCCGGGACAATTTTAAACCCCATAAGCTTTTCCCAAGGTCGGCGACGATAGATGGGATCGGGCAACAGGCCGCCGTTGCAGGCGAAAAGTAGATCGCCATTATCAGCTCCTGAAATGAAGCAAATTACGTGTGTCGTCGCGCCGGTAGGTCGGGTCTCCTTCCAGTGGAGGGATGGCAGATCGTAATAATCGATGGCCATGTGATCAAATCCATGGTCATCCATTAATGTAAGTATTTTTAGGGGCATGATTTCTCTTCTTTAAGAGGTGGGTTTGTCACGGCGTAGATGTCGCCGTTTCTAGGTTGCTTAGCGTCCGAAGAGTCTACCGAAAAAACCTTTGTTCATATCCCGAACTAACCTGTTGCTGAGTTCCAAGCCATCACGGATGTCTGATTCTGTTGTCAACTCGCGCTTCATTCCATCTTGGGGTAGCTTAAATTCCCCGTGACATATGCTGTCGATGATGTGTTGTCGCTGATTTATAAAGCGGCGTTGGAGCATGTTGTGGAGTTCGGCTATTTCGATGCCTGTTCCCTTACCGTAATTCAAATGCATCGGAATGCTTGAGTGGTCATCGGCAAATTCAGCGGTCATGACGATGGCATCATTTGGAACAAGGATGCGTAACAGCGCGTGTCTATTAGCAAACTCTTGTTGAACTCTGCGGTCAAAGCCGGAAAAATAAAGTTCGACGGCGGGAACGGGCTTGAAGGCTATCAATTTCTCCCAAGGCCGCTGGCGATAGATTAAATCCGGAAGCAGGCCGCCACTAGAGGCAAAGAGCAACGTACCATTTTGGCCTTCGGTAATAAAACAATAGACGTACTGTTGCGAAGACTTGCGATCTTCTACCCATGCCGCTCGCGGAAAGCCCCATTCATCAAACGAGGTGTCTAATCCGTTATTAATGGATGGGTAACTCCCTGTGGGCAAAATTCTTATGGTCATAGAGCAACCCTTTGGAACCAATCGTCAGCGCTAAAGCAATTCCGAGGTTGTCTCTATGTGGCAAGGTATCGCGGAGGTTGTGCGCCGGAAATTACGTTCTAGAGTCTAACTCAGCCTAGAGCATAAAACTGTCTTGAGCTATTCTGGCTTTGTTAGGTGCAGAAGCCATAAGGATAGCCAAGATGCGGCAAATCGTGGTGGTGGTGAGTGCAGGCGCGGCGCTGGCGTTTATCGCGGCGTCATGCTTGATGAATTGGGTTTTTATGACATCGCTCGGACAGGGCGGGTTTGAACAGCAAATCTACGGGGCGGTAAGCGTGGCGATATCGGCCTTTATCGCCCTTCTCCCCACATTGGTTCTTTGGGCGTATCACGAACGGCGGTTTATGCAGATAGCCGTCGCCGTGCCGGTGTTCGCGGCATTCGTAGCTTTTTCGCTATCATCGGCAGTTGGGTTCTCAGCGAAAAATCGCGGCGCGGAAGCCGAAGACCGTAGCGCTGCAACGCGACATCTTCAGGACGTTCGGCAGGATATCGCCGATGCAGAAGCAAGGCGTAAGGCTCTTGGCTCGCCGCGTCCGGTTGGTGTCGTGCATGAAGCCTTGCACGGCATGGAGCAGGACCGGAACTGGAATTGGTCCGGACAGTGCGGTAACGCGAGAACGGCTGGTGAGCGGACTTTTTGCCAGAAGTATTTTGACACAAAAGCCGAAAGCGCCCGCGCGGTCGAATTGTCATCCCTGGAAGCGAAGATTGTAACGCTGAAGACCGAGGCGCGTGGCTATGAAGCCAAGGGCGGTGGCCGTCAAGCCGATACGCAAACGGCGGTACTTGCCAGTTTGCTCGGTGTCCCTACCGACGTAGTTGAGCGCGATATGACCTTATTCCTTGCTTTGCTGGTCGAGGTGGGCGCGGCAACGGGGCTGTATCTGGCTCTCGGGCATATTCAGCACGAAAAGTCATGGCCCCGTCCTGTAGAGCGGAAAATCGAGCCCGTGGCAGTTGAAGCGTTCAGGACCGTGGAAGCGCCAGCCCCCAGGGTCGAGGCTGTGCAACAGCCGAAGATCGAGCCAGCGCCTGAGATCGTGGCTGAGATCAAACCGGAATTAGCGCCGGAGGTCGAGGTCGAGATTGTGCCGGAACCAGTGCCGGAAGTAGCGGCAGCGACAGTCCCGGAAGTCGAGCCTGTCATAGAAGATATAAAGCCGGAAATCGTGATTGAGGCAGAGCCGGAGCCAGAGCAAAAGCCTGTTGGGTCCGTGATCATCACGCCCGCGCCCGTGAAGCTGAAATTGATCGAAGGCGGAAAGCGGATGCGGCGGGTGCCGCGTGCGAAGAGCAGGGGCGTTCCCGGCGCAAGGGAGTCACCCCCGGCAGGAACAACCTGACGATCTGGAAATCAATGAACAGGGGCAGATTTGTCGCCGACAGCAATGTCGATGACATGAGAGAAGGATAATCGAGGCAATGGGTTTCGTGGTTCCATTCATGAAGCGCAAGGGTGGTGTCGGGGCGTCAACGCTTGCGCGAACCTACGCGGTCGAGGCTGCGCGGGCAGGCGCAAGCGTGATGATTGCCGATCTTGATGAAATGCAGCTGACCTGCAAACGCTGGGCAGAGCATAGGAAAGCGAACGGGCTGAAACCCGAAATCCGGGCCGAAGCCTCGACGCCGCGCAAGGCTTACGATCTGGCTGACAAGGCGGATTTGCTCGTGATCGACACGCCTCCGGGCTGGGATGACAAGCAAACGCTGTTCGTGGCGCGTTGGTCTACGTTTTGCGTCGTACCAAGTCGCGGCAATCGTATGGACGATCTGCACGAATGCGTGCGGATGCTCTACGCGCTTCGGCGTGGCGGGATTGAAGCGTTTCGGTACGGCGTGGCGCTGAATGCGCTTCGGGACGGAACTGCTAAGCAGGATGACGCCGATGCGCGTGCGTATCTTGCCGAGGTCGGTTTCAAGGCGCTGCCGGGCTTTACGCGTGATTTGAAGGAGTACGAAATCGCACTGCTACAGGGCAAGGCGATTACGGAAACCGGGGTGAAAGCGCTGGACAAGGAGGCGCACGCGCTGGCGAACGGCATTGCCGGTGCCGTGCTGGAGGCGGGGCGCGAATTGGCGCGAAAGCTGGAAGCGGGGAAGCCGCGCGGAAAGGAGCGGGACCGTGAGCGATAATTTTGATGCGCTGGTGAAAGCGCCAAAGTTCGCAAAGCCTCCACTGGACGTGCCGGAAGATGGCTATGGCGAATATATCGACGGCCGTTCCGCACGGCGTACGGGGCGAACGGTGCAGTTTGCAACGGTGGTTAGTCCTGAGTTCAAGGCGTGGATCAAGGCGGCGTCGGCGGAACTGGGCAAGAGCCAGGCGGCGTTGCTCGATGACATGAAGGCGGCATATCTCGAACTTAGCGGGAGGTCGAAATGACCGAATACCACGAACCGAAACGCGACAAGCAACTGAACATCAAGGTGTCACCCGACTGCAAGGCGTTCTTTGAGGCGATGTGCGAGGTACTTGGTTTCAGCAAGGCCGAGGTGTTCGAGGACCTTGTCGCGGCGCGTCTGGAAGAGCTGGAAAGGCGGGGCATCAAGATTGAGGCTTAGTGTCATGGCCGATGATCGGCATTACGCGCCGGATTTTGTCAGTGCAGAGACGCTGGCTTACCGCCTTGATTGCTCCCGTTCCACCATTGACGCCTATGTGCGTACAGGGCTGCTGCCGAAGCCATTCATGCTCGGCAATCTGGTGCGGTGGGATTTCGCGGCGGTGCGTGACCATATCAGAGGCCTGAGCGTCGGGGATGCGCGGGGCGAAGGCGAAGATGAGTTTATGAAGGCCGTTCGATATGGCGCGAAAGAAAACCGCTAGGCGCGACATTCCGCCAAACGTGCATTGCGTGCGTTCTCGCGGCAGGGATTATTATTACTTCCAGCCTTCGCGTGGCTACGCTGGCGAGAAAGCCCGGATTGCGCTTCGGGCGATCCCAGAAACCGCGACGGCACGCCCAATGATGAATGGTGGGCAGCCTATCGCAAATGCATGGGCGAACCTGCCAAAACCGCGCGGGCAGGGACCTTCGCGGCCCTGATCGAGGACTACCGGGCAAGCCCTGAGTGGCGCGAATTGTCGGCGGCATCGCAGCGGGACTATGGGCGCTATCTGGACGAGATAGGCCGTCTGTGGGGCAAGCTCATGGTGGCGGCCGTCGAGGCGAAGCACGTGCTTGCGCTGCGCGACGCAAAGGCGGCAACTCCAGCGGGCGCGAATTACTTGATCCGTACTCTGTCGGCTGCAATCTCGTGGAGCATTCCGCGCGGCTATCGGGCGAACAATCCCTGTCTGCACGTTCGCAAGTTGAAGATCGGCAAAGGGTACAGCCCATGGACGTGGGAGCAAATCGCGCATTTCCGCGAGCATGCGTCGAAACCTGAATTGTGGCATGCGGCGGCGCTCGCCCTCTATTCCGGCCAGAGGCAAGGCGACAACCTCGGCATGATGTGGAGCGATGCGGCCGACGAAGTTATATCGGTCGTGCAGGAAAAGACCGGCAAGAAGCTGCGCATTCCCATGCATCGCGATTTGCGGGGCGTGCTGTCTTGCATACCGCGCCGGGCGACGACGATCCTGACAAACACAAAGGGTCTGCCGTGGACTTCGGACGGCTTCCGGGCGTCATGGGGCAAGGAGCTGGCGCGGCCAGTCATGGAGCCGTTGCGCGGCCTTGTGTTCCACGGCTTGCGCAAGTCGGCGGTCGTGTTTCTGTTAGAGGCCGGTTGCACAGATGCCGAGGTGTCGTCGATCACGGGCCAATCGCGGCAGATGGTTGAGCATTACGCGCGCGAGGTGAATCAAAACAAGCTCGCGGCGGCTGCCGTGCTCAAGTGGGAGGCGTCATCGTGAACGCCTTGGGAACGGAGCATGTAAAACATTGGGCCACGGCATGTAAAACAGTCTGCCATGTTCCGCTTTGTTCGCGGCCTAAGTCCTTGATTTTAATGGTGGGCGCACAAGGATTCGAACCTTGGACCCGCTGATTAAGAGTCAGCTGCTCTACCAACTGAGCTATGCGCCCGCTTCGCCGCGTTCCTTAGCTATAATGCGTATGAAGGCGTGTGTCCATGTCTGCGTTGAGGGTATCTACCGATTAAAGTCCCCCGATAGGGGATCGGTAAATCCCTCGCCTTCAGGCGACAGGATGCATGGCATCCGGGGATGGAAGATTATAAGCGGGGCAGTCAGACGGTGTGGCACTGCAAATATCATCTGGTCTGGGTAACGAGGTATCGTTACGAGATTTTGGCCGGAGACGTGGGGCAGCGTTGTAGAGAGTTGCTGCGCGAGATCGCCCGGTCGAAGGAGATGTAGATCTACGGGGGCTCGATCAACCGAAATCATGTGCACATGCTGATCTTCAAAAGCAGGCCGAGTGGGATGACGACCTCCGGGCTGTAAAGTTGGCCACTCCCGCCGGCCGATCCGGCTTTTACCCGTAATCCGAAGCCACCGGCCTTAGCCGGTGGAGTGTTCACACTGGCTCCTTTTTCGCAAGGGGCGCGGGGGAGGGGAGGCGGGATGCCGGCTGGGCCGTGCTCAACGGAGACGAGCCCTCGGAATCGGCTCTTGGAATGACCTCTGGCGCCAGGGCGCCGAGCGAAACATAGATTTTCAAAAGATCGTCGACCTTCATGTCGGGGATAGGCGTGATCGCTGTATCGGCCACAAATACGAGGCCGCCCGACATGGGGATCGGTGCAGCGGGAAGATAAACGAGCCTGCGGCGCTCGCCGGCGATGAGATAAAGCTGCTGGCTTGCGAGAAGGGCGAGGACATCGACGGCCGTGTCGCCAGCGCCAAAAACGCGGCAGGATACGACGCTCATGCTCGACAGGTCCCCAGGCGCACCAGACCTGTTGGTCGCGAGCCGGACGACGCGCGAGACCGGGCTATAGATCGAGCGGATGAGCGGCACACGCGAAAACAGCCTGTCGAGGTAATTCTGAATGATGCTTTTGGCCCTCGTCTTCACGATCAAGCCCAGGAGCCAGATGCCTGCCAAAGCGATGGCGACGCCGAGCCAGAAAGCCAAAATATCCTGGCTGGGGCCGAGAATATAAGTCCCGCCCCAGGTGAGGAGGTCGCCCAGCACAGTGCCGGGGCCGATCGCGCCTCGCACGAAATTCACAATGTAGGCGGCGATGAACACCGTAAGCACGATGGGGAGAAGAAACAGAAGCCCGGCAAGAAATGAACCGATCACGCTCGTACGCCAGAATCGGGAGAGCCAGTTCAGCATGCGTGAACTCCTTCATCCAAAGGGCTATTCATGTCAGCGTCGACGCTGTCCGGTTCGGCTTCAGTATACATGGAACGCATAACACATGTGTTATTGAATTATGCGGGAGAAAACCGCGCGGGCTGTTCGTCTTCTGGAAACCATATACTTTCTGTTTGCAGCGGAAGCCTTTCGCCCGCTTCCCCTTTTGCAATGGCGCCGCGACCGGCAATTGGGAAGGCTTCTCATGGAGAGAGTTGCCGGGAGCGTTGTAGGGAGAGGACACACACTCTCCCACCGTGACAAATTTGCTGAATTGCCGAGACGGGACGCCTGAAGTTCCCGGTTGATAGCCGTATCGATGGCTAAGGTTTTGTGCGCGAGTCGCGCTACGCTTTGGCGTTTTCCACGGGAGGGATTGCGCTTGGAACCGTCGATCGTTTGCCCAAACTGCCGGACAGAAATCAAGCTCACGGAAACCTTGGCCGCTCCGCTTATCGAAGCGGTCAGGCGTGAGAGCGATCAAAAGCTTCGCTCGAAAGAGGCCGAAATTGCGAAGCGGGAAGCCTCGATCCGGGCGCAGCAGGCTGCGATGAAAGAAGCCAAGGAAGCGATGGAGGCGGAGGTTGGCGAGCGGCTGAAAGCGGAGCGCAAGAAGCTTGTCGAGGAAGAGGCCAGGAAGGCGCGCGCCGCGGTTTCGGTCGATCTGAATTATAAGGATCAGCAGCTCGAAGAGTTGACCAAGGCCTTCAAGGAGCGCGAGGCGAAACTCGTCGAGGCGCAGAAAGCACAGGCCGAGGCTGTCCGCAAGCAGCGCGAGCTTGCCGAAAAGGAACGCGAGTTCGACCTGACGGTCGAAAAGCGCGTGCTCGAAAAACAGGCCGAAATTCGAGAGCGCGCGAAAGCGGAGGCCGAGGAAGGGCTCAGGCTCAAGGTGCAGGAAAGAGAGCAGACGATCCTTTCGATGCAGAAGCAGATCGAGGATTTGAAGCGCAGGGCGGAGCGGGGGTCTCAGCAACTCCAGGGCGAGGTTCAGGAATTGCAGCTTGAGGCGCTGCTTCGGGCGAGCTTCCCGCATGACACGATCACGCCCGTGCCGAAGGGCGAGTTCGGCGGCGACGCGATCCAGCTCGTTACGACGCCGTTCGGCTTGGCGTGCGGGAAAATTCTCTGGGAATCAAAGCGCACGCGCAATTGGAGCGACGGCTGGCTGCAAAAGCTGCGCGAGGACCAGCGCGTCGCCAAGGCCGATGCCGCCATTATCGTCAGCCAGGCGCTGCCGAAAACCATCGAGACTTTCGGGCAGATCGACGGCATCTGGATCACCTCGCCGAAATGCTCCGTGGCGCTGGCCATCGCGATCAGGCACCTGCTGATCGAGGTCACGGCCGCCCGCAAGTCCGGCGAGGGACAGCAATCCAAGATGGAGGCGATGTACCAATATCTGACGGGGCCGCGTTTTCGCCACCGCGTGGAGGCCATCGTCGAGAAGTTCAGCGAGATGCAGGCCGATCTCGAAAAGGAGCGCAAATCGATGCAGAAGGCCTGGGCCAAGCGCGAGCAGCAAATCCGTGGCGTCATCGACGCAACCGCCGGAATGTATGGCGACATGCAGGGCATCGCGGGGCGTTCGCTTCAGGAGATCGAGGGCCTCGATTTCGACGCCGGGCCCGCGCTCGCGGCGGCGCAACGGGAGAGCGGCAAGTTGCGCTTGATCGAGTCCGAAGTGACGTAAGCGAGGCCGACGGGAGGCACGCCGTAATCCTTGTTATCGTGAACAAAAGGTTGAAATTGGTTTCGTTTTGAAAAAAGGCCTATAAGTAAGTGTATAAGTATTTTCTTGCGCGAGTGCGAAATCCAATTGATGAGAGCGTTGCCGTCGATCCCGCCATTGCGGATGCGGCTATGCCTCGCAAGCGGGCCGCAGCCAGAATGGTCAGCCCTGATTTCACTCGGACGTCGTCGAGGGCGAAGCCGTACCGCTCGGCCCGACCGTGACGATTGACCAGAGCGCGATCACCAGCGATCAGTGAGATCATGGCGGCGGGCGCCTCAAGCGCGATGAGCAGGGGGTGCGCCGCAAACGAGAATGGCGAGGCCGGGGGCGGCATCGGGCGCGGCGAAAGGCTGGAAGCCGCAGGCTCGGTAAAAGTTCACCGCGCGGGATTTTGCCCCGGTAACGACGTGAATGCCCGGCGAGCCCCGGTCCCGGCAGAGTTGACAGAAGCGCGCAATGAGAAGCCGACCGATGCCCTGTCCCTGATTTCCGGGTTTCACGTTGATATGGAAATGGGAGGGGTAGTCCTGAAGCGCGGAGCAAAAGGCAGGGGTGTAGAACGAAATGTCCTCGATAATGATTCGCGCAGACTGGGAGAAGCTGTCGAGGCAACCAGCCAGATAGCCTATCGCCGCGCCGTTTTCGTCCAGCGCCAAAAAGAAACACGCCGGATCAGCATCAAGGTAATGGCCGAACCAGCGTTGATAAAAGGCATCTCGAGCCGGCGCAGATTCGAAGACCTTGGTGTTCGCCGTCTCGGAAAAGATTTCCGTGGCTTGTGCGATGAGCCGGACCCGAATTGCCGAATCCATTTCGGTCAACGGAGAAACGTCGGCCACGGCTGAAGCCTCTCTAATGCAATAGCCCCGAGCGAGCCGCTATTCCGCAGCGCGCTTGTGGTGACCGCTCCCCGATTCGTCCGCCAGCCCTTCGCCACTCTCGGTGAGGCTTTCGATCCGCGGCATCGCAACGATGTTATAGCCGGAATCCACATAGTGGATTTCGCCGGTGACGGCCGTCGAAAGATCGGAAAGAAGGTAGAGCGCTGCGCCGCCGACCTCGTCCAAAGCCGGTGTCCGGCCGAGCGGAGAATGCTGCTTCTGATAGTTGAAAATAACGCGCGCATCCGAGACGCCGGAGCCTGCGAGCGTCCGCATGGGGCCTGGCGACAAGCCGTTGACGCGAATGTTCTGCTGACCGAAGTCAACGGCGAGATAGCGAACCGACGCCTCAAGCGCCGCCTTCGCAACGCCCATCACATTGTACCGCGGTACGACGCGCATCGATCCGCCATAGGTCAGCGTGATCATCGAGCCGCCGCGCGTCATCAGCGCTGCCGCGCGTTTCGCAATCTCCGTGAACGAGAAGCACGAGATGACCATCGTATTAACAAAGTTCTCGCGGGTCGTATCGGCGTAGCGGCCCTTGAGCTCGTGGCGGTCGGAGAAGGCCAGCGCGTGGACAAGAAAATCGATGGAGCCCCACTGCGACTGGAGTTCAGAAAAAACGGCATCGACCGATTTCAGGTCAAGGACATCGCACGGAAGGATGATCTTCGCGCCGAGGCCTTGCGCGAGCGGGACGGCACGCCGCCCAAAGGCATCACCTTGATATGTAAAAGCAAGTTCCGCGCCGTGGCCTGCGAGCACGCGGGCTATGCCGTAGGCGATCGACCTGTCATTCGCCACGCCCATAATAAGCCCGCGTTTACCCGCCATCAATGGCGACGGCTTTGCAATATCCACCACAGTCATCGATCGAGGCCTTTCTAAACCTGCCTGCAGCTACGCTCTATCCGTCGTAGCGCTTGAAGATCAAAGTAGCGTTTGTTCCACCAAAGCCGAAACTGTTCGACATCACACAGTTGAGTTCGACGTTATCGAGTCGCTCCCGTACAATCGGCATATCCGAGAATGCGGGGTCAAGCTCGTCTATATTTGCGGATTCACACACAAATCCGTTATTCATCATCAGGAGCGAGTAGATCGCTTCCTGTACGCCCGCTGCCCCGAGAGAGTGCCCGGTCAGCGATTTTGTTGCGGACAGAAGCGGCGCCTTCGACCCGAAGACTTCGCGCACGGCCTCGATTTCCTTCAAGTCGCCAATCGGCGTCGACGTCGCGTGGGGGTTGATGTAATCGACCTTGCGGTCGAGACCTTGCATCGCAAGCTTCATGCAGCGTGCCGCGCCTTCGCCGGACGGGGCCACCATGTCGAAGCCATCCGAATTCGCCCCATAACCGGCAATTTCAGCATAAATCTTCGCACCCCGCGCCTTGGCCCTTTCCAGCTCTTCGAGCACGAGCACACCGGCTCCGCCCGCGATGACAAAGCCGTCGCGATTGACATCATAGGCCCTGCTTGCTTTTTGCGGTGTTTCATTAAAGTTTGATGACATCGCGCCCATTGCGTCAAAAAGTACCGAGAGCGTCCAGTCCAGATCCTCGCCGCCGCCGGCAAACATGAGATCCTGCTTGCCCCACTGGATCATCTCCGCGGCGTTGCCGATGCAATGCGCCGACGTCGAGCACGCGGACGAGATCGAATAATTGACGCCCTTGATATGGAAAGGGGTCGCCAGTGTGGCCGAGTTCGTGCTGGACATTGCCTTCGGCACTTCGAAGGGGCCCACCTTGCGCGGCCCCTTTTCCCGCGTCGTGTCCGCAGCCTGGACGATGGTGCGAGTCGACGGACCGCCCGAGCCCATGATAAGCCCGGTGCGCTCGTTGCTGACGTCGTTCTCCGAGAGGCCCGCATCGACAATCGCCTGCTGCATGGCGATGTAATTCCAGCCCGCGCCGGCGCCCATGAAGCGGCGCACCTTGCGGTCGATCATCGACTCCCAGTCGATTTTCGGCTCTCCGTGAACCTGGCAGCGAAAGCCCCTCTCGGCATAATCTTTCGCCGTGACGAGGCCGGACCTTCCCTCCCGCAAAGAGGCAAGCACCTCATGGGTGTTGTTACCGATGGACGAGACGATGCCCATTCCCGTGACAGCAACACGTCTCATGTCTTGACCCCACGTTGTCGTACAAGGTTTCTAAAAGGCCAGCAGTGCCGCCCAAGGAAGCTCAGCCAGCGGCTTGCATGCTCATATTGGCGCCCGCAAAAAGGCCCACGCGGAGCTCTTTCGCAGAATATATGAGCGTACCGTCCGCTTTGAGATGCCCATCGCCCACGCCCAGCGTAAATTTCCGGCGAATGATCTTTTTGAGATCAACGATGTATTCAAGCCGCTTGATGCTTGGCACCACCATGCCCGAGAATTTCACCTCGCCGACGCTCAGCGCCCGGCCCTTGCCCGGCGCGCCGGTCCACCCGAGAAAAAAACCCAGCATCTGCCAGAGCGCATCAAGCCCAAGGCATCCGGGCATCACGGGGTCGCCTTTGAAATGGCAGGCGAAAAACCACAGATCGGGGCGCACGTCCATCTCGGCGACGACGCGGCCGCGCCCGTGCTCTCCATCTGTCTCGGATATGCTCGAAATGCGGTCGAACATCAGCATCGGCGGAAGCGGCAGTTGCGCGTTCCCTGCGCCGAATAATTCGCCGCGCCCGCAAGCGAGCAAGTCCTCGTAGTCGTAGCTGTGGCGCCGCTCAGTCATCATTCCCCTTTATTCTCTCATCAGGCCCGCAGTCCGGCAAGGCGTTCCCTTAACTATCACACCTTGCGGCTCTCGCAACCCGTCTCCAATTCTGATGGCGATGGGCTCTGCGGGACAGCGCTTGCGAGTTAAGACGCCGCTCTTTATAGTACAAGGCTAGAGCCAAGGGAATGCTGAGAGAAATGGCTGATAACCTTCCCGAACTGCCAAGCGAGCGGCTTCGCATGACAGGGTTGCGACCCACGCGTCAACGCGTCGCGCTGGCCGAGCTGCTGTTCGGGCGGGAAGACCGGCATTTCACGGCTGAAATGGTACATGCCGAGGCGGTAAGGAATGGCGTTCCGGTGTCCCTCGCGACGGTCTACAACACTCTTCATCAATTCGTCGAAGCGGGCCTTCTGCGCGAAGTGGCGATAGAAGGTTCGAAGACCTACTTCGACACCAAAATATCCAATCATTTCCATTTCTTCTTCGAAAAGGACGGCGTGCTGGTCGATATAGAGCCGGCCAACATCAGGGTGGAAAATTTGCCAAAGCCCCCGGAGGGCATGGAGATCACCCGGATCGACGTCCTTGTCAGGCTGTCGCCGAGCAAATAGTGGCTTGGGCGCCAAGGTTCGTTAAAGCTGGAGCTCAAAGTCTTGAAGGATATGCTTGATGAGGGGCCCCCTCCTCAAAATAACGTCTTCGGAGAACCGTTAGCGGCCTGCTCCGATAGTCCGCTGACCGGATTCTTTCGAGACGGCTGCTGCAACACCCATCCGCAGGATGTCGGCTCTCACACCGTGTGCGCGGTCATGACCGACGGCTTCCTTGCCTTCTCGAAGGCGGCGGGGAACGATCTTACGACCCCCGTGCCCGAGTATGCGTTTCCCGGCCTCAAGACAGGAGACCGGTGGTGCCTGTGTGCGGCGCGATGGCAGCAGGCATTCGAGGCCGGGATGGCTCCTCGCGTCGTGCTGGCTGCGACGCATGAGCGGGCTCTGGAGATCGTCGCCTTGCAAGACCTGAAACGCTTCGCGATCGATCTCTCTTGAGCCCCTGCGCGCGCCTACAAAGCGAAGCAGAGTTTGCCGGGCGCGCGAACGGACGGCCGCCTCTTGTCGTCCCGGCTCGCGCTTCGCTTGGCCGGGACGACGAAGTTGTGCAAGCGGCGTCTGCAACGACAATCGTTGGCTAGATCAGCGAAGTTTGCCTTAGCGTTGCTTCACCTTGAGGATGTTCGACTTGGCTGAGATTCGCGTGTCCTTGCCGACGAAATAGCGGCAGCGCGGATATTTAAGCGGGCATTCCACGCTCTTTGTGTACGTGGCCTGAGCCGTGCGGCAGCGCGGATATTTGGTCGGGCACATGGCCGGGCTTTTCAACGCTTCGCGCAGGAGGCGGCACTGAACCTGCTTCGGATTGCAGGCTTTGGCGAAGTTCTCGACGGCCTGTCTCGGGTTTTCTGCTGGAATAGCTAACGCCGATATCAAAGATTTGCCGGCCGCGCCCGCGCCGGAGACCAGCCATTTGTTTCTCTGGGTCGAGTTGGCCAGAACCGACTGGCTCTGCTCCGAAAGGGTTGCTGCCTCTTCTCGCGTAATGGGCTTATTGAGCGGCTTGCAGCCGGGCAAATGGACGACGTGACGATGGCTGTCTCCGCGGCGGTCCGCGAAATAATACCGGCCGTCGCAAACCCAAGCCGTCGGGGGAACGCGGTCGCGGTTGAAAAGGAGGTCTGCGCGGCGCAGATCGGTCCAAAATTCGTTCAGTTTCAACGTATCTTCGACGGCCGGCGCATAGGCAGCGAAACTGAAGGGCAATGCAAGCACGGGAATGCTGACCTGGCCGCTATGGAGCGCGGCCCGCACGGCGTCGTAAACTTCCTCGACGTTGTTGTCTTGAATTGCGAAACATCCGACCGAGCCGCATTTGCCGTGTATGAGGATGCCTGAGCCGCCCCTGCCGTTTATGACATCGAACCGGTTCGGGTAGTTGATATTCATGGCGCGGTGCCAGCGCGGATTAACGATCAGGTCCTCGGCGGTGATATGATAAAGGCCCTCCGGCGACTGCCTGTCGCCCTCATACATTTTGGGTCCGAGCCCGCCGGACCAGCGGCAAATGCTGTAGGTTTTGAACAGCTCGTAGCGCGGCCCCTTCTCGACCCACAGCTCCATTTTCGAGCTTTGCTTGTAAACGCGGAGGAAAACAGGGGAGCCCAGCTTCAAATTTCTTGCCGCGAATTCGACCGCCAGCAGATTTCCTTTTGCTACGGCGACCGAGGGGGAGGATGGCTCGGTGAGCGTTGCCTCTTTGGCGTCCGCGAGGGCCGCCTGGCAAAAGACAAGCGCTCCAATTAATACGCAGACTCTACGAAACTGCATCTTCACTCCTTGTAAACCACGCGTACTGCACAAACTCAAGCCGGGCAATTGCACACCTTCTCCGCGTTAACGAAAAAGTAACGCCCTGTATACATTTCCAGAGAAAAAATGTGATGTGAATATGACGCGAGCTGGACAGATGGTCGCAAGCGTTGTGACAAAATTTTACGAAAAGTGTACGATAAATAGGAAGACGCGACTGATTTATCTGTGAAGTCATTTTATCTGCCGCCATACCGCCTTGCTTATGACCCTCTTTGGGCGAATAAGAGGCAGGAAAACTATTCGGGTTAACTGCCTAGTTTGAACTGATCTTTTGTAAAACTGTGGGGCATCGAGCCGGGTTCCGCTCTTTTGCTGCATCTCAAGCTTTTGCCGGCCTGAATGAGAAAAAAATGCGTTTCGTTATGCGCTAAAGCCCTTGCTCCTGATTTTACTTCGTCTCCGGCTTTTTGGTTTTCGTGGAAGTTGGGGGAAGCCAGGGTAATCCATCGACATTTTTCGTCGGCTCTTGCGAGTCGCTCCTCTTCGACGTGCCGCCGAAACGTCAGGTTGACAGGGATGCGCTCGCGGGCCTTCCTTCTCGCAGAACAGGATCGGAGGAGCGTGCGCCATGGCGAACGAGTTCAAGGAAAGCGCCATCGGATATCATGAGGCCGATCCGCCGGGCAAACTCGCCATCACACCGACAAAGCCGCTCGCGACGCAGCGCGACCTTTCTCTCGCCTACTCGCCGGGGGTCGCTTTCGCCTGCGAAGAGATCGTCAAGGACGATGCCGCGGCGGCGCGGCTGACGGCGCGCGCAAACCTCGTTGGCGTTGTGACAAACGGCAGCGCGGTGCTGGGGCTCGGCAACATCGGGCCGCTCGCCTCCAAGCCGGTAATGGAAGGCAAGGCGGTGCTGTTCAAGAAGTTCGCGGGCATCGACGTGTTCGACATCGAGGTTGCGGCCATCGATCCGGACCGTTTCGTGGATGCGGTAGCGGCGCTCGAGCCGACCTTCGGCGCGATCAACCTCGAGGACATCAAGGCCCCGGAATGCTTCGAGATCGAGCACAAGCTCCGGGCGCGTATGAAGATCCCGGTCATGCATGACGACCAGCACGGCACCGCGATTGTCGTCGCGGCGGCAATCCTCAACGGGCTGAAGGTCGTCGGCAAGGACATCGGCGGTGTCAGGCTTGCCTGCTGCGGGGGAGGGGCTGCTGCGCTCGCCTGCCTCAACCTGCTGGTGAGCCTCGGGTTGCGGCGCGAAAACGTGTTCGTCACGGATCGGGTGGGCGTCGTCTATGAAGGGCGCACCGAGGAGATGAACCCTTATCTCGCGCGCTATGCCCGGCCTACGCTGTTCCGCAAGCTGGCTGAGACGATGGCTGGCGCGGATATTTTCCTTGGTCTTTCAGCGCCGCGTGTCGTGTCGTCCGAGATGGTGGCGGCCATGGCAGCCAGCCCCATCATCATGGCGCTGGCCAATCCCACGCCCGAGATCATGCCGGAGGATGTGAAGTCGGTGCGCCCCGACGCCATCATCGCCACCGGACGCTCGGATTATCCCAATCAGGTCAACAACGTGCTGTGCTTCCCGTTTCTGTTCCGGGGCGCGCTCGATGCAGGCGCGACCGAGATCAACGAGGAGATGAAGAAAGCCTGCGCCATGGCGATCGCGGAACTGGCGCAGGCCGAAGCGTCCGACATCGTGCTGACGGCCTACGGGGCCGAAAGTTTCGTCTTCGGCCGCGAGTACATCATACCGAAGCCCTTCGACCCGCGCCTCATCACGAGTCTTGCGCCAGCGGTCGCGAAAGCCGCGATGGACTCGGGCGTCGCCGCGCGGCCCATCCAGGACTTCGACGCTTATCGCGACCGGCTGTCGCGCTTTGTCTTCCGTTCGGGCCTGGTGATGAAACCCGTGTTCGAGGCGGCAAAAAACGCGCCGAAACGGGTCATTTTCGCGGAAGGCGAGCGCGTGAAGGTGCTGCAGGCCGCCTATCAGGTCCTGAGCGAAGGCATCGCCAAGCCGATCCTGGTCGGCAACCGGCGCTTCATCGAGGAGCGGCTTCAGAACCTCGGACTGCACATGCAGCCAGGGCGCGACATCGAGGTCTTCGACCCGATGGAAGACCCCCGCGTGGAGGATCTGGCCGACCACTATTACAGGCTCACCGAACGCAAGGGCGTGCTCCGTTCCGATGCCCGCATAGCGGTCCGGCGCACGAATACGGTCATCGCGGCGATGCTTCTAAAGCGCGGGGAGGGCGACGCCATGATCTGCGGATCGGCGGGCCGCTTCGACCGTCATCTGAAGTACGTCGGCGACATCATCGGGCGGCGCGAGGGCGTGTGCACCTTCGGGGCGCTGAGCGCCATCCTGCTCGAATTCGGGGACATTCTTCATCGCCGACACGCAGGTGAATTTCGACCCGACCGCCGCCGAGATCGCGGAAATCGCGGTGCTCGCCGCCCGTCAGGTCAGCCGCTTCGGGCTCACGCCGAAACTCGCTTTCCTGTCGCACTCCAATTTCGGCAGCGCGGATACGGCGACGGCGCGGAAGATGCGCGAGGCTCTGGCCATGTTCTGGGACCTCGCGCCGGACGTGGAGGCCGAGGGGGAAATGCAGGGCGACGCGGCCTTGTCGGCGGGCGTCCGGGGCGAGCTTTTCCCGAACTCGAAGCTCACCGACAATGCGAATGTGCTAATCATGCCGACGCTCGATGCGGCCAACATCAGCTTCAACGCGATCAAGACGCTGAATTCCGCGATCTCGATCGGGCCGATCCTGCTCGGCGCGGCCCTGCCGGTGCATGTGCTGACGCCATCGGCCTCGGTGCGCGGCCTCGTGAACATGACGGCGGTCGCGGTTGTGGGAGCGAACGAAGGGCAGGGCTGACGGGTCCCCAGCGAAGGTCAAACGGCATTGTGTTGCATGGTGCTGAAGGCTGCATCTGATCCAAATCCCGGATTGGCTTGCGCTTGTTTTTGCGTAGGGCTTTGCCTGGGCCGGGATCTTAGTAAAATGCGCCTTGCCGGGAAGTTAACGCCATTAAGACGTTGATATAGATGATGAAAAATCGGACGCGGCTTGCGCCGCCGCGCTGACGGAGCCTGCGGTCAAGGTTAACATCCGAGGCCGAAACATATTTAACGGACTTTAGCGCGTCCAGTTCTGGCCAAAAATACAGTCAGTTAACCCCGCCGATTGAAGCCAAAAGCGCAACCGTATCAATGGGTTATGCTGCCATCCCGCCCTGCAAAGGCACGCTGCTCTCATTTTTTGGTATTTTCGGGCGCAAATTCAGGCCGGAAATAAATCCTTTTGCGTCATCGTTAACTATCGCGGGTTAATGCATAATCGGCGTCGCAACGAATTGTTCATCATGAGAGCGTGCGGGCCTTGCGTCGAACGATTGGAGCGCGGTGGTTTAGATCGCGCATCCCGCATCAAGACTTCACCTTTGAAATCTGACCAACTCAAACTCACCGTTTGCGACCGCGTCGCGGCGATGCGCGGTTTTGCCATCGCGTCCCCTCGCGGTGCAATTCGCGATGCGGCGTCCACCGTTCGCCGCGAGCGCCGAAGACCCCCGGGGCATTGCGAGCAGGAGCGCGATCGTGTCGTTCGATTCGGCTGTGGAAGGGATTAACCTGACCGCGTTGCCTGGGGATGGCGTGGTCGAATTGGGATGGCCGCACTCCGGTGGGAATGAAGCGTCCCCCCTCTCCGATCTTTCCGTCGACGACGACGCGATCTCCGGCGCGCAGCTTCGCCGCTTTGGCGTCCCCGATATTGACCCCGCCAACGAACCCGTTGCCGTTGCGATCGCGAACGAATCCTTCGATCGAAAGATACGAGACGCGGCCAGCGAACGGAGCCTTGGGCAATCTTATTATTTTCGCAGGCCTGAATTTTCCTGCCGAATACGCGCCAAGCACCGCCGCCTCCTCGCCTACGACAGGACGCGGGGCGCCATCGGCTGCGCGTTGATCGATACGAACGCCATTCAAAGTGAAGCCGTTAGTGTCGGCGCTTTCGACGCGGCCCCGCAACCAAACCCGGCCTCCTGTCGCAGCCTTTTCTATGCGCGACGCGACGATGGCCGCATCCGCTTGCCTGAGACCACTCACATCGACCATATCGCCCACGGCGAGATCGTTGAGCGAGCCGGCCCCCGGGCGCGATGCAGCGACAAGGCTTTGTCCAGCAGCGACGGTCTGTCCAAGCACGCGGATTTTGCCGGAGGCCCGGTCTACCGCCTCGATCGGACCTCTAACCTCGTAGCGCACCGCGATCTTGCGAGCGCGCAGGTGCTTTCCTTCTCCGTAGGCTTCGACCTCAACGACTTGACCGAGGCGGATGGCTTTGGCATCCAGCGGTTCATCGAGGTCGGACCTGGTCTGGGTGTCCGGCGAGTAATCGATCTCGAAGCCGTTGACGAAAATGCTGCCGAAACCCGTTACGGTGCCTACAATGCCTGTCGCGCGCGCGCTCTTGCTCCGAGGGCCGCCTGTGCCGCCAATGCCGTTGCCTTCCCCTGGCCACTGGCCTGTGCCGCCGATGCCTGATCCCTCGGTGCGCGGACTTTCGGCTACAGCGGCGATGCTCAGAAGGCAAAGGGCGGCGAGGGTGACCGCCAGAAGGCAGTTCCCCGCCAGACGCCCCCACCGTCTGAAAGACCACGTATGCCGCCAAGCCATGATCTATTCTCCGGTTTTTTGAGAGGCGTCTATGGCCGAAAAAAAGTACACTCCGAACGATATGCGATGAAATGCGAACGGGTTAGCCGCATCGCGTTGAGCCAACTCGAATGCCTTTTGGTTGACAGCGACGAGTGCTTTCGATCCGAGGTTCCGGCTGAGAGCGGCGAGTTCTTCGACAGACTGAGACGCAAGACGATCATAATAGACTGCGCGCTCAAGCATTGGTGGCTTCTCGCCGAGCAAATTGTGTCCGCTCGCCGCTATGTGATCGCGGATATTTCGCCCAAAGTAATAGGCGACGTCGGCGAAGTCTTCGCGCGGCACGAAAGCCGCGTTGTTAAGGTGGACAAGCCCTTCGCCGTCGATGCGGACCAACCCCAGCCGCAACCATTCATCGAGAACCACGCGGGCTCGGATATCCGTGCTGACGAAGTGACCCAGGCTTTCAAACGACGGCGCCTCGCCCGTCCTTGGCAAGGGGAGCGGCTGGCCGAGAGCGTCAAGATAATCCGGAGAACCCGCCCAGAGAGCGATCATTTGCGCATTCCGGGACAAGGCAGCCGAGGGAAGGGCGGGAGCGCCGGCGCGGCCCCGCAAAGCGCGAATATCCTTTCGGTGAACGCCAGTTAGCAGACTGATCCGACTATCCGTTTGCGGTCGCCCTTCCAGCGGGAACTCCGCGTCTGCGACTTCGACATAAAGCTCCTTCAGCAGACGGGATAAAATCGGAAGCGTGACGCCATACGCGATGAACACGCGCAGCAAAGGACGCAACAGGCGCTTGATCGCCTGAAGGAGCGCCTCCGGCGGCTCACCCGGCTCGGCTGTTTGTGTCACGTCTTCGATACTCCCCACGAATGCGAACTTCACGTGGGATAATTTCCCACAAGAAAGCTCTTGTCAAACGCGAACTTCACTTGACGTGGGAAAATTTCCCACGTAATTGGTGAATCGAAGGCTCAACGCAAACGGGGTTAAACATGCGATCCAAATCCTTCATTCCGGTCCTGGCGATTTCGCTTCTGATGGCGGGAACGGCAGATAAAGCTCATGCCGGACTTTTCATTTCGGTAGCCGTCGCTCCTCCTCCCCTTCCTGTGTACGCACAGCCGCCAATTCCAGGCCCCGGCTACATCTGGACGCCGGGATACTGGGCTTGGAATGCCGGTTATTACTGGGTGCCGGGCGCATGGGCATTGGCCCCCCGGCCCGGGCTTTTATGGACTCCCGGTTATTGGGGTTGGGCCAACGGCGTTTATTGCTGGAACGCGGGATATTGGGGACCGCACGTGGGTTTCTACGGAGGGGTCTCGTACGGATTCGGCTACACCGGCGTTGGATTTGCAGGCGGATTCTGGTCAGGCGGCGTGTTCACCTACAACAGCGCCGTGACCAATATCGGAACCTCGGTGAGCGTCACGAACGTCTACAACAAGACCGTTATAAACAATAACACGACGAATAATGTGAGCTACAACGGCGGAACCGGCGGCATTCACGCTCAGCCCAACGCTCATGAACTCGCGGCTGCCAATGAACATCACATCGGACCGACGGGCCAGCAGCTTCAACATTCTCAGTTAGCGAGCAAAAACCCAGGCCTGAAATTTGCAAACAATCACGGCAGGCCAACAGTCGCCGCTACCGCCAAGGCGGGAGATTTCAGCAAAGGGCACACCTTTGGGGCCGGGGGGGCGCCGGGCGGACCTATCAAACCCGCCTCGCTCACAACACAAGGCGCGCCTCTTGGCGGCAAACATCCTGGAAACCAAGCACCAAATTCTCAGGCGGCGCATCAAGCGACAGCGCCAAGCTGGGTGCGACGGCCCGGCACCCCCATTGGGCGCCCCATGCACTACCCGGTCATGTACCACCCAGCCAGGCCACCCAGAACGCATCGCTAACATAGGCTCCGGGCGTTTGGGCACGCGCCTTCGGCGTCCGGTTCTATCGTTCGTTGAAAGAATATGGGTCCCATATGCATGAGCTGGCGCATCATCTCTTGATCAACTTCGCCTTTACCTTGTTCGCGGTTATCGCTTTGGCTGGGAGATAACGAAGGGGCGCGAGCTTTCCTCGGCCTTCAGCGTCAAAATTTACCCGAATGCCTTGCTAAGACGATCCTGAAACTGGCGCCCTCGCCAGCCTCAGCCACGCGGCCTGAGCAGCATCGGACCGAACATCGCCGCGAAGCCGCCGAAGGCGAGGATCCAGCCTGCGGCGGCGGTGTGCAGCATGATCTGGGGCTCGATCCCGAATGCAGCCGCGATCCGGGCGGCGGCTCCGAGGATGACGCAGGCGTAGATCGCCAGGGTTGCGGGCGAAGCCGCGAGCTCATGCCCGGTATGGCCGAGGCTCGCGCGCGTCATCACCGCGAGCGTCATCACGCCGATGGCGCCCGCCGTCCAGGCATGAACAGCCGCGACCGGCGCGACAACGGCGGGGAACGCGATCGCCAGAGCCATCAGCGGGAAGCCCACGGGCACGAACAGATAGCCGATATGCAGGATCGTGACCAGGGGCTCGCCAAGGGTCCGGTGGCCCCTCCACCGCGCGAGGCGGATGAGCTGCAAAACACCCGCGATGCCGCAGGCAGCACCCGTTATCAGGCTGGCGGGCGCGAAGATCCAGGCGAGCAAGGCCAGGGCCGACGCCGCGACCGTTGCCACATCGAACTTGCCGAACGGCGCGGGCAATGCGTCGGGGCCGAGCCTGGCGAGCCAGTTCCGCGTGAAGCTCGGCACGATGCGCCCGCCGATCAGGGAGATCAGCAGAACCGCCACCGCGATCCCGATGCGCTTGCCGTAATCGGATGTGCCAGTTGTCGCTGTTTCGACGTGGAAGACCAGATTGCCAAGCGCGAGCAGGGAAACGAGAACGAGAACCTTCATATTGTTCTTGTTTCCGCTTGCCAGGATCTCACGGCCCACAATAATTCCAAGCGCGACAAGAAAGAGAATGTCCGCAACGGCAGCCGCGCCGGCGCCAATAAGGGCTGATGAAGCGACTGCGGCGCGGCCCACGAGCCAAAGCGCAAAAAGCGCTGCGAGGCGCGCGCCGGCGACGGGAAGGCGGCCTGTCCAGTTCGGCACGGCAGTCAGGAGGAACCCGGCGACGATGGCGGGGAGAAAGCCGTAAAGCAGCTCGTGCTGGTGCCAGTCGATGGGGTTGAGCGCCGTCGGCAGCGCAAGGTTTCCCTGCAGCATCGGAATGAAAAGCGCCATCGCGGCGGCGGCCCAGATCGAGCCGCCGAGGAAGAAGGGACGGAACCCGTAGCTCAGGACTGCCGGGCCGCGATAAGCCCGAAGCGTTTCGGCGGTTGTAGCCATTACTCTGTCCCTTGCGCATTTCTCATTTTGTGGTATTTGAGATACCACTTTATACGGTCGCAGTCTATCCGTTGGAAGCGAAACCATGACAGTCCTTGCAGGATGGGGAGAGATGACGCTCGCGCTGACCGCGTTCTTCGCCTCGCATGTGGCGCCGGCGCGGCCTGCGGTGCGGCGAAGCTTGCAGGCGCATCTTGGCGGCGTCGCCTATGGCGTCATGTATTCTATTGTGTCGCTCGCCGTCCTCGCGTTGGCGGATCGCCGCCGCCCGGAATGCGCCCCACATCCAGCTTTGGGACTTCGAACTTGGGCAGCTCTGCCGGTTCCCGAATCTCCTCATGCCCGAACTTGTGTGCGTGCTGATCGCGTTCGGGCATTGCGCCGCGCCCAATCCGTTTTCTATCGCGGGGCGCGGCAGTGGAGCCTCGTATCCCGGCCGGCCCGGCATCGCCGGGCATTACGACGGCTCCGCTGCTGCGCCGGCGATAGCATGCGGTGGGCGCTCGCCACATGGTCCCGAACGGAGACCTCGCCCATGCCCTGCTGTTCGGGCTTTTCGCCATTTCGGGATCGCGGGCATGGCGGCCCTCGATGGACGGAAATCCCAAAGCAGATGTGAGGCGCAAACTTCTGGGCGGCGAGCGATCCGCGAAAACGTCGGCGATCCCGTTCGCCGCCCTTCTCGCCGGGCGCGTCAGCCTGCGCGATCTGCATTTGAATCCCTGGCGCGCGGTCGCTGCTCTAGCCCTTTACGTGACGCTGCTTGGCGCGCATGCGCACCTCATTGGCGTGTCGCCGCTGCCAGCATGAACCCGCCGCCTGGGCGAGCGCCCTTGCTTAACCGGGGTCATCAAAAAGCACATCAAAAGGCGCATATTTTGAGTTTGGGACCAGGCGCGAGCGCCGATCCGAGACGGATCGCGGCGGCGATCCGTCGGCGCGTCCGGCAAACTGCTGAGCTCAGAGGGGGAAATTGATGGCGGATGTGACCAAACCCGGCGGTCCTGGCGAGACCGGGGCCGAAAATGCCCCGGTCCCTGTGAGGGGGGAAAGCCTCGAAGGGAGCGGCGTCGCGCATGGCTTCTTTCTTCGCACCGGCGGGGTCTCGGAAGGGATCTTCGCGTCGCTCAACTGCGGCCGGGGTTCAGGCGATGACCGGGCCTGCGTCGAGGAAAACCGTGTGCGAACCGCGAGAGCGCTCGGCATCCGCTCCGAAGCCCTCATCGGGCCGCATCAGGTTCATTCCGCGAAAGCCGTCATCGCGCATGCCCCCTGGGAGGCGCCGGACGCTCCCCAGGCGGACGCCGTCGTGACGAGCACGCCGGGCCTCGCGCTCAGCGTGCTGACCGCCGATTGCGTGCCAATTCTCATGGCCGACGCCACGGCGGGCGTCGTCGCCGCCGTTCATGCCGGCTGGAAGGGTGCGAAAGCGGGCGTCATCGAAAGCGCCATCGAGGCGATGGAAAGCTTGGGGGCGCACGCGCCGCATATCGCCGCCGCCATCGGCCCCGCCATCTCGCAGAGGGCTTACGAGGTCGGTCCGGAGTTCAAGGCGGCGTTCGTCTCAGGCTGTGAGGCGAATGAGCGGTATTTCTCCGAGGTCCGGCCCAGTCACATTCATTTCAATTTACCCGGATACGTTTGGGATAAGCTTGAGATTCTGGGCATCGCGCACGTCAGCGACGTTGGGGTGTGCACCTATGAGAACGAATCGATTCTTTTCAGCTATCGGCGTTCCTGCCACCGCGTGGAGCCCGATTATGGGCGCCAGCTTTCCGCCATCGTACTGCGATAATGTGGATAACTCGCCAATCAACCCCTGATTTCAGCGCGTTTTTGCAGTGCGGCGGGCGGGTGTGGCTCCAGCGCCTAGACGGCGTTTGCGCTGGAGGCTAAATTTTCCTCGTTAAAAAGATTCGGCGGAATAATAAGTGCCGGTATTGTCAAAGTACCGCCGTCCTAGAGCCATGAAAATCAAGGAGTGGAAAAGTGACGCGCGAGAACAAACCGGCCGCGCAGAGCGCAGCTCGCTGTGCCGCGTCGCTCTTGACTGGGGCGCTATTGCTTGCGGGCCTTACGGGCTGCAGTGGTGATCTCTTTCTGAAGGGTGACACGGCCAATTCAAACATCAAGGCCAAGCCTGCAGTCGCGTTGGCGCCTGCGCAAGGCGTTCCGCAAAAACTTGCCAGCAAGGTCAACGACCAGCTTGCTTCAACGATCAAGGCCAATGGCGTTGCGATCGTCGATCCGAAGGATGCCATCTACGTCGTCAAGCCGACCTACGTCGCCCAGGCGGAGGCCAAGCAAGGCACAAAGGTGGCGTATACCATCGACGTCATGGACAAAGCTGGCAACAAGGTTCGCACCATCACGGGTGAGGAAATCGTTTCCAAGAAGCATGGCGGCGATTCCTGGCATCACGTGAATGATGAAGCGCTTCAAAAGGTTGCCCTGAAGTCTGCGACCGATGTGAACGCCTGGATCGAGAACCCGAATGCGCCTGTTGCCGCCCCGGCGGTTGCGAGCGCCACGCCTGCAACCACGGCTCCCGTGAAGACAGCGGCGGCGGCTCCCGTGAAGACGGCGGCCAACGCCGCTCCGAAAGCTGCTCGTACGGCGGCCCCGGCCGAGACGCCATCGCTGGCTTCAGCGGTTGACGCTTCGGCTTCTGCGCATCCTGTCCAGACGGCGTCGGCGGCTCCTCAGGAGGTGATTGCCGTGGTTCCTGCTGTGAACGGCGCGCCCGGCGACGGCAAGACTTCTCTTTCCGAGGCCATGAAGAAGGCGCTCGGCCGCCAGGGCGTCAAGCTCGCCTCCGGAAGCGCTGCCGGAACCTACAAGATCCAAGGCCACGTCGAGCTGGGCGCTGTTTCGAACGGCCAGCAGCCGATCACCATCCGCTGGGTTGTGATCGATCCATCCGGCAAGCAGATGGAAAAGACCGTCGTGCAGAACAACAAGATCTCCGCCGGCAGCCTGGATGGCGCATGGGGTGAGATCGCGGAACAGGCGGCAGGCGCTGCAGCCTCCGAGGTCACGAAGCTCCTGAACAAAGGCTCAGGCCAGGCTCAGGCCGCAAGCGGATCGGCCGGCTAATACGATCGTAGCCTGCTTCAACGTGCGGGTGGCATTTGCACACTCGCAGGTTTACAGATAACGGGCGCGCTGATGAAGCGCGCTCGTTGCTGTTTCTGTGAACCTATTGTGACAATGGAACGCCTCCCATGAAGCTGGTCGCCGGCAATAGCAATCGGCCCTTGGCTCACGCCATAGCCGCTTATCTCAAGACGCCGTTGACGCAATGCCATGTGCGCCGCTTTTCGGACATGGAGATTTTCGTCGAGATCCGCGAAAATGTCCGGGGAGAGGATGTTTTCATCATCCAGTCGACGTCCTATCCGGCTAATGACAACCTGATGGAGCTGCTCATCATCATCGATGCGCTCCGCAGGGCCTCGGCGCGGCGCATCACGGCCGTCGTCCCCTATTTCGGCTATGCGCGCCAGGATCGCAAAACGCTGCCGCGCACGCCGATTTCCGCGAAGCTCGTCGCAAACATGATCACCCATGCGGGCGCGGACCGCGTGCTGACGGTCGATCTGCACGCGGGCCAGATCCAGGGCTTTTTCGACATCCCGACCGATAATCTCTACGCGGTGCCTGTCATGGTGCGCGACATCCGCAAGCGCTTCACGGACGGCAACATCACCGTTGTTTCGCCCGACGTGGGCGGCGTGGTGCGCGCGCGGGGGCTGGCAAGCCGCATCGACGCTCCTCTCGCCATTATCGATAAGCGGCGCGACCGGCCGGGCGAATCCGAGGTGATGAATGTCATCGGCAACGTCGCCGGGCAGCACTGCATTATGATCGACGACATCATCGATTCCGGCGGCACGCTCTGCAACGCTGCGGCGGCGCTGATCGAAAAGGGCGCGCGATCGGTGGCCGCCTACATCACGCATGGCGTTTTTTCCGGCGGCGCGGTGGCCAAGATCATGGCCTCCAAAATCGAGACGCTGGTCATTACGGACACGATCCTGCCGACGGAAGCGGTGCGGGTGGCGAGCAATATCGAGGTGATCTCGCTTGCCGGGCTGATCGGCGAGGCGATCCTGCGCACATCGGGCGAGGAGAGTGTGTCGAGCCTGTTCGATTAGGTCGAATCGCTGCGCTTCATCGGACGCGGTCTGTCCGCGATGTTTTCTGCATGCATGCGGCGGGTGGGGTGCGTCTGTCTTAGTCATGGACCAACTTATCGCTTGCGTTTGCATCCCGGATTTGTCGAACGGGGATCTTAAGAAAAAGCGCCTTACCGATCGGTTAATTGAGCTAAGTTGTTGATTTGAATAGGAAAATAATAGAGAAGGGCTTGTGCGGCGTTGGTTGCGAACAGCTGCGAAAGGGTCGCGCTCGTTAACACAGTATATTTAACGGACTTTTTCGCGCCCACTTTCATCCAAAAATATAATCCGTTAACCCTGCCGATCAGGATGAAAAAGCCCTTTCTTTTCAATGGGTTGAGAGACTTCAGCGCATCGCGGGCGCGGGCTGTTTCGATTTTCTGTATTTTTCGGGTGCGAAATCAGACCCGAAATCAATGCGGTTAAACATAATTGGTTAAGCCGTAATCGGCTTGGCAGCTGATTGTTTACCACGATCGTCGGTCCATCCCGTAAGGCCGCTTGCGGCCAGTCTCGGATCGCCATGGCGCCCTCGCTCTTGTCAGGGCGTTCCCTCTGCGGTGTCCTCCGCATCGTCCTTCCCGGCGGCCCGGTCGAGCAGCTGCGCAGCTTCTTCCGCCGCGATCCCAAGCGCCTCCGCGATTTTGCCGGTCAAGCTCTCGTCGCCGCTGGCCTTCTGAAGGCGGGCGAGGCTCTGCAGAACAATCGCCCCGTTGTGGCCATCCTCGAACTCCGCGCACAGGGTCAGCGCCTTCAGATAAAGGTCCGCCGCCTCAGCGAAGCGCCGCTTCTCTTCGGCGACGATGCCCAGCTGGTGATAGGTTGAGGCTTGGCTGTGGCGGTCGTTGAACTCGACAGAGAGGGCGAGGGCTTTTTGGTAAAACTCCTCGGCTTCTTCCCATCGCCGCTGCTCTTGCGCGACCGTGCCCAGCTGGTGATAGGTTGAGGCTTGGCTGTAGCGGTCATCGAACTCGATCTTAAGGGCGAGGGCCTTTCGGTAAAACTCCTCGGCTTCTTTCCAGCGCCGCTGCTCTTGCGCGACCCTGCCCAGCTGGTGATAGGTTAAGGCTTGGCTGTAGCGGTTGTTGAACTCGACAAAGAGGGCGAGGGCCTTTTGGTAAAACTCCTCGGCCTCGGGCCAGCGCCTCTGCTCTTGCGCGACCCTGCCCAGCTGGTGATAGGTTGAGGCTTGGCTGTGGCGGTCGTTGAAGTCGACAAAAAGGGCGAGGGCCTTTTTGCAAAACTCCTCGGCCTCGGACCAGCGCCGTTGCTCCTGCGCGACCATGCCCAGCTGGTGATAGGTTGAGGCTTGGCTGTAGCGGTCGTTGAACTCGACCTTGAGGGCGAGGGCCTTTTGGTAAAACTCCTCGGCTTGCGCCCATCGCCGCTGCTCTTGCGCGACCGCGCCCAGCTGGTGATAGGTTCCGGCCTGCTCGTAGCGGTCGTTGAACACGACATAAAGGGCGAGGGCCTTTTGGTAAAACTCCTCGGCCTCAGGCCAGCGCCTCTGCTCTTGCGCGACCCTGCCCAGCTCGTGATAGGTTCCGGCCTGCTCGTAGCGGTCGTTGAACACGACATAGAGGGCGAGGGCCTTTTGGTAAAACTCCTCGGCTTGCGCCCATCGCCGCTGCTCTTGCGCCAACACGCCGAGCTGATGGAGCATGCCAGCCTTGAGTTTGCCGACCAACTCCGCAGGGAGGTCGCTTGCTGCCTCGACTAGGGCGAGAGACCGCTCGTAGGCCTCTCTCGCTTCATCATAACGATGAAGAAGATAATAACGCTTCGCGATCTCGTCGACCACGATGGCGAATTCGGCGGCCAGCCTGCCCGTCAGCGCTTCCTTGGGATAGGCATCGAGCTCCTTCAAGGTCAGCTCGCCGAGTTCCAGTCCGCGCGCGTGATCCTGGGCGCGATCGAGATAAAGCGACAAGGGACGTAAAGGCTGACAATGGAACAGCACTGGCTTAGCGAGAGCCGCAACGCCTGGAAGAGATTGGTATATTCCAGGTCCACCAGGGCAAAGCCGAGCTGCTGTTCCTGCGGCTCCTTCGATTGAAGCAGATCGCGCTAGAGCGTCGCCCAGACCGTCATAATGTGCCCGGAAGGCGCGCTCGATGGCGGCTTTTTGTGCGGCGCGCGCCGGATCGGCAAGCCGCGTGCGCAGGAAGTAGGGGAAGACCGGCTGCAGCCGCAAAATTGGCGAGCCGTCCTCGCTGCTGAGCAGGCCCCAATTCATGGCTTCCTGAAACACTTCGGGCCAGCGCTCATGGGCGAGATGCTTCAGCTCCGGTTGCTGTTTTAGCTGCTCGCTATACTGTTTGACGACGCCCGCATTGAACACGCCGCTGAAAGGCGCAAGGCACAACAGAAGCTCTTGCGCCTCCTCCGACAGATTGCTGTGCGAATAGTCGATGCAGCGCAGGATGCTTTTCGTCTTGTCGTCGCTTTTCAGATCGACCTTGTCTTCGCCCGCTCTCAGCGCCTCAAGGATTTCGGTCGGCGTCTGCCGCGCCAGATTTGGCAAGATCACCTCAAGCGCCAGAGGATAGCCGTCAAGCAGCTTCAAAAGCTCCGCGAAGACCTTATTCTCCCGCCATATCGTGGCCCCGTACCGGCGCAGGATCGCGTCGGCGAGATCGGAGGCGGCCTCCTCGTCGAGCCCGCCAAGCTCCAGGATATTTGCGCCGAACGTGTCTTTGCCGAGCCAGGCCTCCAGGCCGCGCGAGCCGAGCAGCGCGAGCGTGCGCCCGCCTTTCAGAGCGGCCAGCATGCTCTTCAGCTTCGCCTGCTCCGCCTCGGGGAGCGTGTTCTTGATCGCAAGCGCCGCGCCCGTGATCGATTCAAGATTGTCGAGGATGAGGAGGTGCCGCCTGGCTTTGAGCGTCTGCGCCAGATCGGCCTGTTGCAGCTCCTCGGGCAACGCCAGGAACGAGCCGTGGAAGCGGCCGGGATCGTAGAGCTGTTCGGCGATGGCGTGGAGGATCTGCTGGCGCGTCCAGGCCTTCTCGTCATAGCCGAAATAGAACACGTGATCGACAAAGCCCGTCTTCTGCCACCAGCCGCCAAGATGATGGAGAAGCGTGCTTTTGCCCGCGCCGCCCATGCCATGCACGAGCAGGATGTTGCCCGCCGTGAGAAGCCGCTTCTCGATCCGCAACACGTCGAGGTCGCGGCCGAAAAAGCCGTAAGCGGGGTCCGGCCCCTTATGGACCGCGACATCGGCCTTCAGCCACGCAACACGCTCCTCATGCGTGAAATCCCTGAGCTTCACGTCGGCGCGGCGATGCTGGTAGACCACCGGCAAAATCCAGTCCTCAAGCTGGATCGTGTACCGGTAATAGGCGCGGCGCTCCTTGTCGTCATGCAGCAAACGCCGCGCGCCCAGGATAGCCTCGTCGAGCCCCTTGCCTTCGAACAGGCGGCGGTAAAGCTCGCGCATCATCAGCGTGGCCGCGCTCACCGTCACGGAATAGCCCATGCCGAGCACGGTCTGCGCACCCGCCTCCAGGAGCTTCGCCGCGAGGCTTGTTTCGCTGTCGCCGGATTGCTTGCCCGACTGACAGGCGTTCAGGATCACGATCGGAATGCGGTATTTCAGAAGCAGAGCCGCAAGCTCCGAGGCCTCCGCCGGATCGGCCTTGCTTCCATCTGTCGGCTCGCTCTCGTCCTCGAAAAACAGGTAACCCTTTTCGCCGTCATATTTCTCGATCTCGTCACGCCCGAACCGGCCCTTGAAAGCTGAGGTGGTCGGCGCTTCCGCCTTCCTTCGGAACAGCTGAAACTGCTCCCACGTCATGAGCGCGCCGTGCATGTCGAAATGCACGACGTGATAGCGCCCCGGCTTCGCCTCTTCGAGATGATCCTTGAACGCGCGGTAGGTGCCGGGGCGCACGATGTCCACATCGACCTTGAGGTCCGCCTGTTTCAGGGTTTCGATGAGCGGCCTTGTGATGGTGCGGTAGCCGACATCGCGCTCGGCGTTGGGCCGCGCGGTCACGATCAGCACATTCAGCGTGGGCGACGGGTTGACCTCGGCGGGCAAGCGGCTGCGGCTTCGGGCTCTTGCGCACCATGGGAGCGCCGAGCGAAAAGGCAGACGGCAAATCGGGGTCCTTCAGCGCCTCCCAATGCAGCGCGTGGAAGGCTGGCGAGCCTGTTATTTCGAAGCGGAGCTTGTCGAGCCCCTCGCGCTTCACGACCTCATAGAGCGCCCGCGCGCTGGGGGCCGCGAAAAGCTGCTTGAACAGGCTCTCGCCATAGGCCTTGACGCTCGCCGCGGCTTCCTTCGCCCGCTGCTCAAAGGCGAAAGGACAGCGCAGCCATTCCTCGAAATACCATTCGAGCTTTTGCTCGTCGTCCGCCTCGAAGGGCGGCTTGACGGCGGCATCGAACTCGCCCTCGTCGCCCATCGTGACGAGCACGGAAAATTCCTCGCCGTTCGCCTTCTCGGCAATTCGAATATGCGCCATCCCAGCAAACCTTCACCTGTGCCCAAGCGTGAAAACTGCAAAACGATTTGCGCAGGGCTAGCGAAAGCTCAAGCGGCGCGCAAGAAATTAGTCAGATCGCGCATAAATGGACAATCTTTCCCGGCCTTTGCCGAAGGCAGGGCAGGGACAAGAGAAGCACCTTATTGTCTTTCGCCTCGCTTGCCCTTATAGAGAGGGTTTGAGACACCCCCGAGTGCCGAAGGTCCGCGCGCCCGTTCGCCGCACAATCGCGCTCACCTAACAAGACAGAGATGAACATGGCGGAGCTTACAGAACTCAAAGCAACCGCGCGCGAAGGAACTGGCAAACTCGCCAATCGCGCGCTCAGGGCGCAAAAGATGGTCCCCGGCGTCGTATATGGCGGCGAGAAGGGGCCTGCGAATGTCGCGCTGGAATACAAGCTGTTGTGGCAGAACTATCAGACCGGCCATTTCCTTTCGACGGTCTATCTGCTCGACGTCGACGGCAAGAAGGAGCGCGTCATCCCGCGCGACGTTCAGGTCGACCCCGTTCGCGATTTCCCGATTCATGTCGATTTCATGCGCGTCAGCCGCACGTCGCGGATCGACGTCGAAGTGCCGGTGCAGTTCATCAACGAAGAGGCTTCGCCCGGCCTGAAGCGCGGCGGCGCCTTGAACATCGTGCGCCACACCATCGAATTCACATGCCCGGCCGATGCGATCCCCGAGAAGATCACCGTCGATCTGACGGGTCTCAATATCGGCGACAGCATCCACATCTCGGCGGTGACCCTCCCAGCTGGGATCACGCCGACGATCGATCGCGACTTCACCATCGCAACGATTGCCGGCGCGGCAGCCATGCGGCCTGAGGAAGAAACCGAAGCCGCTGCTCCGGTCGAGGAGAAGAGCGAATAGGCTTGCATGGAGCATGCAGCCCGCTTCGGCGCGTTCATCGATAAGAAGAGTGGTCATCATGAAACTGATCGTCGGGTTGGGCAATCCGGGTGAAAAATACGCGGGCAACCGCCACAACATCGGCTTTATGGCGGTTGACGAGATCGCGAGGGGCTACAGCTTCGGGCCCTGGAAGAGGCGCTTTCAAGGATACACAACGGAGGGCCAGGTCGGGCTCGAGAAGTGTATCCTGCTGAAGCCCTCCACCTATATGAATGAAAGCGGGCGCGCGGTTGGGGAAGCCATGCGCTTCTACAAGCTGCCGCTCGGCGATGTCATCGTCATTCACGATGAGATCGACCTGAAGCCCGGCGTTATTCGCGTCAAAAAGGGCGGCGGCAACGCGGGCCATAACGGGCTGAAGTCGATTTCCGCACACGCCGGCAATGACTATGTGCGCGTGCGCCTTGGCATTGACCATCCCGGCGACAAGGCCCTTGTCGCCCATTACGTGCTGCAGGACTTCGCCAAGTCCGACCGCGAATGGCTTCCGGCGCTGCTGGAAGGCGTGGCGCGCGGCATGGCGAAGCTTGTGGAAGGAAGCGAAGCCGCTTTTTTAGCTGAGGCCGCCCGTGGACGAAAACCCGCGACGCAGGCGGCAAAACTGAACGGGGCCGCGCCTTTGCTCAATGGCAAAGCGCATGCTTCCCTGGATGAAGCGCGCCCGGCCCGCGCCGAGACGCTGGCGGCCGAGCAGGCCTCCGCCATTATCGAAGAAGCAACTTCGGAACCATCGCTCGTTCCGCAAGTTGCCGAGGCGGTCATCGACGGCGCGCTTGCCGCCGCCGCCGCTCACGAGGTTGAACTGTTCCGGGCGCAAGCTTCGGAGACCCTCTTCGAGTCGACGCCGGAAGAGCGCGCCAAGGAAGCGGAGGAAATCCACGAGCCCCGGCGGCTTTTCGAGCCTCGCCTGGAGGAAGCATCCGCGCGGACGAAGGCATCTCAGGAAGGCGAGGGCGGTTTCTTCTCGCGGTGGTTCTGGAAGCGCGTTCGCGGCGGGACAAGGTAGCAGGCAAAGGAATTCCCGGAACATTTCATGGGCTTCAAGTGTGGCATCGTCGGATTGCCGAATGTCGGCAAATCCACCCTTTTTAATGCGCTCACGCAAACCGCGGCGGCGCAGGCTGCGAACTATCCCTTCTGCACCATCGAGCCGAATGTGGGCGAGGTTTCCGTCCCCGACGATCGCCTGGACAAGATCGCCAGGATTGCCGGGTCGAAGGCGACGATTCCAACCCGGCTGACCTTCGTCGACATCGCGGGCCTGGTGCGCGGCGCCTCGAAAGGCGAGGGGCTCGGCAACCAGTTCCTGGCCAATATCCGCGAGGTCGACGCAATCGCCTACGTGCTGCGCTGCTTCGAGGATGATGACGTCACCCACGTCGAGGGCCGCGTCGATCCGATCGCCGACGCCGAAACAGTCGAGACCGAGTTGATGCTCGCCGATCTCGACAGCCTCGAGCGTCGCAGGCCCGCGCTTGAGAAGAAGGCGAAAGGCCAGGACAAGGAGGCAAAGGCCGCCCTTGCTTGCGTGGATACCGCTCTGAGATTCGTCTCGTCGGGCCTGCCCGCGCGCCTCGCGCTCACCGAAATCCCGGAGAGCGAGCATCGCACCTTCCAGCAGCTTCAACTCCTCACCGCGAAGCCTGCGCTCTACGTCTGCAACGTGGACGAGGCCAGCGCTGGGACCGGAAACGCCTATTCAAAGCTGGTCGATGAGCGGTTCAGCGGCGCGGAATCGGAAGTCGTCGTGATCTCCGCCAAAATCGAGGCCGAGCTTGCGCATCTCAATGAGGAAGAACGCACGTTGTTTCTCGCCGAGCTTGGGCTGGAAGAGCCGGGGCTCAACCGTCTGATCGCGGCTGGTTATCGGCTCCTCGGGCTCATCACCTATTTCACAGCCGGACCGAAGGAGACGCGCGCCTGGACGATAATCAGGGGCACCACGGCGCCAGGAGCCGCGGGCGTCATCCATTCCGACTTCGAGAAAGGTTTCATCCGCGCAGAGACGATCGCTTATGGTGATTTCGTAGCGCTTGGCGGAGAGACCGGAGCGAAAGAGGCCGGGAAGATGCGCCTCGAGGGCAAGGACTACACCGTGCATGATGGCGACGTCATGCATTTCCGCTTCGCGACCTGACGGCCGTGCGCTAAGGCAAAGCGGACGCATGTAAGGATCAGCATGCAAAAAACGAGTGAAGACGAGATCGAACGCCGCCGCAAAGAGGCCGCGAAACGCGCTCTGGAAGAGGCTAAGCTCCGCAAAGACAGCGCTGATTCAGCCGCACTTTCCAAGGAACTTGGAGGCCGCAAAGGCCCCGAACCCACACGCTACGGCGATTGGGAGAAGAAGGGGATTGCCTCCGATTTCTAGAGCCTATCCGCTTTTGATGGAATCGAAAGCGGGCTCTAAGTTTTGTTTATCGCGCGTCTTATCGGAAAACCGCTTCGCACTTTTCCGCACGCACTCTCGAGGGTGAGTTTCGCCGCCGGTGCGATGGTATGGCGGCAAAACCCCGGGAGGATCATAAGCCTCCCCGGGCCAGCGATCCGGCAGCGTCAAAAAATGCCGCCTTTATTCGCCAAACAACCCGGCAAAACCGCCGAAGATGGCGCCGCCCGGCGAGCCGTGTCGGTGGGACCTATGTCCCTGGCTCGCGCCTCTCGTCTTTCTCTTCGCTGTATCGCCATCGCTGGCGGCCGCGGTTTTGCCGACCTGTGTCGCGTTATTGTCTGGCGTCACAGCAGTAACTGGCGCAGTGGCGGCCGGCGCGCTCGCGCTGTCGCTGCCGCCTTTTCCCTGCATCCACGGCGGAAGATAGGATTTCGCTTCCGCTTCCCCTTGAGCCGCTTGAGGCTTATCCTGGGTGGAACTATCGGTTGCCGCGAAAACAGCCGGGCTCACGATCAAAGACAACACCAGGATAGATGCACCATAGTTCCAGCGGGCGCGATTGACCATGTTACCCTCTTGTAGTGATTGAAAGTACCGGTACGGGCGGCCGGCTGATCCCGAGTGATTGTGTAAGATGATTCTTCCGCCTGCTCAGCCGAAGGCGACGAAAGAACTCTTTCCGTAGCTCAAACTCCACACTGCGAACCTAGCAGGGTCTCTTTGGCTTTCGCTTACGCTTAGCATTCAATTCTTGGCGGGGAAATTAATTATTCGGACGAAGGTAAATCGTGCCTCATCTGGAGCCGAAAGAATTCAAGAATGAGCTGAAAGGATTGAGGGAGGGGGTGGCAGCCTCGGCTGACGTCCGGGACGAATCGCCGGTAGCCAGACGCCGGGCTACGCCGTCGAAGATCCTTGCGAACTGCTGCGCGCCAAGCTTCTGAACATTCCTGTCCATGACCTCATCGATCCGGGCGAGCAACTGAGCTCCTGTCTTGTCATGGGCGATGGGATTGCGCTCGTATCCGCCGCGCTCGAAGAAGTTCGAGGTGGGCATGTCGCGGCCGGGCGATTGCAGCATCTCAAGGCCGCTCCCCGGCCCGGCCAGGTTCATCAGCTCGAGCTGGGCGCCGGTCAGGTTCCGAAACCCCTTTTTCGAGGCATACTGCACGATGCCGCGCAGCTTGACCACTTGCATCCAGGGGCCGACGTTTCCATCGAGGTTGAGCGCGTGCATCCCGATCCCGTTGGGTGTCTTTGCGTAGGCCTCATGGGCAGGCCAGCTTTCGGGCACCGTTCGAGCGTCCGCGATCATCCGCCGGACGCAGGCTGCCTTATACTTCAGCGCCTGAGCCGTGCCGGTGGACACGCCCGGCTCTTCGGCGAGGCGATCGAGACGAGCGGCAAATTCGGGACCCTCTTTCCGGACCTGTTCGATCGAGTTTGCTGCGAGCAGCTGTGCGTAGCCGAGCCCCGTCGATGCAGCGCGCCCGCTCTTCGGGTTATAGCCCGATTGGAGGTCGTGGGTGCCCATGCCTCCCGTCTCCAGCGCGTAAAGCCGCACGACTTGATCTCTGCTCAAGCCGAGCCTCATGGCTTCGATCGCATAGGAGATCATGAAATCGTCTTCGCTGATTCGATCCGGCCGGAAGCCGTAGACCGCCTCAGCCTCGCGCAGGAAGTCGGTAATGACGGGTATTGGCGCATGGGCCTCAACGGGAGGCCTCGGCGGCTTGGGAAGAAGCGCCATGATCTCGGCCGGCCGGTTTGGCCCGTTATAGACGGGCGGCTGCTCCCTGACGTAATCCTCGACCGTAACGGGCCTCTGCGCCGCGATCTTTGCCTTCCGCTTCCTTCGCTTTAACTCGACCAGCCGCCAATACAGATCAATTCGCCGGGCAAAAGCGGAGCGCGCACCCTCATAAGCCCTGAGCGTTGCTTGCTGCTCGGGCGCCAGCCTCGCGATCGCGTCTTGCAGAGGGTTGTTCGCCCATGTGTTTTCCGCAAGCGCCGGCGGCTGCGTCAGAAGCAGCAGCGTGGCTGTAAGGGAAAGCACGGTGAAGCGTTTCGTCATGGGCCTGCACTCTAGCTGAAGGGTAAAATGGATACATCCGAAAAAATGCGCGCCGCGGAGCATAAGTCCCGTTGCCTAACCGATGCTTATCAGGACGCGCCACATTTCTGACGAGTCCATGAGGCAGTTGCATTTCTTCGGCGCAACGCTTGCGGCGGCTCATGCGCATGTCTCAATGCCAGAAAACGTCAGGCGTGGGAATGAGAACAAGCCGCCGCCTTTCGATGCGAGAGGTAGCATTTTGGACAGACAAACGGGCTTTGCTCGGCGATCGTGGCGCTTGGCGGCGACCGTCGCTTGTCTTGGCATTGCGGCGGCTCTCGCAGCTTGCTCGGGGTTGCGCAATGCCCCGATCAACTCGGCGCTCACCGACGGCGCGGTGGCTGCTCCTGTTATGGGGACCGGCCCCGTGCCGCTTCAGGATAACTCGGAAACCGCGATCGGCTTGAGTTTCTCTGGAGGAGGCACGCGGGCGAGCGCCTTCGCGTTTGGCGTGTTGCAAGAGCTGGGCAGGACAAACGCCCGGACCGGATCGTCGCTTATCGATCAGGTTTCCCTGGTGTCGGGCGTGTCGGGAGGGTCGGTCACGGCGGCCTACTTCGCGTTGCACGGGCGGGATACGCTCGCCAGCTTCCGCCAGCAATTCCTCATCCAGGATGCCGAGGCCTCGCTCAGCACGTCGGTCAATGTCACGAACCTGATGCTGCTTGCGAAGGGCGGAGTGAACGACCGCACGGGCCTGCCGACCTGGCTCGACGAAAATCTGTTCCGCGGCGCGACCTTCAACGACGTGTTGCAGCCGGGGCGTCCGCAGCTTTGGATCAACGCCTCCGATATCTTCAACCGCACGACCTTCATTTACAATACGGTGAATTTCGGCGCGCTGTGCAGCGATCTGCGCCGCTATCCGCTGTCCGAGGCGGTTGCGGCTTCCGCGGCCGTGCCGTTCATTTTCGCGCCGATCGTGATCGAGAATTATGCGGACCGGTGTACGTTCACGCCGCCGGACTGGGTTTACTCGGCGGACCGGCCCGGCGCTCCCGCAATCCTGCGCGCCTCTGCGGCCGCGATCCAACGCTATCGCGAGAAGTCGGACGTGAAATTCGTCAAGCTGCTCGATGGCGGCATGACCGACAATCTGGGGCTCAGCGGCTTTGTGCTCGAACTTGCGGCTGCGACAAAGCCCTATCAGCCGCTCACGCCGCGCCAGGTGGTGAATTTGAAGCGCTTTCTGTTCATTGTCGTTGATGCTGGCCGTCCGCCGGGAGGCGATCTTGCGAAGGATGCCAACTCGCCTGAACTCATGGATCTGATCGAGGCCGTTTCCGACACAGCGGTGGATGCAAATGTGCGCGCGGCTTACGACGCGTTTGTCACCGAGATGGAAAAGTGGCGCGAAAGGCTGATCGAATACCGCTGCAGTTTGACGCCGCCCGAGGTGGCCTCGCTTCGCGGGTCGACAGACGGCTGGGATTGCCACAGCCTTTCGCTTCAGGTCGCCAAAGTGAGCTTCGATCAGATGCGCGAGCCGAGCGTGCGGGGGCGGCTTGAAAAGATTCCGACGCGATTCAAGCTGCCGAGCAACGATGTCGATCTTCTCATCTCGTCGGCGGGGAGCCTTCTCAGGCAAAACCCGAGCTACAAGGAATTTCTTGCAACCTTTTGAGCCGATCCTATCCGCTCTTCGCCGTCCCGGCGCCAAGCGCGAGCCCCGGCGGCGTCATCCAGCAAACGCCGCAGGTGTTATGCGGGATCGTGGAAGATGTGAACGCGGAGTTCCTGGCAATCCCCGATCGGTCGCGAGCGGCCTTCCGGGATGACTCAAAGAGGTACGTGAGGCGTCCGGGTGACGGTGGGCGATCGATGGCGCGTCCGCCAGATCATGCTTAGGCCGGGTCGTGCCCGCGTTCGAGCGCTTCCCGTCTCGCCGTCTCCTCTTAAATTGAGAGGGCTGGGAAGAGAGAAGAGAAGCCAGGCACATGGACGAAATCAGGCAGCCCATCCTGTCGCCGGATGAGATCAAGCGCTACAAGCGGCACCTCCTCGTCAAGGAGATCGGCGGGCAGGGCCAGCAGCGCCTGAAGCTTGCGCGCGTGCTCATCGTCGGCGCGGGCGGGCTCGGGTCTCCGCTGCTGATGTATCTGGCTGCGGCGGGTGTGGGAAAGATCGGCGTCATCGACGATGACCGGGTCTCGCTCGATAATCTGCAGCGCCAGATTGCATATAAGACCTCGGATGTTGGAGCGCTCAAGGCCGAGCGGGCTGCTGCGCTCTGCCAGGATCTCAACCCTCATGTTTCCGTGGAAGCGATGCCATTCCGGCTGACGGCCAAAAACGCGCTGTCCATCATCTCGCACTACGACATCGTGGCTGACGGTTCGGACAATTTCAGCACGCGCTATCTGGTGAACGACGCCTGCTTTTTCGCCCGTAAGCCGCTGGTGTTTGCGGCGCTCGGCCAACTCGACGGCTATCTATCCACCTTTCGGGCCTACGAGAAGGACGGGGCAGGGCAGCCCTTGCCGAGCTACCGCTGCCTTTTCCCGGAGCCGCCTCCGGCGGGCACGGCGGCGAGCTGTGAAGAAGCGGGGGTGCTGGGGCCCGTCGCGGGCGTGATCGGGACGCTGCAAGCGGTGGAGGTCATCAAGGTCATTCTCGAACTGCCGGATACGCTGACGGGAAAGCTTCTCATCTACGACGCCCTTTCGGCGCGGTTCCATACCATCGCGCTCAGGTGGGATCCGGACAATCCTTTGACAGGACGGCAGCGAACCATCCGCGATCTTTCCGTTCATGAGCGCTTCACCGCCTGAGCGGCGGAGATGTCTTGAATTCGCCCTATTTTCAGGCGTGATCGCGCCTATCCCTTGGACGCGATTCCCAAATCCCTCGACCCGGAGGCAGTCATGAGAAGGCCCCTCTTCCGCGCAGTTTTTGTCAGCCTTTTGCTTGCCGCAGCGGCGAACGAAGGCGCAGCGTGCACGAATTCCGGCAGCTTCGAGCGCTGGCTTTCGGAGTTCCGGTCGGAGGCGCGGTCCCAGGGGATTTCGCCCCGGACTTTGTCCGCGCTCGACGGCGTGGCCTTCGACCAGACCGTGATCAACAGCGACCGCAGGCAGAGCGTATTCTCGCAAAGCTTCCTGGAATTTTCCGACCGCATGGCCGCGAAGTTTCGCATCGATAACGGCCGTGCGCGCATTGCGAAGAACAAAGCTGTGTTCGACAGGATCGAGCAGCAATTCGGCGTGCCGGCTCCCGTCATTACGGCGTTCTGGGCGCTCGAGACGGATTTCGGCGCGAACAACGGTCATCTGCCGACGCTGCGCTCGCTGGCGACGCTCGCTTACGATTGCCGCCGCCCGGAGAAATTTCGCGCCGAGCTGATGGATGCGCTGCGCATCGTGGAACGCGGCGATCTCACGCCGGACCAGATGCTCGGCCCCTGGGCTGGCGAGATGGGGCAGACGCAGTTCGTGCCCTCGATTTATTACAAGTACGGGCTCGACTACGACGGCGATGGCCGCGCGGACCTGATTCATAGCGTGCCGGACGTGCTCGCCTCCTCGGCGAACTATCTCAAAGGACTCGGCTGGCGGCGCGGCGAACCCTGGCTCAAGGAAGTGCGCGTGCCCGAAAGCATGGATTGGAGCCAAGCCGACCTCAACGTCGACCATACGGTTGGCGAGTGGGCGCGCATGGGCGTCCAGATCGCGAATGGCGACCGCGTTCCGGAAGGGCTGGAGGCCTCGCTTCTGCTGCCGATGGGCCGTAACGGTCCCGCCTTCCTGGCGTTCCACAACTTCAAGGTCTATCTGGAGTGGAACCAGTCGCTCGTCTATTCGACAACGGCGGCCTATCTCGCGACGCGCATTGCGGGAGCGCCCGCCGTATTCCGCGGGCGGGGCGTTGTGCCCTTCGGCTATGAGCAGACGAAAGAGCTGCAAGGCCTGTTGCGCTCAAAGGGCTATGACGTGGGCGAGGTCGACGGAAAGCTTGGCCTCGCGACTCGCGCCAGCATCAAGAAAGTCCAGGAGAAGCTGGGCCTGCCCGCCGATTCCTATCCGAGCCCTGAGCTAATCGCGCGCCTGCGCTCCCGCTGAGCGCACGGCAGTGCGGCGCTCATTGCGTGAAGAATAATCTGCGCATCAAGACGCTGCCGCTCTGAGGGGCAACCCGTGACGGAGCTTGCTGCCGCCTTCACCGCTTACGAGAACCTCGCCGCGCAACTGATCCCTTTTGCTTGCGAAAGCGATGACGGTTCGCACGATATCGCACATATCCTGCGGGTCTTCCGGAACGCCATGCGCATCCTGCGCGAAGAGGGGGGCCATGGCGAGGTTTTGGCGGCGGCCGCGTTGCTGCACGATTGCGTGGCGGTGGAGAAGAACTCACCGCTGCGCGTGCGAGCCTCGCATCTTGCCGCAGAAAAGGCTTGCGTCCTTCTTCGCGCAATGGGATGGGCTGAGATCGATATCGCGGCCGTTGCCCATGCGATTATCACGCACAGCTTCTCCGCCAATTTGTCCCCAGAGACGCTCGAAGCAAAGATCCTGCAGGATGCCGACCGGCTCGATGCAATCGGCGCCATCGGCGTCGCGCGCTGCTTCTACATAGGGGGACGAATGAATGCCACACTGCATGATGTCGCCGATCCGGCAGGGGAACGCCGGCCAATCAACGACAAGCGTTTTACCCTGGATCATTTCCCGGCGAAACTGTTCAAGCTGGCCGATGGCTTCCAGACCGCATCGGGCCGCCGTATGGCAGCCGAACGCCATGTGTGGCTTGTTACATTTTACCGCCAGTTCCTCGAGGAAAGCGGATATGGACTGCCGTCCGGTTTTGAAAGCTAGCCGCGCCTGGTCGGGAACTTCGCGATTTGCGACAACGCCGAGGATCGCGACCCCGTTTGCGTGCCTCCCGCGGACGAAGCGGGCCGAAGGCTTGCTCCGGCCCTGATCCTCTTATTCGGCGGCGGCCGATGCGATCGCGCCGTGGCAGTGCTTGAACTTCTTGCCCGAGCCGCATGGACACAGCGCGTTGCGTGACACCTTGCCCCAGCTTGTGGGATTGTTGGGATCGACCGCCGGAGTTGCAGGTCCGCGCTGACCGCGTCCCTTGGCCTGCTGTGGCCTACCCGCCGGCATGGGGCCGCTCGGCCTCCCGCCGCCTGGAGTTGCTGGCGCTCCGTTCCCCTGTTTGGCTGCTGCGCGCCGCTCCTGCCTCGATTTCGGAGCTGCCTCCTCTTCCTCGGCCAGGAACTCGTCTTCGCCGGTCATCGGGTCGAAATGGTGGGCTTGCATCTGCGGCAGCTCCATGTCCGCGAACTCTTCCGGCGTCCGGGTAAGGATCACGTGCATCAACTGCCCGGTGACGTCGCGGCGCAAACGGCCCAGCATATGCTCAAACAGCTGGAAAGCCTCGCTCTTGTACTCGTGGAGAGGATCGCGTTGCGCATAGCCGCGCAAGCCAACCGCCTGCCGCAAGTGCTCCAAGCTCACAAGGTGGTCGCGCCAGAGATGGTCGAGCGTTTGCAGCAAGATCGCCTTTTCGATCTCGCGCATGGTCTGCGGCCCAAGCTCCGCTGCCTTGCGCGCCGCGGTTGCGTCCGCCTGATCCTGAAGACGCTGTTCGATTTCCTGGTCGGCGATGCCTTCCTCGGCGGCCCAGTCCTCGACGGGAACGTCCCCGTTGAAGATCGCCTTGAATTCCTCGCGCAGGCCCTTCACGTCCCACTGCTCGGCGAAGGCCTTGGCGGGAATGTGCGTCGTAACAAGCTCCTGCACCACTTCGCGGCGCATGTCGGCGACGGTATCCTCCACCGTCTCGTCCTGCATCAGATCGATGCGCTGCTCGAAGATTGCCTTGCGCTGATCGTTCATCACGTCGTCGAACTTCAGCACGTTCTTGCGCATGTCGAAGTTGCGCGCCTCGACCTTCTTCTGCGCGTTCGCGAGCGCCTTGTTGATCCAGGGATGCGCGATCGCTTCCCCTTCCTTGATGCCGAGCCTGCGGAGAACCGAATCCATCCGCTCCGCGCCGAAAATCCGCATCAAATCGTCTTCGAGCGAAAGGTAGAACTTGGAAGCGCCCGGATCGCCTTGCCGGCCCGACCGGCCGCGCAGCTGGTTGTCGATGCGGCGGCTTTCGTGGCGTTCCGTGCCGAGAACATAGAGGCCGCCGGCCTTCAGCGCCTTTTCCTTCTTCAGCTCAACGTCAGCGGTGATTTTCGTGCGCTGCGCCTCGATCTCTTCTGGAGTAGGCGACTCGCCGGCAGCCTCACGCCCCTTTTTCCAGTCGTCGAGCAGCATCATGATGTTGCCGCCGAGCTGAATGTCCGTGCCGCGTCCCGCCATGTTCGTGGCGATCGTCACGGAACCGGGCACACCCGCTTGCGCGATGATGTACGCTTCCTGCTCGTGGTAACGCGCATTCAAGACCTGATGCGGGATCTTCAACGGCTTCAGCATCTCCGAGAGGGTCTCGGACTTCTCGATCGAAACCGTGCCCACGAGGATGGGCTGCCCTCTCTGCTCGCAATCCCGGATCACGGCGATGATCGCGTTATATTTCTCCTTCGCCGTCCGGTAGACCTCGTCGTCCTGGTCTTTGCGGACCATCGGCATGTTTGTCGGAACTTCGATAACCTCGAGCTTGTAGATGTCGCCGAACTCGCCAGCTTCCGTCAGCGCCGTGCCCGTCATGCCTGCCAGCTTGTCGTAGAGGCGGAAATAATTCTGGAACGTGATCGAGGCGAGCGTCTGGTTTTCCGGCTGGACCTCCACGCCTTCCTTGGCTTCGAGCGCCTGGTGAAGTCCTTCGGAGTAGCGCCGCCCTTCCATCATGCGGCCGGTGAATTCATCGACGATCATGACCTGGCCTTTGCGGACCATATAGTCGCGATCCAAGAGGAAGAGTTTGTGCGCGCGGAGAGCCTGGTTCACGTGGTGAACGATGCTGACATTTTCGACGTCATACAAAGACGTCTCGGGATTCAGCAAGCCGGCTTCCTCGAGCATGTCCTCCATGCGCTGGTTGCCTTGCTCCGTCAGTGTGACGGTGCGCATCTTTTCGTCGAGGTCGTAGTCCTCTGTCGAGAGGCGCGGGATGAACTTGTCGATGGTGTTGTAGAGTTCGGACTTGTCGTCGATCGCGCCCGAAATGATGAGAGGCGTGCGGGCCTCGTCGATCAGGATCGAGTCCACCTCGTCCACAATGGCGTAGGCATGGCCCTGAAGCTCCTGCGGACGGCCGCCGAACTGCACCATCTCCGAAACCGAATACTTCATATTATCGCGAAGATAATCGAAGCCAAACTCGTTGTTGGTGCCGTAGGTGATGTCGCAGGCATACGCCCTGCGGCGCTGATCGTCGTCGAGGTCGTGGACGATGCAGCCCACTGTAAGCCCGAGAAACGTGTAGATCTCCCCCATCCATTCGGAGTTGCGCTTGGCGAGGTAATCGTTGACCGTGACGATGTGGACGCCGCGGGCCGGAAGGGCATTGAGATAAGCGGCCAGGGTGGCGACGAGCGTTTTTCCTTCGCCCGTCTTCATTTCTGCTATCTTGCCCTCGTGCAGCACCATGCCGCCGACGAGCTGAACGTCGAAGTGACGCTGCCGGAGCGTGCGTTTCGCGCCCTCGCGCACGGTCGCGAAAGCTTCGGGCAGGAGGTCTTCAAGGCTTTCGCCATTGGCGAGACGCTCGCGGAACTCGGCAGTCTTGGCGCGTAGCTCCTCATCGGAGAGTGCCGCGAATTCAGGCTCGAGCGCGTTGATCGCGGGAACCCTCGCATTATAGCTTTTCAAGCGCCTGTCGTTGGAGCTGCCGAAGACCTTGGTTGCGAGCGCGCCGAGCGCGCCAATGGAAATCATGATAGCCGAGCCTCACTGCCTCTCTGAGAAAGCTGCCGTTCAAAACAAGCGAACCGCCGCCAGAGCGCCTTTTTCTGTGGCGGTGGCTTTTCCTCGGGGCTTTTCCGAAATGATCGAGGGGGAAGCGTCCTTCCCCTCCATGGCAGCAGACATAAGCAGACGCGCCCCCGCTGTCAACGCGGGGTTCGGGCGCTGGGGGGGCGCCTTCAACAGGATTGGCTCAACTTGCGCCCGCATTCACGCGGCGAAGCCATCAGGATCGGCTTTCCTGCCCGGAGGAAGTGCGGGTCTTGCCGCATTTCGCGCCGCGATCCCAGTGGCGCAGCTTGCCACAGGCTTTGAGAAAGGCTTCGACATCATTCCGGCTCTTGAGCGCGAAAACGCCATCATCCGGGTTATCGGCGACGCCCGTCTTCTGGAAGAGGGGCCGGGCTTCAGCCGTGCAAGCGATGAACTTGCAGTGGTTGAAAGCGTCGCTCACGAAATCCTTCGCCGCCGGGCTTTTCGAAAGGGCTTCGCCGCCTTTCGCCGACGCAAGCACCGCAACGGCGTCGTAGAGGACCGAAGGCGCGCCGTCGAGCTTCTCATCGCCCTCGATCCAGGAGCCGTCGCCGGCTTTCACGCCGCCAACCTCAGGTGCGATGATTTCCACCATCGCGCCTGCGCCTTCGAACTGCGAGCGCACGTCACGGATCAACTCCGCGGCGACGTCATCGGTGACGAGGACGCCCAGCTTGCGGCCTTCAAAGCGCTCGGGGCCGTTGCGCAGGATGCTCAGCGCGGGCGATTTGCGCAGGTCTTTGCGGGTCGGCCTGGCTGCGTCCGCGGGCTTGGGAAGTTCCCGCAAGCGCAACCCGCTGGCGACGGACTGCGCGAGCCCTTCGTCGATATTGAGAAGATGCGACACCATGCGCGACCGGATGGCGGGCTCCTTCACCTTGCTCAGCTCGAAAGTCAGCGCGGCGGCGATGTGGCCCTGCTCGATGCCGGTCTGGCTCAGGTAGAACTGCCGGGCCTGGCTGTAATGGTCCGCGAAGCTTTCGGGCCGGAGGCGCTGCTTCTTGCCCTCCACCTCGGCCGGATAGGAGCGGAATCCCTTCTGCAAATCTTCGCGGGGGCCGCTCTCGGCCCCGCTCCAGGAATTGGGCTCGTAATTGACGCGGCCCCTCGGATTGCTGAAGGCCATGTGCCCGTCCTGCTGGAAGGTCGCGAAGGGGCATTTCGGCGCGTTGATCGGCAGGAAGGTGAAGTTCGGCGAGCCGAGCCGCTTCAGCTGTGTGTCGAGGTAGGAGAAGTTTCGGCCCTGCAGCAGCGGATCGTTGGTGAAGTCGATGCCGGGCACGATGTTTTGCGTGCAAAACGCGACCTGCTCGGTCTCGGCGAAGAAATTATCCACGCAGCGGTCGAGCACGAGCCGGCCAACGCGGCGGACCGGAACCTGCTCCTCGGGAATGATCTTGGTGGCGTCGAGCACGTCGAAGTCGAACTTGTCGGCGAAATCCTGGTCGAAAAGCTGCAGGCCCAGTTCCCACTCCGGGAAGTCGCCGGCCTCGATCGCATTCCACAGATCGCGGCGGTGGTAATCCGGGTCGGCGCCGTTGATCTTCACCGCCTCGTTCCAGACCACGGACTGGAGCCCGAGCTTCGGCTTCCAGTGGAACTTGACGAAGGTCGATTTGCCTTCTTCGTTGACGAGCCGGAAGGTATGCACGCCAAAGCCTTCCATGAACCGGAGCGAGCGGGGGATCGCGCGGTCGGACATGATCCACATGACCATGTGCATGCTTTCCGGCGTCAGCGAGATGAAATCCCAGAAATTGTCATGCGCCGTTTGCGCCTGCGGGAAGCCGCGGTCGGGCTCCTGCTTTGGCTGCGTGAATGAGGTCCGGAAACTTGATGGCGTCCTGGATGAAGAAGACCGGGATGTTATTGCCGACGATGTCCCAGTTGCCTTCCTTGGTGTAGAGCTTCACCGCAAAACCGCGCACGTCGCGCGGGAGATCGGCAGACCCTTTGTTGCCCGCAACCGTCGAGAAGCGGACGAAGGCGGGCGTCTTTTCGCCGGCGCGCTGGAAGATGTCGGCGCGCGTAATGTCGGAGAGGGACTCGTAGGTCTCGAAAGTGCCGTGAGCGCCAAAGCCGCGCGCGTGGACGACGCGCTCGGGGATGCGCTCATGGTCGAAATGGAAAATCTTCTCGCGAAAGTGAAAATCCTCTAACGCCGCCGGTCCTCTTGTTCCGACCCTGAGCGTATTCTGGTCGTCGGCAACGGGGATGCCTTGCCGTGTCGTGAGAATGGGCCGTTCGCCGTCCGCCACTTGATGGGTATCTCCGCCCGGCCCCTGGTAGATCGCTTGATCTGCGAAATGCGCGGTCGAGCAATTGGCGTTCTTCGCTTTCTTCTTCATAGGCTGTCTCTCGGAGTATTGGCTTGCGGGGGTGGCTTTGCGCCGGCGCCGTGGCCGCCCCTTCGGCGCATCGCTCTCTTTGCAGAACCGCCCCCGGGAGACGTTGTTCCTCGCGCATCGTGCGAGCGATTGTTGGGGACCACGAGCCTTTCGACCATCGTGCAGAGGGTCGCCAACGGGTTCGGCGCGACGCTTCTCCCGCGGATGAGCCTGGAGACGGAGGCGGCCGGGGCGGCATCCAGGTTGTGGCATTCGCAGCCCCGGAGCCCCGCCGCGGGATCGGCCTCGCCTGGCGGCAATCCTCGCCCCGCAAGCGCGACTTCCTGGAACTCGGCCGGATCATCCAGCGCCTTCATCAGAAAGCGGCTGAGCTATCTCTCCATAACATCGACCCGGGCAGCGGCGCTGTGCTTCTTATTGGGGAGCAGCGCGTTTTGAGGGGCTGTTTAACGCTGTGTCAAGGGCGCCGGGACTTTATCCGTATGCGGTGATAATATACAAAAATTAGCAGAAATTGTTGAGGTCTCCCATGCTTAAAGTTCTTGCCACCCCACTTGGTTTGTGCGCCTGCAGACTTGCAGCTTCGGCCAACTGCGTTGTTACCGATCCAACGGGAACGCCGCTCAATATATGCGAGGAGCCAAACGGTAAGATAGTCGGGACGCTCCGAAATGGAGCATCCGTAAAAATTCTGAGCACCACTTACGACAGCGACGGAAAGCTTTGGGCGAATATAGGGGTTGGGTGGGTCTTTCGAGAGTCCATCAGCTGCTATTAGAATGGCCGCCGCCTGTTCATGATTCGGCCTCTGATTTGGCGGGGCGCAAGTGAAGGCGCGGTCCCGCGAGTGGTTTCCCCACACTGCGCTGCTGGACATGGCGTCGCTCTCGTTGCGCCGAACGAAGGCAGTTCGATCACGCCATCTCACCGTATCACTCTCGCGATCTTGATTAGCGTCACGGAACGGGTTTGATTGAATCATTATCCTTGTGGATAGCGGTGCTTCAAGCACGGTGGAACGAAAAATGCGATTTCCGGACCGCGAGCAGCAACGTCTCGCGAGAATTTCTTGCTCTCACGGCCCAGGTTTTGTCCCCTTTTCGCCACAGTGTCGGCATAAAGTCCCGCGCCAGTTAGGCAGTGGAAAATGTGGGTTTGAGGACTCAAGGAATGCGTGAGCCGGTTCAACCGATCGAATTCAACGGCATCGAATATTCCCCGATCACGTTCGAGGAATTCTCGGGCCACACAAAATACTCTCTTTTCGGAGTGCCGCGCTACCGCTGGAGCGACCAGCCGGTTGCTGTCCTTGCGACGTTCAGCGCCCGCAAGTTGACCTTCACTCGGAAGGACTTCGCAAGAATAGACAAGCAGACGGGCAACTTCGCCTATCTGAAGCCGCCGGGCGGGGGCGAAGCCGGGCCGATGATGTCGCCTGGGCCAGCCTTCGACGACGCGGCCTGGAACAAGTGCAAGACGCTCTGGCATGTCTATAGCACCGGCGTCGAGGGACACGAGGATCCGATCCCGCGCTTCTTCTTCCTCGGCACGATCATCTTCGACAGGAAGGTGTTCCGCTCACACTACCTCGCGCTCGATACGATCCTGTTCGCCAACAGCCATGCCGCTGATCCTCAGAATCCCCCATCATTCGAGCATTCCAGAGTTCCAGCCTGGCCAGCAACAACCTGAAGCCGGGCAGACGATCTCTATAAAGAAGGTCGATCCTTTCACTTTGGACCCGGGGATTTAAGCCCAAGCTCGCCGGACGCGCCAAGGGACAGCCTTCCCGCTTATCCCGGAAAGGCGAGGCCTTGTCCGGGATGGTGTTTAAATTGAATGGCTTGCTATTTTGCAGTCCCGGCTCGCGCTTCGCTGGGCTCTGCTCTTTCCTACTTCCATGTTTGTTGAGCCGGGCCGGCAAGCGGCTCAGCATCGTCCGTTGCAATCCCCTCAACGCCAGCTGACCATGCCGTTCGCGATAGGGGCCGCCCTGCGGCTGGACAATGCTATCGAACTCGGCAAGCTGGTCTTTGCTCAAATGCAGCTTGCCTCGCTCCGGGGCCGGTCGAGCGGCACAGCTGACCGTAGCCCGATCGGCGTTGCCGACAAGCGTCACGCTGTGGGCTTCCCATTTGAGGGTTGGGTTGACGCTAGGACGCCCATTGCCGCCATTGAAACACGTTCTTCTATTACGCGCTTTCCACAGCTTAAAATAGAGCGTGCGTTAATAAAACATCTTTTGGTTGCATACGTCCAATGTCTTTGCTAATGACCTTTTAACAACTGGGCACTTCTCTCAGAAAGCGGCTTTTGTGTTTTTCAAACGATCTCTCTGCACAAGGCTAGTAATGTCTGGGAAAGAGCAATGGCGCAGGTGGCGGATGGAAAATTGCATTATCCCTTCCGATGAATTGGAAGGTGACCAGGGTAATCCAGGCTTGCCTCTTCTCGAGGCCATCGAAAAATGTATAGCCAGTCGAGCGTCGAAGGATAGCTACGTCGCGGTGCACGCGAAGAGATTCAGTAAGACGTTCCGGCTAGTTGGAGATCTAAATAATAAATCAGTTCTTGATGTCGGGCGGACAGACGTCTCGATTGACGTTATTATGGAGACCAGTCAGGTAACAGTGTTGCACGTCACCAATTACGGTGACCGCTACTCTAATGAGGTCATCAAAACCGCCAACGGTCGAACAGTTGTTCAGCACAACATGGATCTTGAGCGGCATGGTTTTGGTCTCCCAAATGAGTACTTTGATACAATTATAATGGGAGAGGTTCTCGAGCATTTTGAAATCGATCCAATGTATGCATTAAACGAGCTTAATCGAGTACAAAAGATAGGAGGGCGCTTAATACTTACGACTCCAAATGCCTGCTCAACTCGAAATCTTAATAAAATGATCCATGGCTATCGACCTCACTTTTTTATGCAGTATTCATCGGCTGGAATCTTAGGGCGCCATAATTTCGAACATGATATCCATTCCGTATCAACACTCGTCGAAAGTGCGGGCTACGATATTTTAGAACTAGGAACTTGGGACGTGTTCGAAGAAAAGGCGGAGGTGTGTATTCCGGGCATTGCTGACCACCCTGCATTCAATCAGGGGTTCCGCGGTGACGACATCTACTGCATGGCTATAAAGCAGAGAAGCCCAACTGTTCGTTTTCCGGCAAATGTATACTACGACGGATAGGGCTGATCAATGAACTTCACCTCTTTTCAGGCAGCCAGTATGTTGTCCAGCAAACGTCCAAAGCTTACGATCTACTCTCCGATCCCGCCAGTCAAAAGCGGGACAGCCACTTACCTCGATGATCTGATCAGCGAAATGGGAAGTGAGCTTTCAGGATTCGATATTCAATTCGTCGCAGATGAGGAGTGTTATTCAAACCTGCCCTACAATTTTGCTACCTATCCGGTTATACCATCTTGCAAGCACCTTGAGACACCTGAAGAGATTATTTTATGCTTTATCGGAAATAATCAATACCACCGTTATGTTCACCGATTCATCAGAAGAACTAAGAGTAAAAAAATAATCAGTTTCATTCATGATCTCTCTTGTTATATGGGTGTCGATAGTATGCTCTGTAGTGGGTACGACGGTATGTGGTATCCGGATCTTGAAACCTATACAAAACTAGAACTTCCCAGAATGAAGACGTTACTTGTCAGCCGTATTGGTGAGTGGCGTATCCCGGAACACCTCAAATACAGTATTATGTGTCAATCAGTGGCATTACAGCGATCAGCAGTCATTGTAACACATTCTCACTATGCGGCTCTAAGGCTATGTTGCGAGCACGATCTAGGCGACAGAAAGTTGCCGATTCTTGTCATGCGAATGCCAAAAGCCTACACGCCAATCGTATCGGACGGGCGGGTGCCGTCAAAAGATTTCACTATCGGGGTTTTCGGCTGGATTTCCAAGGCCAAGAGGCCCGTCCAACTGATTGAGGGATTACGAGATTTTTTGAAGACCTTGCCAGAAGCAGAGCAGCAGCTAGTTCGCCTTAAATTCGTTGGTGAGGTCGCGGATCAGCGCTATGATCCACATCATCTCGCGGCGCTAATGGGAGTCTCTAGCCATGTTGCTTGCACTGGATATCTGCCAATCGAGGAGTTTCGCAATCAGCTTATGGATTGCCACGTCTTCTTAAATCTGCGCTTTCCATCCTGCGGAGAGACAAGCGGCACATTGAATGAACTGTCTGGCTTTGACCGGCCCTACGCCGTCTCCTATTATCAGGCCTTCGCTGAGGAAGGAGCAACGAGACACATTTCTATTGATCCGGGGACTGAGACTGCGGAAATCACACGATTCCTGCAAGACGCTTACCGCTGGACGAAATTCAAAGACGCAATCCCCGCGCCACAAATTCATTTCGAGAATCTCGCATCTAAGTTTTCGCCCTCGGATGCATTAAGGCGTGCCATCCATTTTTTGCACTAGCGATAGGAGACTTTTATGTCCAAATATATGCAGCGCCTGAAATACTTTATACCGGTATTTGGTTCGCTTCTGCTTATAAAGAAGGTAGAGAAGCTAGAGCGTCGACTACAGTCTCCCGCCGTGGATGATGTTAGCTTCCAATATTATGAGGCCCGCATGGAAACAATCTACCACGCGATAATGAGTCGATTGAACCAGGAAGAGGCGATTTATTTCTCATCTCCCGTTAGTAGGGAAAAGGTCGTCCCATTAAGAATGCAGGCGGAACAATAGCGTGCGGGGAATCCAAGCGGACCAGTGCTGAATATGCAGAGATCGTTCATCCCATCACCATAAACAGTCCACACTTTTTTCTTAGGAGACCTAACTTACTAGATAGCCAGCGCTAATGCACTCTGCGGCTTCCCGGCTTCCTGGAGAAGGGCGGGCCTTTGCCCGGCTCGCTGAACAATTCCGCAAGCTTTTCCGTCATCGCCCCCGCAAGTTCCTCCGCGTCGCTGATGGTGACGGCGCGGGCGTAATAGCGGGTCACATCGTGGCCGATGCCGATGGCGATCAACTCGACCGGCGAATAGGTCTCGATCTCGTGAATGACCTGGCGGAGATGCTTTTCGAGGTATATGCCCGAATTCACCGAGAGCGTTGAATCGTCCACGGGCGCGCCGTCGGAAATCATCATGATGATCCGTCGCTGCTCGGGCCGCGACAGCATGCGAGCATGCGCCCAGGTCAGCGCCTCACCGTCGATGTTTTCCTTCAAAAGCCCCTCGCGCATCATCAGCCCGAGATTTCGCCGCGCGCGCCGCCACGGCGTGTCCGCGGATTTGTATACGATATGGCGCAAATCGTTGAGACGGCCCGGATTGGCGGGCTTTCCCGCCGCGAGCCACTGTTCGCGCGACTGCCCGCCCTTCCACTGCCGCGTCGTGAAGCCGAGGATTTCGACCTTCACGCCGCAGCGCTCCAGGGTCCGGGCGAGAATATCGGCGCAGCAGGCGGCGACCATGATCGGGCGGCCACGCATCGATCCGGAATTGTCGAGCAGAAGCGTGACGACGGTGTCGCGGAAGGTGGTGTCGCGCTCCATCTTGAACGTAAGCGGTTGGAACCGGTCTGTGACGACGCGGGACAGCCGCGCCGTGTCCAAGAGCCCCTCGTCGAGATCGAAATCCCAGGCGCGGTTCTGCTGCGCCAGCAGGCGGCGTTGCAGGCGGTTCGCCAGCCGGCTGATGGCGACATGCAGCACCGATAACTGCTTGTCGAGAAAGGTGCGGAGCCGCTCCAGCTCATCGACATCGCACAAACTTTCGGCGCTTACGAACTCGTCGTACTGGCGCGTGAAAACCTGATAGCCGAAATTTTCGGGGTTCTCGAAAACCGAGCTGTTCGGGCGCCGGGGCGGGGCATAGGGCTGCTCCTTGCCGTCCTGCTCGCCGGGCGTGTACTCCTTCTCCAAGACCTGCGCGGGTTCGCTTTCCTGATCGCCCTCGGAGCCTTCCGCTTCCTCATTTTCGGCATCGCTCGGCTCGGCTTTTTCCTCCTTCTTTTCATCCGAGCCCTGGCCGGGGGCATCCTCTTTCTCGTGTGCCTCTGCTTTTTCGTCTTGCGGCGCGGTCTCCAGCGAACCTTCCATCAGCTCCAGCGCAACAAGAACGTCACGCATGAGTTTCCCGAAAGCGGCCTGGTCGTCGATCGAGCCTTCCATGCGTTGCAGGATCGAGCCGGCGCGATCGTCGATCCAGTCGCGCCAAACGTCCACGATGGCGTTCGCCCCGCGGGGGGGCTTGGCGCCTGTCAGCTTTTCGCGCACCATCAGCGCCAGCGCGTCGTCAAGCGGCGCGCTCTGGCGGTCGATGTCGCGATCGGGCAGGCGCTCATACTGGCTCGCGATCTTCGCGCTGAGGTTCTTTGCGACGCCGCGCATCTGAAGCGCGCCCAGCGCCTCGACCCGCGCCCGCTCGACGGCATCGAAAGCGGCCTTGGCATCGCCGGAAGGGGGGGACAGCGAAGCGTGGAGCGCCGTGTCGTGATGCGAAATCAGGAGCGCGATGGAATCGGCGACGCCGCGGATCACGGAGATTTCCTTGCGCGACACGGCCCGGCTCGGCTGCGGCAGGCGGATCGTCTTGCCGTCGAAGCCGGGCGTCTCGGGGCCGAACACGACGTTCACCGACTTGCTTTCCGCCAGCGTTCGCGTCGCCAGCGACAGCGCGCGCTTGAAGGGCGACAGCGGGTCGGGCTTCTTTTTAGCGGCTGCCGGCATCGCTCCCGTTATCCTAGCTAGTACCAAAAATCATTGATCCGTGAAACGTCGAAACCCCTCACCCCAGCCCTCTCCCGCAGGGGGAGAAGGAGTCCGCTCGCACTTGCAACACCGTCCCTTCTCCCCTTGCGGGAGAAGGACAGGATGAGGGGGGAATACCGCGTGACGCATAGCCCTTTCTAGCTGAGCGCAATATGGGCCGTCGACTGCCGCAATTCCTCGCCGAAGCAGCGCTGATAGAACTCCGCCACCAGCCCGCGCTCGAGTTCGTCGCACTTGTTGAGGAAGCTCAAGGTGAATGCGAAACCGACATCGCCGAAGATGTTGGCGTTCTCGGCCCAGGTTATCACCGTTCGCGGGCTCATCACGGTGGACAGGTCGCCGTTCACGAAGGCGGTCCGGGTCAGTTCCGCCACCCGCACCATGTTCCCGACGGTGCGCCGTCCCTGCTCGTTCTGGTAGGGCTTCGCCTTTGCCAGCACGATATTCACTTCGTCCTGGTAAGGCAGGTAATTGAGCGTGGCGACGATCGACCAGCGGTCCATCTGGCCCTGGTTGATCTGCTGCGTGCCGTGATACAGGCCGGACGTGTCGCCAAGGCCGATGGTGTTCGTCGTCGCGAAGAGGCGGAAGGCGGGATGCGGACGGATCACCCGGCTCTGATCGAGAAGGGTCAGCTTGCCTGAAACTTCGAGCACGCGCTGAATCACGAACATCACGTCCGGGCGGCCCGCGTCGTATTCGTCGAAAACAAGCGCCGTATTGGACTGCAGCGCCCAGGGCAGGATGCCCTCGCGGAATTCGGTGATCTGCTGGCCTTCGCGAATGACGATGGCGTCCTTGCCGACAAGGTCAATGCGGCTTACGTGGCTGTCGAGGTTGATGCGGACGCAGGGCCAGTTCAGCCGGGCCGCCACCTGCTCGATATGGGTCGACTTACCGGTGCCGTGGTAGCCCTGGATCATGACGCGCCGGTTGTGCGCGAAGCCAGCCAGGATCGCGAGCGTCGTGTCCTTGTTGAAAAGATAGTCGGAATCAAACTCCGGCACATACTCGCTCGATTGCGAATAGGCGGGAACTTCCATGGCTGTATCGATGCCGAACACCTGCCGGACGGACACCTTCATGTCGGGCAGGCCAGCCCGCACCGGTTCACCATTCAACATTGATTCCCCTCGGGGTTCTGTTCTTTGCGTTTCGCTTGGGTCCCAGCGCCGCTCAGCGTCTCATCTTACCAGGCCCGCCTGCTTCAAATAGTTATAAGCGGTGAGAACTTCCCGGAAGCGTTCTTCAGAGCTGCGGTCTCCGCCGTTGTGATCGGGATGATGCAGCTTTACAAGCGCCTTGAACCTGATCTTGATTTCGTCTGGCGATGCGTTCTCGTCAAGATTAAGAGCCTGCAGATGTTTCTTGGCGCCCTTTGAAATCATCCGGCGTTTTGCGTCCGCCGGGTTCACATTTTCGTAGCCCCGGCCGCGGATGCCTTTCAGGATCTCAAACGGATCTTGGGCTGTGCCGGCATCGCCAGCTTTCCGCACGGCCTCCTGCGCGGTGGGGTCGGCTCCATGCACACCCATTGACCATGTGGGGCGATGGCCCGTGGTGGCGGCTTTCTGGAAATCCAGGACGTCGCTTTCGTTCATCCCGGCGAAGTAGTTGTAAGATTTATTATACTCGGTCACGTGCTCGCGGCAGAAATAATAATACTCTCCTTCGCAGTCGCGGCCCTTCGGCGCGCGGTGAAGGCCGCGCTTGTTGCAGTTGCGCCACTGGCAGGGAGGCGCGCTCGCCTGCGGGTCCTTGGGCTGCGCGCGGCCTCGCCCCCGGCTTACGCGAATGCTATCGAAATATTTCGAATCCAGTTTCACGAAATGGCTTCCTACTCGAATGCGCTTTAGCTGAAAGCGCCCTCGCCGGTAGTATGCGGCTGCGAAAGCGCCCTTACAAGGTCTTGACAGGACCCGAAATATTGCTCCGTAAATTGGCGGGATTTAAGTCTTTCCCCTGTCACGCCTGGAGGTTGAATGTCCGTAGAAAAATCTATCCGGGAAAAGCTCACGAAAGCGTTCTCGCCCTCGGAATTGTCCGTGGAAAACGAGTCCGGCAAGCATGCGGGCCATTCGGGCGCGCGTGATCATCTCGGCCGCGTGACGGGAGAGACGCATTTCCGCGTCCGCGTCGTGTCCAGCCACTTTCGAGGGCAAAAGCCGGGTCGACCGGCACCGCGAGGTGAACGCCGCGTTGAAGGAAGAACTGGCGGGGCCGGTCCATGCGCTGGCGGTCAAAGCCCTGACGCCCGCAGAAGCCGCAAGCTGATTGGATAGATGCAACATGAGCCCTTTGTAGCTCTCGAAGCCGCTCGCCGGCGGAAAGTTCGTCCTCCCGGCCAAGCGAAGCGCGAGCCGGGACCGCAAGAAAGATGATGCTTCGCTTTGTTACGATCCGGCATAAGGCTTGGCCTTTCCGGGTGACAGCGGCGGCTATCCATTGGCTCGCCGGGCAAACTCTGCTTCGGATGAGGGAGCTTGACGTTAGGCAGGTCAACTTTCCCGAGTATATTCGAATCACCGAGGTATTGAAATGGCAGTTGAAATCGATGGTCCGCGGCTTGAGCCCGCGTCCGGCGGCGCGCCGAGCAGCTTGTGATTCTTCTCCACGGCTATGGGGCGGATGGGAACGATCTCATCGGCCTCGGCGAGGCGTGGGCAAGCTACCTGCCCGACGCGGCTTTCATTTCTCCGCATGCGCCGGAAGCGCTCCCCGGCCAGTTTTTCGGCGGGCGGCAATGGTTCAACCTCGAAATGCGCAGCGAGAAGGAATGGGAGGAGGGCGTGCGCAAGGCCGACCCTGGTCTGCGCGCGTTCATTCTCGAGGAAGCGAGGAAGGCGCAACTCCCGCTCAGTTCGGTGGCGCTCGTGGGGTTCAGCCAGGGGACGATGATGGCGCTGCAAACGGGCTTGCGCCTGTCGGAACCGCCCGCCGCTATTGTGGGCTTTTCGGGGCATCTGGCAGGCGCGGCGCATCTGGCGGCGGAAATCAAGGTGAAGCCGCCGGTCCTGCTCATCCATGGCGCAGCCGACGAGGTGATCCCCTATCAGGCCATCCACCACGCGCGCAATGCCTTGGCGGCTGCGGGCGTTCCGGTGCAATGGCAGATCAGGCCCGGCCTCGGGCACGGCATCGATCCGGAAGGGCTCCAGGCGGCCGGGCTGTTCCTGCGCGGCGCATTCGGCCTGACCGGCCGTTCTTGAGAAGAACGCAAACGGAGCCGCCGCTGCGGCTCCGTCGTTAGCGTTGTCTAATGATACTGATATTGACGCGGTGCAGCAGGGTATTGCCCATATGGCCCGCTGCTCGGATCTGCCGAAAAGGGAATCGAGAAAGCTGTTCCGGGAGCTGGACGAGCCCCACGCGGAGCCATGCCGCGGCATAGGCTGCTCGTATCCGTCATCTTCCGCATAATGCCGGGAAGAGACATTGGCTTCCTCCAGTTCCACCGGAGCGAGGTGATCGCGTCCCTTGACGATCTGATCCCATTTGCCTTCGAGTGCGAGCGTGATGCGGCGCTCGTGCCCGTAAACGTCGGGGAATGTGTGCAGCTTTCCATCGTCGTCCACCAGGGCGGTGAAATAGGTCATGTGAACCATGATCTTGTGCTCGATGGGGATCTCGTTGTTGTTGCCGCCCTTGTTCAGGCTCTGTCTCGTCGTGGCGGTATCCCAGCCTTTGTCCTCGCGAAGCAGGATTTCGGCCAGCTCGACCGGGTTGTGGACCCGCATGCAGCCGTGGCTATAGGTGCGCCTGGAAACATTGAACATCCACTTGTCCCTCTCCAGCGCGTCGTGCATGAAAACGGTGTGCTGGCTCGGGAATGAGAACTTCACTTTCCCCATTACGCTCTTCGGGCCGTTCGGCTGAATGACCTCGAAATTCCGGATGTCGGTGGCTGACCAATCGACTTTTCGCCAGTTCACCGGCTGGCCGTCCCTCAGCACCTCCAGCCCCCATTGGCGCATCAGGCTGCCGCCTCTGACGAGGTTCGGCAACAGTTCGCGCACCTTGATGGAGTCGGGCACGATCCAGGTGGGCTTGAAGGTGATCTTGCGCAGTTGCCGGCTGAAGATGGGCGTCTGCTTGTCCGTCTGGCCCGTGACGATAGAGTCCTTCCGCGCGACCAGACCCTTTATCATGACCCGCTGCGTGTATTCCGGGATGTTATTCCAGACGTAAATGTCGCCCATGTCGTCGGGCATCCAGCGCCACTCCTCCATGTTGGCGAGCAGCTTTTTTGCTTCGGCGCCCGGCTGCCTGTTGCGGGCGAGGAGCGCGACGTACTTCTGCCGGAGCCTGTCGAACTGCGGGTGCTGCGGATGCAGGCCGCGCAGATAAGCATCGGTTTGATCGACGGCGGCGATGCCGTCGAGAATTGCCTGGGGCTTGAGAAGTTGAGGCCGCCGGTCGAGATAGGAACTCAGCTCTTCGGACGGGTTGATGATGCGCCCGCCACGGGCGTAGCGGCCATATTTCAGGACCGCGAGCGAGATTTTGAGCTCTGCCGCAGCCATTTCTTCGGGCGATTGAGGGGCTGCGCCTTGCACGCCAAGCCCTTCGGGCAAGGGAAAATCGCGGGGATCGAGGCCCCATTCCCTGGAGCGTTTGATCTCGGCTTCTATCGCAGATGCCTTTGCATTGAAGCCAGCCTGCGATGCCAGCCAGAGCGGGGCATAGCCGCGGCTCTCATAGAACGAAACGAGCGCCGCGCGTTCGTTACGCTCTTCGTCGCTGGCGCCCGCCGGGAGGCTGGAAAGCGCTTTGCGCAACGCCTCTGCCTCCGCAGGCGCTGCGGCGGGGATGTTGAGTGTCTTCAGCGATGGCTGCGGCGCGACCGTAGACTCCACCGGCTGCGCAGGCGTGCCCGGCGTTACCGCAAGCTGCTCGACAGGGGAGGTCTCCTCCTCCGGTTTGGCGCCGGCCGCCTCCTCGGCCTCTGGGAGCGCGGCTGGCTGCTCCGCAGGCATGGCCTCCACGGCCGGTTTCTGCTCGGCCGGGGGCTCCGCCGTATGCATGGCCAGGCTTGACGCCGCGGGTTCCTCTCCAGGCTTGGAACCGGCTGCTTCCTCCTCGGCAGGCGTGCGGGCGTTCGCCGAAGCAGGTTGCTCCAGAGGCGATGGCTGGGCCAATTCGGTGGCTTCCGTGGATTCTGGCGCTGGTTCCGCGACGGGTTCCGCAGCAGCTGCGTCCCTGGTCTCCTGGGAGGAGACGCTTGTTGCCTGAGCTTCGGCTGAGGTTTCGCTGCGGGCGGTTGAGTTTGCGGAGGATGCCTCGGCCTGTGCAGCGGCTGCGATTGCCGGAGTGGCGGCCTGCTCCTCTGCGCGCGACGGCGCTGCCGCCATAGCCGCGATCGCCACAGCCCCAAACGCAAAGGCAAGCCTGCGTATCATCTCGATGCTCCTCAGCCGGGAATCGTAGTGCCGCCCGACGGTAGCCCGCAGCGGGCGCAGATGTAAATGATGACGGGAAACTTGAGGAAAATGTGGATTCGATGGTGTTCCGTTCAGTTGATCCGGCAACCGTGCCTCTTACGCAACAGTACTTCCAGCGCATGGTGATTCGCGAATTCGGCCCGGTTCAAGCAGAAAACTGGTTCTTAAAATTGAGGCGGTATTGCGTCGCCTCTTGGCGTCGAAATCTTAAAGGCGATTTCGTTTTGTTATTTAGAATTTCGCAATCAAACTCACTCCGGCGACCATCAGCGCTGCCCCGATGACGCGCCAGATGCTGGCCGGATGCTGTTGGAAACCGAGCAAACCGAAGTGGTCCAGGAGAATCGAAGCGATAGCCGACGCGGTGCCCGTGATTCCGATATAGAGCGCAGTTCCCAGGCGCGGCGCGGCGAGCGGCTGTGACACCAGGAAAATCGCGCATCAATTGCCGCCCACCCAAGCCCACCAGGGCGCCTCGCCGCACGTGAAGAGGCTCGCGACGAGCATGAAAGCTACCCGAAAACTCTCCCTATCGGGAACACCACCCCGGCGCCCGATAGGGATGCGTGACAGGATCCCAGCATTTGTCCTTCTTCATATCTACAATCCTGCCGTCCTGGCCTATAAACTCCATCGAAGAACCTTCTTCCTGCGTGACTGCGCCTTCACCTCTCGAATGGTTGGCCTGTCCCGAATGGTTTGCGTGTCTCGAGTTGTTGGGCTGCGCGGAAGATGACATTGGAAGCAACGCCGCCGCTATGATGATGATCGCTCGTTTCATTTGCCTTTCCTTTCTTCAGCGGGATTTGAATCGATCCGCATCTTCAGGCAGGTTGAGCCGCTACCTGTTGAACTTCCTCTGGACTGAGTTCTTCCAGGCTCCGACCCTTGGTTTCGGGCAACATGGTGAGGGTGACAACGCAGCCGAACACGCTCACGATTGCCGCGGCAGATTCAGCGGCGAACAAGCCTTTCCAACCCATCAGAATGGGGAATAGGAAGACCCCCAGAAAGCCGCCAAACTTCCCCGCCGCCGCGGCAATGCCGTGTCCGGTGGTGCGGGCTTTGACCGGAAAGATCTCAGCGGGATAGACGAAGGTGGTGGCGTTCGGGCCAAACTCGGTGAAGAAGTAGCTGATGCCGTAGATAAGCAGGAACGGAAAGACGAGGTGCTCGATGTTGGGGATGAGCGCCATTGCCGCGAAGGTGACAGCCATCATCGCGAAGCCGATTACCTGGATCGGCTTGCGGCCCATCCTGTCCATCATGGCCGCGGCAACAAGGTAACCCGGCGCGGCAGCGATTGCAAAAACGGCGAGTTGGATCATCATATGGGTTTCAAGGTCCCGGTTCGGCTCGATGGCGTTGAGCACCATCGGGCTTGAAACGGTGTTGCCGTAGTAGGCGAAGTCCATCAGGAACCAGGCGAGACTTGCCCCAATGAGACGGATCATGAAACTCCGGTCGCTCGTGAGAGTCCGGAACCCCTTCCAGAACGGCTCCTTTATTATGGCCCCGTCGTCTCTTAAAGCCCCTTTGCCGCTTCGGCCTTCGACTTCTCCCAGCACGTGGGACGCGGTTTCGTGGAAAGCGTCGTGCTGGCCGGTCGCAAGAAGATAGCGTGGCGTTTCAGCGAGATGCCGCCGCATCTGAAAGACCGCGAGCGCAGGAATGGCGCCAAAGGCGAGCAGCAGTCTCCAAACGAGGTCATGGGATAGGCCGCTCGCGAGCATCGCAACGGCAAGGAGCGGCCCGATAATCAGGCCCGCCGCCTGCATGGTGAAGACGAGCGTGACCATCATTCCACGCGTTTTCTTGCTCGAATACTCGCTCATGATGGTGGAGCTGACCGGATAGTCCCCGCCAATGCCTAGTCCAAGGATGATACGGAAGAAAATGAGCCAACCGATGCTTGGCGAGAAAGCCGAGGCGATCGCGCCAATTGCCAGCACGAGCACCTCGTAGCCGTAAATGCGCTTACGGCCTACCATGTCGGCGATGCGGCCAAAGAGGATGGCGCCGAACGCGGAAGCCAAAAGCGCCGTCGATGTCACAAGACCTTCTTCGACCGTGGAGAACTGCCATTCCTGCTTAAGCAGGGCCATGACGACGCCGATGATGAACAAGTCATAGGCATCGGTCAAAAAGCCCATGCCGGAGATGAACATGATCTTCCAGTGAAAACGCGTCAGCGCGGCGGAATCCATCTTCTCGAGGACGTCCGCGGTGGGTTGTAGAGTGGCTGCCATGCCGTCCCTTGTTCCTGCTTCGATTTTTGCCTGAGCGGTTGTCTGGACCGCGCGTTTTTTCAACCGAACGGGATCGCAGGTCGTTTCGCTGTCATAAAAATTTCATGCGGCTTGGATCGGCGCTGCGTATTCTTTTTCACTATGAACAACGCGAACCACAGAGCGCCTTCGGGCGCCTGTGGAGCCGTGCCGGTGTTTGCCGGCCTGTATGGTCTGCACATTGGAGCTAAGTAGCCATTCTGGGTTTTTCGCGCAGACAATCGCCTAGAACTGCCAGTGGATTCGGCCGGCAAACAGGTTTACTGGCCCACGGTCTGTATTATAGGCGGGATTGTCAATGAACTGGTAATCGAATGTAAGCTTTGTCACGGAAGTGAGAGAATAGCTGTAATAAGCCTCGATAATTTTCTCTAAACCGGGATTGGGCAGGATGCCATCGCCGACGAGTATGCCAAGGCCGCCAAGGTTGAAGAACTCCTGGTGAACGGGGGCGATGCTATTCATAACGCCCGCAATGCCAACCCTGTCGTCCGGCCTGCCCCATTGCTTCCCTGAGAAGGAAACGCCCAACTGCACCGTGCCGTCGATGTCGGTGAAATCCCACGGCTCAACCGCGCCGTCGGCCCATCCGGCACGGGCGAAAACGCCGAAGTCCTTCGTGACCTGCTGCTCGATATTAAGACTTACGCCGGGGCGGTCGTGCCAGCTGCGAACCGCATTGATGTCTGCGGGCTCGTGGGTGGGGCTGGCCAAGGCAAGATCGATAGCGTCCTGGAACAGGCCCGCGCGGCCTTCGCTGACGAAACCGGTGACCTTGAGCTTGCCGGGCTGTCCCCACAGTTCGTGCCGTTCCTCGATTTCTCCCACGTACTGCAGTTGCCTGAAGCTCGAATCAAGTCCGTAGGCTTCGGGGCTGTTACCGCCCGCAGGCGTTGCCGACAGGTCGAAAACACCGGCGCGCACCGTCCAGCGGCCCTGATACCATTCGACAGCCGCGCCGTAAGTAAAGCCCCAGGCGTCGCCGGCATAGTCGAACGTGCCCGCATTGATGAGCGACCAGTTGAGGAAATCCCCTTTGGCGTTGTTCGCATATTGGTTGGTGTCGAAGAGGTCGGTGACGGCGAATTTTCCGGCCGTCAGGACGAGACGGTTCGCGGTCTGCGACCCCTCGAACACGTTGATGCCGCCCTCCACCTTCTCGGTCTCGCCACCGAGATCGATGGTCTGCCGTATGAAATAGCGTTGAACTCTCGCGTAGGGCGTCTCGGAGCCAAGTTTGTAGGACTCGCCATTGGGATAGCCCGCCACTCCGTGCGTATCTCCGACGCCAAAGCCTTGATCGACCTCGGGGTCGATCCAGAATTCCGCGCCCTTCCACAAGCGCACCCCGGCAAAAAGCGTGAAATCCCCAACCTCCCGGGCCTCTCCGCCGCCGGGCAGGCTCAACGGTCCCCGATAAGGCGACAGGATCGGGGGATAGCCTTGCCAGGTGAAAGTCGTCTGTCCGTGAAAGTCGAAGATGCTGGGCTCGGCTTTCGCCGCGGGTTTGGGGTCTTTCTCCGAAGGGGCCGCATCCCCGGCGATCTGATAGTTCAGAGCAAGGCGCACCTCGTCCTGTGAAAAGTCGGAGGCGAAGCGCTGTCCGGCAATGGGGAACGTCGCGCTGCTTACGCCGTATCCGGTATACAGGTATTCGAGGCGCGCGGTCCAATGCGGCAGGAAAGGCGTCTCGACGCCCGCTCCCGCCGTCCAGCCGAGCCGCCACAAATGGGTATCTTCGCTCGCGCCGCTGATGAACTGGCTGAGCGACAGCTTGTCGTAGGTCCATGCAAAGCCGCCGGTTCCATAGACGAGCCAATTTCCGGCGGCGTAACCAAGGCGCCCCCGCACCGTGCCCGACATGAGCACGGTCTCGCTATAGGTCTCGGGGCCTGAAGGAGAGGCAAGCGTCGAGATGCCGCCGATGGAGATGCCTTGGATATTTGGAAAACTCGGGAAGGATGCGTCGGCCTCCGCGCCGATGACGAAATCATTCGGAAGCCTGTAATTGTAGCCGCCTTGAAACCCTTCGAAGAAGCTGCCGGACTCGCTGAAGGTGTTGATAGGCTGCGCCAGGCTGAGCGAGCCTGTGGCAAAGGCTTCCGAGGGGAGGGTGGTCGTGCTGGCCGTCCAGTTCGATTCACCCCAGGCATATCCGGCATGGCCGCCGAAATAGAAACCGTTCCAGTCAGCCGCGGAGGGTTCGGCATACGAAACCGCTGCGGGCTCTTTCGAAGAAATATCGGCAGCAAAGGCGGAGCAACTCGCAATCAAACTCAGCGTGCCAGTTGCCACGCACATCGTGGCATGCCATGCGCGAGTCTGGCTGTTGACGGTCATCGCATCCCCCATCATGCTGGCCATCGCGTTGGATCATCGGGCGAATCACGCGGCGACGGCTACCAAGCAAACGCCTTGATTGGGTGGCGCGCGTCAACCGTCCGGCATTCCGAACTGTAACGCAACATTACTTCTGCGGATTTGCTGGCACAAAAAAGCAACAGTTTCGCGTGCCAAGTAGAGCCTTAGAATTGGTATAATTTAAGACTATAACTTTAGTGTCGAGCCCAAAGCTGTTCTTGAGGGCAGCCAGCCCGGCACGGGGAAAGGCGCACCGTCGTAACGATGCGCCACAGGCTTTACGGCTCGAGCTCGGTATCCCAGTAGAGATAGTCGAGCCAGCTTTCGTGCAGGTAGTTCGGCGGAAAGTACCGCCCATTCCGGTGCAACTCGTGCACCGTCGGCCGGTAGGGCGCCAGCGCCGGGAACATCTTCGCCTTCGCCGGCATTTTGCCGCCCTTCCGCAGGTTGCACGGCGCGCAAGCGGTTGTGACGTTATCCCAGCGGGTCAGGCCGCCTCGCGAACGCGGGACCACATGATCGAATGTCAAATCGTGGGGACAACCACAATATTGACATTGAAAGCGATCCCTGAGGAAGACATTAAAGCGCGTGAACGCGGGATAAAGCGCCGGCTTGACGAACGTTTTCAACGAGACGACGCTCGGAAGCTGCATCTCGAAAGTGGGGCTGCGGACAACGCGGTCGTAAAAGGAAACGATATGCACGCGGTCAAGGAACACTGCCTTGATCGTTTCTTGCCAATTCCAGAGAGAGAGAGGGTAATAGCTCAGCGGCTGGTAGTCCGCGTTGAGCACGAGAGCCGGAAAGTTGTCCGGCGGAGATGCTAATGACGTTGCTGATGCCGTCACGGTCACCTTTCCTCAACGGTTGCCGTTAAGTTTAGGGCCACGCTCGCACGACGTCGCTCTGACACGAGCGGGATACTACATGCGCGTGTCAATTCTGTGAAGGCCGCACTTTGCCTCGCCTTCTCCCTATGATAGTTTGAGGCGATCTTTTGAGAACAGAGGTTGTAACTTGGCAACCCGCAAAGAGATTGAAACCGCGCTGCGCCATATGGCGCCGGAAATCCCTGATCATGAATTCGGCGCCATCGCAGACCACGCCATGGACAGCCCTGGCCTTCACACCGCGTCGCCTGAAACCGCGGCCTGGCTTTCCATGGTCAGCTTCATCCGCCACGCCCTCACCGAGTATGATTCGCTCCTCGAGGAGGGGTATGAGCAGGAAAGCGCCCGGCATTTCGTGGCGGACGATATGCAGGCCATTTTGACGGAATGGGGCGTGATGCGGCCTCTCATCCAGTGATCGGGCGAGCGTCCCGCGCTCTCAGCCTGGACTATTGCACCTCGATCGAATGCCCGTACCAGAAGATGCAATCGCGGCGTTGGGATTCATAGCGCGCATCTTTGCCCTGGACAACCTCGCGGCAATACGAAAGCCCCGGAGGGGTCGCTTTGGGAGGAGCAGCCTCATTGATCTTGGCAAGCCAGGCCGGTTGATCTTGAGCGCCGCAGTCCCTCGAATCGTCGCGCAACATGCCGACGACGCCGCCCCTCCTGAAGGTGGAACCGAAAGCGTTGATCGTCTCTCCGGTCGGGCATTCAGCGAAAGCAGATGAGGCTGCTGCGCAAATTGCAAGCGTGACCAAAATGCGTCTCATGGAGATGCTCCCGCCCCAAATAGTGCAGAAGCAGCCAATTCGGATTCTGTGGACAGGTCAAAGCCGAATTCTTGATTTTCCACGCCGGGCCAATCCAACGTCGCGCACGGCCAGCCGTTGAAGGATGTGTAACGGGGCCGTGGGCGGTGTCAGGCATGGCCTGCTGTCGGGCTGCGCGCTCCTATCGCGCCGATGAGGCTGGCCAGGAGCACAGCGCCGATCCCCGTTATGAAGATGCCGTCGAAAGTCCCCGCGCCGCCGATCGAGGCCACGGGCGTGCCGAGATCGCGAATGGCCCCGAAGTTCATGAGATCCGCCCCGATCAGCGTCCCGAGGCTTCCGCTCACATAAGCGACGGGCGCGGCCCGGCTCCAGGCCAGGATGCAGGAGACGCCGCAGGCCACGAGCGGCGGAATGAACAGCGGGATGGCGATGCCCGCGCCGCGCACCGGCTCCGCCACCGAATAGCAGACCGCGGCCACAACCGCTGTCGCAATGATGGCCGGGAGCCAGATGTTGTTCCTGAAGAGAAGATAGAGGGAAAGCGCAATGGGAATGACCGCGCCGCCGACATTGATCGCAATGATCGTGCCGGGCCAGTCGACCTCTGTGGGAACGACGTATTGAAATCCGAAGAAGTCGCTGAAGCGCTCCCCGACCACCTCGGTCTCGCCGGGAAGCTGCCAGATCGGAATGTTGATATAAGCGCCGAAAAGGCTTGCGAGAAGCAGAAGCAGCGCAGCAAGCGGCGAGATGCCCAGGCGCGCATAGACGAAGCGGATCAGGCCGATCTGGATCAGCGCCGCGACGACGGCGAGAGCGCCAAGCAGAAAAACATAGACTGGCCAGGGGATCGGCAAATATTGAAGATGGCTTGAAGGCATGGCGGCTTTCCCGACAAAATGGTTCTGGCGAAGGCGGCCGGCACGTTGTACACCCGCCGCGGCTTACAAGATATGAGTAACAACCGGCTGCCGCCCGTTATGCTCCGTACCCGGAAACGAAAGCGGCGCCTGTGTTATAGATTGTCAGGTTGACGAAACCTTTGAAAGGAGATGACCATGAAACGCTCTGCAAACGCCGTCTGGACCGGGGATCTGAGATCCGGCAAGGGAATGATCAGCACCGAAAGCGGCGTCCTGTCCGACACGCAATATTCCTTCAAGACCCGCTTCGAGCACGGGACCGGCACGAACCCCGAGGAACTGATCGCCGCGGCGCATGCTGGGTGCTTTTCGATGGCGCTCTCGGTCGAACTTCAGAAGGCGGGGCTGATCGCGGAGAAGATCGCGACCAAAGCCGATGTCACGCTCGAGCAGAAGGTGGGCGGCTTCGCCATCACAGCCGTTCATCTGACGCTTCGCGCGAAGGTGCCGGGCGCGAGCCAGGCCGATTTCGATGAAGCCGCCCAGGCCGCCAAGGCGGGCTGCCCGGTTTCCAAGCTTCTAAGGGCCGAGATCACGCTCGACTCTGAGCTCGAAGCCTAGCTTCCGCCGCAACGCCTTGAGCTGCGCTCCTCTTTGCAAGTCCTCTGAAAAGGAGCAGCGCAGCTTATGTTGGCGCTCTTTCGGCGATCACTTCGCGGCCGCTTACAAATCTTATTGAAAAGCTTTTCAGGGATGAGCGGCAGCGTTGCGCAATGCGGAACTTCCCCTGTACAAGCAGCTGACCTCAGACCTAAGTCTTAGAAGAGCGGCCCGGCTTGAGGCAGCTGAAATTTGTTAGAGCCCGAGAGAGGAAGCTCACGCGGGCGAGGAGGCGCTGGTGTTGCAATCCGAGCCAAAAGAGCACGCAATGACCAAGGCAGGATCCGTGTTCGACCGGAAGGGCATTGAGCAGCTGCAACAGGAAGCGGATGGACACGGGCTGAAGCGCGCGCTCGGCCCCTGGAGCCTCATCGCCCTCGGCATCGGCGCCATCATCGGCGCGGGTCTTTTTTCGCTGACGGGCATCGCCGCTGCCGACAACGCCGGTCCCGCCGTCGTCCTAAGCTTTGTCATCGCCTCGATCGGCTGCGCCTTCGCGGGCATGTGCTACTCGGAACTAGCCAGCATGATCCCCGTTGCGGGCAGCGCCTACACCTATGCCTACGCCACGCTCGGCGAACTGGTCGGCTGGGTCATCGGCTGGACCTTGGTGCTCGAATACGCCGTCGGTGCAGGCACCGTGTCGGTGAGCTGGTCGCGCTATGTTACGTCGCTTTTCCGGGACTTCGGGATCAATCTTCCCGCGCAGTGGACCCTGTCGCCCTTCGAGACCGCGACGCTCGCTGACGGCAGCACGGTTCACGGCATCGTCAATCTGCCCGCAATCTTGATCATCGTCATGGTTTCGGGCCTCCTCATCCGCGGCATTCAGGAGTCGGCGCGCGTCAATTCCGTCATTGTGGTCATCAAGGTGGCCGTTGTTCTTGCCGTCGTAGGGGCCGGAGTTTTCTATATCAAGTCCCAGAACTACGTTCCGTTCATCCCCGAAAATACCGGCGTATTTGGCGAATACGGATGGTCGGGCATTTTGCGCGGCGCGGGCGTCATCTTTTTCGCCTATATCGGCTTCGACGCGGTTTCAACGGCCGCGCAGGAAGCAAAAAATCCGCAGCGCGACATGCCGATCGGCATCCTCGGCTCGCTCGTCATCTGCACGGTGCTCTACATCGCCTTCGGCTTCGTGCTGACGGGGCTTGTCTATTACAAGGACCTGCACAACGACGCGCACCCCGTTGTCACTGCCATCAACCAGACGCCGTTCCCGTGGCTTCGGACCGCGACCACCATTGGCGTGATCTGCGGGTTCACCACCGTCATCCTCGTCATGCTCCTCGGACAAAGCAGGGTGTTCTACGCCATGGCGCGCGACGGGTTCCTGCCGAAGGTGTTCGCCACGCTCCATCCAAGGTGGCATACGCCGTGGATCTCGAACGTCATCTTCATGATCGGCACCGGGTTGATGGGCGCGCTCGTTCCCATTCAGGTGCTGGGGCACATGACGTCCATCGGCACGCTGCTCGCCTTCATTATCGTTTGCGCGGGCGTCATGGTGCTTCGCAAGACGCATCCGGGGCTCGAACGCAGCTATCGCGTGCCGCTCGTGCCGTGGGTGCCCGTCGCCGGCATCCTCGTCTGCCTCGCCATGATGGTCTCGCTCGACATCGACACCTGGTACAGGCTCATCGGCTGGCTCATCGTCGGGATGGTGATTTACTTCGGCTACTCGAGGACGAATGCCAGGATCGCGCGGCGCGCCGCTGTCGTGCGCGTCGAATAGAAGCCGAGTGCGGCGCTGTCCCCGCTAAGCGCCATAGATGCTTTGAAGATCGCTACGGCAGCGGCCCGCCTCGGGCCACAAGCGGCTTCCAAGCAGGGGAGGGGCCTTGGTTCAAGGCTCCGGCGAGCAGGTCATACTGCCCCGTTAATGCCGTATCTAAGATGGTCTTGCGTATATTTATTCATCTGTAGCGCCGATATCATAAGTATGGCTCAGCTTAACTTTGGCAAGGCTCGGCCATGTTCACCCAACACTCCTTTTCAAGCTCAAACACATTCGGGCGCATCGCAGCTGCGCTGTTCGTCTTCCTTTGCACCGGCGCAGCGCTGGCGGACAATACTCCGGCGGTGCTATCCGGGGCGAAGCTCATCACCGCGGAAGAAGCGGTGAAAGCGATCGGCGCGGGAGCCGTCGCGATCGATACCCGCATCGCCAGCGAATATGCGGAGGGGCACATAAAGGGTGCGCTCAGCGTTCCGTACCGCGAAAAAAGCGCGAAATCGGTCGATTTCGACGCAAGTAAAGACCAGTTCGATCTGAGCAAGTTGCCCGGAAATAAACAGGCCCTCGTTGTGCTTTATTGCAATGGGCCCGAGTGCTGGAAGAGTTACAAAGCGGCTACCGCTGCGATCAAGGGTGGATATTCCAACATCTGTTGGTACCGGTCAGGCTTTCCCGATTGGAAGTCGAAAGGCTTGCCGGTCGATTAAGACGCTGCGTCGCAACGAGCGGGGGGCGTAGCTTGTCACGACACTCGTTATCGAGAACAACAAAGCCGTGGTCGAGACCTCGATGATAAACAAGCTCAGCATTGCGGCCCGCATGATGATTGTCTTTGCCGTCATGGCTGCCACCCAGGCCGGCATCGCGGCGATCGCTCTTCATGGCTTGCGTCTTTCAGATCGCGACATCGCGGAGGTCTACCAGGCGCGCCTTGTTCCGGTAAGCCAGCTGTCCCGCATGAGCGACCTCATGCACAGCAGCTTAGAGGAATTGATCATAGCCGTGATCGCCCGCCCAAGCCCAGCGAACGTCCGGCCGTATATCGCTCGCGTCAAAAAAAATCTGAGCGAAATCGACGGCCTCGCCGCGCACTATATCAGGAACGCTGGCGGGGAGGGCGACACGGCGCTCCTCGCGGACTGGACATCCAAGAGGGATGTCCTTGTTTTGAAAGCCATCGAGCCGGCCATCGCCGCCTTGCAGAAACAGGACTTTAACGACGCGGAGGACACGGTTCTTGGCGTTGCCGTCAAACAGTTTGCAGCCGTCCAAGGTGCTTTCGACGCCGTTGTCGCCGATGCGCTCAGCCGCGCCGAGCATACGCACGAGCAGGCGGCCACGCGTTATAACGTCGTGGAACGCCTCATGCTTGCCGCCGCGGCCCTCGCGGTCGCCCTGAGCATCGTTGCGGGGATTTTCCTGTCGCTCAGCCTCCGTCGCGGGCTGCGCCGCGCGGTCTGCCTCGCCAATTCGGTCGCGCTTGGCGATCTCCATCAGAACGTCAAGGCCGCAAGCAAGGACGAAATCGCAGACCTCATCGACTCGCTCAACCGCATGACCTCCAATTTGCGCGTTACGGCAAAGATGGCGGATGCGATCGCGGGCGGCGATCTCTCCGTGGAGCCGAAGCCCTTGTCCGACAAGGATACGCTCGGCCTTGCGCTTCAGGAGATGACCCAGAAGCTTCGCACCGTGGTCAGCGACGCGCTTGGCGCCGCGGGCAACGTCTCGTCGGGCAGCGAGGAGCTATCGTCCGCCTGCCAGCAGCTTTCCGCCGGGGCCAACGAGCAGGCGGCGTCTGCCGAGGAAGTCTCCTCGTCGATGGAGCAGATGGCCGCCAACATCAAGCAGAACGCGGACAACGCGGCCCAGACCGAGAAGATCGCGCGCCAATCCTCCGCCGATGCGCAGGCGAGCGGCGATGCGGTGAACCGCGCGGTCCACGCCATGCAGACCATCGCCGAGAAGATCACCTTCGTGCAGGAGATCGCGCGACAGACCGACCTTCTCGCGCTCAACGCAGCCGTCGAGGCGGCGCGGGCGGGCGAGCATGGCAAGGGCTTCGCGGTGGTTGCTTCCGAGGTGCGCAAGCTCGCCGAGCGGAGCCAGACGGCGGCCGGCGAGATCAGCGCGCTGTCGGGCCAGACGGTGACGGCGGCGCGCGAGGCGGGCTCCATGCTCGTGAAGCTCGTGCCCGACATCAAGAAGACGGCCGAGCTTGTGGAGGAGATTTCCGCCGCCTGCCGCGAGCAGGACATCGGGGCGAACCAGGTGAACCAGGCCATCCAGCAACTCGACAAGGTGATCCAGCAGAATGCGGGCGCGGCCGAGGAGATGTCGGCGACCTCCGAGGCGCTGTCCGGCCAGGCCGAGACGCTGCAGGCGAGCATCGCGTTTTTCCGGATCGGCGGGGAGGCCGGACATGTGCAGGCCCCGCCTGCGGATGCGGCCAGGCCCGCCAGCAAGCGCTCGGCCGCGATCGCGAAAGCGCACGCGCAGCAGAAGGCAGCGGTCGCGAAGAGGCCAGCGCCGGCGGTCAAGGGCCGGCCCGGCAATGCAAGCCGTGATGGCAGTGGCGTCACCCTCAACCTCAGCAATGGCAGCGCCGATCTTCTCGACGCCGAATTCGAAAGGTATTGAGCGATGGGCAGCTTCTCCATATCGACGCGGAGAGTCCGCGATGGGGTTGAACTTGATTGGATACTTCCACCCAAGAGCGCGACGTTATAACTGCCTGTTTACTCAAACCGCGCAGGATTACTGCAATCACAGGTTGGGGGTAGACGTCATGTTCTCGCGCTTAAAAATAACGACACGCATTAATCTGACTTTACTTTGTGCAATGCTTGGAACCTTGGTCGTGGTGTCCATCGGCTATTCCATCATGCGTGCTCAGATGATGGACGAGCGGCAAAACCAGCTCCGAAATCTCCTCGACATGGCTATATCAGTCGCTCGGGACAGCATGATGGCTGCCGGCGGTCCCGCGTCCGAAGCCGGACGCAAGGCCTTCTTCTCTATCGTCCAATCATCCCGCTTCGGCGATGAAAAGCAGGCGAACTATATTTTTGGGTTTGATTACAATGGTGTAGCCACCTGCATGAAGGATCCCTCACAAGTTGGCCGGAACATGTTTGAAGCCGCCGACGCGAAGGGGTTTAAATTCGTCCAGGCATTTATCACGGCCGCCAAGGGACAGGGCGGGGCGGATTTTGTCCAGTACATGTTTGCAAAAGGAGTTGGCGGCCCCATAACACCGAAGATCTCCTATATAAAGAATGTCCCGGAGATTGGAGGTCTTGTCGGTATCGGCGTTTACCTCGATGACATGGATGCGGCCTTTTTCAATAAACTCTTCCTTGTGCTTTGGCGTGATGATCGCCTTCTCATCATTGCTTTTGCCGTTCTCGTTTTCGTCGTCGCCCTTATCGGCTTCTCAATCATCCGCTCCATAAGAACCGGCCTCCGTTGTGCCGTCTCGCTGGCCGACGCGGTCGCTCACGGCGACCTCACTCAGAATGTCACAGTCTCAAGCAACGACGAAATCGCAGACCTCATCGACGCCTTGAACCGCATGACCGGAAACTTGCGCGTGACCGCCCAGATGGCCGAGGCCATCGCGCGTGGCGATCTCTCCGTGGAGCCGAAGCCCTTGTCCGACAAGGACACGCTCGGCCTTGCGCTTCAGGAGATGACCCAGAAGCTTCGCACCGTGGTCAGCGACGCGCTTGGCGCCGCGGGCAACGTCTCGTCGGGCAGCGAGGAGCTATCGTCCGCCTGCCAGCAGCTTTCCGCCGGAGCCAACGAGCAGGCGGCGTCCGCCGAGGAAGTGTCCTCGTCGATGGAGCAGATGGCCGCCAACATCAAGCAGAACGCCGACAACGCGGCCCAGACCGAGAAGATCGCGCGCCAGTCTTCCGCCGATGCGCAGGCGAGCGGCGACGCGGTGAACCGCGCGGTCCACGCCATGCAGACCATCGCCGAGAAGATCACCTTCGTGCAGGAAATCGCGCGGCAGACCGACCTTCTTGCGTTGAACGCGGCTGTCGAGGCGGCGCGCGCAGGCGAGCACGGCAAGGGCTTCGCGGTGGTTGCCTCGGAAGTGCGCAAGCTCGCCGAGCGGAGCCAGACGGCGGCCGGCGAGATCAGCGCGCTGTCGGGCCAGACGGTGACGGCGGCGCGCGAAGCGGGCTCCATGCTGGTGAAGCTCGTGCCCGACATCAAGAAGACGGCCGAGCTTGTGGAGGAGATTTCCGCCGCCTGCCGCGAGCAGGACATCGGGGCGAACCAGGTGAACCAGGCCATCCAGCAGCTCGACAAGGTGATCCAGCAGAATGCGGGCGCGGCCGAGGAGATGTCGGCGACCTCCGAGGCGCTGTCCGGCCAGGCCGAGACGCTGCAGGCGAGCATCGCGTTTTTCCGGATCGGAGATACGGCAAAGACGCCCGCCGCCGCCCCCTCGATCGGCATGGCGCAGCCGAAGGCAACGATGGTTCGGAGACGGGCGGGGCCAGCCGTCAAGTCGAAGGCTTCGAAACCCGAAGCTATGGGGGCAAGGCGGCCCTTAATCCCAGCATTGTAACCCTCGACGCGGAATTCGAGAGGCGCTGAACCATGAACCGAGTGGCTGCTGCTTGCGAATGCCACCCGCTGCTCCCCCGCCTTCGCGCGCATCTCTCTCCAGCGCAAGGCCCCGCACTCACATGGCAAACGATCCGTTGCCGAGTCGATTATGCGTTAACCCGGGATGGTTAACAGCGGCGGGAAAGGATTTGTTTCCGGCCCGAATTCGCGTCAAAAATGCTCGAAAACGCGAAAAAACGGACTCGCAAATGTCCGTTAAATATATCGCGGCCGCTGATCTTAACCATGAGCTTGCTCTTCTCAACCCGCGGCGGCGTCAGCGGCATCCTGTTTTTACCTTTATAAATCAATGCCGTGCCTCAGTTAACTTCTCGGCAAGGCGCTTTTCCCTATGATCGCGGCCCAGGCAATGCGGACGATTTCAGGGGTCAAGTGAGATGCTTTTCGCGGCGAGCAGACAAAAAGCCGGCTTGGCTTCTAAACCGGGTTCAATGCGGGCAGCGGGTCATCAGGTTTCCTGCCGCGATCCGTTGGCCTCTGCGGAGTCCCGGCTAGAACCTCCCCCTGACGCCGCCGTAAACCGAGAACGGCTGCGCGGGCGTGATCTGCCTGAGACGGTCACGATGTTCGTGTCGTAGAACGTGCCATACGTGGCGTATCTGTAATCGAACAGGTTGTTGATCAGGCCGTAGACCACCACGCCTTTTTGCACTTCGCAGGATGTGCGGGAATTGACGACGCCATACCCCGGAAGCTGCGGGTTCTAATTGCTCTCATCCCCGAAAAAATACTGCTGCTCGCGAGCAGGACATCCGCGCCGACCCAGGCATCCGTAAGCGAGTAATCGAAACCCATTTTCAGCCGATGCGGCGGGATTGTCGGGAGATGGTCGCCCGGATGCACAAAGATGTACCCGTTGGCGTCGGCGAAGGGGTTGTTGGGCGATGGCAACGTCGCTGGACGAGTTTTCGTGCGGGGTCCATAGCAGTCCCCAGCGGTACGCTAGCTGTCGCGTCTCAACAGGTTATTCTGGGGCAGCCGGGACACAGGCGTGTTGCCTTTGATGCCGAAGTGAGGCCGATGATAGTTGTACAACGAGGCTCAAGAACGCCCACAGGACGGCTTGGCGAGAAGTTCTGTATCGCTTTCATCCGTGGTCTGGGCGCGAAGCCTGCGTCCATGCGATAATCGAGAGGGCGGGGAGCGTCGTTTTCCGTTGCACGCTTGACGGTTCGGATGCCGCTCGATGGCTGGAGATTCCGGCTTGGATGTTTGATCGCACCTTGTGTCCCCATGAACCGTACTTGGCGCAGGAGCCGTTTGTCGGCGTTGAGGCGCTCAAGGCGTTGTCCACTTTACTAGATCAGGCGCTTAAGACGGCAGTCCCATCATCGAATGCCCCGCTTTCAGATGCATTCGGGATCTCTCACGATCAGAATCGGAGAGAGAGCCATGTCAGTCAAGGCGACAACGCCGGCGATCATGCACCGGCAAAACCGGCGAAGCAGTCTGCAGCAGATGGACTTGTTCAGGGCCGGGGTGGCGGACGGCGCACCCGCATGGACGGAACTTCCAGAGGACGCACGGGACGCACTCGTCAGCCTGATGACGCAGTTGCTCCTGAAGCATGCACGAACGAGCCCGGCGCCGTCCGAAGCGGAGGCCGTCCATGATTGTTGACAAGCTCCGCCCTCATCATCTGGAGCGCAAAGCAATCCTCTACGTGCGCCAGTCCTCCCCCCATCAGGTGCTTCACAACCGCGAGAGCAGTACGCTGCAATATGCCATGCGCGACCGCCTGACGGCGCTGGGCTTCGCCGAGATCGAAGTGATCGACGAGGATCTTGGACGCTCAGCCGCCGGCGGTGTGCAGCGCGCCGGCTTCGAGCGGATGGTCGCCGAGGTCTGCCTCGGCAAGGTCGGCGCGGTCTGCGCGCGCGAGGTCTCTCGTTTTGCCCGGAACAGCCGGGATTGGCAGCAACTGATCGAGATGTGCCGCGTCGTTGACACCGTACTGGTCGATCAAGAGGCAATCTACGCACCAAGGCACGGTAACGACCGGCTGCTGCTTGGGCTGAAGGGCAGCCTCAACGAGTACGAACTCGATCTTCTTCGCCAGCGTTCGCTCTCCGCCCGTTACGAGAAAGCGCGCCGGGGCGAACTTGTTGTGGCGGCGCCGGTTGGCTTCGTGAAGGCTGGCGACCGCTACGAGAAGGACCCGGACCGGCGTGTGCAGGCGGCGATCTCACTGGTCTTCGACAAGATCGAGGAACTCGGCAGCGTGCGGCAGGCGCTACTTTGGTTCCACGAGCAGAACCTTGATCTGCCGGTGAAGCTAACGAGCGGCGATACGGCCTGGCGACGTCCAAACTACGCAACCCTCCACAGGATGATTGAGAACCCGGTTTACGGTGGCGCTTATGCCTATGGTAGAACAGCTGCGCCGGCAGGATACGGTGTGCATGACGCAAGCGGTAAAATCCGCCGCAAGGCAAGGAGCGAGTGGCTGGCCCTGATACCGCACGCCCATGAAGGCTATGTCACCTGGGAAAGGTTTGAAGCGATCCGCACGATGGTCTCAGGCAACATCCCCACAAGCCGTCACCATGGAGCGCCCAAGCATGGCGAGGCGCTGCTTGCCGGGTTGATCCGGTGCCGGCGCTGCGGACGCAAGCTAACACTACGCTACAGCGGAACGCAGCACCACATTCCGCGCTATAGCTGCACCCGTGGCTGGCTGGACAATGGTGAGCCGCGTTGCATCGCTTTTGGCGGTTTGCGCGTCGACGACAAGATCGAGGAGGCGCTTCTTGGCGTCGTCGGCCCCGGCGCCGTCGCAGCGGCGATGGCGGCCGCAAGGCAGGTCACCGAACAGCGCGATCAGGTTCGTGAGGCCCTCGGCCGCGACCTTGAAGCGGCCCGCTACGCTGCAGACCGTGCCTTTCGTCAGTATGATGCTGCCGATCCAGCCAACCGCCTGGTCGCCAGTGAACTTGAAGCGCGATGGAACCGCGCCCTCATTGGTGTCACCGAGGTGGAAAGCAAAATCTCCGCGCACGAAGCGGCGGCCCCAGCGCCGGGGATTGACCCGGCGATGCTTGGCCTGCTGGCTTCGAACCTCAAGACGGTCTGGTCTGCACCCGCCACGGATGCGCGTCTCAAAAAGCGCATTGTGCGTACGCTGATCCACGAGGTCGTCGCCGATATTGATGATGCAGCCTCTGAGATCGTTCTTGTCATCCACTGGAGCGGCGGCGCCCATAGCGAGGTGCGCTTACCCAAGCGCCGTCGCGGGCAGCGTAACAGCACGTCCGCCGACATCATCGCAGTTGTTCGCCAACTTGTGCTGATCGCGAATGATGAGCTGATCGCTGGGCTCCTGAACCGCAATGGCCTCAAAACGGGCAATGGAAACCGCTGGACCCGCGAGCGCGTTACGTCACTGCGCTCACACTATCATATTCCGGTCTTCAGACCCGCCGAGGATGGTATGGAACCTTGGCTCAATCTTTCCGATGCCGCTCGCCTCTTGCAGGTTGCGCCCAAAACGCTGCGGCTGGCGGCAGAGGCTGGCGAAATCGAGGCGGTCCATCCTCTATCCGACGGGCCTTGGCTCTTTGCCCGAACCACCCTTACTACTGACGCCGCCACAGCTATCACCAAACGAGCGCGTCAGAACTCGAGATACCCCGCGGGATCGCATCCCGGCCAACAAAGCCTATTCTCTTCAATGACATAGCCAGATGGGTGTTCTGATGCGCGATTGTAATGGTGCAGGAAGGGCGTGAGGCTTTCCGTTCTTTTTGCTGAGGACTCGTAGGGCTTGGCATAAGCCCACTCGCGCAGGGATGTCTCCACTTTCCCGTTGGTTTTCGGGGTGTAGGGTTTGGTTCTCTTGTGCTTGATGTTGAGCATTCGCAAAGCCTTGGCGTAGCGATGGGAGCGGAATGAGACGCCATTGCCGGTCATGACGCGATGGACTTTGACGCCGTAGCGCCTGAAGAAGCGCAGGGCGTTGAACAAAAAGCGCAAGCAGGATTTGCGTTTTTCGTCGGGCAGGATTTCCGAACAGGCCAATCGTGAGTGATCGTCGACGGCGAGATGGAGATATTCCCATCCGTGTCCGCCCTGTTTGCGGCTTCTGGGATTGGCCTGACCTTTACGATCGCCCGTGATGCGATGTCCGATGCCTTCGATACGGCCCAACCTCTTGATATCGATGTGGATCATGTCGCCGGGCGCTTCTTTTTCGTAGCGGATGACGGGTTCTTTTGGCTCCAAGGCGGACAGCCGCGACAGGCCTCTGGCCTTGCCGATCCGGGCCGCGGTGGCGCGGGACAGGCCCGCTTGCGCGGCGATCTTCCAGAAGGGCATGCGCTTGCGGCGCAGCGCCTCGACGGCGTCCTCCTGCTCCTTGCCGGTCTTTTTTCTCAGCCGGCGCGGTCTGCTGGTTCGATCTTGCAGCCCGGCGGTTCCTTCGGTCTTGTGCCGCCGCACCCATTTGCAGACCGTGGCGGTCGAAACGCCGAGGGCTGTTGCGATGGCCCCGGACGTTTCCCCCGCCGCCTTGCGCTTGACGATTTGCTCTCGCCCCAGGGGCGTCAGTCTGGCCTTCTTATGCACGTTCATGGGACGCTCCGGCAGGCTGTGATTTGTGGCAAAATTCACATACCTGCCCAGCTTCCCATGAGCAACCTGTTGAGACGCGACAGCTAGAGCGTCTGGTGCCGCGCCCGCGCGCTTCGCTCGATCGCCGCCGTCACGAGCTTGTCGAGGTTGAGCGCGTCGCGAAGAAGCTCCAGGAGCCGGATTTCCTCATCGGGCACTTTCAAGTCAGCCGCCGCGACCTCGACGGCCAAAGCGTAAGCCGTCTCGTGCAGCTTCCTCGGCAATGCGCCCGCAACCAGCTCGAGCATGTCATCGAGACCTTCCTCATTGCTGAGGAGATCGCCGCACCTTTCCGCAGTTTTCGCAAGGTTGTTCACGTCGAAGCCCATGAAGACGGGGAGGTGCCGGACGATCTCCGCGATGCGTTCGAGCTCACGATCCGAAATCTGGCGGTCGGCCGCCGCCGTGGTGATCATGATATAAATGAGCGCTTCATGGGGCGTGATCTTCGGCATTGGTGCGGTTCCCTCGATGCTGGCGTAGGTTTATGCCGCCGCACCGGCTGGTGCAAGCGCTGATCGTAGGGGAAACCCGGGCTGCCGCCTTTGCTGCGCCGGGCATCTCGCGTCCGGCGCTTTTACAGCTCGAAAGCCACGGGAACGCCGGGCTGAAGCCGCCGCAGCGCTGCCCGTGGTCGAGCGCGCGGAACGCCTTTTCCAGATCCTCCCCGCTCTCCGTGAATGAGCCCAGCCATCGGTGTGGATCGGGACGATGGCAGCGCCGGGAACGTCGAAGGTTGGATCGGTGAGAAGGCGGAAGCCGTCGACTTCAATGAGATCGGTGGGGCCTCCGAGGTCATGGGTTCCTCTGCGAATCCGGACTAGCGCAAAAAGAAACCCCGCCAAATTGACGGGGTTTCGTATCGCTATCCGCTTACAGGGAGCCTGCTCAGCTCATGTCGGTCGGCAGCGCCACGTAGACCTGGGTGCCGCCGCGCTGAACGAGGGCGAGCGCATGCTTCTTCCCGGCGGCTTTCGCAGCGCGGAGCGCTTGCTCGAGCGCATCGGGGCTGAGACAGTCGGCCCCGTTGGCCGTCAGAAGAATGTCGCCTTGAACTAGACCTGCATCCGCGGCCCTGCCGTCCGGCTTGATGCTGACGATGGCGAGCCCGCCCGGGCTGTCTGGCCCTTGCATGGCGGCCGTAACGCTCACGCCGAGTATCCCGATTTCAGCCTGCGGGAGTGGTCCCTTGTCGGAGGCAGGCGTCCTTTCATCCTGCAGTTCCGCCAGTTTGGTTTCAATGATCTCCCGTTTCTCGTCACGGAAGACGGTAAGCCTGACCGTGGATGCGGGCGGGATGGCGGCGATCCTCCTGGCAAGGTCGCGGCTGTCCTTCACGTCGCCATCGTTGATCTTGAGGATGACGTCGCCACGGCGGATTCCGGCCTCGTCAGCCGGACCGCCCGGAGCCGGGATCGAGACCAGCGCGCCCCGCGCCGGCTTCAGGCCAAGCCCGTCGGCAAGCTCGGGCGTCACCGCCTGGACCTGCACGCCGAGCCATCCGCGGGTCACATGGCCCTTTTCCTTGAGCTGCGCGACGACATTCTCGACCATCCTGGCCGGGATGGCGAAGGCTATGCCGATCGAACCGCCCGTTGGCGAAAAGATGGCCGTGTTGACCCCGATGACTTCACCGGCCTGGTTGAACGTCGGGCCTCCCGAGTTGCCGCGATTCACGGGAGCGTCGATCTGGACAAAGTTGTCGTAGGAGCCCATGCCGATGTTGCGGCCGAGAGCGGAGACAATGCCCGCGGTTACGGTGCCTTCCAGGCCGTACGGGTTGCCGAGCGCAATCACCCAGTCGCCGACTTTTGCCTCGGCGTGGCCCAGCGCAACAGCCGGAAACGAGTCCCCGCCGTCAACCTTGAGGAGCGCAAGATCGGTGCCGGGATCGGCGCCCACGACCTTGGCTTCCAGGATGTCCCCGGTGTCGCGAACGACCTCCACCTTGATCGCGCCATCGACCACATGATTATTGGTGATGATGTAGCCGTCGGAGCTTATGAAAAATCCCGAGCCCTGGCCTTGAACAGGCGGCACGGGGCCGGCGTCTTTTTCCCGGTCATTGGGCGCTTGCGGAGCAAAGGGAGTGTGGGGCGCGAAAGGCGAATGCGGTGGAAGCCCGTTTGGACCGAAGCGCTGCAGCGGCGCCGCGCCGTCGAACGGGTTGCCCTTTTCCGATTGCCGATCCTCGCTCTCCTCCTCCTCGCGGGCAGCCATTGCCATGGGGTTCGCCTTGACCCGGATGGAGACGACAGCCGGAGCGACCCGTTCAACAAGCCCCGAGAAGCTCGGAACAGTCGCCGTTTCTGCGGCCTGCACTGCCCGGTCTGGCTTTGCGGTTGCGTGCCGAAGGTCGGACGTGTGAGCCTCGGAGAATGTGCAAAGCGCAAGCGCGGTCAGAATGCCGGCGCACGTGCATGTCAAAAGGAGGCTGCGGTGGAGTTTTGCGGCTGGGATTTTCGAGCGTTTGTCTTTTACCTTGGCAGGCGAACAGAACATGAGCCTTCCATCTGTATCGAGGGGAGAACGACAGTCTTTCTCCCTTAAGATTGAGGCAAAAATACAACGGTGCGGGCCAAGGTAAAACATTATCTTATGAATTCCAGGTAATCCGCCAATTCCAATGCCATAGTATTTTAATAAATACTGTATTGCCTCCAGGTGCTCTTTCTCGCCATTCCGATTGTGAATCGGTGAACGCCTTCAAAGACTTGCTTGTGATTGTTGCCCAATCGAGTAAAGCGGTGTGCTGAAAAATGGAGGGCGAGGTCGTTGCCTTGCTTTTTGCGAGAGGCTGGCTAAGCGACATCATGTCACTTTCCTGTTCCCTCACTGGAATGAGTTTCCCTCGGGTTTGTCCGATTGTTCACCGCGATGTTGCAGAAGATTGAGCTGCCACACTCATAGACAAATATGACGCGTTCTGACGGCCCGGAGAGCTTGATTATGCGTTCGCGCCAGCCTTATCGAAAGACTATGCATGAGCGGAGGATTTCATGAGAAAGACAATCATCGCCGGACTGACCGCGCTTGCCCTGGTGAGCCCTTCGTTGGTCTATGCCCAGGACGCGCCCGACCCCCAAGACGCGGGAAAGCACGAACATTGGCGGCCAAGCCCCGAAGATCTGAAGGCGTTCACGGACGCTCGTATCGCGGCTCTGAAGGCCGGCTTGCAACTGACCCCGGACCAGGAGAAGAAGTGGCCCGCAGTCGAGCAGGTCATTCGGGACATGGCCAAGGCTCGGCAGGAGCGCATGGCTGGATGGCGTGAGCGCGCTAACGATGAAAAGGTGGATGCGATCGCCCGGATCAGGGCGCGCGCCGACGCCATGACCCAGCGCGCGGCCGATCTCAGGAAGCTCGCGGACGCCTCCGAGCCCCTTTATCAGTCGCTGAGCGAGGATCAGAAGCACAGGCTCCGTTTCCTGGTTCACATGGCCATGGGCCACCATGGCGGCGGATGGGGCCATGGCGATTGGGGCCATCATCACGGCGGCTCGAACGGTTAGATTTAGCAGGCCGCCGGAAAAACCCGCCCGTGCTCCCCGGGCGGGTTTTTGTTAATCCTTGTCGCGCGGGCTATCGACGGGCTGCAGGCGGATGGGTTTGCCGCTGCCCTCAACTTTTTGTGACGCGGTAACGATATCGCCGGCCTTGACGATGAGATCGCGAACCGCCGCGACGCTTTCAGCCACCTGGACCCAGCCTTCAAGCTCGTTCATAAAGATGTCGGAGCCGCCGTGCGCGCCTTTTCGCACGCGCTGGATGTCCTCGACGCAAATCAGCGTGATGTTCCCACCGGTATCGTGAAGCTCGATGAACATGGATGTGATCCTCCCGAACAGGCATAACAGCTCGCTTGCCAGGCTCGCTCCGCCGACGGCCCCGACTTATAGCACTGCCGCGGAAAATAGCCGCATTATTTTGAGGGGATGGATGGTGCGGTGCGTGACAGTTGAGACGTCGCCAGGGCGGCCACAAGCCGCAAACCTTCTATAAGCTGGAGCCAATATTCCTGCGTCGTGTGACAGAACGACGAATGCTGCCGGAGGCTAGATACATTTTAGAACTGCTCTAATTCAAAAAGAAAAATATTGCACTCTTCGTTAGGCGACACTAAAAAATCGAGTGTTGGCGGGTCATTTTTTCTGTCCACCGCGCCAGGATAGAGAGCTCAACAACCGATAATGTTCAAGAGGGGACGCGGCGCCAAGAGAACGAACACGCTTATAATGCCATTCACCCGGTTCTTGATATTTCTTCTTCCTGCTGCATTTGCCCTCTTGCCCGCAAGCGTGCGTGCGGACGATCCGTTTTCGCTGGGGCTATCCCTGAAGGATCATGTGTTCGATCCTCCCGAGCTGAAAGCTCCCGCCGGACGAGACATCGCGATCATGCTCAAAAACGAGGACGACAGCTTCGAAGAGTTCGATAGCGACTCGCTTCATACCGAAAAGATTGTAACCGCGAAGGGAAAGGTTACGATCAAGCTGAAGCCGCTTGCCGCGGGCCGGTATCCATTCCGGGGTGAATTTCACGACGCAACGGCGCAGGGCGTGCTGATTGTGGAATAGGAGCGAAGGAATGCTTGCCGCCGCCATTATTGTCTTCCGTGAGGTCATCGAGGCCGGTCTGATCGTCGGCATCGTGCTCGCGGCTACAAGGGGCGTTCGCTCCCGCACCTTGTATGTCCTTGGCGGCATCGCTGCGGGCGTCCTCGGCGCCTCCCTGCTCGCCGCCTTTGCAGGCACGCTCTCGAACGCGCTGGAAGGCGTGGGGCAAGAGGTCTTCAGCGCCAGCGTCCTCGGCGTGGCGGTTGTCATGCTGGGCTGGCACAACGTCTGGATGGCGCAGCACGGCCGGGAGCTGGCGGCGGAGCTTACGGCGGCCGGACAGGCGGTCGTGGCAGGCAGCAAGACGCTGACCGCGCTCGCCATTGTCGTCGCCATTGCGGTTCTTCGCGAGGGCGCCGAAGTTGTGCTCTTCCTCTACGGCGTCGTCATCGCGAACGGAGAGAGCGGCTGGGGCCTGTTCACGGGGGGCATGCTGGGCCTGGCTGCGGGAGCAGCGATGAGCGCGCTCACCTATGCGGGCCTCGTGAAGATACCGCCCCGCTACCTGTTCAGCGTGACAAGCATGCTGATTGCATTCCTCGCGGCGGGCATGGCTTCCCAGTGCGTCGCCTTCCTCGATCGCGCCGATATCCTCAATCTATGGAGCACGACGCTGTGGGACACCTCCTGGCTCTTGGCGTCCAGCAGTCTTCTGGGGCGCGTGCTCCACACCCTTGTCGGCTATGACGACCGGCCGTCCATCATGCAGGCGGTGGCCTATGGCGTCACGCTGGCGACGATCCTCGTTGCCATGCGGGTGTTTACTCCTGCCAAACCGCAGCCGAAGCCAAAAGCCGCAGCCGAAGCCGCCCAGCCTGAGACGCGCATCGCGGCCTGAGGAACTGTTTCGGCGTCGCCGCGGAAGAAGGCCTGTGCGGGCGATTTCCTTCGCGGGCTCAAGTTTTTAACGCGTTTTGGCGGCGAAGCCTTGCTGCGGTTCAGGCGAAGTTCTCTGGCTTTCCCCATGAATGCGCGCAACAGGCCGTGTGTGGAAGTTTTGTGCTTTCAAGGAAACGTCTCTTGTCGGGGGTGACCCGCCTTGTGGCAGCCGCTGAGTTCCCTTGCCCAAACTAGTGTCTTTATCTCGTTCTGGATGGCCGCCGTTTTACATCGAGCTTTTCCAGTGCCTTCCCAATTTGTCATCGGAGGAACGCCCCGAATTGGCTTGTGGGAGAGTTGCGTTGACGCATGCCATAAGGCGGTGCAACCGTGGCCGTGTTGTTTCGGCGACCTTTGCGATAAAGCTATTAACACAAAATCGGTTGAAGTCAGCGAGGTGAGCAATGTACGTAGGCGATCATTGCTGTTCGAATTGCTAGCAGAGGCTTGTTAAACCTCGCAGTTATTGCTTTGAGGGTTGTCGATGGCCGAAATCTTCATTTCCTACAAGAGCGAGCGCCGGAAAGCGGCGGCGCATCTCGCCAAAATACTCGAATGCTATGGCTACACCGTCTGGTATGATTACAGCCTTGTGAAGGGCGAGGATTTCGCCGACCAGATCGACGCGAGGATCAAAGAGGCCAAAGCCGCTGTCGTGCTTTGGTGCTCCCGGTCGGTGCGTTCCAAATGGGTGAGTTACGAGGCAGCGCTCGCGGCCGAACTAGGCATCTTGGTTCCAGCTAAAATTGAACCCTGCGAACTTCGGGTTGATTTTCGAAGCAAGGATAATGTTGACTTAACTCACTGGACTGGCTCACCGCGCGATCACGCGCTTGATCCCCTTCTTGATGCCATTAAGCAGAAGGTCAGACGGACCCTGCAACCTAATTATGATTTTTTGCGTGAGTATGATGATACTTGGCGAAGCCTCGGCGCACCTTCTCTTGAATCCTTCGCGCTGGCTGCCCCGGTCGAGGGTCGCAAAGAGCCCGGAGAATCTCCTGAGGCTTCGAGCCTTACACAACCGGATACCGAATTGGAACAGTGGCTGAACATAGCGGCAAAAACCGACCCAAATGTCTTTGAAGACTTTCTCACAAAACATCCTCAAGGCAATCTCGCGGCACAAGCCGCTGAGCGAGCGGCCAAGTGCATAGGAGCGTGCAACGATACGCTACCCCTGGCTCGGCTGGTGGCTGATTTCCCGCAAAGCCCTCGAAGGGCGCAGGCCGAAGCGCAGCTCTTGTTTCTACTCTCACGAAATTTGCCGGAACCCAATAAGGAGCAGGATACGGAAGCAGAGGAGGAGCCCTGGGCGATCATGGATGCCCTCAGATATGATTGGGGCAAGATATTGGGAATAGCGATACTCGCTGCCTTCGGTATGGTTTCCTATTTTGCCTTGGGCCTCTTGGGCCTCTTGGGCCTCGTGATTTTCATAGTTCTCTTCATAGTGGTCCTCTTCTTACCGCAGACTTATCAAATCTCTGAATGGCTGACGCTTGCGGAGCGAGACTTAAACAGCTGCTTACGCGCCTGGGGAGGTGGAATGTCGGCTGACGCGCGGAAAGCAATAGCCGAGGAGCGCATCCGGTTGGCTCAATTGGAGGGAACGCCCGAAGCGATGCAAGAATCTCGTTTGATGAATATGAGTGATCTTAATACGGGAGGGCCGCACGGCCTGGCCATGGGGAAGGCGCGTTACACCGCCTTTTTGCTCCGCGAGCTGTATGAAGGAAAAGTCAGGAACGCACAGCTTAAGGTGTACAACGACGTGAAAAATGGCGGTAAACCTTACATCGCGCCCGGTATCTGGCAGATTATTGGATACGACCTGTTTTATGTAAATGATGTTCATTATAACGGCTTCCCACCGGATGCCGGTGTCGACTGGTTTCCGCTCTGGTTAACTGTGAAGCTGCACCGGCATCCGCGCAATATCATAATGGTTAAGCCCGACAAAACCGTGGTCGAGAATGCTGCAGTCCTCGATGAGTTAAACCGGCAGCTAAAACCCGCAGCAATGTGAGGATTGTTGACGCCCGATCTTCGATCTGAGCGGAATTTAGTTCGAATATCTCGAAGGTCGGTTCAGGACCCAGAACGCTTGAAAGCGACATAAAGCGGGTGTACTAAAAATTTACTTATATGATTAGATATGGCATTTTTACAAAACGAAGCCAAACACTTTTTTAAGACATCGCAGGTTGACTTAGGCAGCCAGCTTGCCGAAGCATTGGTTCAACAGAATTGAATGTCGCTTATCGGCCCTGACCGCTATTCAGCGCCACGCAACATTCACTGTCGGCCATTGGCGCATGACCGAAAGAACGAAAAAAAAGTCCATGCGTTGGGGGCCTGGGAACCGTGCATGGGATGAGGCGGTGCAGGCAGGTAAGTTAGCGGTTGAAAATCGGGTTCAATCGCGCAACGTTCGGCCATGCCTGAATTGCCCGAAGTCGAGATCATCCGCCGCGGACTGGCGTCTGCCATGGAAGGCGCTTCGTTCGATGCTGTGACGCTCAATCGGTCCGATCTGCGCTTTCCATTCGAGACGGGTTTCGCCAAGAGGCTCTTGAGAGAGCGCGTGTCCCGCCTTTCGCGCCGAGCCAAATACATCATCGCCGAGACGGAAAGCGGGCTTGGCCTTGCCATGCATCTCGGCATGACCGGCCGGTTCACGATCCAGCGCAAGGCGGCCGGCGCGGAAACGCCGGGGGCTTTCTATTACGATTACGATGCCGATCCGCGTCATGACCATGTGGTGTTTGGCATGAGCAACGGCGATGTCATCCGCTACAACGATGTCCGGCGCTTCGGCTACATGACGCTTTTCGCGGCAACGGAGATGGCGGCGCATCCGCTGTTCAAGAACCTCGGGGTCGAGCCGCTCTCGAAGGAACTTTCACCGACCTATCTGGCCAGACGCGCGTCAGGCAAGGCGCAGGCGCTGAAGGCGTTCCTCCTCGATCAGCGGGGCATTGCAGGGCTCGGCAACATCTATGTCTGCGAGGCGCTGTTCCGGGCCGGATTGCCGCCAGAGGCCGAAGCGGGCCTGCTGGCCAAGGGCAAGACAGGCATTGCAGCCTCGGAGCGGCTTTGCGCGAGCATCAAGGGTGTGCTCGAAGACGCGCTGCTTGCGGGCGGCTCCTCGATCCGCGATTACCGCCATGCCGATGGCGGGGGCGGGAGCTTCCAGGAGAAGTTTGACGTCTACGGACGCGAAGGCGAGCCTTGCCACGGCGGTTGCGGCGACCTTATTCAGCGCAAGGTGCAGCAAGGCCGGTCCACGTTCTTCTGCCCGCGCTGCCAAGCCAAACCATGAAAGGAAACGCCATGGCCTTTGAGACGGTGCTTTTCGAGAAACGGGGCAGGGTAGGGCTCATCACGCTCAACCGACCGCAGGCGCTCAATGCGCTGGGCGCACAGATCATCTCCGAGTTGAATCAGGTCCTGGACCAATGCGAGGCCGATGACGGCATTGGCGCCATGGTTCTGACAGGCTCGGAGAAGGCATTTGCCGCTGGTGCTGACATCAAGGAGTTGAAGGACAAATCCTTCACCGACGTTGTCGCGCACGACTTTTTCGCACCCTGGGGGCGCCTCAGCACCTGCCGCAAACCGGTTATCGCCGCGGTTTCCGGCTATGCCCTTGGAGGGGGCTGCGAGCTTGCCATGATGTGCGATTTCATCATCGCGAGCGAAACGGCCAGGTTCGGACAGCCCGAAATCATGCTCGGGGTGATCCCCGCCTCGGGCGGAACGCAACGCCTTACTCGCGCTGTCGGAAAATCGAAGGCCATGGACCTCTGTTTGACCGGGCGGCACATGGACGCAGCGGAGGCAGAGCGGTGCGGGCTTGTCGCGCGCGTGGTCCCGGCCGCGGAGGTGGTAAACGAGGCCCTGAAGGCGGCGGAGAAGATCGCGACTTACTCGCTCCCGGCCGTGATGATGGCGAAAGAAGCCGTGAATTGGGCCTTCGAGACCACGTTGGGCGAGGGGATCCTCTTCGAGCGGCGCATCTTCCAGTCTTTGTTCGCCACCGAAGATCAGAAAGAGGGGATGGCGGCCTTTGCGACGAAGCGCCCGGCTCAGTTCAAGCACCGTTGATTTGATCTAGCTCAAAGGCATTGGACAGTCGCTTCTGCAAAAGTTACGCTTGGGCGAACGTACATTAGATGCTTCGGGGCCTCTTTGAAAAACATGTCGAGCCATACCGCTGAACGCCCGCACTTCAATCCCGGGAGGTGCGAGGCCTGCTTCATCCGGCATCGCGGCATCTGCGCCGCTCTGTCGCTGGAGCAGCTTGAGAGGCTAAGCTCAATCGCACGGCGGCGCACGGTGCCGGCCAACCACTACATCTTCAGGGACGGCGATGAGGCCATCTCTTTCGCCGCGATCGTTTCAGGCGTCGTCAAGCTCATCAAGACAACCGCGGAGGGCGAGAGGCACATTGTCGGGCTCGTCTATGCGCCGGAGTTTCTGGGCCATACATTCGCCGAGCAGCATCGCTTTTCCGCCGCTGCCGCCACCGACGTTGAAATGTGCACCTTTCCGCGCTCGTCCTTCAACAGGCTTCTGGACGAGTTCCCCGAGCTTGAGCGCTGGCTTTTCGAATTCACGGTTCGCGAACTCGACATCAGCCGCGATTGGACGCTCATGCTCGGGCGGAAATCGTCCTATGAGCGCGTCGCGAGCCTTCTCTTGATCATCGCGAAACGCTCGCGGAACGCCAGCTGCCAGCCTCACGGCGATAATTCCGCCGAGTTCGAACTGCCGCTCACCCGCTCCGAGCTTGCTGATTATCTGGGGCTGACGCTCGAAACCGTGAGCCGCAAAATCAGCGGTCTCAAGCGGAAGGGCGTCATCGAGCTTCGCACGACCCGTGAGATCGTCGTGCCGGATATCGGGCTTCTGGCCGAAATCGCCAACATGGACCCTACCGGCGAAGATTTCGCTGGGCGAAGGCGCCCGGTTGTGCCTCACAGCTAACGGCACGATCGCCAATCCGGCGGCACGCACAAATGCTCGTCGTTGTTTGCGTTTGCGCGAATCCAAGTTGCGGCTGAAGCCGATACGAGGCGTTTCGTCGGGGAAAAACACCGGGAGCCAACATGATGGGCTTACCCCCCAGCTACTCGATCGCCAAACTATTTCTCTGCGGCCCCGGCGGCGGCGTCTATTTCTCCTGGATCGTTTTTAGAAATTTTTCCAGCTCCATAAGGGCTTGGCGCGCATAGGCATCGCCGCACTCATGCGCAAAGAGCTTCCTCCAAACCGGCATTGTCCGGTCGCCGTCGCCTTTCTCACCGCCGCCGTGGCTCAGCTCCTGAGAAACATGGGCCATCGGAAAAGTGCCGTCCGTTCGCGCAGCCAGCGTCGTCAAATCCGGTGGCGTCAGATTTTTCGCGATCGCTAGCGGGCCACCGCCCTTGCCGTCGGGGCCGTGGCAGTACGTGCAGTTTTCGGCAAAAAGGGCTGCACCCGAGATTTCAGACAGAGGCTCACAACCGGGGGCGCTCTCTGCACCGCAAGCCCACTGAGGCAGGAGGAAAGCGGCGGCAGCGGCCACGATCCGGGCTTTGGCTCGCTTGAACATGGTCTCAACTCCTGAAAACGTTCGCCGGAGCGAGCTGGCGCCGATTCGTTATCCAAAGCCAAATAATGGCGGCGCTTATCCTCTCACGTTATGAGTTTGTGGCCGAGCCTCGGAAGGGTTACATCAGGCGGCAGAGGAAAGGGATGCAACCATGATCCGCGAGAACATCTCAACTGCCTTGAAGGATGCCATGAGGGCGAAGGACGAGGCCAAGACCACGACATTGCGCATGGTGAATGCGGCGATCAAGCAGAAGGATATCGACGTGGCGCGCGCCCGCGGCAATCAGCACATCAGCGAAGACGAGGTGCTCAACCTTATGCAGAGCCTGATCAAGTCTCGCCGGGAGTCGATCGAGCTTTATAAGCAGGGGGGAAGACAGGATCTCGTGGACAAAGAGGCCGCCGAGATCGCGGTCATCGAGCATTTTTTGCCGAAGCAGATGAGCGAGGAAGAGACCCGGGCCGTCATCCGCGAACTCGTTGCCTCGCTTGGCGCGAGCAGCGTGAAGGACATGGGGAAGGTTATGGCCGCCCTCAAATCGAAATACGCCGGGCAACTCGACATGACAAAAGCAAGCGCGGCCGTTAAGGAAGCGCTCTCAGGCAAGTGACAGGCGGCGCCAGCTGTTTTAATGCATCTGCGCGAGCGCGGTTTGCACCCAGCCCTCGCGTTTGTTCTGCAGAAATTCGGGCATCTGCGAAACGATCTCAATGAGGATCAGGAGCTCCTGCCGCAAGCGGGGATCCCTTATCTTGCTGAAGGCCATCAGGAGTTGCCTGGATTGATCGGGGGTGTCCTGCTTGCGCTCAGTCTGCGCTACGCCCGCAAGCAAGCGTCGGAAGAACTCGTCGACCTCTTCATGCGTAACCATTACAAACGCCTCCAACTCAACGCTACGCAATTCCTAAGGTTGTATTTCCAAATTACTGCAATTTAAAGGCAAAAAAAAGAAATGCTAGTGCGGCAAACCCGACACTCCCTCGAGCCACCCACGGCTACAGGGACGAGGGAAGGGCACACTACCTAATTGCGCAGTTTAAGGCAATTGAGAAATGAACTTCACAAACTTAGAAAATAGGCTACACTTTGATAGGAGGGGGAAGGTTTCGTATCGCCGGGCGGGCCTGCCGAGGAGTTATTATGAGGGGTTTTCCTTTTGCCATAGTATTCATATTGATCTCGCTGCTTAGGCCTGCACGCTCTGGAGCGCCAGATCTGTTTCACGAAAAGATCGGTATTATCGCTTCAAAGTTTTCATCGTTGAATATTCCAGGTCTCGAAAAGATTCAACTTCCTCAAATCCAGCCCGATGGGTCCCTTATTTTCATCTATGTCTGGCATCCAAAGACACATCGTCCGACCACGGCTTCGTTCGAAGCCAATATCGGCGACTATTTCGACATCATGGGCGCCGAAGGCAAGGCCTTCAGCGGATGGTGCTATCTGAGCAGGCCCGAGATGCATGTCGCGAAGACGGAAGCCGGCGAGGTTGCCGTCATGCGCGTCCGGGCTCTGGGCTTTAACGGCAATGCCCCGCGTGGTAAATGCCGGGGGCTGCCGGGAGAGGCGGGGCAACTCGGGCACACGCAGGTCATCATGGACCCGCGTTCGGGCCTTTATTCGATGGTCCGGTCCGGCCATCCTACGCGCTTTCCTCCAGCGGAAGGTCGGCTTCAGTAGCGCCAGCTCTTTTCTCAAACAAGTCGGGGCGCCGCTGTCGCGTGAGCGCTTCCGCCTGCTCCAGGCGCCACTTCGCAATGCGTGCGTGATTGCCGGACAGGAGCACGTCCGGGATTTCCCGCCCTTCCCAAAAACGTGGCCTCGTATAATGGGGATACTCGAGAAGACTGTTCTCGAAGCTCTCTTCGCTGAGCGACGCCTCGGCTCCGATGACGCCAGGCAAGAGGCGCACGCAGGCGTCGATCAAAACCATTGCCGCGATCTCGCCGCCGGACAGCACATAGTCGCCGATCGAGATTTCCTCGAGTTGGCGCGCTTCGATGACGCGCTGATCCAGCCCTTCGAATCGCCCGCAAAAGAGCATGACCCCGGGACCGCCGGCAAGGTCGCGCACTCGCGCCTGCGTCAGAGGCACGCCGCGTGGCGAAAGGTAAATCCGCCGAACGCCGGGGCAATCGGCAACCTCCGAGTCGATTGCCGCCGCCGCCACATCCGCGCGCATGACCATGCCAGCGCCTCCGCCCGCGGGCGTATCATCGACGGAGCGATGCTTATCGTAAGCGAAATCGCGAATGTTGTGGGCCGATAACCGCCAAAGCCCGTCCTCAAGTGCGCGGCCCGAAAGGCTTATCCCTAAGGGGCCGGGAAACATCTCCGGGAACAGCGTAAGCACGGTCGCCTGCCAGGGCATGGCCTATCAGTCCAAGATCTTGAGCCACGCCTCGATCGGGGCCTTGCTGGAAAGGCGCATAAACCCGATGGAGGTGGGAAGCGCAAAACGGCGGGGCCCGGCGCTGCCAGGATTGGCGTAAAGCACGCCGTCAATGGTGTCGATGAGCGGCTTATGCGTGTGGCCGGAGACAACAGCGTCCATCTTGGCCATCCTCGGGTCGATCGACATTTCGTGCAGATCGTGAACGACGTAGATGTTGAAACCGTCGACGTAGACAACCTTATCGAAGGGTAAACTCTCTGCCCAGTCAGCGGTATCGACGTTTCCACGCACGGCCGTGACCGGCGCAATGACGCGCAGTTGGTCCAGCACGTCCGGTTTGCCGACATCGCCTGCGTGAAGAATGCGATCCACGCCGGAAAGAGCGGCAGCCACATCGCCCCTCAACAAGCCGTGTGTGTCCGAAATCAGCCCGACAAGCGTCATCAATCTTCCGTGGGTTCGCCTTGGTAGACCGGCCTCAGAACAACAACCTCACGCGCCGCAAGGTCGACCCGAGGAACATGCGCGCTCTCGAACGGGATGAGCTGGGCTTGCCGCTCGCCCTCAAACCGAATTTCCAAGAGATCGCCCGCTCCGAAATTATGGACAGCAATGATATTACCGATTGTCTCGCCATCTGGGGAGACCGCATTTAGCCCAATAAGATCGGAATGATAAAATTCGTCGTCATCCTCGGGCGGGGGCAGGGCGGCTCGGCATACGTAAAGGTCCGTCCCTCTTAGCTTCTCCGCCTCATCGCGACTGGCGACGCCGTGCAGCGCCGCGATAACGGTGCCACCCTTCACGCTGCGAATAGCAGAAATGCGAAAAGATCGCCCCTCCGCGCTCGCAAGCGCACCATAAGACGCGATGTCCTCGGGTTCGCCCGTATATGTAGCGATCTTTACCTCGCCCTTGAGCCCATGAACGCCAGTGATGCACCCAAGGAGCACGCGTTCACCTTCCTCAGGCGGTGCGGACGAGGTTTCGATCATCGGGAGGCTTTCTCTTTATGCGGCCTCGGCGCCCTCGGCCTTCTTACGCTTCTCCTCGGCGCGTTCGACTGCCTTGGCACCGGGCTCGGCCTTTTTCGGGTTGTTCCGCTCGGGGCGCTTCGCCAGCCCGCGCGCATCGAGGAAGCGGAGCACGCGATCGGTGGGCTGCGCGCCGACAGAGAGCCAATGCTTCACGCGGTCTTCCTCAAGAGTGATGCGCTCGGCATGATCCTTTGGCAGAAGCGGATTGTAGGTGCCGAGTTTCTCGATGAAACGGCCGTCGCGGGGGGCGGTGGCTTCGGCGACCACGATGCGGTAGAAGGGGCGCTTCTTTGCTCCGCCGCGCGAGAGCCTGATTTTCAGTGGCATTGCGATTCCTCTGTTGTCACTCCCGCGAAGCGGGATTTGAGTTACTGATTCACTTGGTCTTTGATTTCGCGGTCTTGCTCTGAGTTGGGCGATTGCTTGGCTTGGCAGCTTCTGCTGAGCCATTCTCTTGCATGCCGCCCATCATGGCGTCCATACGCATTTGCATCTCTTTTGGGGTCAGCTCATCGAGGACCTTCGATACGATCCACAGATGACCGAAGGGATCCTGGAAACGGCCCGACCTAAAGCCGTAGAACTGGTCTGCGACGGGAAAAAGGACCACTCCGCCAGCCTTTACGGCCTCCGCAACGGTTGTGTCGGGATTGTCGACCATGACGTTCAATGTGACAGGTGACCCGCCAAGGGTCTTCGCGCTCTTATTACCCCATTCCGGGTTCTCGTCCGCGATCATGATGACCGTCTCACCTACCTTGAACTCCGCGTGTGCAATGCCGCCATTCGGCATGGTGAGACTGTAAAGGTGCTTTGCTCCGAGAACCTTCTTATAAAATTCGATCGCGGCCTTTGCATCCCGGACGACCAAACTTACGGCAACCGTTCCGTAATCTGACGCTTTAACCGGCTTTTCCACGCTGAACTCCTACTTCTTCTTCCCCGGAAGCCCCGGGAGGCCGCCGCCAAAACGCGGCTGCCCTGGCAAACCCGGAAGGCCCGGCAAGGAACCACCGCCGAGCGCGCCCGGCAGCTTCATTCCGGGCGGAAGCTGGCCCTTCTTCACCGCTTCGATCATCTCCGGCGTCGGTTCTGGCATCTTGTTCATGCCGAACAGCTTCGCGAGCCCGCCCTTGCCTTTGCCGACAACCTTCATCATGTCGGCCATCTGGCGATGCATCTTGAGAAGCTGGTTTATTTCCTGCACGCTTGCGCCGGAGCCAGCCGCGATGCGACGTTTTCGGCTTGCCTGCAGGACCTTCGGGTTGCGGCGCTCCTTCGGCGTCATGGATGAAATGATCGCGGCCTGGCGCTTGAAAATCTTGTCGTCGAGGTTGGCGGCGTCGATCTGTTTCTTGATCTTGCCGATGCCGGGGAGGAAGCCAAGCACGCTCGACATGCCGCCGATCTTCTGCATCTGCTTGAGCTGGTCAGCGAGATCCTCCAGGTCGAACTGGCCCTTCGCCAGCCTCTTCGCCATCGCCTGGGCTTTTTCCTGGTCGATGGTCTCGGCAGCCTTCTCGACGAGGCTGACCACATCGCCCATGCCGAGGATGCGGCTCGCGATGCGGTCTGGATAGAAATCTTCGAGGCCGTCGAGCTTTTCGCCCGTGCCGAGCAGCTTGATCGGCTTGCCTGTCACGGCGCGCATGGAAAGCGCCGCACCGCCACGGCCATCGCCGTCGATCCGGGTCAGCACGATGCCGGTGATGCCGATGCGCTCGTTAAACGTCCGCGCGAGGTTTACCGCGTCCTGGCCGGTAAGGCTGTCGGCGACAAGCAGCGTTTCGTGCGGCTTCGCGATGTCGCGCACCTCTTCTGTCTCGCGCATCAACTCGTCGTCGATGTGGAGGCGGCCCGCCGTGTCAAGGATGACGACATCGTAGCCGCCGAGCCGCGCGGCCTGCATGGCCCGCGATGCGATTTGCTGCGGCGTCTGGCCCTTGACGATCGGCAGGGTATCAGTGTTGACCTGTTCGCCGAGGATCTTGAGCTGTTCCTGCGCGGCGGGGCGGCGTGTGTCGAGCGACGCCATCAGCACTTTCTTCTTGTCCCGCTCGAAGAGGCGCTTCGCGATCTTGGCAGTCGTCGTGGTTTTACCGGAGCCCTGCAAGCCGACCATCATGATCGGCACAGGGGCAGGCGCGTACAGGTCGATGGGCTCCGCCTCGGCTCCGAGCGTCCGCACAAGCTCGTCATGCACGATCTTCACGACCATCTGCCCCGGCGTGATCGAGCGCACGACTTCCTGGCCGACCGCTTTTTCGCGCACCCTGTCCGTGAAGGACTTCACCACATCGAGCGCCACGTCGGCCTCGATAAGCGCCCGGCGCACCTCGCGCATGGCCTCCGCCACATCGCTGTCAGTCAGAGCGCCGCGACGGGTCAGCTTATCGAAAATGCCGGCAAGGCGGTCCGAGAGGGATTCGAACATGTGCAGCTTTCACTTTCCCGACACCAACTGCACCCGTGGGCGAACCTTCGCTGACGGGCGCTGATGCATGAGCCGCATATAATCGAAGATGACTCGGGTTACAATTGAGAAATTCATTTGCGAGCTTGTTCTCATTCCGAATGCGGCAACGGCACATCTGGCGCCGCTCTATGCTCCAACAGCTTGAACCTTTCCGTGATCAGCACCGTCACGAGCGTCGCAGCAAACAGCAGCGTGATGCCGATGCAAAGCGGCCTCACTGTTCCGTCAAAGGACCGCCCGATCGCGGTGCCGAAGGCCGCGCCTGCCACCGTCGAGTAGAAGCCCGCGAGGGACGAGGCGGTCCCTGCAAGGTGGCTCATCGGCTCCATGGACAAGGCGCTGAAGTTCGGCATGATGACGCCGAAACAAAAGAAGACGATCCCCATATACAGGCCGAACACAAGGAGCGGCGGCTTTTCTGGAAAGCCGGCGAGAGCCATCAACAAGCAAACCGCAAGCCCGGCGAAGATGGCGCGGTGAGAGACGACGCGCATTCCGATCTTGCGCACGAACAAAGCGTTGAGGCCCGACGCCGCAACCAGGAAGCAGGAGATGACGCCAAAGGCGATGGGGAAGCGCGCCCCCAAGCCGTAGACATCGACGAAAATTTGCTGCGCGCTGACGATGTAGCTCAAGAGAAGCCCGAACACGAACCCCATGCCGATCGTATAACCGGCGGTCTGGCGTGTGGTCGCCACGAGTTTGGTTGCCCGCCAGACGGCGGCCATGGAGAAGGGCAGGCGGTCCTCCTCGTGCCGCGTTTCGGGCAGCCGGAACCACGCCCAGATCAGCGAACTGGCTGCAACGAAGAGCAGGAAATAGAAGATAATGCGCCAGCTCGAAAGCTGGAGGATGATCTCGCCGACGCCGGGAGCCAAGATCGGCACCACGATAAACACCATCATGACGAAAGACATCACGCGGGCCATTTCGCGTCCGCCGAAACGGTCGCGCACAATGGCAAGCGCCACCACGCGTGGAGACGACGCGCCAAACCCCTGCAACACACGCGCAATAAGAAGCCCTCCGAAGGAGCCGGAAAACAGCGCAATGATTGTCCCGGCGATGTAGAGGGCAAGTCCTGCCAGGAGCGGTTGCCTTCGCCCATAGTGGTCTGAAAGGGGGCCGAACAGAAGCTGTCCGGCCGCGAAGCCTATGAAGTAGACGCTGATGACGAGTTGGCGATCGTTCTCGTCGCCAACCCCTAGCGCATTGCCGATTTGCGGCAACGCCGGCAGCATGACATCGATGGAGAGGGCCGTCAGCGCCATAAGGAGCGCGATCAGCGACACGAACTCGAGGAACGACAGCGGAAACTGCGCCGGTTGCGGCGCGGCTCCTTGGGACTTTACGAGCATGAAGCGGACTTACTTCCTAAGGCTGGACCCCCCAGGATTAGGCCGGGATCAGAACGGGTTCAAGCTTGCGTGGTCGGTGAACTTCAAATAGGCGACGCTTGCCCCAATTCGGAGGCCCAGCCCTGTCCTGATCGGAACGATGAGCATGTTTCCGCTGCGGTAGACGGTCAACCCGAAGCCGCCCGCGACGTAAGCAGAGCCGTCGAGGCCCGGAAAGCGCCTGTACAAGCCCGCGACATCGTCGAGGTTGTAAACAAGAAAGAGAGCCCGGGAGCCGGTCGCGCCTATATCCGCACCCAAGGAAGGGCCTTGCCAGTAAATCTCGGCTGGGCTCGTCTGGACACCATTGACGCGGGAATAGAGCGTGCCCTGGCCATATCTAAGGCCCGCGAGAAAAGCGCCGCCTCCTTCATCGCCGACGATATAGGCATTCGGCTGCCCGAAGGTGTCGAAAGCGTGGTTCATGACCACGGCGAATTCCGAGGTCAGCTTGCCGAAAACGCCCTCGCCGGCGTTACGGATTTCTTGTGGGGAGTAACCGTTCGGAGATGGGGCTGCAGGAGGAACCGTATCGCTCGCCGGCGGCTTCAAAGAGGCAACCCGGCCGTCCTGCTGCGATGGAGTCGGACGAATCGAAAGTGGAGCTTCCGCCGATGCCGTCTTCGTTTGCTGTGCATTGGAAGGCGGCGTCGGGGCTTCTGCCGCAGCCGGGGGCTTCGCGGGCGGACGAAGAGCCTTGGCCACGTTCGCTGACCACGGGACGTCCTGAGCGGACGCTTCACCAGGAGTGGCTGACGCCATTTGCGGCAATGGGCTGGATTTGCCGACAGGGGCTGTTTGCGAATAGGGCGAGATCGGCGGTCTTGCAGCTTCGCTCTCGAGTTGCGCGAGAATGAAGCCGGCCTTCTGCCTCATGACAGCGACAAGCTTGTCGTTCACCCCCTTGAGTTCGTTCAGGCGTGTGCAGGAAATATCATTCTTGGGCGTGACATTCAGCGTATCGAGCTGGCCAACAAGCTGTTCAATTTCAGAGTTGAACGTTTCGAGCTTGCTGTCGTCCATTGCGGCGGCGGCCTTGTCGGCCTTCTGCGCCTCGGTCCAGCCCTGCGCTCTCGCTATGGCAAGGAGCCGTTCCTGGAAGCGCCTTTCACTTTCCTTGTTGAGCATTCGCAAGGCCTGGGCTGTTTGATCGATCTGCACTCCGAAGGCACGCGCGTCGCACTGATCCGCAGCATTTCCCGCATTCGGGAAAGCCGCGATAAGAAAAGCTATGGCAGCCGCCGATCCGATCTTCATGGTCAAGCCCTTGCGCCTGGAAGCATCCCACTTCGAAAGTCATGCCTCAATTCGTGCCCCGATTGCACATCGGCTAGCGCAATACACGCGCATTCTTCATAGCGGATTTAGTTTTGGGCCGCAATGAATGCCGGTCCAGGCGCCCAAATAGGCGGGGATTTCCGCCAAACGATGGCGTTTGGCGGAGTCGTTTTTGATGGTGGGAGTACCAGCTACCCCTGGAGCTATGAGTTCAAGAGCGGCTGACGAATTCCGTCTTGCGCGGGCTCATCCGCTATCCAGCTCCCGTGAAAGCCCTGCGGAACGCGTCGCGGCAGGCGAATTTTTGCGACCGGGTCGTTGGCGACGGATTGCGCATCGAAGATGACAAGATCGCTCGCATCGCGGGTTCGATCGTAGACGAAGCCGAGAAGCCATCCCTCGTCGTCGGCTGCGTCCGGTCTGGCGGACACCATCGTAAACTCGCTCGGGACACCGAAGCCGTCGAAGTCCTGCGAGTCCACGCGCCCGCTCTTGAGGTCGTACTTCAGAAGCTCCGTGAAAACGCCCGTAGCCAGCGTCCCGTGTGTCGCGAGCGCATAAACGGTGTCGTGGCGCTGTCCGGTCCGGCTATCGTCGATCTTTGGAAACTCGATGGTGCGGTCGTCGACTTGCTGCTCCTTCGCCTTTGACGCGCCGGGCGCGATGGTCCACCGCGTCAGAACAGCTGTGTCGAATGAATAGGAGTGCTGAGGGCGGGCCGCCTCGAAAGTGCTCCTTGTATCTCGCGACGTCGAGAGTGATGGTTCCATCCGGCGTCTCGAAGGCGTTGGCGACGTGGTAGACGTAGCAAGGCTCGACTTCCACCCACCGAAGTTTGTCGATGCCAGCTCCACGCGGCAATATGCCGAGGCGCGCGCCGTAGCTGTCGCTCCAACAGAAGGGTATGGAAACCCCGCCCATTGCCGAGCTAAGGTCGAAAACCACCGGCAGGTCCATGAAGATGACATGCCCCGAAGTGAGCGCGAAATCGTGCACCATTGTCGCGGCCTTGACCGGGATCTCCAAGCTTCGCAGAAGCACCCCGGATGCGTCGGCAACATGATAGGTAAGGAACGGAGGCAGCGCCCTGTATCCGAAAAAATGCATCTCGCCTGTGAGCGAGCAAATCTTGGGATGGGCGGTGAACGGCGTCTTCAGCTTGCCGCCGAAATCGTTATAGCCCGCGGTCTCAAGCTCGCGGGTCAACTCCATTGGAAAGGAGGTCTCATAAAGCGCCATGATGCGGTTTGCGTGCCCAATCACGTGCGTATTGGCCCGGCTGTAGCGGAGGTCGAAAGGCGACATCGGCGTGCGCGGCTGTCCTTCGTAAGGCGGTGTGCGGATCCAACGGTTGCGATACCACTCGGCCTTGCCGTTTTTCAGCGATACGCCATGAACCATGCCGTCGCCGAGAAACCAGTGGCTGGAATTGCCGCGCACCGGGTTGGCGCCGTTGCGGACATAAAGGCCGCAAAGTTCGGGGGGAATGGCACCCTCCACGGGCAGGTCAATCGCTGTGACCTCCTCCTTGACCGGCGCAAAATTGCCCTGCATCCAGTAGGGTGTCTGGCCTGCTCTTTCCTGCATATCTCGATACTCTCTCCGCTTGGGATCTCCCATGAAACGCACCGCTTCACGGACGTTCTGCGCAGAAACGCCACTATTCTCCCCTCCGTTGAAGGGAGCCAAGTAGCTGCAAATCCTATGCATTGAAGAAGCAGAACGAATAACAAAGCGGCGTCGGGGCGCTCTTGTTCCGGGGGGTGCACCGCCCTTCGGGCTGTCTCCCAAAACTTTGATGGCCGCGCTTCTTTCCTTCACGGAATCGAAAGGTTCCGAGTTGCCCAGTGACAGTCGCCTGGGAAACACTGTAGCGGCGCTTTGGGTTTGGTCGCCGCGCGGCGGGGTTATTTTACCGGCACGCCTTGCGCCTCGAGGTCTACGCGCAGCTCTACGAGGTCCTTCTCGAAGGCGGGCACGATCTCCTCGCGCATGCGCCTTGTGTCGTCGAGGATCGCTTTCGCGGCGGGGCCGGCCTTCCACTCGTGGCTCAGCACTTCCTTCATGTTGCCGTCCATGCTGTCGTAGTAGCGGCGGACGGCCGAGATGAGCTGCGGCGCAAGCTGGAAGGTGATGGTCTGCTGCTTCATGGTTTCCCAGACGAAGGTCTTCATCTTCAGCTCGTCAGGAACGATGCCGGCGTTTGACCAGCCATTCTTGTCGGACCAATACATGATCCAAGTGTCGGACGGCAGGAAATAGGAGTCGGAAATTCGATTGCGCAGCGCCTTCTCGAAGGTCTGGCTCCAGTCATCCACGGAGTCGAGATTGTCCTTCACCTCATCGAGCAGCGCGCGCCGCATATAGTAGCCATCGCGTTCGCTTCGCGCGACCTCGAACTGCAGCGCAGTCTTGAATCCGGCCTGCGCCGCAAGATAGACGCCGAGAATTGTCGAGGCCATCACGACGAAATTCGCGATCCAGAACTCGGTGTTGCCGCTTTCGCGGACCTTGAAGATGCGCACAATCGAAAAGCGACGCCGGGACATACTTTCTCCGTGCAAGGATCGGGGCGCTTTCCCGTTCGCGCGCGATTATGTCCGCTTCATGATCGAAAGGGTCGGGGATGCCGTCAAAACGAGGATACCGCGGCATTGAGCAGTAAGTCACGGCTCGGGTGAAGCTCGCGCCCGCGCCGCTCGGCGAGGTCCGAACAAGCCCCATGCGGCGCTCGCCGCCGCCATGCCGCGCGCCGCACCCTCGAATACGCTCATTCGCTCTACAGGAACGGCGCTTCGCTGCTCGCCGGATCTGGCGGGTCTCCGGACGCTTCGATGCCGTGTTGCGCGGTGATCTCGACCTTATCGGCGCCGTGCAGAGTTAGATCACCCGGCTTTAATCGGAACCGATTAAGGGCGGAAAAGTTGATCGGTTCTAAAGTGCTGGAGCAGCTTATCGGCGTCCAACGCGGGCTGTTCCAGTCAGCCCGAAAGGGCGACCGTTTGCCGGTGGTAGCGCGGATTATCGACTTCTTCCGCGATGAACGCGGCGACGTCCTTGCGCGATATGCGCATCTGTCGGGTTTCGCCCGTTATGCTGGCGAACCAATTGCCGGCGCCGGGTGCATCCGTAAGCCCGACAGGCTGCACCAATACATAGTCGAGGTCCGACGCCTTCAATACCGCCTCCTGGCGCTCCTTGTCGGCCATGGCTTCCCGCAAGAAGAGCCGGGAGAAAATCTTGAAAGCCATCTGCATCTTGTCGCGGGTATCGCCGACGCCGAAGGCGGTGACGGCGATCACGCGAACGGGCGAGCCGGGGCCAAGGGCCTCGACGATATTGCGAGTGCCTGCTTCGCAAATGTCAGCGGCGGTGGTCCGGCGCGCGCCTAGCGACACCGCGAGCGGGAGCTGCGCGTTGCCAAGGCTTATCACCACCACCTCATGGCCGGGGATGGCGCGCGCCACATCGACGGCGTTCATGGCGTCACCCTTGACGAGGGTGAGCCCTTGCGCCGGGGAAAGCTTCGACGGATCTCTCGCGAAAGCCGTCACTGTGTGGCCGTCGGCCAAGAGACTTGAAATGACAGCACGGCCCGTGCCGCCGGTGGGTCCGAATACGATGATGTTCATGCAAGTAATATAGGAACGCGAATCGCGAGCGTCACGCTCCCGCAACGCGGTCCTTGGCAACTATTGCCTCGGCCGCAATTCCGGCGAGCGAGTTGCGGATCGCTTCGAGCCTCGGGATAAGGTCCGCTCCGGCTTCGTGCCGCCGGCCGATCCAGATCGGGTCATTGTAGCTCAACCAGACGCCGCCCTGCTCGTCTTCCCACACCAGCACGCGCTGCGGAAAATCGAGGCCGAAAAGCGGGATTTTTTCAATCAAAGGCGCTTCGGCTTCCGGATAGCCGAAGACGAAAAGCTGTGCGGGCCTCAGTCTCCGGCTCGTTTCCTTCGCAGCCTTGGCGTGATCGATGCGTGCGAACACAATCATACCGCGCCGGTCCACCCCGATCAGCAGGTTCTTGATGGTCTCTGCCGATGAAAGCGAGGAGCGGACGCTTATAACGCCGCCATCAAGCTGTCCCGCGCCGCTCATGGCCCTGCCTCGGAAATCGGATGAGAGCATTCGATAAGTAATTATGCCTCGTCACGTATCATTCCGGCAAGGCCCGTCACGCACGCGGGATGCGGTTCAGCCGCCGCTTGTCCCGAGCGCGAGAGGTGCGGTATCCGATGGTGTCGCCCGGGCCTGGTCTACGGCTTTCTTGCCGGTTTGCGGAAGCTCTCCATGGAGGAGCGCAATGGCGGCCTTGAGCTGATTGTCCTTCTCCTTCTCCTTCGGCACATAGGAAATGCTTCCTCCGGATTCTTCCGTCCCGGCATTCTTCAAGTGCCCCCTCAACTGCGACTTTGACTCAAAGGGAAGCAGCGCAAGCTGCAACTTCAGGTCCGGCGGAAGCTCGGGTTCGACGACATAATCCGGCTCGATCCCGGTCGCCTGGATCGAGCGGCCGGATGGCGTGTAATATCTGGCGGTTGTAAGACGGATCGCGCCCTTGTTCGGAAGCGGAATCATGGTCTGAACCGAACCCTTTCCGAAGGATCGCGTGCCCAGGAGCTGCGCCCGCTTATGGTCTTGCAGCGCTCCCGCCACAACCTCCGAAGCTGAAGCCGACCCGCCATTGATCAAGACAACGAGCGGCTTTCCGTCCGTGACGTCGCCAAGCTTAGCGTCGGCGCGATCGATATCGGCCGGATTGCGGCCTCTCGTAATGACGATGACGCCATGGTCGAGGAAATCGTCGGAAAGAGCGATGGCCTGATCGAGAAGACCTCCGGGGTTGTTCCTGAGATCCAGCACGTAACCGGCTACTTTGGAGCCCAGGATCTTCTTGATGTCCTGAACGGCCTGCTCAAGATGCTCGGTTGTGTGTTCGTTTTCGAATGACTTCACCTTGATCCAGCCGACGTCGCCCTCAACGCTGTATTGAACTGGGTTGACCCGGATCACATCGCGGACGACCTTGACGGTGATCGGCTTTGGCGAGCCTTTTCTTGCGATCGTGAGCACGATGGGGGAACCAACCGGCCCTCGCATCTTGTCCACCGCCGCGTCCATGCTGAGGCCTCGGAGGTTCTCGCCATCGATCGCGGTTATGGAGTCGCCGCCCAACACCCCTGCCCGTTCCGCGGGCATATTCTCGATGGGCGCGATGACCTTCACAAGGCCATCCTCCATCGTAACGTCGATGCCGAGCCCACCGAACTCGCCGCGCGTCTCTGCCTGCTCCTCTTCGACTTCTTTCGGCGTGAGATAAGTCGAATGGGGATCGAGCCCCGTCAGCACGCCCTTGATCGCGTCTTCGATCAACTTCGAGTTGTTGGGCTTTACGACATAATTTGCGCGCACCTGATCGAGCACGTCTCCGAAAAGTTCGAGATTTTTGTAGATGTCGGCACCGGCCGCGACGGCGTCACCCTTCTGCCGCGAGGGCAGAGTGACAAGACCGGTGACAGCGAAAAGAACGACAAGGAACGTACCAAGCGCGAGTCCCCGTTTGCGCATTACTTTCTAACCTTCTAGCATGTATGAGAGCCGTGCACCGGTACCGGGCACGGACTTCGCCACAGGGAAGGCATTCACCTTCTCTTAACGATTCTTCCTCACTGTCCTGCTTAGAAGGCAATATTTGGGCCAAGATTGGTAAATCTTGCGGTTATTCCAGGGTCAGCGGTGCGGCATTTCGTGCTGCGAAGCTCCCGCCGAGGCGTGACATTCGCAAGCACAGCCCCTGCAATCGAGAGATGCGCAGGCTGGGGTGGGTTCCGGAGAAGGGGTTGATATTACGGTGCGCTGAGCAAGCCCATGAGCGTGTCCTGGTCCTGTTGGTTCCAGCAGGTGCAAATAATATTTTCCGCCTTGGTCGGCGATCCTGTGGCGGGGGATACGGCATGGGCAATATCGCCGGCTCCTGCAGGATCCGCGAGCTATCCAGATTTCCATATTTGACGGCAGCCCACTGGACCAAATGGGCATCGAGAGTTGAGAGCCCGAACGCGTGTCACGATGCGCAGTCGCGCGCAAATCGTAATTTTGACGTGATCGTGCCAGCTCAAAACCATGCAGCGGTCAGAAGCTGAGCAAAAAAACAAAACAAGAACATTCTCAAGCAAAAAGGGATTGACAAATTGTAGACCAAGCTGCAAACCAATGTGCCAGATCGATAGGGAATCCTGCACAAAATTAGTGTTCTGATTTCGTTGGTCTTTTTCTTTTCGGAGGGGTGCCCGAGCGGCTAAAGGGGACGGACTGTAAATCCGTTGGCTAAGCCTACGTTGGTTCGAATCCAACCCCCTCCACCATCATTTGCAGAAAACACTGTTAGATCAGTGTCTTCTTCAATCGAGTGGCTAACATTTCCGGTCCTGTTAGCCAATTCCCGAACTTTATTTGCCCCAAGCAACACGGCCTTTTGTGCCGATTGCAACGCGGCAATCGCGCTATCGGCAAGGCGCACCCGGTTTGCTGCCCTAGTGTAGCGTTCCACTTCCTTAAGCGTCTCATGCCCGCTTACCGACATGATTTCATGTGGAGAGCATCCGGCCTCGGCCAAGCGCCTGCATGACGCCTTGCGCAAGCCGTGCGGAGACCGACCCTCGGAACACCAGCTTTCTGCGCCTTGCGTGTGAACCAATTATAAAATCCGGTTTCGGTAAACTGCTTTCCGAATTTCGTTTCGAGAAAACGTTTCTGTTGAGCGAGCGTCGGCATCGCTTCTATGGCGGCTTTAAGCTCAGGCAAAAGCGGCACATTGATTTCCGCACCGGTCTTCTTCTGTACATAGATGAGGCGGCCACCCAGCACGTGCCGAGGACCGAGCCGCACCACATCGCTCCGGCGGGGTGCTGCGCAAAGCATAAGCTCCAGGGCCAGCCGCTCCCGCGTTCCTATCGGGTAGCAGTCCGTAAAGAGCTTGATTTCCGCATCTGACCAATCCTTGAAGCCCTTCACTTTATAGCGGATAGGTTCAACCTCGGTCATGGGATTGACCTTAATTATCTTCCTCTGCTTCGCGAGCTTCATGATCGCCTTCAGCATACGGCGCAGATTGTTTGCCGCCGCCGGTGTGTCGGCCCTTTTGTCAAGAATGGCAGCAATGTGTTGCTCTTCAAGACGAGCCACGGGAAGCTCGCCATAGTCGGCGCGGAACCTCTCCAAAATGCCCCGGTAGGTTTGCCGCGTTGCGTCGGCGAGACCGATGAAGGCGGCAGTCTGGTAATAGAGGGTAATGAGGTCCGCAACGCTTCCGGGCTTGATCTTATTTTTTCCGGGTTCGATTTTCGCGCCCGCCATTGCAGCCTCATACGCCGCCATGAAGTCCGGCGACCAGGGCAGGCCAGGAAGGGGAACGCGCTTGTGCCCCGCTCTTCTCAGATACCAGCGCGGCTTGCCCCGGCAGTCGATATAGCCGTGGCAGTATTTTGGAGGCTGACGCATTAGCTGAGTACGCCGTCCCACGGATTTGATCCTTCACCCGTTTCGCTTTCACCACTCAAAAGACCGAAGCCTCAGCTTCATCTTTCATGCGGTCCCAATCGTTCGCAAGCGTCACCGCATCGAACAGCACCACGTTTTTGCGGACATGATATGGCTTGTGGACTTTTCCTTCGATCACCCACTGGCGAAGCTGGCTTTCGCTGACGCCGAGCATCGCCGCAGCCTGGCTCGCCCGCAGCGCCAAAGGAAAAAACCCGTCACGAATTCGAGACATGACAAAGCCTCACCCCGCCCTAATGCGGAAGTCTCTTTCGATGCCGATAGCTGTTGTGAACCGTGAGCCGGATCAGTAAGGATACTTGCCCCTTTGATCCGCATTGTTTCAGAAACTTAGGCCTCTAGCTTATAATCCCTTAGTATAAGCTAAAGGTTCTAGAGTAAGCTTGGCAACATTGTTGCCGCCGCACCTTATGGCGCAGGCTTTCCCTTCGTATAGCTTTTCACCCACCCAAGAAAACGCGCGTCTTCATTGTGCGCAACGTCTTTATCCTTTGCCCAAGCACTGTACAGGCTTTCAAGCATATGTTTGTCCCAACGTGGCGCAATCTCATAAAGCCGTTCCATCGCTTGCGATGAAATCAGGATGCGTCGCTCTGAAACGACAGGATTTGCAGGCGTTACTGTAGGCGCTTTGGCCACAGTCGGCTTTGCCTCTCCTGCCCACTCACCACGCCGCAAGAATACAACATGGTCGTTTTCAAGCGTCAGGGCATAATCGGGAAGATGGTTTGATTGCACGGTCTGGCGCACATGGCGGAGAAAGAAGCGCCGCTCCATGCGCGACCCGCATTTCTTTTGAAGCTTGTCGAGGCTGACGCGCCATTTGCTACTGCCGCCACAATGCTTCCGGGCCAGCTCGTATAGGCGCCGATCAAGTGGCTTGCGCAAACGAAAGTAATCCCGGCTAATTGGTAAAACCTCGGCGCTCTCGATTGCCCTGAAAATCCAGTCGCTCAGGGTAATCTCCAGATACCGCAGCCGGTCAGCGTGCATCGACCCCTTGCGGTTATATTCGTAGGAACTGATGAGAGAGAAGCCTTTGACGGTCTTCTCTTCTCCGGTTTCAATGGTGGTTTGGATGACTGTTCCCGCCAAACGCTGCAAAGCCGCTTCCAAGCGCCGATACCCATTGTCATTGGTTTGCTTGTTGGTTTGAACCAAGAGGTCGTGCGTTGTTAAGCGCACGGTCGGACCAATTTCCTGCCCTGCATTCCGCATCGCCATCAGCTTTGAGATGCAGTAAATCAGAATGTCTTTGTCATAGACCGTCGGCAATCCCCGGCTGCCGGGGATAATCTCGATCTTCTGATCGTCATGCACATACGACAGCTCACGCAAATCGGGGCGCGGCGAAAGCGAATAGATCGGATGCTCCATTGACGCCATATCCGAGCGCGGGACGACATCCATGACATCGAGGACGAAGAAATCGCGAACGGGGTGGCGATCAGGGAGGAGGGGCGAAGGCACATGTCAAAACTAACAATCTACTTTTGCCGCAGCAAGAGATTCGCCCTTCTACTCACGCTTTCGCCTTTCCATTCACGACTTCGCCCCTTCACTCACGCTTTCGCCCCTTCACTCACAAATCTTCGCCCCTTTGATCACAAGGCGAGCTTGCAGTTATTTGATTTAACTGACTTATTTGACTTATCCACAGGCCGTAACTATCTAACTGATTATTAACTATCTAACATCAGGGATTTTTGAAGAAAAATTAGAGGAATTAGAGGCTTCAGTCTGCAAACAACTCGCATTTGCAAGCTCCTTCAGTGCCTCAGAAAGACGAAAGGGGGAAATCTTCTTTTCTTACTTTTTAAGCGCCCGCTTCTCTTCCCATGCATCTAGCCCCAATTATTCGCGAAGCACGCTCACGGACAGAGCAGGCATGCGTCATCGGCCGGTTTGACGGTCGATTGGTGAGTGGACATTGCAACGCGTTGAGGGTTTGGGATCGGGGCTTGCGCGGCGCTTGCCGCAATGGTCATGGGCTTCGAACACTCACTGATCGGGCGAGGAGAGCGAGCGCCGGTGCGTGCGGATAGGCTGAGGGAAAGGCGACCTTGATACGGCTCTTCAGTTCCTCCACGCGCACCGCGATTTTGAGAAAGGCGCGCCGCAGCGTCTCGAAAGTCGCCGTGCGCCATAGCGAGCGCCTTGGCGCAGCGCCCCTCAACGCGTGCAGCAGCCAGTAGGCAGCCATGTGCAGGATAAGCCGGAACTGATTGGCCTCCCAGCGGTGGCAGGAGGTGCGATCGGAGCGCGTGTAGAGCTTCATGTCCTTGATCATGTTCTCCATGCGCCCGCGTGCGCAGTAGACCTTCTCGTAGAGCACCTTCGCGGAGCCTGGCAGGTTCGTCACCACGAAGCGGACGTCGCTCCCCATGCCTGTGGCCTCGGCGCGGGCGATGATCTTGCGCGCTTTCGACCAGCTGCCAGCTTGGTAGGCGGTCTGATGGAAGCGCCGCACCTTTTCTTTCTTCGCAGGCGCCAGGCGTGTGGCGGCGTCCTCGGCCCAGGGGTGCGCCCTCTTCGCGAGGCGGGCGTTGGTTGAAAGGCCGAGAATGTAACTGCATCGTCTTTCTTCAAGCAAATCCAGCACTTCTGGCGCCGTATAATGACTGTCGCCGCGCACCATGATCTCGACCCTCGGCCAGTTGCGCCGGATTCGGGCAATGACGTGCCGCAGAACTTGCGCGATCTCCTCGCCCGACGGCCTCTTTCCAGGGCGCAGCAGCGACAGCACGGATTTGCCGGAGCCTGCCTCGAAGATATGCATGGGCTGGAAGCAATAGCCGCCCGAATGGGTGTTGAAGAGAATGAGTTCCTGTTGGCCGTGCGCCGGATCGTCCGTATCGTCGATGTCGAGCACGATGCGGACAGGCACACGGGAGAAACTGGCGCAGAACAGGTCAATCATTCCGAGCGCCATGCGTGCAAGGGCGCGCCAGGACGGCGCGTTTTCAAGACGCGACAATGTTGGCTGGGACATGAGGTCTTTACCCGTCTCAGGCTGGCGCCCACACGCCATCTTGAAAGCTGGATCGATGCGCAGTGCATCGAGATCGTCGCAGTCCTCGTAACCGCTGGCGATGGCGAACACCCGCGATCGGATCATGTCGGCATGGGTGTGGATGACGCGGCTCTGATCGCGGACGTCCGGCACGCAAGCGCTGAGCATCGCGGCAATGCCGAGTTGCTTCTCGATCTCGCGCAAAATGAGAACGCCGCCATCCGAGGAGAGTTGTCCGCCATCGAACGTGGCTGTGATTTCCTTGCCGCCGACAGGTGACAGTCCGGGAAGGAAAAGAGTAGCTTCTGTCATGGTGAGCGGGAGTCTCCGAGGAATTGCGAACGACACTGTCTCGACAACAGAACCATACGTGATTCCAATGGATTACGTCCCGCTCATCGCCCAAAAGGCGACAGCCTGGTGAATAATTCGGGCTAGGTCCTGTGGACGGAAAGCCGCCAGTTTAAGGGAAGTGGATTCCCAAATCAGTATTTCGGTGATTCATAGATGACCGGCTTAGGGAGGGCCGGTCATGCTGACACAGATGACGGAGGAGGACTGGGCGATCGCCATCGAAGTTTTTCGGGCTGTACGCTCGAAGCGAGGCGAGCCTGGCCGCGATGACCGTAAGTTTCTGGAAGCGCTTCATTATTTCACCGTTCACAACATCACCTGGCGGGCGCTTCCGGCGGAGTTCGGCAAGTGGAACAGTGTGTGGAAGCGCTTCTGGCGGCTCAGCCAGACTGGGACGTTCGAAGCCTTCTTCGACGCGCTTGCGAGCCTGAGCGACACCGCGCATTTGGTGCAAATGTTCAATTCGACCGTCGTGCGCGCTCATGTGTCTGCGGCGGGAGCTAAAGGGGGCAGGACGCCCAGGCGCTTGGCCGATCGCGCGGAGGCTTCTCGACAAAAATCCATTTAAAAACAGACAAGAAAGGCCATCCCATCGGTTTTCATCTCACAGGCGGCGAGGCCAGCGACAGCAGAAATTTCGAAACGCTGCTCGATATCGGTCCCGAAATAACGCCGCGGGCGGCGGTCGCCGATAAGGGCTACGATGCGGCGGCGAACCGTGAAGCGGCGCGTGAGCGTGGCGTCTGCCCGGTTATACCGTACCGCTCAAACACCAAGAACAAGCCAGCCTTCTTCGCCAAGACACTCTACAAAAGCCGAGCGCGGATCGAGCAGGCATTCGGCAAACTGAAGCGCTTTAAGCGGGTCGCCATGCGATGCGAGAAGACTGCACAGAATTACGCTTCCTTTGTCGCATTTGCCTGCAGCCTAATCTTGATCAAATCCGTCCACAGGACCTAGGGCTTCAAACAACAACTGATTGAGCTTTAAATCGGCGTTTATGGCGCATTGCCGGAAGCGCTTGCGAAAAGCTGGTGACACCTTGAAGGCCAACGCCTCAAGATTTTCGGTCCTGACAGCCGGAGCCATCCCTTCGGTTTTAGCCGAAACAGTATGCGGCGCTCGTTGTTGAGCTTCAACCATCGGGGTTGCGGCTTCGGCAGTCAGAGCCGCGAGATCGACAACGGGCCGTTTGTTGCTCATGGGCGAATTCTCGCTTTCTTGCTTTCTTGAATTCCTGTTTCCGAGCCAATAGCGTCTTTCACAGCTTGCCACAGGGATGCAATCTCCTGCCCTGCCGGACTGTTTGCCTCAATCTCCAGTGCTGTTTTGCCATGAGCGAAGGTTTCGGCATAAATCACGCGCTCATGCATACGCACGGGCAGCACCAGGCCCAAGGCTTCAAGCGCCATTGCCGCGCTGTTGTTGTTGCGGAGATTGGCTCTCACGCGTGTCAGCACAAAATGAAACGGCTTTTTTGCCTCCTGAAGCACAGGCATTGCTTTTACGAGCGCCCTCAAGTCAGCCGGCGTCGGATTCAAGGGAATGAGGATGCAATCGGCAGCCTTCAAGAGTTGCGCATTCACGGCCCCGACAGACGGCGCGGTGTCGATGAAAAAATACTTCGCGCCCGCCGCCTCCAACGCTTCTCTCTTCTCGGCAAGTTCAAACAAAGAAAGCGGCGCATAAAGCGGCGTGTCGATACCGCTCCTTTTGCGCTGATTGAACCAATCCGCAGCCGTTCCTTGCGGGTCCGTGTCCGAAATCACGCTGGGCCGTCGCCCGCATGCTCGGCGGCGGCGGCCAAATGTACTGTAAGAGTGGATTTCCGGAGCCGCCCTTCTGATTTGCAATGATGATCGTCTTCATGAAAGTTAGATTGGCAAAAAACTAGTTTTATAAAAAGACAGCTCAAAGAAAGACAGCTCACGTCCCCGGTCGTGGTGTAACTCGACGGTAGCAAGCCGCTCGCGAAGCGCGCCCTCAATGGCGCCGTAGCGAGTGAGCGGCTTGCGGTGATCATCGGCAACTCAGCGGTAGGATCGGGTTGCGACATCCAACGCAACCGGGGAACCGCCGATGACCGACGACATGATGACCTTTCGCACGCTGATCGAGAAGACGCCTGACGCCGACATCCTCCGCGATATGATCGGCTTCGCCGCCGAACGCTTGATGGAGATGGAGGTCTCTGGCCTCACCGGCGCCGCTTTCGGAGAGCGTTCGCCAGACCGGCTCGTTCAGCGCAACGGCTACCGGGACCGCATCTGGGAGACGCGCGCCGGAACCGTTGAGCTGCGCATCCCGAAGCTTCGCAAGGGCAGCTACTTTCCGGGTTTTCTCGAGCCGCGCCGCATGGCCGAGAAGGCGCTGACGGCGGTGATCCAGGAAGCTTACATCCAGGGCGTCTCGACGCGGTCCGTCGACGATCTCGTCAAGGCGCTCGGCATGAGCGGGGTCTCCAAGAGCCAGGTCAGCCGCCTCTGCGAAGAAATCGACGACCGCGTCAAAACCTTCCTCGATCGCCCCATCGAAGGCGACTGGCCCTATCTCTGGATCGACGCCACTTACGTGAAGGTTCGTCAGAACGGCCGCATCGTCTCCGTGGCCGTGATTGTTGCCGTCGGCGTCAATTCCGACGGCCGGCGCGAAGTCCTGGGGCTGGACATCGGCCCTTCGGAAGCCGAGACGTTCTGGACCGCCTTCTTGCGCAAGCTCGCACGCCGGGGCCTGCGCGGGGTCGAGCTTGTCGTCTCTGACGCGCATGAGGGCATCAAGGCCACCATCTCAAAAGTGCTGAACGCCAGTTGGCAGCGCTGCCGCGTGCATTTCATGCGCAACGCGCTCGCTCACGCCGGCAAGAGCGGGCGGCGCGTCGTCTCGGCCTTCATCGCCACGGCCTTCGCACAAGACGACGCCGTGGCAGCCAGCCAGCAATGGCGCAAGGTCGCCGATCAGCTGAGGACAAAGCTGCCCAAGCTCTCCACCCTGATGGACGACGCCGAGCAGGATGTGCTCGCCTACATGACCTTTCCGGCAGCGCATCGGACCAAGCTGCACTCCACAAATCCCATCGAGCGGCTGAACGGCGAAATCAAACGGCGCACCGAGGTTGTCGGCATCTTCCCGAACGAGGCCGCCATCACCCGGCTCATTGGCGCGATCCTGCTCGAACAAAACGACGAGTGGGCCGTGCAACGCGCTCGATACATGACGCTGGAAACCATCGCGCCTTTGAGCCATGATCCCACTGCCGGGCTGCCCGCTGTGGCCGCCTGACCTTCCCGGCCCTGCCGGAGCATCGGCGATGCCAGCCGTCAGCTACACCACGTCCTGGGACACGATCAAAAGACATATTTCAATCTTTCGCCAAATATAGAAAGACAGTCAAGAAAGTAAGATGGAGCGTCCCCCTCTTAAAAGCTATTAAGAGGCAACCGCCAGCTCGCTCGCGGAACGGTACGATAGCGCACCAATCTCCTTTTTCCTTCCCGGCTTCTTTCGCCGAGGCCGAAGGCCGAGGCACAATATGCGGCCCGCGCAAGCAGCTCGGCTATCCCGTTTGAATATGAGGCTATCCGACGGGGGCTATCCCTCCGGGCGCGAGGCTATCCTTCCAGAGTATTCATTGGGACCGAGGATAGCTTTTCAGCTATCCAAGCGAACGGCCTCAAACTCGTTTACAATATCAAACGATCGAGAAACGCATGTGCGGGAGTTTTCAAGGTTACCGTACGGCCAAATCGAAATTTATTTCTGACAGGCAACTATCACAGCAAACTCTGGAACTTACACAAAAAGTCGAAGACGCTAGAAAAAGCGGTTGGTAGCAAGATGAGGAAACGTAGCACGTTTCCTAATACCGGGGCTTCTTGCCCCGGCCACCCAGGGACGCATGCGCTCGGCTTTGCGAGCCCAAGGGCTCGCTCTCTACGGAGCAGTCATGAAGAGAAAACCCAGAGACCTGTTCGTGCATTACCGCGTGAACGAAGAGGAGTACGCCAAGATTTGTGACCGGGCCAACCAAGCGGGGATGACGCTCTCACACTTCGCTCGCGCGTTGCTTCTCTCCAATCCATCTCCGGGTATGTCGCCAAAAGGGGAGGGCTGCCCCTGTGATCTTGTCTTTTCGGTCTCGCCAGAAGCCAAAGCCCTAACGGAGCTTGCCGAGCAAGCCCGACGATTGGGCGTTAATCTCAACCAGATTGCGCATGTCATGAACATGCTGAGAGTACCGCCCCCGCCGGAGTTGAGGCCGCTCCTGAATGACCTCCGCCGTTTCATGGAGTTTGTTTTCGCAAGGCAAGGGCTTTGATCCCGTAACAAGGAGCCGGGAAGAAAAAATGGATAGCTAAACGCTTAGCAAGCGCACCAAGGTAGTTTTATCCTAAAAACCTTGGCCATTGATTATAACCGACCGCAGGATCATTGGCCCGCAAACTGCTGGTGAATTCGATCTCCTTCGCCGTTAGTTCGGCGCGCGTTGCCGTTTCTGACTCCCACAGAATCTCCTTGCGGATCGTAAAATCGCGACGCTGTTCGCGGGTGAAGTCTTTTGCAATCAGGTTGCTATCCGCGCTTCCAAAATAGTTAATGCTGTCGGTGCGATCCTGCCCGACGTAAACCTTTCCGTTTGGATAAGTAATTTTGTAAATGACCATCATCGGAAAACCTTCCCCGTCTTATCGCCAGCTTGGCACGGTGCTCGGCCCCGTCAAGGACAAGCCCTCCGGGCGGCGCTTTGCGCCGTCCTTGACCTGGCCTGTGCGCCGCGCCTGCACATCTCCGCAAGGCCGGGACGGAAGAATGGGCAGGCCGAACAAAAGAATGGTCGGGAAGAGCAGCGAGGGCAGGCGATCCGTTTTAGGGATAGAACAGCCCCGGCAAGTCTTGCCGTCCATCGACAACGCGGACGATTTGAACGCCTGTAGCGGCTTCGTCATCTGTATCGGGGATCGTTCGGTAGAGGATGACGTAAGGATGCTCTATGAGCATCCGTAATCCAGGCTGAATGTCCGCGCGGCGTGCACCAAGCCTTGGTTGCTCCGCAAGAAGAAGGGCTTTGCGTTCTATCCGATCATAATAGCGTTCGGCAGCGGCAGGCTGTTCGAGCCCGATGAGGACGTAAATGCGAAGCAGGTCTTCTTTCGCTTGCCGCGTCCAGGAAACGTCAAGTGACATTGGAAGTTCTATTTCTGGCAGCGTCGAGGCGTGCGCGGGCCTCGCGGCGCAGGTCACTCATATCAACAAGGCCAGCATCCCCACTGGCGATGCCTTCGTCCCAGAGCGTTCTCAGGCGGTTGATTTCTTCCTGCCGCAGTTCTCGTTTGGCCTGCCAGTCTCGAACCGCCTCCCGGATGACTTCGCTTGTGGTCGCATACTCGCCACCATCTACAGCGGCGCGGATAGCGGACATTTGCTCGCCCGTCAGCGCGACGCTGATTTTCTCTATGTTGGGCATTGTTTTCCACCTGTGCTAAAAGCCCTTTGGTAGGAAATATTACTACTTTTGCGCATGGCGAGCCAAGAGGTTTTTCCTGAGGAAGCTGTGCGCCGGGCCCATACGTCTCCGCAAGGCCGGGACATGTGCAGGCCAAACTAAAGAATAATAGGGAGTAAGCCCAAATTAAGCGGCTACTATGGCTTATGCGCAATAATGTCCGCTCGTAACTTTTCTACTATTTCCTGCCTTTCCGACAAGCAGATGTTGACAGCAGTTCCTTTAGGTGTGCCTGCCGTATCGTGTAGCTTTTGTGCACAAACTTCCAGATATTCAGCGCTTCCATCACAGCCTAGCTCCCAAACGTAGGGTTTAGCGTAATAGGGATCTTTATCAAGGAAGCCTTTCACGCACAGCAGATACTCTCTCAGCAATTCTTCCTGTGACTTGGCCGAGCTTCCTGATGACGCTACAAGCGGGTTTGGTAGAGAAGGCGAAACTTGCGATACGGCAGGAGTTGTGCCGAAGTTAATCCATATTCCTGACACAGCCGCTCCGAGCATTAGAAGCTTCAGCGTTCGCTGTTTATGAGACGGGTTGTCGATTTGAAAACTCCTGTGGCAGCACAGTCTGCCTCCAGACAGCTTGCTTCAAGGCATCAAAAAGTCAAAAGATATTTAAAAACGTAATAGCATCTATCCGGGCTAGCCAACCTCGGGCTGAGGCAGGTGCAAAATTTAAGAATTATGCACAGAAATTAGAGGCTTGATTTAAGAAGGCTTTTTTTGTGTAGAAATGACGTGCATAAATCATGCATGAATTACGGCTATGCACGAGTATCGACCGACGGCCAAAGCCTTGACGCGCAGGTGCAGCAATTGCGAGCCGCCGGGATCGAAAAGGTTTTTCGGGAAACCGCTAGCGGCGCACGGGCCGACCGCGCCCAACTTCGCCGTGCAATCAACCAGCTCCAGAAGGGCGACGCGCTGATTGTAACGCGCCTCGACCGGCTGGCACGCTCGACCCGCGACCTCTTGAACACGCTGGCAACCATTGCCGCCAAGGGCGCGGGCTTTCGTTCCATCAACGACACTTGGGCCGACACCACGACCGCGCACGGGCGCTTGATGCTAACCGTCCTTGGGGGGCTTGCCGAATTCGAACGCGAACTAATCCGCGCTCGCACCGGCGAAGGCCGGGAACGCGCCAAGGCTAACGGCGTGAAAATGGGTCGCAAACCAAAACTCACCGATCACCAGAAGCGCGAAGCGATCCGGCGGCGCGATCACGGCGAGGAAACTCTTGCCGAGATAGGCCGCAGTTACAACGTGTCCGGCTGGACGATTTCGAGGCTCTCGGCGTGAGCGCACAGCCATACGACGAAAGCGAGCATTGCAAGGAGGTCTATGCCCACTTCGGACTTGCATATTTCATGGCGAGCGTGTTCGAGAGCGGACTGGCAAATGCAATTCTGCAACTCGACTATCTAACTCAGGTGGCGAAGGACTACAGGCAAAAAGGATGCGAGAATTTCGATCGATCAGCCTATGAAGCTACCTTTGATGCCTGTCTGGCGAAGCAGCACACTTTAAGTCTCGGAAATCTTATTATTGATCCGGCCCTGTGAAGTCTCTATTCGGCGTACTTCACTCATGAATCTTTGATGAACTGCGCCGCAACGGTCATCGAGATATTCACGGGCCGGGGCTATAAGCGGGTGCAGACGCTTGCGGAGATTGGGGCTGATCTCAAGGCGCAAATTGTCGAAGCCAAAGCACGTCGAGACTTTCTGGCACATCATTTTTTCCGAGAGCGCGCCGTCGAGTTCTGCAAGAGAGATGGGCGCGATGCGATGATTGCCGAGCTGGTGGCAGCTCGAATGATCTTCGAGCGCGTCGATGAAGCTTTGACCGACTTCATTGAGCCGCGTCGGAAGAAGCTCGGCATCAGCAATGAGCTGTTGGCGAAGCACACGGCTCGGTTCTTGGAACAGCATGGGCTACCAGATGACGCCCTCCAGAATTGAGGACATGAGGGCCGAAGATGTTCGGCAAAATCTAACCCATGCCGGGCTGATCCTTTTGGCCTTCGAGCTGGTCAAGAAGCTCGTCATCGTTAGGGTCAAGAACTTCTACGCCAACACGGCCTTCGGCGAGGGCCTCCCCTTCAAGACTTATAAGGACGACGTGCTGGCGCGGCATAAGGACGTGTTCAGGCCAGCCTTCTTTATCTTCGCGACCACTTCGAGGCGATCCGGGCCGACGAGATGGATGCGATTCAAGAGTTACGACAGTATCGCAACCGCATCGCACATGAGCTTCCTCAACTGATCCTCGACATGGTCCCGGCGCAGAACGAGCTTATGCTAGCGAAGGCACGCGCTTGCTTATTCCGATTGAGCAATTTCTGGGTCTATATCGATATAGGCGCTGACCCGGCCTTCAAGGACAGCGGCATAGATTGGCACACGATAGCCGGGACAGATTTGATGCTGCTCGACCAGATCATCGACCAGCTGCGCCCAGCCCACGCCACAAACTAAAGGCGTTAGCCAAACTCGGAAATGCTCCTTACGAAACAACGGCCTTATGTAGCAAACGCACCAAATTTTCAAAAACCTTGGCAAGAAAGTTGCGGATAAGTATGGCGCTTCCACAACGCATATGGACAAGCTTATGCCAAAGCTTGAAGGTGGAGGCGGCGGCGGGTGCCCAATTTTGGTCTTTGGAATCACGCGAGAAAAGTACGTCGAAGACGCCGCTCCGATAGTCGAGCAGACCGTTGCAGAAGGGGACAATGGTGACAGCGAGTGACGATCTGAGGCATTGGGCCGGGGGCAAGAAGTTTACAACAATTCTGGCCGACCCACCGTGGCGGTTCCAAAACAGCACTGGGAAGGTTGCGCCTGGACATAAGCGGCTCAGCCGCTATGACACCCTTTCTCTGAAAGAGATCATGGCACTCCCTGTCAGCGAAATAGCCAACGAGACAGCGCATCTTTATCTCTGGGTTCCGAACGCGCTCTTGCCAGACGGCCTAGCCGTGATGCAGGCGTGGGGATTCACTTACAAAAGCAATATCGTCTGGCACAAGGTACGGAAAGACGGCGGCTCGGATGGCCGCGGCGTCGGCTTCTACTTCCGCAACGTGACGGAGCTTGTTCTATTTGGCGTGCGCGGAAAACATGCAAGGACCCTCGATCCAGGTCGCCGGCAGGTCAATTACCTTGCTACTCAGAAGCGGGAGCATTCCAGAAAGCCGGACGAGCTTTACCCCATAATTGAGGCGTGCTCACCTTGGCCCTATGTGGAATTATTCGCTCGCGGCCCACGAAAGAACTGGAAATGTTGGGGCAATAAGTCAGAGGAATACGTTCCAAGCTGGGATACCTACGCGAACCACTCTCAAGCCTCAAACCCGGTTTACATATCGAAGGCCAATGAGGCTAAACCCGTTGAGAAACCGATCCTCGCGCCAGCAATGTTTATTGAGAAGGCGTTGAAGGCCGCCAAAGGACGGGAGCTGAAGGCTAAAGACGTTTATGCGGCCTATGAAGCGGAGTGCGCTGCGCGCGATCTCAGGCCGGTGAAGGCCCTCGGCTTTTGGCAGACGCTGAGCGCGCGTGCAAAGAAGCTCGGAGCGACCAAGACAACGCAATCCGGTCGCGTTGTCTATTTCGGCTTAAAGCTAGCTGCTTAAGCCAGCCCCTTTCTATCCGGGGGCTGGCTGACATCGGGTAATCAAGTAGAAACCCGCATAAAATTGCAGTGTCCCGTGTATGTTTTGTATTACTTTATGTCGCCAGTGCAACGCAGGATGCACTGTGTGTGATTTGTTTGGCATACCAGGACGCGCTTTTTCTCATCATTGTCAGAAATCATCCGTTCACACATTTCTTGAAGCTTATCACATTCCTTATAGCAGGCTTCTGCCAAGTCCATTATATTCTGAACAAGGATTATTCGAGCGGCGCTTCTCGGAGTGGCAATCTCACTTTCAGCCAGCGCGATCCTGTTAGGGATTAGAGTTAGAGCAACTGCGAGCGAGAGAATAGCGATCCGCAGATATCTCAGCATAAAAAAGCCCCCGTTAAATTTGTTCTCAAACTGAGCGTGACCTAATGCGGCCTGCAAAATAGGTGCTTAGCCGAGTTTAAGCGAAGGAGCAACGGTTCCGGCATTGTAGTAAATTGCCTTGGTGCGGTTGCTACATAAGGCCGCGAAACAATGCGGCCAAAATCCATTGCTAGCCAACATAAACCTTTGTTATTTCTCAAGGGGTTCATTCCAACCCCCTCCACCATCAGTTCCGGAAAGCAACGGCAGATCAAGGTCTTCTTCCGTGGAGCGGCTAGCATTTTCCAACCTGAGCCAGTTCACGATCATGAATTCCTCGACGTAACGCCTCCATTTGCGCCGACTGCAACGCAGCGAGCGCACTATCAGCAAGCCGCGCCCGCCTGCCTCGTGTTGGACATTTTCGACCACCAGATCTCACCAGTCCAGCCTGCGACGGCATGAATGCTATCAGATGTGTGGAAAGACAGTCGCGACCATAGCGATTCAGTCGGTTGGCATGGCATTCGGGGCCGCGCTGGTCGCGCTTGGGATTCTCAAGCTTTATGCATCGACCGTAGATTGCGGCTCCCTCTTTCTGCTCGGCCGTCTCTGGGCGGATGCATCTCGCCTTTGTCATCGGCGGCTTTGTGCTCTTCAAATTCGCCATGAATGCGGGGCCGAACGCGACGACGTTCACCTTGGCGCCCACCCTCTTCGCTACGGCGATCCGGGGCGTGGCAAGCGGGTTTGGCGCGGCGAGCGCAAAGGTTGGCGCCACCTTTGGCACGTTTTTCGTCCCTCAACTCGATGCGGCCTGGGGGCTTTCTGGCGTCGTCGGGCTCATGCTGTTTGTCAGCGGCCACCGCCGTCCTGGCGCATGCCGTCAATGAGCATTGCCAGCGAACCTGAGGGCAGGCTTAAGAAACGGACTTGCGGACGCTTTTCCAGAGCCTTGCCAAGAACGGTTCGACCACGGGGCATCGCGTGAACTGGAAATAAATCCAGCGGAAGATCCTGGCCGTATCTTCGAAGTTTGGCGCGTATAAAAGCGGCTCGCCATCCCCGGCATGCTCGAATTCGCCCACGTCGAGTTCGCCGAGCGTGTAGCGCCCCTGCCAATCCTGCAGGGCGGCTAACGTGGCCGGCAGATTGTCCCCTGTGAAGGCTTCCTTGCTGTCCTCGGCATCTTCCCGCGCTTTGGACGCAAGCAGAAGAACCGGGCATCGCGACGCAAACTCTTCGCCATAATTGCTTTCCAGAGAAGCGACGAAGCTGGCAAGCAACTCATCCTGATTTGGAGCGCCGCCATCCCGGTCGTACACGAGGACCAGAACGAAATTCAGCTTGGGATTGCCGAGCAACGCCGTCAGTCCCTTCGAAGGCGCGGATGGCGCCCCCTCCTCTGTCGCCAGAAGAGTGTCCAAATCCGCCCCGGAGACTTCACGAAAGGCGAAGTTCAGCAGCGGCTTGTCCTTGTGTTTGCCGAGCGGCTGGACCCTGTAGGCGCAGTCTTTCGGCTGGCCGGCTCCTTTGGGAAGCTTGCCCTCGCTCCAAAGCGCGCGCCATTCATCCCGGGTGTCCTGCCCGTCGCGCCCATTCGCCAGAACGAGTTCAGTGCTGAAGGTCTCTTCAGCCGAGATGAGATAGCGCACCAGATGGTTCTGGAACGTCGCGTTTGTGCCGCCGCCCCTTCCGGCCACCAAGATATAATTTTCCGCCATGACGCTCCAACCGGATCGAGTTGCTGTCCGATCAGGACAGATACCCCTGCGCCGTCGATCCGCAAAGGCGGCATATTCTCGCCTCAAGTGCAGGAACACTGGCAACGGCCGCTGATGAGCGCGTGCCGCGAGTTAGCCCTTCACCTTCGATCTTATGAATTGCCGCAAATTCGCCCGGATACGCTCCAGAGGCGGCACGGAAAGATCGGGCAGGGCGAAAGCCATTCCGGTGATCTTCTCGAACGCCTGGATATAGACAAGCGCCGCTTGCAACAGCACATCCTGCGGGATTTCGGGAATGGGGTCTCGATAGGGATCGCAACGCGCTGCGACCCAGCGGCGCACGAAATCCTTATCGAAAGTGTCGGGAGGCTCGCCGGCGGCGAACTTCGCGGGATAAGTTTCTGCCAGCCAGTAACGGCTGCTGTCAGGCGTATGGATTTCGTCGCCAAGGACGATGCCGCCTTTGTCATCGAACCCGAATTCATATTTGGTGTCGGCAAGGATAAGCCCGCGCTGTGCCGCAAGCTCGCTCCCGCGCACAAAAAGCGCCAACGCCACGCGCGAAACATCGCGCCATTGGGGCTCCGTCAGCAATCCGCGCGACACGCCCTCATTCCCGGAAAGGGGCTCGTCGTGCGTACCCTGCTCGCCCTTCGTCGTGGGTGTGAGAATGGCTTGCGGCAGCTTCTGATGATCCTTCATGCCGTCCGGAAAATCATAGCCGTAAAGACGCCGCGCGCCGTTTTTGTACATCTGCAAAATCGAGGTGGACGTCGCGCCCGCCAGATAATTCCGCACGACGATTTCCACCGGCATCATCGTGAGCCTGCGGCAGACGAGGACGTTGGGGTCTGGATATTCCAGCGCATGATTGGGGCAAATTTCCTGCGTCGCCTCGAACCAGAAGCGCGCGGTCTGGGTGAGCACCTGCCCTTTCAGAGGAATGGCGGCGAGGTTCTGATCGAAGGCGCTGATGCGGTCGGAGGCGATCAAGAGCCGCCGCCCGTCAGGCAGATCGTAATTGTCGCGCACCTTGCCGCGATAGTAGCGGGGAAGCTCCGGTATCTCGGCTGCTTCGAGAACGTAACGGGCGTAGGGCTGTAAGTCGGACAGCGTAAGCATGGCGCCAGAGTGGCAAAGGCCGGGCGGGAAGAAAAGCAAATTGCGAAAAGCCGGCCATCGAGCCTTTGCTTTTGCGCTCAAAGCGGCTGGCTTTCTCGAAAAGCGCGGGCTGTTCCGCCCCCCCGGCGTCGAAACGCATAGAACTTGCCGAGAGCGCAGGTGAGCGCTTGGCGGCGCATTTGGCGGTTCCCCTTCACCTTTTCAGCGCAGCATCTCTCGATTGGGGGTTAGCGCCCGTTTGCCGCGAGCACTCACGTGAACTTGCCTCCGTAAGCTCTTTCGCCGTGTCCCAGAGGCGTCGCTTAATATGCTCTAAAGATTGGGTTTGTTTTGTAAAAAGGCTGCAAAGTAAGCAAATAAGCATCTTCCTCTCGAAGCCTTGATTTTACGGAGCAGCCACTCCAGGGATTTGCCAAAATTGCTTTCCCTTGCTGCCATGCGTACGAAAATCACACAGATTTAATGGTTAAGTTTGACGCAATGCGTTAGCGCGACGTTAACGCGATTTTGGCGGCGCTGCTGCCTGCGCCAAAGCGAAATTCCCCAACGTTTGATGCTTTATCCGAGGCTTGCAAACTCGCCGGATCGCCACGACGCGTCTAAACATGCATACGCGCTTCAGGCCAGGAACTGCCCTCTGGCTTTTTGACCGCCACGTCTCTTCCTTGGGCTTCAAATGGATGCGAACTTCCGGCGGGCTGTACTATGGCTCTGCCCACGCTGCCCGGAGGGGCAGAGCCTGTGGAGATTATGCTGGAGTTCCCATTTTCTCGGCCTGGCTGGGATCTGAGGAACATTATGTCGACGACGAAACTGCCCAGATGGTAATCGCTAGAGTAGATAGAATGGATCAGGCATGCAGTGCTGGCTGCTCCCCGTTGAGGTCGGTCAGCGACGCAGGGGGCGCCGGAACGACAAAAGCCGGATTGGCCGCCGAGACCTGAGCCTCCTCTACCGCGACTTCAGCGTGCGCCTCCTCAGCGGCAACCTCCTTCGGATTCTCCTCGGTCGCAACCTCGGCCGTTGCCTTCTCATGCGCCGCCACCCGAGCGAGTTGCTCGCGCGTCTCTTTATGCAAGCGCAAGTTTTCCTCGCGCATCTCGCAAAGCAATCGCAATATATGGTTCTGGGGTTCCTCGGTCGAAGTCTCCTCAGCCGTGACCTTGGCCGGGGTTTCCTCTGCTACAACCTCCGCGGGTTCCTCGGCTTTGACCTAGCCAGCCTCCTACAGCGCCTCGGCCGTCCTCAGCCGCGACTTCGACCTGAACCTCAGCAGGTCAGCCTCCACAGCCTCGGCATCGCGCCTCCCTCAGCCTCACACAGTCCGCCTCGGCTGGGGCTCCTCAGTTACAACCTCGGCCGGGGCCTTTTCCAGCCGCCTCGGCCGAAGTCTCCTCGGTCGCGACCTCGACCGGAGCTTCCTCAGCCACAGCCCCAGGGCTTGGCAAGGCTTCGGCCAAGTTTCCACTCTCCGGCATCACGAGGGCTGTTCCGCATGCCGCGATGGGATCGGCGACAAGGGGCTCGCTGGTTTCAGCCTCCGCAGTTGCGCTTGCCTGCGCCGTAACGACCTCCGCTTGCGGCTCGGCGACCGCGATAGGCTCAGGGGAGCTTTCGGCGGCAGGCGCGTACGCAGGCGCCGCCGGTTCGGCGCCTGCGACAAAATCGAACGTGCGTTGCGCCGCGGCGATGACGGCATCAACGTTGCCGCCCAGTTCGGCAGCCATCCGCAAGCACTGCATGCGCGTATCCTGTAGGTCCATGGTGTGGCCCTTGGCAAATTTTGAGGAAGTTTGGGCGCCGCACAGCTCACTCTCCGGCGCAAACAACACTATAAACCTTTTTTTTACTCTTGTCTCAACCAGAACGACTTCATCAGGCAACAATTTCCCGTAAAAATTGCAGATTTGCACTGCTTATCAAATGGCGCTTCGATGCTAGAGCAGCCCGCGTCCGCTTGGACGCGGATAAGCTGCTCTAGCACTTTAAAATTGATCAACTTTTCCGCCCTTAATCGATTCCGATTAAGGGCGGGTTGATCTAAGCAGAACTCCCTGAACTTGACCAACGGATCTTAACTGTGATTCCGTCTCCGTACTGATTCGCGGGGGCGGGACATGGCGGGCAAATCTCCGGTTAAGGCGAGTGGCGAGCAGCGGGCGGCGCTTGAAGTTTTGGCGCTTTCGCGTAATCGCGGCGAGGCGGATACAGTTCGCTTTTGGCGCGGCGATTTCGCGCGCGGCGGCGTCGAGGCCATCGAGGCGAGCGTGTCTGCAGGCCCAGCGCCGCTGAAGACCGAGGCGGCGCTGCGGGTTTGCGCGCCGTTGCTCGAAGCACCCGTCGCAGACCGTCCGAACTGGACGATCCCGCGCCTGCGCGCCGAGATCGAAGCGCGAGCGCGTGCGATATCAGGCCGCTCGCAACTATCCAAGGCGCTGCGAAAAAAAATTCCGTTGGCGGCGGCCGCGGCACACGCTGAAGGGACGCCAGCTCGCCGCCGAGGTCGAACGGGTCGGGCTGCGCCTGCAGCTTCGCAAACAGCAGGCCGAAGCCGGCGACATCGTTCTGCTCTACGGCGACGAGAGCGAGGCGCTGACGCATCCCTACCTCGCCCGCGCCTGGGCCAAGGCGGCGCAGACCTGCGCGTTCCCGGCGCCGGGACAGGCCAAGAAGGTCGCGCATGCTGGGTTCGTTCGATCACGCCACACGCCAGCTCATCGTGCACACCAGCCAGACCAAGCGCAGCAGCGACTTCGTCGCCCATCTTGAGCAACTCGACCGGCTCTATGGTCCCAAACCCGGCCAGCCCGCCAAGCCGGTGGTGCTGGTCGAGGACAATGGGCCGATCCACACCAGCAAACTCTCCCAGGCGGCGCTGGCCGCACGCGCGCACTGGCTCACCGTCGAGTGGCTGCCCAAATATGCACCGGAACTCAATGACATCGAAGTCGTCTGGCGCGACCTCAAGGCGCATCATCTCGCGCATCAGACCTTCACCGATGTCGAAGAGCTTGATCGCGAAATCCACGCCGCCGTCAAAGCCTTGAACCGTGAGAGAAATATCAATTCGTTGGTCAACTGGCGAATCTCTGCTTAGGCGCGGGCGCCATACACGAAATGGCTTCGGGCGCGATAAAGCGTCCAATGGCATTCCAAATAGCCCTGCCCGGAACGCTGGCCGCATTGTTATATAGACGGCCAGTTTCAGCGCGGCCCTTCGATATCGCGCTGATCCTACGCCTTACCCAGGCTGCACTTGCCTCAACGTGCTTCACTACGTGATCCGTGTTCGTGGCGCCGTTCCCGAAGTGCTATTGCGACGGCCGGTTGTAAAAAACATCCCGGATCGGAGAGGTCGTTCCGGATCATCAACGTCGTTTTTGAACCCAAAATCGCTGGCGTTGGCAGCTGGCCGGCAACCCGATTAGTTCATTTCTGCTTGTTGGGGTTCTCCGGCGTTTGGTTCGAAAATCTCGAACAGCTGCAATCGACCCGCTACAGACTATGTCGAAGCGTCGGATAAAGGGCACGCAACCTGCGATCTTGCAGCCATAATTATGGGCAAATGTGCTGGCGCCAAAAGGCGGTATTCAAAAGGATTTGTAAGGCGAGATTCCATGCGGTCATTCTTGGTGCTGATCTTGATTGCGGCGTTCGCATCTGCGGCGCGCGCGGACGAATGCGACAACGCTGTGGACCAGGGAACCATGAACCGTTGCGCCGAAGACGCCTGGAAGAAGGCCGACGCGGAGTTGAACGCAGTCTACAGAAAGCTGCAGAGCCGGAACAAGGACGATGAGCGGGCGAGCAAACACTTGACCACTGCCGAGCGCGCCTGGGTCGCATTCCGCGACGCGGAGTGTGAGTATGGCGCGGCGGACAACCAGGGCGGCAGCATCTTCCCGCTGGTCTATTTCGGCTGCCTCGATAAGCTGACAAAGGCGCGGACGAACCAGCTCAAAAGATATTTGGAATGCGAAGAGGGCGACATGGCTTGCTCCCTGCCACCGGCCGAAAAATAGGACTTGCCTCTTCAAGCGCAGGCTACCGGCAGGGCCGCGCCTTCGCAGCTCTGATCCCGTCTGGCGTGCGTCTTGCTTGGCTCCCTCGTTCCGGTGGGCATGTCATGTTCGCACCATTTCCACACGCAGCCTGGGGGTGATATGGGCAAGGGATCGGCATCGTCTTCGAAACCGGATGGCGCGCCGGCGGGCGATCGCTATGTGAGCTTTCTCGACATCGATTTCGAAGGCAATATCGCGGCCGTTCTTGGTCATTTGCGCCGCTACATCGACGATCCCGGCAAGGGAAACGCATTCTGGGACCGGTTCAAGCAACGCCTTGAGCAATGCGACGCAGCCGAAGCCGGCATATCCGACAAGCTTCTTCTCTTGCATTCCCATGTCTATTACATGGCCGAACTTTTTGAAGAGCACGACGACGCACGAGGCGCTCCACGCGCTCAAGAAACTTGAGGAGGAGTGCTTTTAGGCGCGATTGAAGTCGGGTGTTTTTTTAGCAATGTCTCGAGCCGCGACACCGGTATCAAGGAGGATGCCGGTGTCGCGGCCGTCAGGATTAAAGACGCGCTCTGTGTTCGTTAGGGCAGACGCGGCGCGCCACGTCTGAGCATTTCCCAGTATATTTCATACTGAGCATAACCGGGGCTCTCTTCCCGCATGATTTCATCGAGGACGAATGCTCCCTTCGCCTTGAAAATTTTTGCTATGCGGTCAACAGGGTAGGAGGTCTCCCAAGTCGAGAAGGGGATGAAAATCTCATCGGTGGGCTCGACGGCCAAAAGGCGGCTTCTGCCAAGCTCGTCGATCCGTAAACTTGCCTCTGGATGATGGAGAACTACTGTCATTACCTCAATCGTGCTCCTTGTTGCACACCGAAAAGGATAACGAAGGAGCTCGCGCTGGCTCCTTTCGTCATCCGGGCAAACGATGACTCACCTCTCCATGCGACCCGGAGAATATCGTCACATTCGCATATTGCAGTGCAACATATGATGCTGAGCTGCAGGCCGCAAGGCAGCGCAGTGATTACCAGCTATGCAGTTTGATCAGAAATATTGCACGGCTTAAGCCGTGTCGCAGGGCGATCACCCTGGCCGAGGAAGCGGCGGCGAAGCTGCGCCCTCGATCATCGTGGCGGGGAGCCATGGGCTACGGAGAGTTCCGGCGTCAGCCCGATACGCCCCTCCCATCCAGGGCGTGCCGAAGAGCCCGCCAGCAGGGCTGGTAATCCTCGTGGAAAAGCCCTGGTATGCAGCCGGCGGCATTCTCGGGCGTCAACGAGAAAACGGTCGCCGCGGGCAGCGCGACAAAGCCTACGGCTTCTCCGGGTTCGACACGCAAGTCATCGAGCCTCCCAGCATAGGGCAGCCAGTAGGTTTCCCGGAAGGTGAGGTTGCGTTTGTTGAGCCGCTGATCGATGGCGTAGTTGTCGAGCTTGACGAGAGGCCGAAGCTCAATCGGCGCAATCAGAAGTCCGGCCTCTTCCTGAGCCTCGACAACCGCAGCCTGCTCGTAGGTCTGCCCCACTTCGACGTGGCCTCCCACGGATGCATCCAAGCAGATCGCGAAACGTATCCTTGGCAGGGCTGCGGTGCTGGAAGACGATTTCATTATTGGGGGTGACAAGCCAGACATGAATCTCGCGGTGACGAAGGCCGAGGGTGTGGATCTCCTCACGGCTTCGGATGCCAATCACGGCATCGCTCTCGTCGACGATTTCGAGCATCAGGCCGCCAGGCATCACCTTATCTCCCCTTTAATGGTATTCTTTATAGCATACTGCCATCGTTCAGCGGTCGCACTTTTGCGCTTTTCATTTCGTGCGCGCGGTATAAGATATTGCAAAGAATTCATATCTACGAACAAATGAGATTTGAGGCTGATAAAATGTCCGATACCGCCGACGTGGCGGTTGGACTCCTGCAATCGCTCGGACACAAGTCCCGATTGATGATTCTGTGCCAGCTCCTCGGACGGAGAGAAGTCGGTGGGACAACTCGCCGAGTTGCTGCAAGCGCGCGAGTCCACGGTATCCCAGCACCTCGCTCTGTTGAGAAAGGATCGGCTCGTGACAAGAAGGCGGGAGGGGCAAACCATCTTCTACGCTATTGCCAGCGATCCCGCCCGGCATTTGCTGGAGGCGCTCTATGAAATCTACTGTTCGCGTCCAACAAAGCCGTAGAGGGGCAGGGCATACGCCGGTTCGAGATCTTGCCGACGTGCAGGTTAACGCCACGCTCCGCAGTTCGCGCCGCTCTCTTGGTGAAACGCAAACCGCGAGCGCGATAATGCCTTCGCGATTATCAGCAGGACGATGCTCAGCACCGTGTGCCGTTCTTCTCTAGTCTCTTATGCAGCGCGCCGGCGGAATGGCGAAAGTTGAGATTGCATGGCGCGGGCTGCCTGAACCGGCGTTCAGGCAGCCCACATGCCGTCGAGGCGCCTAATGAGTGGGACGTATGGCGCCCACAAGGCGCATGACCAAGCCGGGTACGACGAAGGCGAGCCCAAGAGCCCAAAGGGGCAGGCCGCCTGCATTTTTCACGCTGGGGTCCACGCCGAAGAACAGCCACGCCGCCTCAAACGTGAGAAACAGCGCGCCGATCACGACGAGCGAGCGGCCGCAGGCGCGCATGAGGCCAGTGCCCCAGCAGCAAAAAACCCAAACGACGAATCCGGCTAACCCAAGGAGCAGCAGAGTCACTCCCGCATAGGTGAGCGGCTCCGCCAGTCGGCGTCGCATAGGACGCCGTATTGGCTATAGTCTGTAGCATGGCGTTTCCTCTGTAAGTTTCTTGTAAGTCGAGTGTTTTCACTCAGGCGGCTCTTGCAACGGCTCACCCTCACAAAAATATTAACAGCGTTTACTCTTCACGTCATTGCGAATGCGCAATAAGTGCCGCACAATTTTTGGCCACGCGAAATTGAATTTTGATGCGAGCTCGAAGGGCCACCGATTGTCACCTGTTACATTGACCGAGGCTTCGACAACCGTAGCCAACTGCTTCAACTGCAAGATGCAGCGGTCCGCGCGCGTCATTGGATTCACGGAACGGCATTGCGACGATATTCATGGGCCGTTCGATCGGCTTGATTATCCGGCCGGCGCGCCGATTTACAAAGCTGGCGAGGATGCCGCCTCCTTCTTTACCATCCGCAAAGGGCTCGTGAAGCTATCGCACGATCTTCCCGATGGCGGACAGCGCATTGTCCGGCTTTCGCGCGCGAGCGATGTTATGGGATTGGAGTGCCTGGCCACGGACGCTTACCTGCATACCGCCATAGCCCTGCAGCCTACCCAAGTTTGCCGCTTGCCGCTTAGCAGCGTGAAGCGCTCATTGATGAGCGATCAGCGGCTCTTTCATATGCTCATGTCTCATTGGTGTCGCGCGCTGTGCGACGCCGAGCGCTGGATCACCGAACTTTCGACGGGAACGGCCCGCGAGCGTGTGATCCGGCTTCTCCTCTGGCTTTCGGAGGTCGAAGCGGGCAATTCTTGCACCCTGTTCAGCCGCGAGGATTTGGGCGCGGTTCTCGGTCTGACCACCGAAACCGCGAGCCGGGTCATGGCCGAACTCAAGCGCCAGGGCCTGATCGACGAGTACAGCCACAACCATTTTGCTTGCGACATGGCCCGGCTTCGGCAAATCGTCGAGCCGGAAATATCGGCTTAAGGCTCAGCCGCACTGCGCCAACGAGCGCAGGAAAATCGGCCCACATCGACAGTAAATTGCGCCTCATCAGCGGGTCGCCGCTGGAATGGTCGAAACACTCGCCACTCGCGTGGTTTGCGTGGCTGTCTAAACCCCGAAATTCTTGGAAATACTCTTGCGCGCTTCGGCCCCCTAGATCATGATTGTATTTAATACAACAAGTTTGAGAAAAATCAAACACAAGGGAAGAGCCAGGGAGGAAAAAATGGCGCGCATCGTAGTGCTCGGCGCCGGGCTGGGCGGCGTTATCATGGCTTATGAAATGCGCGATCAGCTGCGCAAAGGCGACAAGCTGACCGTCGTCAGCAAGGAGGCAAAGTATCATTTCGTCCCGTCCAACCCATGGGTGGCGGTGGGCTGGCGGAGCCGGGAAGAGGTGGAGATCGACCTGACGCGCACCTTTGCGAAACGGAAAATCAACTTCATTCCAGTCGCGGCGAAGCGCGTCCATGCCGCGGAAAACTGCATTGAGCTGGCAGACAGCCGCAGGATCGACTACGATTTTCTCATCATCTGTACAGGCCCGGAACTCGCCTTCGACGAGATCGAGGGGCTCGGCCCGGAAGGGTGCACGCAGTCCGTCTGCCATGTGGATCACGCGCTGAAGGCCGCCGAAGCCTTCAAAGCTTTTTGCGAAAACCCCGGCCCCATCGTCACCGGCGCCGTGCAAGGCGCATCCTGCTTCGGACCGGCCTATGAATACACATTCATTCTTGACACCGAACTCTGCCGCAGGCGCATCCGCGACCGCGTGCCGATGACCTTTGTGACACCGGAGCCTTATGTCGGTCATCTCGGCGTCGACGGCGTCGGCGACACAAAGGGCATTCTCGAAAGCGAGATGCGCGACCATCACATCAAATGGATCACCAATGCCCGGACTTTGAAGGTCGAGCCGGGCAAGTTGACCGCCGAGGAGTTGAACGACGACGGAACCGTCAAGAAGGTTCACGAACTGCCCTTCGCCTATTCCATGATGCTGCCCGCGTTCCGCGGCATCGAGGCTGTCCGCGGCGTCGAGGGCCTCGTGAACCCGCGCGGCTTCGTCCTCATCGACAAGACCCAGCGCAATCCGACTTTCCGGAATGTCTTCTCGGTCGGCGTTTGCGTGGCGATCCCGCCCGTAGGGCCGACGCCTTTGCCATGCGGCGTGCCGAAGACGGGCTACATGATCGAATCCATGGTCACAGCGACGGCGCACAATATCGGCGCGCTGCTTCGCGGCAAAGACGCGCAGGAGCAGGCGACCTGGGACGCAGTGTGCCTTGCGGATTTTGGCGATTCGGGCGTGGCCTTTGTCGCCCAGCCGCAGATCCCGCCCCGCAATGTGAACTGGTCTTCTTCCGGCAAATGGGTGCACCGCGCCAAGATCGCGTTCGAGGGCTACTTCCTGCGCAAGATGCGTCGCGGCGAAAGCGAGCCATTCTACGAAAAATTTGCGCTGCAAATGATGGGAATCGGCAAGCTGAAGCGTTACGGGATTCGCTGACGGCGCCGCCGCTCGGAAGCGCGGCGGCAAGCCCGGCTGTGAGCGTGACCTTGAGACGCCATCAAGCTGCGGCCCGCGACTGATCGCGGGTCGCCCTGAAGTTTTTCCTGGTTACTCCGGCATTTCCGCTGGGGATATGATGCCGCAGGGCTGCCGCCCGGCCCCTGCTTCGACAGCGGCAAAACGTCCTGCACCTTGGCCGTTTCAAGCGACGGCTTAAGCGGATATTCGTGGCGGCGAGATAACGTTTGGCATGCTCCGGTGATGGCACCCTTGAATTCGCCGGCGCGTTTGATCTAGTCTGGGGAAATATAGGGGTAATCAGTTAAACCCTTTGTTTCCATTCAATTCGTTAGTGTAATCGTGAAGGTGACCTTACCAGACTGTTTCCGAATTACATCAAACAATGATACCGTCGGCGTATCAACACCGGGCCAGGGAGGGAAGAAGTGAAAGCGTTTCTGTTGGATGTGATGGTTATGATGATGCCGTATATGAAACCAATCCTTTATGTGGGAGCGGCCGCGGCAGCATCGGGCTTCCTCCTGGCTCTGGCGAAGCCAATACTGGGAATGAGTTGGGTAAGGCTCAACGGGCTCCTTTGGAGCGGACGCATAGCCACAATGGTGGGGTTGTTCTTCCTGGCCTGCGAGGGCATGGGCGCGATGCTCGGGGCCGCACCGCAATTCAATCTCGGCGATTCCAGTAAATTCGAATTCTGGATGGTGCCCTTCTGGCAGCCGGGCCTGGCGCTGTTCGTCTGCGGCCTGATCATCGGCAATAGCCTTTCGCAGGCAAGGAATCGCCTCGCAAGCGCCTGAGCGAGTGGGCTCCGAGACTAGAATATGTTTATGGACCTGCGGCTCGGAGAGGGACTTCTTCGAATGAATCCTCGTGCGACAGGCTTAATAATCTCTTGACATCAACTTGTTAATCATATTCGAATATATGAAGCAATCGGTTCTTGCCTGTGGGGTCGCGTCCGGTCCAGTATCAGGTTGAGGGCAGCAGGAGCGTCGGCTGTGGGCAATGACTAAGCAATCGGAGCTTCCTCACAAAAGGCAGCTTAACTCACTCGTTCGAGTGCCGGTCATGCGTGCCTGAACTAATTCGAGGTTAAACCCTGGAGACAGCGCTTTAAGCGCGGCCGCGAAAGAGGGCAGGGGAGGAAATGGACTTCAAGAGATCGGGCCTTCTGTTAGTGGCCGCGTGGCTTTGCGCGGCGGCAGCTTCGGCTCACGCCGCCGATTACGAACTGGCTCCCGTTACGGTCGAGCAGAGCGGTTCGGCATCGACCGTTTCCGGAACCGTAGTTCCTTACAAGGAAGTAGTCCTCTCGGCGCAAATTCCAGGCGCGGTGACATTCCTTGCCGGGCGGGAAGGAGAATCTTTTCAGTCCGGTCAGCCCCTCGTAAAGATCGACGATACGTCGATCAGGGCGAAGCGGGATGCAGCCGTAGCCGCGGCCATGTCCGCGGAGGCAGTCTTGCGCGATGCCAATGTCCAATACTCGCGGGAAATGTGGGCGCCTCGCACCGGAAAGCCGACGGGCATGGGCATGCCGGGCATGATGGACCAGTTCATGAGTCCATTTACCGGCCAGTATGCGGGACCAAGCAATCCGTGGGTTGAGCGGAGCGCCGACCTGTACGGGCGCGCCCGTCAGATCGATGAGGCGAGAAGCCAGTTATTGGCCTCCCAAGCGCAAATCCAGGAGATCGATACCAAGATTCGCGACGCCGAACTGACGGCGCCTTTCGACGGTGTGATCGCTCAGAAACTGGTTGAAATCGGCACCACCGTGCAGGCCGGCCAGCCGCTCATGAAGTTTGCCTACGTCGCCTTCCTCCGAATTCAGGCCGAGGTTCCGGTCAGGCTCGTCTCGTCACTCGCCAGTGGCATGGTCGTGCCCGCCCGCATCGATGTTGGCGGCGGCATCGATGTCTCGGCGCGGGTCGCTCAAATCTTCCCGGTCGCCGACGAGCAACGTCATACGGTCACGGTGAAATTCGACCTGCAGAAGGGCGTGCCGGGAGGGCCTGGCATGTATGCCGAGGTGCAGCTTCCCGATCTGAACGCGCAAGCCTACCGGCTCGCGAGTGTACCGGCAGCGGCCGTTTTCCAGAGAGGGAGCTTGCCGGCGGTCATAGCAGTCAAGGATGGCAAGACATCGCTGCGTCTTGTCCGCGTGGGCGGTCCGATCGGTAACGGTCGGGTGGGCGTGCTTTCGGGGCTTGAAGACGTAGAGCAGGTCGTGGTGGCAAATCCGAGCACATTGGCGACCATGCCAATCGGCGAGCAGTTGCGGACGCGATGACGGGTTTTTGGAGTGGGGAGGCGTGAGTTGGGAATATTCAGCCTGCGTTAAAAGGCCGGGTGAAAATAATCCGCCTTCAAACGAAATTGCATCTCCTCGCGAAGCAGGAAGTATAAGTAAGGGTAGTTCAGTGTCGGGTGGTGACAACAACATTCCGATCGGCGCGCCGAACGCCGGAGAGGGGCTCGGTCTTGCGGGCGCCATGACGAAGGCGTTCATCCATTCTCCGCTTACGCTGCTATTCCTGATCGCCTGCCTCATCCTCGGCGTCATCGGCTTCATTTATACACCCCGGCAGGAAGATCCTCAGATCGACGTGCCGATGGTCGATATCTTCTTCCAGTTTCCTGGCGCATCGGCCGAGCAGGTCGCCTCGCTCGCGACAGATCCTCTCGAGCGCATGATGAGCGAGATCCAGGGCGTCAAGCACGTCTACTCCGCTTCGCAGCGCGGGGCCGGCATGGTGACGGTCGAGTTCGACGTCGGGCAGAAAATGGAGCCCTCGCTCGTTCGCCTCTACGACAAGCTCTCATCCAACCAGGACAAGATACCGCCCGGTGTCTCGCAACCCCTCGTCAAGCCGAAAGCCGTCGATGACGTGCCCGTCGTAACTCTGACGCTATGGTCGGACAGCGTCGATGACGCAGGCCTTCGCCTGGTTGCCCTTGAAGTGATGCAACACCTCAAGGAGGTGAAGAGCACCTCGCAAAGTTTCATCGTAGGCGGCCGGCCGGAGCAGCTTCGCGTCGAGGTCGCACCCGAGCGCCTTCGGGGCTTCGGCATCGGCATCGATCAACTCGCAGGCGTCATTCGCGCAGCCAACGAGAAGCGCGACGTCGGAAATGTGGAAACCTCCGGGCAATCCATGGACGTTTATACGGGCAGTTTCCTGCGCCACGCCCAGGACGTCGAGCGCCTGGTCGTCGGGGTGCGAAACAACGCTCCCGTTTATGTCCGCGATGTGGCCCGCGTCATCGAAGGGCCAGGCGAAGCCTCAAGCCTCGTTCAATATTTCACAGGACCGGCGGCGGAAGAGGCCGCACACGGAGAAAAGGTCGTAAAAGCAGCTGGCGCGGCGGCGGTTACCATCGCTATCGCCAAGAAGAGCGGCACGAACGGCGTCACCGTCGCGAATGAGATACTGGAAAAGGTCAACGGCCTCAAAGGCCGGATTATCCCCGATAACATCAATGTCGCCATAACGCGCGACTACGGCAAGACCGCAAACGACAAGGTCAATGAGCTGTTTTTCAAGCTTACCGTTGCGACCGTCGCGGTGTCCGGGTTGATCTATCTTTTCCTTGGACTGAGGCCGATGCTTGTGGTGGGCGTCATCATCCCGGTCGTGATCCTCCTGACAGTGTTCTCGGCGCTTCTGATCGGCTATACCATCGACCGCGTCAGCCTCTTCGCGCTCATTTTCTCGATCGGCATCCTGGTCGATGACGCAACCGTCGTCATTGAGAACATCTACCGGCGATGGTTGATGCAGGGCCGCATCGACACGCCCACGACAATCGATGCAGTCCGTGAAGTGGGAAACCCCACGATCCTCGCAACCTTCACCGTCATCGCGGCGCTCCTCCCCATGGGGTTCGTGTCCGGCATGATGGGCCCCTATATGCGCCCGATCCCGGTGCTCGGCTCGGTAGCGATGCTGCTCTCGCTCTTTGCCGCCTTCATGTTCACGCCCTGGCTCGCCATGCGGATCAGGCCCAGCATGGCGGAACTGGACAAGATGGAGAAGCGCGAGCACAAGCTCGTAAAGCGCCTAGACCGCTTTTATCGCGCGCTTCTCGGTCCCATGATCGACCAGCCCTGGAAGGCGAGGGTGTTCCGGCTCGGCATCTGGGTCGCGTTTCTTGCGTGCTGCGCTCTGTTCTACACCGAAAATGTGTCCGTCAAGATGCTTCCGATGGACAACAAGCCGGAGTTCAACGTCGTCGTGAACATGCCGGAGGGGACAGCTCTTCCTGTAACGGCGAACGTACTTCAGCAGGTGGTCGCCAAAGTCAAAGAAATTCCAGAGGTTGCTGCTGTCCAAACCTATGCGGGCACAGCCTCGCCCTATAATTTCAACGGACTTGTGCGCCACTATTACTTGCGTACCAATCCCTGGCAGGGCGACGTCCAAATCCAGCTCCTGGATAAGTCCGAACGCAAGCGTTCGAGCCACGCCATCGCCGTCGCCGCGCGTGAGGCGCTGACACCTTTGGCCCATTCACTCGGCGCTCGCATCGCCGTCGTGGAGATGCCCCCCGGACCACCGGTCCTTCAGACTGTCGTCGCTGAAATCTACGGTCCCGATGCCGCCACACGCCGCCAAGTGGCCCGCGACGTCACCAAGGTTTTCGAAAAGGCCGGCAGCGTCGGCGATGCCGACAACTACCTGCAGCGCCCGCATGACACACTGGTTTTTGCCGTCGATCAGCAGAAGGCCGAGCACTACAACGTGACGATGGGCGATATTTCGCGCCAGCTCGGCTTCGTCATGGGCGGCGCGCGCCTCGGCGATGCAAAACTGGGCTACGAGCTTGAGCCGCGCTCCATCGTCATTCAGGCCCCTCTCGATGTGCGCGGCAACGTCGCAAGACTAGGCGAGATGCCGATCAAGACCGGCTTGAACACCTTTGTTCCGCTGGCTGAATTAGGCTCGTTCGTACACCAGCCGCAGGACGAGATTGTCTACCACAAAGACTTGCGCGCCATCGAATACGTGACGGGCGAGGCGGTGGGAAGGCTCGCCGCGCCCATCTACGCCATGATCGAAGTGGACCGGCTGCTTGCCAACTACAAGACGCCTGACGGCGTGGCCATCGCGGGAACGCTAGTCGGCCCTCCGTCCGAGAGCAACCGTTCCGGCTTCGAATGGACCGGAGAATGGACCGTAACCTACGAGACGTTCCGCGACATGGGGCTCGCGTTTGCCGCCGCCATCGTCCTCATCTACATGCTGGTGGTGCTGGAGTTCGGTAATTTCGCGTTGCCCGGCATCATCATGGCGCCAATTCCGCTGACGCTGATTGGCATCATTCCGGGGCACTGGCTTCTTGGCGCGGAGTTCACGGCGACCTCGATGATCGGCTGGATCGCTCTTGCCGGAATTATCGTCCGCAATTCGATCCTGCTCGTCGATTTCTCCAAGCACGCAATCCTGGCAGGAATGCCGGTTCGGGAGGCTGTGATTCAGTCCTGCCGCGCGAGAACGCGGCCCATCATCATCACCTCGCTCGCGCTTATGGCAGGATCGGCGTCCATCATTACCGATCCGATTTTCCAGGGCATGGCGATCTCTCTCCTGTTCGGGGCGGCGGTTTCGACGGCGCTGACACTGGTTGTCATCCCGTTGGCCTGTGCCCGCGCGCAAGGCGCCTACTCGAACAGCGCCGCTGACTTCGACAAGGAGCTGGAAGCGGCCGCAGTCCAAAGCCCGGCGCAGGCGGCGCCACAAGCCCAGGCTGCGGCGCCAGACAGTGCGGCTCTGGGTGGCCGGCGGGCCTCCACCGTGATCGCCAAGCCATTCAATCTGGTGAGAGAATCGATCCGCAGCCTTTCCGGCGATGTCCCTCTAAAGCCCCTGACCTTCGTGCTACGCCTTATGCTTTTTGCGTTGGTCTTCACGATCAAGGGCTGGCGAGCTCTCTTCGGACGCGCCCCTGCAGAGTCGGCAGCCGCGCCTTCCAAAGAAGGCGCTTCGCCTCGCGATCGCGCCAAGGCGGCAGCACCAGCCAATGCCCCTGCCGCTCCCACGTCCCAAGCGCCTGCGTTTCCATCGGCGTCTCCAAAAAGTGCCCCGTTTGCGGCAGCGGCGCAGACAGACCCCGTCGTAGTGGGGACGCTCATCGACGCTCCGTCTCAGTCTGCTTCCGCAATGACGGCAGGCAGGCCGGCCCTTACTGCTGCTCCGCCTGCGGAGGGGAACGCCGATGAAATCACTCATAAAACCGGCAAACCCGGGGATAGCCGCGACGGCCATTGAGCCATGGGGAGAACAGAAATGCTCGTTCATATAATACGTCCCGTCCTGCTGGCTGCCGTAGGGGGCGTCCTGGGGCAGGGTGCGACGAACGCCATGGCCGATACAGCATTGGCAAAAAGCACGGAAAAACCGGGACTGGAACAACGGCTTTCGGACAACGGATCAGCCGGCCGCTTCTATCTGGCGCAAGGCGCTCCCTCCTGGGGCGGCGCCTCGAAATCTCTTTCCGCCGATGGGTTATGACCCCACCGCGCCAAATCAGGCCCCAAACGCACCGGCTCAACCGCACCCCGCAGACGCGAGCAAGCCTGCGACTGTGCCTTCTCCTTATGGGACTGCGCAGGGACCCGCGTCGCCTGGACCATGGAACGGTAATCAGCCATCAAACCCGAACTTTGCGCAGCAGCAGTATCCCGGCCCGCAGGGTCCCGCGATGGGGCAAGCTTCGCAGCAGCCGTATCCCGGCCCGCAAGGTCCCGCGATGGGGCAGGCTCCGCAGCAGCCCTATCCCGGCCCGCAGGGTCCCGCGATGGGGCAAGCTCCGCAGCAGCCGTATCCCGGCCCGCAAGGTCCTGCGATGGGGCAGGCTCCGCAGCAGCCCTATCCCGGCCCGCAGGGTCCCGCGATGGGGCAGGCTCCGCAGCAGCCCTATCCCGGCCCGCAAGGTCCTGCGATGGGGCAGGCTTCGCAGCAGCCCTATCCCGGCCCGCAAGGTCCTGCGATGGGGCAGGCTTCGCAGCAGCCCTATCCCGGCCCGCAAGGTCCTGCGATGGGGCAGGCTCCGCAGCAGCCCTATCCCGGCCCGCAAGGTCCCGCGATGGGGCAGGCTCCGCAGCAGCCCTATCCCGGCCCGCAAGGTCCCGCGATGGGGCAGGCTCGCAGCAGCCCTATCCCGGCCCGCAAGGTCCTGCGATGGGGCAGGCTTCGCAGCAGCCCTATCCCGGCCCGCAAGGTCCCGCGATGGGGCAGGCTCCGCAGCAGCCCTATCCCGGCCCTTGGGCCGGTCAGATGCCGCCTCCCGGCGCCTCCTGGGGTCCGAGCCCTTATGGCCCGACACCGCCCTGGTGGGGAGGCGTCGTGCAGGGTGGTGTCTCCCCCGGTGTAAGCGGGAGGCCCTAGCCAGGATATGCCAAGGCCATGCTTAGCCTCCGCTCCATCGCCGCGATTTTTCTTTGCCTGGGATCCATTCCTGGTCTCGCGCAAGACAATCCGTGGCGCGTGCCAGGATATGGCGGCGGTGACGCATGGCAATCGTATCCGCCCCGAAACGATAGCTGGAATGGCGGTTATCCGACGGGGTCCGCTCAGCCCCCCTATCAAGGAGGCGGCTATGGGGGAAGCCGGCCCGAGGCCGATGCTCAAACGTACCCCAGGAAAGGATGGAGTTCCGGCCGCGATGCGCGGCAGCCAGGCGGAAGCGATCAACATGCCGCTGTTGGCAGACCCGGCGCAGGCGGCTACGGCGCCACATCCCCGGCCCCCTACTGGAATCAACCCCAAGGGCGGTATGGCTATCCGGATGCATACGGCAACTATGCCAATCCCGGCTACACCATGCCATCAGCTGTTCAGCCGCCTTACCTTTACGGCCGCCAATTTGGCGAGTTTCCGCCGCTCGAAAGGACACCGGGCGCGGAAAGCCTGCCTTCTCAAGCGCCGCCTCCCCAGCAAGCACCTGGCTCTTCCGGCTACGGCGCACAGCCTAACCAGCAGACCGCGCCTCCAGCCTACGGGTACGGCGGCGCGCCTTCACGGCAAGCACCAGGCGCTTCCGTCTACGGTGCATCGCCCAACCAGCAAACTGCGCGTCCAGCATACGGGTACGGCGGCGGCTACCCCGGCACAGTGTATGGAGGGCCGAGCACTCTTACGGGCCCCCAGGGAGCATACGCGCCAAGTTATGGCGTCTACGGAATACCGTACGGGATTGGCGTCCCGGGTCTGTACGGATGGTAGATGGGATAAGGGACGGAAGCTTTGCGGCGTGCCTTCGGCCACGAAGCATCCAAAACAGGACGAAGGCAAATCGAACGGCTTTTCATCGGGCCAACGAAGGGAGAAAGAAAATGCGTAAGCTGATCAAAGGTGCGGCCGTTGCATGCCTTCTCGGCATCAGCGCCACTGCACTCACATCCGGCAACGCCAACGCCTGGGGCCCCTGGGACAACGGTGGTTGGGGTAACAATGGCTGGAACAACGGCTGGGGTAACGGCGCCAACGGCTGGGGCAACGGCAACGGCGGCATGAACTTCAGCATGGGCGGCGGCGGCTGGGGCAACGGCAATGGCTGGGGCAACGGCAACGGCTGGGGTAACAACGGCTGGGGCAATAACGGCTGGGGCGGCGGTCCCTGGGGCGGCGGAAACGGTCCTTGGGGCGGCGGCTATCCGGGGTATGGCTACGGCCCGGGCGGCTATCCCGGCGCCGTGGGTTACGGCTATCCCGGCGCCGTGGGTAACGGCTATCCTGGCGGCTACGGCGGCGCGCCTTACGGCTACGGCGGCGCGCCTTATGCACCGTATGGCTATGCTCCTCCGGCTGCTCCCGCCGCTCCTGCCGCTCCGGCCCAGAGCAAGTAGCCTCACGGCCTGCATTGGCGGACGCGGCGCTGATATGGCACGGCTCGCCCCTTCGTGAGATGGCGAGGGGCGAAACGCCAGCACTGGAGCATCGAGACTTAACGCATAAAGCGCGTCAGTCTTTCGCTTTCGCCTCTGAACAAACACGCCGGTGCGCCGGGCTGCCCTAGGCTCCAGGGCGCTCCGCTCACCGGCCAGAGTGGGCTTGGGGTCTAAGGCATGAGAGCTAGCTACGCAAGGCGCGCCTTGGCCGCTGTGCTGGGCCTTATGGCTCTGGCAGTTACGAGCGCTGCATGGGCACAGGCGTTTTGGAATGAAGGCCCCTGGATCAGTTCATGGCCCGGGCCGAACGGCAGCCGATGCTTCGCCGGCACATGGAACCAGACCGGGGCATACAACAGCCAAATGTCGTTTCAGGCTCAGTTTTGCATCGGCGGCGCGTATCCATACGCTTATGGCGCCGCCCCATGGGCATGGGCAGGCGGCTACCCAACCTATCCCGGTGTGCCTTATCCGAGGCCGTTCAACGCGGGATATTGGCCGCCCAACCTGCAGCCGAACCCCTATGCTTATCCCTTCCCCCCGCCTCCATGGGGTTATACCCCCCGGTGAGGCAACGGATCCGTGCGAGAAGAGTCGCCATGGGCATGACAAAAGAACAAGCAGCGGCCCTTCCAGGCCACCGAAGAAGCCCCTTTGAGAGGAGATGGTCCATGAGAGGAGCAGCAATCGCAGCGGTCCTCCTATCCGTTCCTGTAATTGGAACCGTGCATGCCGCGCCACAATTTACGGCTGACGCGATCGAAACCGAGCCAGGTCGCGACATGAGATATGTCCGGCTGTACTTCGGAGAAAAGGGATCGCGCTATGAATACCAGGTCTCCGGCCAGCCCGTCGTCCAGATCGTGAAGCCTGCCGACGGAATAGCGCTGACGCTGTTTCCATTAAGCCGGACCTACCTGGAGAGCAAAAACGCACCCGGGGTGGTGCCTCCCGGATTTCGTCCTCTGGTTGCCTGTCAGCCATCTCCGGTCGTCGAGTGCAAAAAGGAGGCTGATAGCCCTGAAAGCCATGGTGAGCCAAAGATAGAGCGGTGGACCATTACCAGCATGAGAGAACCGGCTGGAGTTCATCTATGGTGGGATGCCCAGCGGAAGTTTCCCGTGCGGGAGGAATTTCGCGATGGCCGGGTGATGCAAGCCAATATGCTCGGGACCATGCCGTTCAACAACCGCACCGTAGAAAACTGGGAATTTCTTTACCTATCACCGAACGGCACATACCAGCGCGGCTTTTCCCTGTACTCGCCCGATCTTGGTTTCGCAGTCGCCGAGAAACAGCCGGGCGGAGTTTTGCGTGAACTCCGGAATATTCAGCCCGGCGAACCGGATGCGAAGCTCTTCGATGTGCCCGAGGGATACAAGAAAGTGGACATTGCGCCTCCAGTCCCACCCGGAGCAGTGCCGGGGCGGAACGCGGAGCCTTCGGCCGCGGCTCGTCCTATTCCGATCTCGCAGCCTAACGCGCCGATGGGCCAGATGGGTCCCATGACAATGCCTCAGCCTCAGGCCACACAGCCCCCAATGCCCGTCGGGTTTCCAGCCTCCCCGACCCAGGCAAGCAGCCAACCTGTCACGCCCCCTGCTGCTTTCAATGCTCCGCCTGCGTTCCCGCCGTACGGGTTGGGACCCAGCCCGCTGGCTTCGCGGCCTGAAGGGCAAGGGCCTGGGCCAGAACCGGGCACTCGGCCTTGACCGCAAAACAGGTGAAGGTCTGGCGTTTGCAAATCGCAGTTGAGGCCGCCTTTGATCGGGAGGGTTCAAGGCGGAACGTCGCTCTAATCCAGGCTGTTCGTCGTTCAGGCTGAGGCAGGTTGCCTTGGCCAGCCATGCTGCCGGATTGAACCGGTGATCAGCCGTAAATGAGCGGCAGAAATTTGGCGGCGACTGTCAGGCCAAAAATGAGAAGCAGAAGCACGATTTGAAGCAGCAGTTCGGGGCACCTCTTGCAAGGCATGTTGTCGCAAAAGCGTGTCATGGCGCCACTTCCTTCCAAGTTTCCCGAACGGCTCGCTCTACTCGCAGCGCTAAAACGCAGTCCTTAGCTGAAGCGCTTTCAGTGGACAACCGAGCGGGTTGCTCACGTCAAAGAGTGCTCGCGCGCCGCTACCACGGCATGAAGCTGTTGTACATCGACAGCGGCTTGCCTATCGAATGGGTCATCGACTGCATGCTCCAGCGTATAGCGTCGGTTTGCGCCGTCATGGCCATCATGGAGGCGTTCATCACGCCCATCTGCTCGGTCATGGCCTTCATGTAGACCATCTGGCCCGAGATCGCGCTGACGTCCGCCGACATTGCTTCCATCTTGATCCGCATCGTGTCGATGTTGTGGCTCATTTGATCGAGACTGGACGACAGCTGATAAACCGATGCTGCAACCTTGTCGATGTTGTAGCCAAGCTGCGGTTGAATCTGCAACGCCAACTCCCGCATATCGCGGGTCAGTGTGTATATGAAGAAGAAGGCGCCACCCACCATTGCGATCAGCGCAACGATTGAAGGGTAGACAACGATCTCCCATCGCCGCGCGCTTCGCTCGAAAGTGCTGGAAAAGCGGTCCAGCGCATCGGCCGGAAACAAAGAATTTACAGCCTCTGTAGCAACGCCGCCACTTGCCGGCGAAAGAGTCTCTGAACTCGCCTTGTCGCTTGATACATTGCCTAGTTCTTTTGACTCGTCATCGCTCACAACGTTGCTCCCTTGTTACGCGCGCCTGCGAACCGCATTGCGGAAGCGGTGCATCTTTATTTTCGGCCGCCGGGATGCTAACGTTGAGCGCTATGTTTCTCCTTCGCGCTTAAGGTCGTGAAACGCGCGCCGGCCAGCCGGCGCGCAAAGCTCTGCAACGCCCGGGACGCTGCCTACGCTTTACTTCAGGCGTGTAAAGACGCCACTGGCGCAGACGCCCCCCGCAGTGCAGCCATCCATGCCCCAGTTGTCAGCATCTTTGAGCTGCATCTTAGCCTTGTAGATTTCGCCCGAGGCTGGATGCTTGACATCGCCAACGAACGCTTCACCCTTGGGCTCAAGCTTGGACTGGATCATCTCCATTCCTTTGTTCTTGGGTCCGTCGAGGACGACGCACGACATGCCGTTCGCGCCGCCTTCCTTGCATTCGATGGTGAAGTCAGTCCACTTCCATTTGCCGACCATGTCGGCTACGCCGGCGGCATTTGCCGTTACGGCCAAACCCATTGCTGCAACAGTGACCGCGGCTGCACGCAAAATATTTTGCATCTTCCCATCCATGATTGAGTTCGCCTCCCTCAGGCCCCGACCGGGTGGTTCCGGTTCCCCCCTGTGCAGAGCCCGAGCTTTTATTCGAACATATCAATATGCCTATGTCTACAGGTTTGAACGCCTTCCGGCGCGTGTCACAGTCCAATTTTCAGATCCGGTCGAGGCGCCTGTTTCACCGATGAAATCATCGCTGGGATCAAGCCCAGACTGCCTACGACCGAGGATTAGGCGCTGAGCCGCAATCGCAAGCTGCTGCTGGCGATTGCGGCTTTTTGTATTCAGTGCATCCAGACCTGCGGGCCCGCCTGCTGTGCCTTTGCAGGATCAACGCCGCACTGCGCCCGCGCAAGCATGCCGCCTGATATGTTTTTTACCTTGAAACCGTTCTGCAGAAGGATGCGCGTTGCGATATAGGAGCGCTGGCCGGAATGGCAGAAGACATGAATCTCGCGGTCGCGGGGGAGTTCGCCAAGCCGCTCGCGAAGCTGCCTGAGCGGAATGTTCAGCGCGGTCTTCGGCCCATGCCGCGCGGCTAACTCTGCCGGGTCGCGGACATCGAGAAGGAAGCTTGTCCCGGCTGTGTCCCAATGAAGGAGGGGCATGTCTCCGTTTAGCGCATTGCCGGCGACCATCCCTGCAAAGTTCACGGGATCCTTGGCGCTGCCGAACTGAGGCGCATAGCAAAGTTCGGCTTCTTCGAGATCGTAAATGGTTGCATGCATCTGGAGCGCCATCGCGATGGCGCTGATGCGCTTGTCGACGTTGTCCTCGCCAAACGCCTGCGCTCCAAGGAGACGCCCGTCGGATTTCCGGAACAGCGCCTTCATCGAGATCGTCTTGGCGCCGGGGTAATATCCGGCGTGCGAATTCGGGTAGAGATAGATTTTCTCGTAATCGCTGTCGCCGAGCCGCTTCAGGGTTTTCTCGCTCGCGCCGGTCCAGGCGATGGCCGCGCCGAAGAGACCGACGATGGCGGTTCCCTGCGTGCCGCGGAACCGTGAATTGCGGCCCGCGATGACATCGGCGGCGATCCGGCCTTGCCTGTTTGCAGGGCCAGCAAGGGCTATGAGGCTCGGCTCGCCTGTTACGAAATCTTTGACTTCAACCGCATCTCCGACGGCGAAGATATCCGGGTCGCTGGTCCGCATCTGATCGTCGACGCGAATGCCGCCGCGCTCGCCAATCGCAAGACCGGCCGTTTTGGCGAGCGCCGTATCGGGGCGCACTCCAAGGGCGAGGATGACCAGGTCTCCTCTATGAGCCTTGCCGGATTTCGTGCGCACATCGATGGCGCTGTTTTCGGCTTCCTCGAATGCGGCCACCCCGTCGCCCAGCGCGAGCCGGACGCCGTGGCTTTGAAGACGCGCCTCCACGAGGTGGGCGAATTCCTCATCGACTGGAGGCAGAACCTGGCTGGCCATCTCCACCAGCGTGACTTCAATGCCGAGGTGAATAAGATTCTCAGCCATCTCCAGGCCGATAAACCCGCCGCCAACGACGACGGCGCTCATTCGGCGCCCCGGCGTGCGGCGCGCCTCGATCCATTCCCTGATCTCACGGGCGTCGGGCACCGTGCGAACCTGAAATATGCCGGGAAGCTCGATCCCAGGCAGAGGTGGACGGATGGACACCGCGCCCGGCGACAGAACCAGCTTGTCATAGGCATGCTCGGTTACTTCGCCGGTCGCTACGCTGCGCAGCTTGACCTTTTTCTCCTTCGGCAGGATCGCGACGGCCTCGCAGCGTGTGAGGACGTCGACGGCGAACCGCTCGCGGAACAGCTGTTCGGTCGCAACCAGGAGGCTCGATTCCTTCTCTATGACGCCTCCCACATGATAAGGCAGTCCGCAGTTCGCGTAGGAAACGTAAGGGCCGCGCTCGACCATCATGATTTCGGCCTTTTCGTCGAGCCTGCGCAGGCGCGCCGCACAGGAGGCTCCGCCAGCCACTCCGCCGACTATGATGACTTTCATGCGTTAGTCCCTTCTGCACCCTGAACTGCTTGTACCTCGAAATCGCGAAACATGCACCCGAGGAGAGATGCGCACGCGATTACCGCGGCTCGGAGAGAAGAGCCGCTTCGAACGGAAGTGTCTGTAACTAAGTCACCAAATGCCTGTGCGGGGTACGGCTCGAACACGAACCGTCGGCTGCGGCGCGTCATGCTCATTTCCTGCCGATCTGACCCGGAGGGTAGCGGCAACGTGAGCTTGAGAATCAGGTAGACGGCAAAGACTAACCGGAAGATGATCCGGCGACGCCCATTCGAGCAGGAACCCGCATGGCCCCCCTCAAAATTGCTTTCTTCGGATCCGAAGGGGTCCCGTTCATCAAGTCTGGTGGCCTCGCCGATGTCGTCGGCGCCCTGCCCAAGTATCTCAGCGCCCGCGGTCACGAGGTCATCGTGATCCTGCCGAAATACGCCTCGATCGATGCCGGCCGCTGGGGGATCGAACGGTTCCTAAGTCCCCTTGGGGTCTGGATGGGCGACACCGAGGAATGGTGCGCGACCTTCACGACGACCTATGGCGGAGTACGATTTTTCTTCATAGAATGTGATAAGTATTTCCATCGCGCCGGCATCTACCATGATCCGGAGATGGAGGATTACCGGGATAATGCGCGGCGATTTGGCTTCTTTACCCGCGCGGCGCTCCAACTTTGCCGCGACATGGGCTTCGACCCCGACATCGTGCATGCCCATGACTGGCAGACCGCTCTGGCCCCGGCCTATCTCAAGATCTGGCACTGGAACGACGCGTTCCTGGGTGGAGCGGCGAGCGTGCTGACCATCCACAACATCGGCCATCAGGGCAAGTACCCGGCGTCGGACTACGACTATCTCGGGCTGCATCGCGAAAACTTCATCCCGGCCAGGTTCGAGGACTTTGGCGCCATTAACATGCTGAAGGGCGGCATCGTCTACGCCGATCTGGTGACGACGGTGAGCCCCACCTATGCGGTCGAGTCGCGTGGCGACATCGGCGGCGAGGGGCTTGCTCCGGTCCTCAATGACAAGGGGGACAACTATTGGGGCATCCTCAACGGCGTCGATGCCGACGAATGGAACCCGGTGGCGGACGCCCTGATCCCCGCGCGCTTCGACGCCAATTCGCTTGCCGGGAAGGCCGCCTGCAAGGCGGCGCTGCAGGAGCGCATGAAGCTGGAGGTCGACCCGGGCGTCCCCGTGGTCGGTGTCATTGCACGGTTTGTCGCGCAGAAGGGGCTCGACCTGCTCGCCGCCACTATGGAGAAAATTCTGGAGACGATGCGCGTGCAGTTCGCGATCCTCGGCGCGGGCGACAAGGGCCTCGAATGGTATTTCGGGCCGCTGCCCGGGCGGTATCCGGGACGCGTCGGCAGCCACATCGGCTACAATAATACGCTCGCCCATTTGATAGAGGCAGGAGCCGATTTCTTCCTGATGCCGTCACGCTACGAGCCGTGCGGCCTCAACCAGATTTATTCGCTGAAATACGGCACGCTGCCGATCGTGCGCGCCACTGGCGGGCTCAATGACACAGTACGCCAGTACGACGAGGCGACGGGCAATGGCACCGGCTTCAAGTTCATCGAGCCGACGGCGCAGGCCGTCTACGATACCGTCGGGTGGGCGGTCAGCACCTACTACGACCGGCCGCACCACATGCAGATGATGATCCAGGCGGCGATGGCCGAGGATTTCTCCTGGGAGCGCAGTGCGGGTCAATACGAGGCCGCTTATGCGCAAGCAATCGCCAACAAGAAACTTCTCGAGTAACCTTGAGCGAATGTCGCTCTGCGAGGAGCCACGGACAAGCCCAGAGGAGGGGAACTAATGGCCGATACCCCATTGGAAATCCCGCAGGTCCTGCGTGACGCGTCCGGGCAGAACCTGAAGCAGGCGCATGCCGCGTATGGGCAGCTTATGGATTTCGTAACCGAGGCCATGGGCGCCTGGATGGGCGCGATGCCGGCAAATCCCATGGCAGCTGGCTTCAAGGATGTGCAAAGCCGCGTCCTGGAATTCGTGAAGGAAAATGCCGAGTCAGCTTTCACCTTCGCCGGCAAGATCAGCAATGCACAGACCCTCCAAGACGTTTTGATGCTTCAGACGCGGTTTGCTCAAGAGCGGATGCAGGCCTACGTCACACAGACGCAACAACTTTTCAGCTTACTCGAAGAAACTCTCCAGAAATCGGAACGCGGCGCTATGGGTGCCGGGGTGGCCGAGACGCCCTCCAATCCCATGGTCACTGGCTTCAGGACCGATGCCTTTGAGGATGTAGAAGACCATAACCGGCCGGATCGTATCATACAGGGAGACCCAATGAGCTATCCATCCCTACCGGAGGCCATCGATGGCCTGCCAAACATCAGCGGCTCGGAAGACCTTGTCGCCCAGGCGATGGCCCGAAGCGGCCCCTTCTACCTGCCCGGGTCTGGCATCGATTTTGGGAGAATTCGCAGCGCGTTCGCAGTCGCGCTCCACATGCACCAGCCGCTGATTCCGGCCGGAGGCGACGAACTCCACACCGCGGCCGTCATCAGCAATCTGAAGCACATGATGGATAACCCGGGCATCGGCGATAATCACAACGCATCCGTGTTCGCATGGTGCTACAAGCGGATGGGCGAGTTCATCCCACAGCTTATGGGAGAAGGAAAACAGCCGCGGGTGATGTTGGATTACTCGGGCGAGCTTCTTTATGGCCTCAAAGCGATGGGGCTCGACGACGTGCTCGACAATCTGAAGCGGATTACGCTCGATCCCAAGTATCGCGGCGCGGTGGAATGGCTCGGGACGGCATGGGGGCACGCGGTGGCGCCGTCCACTCCGGCGCAGGATTTCCGGCTGCATGTGGGGGCGTGGCAGCATTATTTCGCGGCGATTTTCGGTTTGGATGCGCTCGCCCGCGTGCGCGGCTTTTCGCCCCCGGAGATGGCGCTGCCCAATCATCCAGATGTCGCCTTCGAGTTTGTGCGGACGCTTAAGGATTGCGGTTTTCGCTGGGTGTTGGTCCAGGAGCATTCGGTGGAAAATCCGGACGGTTCGGGCATCCGCCACCCGCACGTGCCGCACCGGCTGGTGGCGAGAAACTCGCGCGGAGAGACGCAATCGATCGTCGCTATCATCAAGACCAAGGGCAGCGACACCAAGCTTGTCGGGCAGATGCAGCCCTATTACGAGGCGAAGGGCCTTTCGCGTGTTGAACTCGGCGGCCACTCCGTGCCGCCGCTCGTGACCCAGGTCGCCGATGGCGAGAACGGCGGCGTGATGATGAACGAGTTCCCGTCCAAATATATTGAGGTCGCGCGCGAAGCTTCCGGGTCCGACACTCCGGCGGTCAATGTGAGCGAATATCTGGAATACCTGGACGCCACCGGAGTTCGCGAAGAGCACTTCCCGCAAATCCAGCCCGCGATGCAAAAGCGCATCTGGGAGCGATTTCCAGAGCCGGCCGGGCCTCAGGCGCTCGAGAAAATGATCGAGGAACTGCGAAAAGAGGACGGCAGCTTCCACATGGAAGGCGGAAGCTGGACGAACAGTCTGTCCTGGGTGCGCGGGTACGAGAGCGTGCTTGGCCCGATGGAGGAGGTCAGCGCGCTGTTCGCCGAGAAGACGCAAGGGGCGGCCTCGTCCGATCCCAGGTACCGTAATGCGCTGTTCTATCTCTTGACCACCCAGACGAGTTGCTACCGCTACTGGGGCAGCGGGATCTGGACCGATTACGGCCGTGAACTCGCGCGACGCACTAGCGACATCCTGACGTACGACTTCTGATCAAAGCCTCTCACCGCCCGTTTTCATGGATAAAAGAAGTCCAAGAAAGCGCGGCTGCATTGCGACGTGGAGCTCTCAGCACCGCGGATCGATAGCGGCTGGCGGAGGCCATCCGCCGCGGACCCAAATGTCCAAACATTGATAAAGATCAATAAACATCCGCGACAGATAACAATAATACATATTCATATGTGGCAATCTGTCGGCGGCGAAAAATGATTCTCGTGCTGGGCATCGGTAACCGGCTTCTGAGCGACGACGGCGCAGGCGCTGCTGCAATCGATAAACTCGAAAGCGATCCGGCCCTTAAGTCCCGCGCGATTTTCCAGGATGGGGGCACCATCGGTTTGGCTCTGCTTCCCGCAATCGAGAATGCCGCCGGCTTCATCGCCATCGACGCGGCCCAGCTCAACGCAACGCTAGGCACGGTTCGCGTTTTCGAAGGCGAAGCGATGGATGCCCAGCTTGCGGGCGGTAAGCGCACCGTCCACGATGTTTCGATCTTGAGCCTGGTTTCGGCCGCCGCCCTGGCAGGAACCCTTCCCGAGCGACGCGCGCTCGTCACCATCCAACCCGCATCGGTTGGATGGGGCACCAGCTTGTCGCCCGCAGTGGCCGCCGCGATCCCCGCAGCCTGTGAAGCCGTTTCCGCTCTTCTTGCTGAATGGGAGGCAAAGCCATGACGGCGATTGTCCGCTGCGACGGCGAAACTCAATTTGCCGCTATCCACGGCGCTTCCATGGCTATTGAGCGGTGCCTTCGCGTGCAATCCGAAATAAGCTTGGAGCGGCTGACACAACCTAACGGCAAAAAACTATTTATATGCTTAGTTATAGGCACTTTTACAAAACAAACCCAATCTCAACCAATTGTAAACCTCAAGAACTCGACGCCGGTCGCGGTGAAACCTCATCGCCGCTGCCCGGTCCCGGTTGAGCACAGTGTTCGCCCATTCCGCAGAGGAAGAATCCGCAGCCAAGAAGCACGAAGCGCCATAGCGCCAGTCAATAAGGAGGCTCGGGATGCCAGACAGCCGGACACTGGGTGAGCTCTTGATCGAGCGTGGCGTCTCGCGGCGCGCGCTCCTGAAATACTCGACCTATCTCGGAATGCTGCTGGCGCTGCCGCCGGGGGCCGCCAATGCGATGGCGGAAGGGCTGGCCAAGGCGCGGCGGCAGGCCGTGATTTGGCTCTCCTTCCAGGAATGCACGGGCTGCACCGAGTCGCTCACCCGCGCCTTCAGCCCCACGCTCGAAGACCTGATCTTCAATTTCATCTCGCTCGATTACCATCACACCCTGATGGCCGCATCGGGCGAGGCAGCCGAAAATGCGCGCCTCCAATCGATGGCGGAGAACAAGGGCAAGTATATCGTCGTCGTGGATGGCTCGGTGCCGACGAAGCATGGCGGCGCCTATTCCACCATCGCGGGCCGCAGTAATCTGCAAACGCTGCAGGAAACCGCGAAGGATGCGTTCGCCATCATCTCGGTTGGAACCTGCGCGGCATTCGGCGGGCTTCCGCAGGCGGCTCCCAACCCCACCGGCGCGGTTGCGATTTCGGAGATCGTAAAAGACAAGCCCATCGTCAACATCCCGGGCTGCCCGCCGCTGCCAGAAGCCATGACGGGCACGGTGGCGCATCTGTTGTCCTTCGGGAGGCTGCCGGAGCTCGACGCGCTGAACCGGCCGAAGGCCTTCTTCGGCGAAACCATCCACGACCGCTGCTACCGCCGCCCATTCTATCAGCGCGGGCTGTTCGCGAAGAGTTTCGACGACGAGGGCGCGCGCAAGGGCTGGTGCCTCTACGAGCTGGGGTGCAAAGGCCCCATCGCCTACAACGCCTGCGCCATTCTCAAATGGAACGCTGGCACTTCTTTCCCAATTCAGTCGGGCCATGGCTGCCTTGGCTGCTCGGAACCCAATTTCTGGGACAAGGGCGGCTTCTACCGCCCGCTGCCCGCTCCGGTGGCGAGCATCGGCGGGCCCGCGGCAGCCGCCGCCGCGGGAGGCGCTTTGCTTGGCGCGGGCGCGGCAGCCCTCGCACGCGAGCAGCAGAAAGCCAGCAAGCCTCCGCGCTCAAGCGGCACTGAGCCCGTTAGCGCAAACAACACGCGTTCAACTGGCGCAGAGCCCCGTAGCGCGAACAACTCGCAATCAAGTAGCGCGGAACCCGTTAGCGCGCGCTCAACACCCCCGGAAGACGGCAGCGCAAACAAGCCAGAGGAGGCTTGAGCCATGGACCTTCTTGAGTTTTCACGCGGCACTGCACTTCAAATCTCGCTTGCGATTTTTGTGTTCGGCGTGAGCTGGCGGCTTGTTGGCCTTTTCCTGCTCCCCTTGCGTCAGGACCATTCGGCGCCGCGCAAGGGCACGCCATCGGCCTGGGTGTCCGTGCTGCTCGCCAACGTGCGGAAGCAGTGGCCGCATAAGACTTTCATGCGCGCTTCCGTCTTCCAGTTCGTCAACGGCTATGTGTTTCATGTAGGTCTGGCGATCGTGGTGTTTCTGTATGTGCCGCACATTCTCTTCATCAAGAGCTTGTTTGGCGTGAGCTGGCCCGGCCTGCCGTCGAACCTCGTCTTGGCGGTTGGCGCGATCACGGCGTTTTCCATCGTCGCAGAACTCGTGCACCGGATGACGAACCCGGTGTTGCAACTCGTCTCCCGCACCGACGACTATATCAGCTGGCTCCTGACGCTGCTTCCGGTGCTGACGGGGCTTCTCGTCATCATTCAGGTTGGGGCGCGTTACGAAACGCTGCTCGCGCTCCATATCCTCAGCGTCTGCGTGTTCTTGATCTGGTTCCCGTTCGGCAAGCTCATGCACGCCTTCCTGTTCTTCTTCTCTAGAGGTGCCACGGGCATCCGGTTCAAGCACAGGGGGGCTGAGCTATGACCGCGCGCATCACCGCTTCGGGCATCTCCGTTGAAGTACAGGGCGATATGCCCGAGAAGGAACGCCTCTCCCGCGCCATGCACACCTTCCTGCGCGAGTTCGGCACCACGGCCGCGATCCACATGGAAGCTTGCGTCCGCTGCGGGATCTGCGCCCATGCCTGCCATTTCTACATCAGCACGCAGGACCCGAAATATACGCCGGTCCATAAGCTCAGGCCCTTCGAACAGGCCTATCACCGACATTTCGGTCCGTTCGCGCCGCTTTACCGGTTTTTCGGCATCACGCCTCGCGTGACAATCGAGGAATTGGAGGAATGGCAGCAGCTTCTCTACGACTCCTGCAATATGTGCGGGCGTTGCACGCTGGCTTGCCCGATGGGCATCGACATCGCGGAGCTTGTGAAAGAGGCGCGGCACGGCATGTATGCCGCGGGACTCGTTCCCGACCGGCTGGAGCTGATGGACCGCACCACCAAGAAATGGGGCAGCCCGGCAACGCCGGCGGAGGACTTCGCGGATATCGTCAACGAGGCGGGCGAGGAGCATGGCGTCAAGATCAATGTCGATTTGCCCAAGGCCGACATCCTTGTCACCGTGGCGCCCGCAGAGCTGACCGAGCATACCAAGGCGCTCGCCGACATCGCCAAAATCCTGAACCGGATGGGCGTCAGCTGGACCTACAGCTCCAAGGGCTTCGAAGCCTCGAACATCGGCTTCATCAACGGCGACGTCGAGCTGCAGGAGAAGATGACGCGGCAGATCATCGACACCGCCATCGAGATCGGCGCGCACACGCTGCTCTTGCCGGAATGCGGCCATGCCTATGGCGCGGCGCGCTGGGAGGCTCCGCGCTGGTATGGCTATCAGCCGCCCGTGCACATCATTCACATGATGGAGTTCCTCGCGGCATCGCTTGCCAGCGGCGCCATCAAGGTGAAGAAGATCGGCTCCACGGCCTCGTTCCACGACCCCTGCCAGGTCATCCGCAGAGGCGGGCTGAAAGAACAGCCACGCGAGGTCCTTCGCGCGCTCGGCTTCGAGATCAAGGAGCTGGCGGATCATGGCCCGCTTGCCTTCTGCTGCGGAGGCGGCGGCGGCGTGGTCTCTTGCACGCGCGCCGATCCCTTACGCAACCGGGCTTTTGAGATCAAAAAGCGGCAGGTCGAGGATGCGGGTGCCAAGCATTTCGTGACGGGCTGCGGACAATGCCGCATCACGCTGGCAAAGGGCGCTGCGCACTTCAAATGGGACAAACACGTCGAGAGCCTGCTTGAACTCGTGGCTGACAATCTGGAGGGTGAATAATGTCGAACCGCGTCGTAGTCGACCCCATCACCCGCATAGAGGGGCATCTGCGCATCGAGGCCGAGACCGACGACGAGGGTCGCATCAAAGCTGCGTATAGCTCCGGCACCATGGTGCGCGGCCTGGAGCTGATCCTGAAGGGCCGCGACCCGCGCGACGCCTGGGCATTTGCCCAGCGCATTTGCGGCGTCTGCACGCTGGTGCACGGGCTTGCCTCAGTCCGCGCGGTGGAGAATGCGCTGAACTACACCATCCCCGCCAACGCGCAGCTCATCCGCAATCTCATGACCGGCGCCCAATATGTGCACGACCACGTGATGCACTTCTATCACTTGCATGCGCTTGACTGGGTGGATGTGATTTCCGCGCTCAAGGCCGATCCCAAGGAAACCTCGGACCTTGCGCAATCGATCTCGGCTTACGCCAAATCGAGCCCCGGCTATTTCGCAGAGGTGAAAAAGAAGCTCAAGAGCTTCGTGGATGCGGGCCAGCTCGGCATTTTCGCGGGCGGCTACTGGGGCCACCCGGGATATAAGCTGCCGCCGGAGGCCAATCTCATGGCGGTGGCGCACTATCTGGAGGCGCTTTCCTGGCAGCGGGAGGTGGTGAAGCTGCATGCCATTTTCGGCGGCAAGAATCCGCATCCGAACTTCCTCGTGGGCGGCATGCCGAGCCCCATCAGCATCGATCCCGCGGGGGAGAGCGGCGGAGTGGCGGCGACAGCGCTCAACATCGCCGGCTTGCAGGAGGTGCGCGCCATCATTCAGTCGATGCAAGCTTTCGTGGACCAGGTTTATCTGCCCGACACGCTCGCGATCGCCAGCTACTACAAGGAATGGTTCAGGCGAGGCGAGGGGGTGGGCAATTTCCTGTGCGTCGGCGGCATGCCGACGCCGGGCGCCGATGGCAAGCTGAGCCCGTTGTTCCCGGCCGGCGCGATCCTGAACCGCGATCTCAGCAAAATCGAGCCTATCGACCTGAACGACCCGGCGCAGGTCCAGGAGTTCGCCGCGCATTCGTGGTACGCCTATGCGGGCGGCAAGAACACCGGTCTGCACCCTTACGCGGGCGAGACCTCGTTCGATTTCACCGGCCCCGAGCCTCCCTTCGAGCAGCTCAATGTCGAAGAGAGCTATTCCTGGATGAAAGCGCCGCGCTGGCGCGGCAAGGTCATGGAGGTTGGCCCGCTGGCGCGCGTGCTGATGCTTTACGCGACCGGCCACGAGCCGACCAGAGCGCTGGCCGCCTGGGCGCTCGACCAACTGGATCTGCCGCTGAAGGCGATGTTCTCCACGCTCGGTCGCACGGCGGCGCGCACCATCGAGACCAAAATCGTGGCGGACCAGATGCAAAGCTGGCTCGACGCGCTGCAGGCCAATATCAAGGCTGGCGATCTCGCCGTGCATAACCCGGCGCTTTGGGAGCCGTCGACGTGGCCCAGACAGGCAAAAGGCGTGGGCTTCATGGAGGCGCCGCGCGGTGCGCTCGCCCACTGGATCGTGATCCAGGACGGGACAATTGCGAACTATCAGGCCGTCGTGCCCAGCACCTGGAACGCGGGACCCCGTGATGCGGCGGGCCAGCCCGGCCCCTATGAGGCGGCGTTGATGGACCGCCATGCCTTGCACGATCCGAAGCAGCCGCTCGAAATCCAGCGGACGATCCACAGCTTCGATCCGTGCATCGCCTGCGCCGTGCATGTGCTCGATCCAGACGGCGAGGAGCTGTCGAGCATCGAAGTGACGTGAGGACCGCCGGGTTTACAGTTTCTTTTCAATAACTTTCGCGCGGTCGCACCAAGAGCGTGTTGACGGCCTCGGCCCGGCTGCGGCGCTGAGGTTTGTAGTAAAATCGTCATATATGAATATAATGCACAGAGGGGTTGCCTCAAACGCGGCTTCCCCTTTTGAGCAGGCCCGCAGCTCTGCGATCACAACGCCCCACGGGTTGGATCGCCGGAGCGGGTCCAAGAGCTGTCATGAGCGACCAAGAACAGCGGCAAAGACGCCGGACGGGGCAAAACTGAATGGGTGTGAATCCGCGAGCGCGGAGACCGGTCTCTATTATCGCATTGATAGCGTGGCTGCTCTTGCCTGGTTCAAATCCGGTCCGGGCTGGGTTGCGCCTTGCAAGCGCATGAAATACAGCCGCCTGAGATGGCGGTCGCGGCAAAGCCTAACCAGCAGCCGTGTACCAAGTCTTGCGTGGTGTCCGGCAACGGCCACTGCGAAGCGTAGACAGGGAGGGTGCAGGCCGGAACGAAAGTGAACGGAGACATAGCCCCGAAATCGATCGTGGTCGAAGACGCCGACCTTATCTCTCAATGGGGAAGGCAGAATTCCCGGATGCGGCATGGTGAGTGTCCGGGAGGCTTCCGGGGTTCTTACCGCTGGCATGCAACCAAAGGATTTCATGGGAACAAGGGAGATCCACCAGGCTCAGGCGCAAGCCTGTAGGACTGGACAAGCCGGTAAGGCGAGGAAGGTCCGACGGCCTGGCGGAAGTCAGACTGGCTGATAGTACTCGGCGGCCGGGAGAGCCGGCTACATGGGGAAGCGGCCAGCGGAAGATGAATTGTTCGAAGGCGACATGGGCTCCATCCAAAGGGAGATCGGGTCTTCTATGCAAAGAGAAGATAAACCAACCATGGAAACAGGACTCGAACGAATAGCAGCGAAAGCACGAAGTGTACCGAAGCTAAGGTTCACTTCCCTGGCTCACCACATCACACAGGAACGGGTATGGACGAATCTGTGTCAGATTCCGAAACGCTCGGCTCCGGGAGTGGACGGCCAGACCGTGACGGAAGCGAAGGAGAGCTTCAGGGAATGGGTGGAGCCCATGCTTCAGTCCGTTCACCGCAGGGGATACGGGGCGCCGGATATCCGGCGCGTGTACATCCCGAAACCCGGTAAACAGGAAAAGCGCCCCTTGGGCGTTCCCTGTGTCAGCGACCGGGCGCTCCAGCGTAGCGCGGCCCAGGTCTTGTCAGCCATCTACGAGGCGGACTTCTTGCCTTGTTCGTTCGGCGGGCGGCCTGGCCGGGGAGCCCATCACGCCCTGGCGACCCTTAATGAGGTGATCGCTGGCGGCAAGGTGAGCTGGGTGCTGGAGGCGGACCTGAAGAATTTCTTCGGGAGTCTCAGTCACCAATGGGTGCTCCGGTTCGTGGAGCACCGCGTCGGCGATCCGCGCATGATCAGTTTGATCCGGCGCTGGCTGAAGGCAGGCATCTTGGAGGATGGCGAGGTTCATCCGAACGAGGAGGGAACTCCACAAGGCGGTTCAATCAGCGTCATGCTGAGCAACATATATCTCCATTATGTGCTCGATCTTTGGTTCGAGCGCGTGGTCAAACCCCGGCTGCGGGGCGAGGCCCGTCTGGTCAGATATATCGACGACTTTGTGCTGTGTTTCCAATACCGTGAGGATGCCTTGCGCGTCCAGGACGCCTTGTGCAAACGGCTGGGAAAGTTCGGCCTAACCCTGGAACCGTCGAAGACCAAGCTCGTCGAGTTCGGACGGTTCGCGCAGCGGCATGCGGCCAAACGCAGCAGGAAGCGCCCAGAGACGATCTACTTTCTGGGGTTCACGCTCTATTGCACGCGAAACCTGAAGGGCAACTTCAAGGTTGGGATGCGCACCGAGAAATCTCGGCTAAGGCGCAGCCTCATGTCATTGCAGGACAAGATGCGGCGAATGCGGCACTTACCGGTCCGGGAACAGGTCAGCAATCTCAACATCGTGCTGAGGGGCCATTATGCCTATTACGGCATAGCCGGGAACTTCCGTTCCCTGCAAAAGGTCCACAGGGCGGTGGAACGCTACTGGCACAAAATGCTTTGCAGCCGGAGCTGGGCAGGCCGCATTACGTGGGACGTGTTCCACCAGATCAAGCAGCGGCTGCCGATACTGCGGCCAAAGCTGTATCTCCCTTACCGGGACTTGCAAGCTCTCGCAGTGCTGTGAACCATCTTCTGAAGAGCGTAGTGCGGGAAAACTGCACGCTACGTTCTGTGGGAACCGGGGGTGGGCGACCGCCTCCGGTGACCCGGTGACCTGCAAGGGAAGCAGCCGAAATTCGAGGACAAACCGAGATTCTGCAGCAGCTTCCGCTGCGGCCCACGAATTCGACGACGGATCACAGCAAGCTCGAAGCGTTGAAAGGCCCCTTCAAGAACGGCTCCGAGGTTACGAAGGCCTGCCTGACCTGCCACAACGAAGCCGGCCATCAGTTCATGAAGTCCGTCCACTGGACCTGGGAATACAAAAACCCCAAAACGGGCCAGATTCTCGGCAAGCACAACCTCGTCAACAATTTCTGCACCAATGCGCGCGGCAATGAAGGCATGTGCGCGCAGTGCCATGCCAGCTACAATTGGACGAACGCGAACTTCGATTTCAAGAACCAGGAGAACATCGACTGCCTGGTCTGCCATGAGCAGACCGGCACCTATTACAAGCTGCCGCCGACAAAGGGCAACGCCGCCTGCAGCATCATGTTCGAGGGGCTCGCGCCCATCGACTGGGTGAAGGTGGCGCAAAGCGTCGGTAAGCCGGAACGAGCGAATTGCGGCACCTGCCATTTCAATGGCGGCGGCGGCGATGGCGTGAAGCACGGCGATCTCGATTTGTCGCTCATAATGCGCCGCGCGACCTCGACGTCCACATGGATCGCAAAGGCCTCAACTTCGCCTGCACCCAGTGCCACCTCTCGAAGCAGCACATCATCTCCGGCAGCCGTTATGACGTTCACGCCAAGGACCCCGAAGGCACGGGCAAGCCGGGGCTGCGCCGCGACGTCGCGACCTGCGAATCCTGCCACGGAAACGCGCCGCATCCCATGACGGAGCTGATCGGCATCAAGCTCAACGGCCACAACAACAAGGTCGCCTGCCAGACCTGCCATATTCCGGCGCTGGCGCGGGGCGGCGTGGCGACCATTGTGGATTGGGATTGGCGCGAATCCGGCAAGACGAGGGATGGCGTAGGCTACAGCGAAGAGACCTACGTTCAGGGCAATGGCGAACATCGCCACACCTACCGCTCGATCAAAGGCGCCTTCATCTATGGCGAGACCTGGCCCGCGAAGGGCCGCACCCTTCTGCCCTATTACGCCTGGTTCGACGGCCAGATGCGGTACACGACGATCGACACGAAGTTCGATCCCGTCAAGCAGCCGATCCCGATCAATGCGTTCGCAGGTTCCTATAACGATCCGAAAGCGCGCATCTGGCCTTTTAAGCGGATGCACACGATCCAACCGTTCGACAAGGGCAACAACACCCTCGTCTATATGCATCTGTGGGGCGAGGACAAGAACGCGTACTGGGGCAACTACGATTTCGGCAAAGCCATCGAAGCCGCGATGAAAGAAAACGAGAAGCCCTACAGCGGGCAGTACGGCTTCGTTGAAACCTACTCCTACTGGCCAACCACCCACATGGTCGCGCCGAAGGAGAAAGCGCTCGACTGCGGCGAGTGCCATGCGAAGAACGGCCGTCTCCAGAACCTTGCGGGCTTCTACATGCCCGGACGCGACAGCCTGAAATGGCTCGATATTCTGGGCTATCTCCTGATTGGAGGCGCGTTCTTCGGGGCGATCGTCCATGCGATCATGCGTGGCTTGTCCCGCCGCTACATAAGGGGGCATGACCATGACTGACGACGCCATCGCCCGCTATATCGAGCCGGAAAAACGGCGCGTCTTCAAGCGCGACGTGATGATCTACTCGCGCTACGAGCGCTTCTGGCACTGGACGCAGGCCGCGCTCATCTTCACGCTGTTCTTCTCAGGGCTCGGCGTGCACGGAACGCATAACTTGCTGAATTACCGGACGGCGGTGAAGGTCCATGATTTTACGGCCATCGCGCTGATTGTGCTGTGGGTCTTCACCACATTCTGGCATTTCACCACCGGCCAGTGGAAGCAATATCTGTTCAGGCAGGGGATCTTGCGCGTCGTTCGCTTTTATGCGTTCGGCATTCTGAGAGGCGAACCGCACCCTTACAAGAAAAGCCTGCAACGCAAGCAGAATGCGCTCCAGTCGCTCGCCTACATGACCTTCATGGTCATCGTTGGGCCTGCGCTGTGGACCACCGGAATTATTTATCTGCTCTACGATTTGTGGAGCCATTATCCCTGGTCGGGGACCGCGCTCAGCATAACAGCTTATGTGCATACCGCCGCCGCGTTCATCATGGCAGCGTTCGTCATCATCCATATCTACATGACGACGACCGGCAAGAGCGTCTTCCACTACATCCGGACGATGATCACCGGCTACGATGAGATCGAACTGTCGGAGGTTGAGGAAGCCTACCTCGAACAGACCCAAACCGTTCCCATGAAGCCAAGCAAAGGCTTCCGCTGAGGGAGGCGGGCGTCTGCCCGCAATTTTGCAGGCTAAATGCGCCGCGCCACGATCATGGCCTCGATGCCGTCGCTGAACCGGTAGATTTCGGGGGCGAACCCTTCGGCGGCGAAGGCGTCTGCGATCTCGTCCGCATGAAGCAGATGGTTGCCTTGCACATGCTCATTGAGGTTGTGCAGCGCCAGGCTGCGCACCGCTGGCTTTCGCAAAACCGAGCGATCAGAGGGCCAGTCCGGCTCCCAGATCGCCACGGCTCCGCCCGGGCGAAGGTTTTCGCGCAGCCTCCTGATGAAGGGGGTGATCCCGCCCTCCCAGACATGATGCAGAGCGCGGCTCATGGCAATCAGATCGGCGGGCTGATCGAGCGTGAACTCATGCGCGTCGCCCTGGACAAAGCGAAGCCTGTCGCCAAGGCCTTCTTCCTGAGCGAGGCGTGTTGCTTGCGCGATGTTCTCCTCGAACCCGTCGAGACCGAGCCCCCGGACAGCGCCGCAGCGGCGGGCCAGAGCGCGCAGATACCAGCCATTGCCGCAGCCAAGATCGGCCACAAGGCCGCCGCGTTCGTTGATCTCGGAAAAGACCGGCACGCCAGGGCAAATCTTTTCTTCGAAAAAGCGGGAGAACGTGCCTTCCAGCATCGCGCCGAACCAGGGCAGAAGCGTTTCAACCTCCGCCATGACCTTCTCGCCTGGGCGCTCGCCGCTGCGCATGAGGCCCGCGGCGCGCACCCCCATGTGTACACTCGAGACCATCGTCATCGCCAAAGGCATGAGCGAGCCCGGCGCATCGGGGAGCATGGCCGCGCCCGTTTCGCTCAGGCGGAAGGCCTCACCCTCGGCGTCGAGATATCCAAAGGCGAAGGCCGCATCGCACCAGCGCCGCACATAGCCTTCGTCCATCCCGGCGGCTGTGGCTATCGTTGCGACATCGCCGCTATTGAGCTGCTTCAGCGCCGCGAACAGCCCATTGACCACGCCGATATAGGCGACCGTCAGGCTATGCGCGCCCTGCGCCATGGCGCGGGCCTGCTGCTTTAAGTCTGGCTTTTCGAGATTTGCCGGCATGGCTTGGGGCTCCTTGAAATTCACCGCCACTCTCAAGAGGGAGATGGCAGAACCCCGCAGGCCGAAGGCACGGACAAGAAGACGGTTGCGGTCTCACAGCGGCGAGGGGGCAATCGTCTTCTTGTCCCGCAAACGCGAGGCTACTGCAACGGCTTCGAGAGCGTGAAGGCGCCTCTTATGTCACCGAGCTTATAGCCGGTCGCGTGGTCATCCGGGTAAAGCTCCGCGAGCCTCGCCTTGACAGGCTCCTTGATGGCCTCTCCGTGGCAGTTGAGGCACGGCTCGGCAACGGGTATCGCTTTCATGAAGCGGAAAGTGCGCACGCCGTTCTTTTCAACGACCTCAAAATGTTCGAGCTTCGCCGCCTCTGCGCCCTTGCTCTTGGCCGCGTCGAACTCTTCAAGCACGCGCTTTTCCCAAGCGTCAGGGGCGTTTTTGGGATTGCGGGTCTTGAGCGATGTGCGTCCGACGGTCCATCCATTCGCCGAAGCATCCGCTGCAATGGCGGGCGCCGCAACGTTGCAGACTTCGATGGCCTTGACAGGCCCATCCACCTTCATGGCGCCCACCAGTTCCCCTTTCAGCTTGTCCGCAAAAGCCGCCGAGATCGCACGCGCTTCGGCAGCGGCGAGCGCATCGGGCGATGCAGCTTGCTGTTCTGCTCCGGCATTGGCTGCGCAACCCAAGAATAGAGCAACAGCTGCAAGCCCACTCTTTCCGTATGGCATGTCAATCCTCCGAGATACGCGGCTTCAGTTCAATTTGAGGGCTGAGCCAAATCGCTTTGCCGCCCGCTTCGCGCTCGTCCAATTCCACCTTTGAGATTATCCTCACATGTCTGTATATGAATGTGACGAATTGAACCTTTTTCCCAGGCGCAATTTCTCAGGCTCAATTGGCAATCGCGACGCTGGGCGGGAACGCAGCATCGCTGGCGGCGCCTGCCAAGGCTGGCCCCTTCAACAGTAGCGCCTGGCCATACGCACCGCCGCTCTGAGGCGTCTCAATCGCATGCTGCTAGTGGCAATGGCCTTCACAATGGCACTCACAGCCACCATGATCGCCGTCTTCCGCGAGTGCCGGCGGGAGAGGCGCTCCCGATGCCAGGGCGGCTACGGCGGTTACCGGATCCGTCTCACTCGTGACGATGACCCTGATGCCTCGCGCTGCGAGCTTCTGGGCCAAGCCTTGCCCGCAACTGGCGGTTATCAGAGCATCGATTCCATCGATCGGGTGCGGCGCCTGCGAAGAATGCTCATGCATGGCCATTTCTTTCGGCAGATCGAGTTGCCCCGTTTGGATGATCTGATTGTCTGCAGCGGTCTCAAAAATCATGAAGCGGCGCGCCATGCCGGCGTGCGGGGTAATGGTGCGGAAATTCTGGCTCGTGACGCCGATCTTCATCCTGATCTCCTTGGTGGGGGAAGGCCGTTCGCAGCGGGGCGCGCTGTCATATGCCGACGGCAAGAACGATAGTGCGATTAGTGTCGCCGATCATTGCGAATGCGCAATGCGAATCGCCCCGGCTCATGAGGCAAGGGGATGCCGCGTCAGGGTTCCAGCCAAAGGCGCCGGGGCCGGATCTTCGCCCTCAAGGATCGCACAGCTTTAGTCCCCTGATTTGGCCCTGTGGGCGGGGCCGGCTTCTGAAGCAGCCCCTGCCGAACTTGTAGCTTTGGATGCCCCTTACTGGAACGCTGGTCCGGCAGGAAGACCAAGCCGCTTGAAGATCATGGCGGCGGGGCAGAAGCCGGTAAATCCCGATTGCAGAAGATTGAGGCCCGCAAAGGCCGTCAGCAGATACCAGTACTCGCTATAGAAATAGCCCAGCGACAGGCTCAGGATCACCATGAAGCCAGCGAAGCTGAAAACCGCTCTATCAATCGTCATTCCTCGTTCCTCATTCCTTTCAAGCACGGGGAGAAAGCTTACTCCAAACCGGGTGAAGCGCTCTTTCTTTTCTGACGTGCATTCACAATTGGCGGGCTCGATGTCAAACAGGCAGCCATCATTCCCGATCGGCGCCGCCATGTTTTCCTGTACCCTGGCCCTTGATCAGCCGGGATGCGCCGATAGTTAACCGGGCCGTCAAGAAAATGAAAAGACGAAGCGCGAGCGGGGCTTATCGAAACTTCTCATGGCACAGGCCTTGCCAACCCCGCCAAACGCCACCTTCAAGGCCGTCGAGCCCCGCCGGCGCAGCGGCAGAGCTGTGGCAGTGGCGTGCTGAAGGTGGCGCCTGCCGAAGGCGCAGTTGCTACCGATGCTGCGTTTCGGATTCAGAGGGGTTTGAGGCCTTGTTCGATGCCGTGGCTTGCTTTTGCTGGCTTATTTCGGAAATCGCGACGACTCCGCTGGGGCTTAAGCTCATTATGGTAGGGTTGCCTTCTTTATCCGTCGCCTGAACCACGAAGGAGTCTCCCAAGACTTTTATGTCCGTGAAGCCAGCCTTCTGAAGGTCCTGCTTTAGCTTAGTGATCGTAAGGATGTTCTTTTCGTGATTTGCGCTTTGCGTATTCTGCACATTGTGTGTGCTCTGCGAATTTTGCTGAGTTGAAGCTGCCGGCGACTGCGCGTTTGCCTGGGTCGAGGTACCCGCCGTTTCGGCGAAGGCTGATGTGCCGAGCGCAAGCACGATCGCAATCGTAGGAAGCAACAGGGGCGTTTTCATGGGGCTCTCCTTGTATAAGTGCTGATTGACATAAAACAGTTTGGAATGCCCGAGGTGTTCCGCGCTTTGTCTCAACCTCATCGAGATTGGGCCTCACCTCGTGAGGCGAGACTTCAGCCGGGCCGCCCTCATCCTATAAGAGCAACGTCACAGCCCTGGCCGAGAGATGGAAGATCTCGCCGCCGCCCCGTCATGACGTCGCTGTGAACCTTGTTTTCGCGTACCGTTTCGCCGGGCACATCATGAATGGCAATTTTTTGGCGCGAATGACTTATCAGATCCAAATTATGCTTCTTTTTATCTGAGAATGGATTTAAGTGCAGAAATAGGTGCGCCCGCAAACAGCGGTTAGACTGACTAAGCTTACATCTGGATAGCGGCGCGGGCTGCCAGCCCGAAGACATTCATGGAATTGATCTGTGCCGTATGAGCGCCGGCGGGAACAAAAGGCTCTCGTATGACCTGACGTGTCTTCTGAAACAGTAATGCAGGTCTCGACATGCAAACCAAAACCTATGTCGCCGTTTGTGCAATCGCGACTCTCGGTCTTTCATTCACGAGCCCGAAGGCGGCATCCGCGCTCCCTGCCACTGCCGGCGCAGAAAAAGCTTACACTCAAACAGTATCAGGCAACGCATCCATCCCCGTTAGATGGGCTGGCGGGCATTTCGGCGGCGGCTGGGGTGGCCGTGGCGTTGGATTTGGCCGCGGTTTCGGCTGGGGCGGCCGTGGCTTGGGGTGGCGCGGCGCCGGTTGGCGCGGAGGCTACGGCGGCTGGGGCGGCGCAGGATGGGGCTGGGGCTGGCCTGTTGGGCTCGGGCTCGGCTTAGCGGCCGCCACGACCTATCCTGCTTGGGGGGGCGGCTACTACCCGGGCTATGGTGGCTATTACGGCGGCGGCTGCAGCTGCGGCGGCTGGTAAGGCTGAAAAAATCCCCGGCAGGCGGCTCTTCGCCGCCGGGGTCCTTCCTGGGAAACGGCGCTAACCGCTACGCCGGAAGCTATTGCGTGTTATTGGCAGCCGCGACGAAATCGGCGATTTCATCCGCAACGCTCGGAGCCAACGGAACCGCCTTGGAGTAGGTGGCGGCGTTGGCCGCCATATCCGCGGATTTCACCACTTTGAAGAAATGATTGGCATCCGGCACCAGCACGAGCTTCGCCCCGGGCGCTGCCTCTTTCAGCCGCTTCGCGTCCGCTACGCTGACCTGGAGATCCCGCTCGCCCTGCAGGATCAGGACCGGCTTGTGAAAGTCGGCTATCAACCGGGCGGGATCGTAGGAAAACAGGCTGATGAAATAGCCCTGCATGGGTGGGGCAAACAGCTGCTGGAGCTGGGGATGCAAGGAGTAGAGATTGGGATGGCGGCCGGCCTCGAGCGCTTTGATCGCTGTGCTTGCTTGCTGAAGGAGTGGCCCGCGGCCCATCGACTGCTGCAGTTGTTCCCGCAGGATGTCTCCGACCGGCCGGCCCGGCGAGGCCAGCAAAATCAGACCGCACAGGCCGTCGGGATCTTGGCTTGACGCGAGCGCGACGAGGCCGCCCTCGCTATGCCCTGCCACCCACACGCAAGGGACGCTCGTCTGTTCGCGAATAACCTTGACCCAGGCGTGAACGTCGCCGGCATAGTCTTTTACCGTCACTGCGTTGGGGTCGGCGGCGGCGCGCGAACTGCCAAACATGCCGCGTTTGTCGATGCGGACGGTGGTTACGCCCCTTTGGGCAAGGCTTTCGGCAAGGAGCTTGTACGGAGATCCTTTCACGCCGAGCCGATTGTTGCCGTCGCGGTCGGTGGGACCCGAGCCGGGAATAATCAGGACGGCGGCGTTGCTCGTTGCCGGGCGAAGCATGGTCCCGCCGAGCGAACCGGCATGAAGAGACGCTTTAGTAACGTGCGCTTCAGGAGTAACGGGGGCAGCATGTGCGGCTATTGCATAGAAAAATACAAATAAGACTGGTACGCGCATGCTCTACTCTTCGATTGTACGTTGCAACTGAAGGTGTTGTTCGCGCTCCAATGCGCCTTTTCAAAGGCATTTCCGATTGAGATGATATGAATTGGCTCCCTCTACGTGTGAGGAAACGCCGCAGAAGAGGCTATACTGCGGTGTCAGGCTTCGCGCCCACGAGCAGAGCAGATGACGTCAGGAGTGATCGCCGCGCGGCGGTGTTGTCCGACCGTCATGATCCGGTTGTTATCTGTATCACTGAAATAGATGTATAATAGTCCAAGGTCATCCTTGGCTGCGGCCCGTTACGCTATCTCAGGCGAAACATGCCATTCTGGATTCTGGAGCGAACCGTCATGCCGGCCAAAATAATCCTCACGCGCCACGGTCACGTCGAGGGCATCGAGCCGCGACGGTTTCGCGGCCGCGAGGATGTTCCGCTTACGCCCCTCGGGGTGGAGCAAGCAAAACGGGCGGCGATCAAGATCTCCGGCGCTTGGCGCCCTTCCATGGTTTATACAAGTCCGATGGCGCGGTGCATCTCGACGGGAGCCTCGATCGCTGAAGCTTGCAAGGCGCCCGCTAAAGTCCTGCCGGAACTGAACGATCTCGATTGCGGCGCGTGGCAGTGGAAGACGTATGAGGACATCGCGAAGGAATTTCCCGAGGCTTACGCGGCATGGCGCAACACCCCGCATCTCTTCCGCTTCCCGAAGGGCGAGTTGCTTCAGGAGTTGGTTGCGCGCGCCGCGGACGTTTTGAGGCTCGTTCTGGAGCAGCATCGTGATGAGACGGTTGTTCTCGTCGGTCACGACAGCATCGACCGCGCGCTCCTGACCCAACTCCTCGATCAACCGCTTTCGGCTTACTGGCGCATCGTCCTGGACCCCTGCGGCCTCAGCGAGATCGACTTCAATGAGGGGAAACCCTGGGTGCGCTGTGTGAACGACACGTCCCACCTCGCCGCACTCGGGCGCTCACAACCGAAGTAGGCTTATGCAGAACACGCGCTATCCCGCCGCGCTTGCCGTCTCGGCATGAGGCGGCCGCTCTTGATCTTGCAAATCCGCCAGGATCTTCCGGAGAGCTGCAAGAGACTCCTCAGCCTCGCTGACGTAGCTGCCGATAGCCTCGGATCGCGTGGCGTGGCGTTCAAGCGCCAGCTCGAAAGCTTCCCGCGTCATGCGCAGCGCTTTATCAAGCTGCTCCGACAGGGCGGCCTGAAAGTGGACGAAGGCGTCCTCGACGTTGCGTTTGACCGCCCATTCGAGGTTGGAAATGTTGTTCACGACGGCTTTCCCGGCATCGGCGGCGAGGTTGCGATAAAGCTGCCGCTCGCGCATGCTCTTTGGCATCAGGCTCGAAAGAGCGCCCTTTGACAGACCGATAAGCGAAACAGTGGCTTCCGCCGCGACCCAGTAGGGGGTCCGCTTCACCTCGAATGCCTCCTCGGAGCGCGGCAGGCTGACGGCAATGTCCATGAGATTGGCCGCCGTCTGGCGGACGAGCCGCAAAAGCGCATCGGCGCGCTCGCGATGGACGGCGAGCCGGTCCTGCAACTTCGCCTTGAACACTTCTATGAAGGCCGGAAACGCCTCCTCGAACCGCTCCGTCAGGGCAGCCTCGAGCTGATCCCGAGCCTCCTTTTCATCCACGTGCTTGGCGCTGATCGTATCGAGAAGCTCGCCGATGCCGCTTTGTGTCTTCGTCCAGAGGAGATCGGTTTCTCCATTGAGTTCCCTTAAGAGGCGGTTGCGGTCGATCGCCATGACGTCCGACAGGCCCTGCCGCTCGGCCTCGAAGCCGCTTGCACTGTCCTCGAAGATGGCGGCCTTGCGCTTTAACTCCTCCTGCGGAAGGAGCAGAGCCTTATGCTCAAGTTCCCCCTGAAACAGCAGTTCCTCGACGAGAGCGGCGGCGCGCATTCGCACCACGGATAGAACGATGGCGCGCTTTTCTCGGGCAAGCTCATCGGCAAGGACATCCTGGAGGCGTCTGATCCCGCTTTCAGCCAGGAGCGTTGCATTCGCATCCTGTTTCGCCCGCACACCCCGCCTCCCGGAGACGCAAAAAATCCGCACCGGCGGAGAAATCCCGGCCTGTTCCGCAAGGACGTCTGCGAGGAACTTTTGCGCAAGGGTCTTCTCGCTTTCATCCAACAGGTCGACCTTGTTCAAGATGAAGAAGATTTTCGGGATGAGCTTCTGCACGTCGCGGAGGTACTTCACCTCCACTTCGGTGATGGGCGGATCGGCAGACAATACGAACAGCGCGGCGTCGCACTCGCCAAGCACAGCCCCGGCCGTTTCGGTGTTATGGAGAAAGGTCGACCCCACGCCGGGGGTATCGATCGCCATGACGCCCCGCTTGAGAAAATCCGATGGAAACTCGATCTCGACCTTTTCGACCTGGAGGCAGTTCCGCGGATTTTGGACCTCGGAAATGTGCTGTTCGAGGGCGCTCTGGATGTCGCCTTCCCCGGAAAATTCTGAAGCGGCTTTGCCATCGGCAAAGGTGATGTGGGCCTTGGCCTCGGCGCCCGCCTTGACGAAGGTCGGGATGGCGGTCACGGGAATGACGCCCGAGGGAAGAAGCGGCGTCCCGAGCAAGGCATTCAGAAGCGTGCTCTTGCCGCGCTTGAACTGGCCAAGCACCGCAACCCTGAGTACGCCTTCGTCGAGGCGGGTTTGCAAGGCCGTCAGCTTCGCAATGACATCCCTCTGCGCCGTGCTTGGATTCGGAACGGATGATGCTGCACGACTCAAAAGTTCTCCGATAACCGGCATTTTGACATCGATCTCTCTGGCAGACCTTTACCGAAGAATATTCAGTGCTCGGAAGTACTCCAACCCGTTAGAAGCTACCGTTCAAGACCGGGTGTTGTATGCGAGGAAAGCTTCTCTTCGAGTGCACGCTCCTGAAAGTGAAACCATTCTAGCACGTCGGAACGCTGACCCGAATTGAGCTTTGCCCAATGCGGCATGCGCATTGCGTCCTTTTCCCTGCCCGCCCACCAGTACTCCTTCACCACGATCAGGCTCCAGCCGCGCTTTCCGGGCTTCGTCAAGCTGAAGACCTCAACTGTGAGCCCATATTTGGGACCCGTGAAGCTGTGACGGTCGCGTTCGCATTCCACCCCGTCAATCGACCACCGCGATAGGGTCAGGTTACGGTCGGTCGAACTCACGAGCATGTCGAAGGCGCGGAAAAAAGAGGGGCTTGCAAAGCTTTTCATGTCATCGCTCTTCGAGGCAGCGTCTTACCCGGCGAGCAGGGAGAGGCATCAATCGTTGTGTGCGGATCGGACGCCACGCACGGCGTATCCATCCTCGTGTCCGTCAGCTGGGCTGAGGCGACCGAGGCATGGGCGTGAATCGCGGCAGCGCTTCGATGCGTTCCAGCCAGGCGCGGATATGCGGGTACGGCTCCAGCGAGATCCCGCCTTCTGGCGCAAGCGCCACATAGGCGTAGCACGCCAGGTCGGCGATCGTGGCCGCATCATGCGCAAGAAACGCCCGCCCGGCCAGATGTGCATCCATGAAAATCAACAGCCGCTCGGCAATCTTCTGCGCGGCTCCGAGATCGCCCGGCCGCGACAGGATTCGAATTGCCCGCGCCGTCGCCGGGCCGAACCGCACTTCGCCAGCGGCTAGAGACAGCCATCGTTGGATGCGTGCAGCAGTCACCGGGTCCGCCGGATGCCAGGTGCGGGCGAGATCATACTGGGTGGCGAGATAGACCAGAATGGCGTTGGAATCGGGCAAAACCAGATCGCCGTCTTTCAGCACCGGGATCTGGCCCAGGGGGTTGAGCTTAAGGAAAGCAGGGGAACTCACATCCGACCGGGAAAGTACTTCGTAATGGAACTCCAGGTTAAGCATACGCAGCAGGAGTTCAACACGATGGCAGTGGCCCGACAGTGGCAGGCCGTAGAGTGTAATCGAAGGATTCGGCATCATGATCCCCTTGGTTCATGGTTCAACGTTAGGACGATGATCTGAGCGCCCGCGGCTTTCATTGAGATGCGACAAGGAAGCTGCCGAGAGCGATCAACATCACGCCCATCCAGCCAATCGGCAAAAGAGCCTCGCCCAGGAACACCGCGCCGAAAAGCGCAACAAGCACGACGCTCAGCTTATCAATGGGAGCGACTTGCGAAGCTTTGCCCAGTTGCAGCGCGCGAAAATAACAAAGCCATGAGCCGCCGGTGGCAAGACCCGATAATGTCAGGAACACCCACGTCTTCGTTGCGATCGAACCAAGCGGTTGCCATTCCCGCGTAAGAGTGAGAATGCCCCCTAGCACGGCTATGATGACGACTGTCCGGATAAATGTCGCAAAGTCAGAATTGATGTTTTGAATGCCGACTTTCGCAAAGATTGCCGTCAGAGCCGCGAAAACAGCCGAAAGCACAGCCCAGAATTGCCATGATAAAAGGAGTGGTTTCATATCTTTCCGTTCCCTGAGCCAGTATTCCCCCGCGGTCCCAAGGCTGCAGCTTTTGCATTCGCGACGACTTCAGAGATCGGAAGGCGGCTTGTCAGGGGGCTCATTCAGATGGAGATGCTCGCGCACGCTCTTTTTGAGACGTTCGATATAGCTCGACCGCTTCTTGCCATATTGCAGCACGCGCGCTTTTTCGAGCGTAACAAGCCCGCTCTCCATCATGTCATCCAGGACCGGGAGAAAGGCGTTGATCTTCTCTTCAGAGTTGCAGATCTCGATGACGATGGGGCGCTCGTCCTTGCCGAAGAAGTGTGGCTTGTGCATGCGGCTCGATAAGCCATAGCCGACAGGGCCTTTGAGCACCGTGGCCCCCGCCAGATTCATCTCGCGCGCTTTGGCGACGATGGCGCGGTAGAGGGGCTCCTCCAATCCATAGCGATCGTCGGCGCCGGTAAAGATGCGAAGAAGCACGGCTTCATGCGGAACGTCCATGACTTACGCTCTCCCCTCTGAGCGCTGAGCGGGCTTGCCCGTCGCGCCCTTCGTGCGGCGTCCAACGCGGATCATCTGGACCTTTTCCAATGTCACGAGGCCGGAACCGATCATGGCGTCGAGCTTCGGCAGGAACGCTTCGATCTTTTCTTCGAGATCGATGATCTCGACGATCGCGGGGAGATTACCCGGCGCATCGACGTTGGATTTGTCGTTGATCCGGTTGCCATGGCCGAAGCTCAGCGGCCCATTGAAGACGGTGGCGCCCGCAAGCTTCGCCTTGAACGCCGCCTCAACGATGGCGCGATGAAGCGGGCGTCCGGCAGCACGGTCGGACTCGCCGACAAAGACACGAAGCAAAACAGCGTCCCGAGGCATTTCCATATCCCGGCCCTCAAAAATTGCAGGAATTGAGTATAAATTCAAAATTGTTCAATGTTAAGCTGACATTATCGATGCGGAATTCTACAGCGCTAAACGAATGTCTCCCCAAATACAGCTCCACAATCCAAGCGTCGCGTGCCGCCGGCCATGAATATAGGCATGCGCCCAACGTTCTGTGAATGAGGCCTCTGTTTTATTTCACCACCAGCACCGCGCAACGCGCATGTTCGACCAGGCGGTCGGTTGTGCTGCCGATGAGGCGGTTGTAGAGCGCCGAATGGCCCATATAGCCGATGACAAGGAGATCGAAGCCTCCCTTGTCAACGAAATCGCAAATCGCGGGAACGGGGTGACCGACCAGAATATGCGGAATGAGCTTTACCCCTTGCGCTTGCGCCTGCGCGACCGCCCGGCTTGTGACAGCCTCATAAACGTGATTGGCCTCGCTCTTCTCTTCGATGACTTCGTCGATGGAAGCCGGAAAACTCGGCAGTTCCTCGACGGAAACCATCTGCAGTTCCGCGCCTTGGTTTTTTGCCAGTTTGATCGCTGCCGAGAGAGCGCGCGCTGCTCCCTCCGATCCGTCATTCGCAACAAGAATTTCCTGAAACATGCGATCCTTCCTCGATCTCTCCTGTGCTCACATCAACAGGCTCAAACGCTGATGCTTGCTCTTCCTTAAGCGTCGGCATGAACCATTTCTGCGCGATAAGGGTTGGCACCACCGCGCTTCCGATCACGGCCGTCACCAGGATCGTATATTGCTGCTGATCGATGATGTGATTGGTGAGGCCAAAGAGCGCGGAAATGCTGCCGAAGGTCAGGCCGGTCGACATCAGGAGCGTGGTGTACATCCCCTCTCGTGGCTCAAACTTGAACGCCCTGGTCAAAGGCAGAATGCCCACAAACTTGGTTGCCATCTTAATGAAGAGCAGGACCGCAATCAGCCCCGCCGAGCTGGCGACAGCGTTGAATTCGACAAGCGAACCTGCTTTCAGAAAGTAGAAGGGCGTCAGGATCGTGAATGCGATCATGCGCAAGCGATGTCCGAGTTCTGGGTCTTCCAGGAAAGATGGAGCCAGCGCCATTCCGATGAGATAGGCTGGGAGGACGGCCTCACTACCTGCGATTTGGGCAAGGCCGCCGAGCGACAGGAGGGTAAGAATAACGAATTTCGCTTTGGGCTCGCTGACCCGGTGTCCTACAGCCTTGAAAAACCATGGCGCGAACCTTGGCAGAAGCCAAAGCGTAACAGCTATCGCCGCCCCGAAAAAGGCAAGCCAGAGATCGTAGTGCGCGAAGACGATGCCGAGGGCTAGAACCGTTCCAAGATCATTGATGAAGCACGCTGCCAGAATGATCTTGCCAAGTTCGGTCTTGTTGAACCCGGTTTCAACCATGACCGCGTAAACGACCGCAACCGAGGTTGTTGAAAGCGCTATGCCTGCGATCTGCGCCTGCGGCCATGGCCATCCGAGGCCGTAATGGACATAAGCAAGCACACCGATATAGGGAGCAAAAAAGCCAACCAGTCCTATCCCGACGCTGGCTCCGAGATTATTCCGGATCACCTTCATCTCAATCTCGGTGCCGGCGAGAAAAGTGAGCAGGATGGCGCCGAAGCCTGCGAGGTAGTTGACCCAGGGCGTTAGATCGAGGCCGATCGTGTTGCCCGCGATTGCGCCGACGACAATCTCGACAAGCGCGACCGATATGGCAACCCTAATGGAAATGATGGATGCGGCCAGCGCGAGCGCGATCCATACCGATGATGCCAGCCAGACATTTGTCATTGTCAAACTCCTTCCGTCTGGAGGTGCGATGCAACCTCCGGGCCAAGCGTGAGCGCGAGAAATTTGGAAAGGAGCTGCTTAAATCAGGGCGCACTCCTACCGTCGTATTCGCGGTAGGAGTCATCAGCCCGCAGGCAGTTTACGGGGAACTCCATCCCCATATGAGATGCCGAAACGTAGATAGGCTTTGCGCCCAGGTCAACCCGAAAGTTGACGGCCTCAATAGTTCTGCTTGGCTGGGATTACACCGCGAACGCCGCCTCGCGGATTGGCGACATCGCCCTCATAGCGCGGGATCAGATGAAGATGGACATGGAATATCGTCTGCCCCGCCGCAACACCCACATTAACGCCGAGGTTGAAGCCATCCGGCCTACGTTCCTTTATCAAGAGGGCCCGCGCTTCATCGGCAAGCGCCATCAGATGGGCGCGCTCCTCAGCATTTGTTTCGAACCAATCGGCGACATGGCGCCGTGGGATGAGCAGCATATGCCCCGGCGTCACCGGACTGCGATCAAACAGCGCAAAAGCCAGCCGGTTCTGAAGCACGACCGCCTCCGGCTGACAAAAAGGGCAGTTCTGTTCCATGCTCATGTCATTTCCGACGCACATTTCCGACGCCGCCAATCTAACTCTCTCCCATCCATGAAAACACCTCCGAAAATGGGGTCATAGTCATTGTTCATTGGCGAAGCCGCAGAACTCGGCTTAGTCTCCAATCCCTCTCATCGAATTCGTTTGATATCTTGCGCAAGCGGGTTTCCGGCTTGCAAAAAGGGATTGCCGGCGCTTTAACACGATGTTCGATGTCGCTGGCTCAGGGAGGCTTATCCATGACGCTGCGGGTTGTTTTTATGGGAACCCCAGACTTCTCCGTCCCGACGCTCAGTGAAATTGTCGGAGCGGGGCATGACGTGGCGGGCGTTTACACGCAGCCGCCGCGGCCTTCCGGGCGCGGGATGGAGGCCAAAAAATCCCCTGTGCACCGTTTCGCGGAAGAAGCCGAACTGCCAGTATTTACGCCCAGAAGCCTTCGCCGCGCCGAGGTCCAGAGAGAATTCGCAAGCCTTGGAGCCGACGTCGCCGTGGTTGTCGCCTATGGCCTCATCCTGCCGAAAGCCGTCCTCAACGCGCCGCCGCTCGGCTGCCTCAACCTTCACGGCTCTCTTCTCCCACGCTGGCGGGGCGCGGCTCCCATCCAGCGGGCCATCATGGCGAGCGACAAGGAAACCGGCGTCATGGTGATGAAGATGGAGGAGGGTCTCGATACAGGGCCGGTTGCGCTTGCCGACCGGCTCGCGATCGGTCCGGACGCCACAGCCGGAGAGATCCACGATCATCTTTCGCTCATGGGCGCAACGCTTATGCTGAGGGCGCTCACCCTGATTGCAAAGGGGGAGTTGAAGTTCACGCCGCAGCCCGAAGAGGGCGTGACCTATGCCGCGAAGATCTCCAAGGAGGAGACGCGGATCGACTGGAGCAAACCCGGCGGCGAAATCCACGACATGATCCGCGGTCTCTCGCCCTATCCCGGCGCATGGTTCGAAGCTTTGCTCGGAGGCAAGCCCGAGCGCGTCAAGGTGCTGCGTTCGGTCGTCGTCCCCGGAAAGGGCGAGCCGGGGATGCTTCTGGACGGGCATCTGACCGTCGCGTGCGGCTCCCAGGCGGTCCGCCTGACGCAGGTTCAAAGAGCCGGCAGACGGCCGGTGGGCGGGGCCGAATTTCTCCGTGGCTTCCCCCTCGCGAAGGGTACTCATTTCGGATCGCGATGACAGAAAATTGCGCCGATGTGGCGCCAAAGCAAGCAGACGTGACTGGACGGTGAAAGTACCCTTTCGCAATGTGGCGCTGAAACTTCCATTTGGAGAAAGTTGTGGCTACGATCTCGTCCCTCGGCATCCTGGTGTTGGCGGGCATGCTCTCAGTCGCAAATGCCTCGGCTGAGGCATCGGGAGAGGCCGCTCCGAAGACCGCCTCGGTGATAGAGCTTTACACCAGCCAGGGATGCTCATCCTGCCCGGAAGCCGATCAACTCCTGAATCAGCTCGCTCATCGGCCCGATGTGATCGCGCTGAGCTTCCCTGTCAGCTACTGGGATTATCTCGGATGGAAAGATACGCTCGCGCGGCCTGAGAATACGGAGCGGCAGCGCAACTATGCGAAAATCCTCGGCGACGGCGAGGTCTACACGCCGCAGGCAATCGTCAACGGCATGCGGAATTGCCTTGGCAACAGCCTAGCCGACATCGAGACCGCAGTGCAGACAACGAAGCCGATCTTGGGAAAGGAAGCGGTGCCGCTGAGCGTGCGTGTCGAAGGGGGCAGGCTTATCATCGACGCCGGAGGAGCGCCGCCCGGCTCGATGCATCAGACAGGCAAAGTCTGGATTGCGTCAGTGCTGAGCGCCTTGACAGTCAAAATCAAGCGCGGTGAGAATGCGGGCAACGTCGTGACCTATACGAATGTCGTCCGGGACCTCACGCAGGCGGGAGAATGGCGCGGCGCGCCGGTTTCCTATGCCGTGCCAGTGAACTCGCTTTCGAAAGATGGAGACATGCTTGTCGTCTTCCTGCAAACCGGCGATCTCGGTCCCATCGTAGGCGCGGTGCGGGCTGCCGGCGTGTGGTAGCGGGGGCTCGCCGTACATGGCCTTTTGGTTGTTCAAGACGGAGCCGGGAACCTTCTCCTGGGACGATCAGGTGAGAGCTGGACCGAAGGGCGAGGAATGGAGCGGCGTACGCAATGCTCTGGCGCAGAAGAACATGCGCGCCATGAAGGTTGGCGATCTCGGCTTCTTCTACCACTCCGTTCATGAAAAGCAGATCGTCGGGGTCGTGAAAGTGGTCCATGAAATCCACCCCGATTCCACCGATCCCGCGGGCCGTTGGAACTGCGTCGATGTCGCTGCGGTGGGCGGATTTCCGCGCCCCGTCACCCTCTCGGAGATCAAGGCCGAGCCGCACCTTGCCAACATGGCGCTCGTCAGGAATTCCCGGCTGTCCGTGCAGCCCGTGACCGGCGAGGAGTGGGCCTTGGTCTGCCGCATGGGCGGATACAAGGCATAAGCCTCACCTGTGCAAGGTCCTTGCTAACATGATCTTCAGCGCAATCGCCGATGGTGTTTGCTACCCATAAAAGAACAGGTAGACAAAATAGCCCGCAACCGCGATCAAGACCACCGAGAGCATATAGAGAAAAGGAGCTGCGGCGGAGGTGAGGCGCTCATCCATTATCAGGTCAGGCCCGGTCAGCACCGGAACGTCGTGGCCAGGGCCGTTTTCCGCGCCTGCGTCCGTGTCTGCGGTCATGGGCGCTTCCTCGACGCCGAATCTCGCGTCGTCGTCTTTGCCGTGTTCCTCGATCGTCCTGTCGTCTTCCGTTTTCATCGCACAGCCTCATAGTCACGGACAACGCTCAACTTGTCTGAGGCAGACGCTCTCCCAGCTTCTCGTGGCGGGAGCGCGCACTCTGCGTAAAGTGGCAGCACATGCTTCCTGGCGGCTCTTCGCCTTAAGCGTGGCGCTGACGATCTACCTTACAATAAATCCTTTGTTCGCTGCGGAAAAGATCAGGTTTGGGCTTAATTGGCTGCCCGAGGCCGAGCATTGTGGATTTTTTCAGGCAAAAGCCGCGGGGCTGTATGAGAAGGCTGGCCTTGACGTGGAGCTTAAGCCGGGCGGCCCGGATGTGAATGTGCCGCTTCTCATCGGCGTGGGGCAACTCGATCTGGCCATCGGGACCGGCTTCACGACGCTGAACATGGTGGCGGAAGGCATCCCCGGCGTGACGGTGGCGGCCTTCTTCCAGAAAGACCCGCAAACGCTCGTTGCGCATCCCGGTCAAGGGATTTCCACGTTGGCCGATGTGAAAGGCCGCCCGGTCATGATTTCGGCCGAAGCGCGGCAGGAGTTCTGGCAGTGGCTCAAGCTGAAATTCGGCTTCACCGACGACCAGCTTCGCCCCTACACATACTCACCCGCGCCTTTCCTGGCGGACCCGAAAGCGATCCAGCAGGGGTATGTGACAGAAGACGCCCTCTTGCGCGGGGGGCAGATGCCGAAGCCGCCGGTGATCCTTCTCCTGGCCGACTACGGCTTCGAGAACTACACGACAACGGCGTTCGGCCTTAAGAGTTTCATCGAGAAGCACCGCGATGCCGTCCGCGCTTTTGTCGACGCCACGCGCAAGGGCTATGAAGCCTGCATGGCCGGAGACTATGCGGCGGGCATGAAGCTTCTGCTCAGCATGAACCCGGATCACGGCGAGCCGCTCTTTCACTTCAAGATCAAGGAAATGAGGGAGCGCGGCCTTGTCGATGGCGGAGACGCAGCTAAGCTCGGCATCGGCGCGATGACGGACGAGCGCTGGAAATCCTTCTTCGAGACCATGGCCGCAGCCGGCATCTATTCGCCGAAGCTCGATTACAAAGCGGCCTACACGCTGGACTTCGTGAAAAAGTAAATGCTGACTCGGCCTTCCTCGCAAATGGCTTTGCCGCCTCTCATGGCGATGCGAGAGGTGCGCAAGAGGTTTGCGAACGGCGTCCTGGCGCTCGACGGCATCACGCTGACATTGCCGGGCGCACCTGAGTTTCTCGCCGTGGTCGGTCCTTCTGGCTGCGGAAAAAGCACCATGCTGCGGATCGCGGCCAACCTGGACGCGCCGAGCGAGGGCAGCGTCGACTGGCCGGCGCTCCATCGCGCGGGCGAGCGTGGAAGCGGCTTGAACCTGGGCTACGTGTTCCAGGAGCCGACCTTGATGCCCTGGGCGACAGTCTTCGACAATGTCCGCCTTCCGCTTCGCATCCGCGGGTTGCGCGGCAGCGCGGTTTCAGGCCGCGTCATCGAGATGTTGGACAGCGTCGGTCTCAAGGACTTCGCATGGTCCTATCCGCGAGAACTTTCGGGCGGGATGCGCATGAGGGCATCGGTTGCGCGCGCGCTGGCGACGGAACCGCGCCTTCTGCTCATGGATGAGCCCTTCGCCGCGCTCGACGAGATCACAAGGGCGAAACTCGAACGCGATTTGCTGGGCCTCTGGCTTTCCTCCCGGTTCACCATCGTCTTCGTTACGCATAGCGTCTTCGAGGCTGTCTTTCTCGCGAGCCGCGTCATCGTGATGACGCCCCGCCCTGGCCGCATCGCCGCAGACCTGAAAATCGACGCGCCTTATCCCCGAACGGAGGAGTTCCGCACGTCGACCGCGTTCATCGCGCATGCCCGCGAGGTTTCGAAGGCTTTGGCGCAGGCGATGAGCGAGGGGCATCCATGAGTGCCTTCGTTGACCGCATCGCGCCTTTCGCGGTGGGCGTTCTGGTGATCGCATTTTGGCAAGGCGCGGTCCAATGGTACGAGCTGCCGCCCTACCTTCTGCCTTCGCCGCTCCTCGTTGCTGAAACCCTTGTCAGCGACTTTCCAACGCTATTGCCGAGCTGGCTTTTCACGATCAAGATCACGGCGCTCGCCCTGCTCGGCGCGGCTGTAGGCGGTCTTGCCTTGAGTCTGCTGCTGACGTCCTCGCGCCTGCTGGAACGCAGCCTTTTCCCCTACGCCATCATTCTGCAAGTTACGCCCATCGTTGCGATTGCGCCGCTCATCATCATCTGGGCCAAGAACACCACGCTCGCACTCCTGATCTGCGCCTGGATCGTCGCGTTCTTTCCGGTCGTGTCCAACACTGTGACCGGGCTCAAAAGCACCGATCCCAACCTCCGCGACCTGTTCAAGCTTTACGGCGCGTCGAAGTGGCAAACGATGCTGTGGCTGCGGCTTCCTTCCGCGCTGCCCTATTTTCTGGCCGGACTTCGCATCTCGGGCGGCCTCGCCCTGATCGGCGCCGTCGTGGCTGAATTCGTGGCCGGAACCGGGGGAACCGAATCCGGGCTTGCCTATCGCATTCTTAAATCCGCCTACCGTCTTCGCATCCCGCGCGTCTTCGCGGCGCTGGTGCTCATTTCCGCAACGGGGCTTGCGATTTTTGCGGCGCTCTCTTTCCTCAGCAACCGGCTGCTCCGCCACTGGCACGAGAGCGGCAACTCCTGAGCAAGTGCCTGCCGCAACGATTGGTTTTTGTGCGGCCTAATGCCGACTCGGTCAAGCGGCGTCTGGCAGCGTTAGGCCGGTGGCGGACTAAATGGTATTGAAAACTTTGTTAGATTTGCGCGCCCGCTTTCTGATCACTTTGCGGACTACCAGGGATTGAGCCTCATACAGTGGAGGAGGGCCAAAGCAGAGAACGCCGGTCTAGCTTCAAATTCTGAGCGACTGACGGAGAATCGTGAGGCGCGCGCCATGCTCTTCACCTTAGTCGATGCATTGGTCTCGTGGTGCATGGTGCCGTTGCTCGCCTCCTCTTCGTCCGCGCCTCAAGTCCATGCTTTAATGAAGATCGGAAGCTAAGCTTGACGGCGGTAGCGTAAAAGTGAAGCGCGAAACTCACTGTAAGGCAACTCATTGAGTGTTTTCCGACGCTGTTATTGTGTCCCATCGATGACTAAATCCGGGCTGGCAAAAGTCGTTACCATGCGATGTGGCGCCGACCTACTCGGTTTGTTGAATGAGGATTACGCCTATGCTTAAGATTATCTCGGCTTCGGCAGTCATGTCGCTCGTAGTATGTTCGGCAACAAGCGCGGGCGCCGTCCCATCCGCCAGCGGAGTAAACGACCTGGCTGCATCCGAAATTGTTCAAGTTAAACGCGGCAGCGAGCACGCTTCCGGAGCGCCCGAGCGCGATCAGGTCCGCAGGAGCGATGATTTCCGCCAAGATTATGGTCTTCGACATGGCTATGGATATGGCGACTACGGGTGGGGCGGTGGCTCTTGTACGTCGAGTTGGGTCTTGCTCTGCCACTAGCCGGCAAGAAAACTCTCTTGGAGGCGCTAGCGATATCTCTCCCATGAGAACCGGCGCCTCCGAGCCATGCTAATTTGAAGAAGCGTCAGCAGAGCAGCGGTCATGGGGGAGACCCATCATGGCGCGCGAGTTGTTATAAAAAATGGGCGTCCCGGGCGGCCTGCATGCCCGAAACGCCCCTGCAGGACTGCGGTTCAGTCCCGGCTACTTGAGGTTGGTGTTGGCGGTCAGGTCGAACGACAGCTTCGCAACGAAGGTCGCTCCGCACCAGTTCGAGCCAAGGCCGCTCGGATTGATGGCCGTGATGTTGCCAGGGCTGTAAGACGCCCCTTGATCGCCGGTGAGAACGTTACAATTCGATTTCGACAGATCGGTGTCGACGTAGCGGAGGTCGAGCGTGAAGACTTTATAAGTGAAGGACAGGCCCGCGTTCCAAGTGTTATATTCCGGCAATTGAATGCCGCCGGCCTGTCCTGGGAAAACGTTATTGCCATAGAACGAGTTGGTTCTACCGAACCAGTAGTGGCCGAATTCGCCGGAAATGAAGGCTCCGAAGTCTTTGTTCGGCAGCCAGCCACCGGGGAGCACGTATTTCGCTGTGACCGACGCGTAAGTGCCGTCAGCGCCCGAGTTCAGCCAAGTGGGATCGTAGAACACATTTCCGCCGAGCGTGAATGTGTCGGTGACGGTATAGGTTCCCTTGCCATACACTTCCCAGAAGCTCGCGTCCCCGACGTAGACGTTACAGCTAGCATTGGCGGCAATAAAGCCGTTGGTGCAGCTTGCATTGGAGCCGTCGGCAGCTGTCGCGCCCAGCCCGTTGTAAGTGCGCCCGCCGGGATACCAGTAATACCAGCCGCCGAAATCGAGGGCGAGCTTGTCGATGGTGGGCCGGACGCCGAAGTAGAAGTCTGTTTCGGAGGCGGCGCGGTTCGGATAGTCGATGCTTTCGATCGCCACGCCGGAATAGAACTGGACGGTCGGCACAACGTTATAGCGGTATTCAACGTAGGCCGAGCCGGAAGGCCAATGCGCCGACTGGCTGATGCCGCGGAACATATAGTCGGACGCGAGGTACGCCGCCGAAAGCGATATCCCAGGCCGGGGTTGGCGCCGGAGCGGGTGTATCCTTCATGCTCGGTGTGCCGTCGGCAAAGGCGGTAACGGAACTCGCCGCCAGCGCAGCTATGGCTGTAAGTGTTATTAGTTTGCGCATGTCGATCTCTCAAATTGGCGTCGCCACGCGGGCTTCGGCTAAGCCATTGCTGACGGGACAACCTTAGGGAGAGTCGCGATTTGTAGACAACTTATGAACGCGAGCCGCACTCTGTTTCAACTGCTTGTTGCATGATCGCATCAATAACCGGCCTGGATGCCGCAGTTTTAGGCAGTCGCCCGATTCTCAGCGGCTAATGCAGGGCCGTCTTCGAGACGGCGGCGCGCACCTCGTCCATCATTTCCTCCGCCTCATGCTGGATGCTCGCCTGCGCCAGGAGATGCTCAAGCCCTGCGCCGCGCACCTGTTCCGTGCGAACATCGGTCAGCACGGGAATGGAGAAGGGGGAGGCGCGGCTCAGCTGCATGAACAGCCAGCGGTCCTGGAAGCGCGTCAAAAGCTCGGAGAGCCGCTTCAAATCCAGAAGCTCGCGCTCGGCGTCGCGGCGCGTCACCTGCAAAAGGATGTGGTCCGGCTCGTAGCGCCGAAGCACATCGTAGATGAGATCGGTTGAAATCGTCATCTGGCGCATGGTCTTGCGCGCGGCGTTGTTCTGCTGCTCCACGATGCCGGTCACGGTGGCGACGTGCCGGAACGAGCGCTTGAGCATGGGGCTGTCGAGGATCCATTCCTCAAGCTCGTCGCCGAGGATGTCGGGCGCGAGAAACTGCGCGATGTGCTCCCGGCTGACCGGCGACAGGCCGGAAATGACGAGGCCGTAATCCGTGATCTGAAAGCTGAGCGGCTTCAGGCCGAGATGCTCCATGCGGCGCGTGATGAGCATGCCGAGCGTCTGGTTCGCGCGGCGGCCCGCGAAGGTGTAGAACACGGTGCGAAAAAGGCGCTGCTCCAGAAAGTGCTCGACAAGGAGCCTGTCGCTCCAGGGAATGGTGGAGAAGCGCGCCTGCAGGTCCAGCCATTCGCGGACGTCCTCCGGCAGCGCGCGCCACTCCTCCGGCTTGGCAAGCAAGGCGCGCACGCCATCGGCAAGGAAGGTCGAAAGCGGCATCTGTCCGCCGGAATAGGCGGGAACCTTGGGCTCGCCGCCCGCAGCAGGCCGCGCTTCCAGCGTCATGTCGCGAATGCCTTGAAACGCCAGAACTTCGCCCGCAAAGAAGAAGGTGTCGCCCGGCGTCAGCCCTTGCGCGAAATATTCCTCGACCTCGCCCAGCACGCGCCCGCCGTGGCCTGCGCCGCTCACGCGCTTCACCTTCAGGCGCGCGGCCTCCACAATGACGCCGATATTCTGCCGGTGCCTGCGCGCCACCGCGCCGTTCGCGATGCGGTAGCGGCCATCCGGCATCGGCATCAGCCGCTTGTAACGGTCGTAGGCGCGCAGCACATAGCCGCCGTCGATCGCAAATTGAAACAGCCGGTCGAACACGGCCCGGTCGAGCGCGGCGTAGGGCAGGGCGGTTCTGATCTCCTCGAACACCTCATCAGGATGAACAGGCGCGCTGCAGGCGCAGCTCAGGATATGCTGCGCAACCACGTCGAGCGAGCCCGCCCCCGGCGCGTCCCCATCCAATTGGCCTTGCTCGATGGCAGTCAGCGCCGCGCGGCATTCCAGCGCCTCGAAACGGTTCGCGGGCACGAGAAAGGCGCGGCTCGGAACATCCAGCCTGTGGTTCGAGCGGCCAACGCGTTGCAGAAGACGGCTGACGCCTTTTGGCGCGGCGACCTGGATCACAAGGTCCACATCGCCCCAGTCGATGCCAAGTTCGAGAGCCGCCGTCGCAACCACGCTGCGGATTTTCCCTGCCGCCATCATGGCTTCGGTGCGCCTCCTCTGCTCGCGGCTGAGCGAGCCGTGATAGACCGCGATGGGCAGGTTCTCCTCGTTCGCCTCCCACAGCATCTGCAGCATGAGTTCCGCCTGGGCGCGCGTGTTCACGAAGACAATTGAGGTCCCCGCATTCCGGATCGCGTCATAGATTTCCGGCACAGCGTAGCGCGCCATGAAGCCGCCATAGGGCATCGCCGCGGCCGGCTCCAGGATGCGGATATCGGGTTTCGCCGGCAGGCCCGATTGCAGGAGATCCGCTGGCTTGCCGGCGTGCCCGAGCCATGCGGCGAGCGCTTGCGGATCGGCAACGGTGGCCGACAGGCCGATGCGGATGTGATGCGGCGACAGCGCCTTGAGCCGCGCGAGCGCCAGCGCCGTGAAGTCGCCGCGCTTCGTTGAGGCGTAGCTGTGAACCTCGTCCACGATCACGGCGCTGAGCTTAGAGAAAAGCTTCGCCGCATCGGGCGACGACAGCATCAGCATGAGGCTTTCCGGCGTCGTGAGGAAGATGTTGGGCGGCGATCGCCGTTGCCGCGCGCGCTTGCCCTGCGGCGTATCGCCGGTGCGGCTCTCGACGGTGACGCCGAGCCCCATCTCCGCGACCGGCCGCACGAGGTTGCGCTCTATATCGTTCGTGAGCGCCTTCAAGGGCGAGACATAGAGCGTATGGATGCCGTCCGGGCGGGTTTCGTGGCACTCGATCAGGCTCGGCAAGAAGCCGGAGAGGGTTTTGCCGCCTCCTGTTGGTGCAATCAAAAGCGTCGACCGCCGCTCCATGAATGCGGCCGCCAGCGCCCTTTGGTAGGGGTGTGGTCGCCAGCCGCGGCTCGCAAACCATCGCTCCACATAGGGCGGGAGGGTGACCTGCAAATTCTGGATGGGCCGGTGCTTCGCCATGGTGTATAGATGTTAAACAGTTCTGCCTGAAAGGCTAGAATCGCTGCTTCCCAGCGTGGGGCCGGAAGTTGCAATCGGAAACTTTTTTGTTCTTGTTTTGTTCCATATCTGGGATAAAATTAAGCCCGGCTGTATTAAGTAATGCGTGAGGGTCATGAACACGTCGAACGAGAACACGCCGGCTGCGGAGCAGACGCAGCCCGAGCAAGCAACTGTGCGAATTCTGGAATTGTTGGACAAGCTCGCCGCGGCCGAAGGCTTGGGCAACGCTGCTTCGGCTACGGGGCTCACCGAGGATCAGCTCCGGTCGAGTTTAAGGCAGGCGGCTCAAATCATCCGCAAGAATCAGGAAAATCCCATCAAGAAGCGGTGGCCTTTGTTCGGTTCGATCCTCGATTGGCACGAGATGACCGTGGCGGAGGCGCTTGAGATCCTGGCCGAGCATGCCGCCCAGCACGAGGATGTCTCGCAGGCGCAAGACGATCCGTCGAAAAAAGAGGGCTCCTGAGGCCGGGAGCCGCTGCCATGGCTCCAAGTGTTGCGCGAAGGCCGAATAATGGCGATGTCATCCAGGGCTGACGAAACGCCCGCGCAGCGAGGGCAAGCAGAATGGCGATTCCGCCAGAACGACAAGAACAGTTGGAGCCAATCACGAGACCGGTCCGCTACGACAAGGTGTGCGTGCGCGATCTCATCCTGCCTGTTCGCATCGGCATATGGAGCGAGGAGCAGGGCATCGCGCAACGCGTCAGGTTTACGGTCGAGTTGTCCGTGTCTCCGGGCGGCCATCGCCCCGGCGATCTCTCCAGCGTGGTCTCCTATGATTACATCATCGACGGCATCAAGGAGGCCATGGGCGATGGGCATGTTCTCTTGACCGAAACGGCCGCCGAACGGATTGCGGAGCATTGCCTGTCGCACCGGCGAGCCATTGAGGTGCGCGTCGTGGTGGAGAAGCTCGACCGCATCCCGGGGGCGGCGCTCGGTTGCGAGATCGTGCGCTCAAGAAGCGAGCGTTAGCCTGGATCGAGTGCATCAGCAGCCGTGGGTGCGTTGTCGCTTCTGATGCCGCCGCCGGGCGGTTTCAATGCGGCGGGGCCGCTGTGGGTTCGACCGTGCGCAAGAACAGCACGAGCGGAATGGAGCAGAGGCAAATCATGGCGAGAATCCAGAAGACATCGATGTAAGAGAAGAATTGAGCCTGCTGGGCGACCGTTTGTCCGATCCAGGCTGTGGCCTGGCCTGCTGCTTCCGCCGCCGAAGAGCCTTTCGAAATGAAATACTGCGTCGCCTCGCGCAGCGTGTCCTGATATTGCGGCTCGGACGGGTTGATCGTCTCGATCAGCCTTGCATTGTGAAACTGCTCGCGCTGCTGAAGCACCGTCTGCGTCATTGACACGAAAATGCTTCCGCCGAGGTTTCGGGCGACGTTGATAAGGCCCGACGCCTGATTGGTCTGGCTCGGCTTCAGTCCCTGGTAGGAGGCCGTTGTGTAGAGGAAAATGAACGGCAGCCCGAGCGAAATATAAACCCGCGCCCAGGAGAACCAGGCAAAGTCGACGTCCGCGTCCAGGTTCATCAAATGCCGCATGCCGAGCGCGACGATGCAAAGGCCGAACATAATCATCCAGCGTGGCTGAACCCGGCTCGAAATCTGCCCCGCAATCGGCATCACCGCCAAAAGCACGATAGCGCCGGAGATACGGCCTCTCCCGCAAGCATAGCGGTGTATCCGAACAGCGTCTGCGCGATCTGAGGAATGACCTGGGACGTGCTGACGATGATGCCTCCCATGATCAGCATGACGAAAAAACAGATCCCGAACTGCCGGCGCCCGAAAAGCCGCAGATCGATGATCGGTTGTTTGCGCGTCAGTTCCCAGGGCACGAGCGCGATGAGCGCGACGCCGGAAAGGATCGCGAAGGTGGTAATGAAAGACGAAGCGAACCAGTCGTCGCGCTGGCCTTCATCGAGCACGACTTCGAGGCAGCCGAGGCCGATGGCGACGAGCAGAAATCCGATGAAATCGATCTGGAGGCCGCCTCCCTTCAACAACCGTCGGCGGTCTTCTATGAGCGCTTGCGGCTCGCTGACGAGCATCTGAACAACGAAAAGCGACAGGAGCCCCATCGGGACGTTGATGAAAAAGATCCAATGCCACGAAACGTTATCGGTGATGAACCCGCCGAGCGTCGGCCCCGCCGCAGGCGCGACCACCACCGCAAGCCCATAGAGGCTGAAGGCCTGCCCCCGCTGTTCGGGAGGAAATGTGTCGGCCAGAATGGATTGTTCGCTGGGCGCCAGTCCTCCGCCGCCGAAGCCTTGCAAGACGCGGAAAAATATCAGGGAGTTGAGATTCCACGCGAGCCCGCAGAGAAAAGAGCTTGCGGTGAAAAGCGCAACCGCCAGCATATAAAAGCGCTTGCGCCCGATGACGGTCGCGAGCCAGCCGCTCAAGGGCAGGACGATGGCGTTGGCGACAAGGTAGCTCGTCGAGATCCAGGTCGCTTCATCGTAGGAAACCGCGAGGCTTCCGGCGATGTGATCGAGCGACACCGTGGTGATTGTGACGTCGAGCACCTCCATGAACGTCGCGATGGAGACGACGCCTGCGATCAGCCAGGGGCTGTGCCCGCCCGCTGCGGAGTGGGTCAGTTCGCCGCCGGCGGCACCAGATACGGCAGTCATTTCAGGCGCACCCAGGGCTCGACCGACATCCCCGGCCCGAGGACGACATCGGGCCACTTGTCGAAGTCGATTTTCACGGGCACGCGTTGCACGACCTTTACGAAATTACCGGTCGCGTTCTCTGCCGGCAGAAGGCTGAATGCCGTTCCCGATCCAGACTGAATGCTGTCGACATGCCCACTGAAGGTGCGGTTCGGATAGGCATCGACGTGAATTTCGACGGGCTGGCCCGGATGCATGGCGGAGATTTGCGTCTCCCGGAAATTAGCCGTGACCCAGACAGGCTGCGGGACGATGACCATCAGGCTTTGGCCCGCCTGAACATACTGTCCTTTCGCGGCGGTCAGTTCCGTGACGCGTCCCGCCTGATCGGCCTTTACAACGGTATAGCCAACGTTGAGCCGCGCCTGATTGCGCACCGCGCGCGCCTGGGCAACGCTCGCCTCGGCGCTGACGCGCTGCGCCTCAAGGGCCGCGAGTTGTTTCTCAGCGGCGGTCAGCGCCGCCTTTGCCCGATCAGCCGTGGCTTGCCCTTGCAGAAGTTGTGACCGAGTTTGCTGGGCGGTCTGCACGGTGCCCGCGCCGGTGCGAGCCAGCTTCTGAGCGCGGTTGTTCTGCTGTTCGGCGAATTTCAGAGCCGCATTCGCGTCCTCGATTTGCGCCTGGGCCTGGGTGATTTGCGCTCGTTGCGCGGCGGTCTGGGCGTCAATATTCGGAATGGCCGCCTCGGCCTGCCCGAGTTGGGCCTCTGCGGAGGCCAGCGCCGCCTTGTAGACGCGGTCATCGATGACGGCGAGCGTATCGCCGGCCTCGACCTCCTGATTATCGGTAACCGGGACATCCTCGATGTACCCCGCAACCTGTGGGCTGACCGTGAAAAAGCGGGCGTCGACGAAGGCATCGTCGGTGGTTTCATAGGCGCTGTATTGCGACCACCAGATATATCCGCCCGCCAAAGCGGCGGGCGCGACAAGAAGAGCGAGGACAAGCAGAAAAGGGCGCCGCCGGATGAAGCTTCTTCGCTCGGCATCGCGTTGCCGCTGTTCGCCGGCGCCCTGTTCGTTGCGAGGAACGCGCTGTTGCATGTCCTGGTTAGGCGCGGCACGCTCGTCACGGCTGGCCGGACGGCTTTCTGCCTCTGATTCCCCGCTATCCCTCGTAGTCTCGGACGTGTTTGCCCGCTCCTCCACTTTGACCATTGCCGCTCTCGCTCCTTCCTTCGGGAAAGAGCAAGCGAGTGGTTAGGTTCCACCCGCTCAGAGGTGGAGCGGGATGGCGGCCTTCTTCGGCCAAATGAGGAGGTCCGTCGCCCCGCGACCAGTCCATCGGTATTACTTTTTCAGAAGCCACCATTCACTAATCCTATATTGCGCGCTCACACCTCGAGGGCTACAAGTCTTTGGATAAGCGCCCTTTCCCATCTGGATAGGATCGATGGAGAGGGATTGGTGTTCTGGGCCGTGAAGCGGCGGAACGCTTGGAAGCTGATCAAGCAGCTCGATCACCTCATCATCGAAAGCGTGCATGAGAAGGAAGCCGCCTGATGTCCGTTACTATTCTCTACTCAATCTCCGATCATGACTCCGCCACAGACGGCGATGTCGCATACCACGAAGAGGCGGTGCTGCCAGACTGGGCGGACCAGACCGGCACAGGCATAATCGCCGCAGAACTCGTCGTCCAACAGCATTTCTCAGATTTCGAAACCTGGCGCGACGAATACAGCGATGACACCAAGAGCGCCTGCGTCCGCGCGGCGATCATCGAGCCGGATTGGATCGCGGGAACATACGAGGTCGATTTGGCTGTCGTTTCAGACGCTCGCCTTGGGAGTCAGGTAAAGGCAATTAAAGCGCGGCGCATCAAGAAGAAAGGGGCCGCATAGATGCACTCCTTTCCGGAAGTCATAGAGCGCTGGCGGATCTTCCGCCATGCGCCGCCGCTCAGCTTGGCGGCCTAAACCCGGCAGGCGATTCGCTTATCGAGGGAAGGTTCAACGGCGCACCCAGCGCGGATGCGCACCCTTGTTTTCCTTAGGCCCGTTTCTCCGTCGCCATGACCGGGATGCGAATGACGGCCCTGAGGCCGCCAAGGATGCTTTGATCGAGGGTGATTTCGCCTCCATGGCTCCGCACGATATCGCGAGTGATGGCGAGGCCGAGGCCTGTGCTTTTCATGTTCTGGTTCCGTGCGCTGTCGAGGCTGTGGAAGGGGCGGAACACGTCCTCCCGCTTGTCGGCGGGGATGCCGGGGCCATTATCCTCGACGACGACGGTAAGCCAGCCCTGCGATCTGAGCGCCCGGATCGAGATGCGATCCGCGTAGCGCGCGGCGTTGCTGACAAGGTTCGTGATCGCCCGCTTGAACGCATTGCGCCGGAGCGCGACGGTGAGCGGCTCTTGCCGCACGTCGAGCTGGATGGTTTTCCCTGGCGCGTCGGCGGCTGCCTGCACTTCCTCAAGCACCTGCCGCACGTCGACGCGCCGCGTGTTCTCGCCCGAATCTCCCTTGGCGAAGGCCAGATAGTCTTCGAGCATCTGCTGCATCTCGTCCACGTCGCGCTTCAGCGCCTCGACCTGGGGCGCCCGCATCATGGCGAGTTGCAGCCGGAAGCGGGTGAGGATCGTGCGCAGATCGTGGCTCACCCCGGCAAGCATGATCGTGCGCTGCTCGACGTGCCGCTCGATGCGTTCGCGCATGTCGAGGAAGGCCTGGGCGGCAAGGCGCACCTCCCGCGCGCCGCGGACCTTGAAATCCTTTTGTGCGGGCCGACCCTGGCCGAACCGGTCGGCGGCGTCGGCGAGAGACAGAATAGGCCTGATTTGATTTCGAAGGAAAAGGATGGCGACGATCAGGAGAACGGTGGAAGACGCCACCATCCAGACTATGAAGATGTGAGTGTTCGACGGCATGAGTTGCGCGCGCTGCGCCACCACGCGCATCACGGCGTCATCGAGTTTGACCCTGATTTCGATAAAGTCCGACTGTCCGACCGTATCGATCCAGAACGGTTTGTGAATGCGATAGCGAACCTCGTCGGACACGTAACGGTCGAGCAGTCCGAAGAACGGCCTCGGCCTCGGCAGCGGCAACTCCTGGACGGGAAGGAACCTGACCGAGAGATTGAGCCGGTCCTGAGCGATCTCGGCCAAACGGTCGAGGTCCTCCGGGCTTCTGTTCTTCATCAGCTCATAGGCGTCGGCCAGCATCGCAATGTCCTGGGCCGTCGCGGTGGACAACCGGCGGGTTACCGCCTGCCAATGCCGGTCCAGAAATACGAAGGTCAGGATCGACTGAAGGATGACGATGGGCGCGATGATGATGATGAGCGCCCGCGTATAGAGCCCCTTCGGCGCCCAGGACCCGAGATAGGCTGAAGCGTAGGAGAGCCAGCTTGCCAGGCGGCGCAGGGAGAACGGCTTCCTGGCTGGCACGGGCGAGCCGTCCGCAGGTACGGGACCCTTGGCCGCTTCATCCTTCAGCGCCGCGCGTACTGTGGACTCGAGCGAAATGACGGATGCCTCCCGTTATCTAGTACAGCCCGAGGCAAGTTCGCACTCACTTCGAGGTGGGTCAGGACTTCCCGCGGGGCCTACTAGTCGAACTTGCTAAACTCGCCAACGAATTGTCGTCCCCGGAAAGGCGAAGCCTTATCCGGGATCGTAACACATTGAAGCGCTTGCCTTTTTGCGATCCCGGCTCGCGCTTCGCTTGGCCGGGATGACGGCGGCAGGACCCCGCAGGCGCGTTCGCCAAACCATGCTTAATCGAGATAGAGCACATAGCCCTTGCCGCGAACGGTGTGCAAATAGGCCGGGTTCGCCGGGTCCGCCTCGATCTTCTGGCGCAGCCGGTTGATCTGCACGTCGACCGCGCGCTCGTTGTCATACTCGCCAAGGCGGGCAAGATCCTCGCGCGAAACGAGTTCTCCGCCGGAGAGCACGAACTCGCGCAGCACCTCGCGCTCCTTGTCGGTCAGGCGGATGACTTCGTCGCCGCGTTTCAGCTCATTGCGGCGCAGGTTGAACGTGAACGGCCCGAAGGACGCTTCGCCATGCTTGCTCTTGGGAGAGGAATGCCGCCGGATGATGTTTTGCAGCCGGAGCAGGAGCTCGCGCGGCTCGAAGGGCTTGGCCACATAGTCGTCGACGCCAAGCTCCAGTCCTCTCACGCGGTGCTCCGGCTCGGATCGCGCCGTCAGCATCAGGATCGGCACATCCAACCCTTTTCTCAACCATGCAGCGATGTCGAAACCGCTTTCGCCGGGCATCATGACGTCGAGAATGATGCAGTCGAAGGCGAGCCCCCGAAGCTTCGCGCGCGCCGCGGCCCCGTTTTCCGCCTGGGTGACCCGAAAGCCGTTCTGGCGCAAATAACCGCCAAGCAGGTCGCGGATACGCTCGTCGTCATCGACGACAAGAATGTGCGGCGCGTCGTCCGACAATGGCGGCATTTCGAAATCGAGCGCTGGATCGGCGGTCATATCTCGGTGATAACCCTTTTCCCGTTCATAACCGGCACACCCAAGAACAACTTTTGACTGGACGCAAGCGCTATTGAGGCGCTTTACTCGCGCTCTCCGGCGTTTTCCAGCCTGGAGTGCGCCGCGGACGGCGGCTTCCCATATCACCAAGAGCAAAAAACAAGCATTGGAGACGGCTATGGCCCCTATTCCTTATGACCAAAGAGACGGTTTCATTTGGATGAATGGGGAACTTGTGCCGTGGCGGGATGCAAAGGTTCATGTGCTCACACACGCCCTGCATTACGGCAGCGGCGTCTTCGAGGGCGCGCGCATCTACGATACGGAAGTCTTCGCGCTCACGAAGCATTCCGAGCGGTTGCATGCCTCGGCGCGCATCCTCGGCTTTGAGATTCCCTACAGTGTCGCCGAAATCGATCAGGCGTGCCGCGACATCATCAAGGCGCAAGGTCTGGTCGAGGGCTATATCCGGCCCATCGCATTCCGTGGCTCCGAAGAGATGGGCGTGGCCGCGAGGAATACGCGGATCAACCTCGCCATCGCCTGCTGGGATTGGGGTTCGTATTTCCCCGAGGAGGAGCGGCTGAAGGGCATCCGGCTCTGCTGGGCGAATTATCGCCGCCCCGACCCGAAGACAGCGCCGTCAACAGCCAAGGCGGCCGGGCTTTACATGATCTGCACCATCGAAAAGCACCGCTCGATGGATCTCGGCTACGCCGACGCGCTGATGCTCGATTATCGCGGATTGATCGCGGAGGCGACAGGCGCGAACGTGTTTTTCGTCAAGGGCGAGACCATCCACACGCCTGTGCCGGATTGCATCCTGAACGGCATCACGCGGCGGACCGTCATGGGGCTTGCGAAGCGCCGCGGGCTTGAAGTCATCGAGCGCCAGATCCAGCCCGAGGAACTGGCCGGTTTCGAGCAATGCTTCCTGACGGGATCGGCGGCGGAAGTGACGCCGGTTTCGGAAATCGGCGAGCACCGCTTCACGGTCGGGCAGATCACCAAGACGCTGATGGACGATTACAGCGCTTATGCACGGCCCCGGACGCGCGCTGAGCGCAAGCTCGAACTCGCTTTCTGAGCTTTACCGGCCGCAAATGATCGACGCTCGCGTTGTCCCGGAAAGGCGCAAGCCTTGTCCGGGGCTATTGCGGGCTTGGCGCTGGCGATTTTAACGCCCCTTGATAAGCGCTGGCGCGCTTTCTTGGAACGACGACGCAGAGGCCTGCCGCGCTCCGGAGACCAGAACGCCAGATCCGGCTGCCGTTTTGACGGCAACCGGAAAATGAGTGGGATCGAGTCGTGGGATCGACGCACCACCTGCATCGCGGGTTAGTACGGCGAATTGGAACTCAGAGCTTTCGAACCTAAGCTCTGTGCTAAAGAGCTGTAAGACGGCCCAGAATTCTTAAACCAGACAAAGTAGGCGTTCTCGATATACGGTGTAGAAATGATATTTCTGCCGCTATCGTCCACCATCGACAGCACATACAATTTTCCAGCTGGAGGATTGACGCCCGGGAAATAGTATCTCGGGTATTTTGCCGTGTAATTCCAAGCCAATCCGAACGGCAAAGGGACATCGATGTAATTCGTCAACGTTGTCGGGCTGACCACACCGCTGCTGTTGATGACGGCAGGCCGTTCTACCACCCATTCAGCGCTGCTGCCAAGAAGGCTTGTGCCTGACGGCGCGGGCAGCTTTACGAGCAGCGACTGGCCTGTTGAGTGGTTGTGGAAATACGCATAGCCTGTGGTGGGGTCTGAATTCCATACTTCGATGAAGATCATATCGCCAGGGTTAATAGACCAGGTGGCGGAGGTGATCATGTATTCTGAAGAGGGGTACCACTCGATCCAAACGTAATAAGAAGTGGAAGCTCCACTGGCTGGGCAAGTCGCGTCGGCTTCGATTCCGGCTTGCAAGACGTCCTTGGACTGAAAGCCGTTAACGCCGAAGCCGTCAAAACCGATCCATTGTGAGGAGTAATCCGTTCCGCCCGAGCATGTACCAAGCGCCTGACGCGCGGTCGGGACGACAAAAGTACCGACGATCGCTCGCCGTATTGAAGGGGGCTTGCGTGTTGTTGTAAACGACGGGTCCGCTCCAGTTGTATGAGGCTCCCGTTAGAACGCTATTTGCAGTTGAGGCAAAGGAACCCGCGGTTTTCGCTGCACCATGGAACTTGTTTGGCTTTGCCGTAACGGTTGCCGTCGTGTCGGATGAGTGGGGCAGCGACAGCGGGTATGCCACCGCCTTGTTCCATTGCTCGAACGCCTCGGGCGCAGCCAGTTGGTCAGGCATCGGCGGGATGTGGTATTTTGCATTGTCCGCAGCCGAGGAATTCAGCACGTCGATATTGGCCGGAGGCAGAGAAAGGACTTGCGGCGGCGGCCCACTCACCTGCGCATGCGCCTTGAGAGCCGTCTCCGTTGAAAGCACTGCTATTATGCCCAAAAGCAAAATTCCAAAACGCATATGCATGTCATAGCTCCTGTTAATAATGAATTTACCCCGTACTCACTGAGGCGATTTGGGAGCGTTCACAACCATAGGTACTAATGAAGTGCAAACACACGCGATAGGGTTTACTGAAAGCTCCTGATCAGCCGAGCGAGGAATCCGGCGGGCGAAAAGAGCCTGAGGTCAAGCCGCCTCATTTTTTTCGGACCACATGCCCGGTTTCGTCCCACAGGTCGCATGCGTGTTTGCTGGAGGGACCACAAGATTTGCGTTGCCTGATACGAAAGGGCGAAGCGAGCCTTTCGTGCGTTTGGTTTCTGCTTGCTCTTTGGCAAGTCCTACGGAAAAATCGGCGCTTCTTAAGTGATTTGAGCTGTCCGGCCGGCATGAATGACAAGACCTCCCACGAACGCGCCGGCCCCGACGCTCCAGATAAAGGACAAGGGCCTCCGCAAGGACGCGCTCTCGTTCCTCTCGAACATCGTGATCGGCGTAGCGTCCGCGGCCCCGGCCTACAGTATCGCGTCGGCGCTCGGGCCGATCGCGGGGTCGGCCTCGTTCGCCACGCCTGCCATCATGATCGTCGCCTTCATCCCGATGCTTTTCATCGCGGTGGCCTACTATTACCTGAACCGCGCTCGACCCCGACTGCGGCACGACATTCTCCTGGGTCACGCTCGCCATGGGACCGGGCGCGGGCTGGATCGGCGGCTGGGTGCTGCTCATCACCAACGTGATCGTCATGCCGAGCATGGCCGTCATCGCGGGGCAGTATTCCTTCCTCTTGTTCGGCGACAACAATCCGTCCCCGATTGCCGTAACGGCTGCCGGGGTGGCATGGATCATCGTGTTGACCGCAATCTGCTACGTGGGGATCGAGTTCTCCGCGCGCACGCAGCAGGTTCTGCTCGGGACGGAACTGGCGATCCTCCTCGTGTTCGCAGGCGTGGCGCTCGCGAAAGTCTACGCGTCGAATGCGCCCGCAGGCTCGATGCCGGTCAGCCTCGAATGGTTCAACCCGTTCAACGTCGCGAGCTACGATGACTTCCTGAAAGCTTTCCTGGTCGCGGTCTTCATCTACTGGGGCTGGGATTCGAGCCTCGCCGTCAACGAGGAGACCGAAAATCCGCAAACGACGCCGGGCGTTGCCGCCGTTGCCTCGACATTTCTGCTCGTGGCTGTTTACGTGCTGGTCTCGGCGGCGGCGCTGTCTTTTGCCGGGCCGCACGCGCTCTCCACCGGCAATGAAAACGACGCCGACGATATTTTCGCGCTGATCGGCGAGACCGTGCTCGGTCCCTGGCTCGACAGGCTGCTCATCCTCGCCGTACTGACATCGGCGGCAGCCGCAACGCAGACGACAATCCTGCCCGCCGCCCGCACGGCTTTGTCGATGGCAAGCGCGGGCGCTTTCCCGGCCCGATTTGCCGAGATCCACCCGCGTTTCAAAAGTCCGGGCTTCGCCACTCTCACGATGGGGGCGGTCTCGATCCTGTGGTTCATTTTTCTGAGGAGCTTTTCGAAGAATGTGCTCGACGATTCCATCGAAGCGCTCGGGCTCTGCGTCGCCTTCTATTACGGGCTGACGGGCTTCGCCTGCGTGATCGTCTATCGCAGGGAGCTTTTGAAAAGCGTCAGGAATTTCGTGCTCATGGGGGCGCTGCCTGCGCTGGGCGGCGCGGCGATGGTTTTTCTCCTTGTCGAGTCCTGCCTTTCGCTTGCGCGCAAGGCGCCCCACCCGGCCTTCGGGATCGGATTGCCGCTTGGGATCGCTTTGGCAAGCCTCATCACCGGCATCATTCTGATGCTTGCCGCCAGGAGGGCTTTGCCCGCCTTTTTCCGGCGCAAGGCTTTCATGGCCGCTTGACGCTCATTCGCGGCTTTCGCGCCAACGGCGCTTTCGGCTAAGCTGGGCGACTAGTGCAGCCCGAGGCAAGTTCGCACCCCGATAGCAGCGAGCGCTCGAGCGAACTTGCTGCAAATGGGGCGGGATTTCCCCGCGGGGCGTACTAGCGAACTGGAGGGCGTCTTGACGGCAACAAAGCTAAAGCCATTGATGCTGGCGATCGCGTCGCTCCTGGCAACGACGGGTGCGATAGCTGAAGAGGCCGGTCCCTCGTCTGCGCCGCCAGCCGCGACTGCCGCGCCCCCGGCAGCGGAGCAGGGGCCGCAGCCCGCGTCGCCAAGCGCCCCGCCGCCGAAGAAGGATCAGCAGGAAGCGGCCGCGAAAGAAATTCTCGACAAGAGCCCCGCGCCCGCCGTGAAGTGCTTCAGCGGCTTTCACACCTCCTTCGACTACGACATCACGGGCACGGCGCTCAGCGCCCTTGCAAGAACAGTGATCGAGCCCGGCGGCCTTTGCGATCAGTACAAGGAATACTCCGCCGATATGCCTGTCGAGATCGGCGTGCCGGTCCTGCCGGGCGTGTCGGTGAACATCGACAAGCTGTGCAAGATGGTCCAGCGCCCGCCTTGCCCCGAGCCTTCCGAGCACGCTGAGGGCCAGGATCCGGCGAAGAAGTGAGGCGCATCCTTCGACAAGCTCAGGATGAAGGTGGAGCGATTTCAACGGTTTGGGCCTCATGGTGAGCTTGTCGAACCATGAGGCCGCATCGGTCAGAACTCGATGTCGAGCTCTTCGAGTTCCTCCGGCTCCGCCCTCGCCGCCGCGCCCCACTCTTCCATCGCGGGCCACACCATGATGGACCCGCAGTAATCGGCGCAAGCGTCGTCGAGCTTGACGTCGTAAGTCAGGAAGCGCGTGCAGACCGGCGCATACATGGCGTCGGCCATGGTCAGCGGACCGAAAAGATAGGGGCCGCCGTAAGTCTGCAGGCAGTCGCGCCAGATGGTCAGGATGCGCTCGATATCGGGCTTGGCGCCGGGAAACACCTGGAAGCCCTCGTGCCGCGCGCGCAGGTTCATCGGCAGCGCGGAGCGCAGATTATAAAAGCCGGAATGCATTTCCCCCGACACCGACCGGCAATGCGACCGCGCCCTTAACTCCCTGGGAAGGAGCTGCGATCTAGGCTTCTGCTCGGCCAGATATTCGGCAATGGCGAGCGTGTCCCAAATTTTGATGCCATTGTGCGTCAGACAGGGGACGAGAAACGACGGGGACAGCAAAAGCAGCTCGGCGCGCATGGAAGGATCGTCGACGGAGACAACCTCTTCCTCGACGTCGATGTCCGCGAGCTTGCACAGAAGCCAGCCCCGGAGCGACCACGAGGAATAGTTCTTACTGCTAATGGTTAGCTTCGCCTCCGCCATGGACCATAACCCTCACGTGTGGTTCAATATTTCCGTTCCAGCCGCGTGTCCCGCGCGCGCCATTCCGCGCACCATCCGTTCCAGCGCCCAGGCTAAGAATGCTTTATCAGTCCTATCAATTCTACTCTGACGCCACGGAGCCGGCACGAACTTTCGCGCAAGCGTGGCTGAGCGCAATGGCGCCATTCACCGGCGAGGCAGGGTGGCTGAGGAACTTCGCGGCGGCCTTCGAACTGGTCTCGCGCTCGAAGCTGACGCACACGCGCCCCGCCTATGGCATCACGTCGGTGCGCGCCGGCAACCGCGAGGCGCAAGTGACCGAGGAGGCGCTTGCCGCGACGCCGTTCGGGACGCTCCTGCATTTCAAGAAGGACATCGAGCAGGCGCAGCCGCGCGTGCTGGTGGTGGCGCCGCTGTCGGGCCACTTCGCGACGCTTCTGCGCGAGACGGTGCGGACGCTGCTCGCCGATCACGACGTCTGCATCACCGACTGGCACAATGCGCGCGACGCGCCGCTGTCCGCAGGCACGTTCGGCTTCGAGGACTATATTGACCACCTCATTCAATGGCTGCGCGTGCTCGGGCCGGGCGCGCATGTGTTGGCCGTATGCCAGCCTTGCGTGCAAGTTCTGGCCGCGGTGGGGGTGATGGCCGAAGCGGGCGACCCCGCGCAGCCGCACAGCATGACGCTCATGGCCGGGCCGATCGACACGCGCGTCAACCCCACCAAGGTGAACGAGCTGGCGATGAGCAAGCCGATGAAGTGGTTCGAGAACAACCTCATCAGCCGCGTGCCTTATCGCTATGCCGGGAGCGGACGCCGCGTCTATCCCGGCTTCGTGCAACTCATGGCGTTCGTATCGATGAATGTCGAGCGCCACCGCAAGGCGCATCTCGACCTCTACGGCCACCTCGCCAAGGGCGAGACCGAGAAGGCGCAGGCGATCAAGGACTTCTACGACGAATATTTCGCCGTGCTCGACCTGACCGCCGAGTTCTATCTCGAAACGGTCGCCTGGGTGTTCCAGGAAGCGCGGCTCCCGAAGGGCGAACTCACCTTCCGAGGGCAGCGCGTCGACATGAAAGCCATCCGCCGCACCATGCTGCTGACCGTCGAGGGCGAGCGCGACGACATCTGCTCCATCGGCCAGACGTCCGCCGCGCACGAGCTGTGCACGGGGCTTCGCCCGCATATGAAGCGGCATCATTTGCAGGCGGGCGTCGGCCATTACGGCGTGTTCGCCGGGCGGCGCTGGGAGGCGCAGGTGTATCCCCAGGTGAGGAATACGATCCTCGCGACTGATTGACGGACATCGAAGTTTCCCCCCTCACCCCGGCCCTCTCCCGCGAGGGGAGAGGGAGTTGCTCGCGCCTGCAACACCGTTCCTTCTCCCCTGGCGGGAGAAGGACAGGATGAGGGGGATCTCGGCTGCGCTCGCACCTCAATCGTCGTCCCGGACGCCGCTTGCGGCGATCCGGGATCGTCCAAAACACAAACGCCAGAGTTCGTAACGCGTGCGGGGCGACGATTACTGTCAACGCTTCTGCAAAACCAATTCTCCGGTTCCGCGGGATCCGCTATGAACGCGGATTACACAAAGCGGGAGCGCGGTTTGGCGCAATACGACGAAGACTATTTCAAGCAGCAATTCGAAGGGCCGCCAGAGGCTAGGGCCATTATTGCGTTGCGCGCTGCCATGCGCGTCCTGCCGGTGCTGGCCTATCGAGGAAGGGACGCCGGCCCCTTTGCATATTGGAACGAGAGTAAGCGTGATGTGCACGCCTTGGCCATAATGCGATGTTGCCAAGTTTCAGCTTTCTCCCCCCCCCCCCCCCCCCGTTAACAGCGTGACGAAAGCTGATAGCACCTCCTCTTACTTCGCCGCCAACGCCGCCACCCTCAACGACCCCAACCCCGCCGTCTCCGCCGCCTACGCCGCCCACGCCGCCTTCGCCTCCTCCTCCTCCGCAGCCCACGCCGCCGCCGCCGCCCACGCCGCCGCCGTCTCCGCTGCCTTCGCCGCCAACGCCGCCACCCTCAACGACCCCAACCCCGCCGTCCACGCCGTCTTCGCCTCCGAAGACGCCTCAGCGGCCGCCGCCGCCCACGCCGCCCACGCCGCCGACGACGACGCCGTCGCCGTCGCCGTTTTGGCCGATCTTCAGCGGATCAAGACCAGCACGACCCATGTGGCAATGCTGGCTTTGCTGACAGCGCCACTCTGGCCAACGGTTGAGCCGCCTCGGCTCAAAGCCTTGCTGCCGCGATTGAGGGCCGATTTGAAAAGCCTCCGGGCCGGGTTCGAGATCTGGATCGACTGGTATCAGGACAGGCTGGATGGAAAGCCCTTCGATTGGGAGATCGAGCGGCAATGGGCGCTTCTTTCCAAGGAGCAGCTCTCGCAAAGCCCGGCGCAGATCAACGCCTATCTCAAGGGCCTGCGCGAAAAGGCGCTGACAAAGCAGCTCAAACGCGTGCGCGCCATCTTCATCGGCCATGGCGAGGTCGGCAAGACGTCGCTCATCAGGGCTTTGCACGGAGAAGACGTCATCGAAGGCCAGGAGGCGATGACGCAGGGCGTCGCCATCAAGGACGCCATCCACGAACAGGCTGGCGTCTTCACCCGCGTGACGGACTTCAAAGATGACGATCTGACGGTCCATTTCTGGGATTTCGGCGGCCAGGTCATGGCGCACGCCACCCATCAGTTCTTCCTGCGGTCGAAATGCCTTTACGTGATCGTGCTGGCGGGCCGCGCCGAGCGCAATCCGAATGAGGAGGCTGAATATTGGCTGGAGCATGTGCGCGCTTTCGGCGACAGCGCGCCGGTTCTGCTAGTCGGCAACAAATCGGATGTCATGCCGGTCGCCCTCGACCTGCGCACGCTCAAGGAAAAATTTCCGAACATCGCCGACTTCTACTCAGTCTCCTGCACGGAGGCGAAAGGAGCCCACCGCAGGAAGTTTGAGGATTTTCGCGATGATTTCTCCGCCAGATTGAGGTCATTGGGAGAACAGGCCGAACGCTTTTCGCCCGCACAGTTCGATGTGCTGAAAACTATCGAAGCGAAGGCCGCGAAAGGCGATTTTCTGACGGAAAGAGGGTTCAACCAGATCTGCAAGACGAACGGCATCACAACGCAAGGGCTCGGTGGGCGCGACGAGTTGCTGGAGATCTTCGACAAGCTCGGCATCGTCATGCACTTCGCGAAGCTGCCGTTTCTCACCGACTACGTGCTGAACCCGCGCTGGCTGACGTACGGCGTTTACACCATCATGTATTCGGAGGAGGCGAAAGCCGCGAAGGGGCGGCTTGCCGAGGGTGATTTCGTCAAAATCCTGAAGAAGGTGAACGCATCCATCGCCAAAGGCCGCAAGCTCCGCTACCCGGCTGATCGTTGCGCCATCATCGTCAAGGCCATGATCGCCTTCCGCGTCGCTTACCGGCTCGGCACAGAGGACGTTGTCATTCCCGCACTGCTGGCCCCCGAGCAACCCGAGCATGATTTCCAGCCGGAGGGTGCGCTCGCCTTTCGCTTCGATTTCGGCGGTTTCCTGCCGCGCCATGTGCTGCCCGCTCTCATCGTGGACTATTTCGAGGATATCGCGAGGGTGAATGGCGGCGAGATCGTCTGGCAGAACGGAGTTCTGCTGCGTCCGCGCCGCATCGAGGCGGAAGCCCTTGTCCGCGCCGATCATCACAAGCGCACGCTCGATTTTTTCATCAAGGGCGGGGACGGCCCTATCTATCTCAGAATGCTTCGCGACAGCGTCCTGTCGACGCTTGAGACGATGCCGCTCCTGCCGTTTGAGGAGAAGGTCGAACTTCGCCTAAATATGCGCGCCGATGCGACGCGCCCGTTAGGCGGCAAGTCGGTCTGGATGAACTACGGCATCATTCTTGGGGCGCAAAAGCGCCAGCGCGTGACCGTCGACGGCCCGGACGGCAGAGAGTACGTCCTGGATCGCATTCTTGCGGCGACGCCGGTCGGGCCTGACCTGCGGCAGGCGGATGTGTTCCTGTCCTATTCGAGCAAGGATGGCGCGCTCGTCGAGAAGCTTGCTGCTCAACTCGACGGCAAGCGCATTTCAGTCTGGTATGATCGCGGCCTGATCGCCGGGCAGCCTTACCGCGATGTGCTGCAAAAGCGCATCGAGACCGTGAAAGCCGTCGTGGTGCTGTGGACCGAAAACTCGATAGGCTCGAAATGGGTGCGCGCCGAGGCCGATCTCGCGGACAAGTACAACAAGCTCATCTGCCTGCGCGACTCCAAGCTCGAACCAAAGCGCATCCCGCTGCCTTTCTCCGCGAACGATCACATCATCGCGGCCGGCGACATGCCCGGCCTGATCGCAGCGCTCGCCCTCAAAGGCGCGAAGCCGCGCATTTAGCGCATGCGTGCAGGCATCGTGGTAACAGTGCATTGCCAGGGCGATCATGCGTTAACGCCTTATGGTTAAGCGTGTTTATTTCGGGCCTGATTTTGGGCGCCCAAAATACCAAAAAATCGGAACGACCCGCGCCCACGGGCTCGCAATTAGTTCAACCCATTGTAAAAAAAGGGGTTTTCAGCGCAGCCGCCAGGGTTAGCGGATCGTATTTTTGGACGCAAGTGGGCGCGGAAAAGCCGGTTAAATATGGCGCTGTTTACATCTCTTGTTGAAGCCCTTATGTTCTGGTTATGTTCCAGCTTGAGAGGGTTTCCATGGATAACTTGCAATTCCAGCAGTTGATAGCGGAACTGGGGGAACTGACCGAAGTTCAACGCCAAACCATCGCCGCGATGCTTTCCGGCCACGGAGACCTGGCCGAAGTCACGTCCCTGATCGAAGCCCGGTTTGCCGTGCAAATTATCTGTCCCCATTGCCAGAGCAAGAATGTGGGATCGTGGGGCAGAGCCTGCGGTTTGAAGCGCTATCGCTGCCGAGATTGCCGCAAGAGCTTTAACGCCCTCACCGGAACGCCGCTGGCGCGGTTGCATAAGCGTGAAGCCTGGAAAACCTACGCTCAAGCTGTCGCGGACAGCGTGAGCGTGCGCAAGGCTGCGCGGAAATCGGGCGTCAGCGTGCCCACGGCGTTCCGGTGGCGGCACCGGTTTCTCAGCCTTGCCAAAGACAACAAAGCCGGAGCGGTCAGCGGCATTGTAGAAGCGGACGAGACGTTTTTTCTTAAGTCTTTCAAAGGGGCGCGCAACATGGGCCGGGCGCCGCGCAAGCGGGGCGGCACAGCATCCAAACCTGGGGCGTCAGACGAACAGGTTCCTGTGCTGGTGCTGCGCGACCGCTCGGGCGCCACGGCGGATGGCGTGCTCGAAAGCCTCAAGGTCGCCGAGTTCTACCGGGTCCTCACGCCGCTTGTCGCCAAGGATGCCGTGCTCGTCAGCGACGGCGCGCGTGCCTATGCCTCTTTCGCCACCGAAAATGGCCTTGGCCATGTGGGGCTCTGCGCCCGCGACGGCGAACGCAGCCGGGGCGTCTTTCATATTCAAAACGTCAACGCCTACCACAGTCGCCTGAAAACCTGGATGCGCCGGTTCAACGGCGTGGCTACAAAATATCTCCCAAGCTACCTCGGCTGGCGCCGCATGTTCGAAAGCGAAGGCGATGACATCAGTTCGCAGCGCTGCCTCTTGGCTGCCCTGGCATGAAACGCTACAGCAGATGTAAACAGCGCCTTAAATATAGTGTGTTAACCGCGTCCACGCCGTTTGCACCCGCAGCGGCGCAAGCGCTCTTCGAATTTCCCGCGCAAAAGCAATAGCTTAGCGTCCTTCACCCCTCGGTAAGGCGCTTTTTTCTACAATTTCGCCTGGCGCTTCTCTGGGGGCGGGGATGATGAACCGTTGGAGAGTTTTGGACCATTCGTCTACGCTGAGCGCGGCAAACTATGAGTTGGGGGCGATGCAGGACGCTGGAGAAGAACTGCTGCGGGCGATGGCGGGGCGGCGCTTTGGCGCGATCCTGGCCGATCCGCCGTGGCAATTTCAGAACAGGACGGGGAAGGTTGCGCCGGGGCACAAGCGCCTGAACCGCTATGAGACGCTGACGCTTAAAGAGATCATGGCGCTGCCGGTCAACGAGATCGCCGACGTGCCCAGCCACTTGTATCTGTGGACGCCGAACGCGCTTCTGCCTGAGGCGCTTGGCGTGATGGAAGCCTGGGGCTTCAGCTACAAGTCGAACATCGTCTGGCACAAGATCCGGAAAGATGGCGGGCCGGACGGGCGCGGCGTCGGCTTCTACTTCCGCAACGTGACGGAGCTCTTGCTGTTCGGAGTGCGCGGCAAGCATGCGCGGACGCTGCCGCCGGGCCGCCGCCAGGTGAATTACCTCGCCACGCGCAAGCGCGAGCACAGCCGCAAGCCCGATGAGCAGTACGGCCTGATCGAGGCCTGTTCGCCGGGTCCGTTCGTGGAACTTTTCGCGCGCGGCCTTCGCAACGGCTGGGCATGCTGGGGCGCGCAGGCTAACGAGGATTACGAGCCGACCTGGGCCACTTACAAGTCGGCTCGCCTCTCATCCAGCGCGGGTGTTGCTGAGTTGTTCCCATGAACGACTCCGGAACATAGCCGCGCCTCCAACCGGATTACGCCGTGTGGATCGACTCGCCGTGCTCGGCGATGTCCAGCCCTTCCATTTCGGATCGCGGATGCACGCGCAAAGGCGTTAACGCCGCCACGACCAGCAGGATGATCGTGGTGACGACCGCGCAATAGGCGACCGTGACGCCGACGCCATAGAGCTGGATCAGCACCTGATGGGCGTTGCCTTCAAGCAGGCCTGGGTATCCGTTGGGCGCGTCCGGCGCAATGGAAACGGCTGCGGTGGCGAATACGCCGGTCAGCAGCGTCCCGAGAATGCCGCCGACGCCGTGCACGCCGAACACGTCGAGCGAGTCGTCGTAGCCGAGCCAGCGCTTGATCTCGGTCGATGCGTAGAAGCAGACTGCGCCCGCGATGACGCCGATCACAGCGCCTTGCCAGGGCAGGATGTACCCGGACGCCGCCGTGACCGTGCCGAGCCCCGCAACAGCGCCCGAAATCAGGCCAAGAACGGAAGGCTTTCCGCGCAACAGCCATTCCATGATAACCCAGGTCAATGCGCCGGAGCTCGCGGCAAGGTGCGTGGCAACGATCGCCATGGCCGCGCGGGAATTCGCGCCATAGGCCGAGCCGCCGTTGAAGCCGAACCAGCCGACCCAGAGCAGGCCCGTTCCGACCACGGCCATCGAAAGGTCATACGGCGCGAGGTTCTCCGTGCCGTAACCCTTGCGCTTGCCCAGCATGAGGGCTGCGACAAGCCCTGCAATGCCAGCATTGATATGCACGACGGTGCCGCCCGCGAAGTCCAGCAGGCCCGCGGTGGCGAGGAAACCGCCGCCCCACACCCAGTGCGCGATCGGAATGTAGACGAAGGTCAGCCACAGCGCGGCGAACAGCACGAAAGCGGGAAAGCGCATCCTCTCCGCGACCGAGCCCGCGATGAGCGCCACCGTGATGATCGCGAACGTCATCTGGTAGATCATGAACAGGATTTCGGGGATCGTCTTCGCGAAGGGGCTGACGGACGTCATGGTGATGCCGGTCAGGAAGAGCCGGTCGAACCAGCCGATGAACGGATTGTCTCCGGTGAAAGCGAGGCCGTAGCCGAAAATCATCCAGAGGATCGAAACGAGCGCCGCCGCAGCGAAGCTCTGCGCCATCGTGGCGAGCACGTTCTTCTTGCGCACCATGCCGCAGTAGAACAGCGCGAGACCCGGCAAGGTCATCATCAGAACGATGCTCGTCGCTACAAGCATCCATGCGGTATCCGCGCCGTCGATGCCGGAGCTTTGCGCCCATGCGGGCGTCGCGCCCAGCAAAAGGAACGGCGCAGCCGAAAGCACGCGGCCGCGAAGCCGCGCCAATGCGTTCATTATCATCTCGCCCTCAGTTCGTTAGCTGGTCGCCCCGTCAGAGGGCGTCGCTATCGCCTTCGCCGGTCCGGATGCGCAGCGCATGATCGATCGGCATCACGAAGATCTTGCCGTCGCCGATCTCGCCGGTGCGCGCCGATTCCGCGATGGCCTCGACCGCCTTGTCCGCCATCTCATCCGGGACGGCGACTTCGATTCGCACCTTCGGCACGAAGGAAACCATATATTCCGCGCCCCTGTAGATCTCGGTATGGCCCTTCTGCCGGCCATAGCCCTTGACCTCGGTGACTGTCATGCCGTCGATTCCGGCGCTTGCAAGCGCCTCGCGCACCGCATCGAGCTTGAATGGCTTGATGATCGCGGTAATGAGCTTCATGGGAAAATCCTGGCTAGGATGCGTGCAACCTAAAGAAGCTTATGCTCAAAGGCGCGCCAGCACAACGCGGCAAATGCTCAAGGCGAAGCCAGGATGATAGCTAATTAAGCAAACATTCCGCTTCGCCGATGAGATTGAAGCCAGTCGACGCCATCAGAGGCGCTTCCCATCGTCAGCCGTTTTAGCAGACGCATTCCGGCGATCTCAAACGTCGCCGCACCTGAGCCTTACGGATAGAGCCGCGTCTTTTTCCAGGGCATGTCCCCGGTCTCGCGGGTGAAGCAGACGCGGTCGTGAAGCCGGTGTGGCCTATCCGCCCAGAATTCAATCTCAAGCGGAATGATACGGAACCCGGACCAGTAGCGCGGGCGGGCCGGGTTGATGCCCTCGAACTCCTTTTCGAAGCGGGCCACGGCTTCGACAAGCTCCGCCCTGCTGGCAAGCGGCCGCGATTGCTGGCTCGCCCAGGCGCCGATGCGGCTTCCCATGGGGCGGGAGGCATAATAGGCGTCGGCCTCGGCGGTGCTCACGGGCTCTGCGGTTCCGCGGATGCGCACCTGCCTCCTGAGCGACTTCCAATGAAAGCAAAGCGAGGCCTTTGGGTTCGCCAAAAGCTCCTGTCCCTTCGCGCTCTCCATATTGGTGTAAAAGACGAACCCCCGGGCATCCAGGCCCTTGAGCAGCACGACGCGCGCGTTTGGCATGCCGCTCTGGTCGACGGTCGCCAGCGTCATCGCGTTTGGATCGTTGATTTCGGTGCGCTCCGCCTCGTCGAGCCAATCATGGAAAAGGGCTTCGGGATTTGACGCCTCGGTAAAATCTTCCTTTTCGATCTTGGCAGTCATGCTTGCAGCCCTGGATTTGGGGTCGGACGTTTCATGGCGGATGCGCATCCTATCGCGAAGAAAAGCCGCAGTGTACCGGAATTCGTGAGGCGTGTACCGCATAACTGAGGTGAGCTTCAAGATATCGTGCCAGCTCCAAGCGCCCACTTTACGCCGCGGGCTTAATGTGTAGGATGCACCACCATCAACAGCGGGGAGCGAACGTGGCCCAATCAGCATCATTGATGACCGGAAAACGCGGCCTGATCATGGGGATCGCGAACAACCGGTCGATCGCCTGGGGGATCGCCAAGGCAGCCGCGGATCAAGGCGCTGAGCTGGCCTTCACCTATCAGGGTGACGCCCTGAAGAAGAGGGTGGAGCCGCTTGCCGCCGAAGTTGGCGTCAAGCATGTTCTGCCGTGCGATGTGGCCGACGACGCTTCGGTCGATGCTGTCTTCGAGACGTTGAAATCCCATTGGGGATCGCTTGATTTCGTTGTGCATGCCATCGCCTACTCGAACAAGGAAGAGCTCGACGGGCGCTATATCGATACGACCGCGGATAACTTCACAAAGACGCTTTTGATCTCCTGTTATTCGTTCACGGCCATCGCCAGGCGGGCGGAGAAGCTGATGACGAACGGCGGCTCGATCCTGACGCTGACCTATTACGGGGCCGAAAAGGTGATGCCGCATTACAATGTGATGGGCGTGGCCAAAGCAGCGCTGGAAGCGAGCGTGCGATATCTTGCCGAAGATCTTGGCAGGCAAAAGATCCGCGTAAATGCAATCTCGGCCGGGCCAATCAAGACGCTCGCGGCCTCGGGGATTGCCGACTTCCGCTATATCCTGAAGTGGAACGAATATAATTCGCCTCTGCGCAGAACCGTTTCTATCGAGGACGTGGGCGGCGCAGGCCTCTACCTTCTCTCCGATCTCTCCCGTGGCGTCACAGGGGAGGTGCATCACGTCGACGCGGGCTATCACATTGTGGGCATGAAAGCCGAGGATGCCCCCGATATTGCCGTCGTTCAGCCATCGAATAGCTGAAATCATCGGAACTAAAAGCAATCATTTTTGCGAATGCGAGTTGTTCGGCATCGGGGCGAGCTTATTCGATGGAACCATTCAAGGCGCTTGTTTTGCTCGCCGGAGCGGCGATCGTCTCACTGGTGGCCGCGGGTGCGGGTGGATTTTACGCGGGCTACTCGGCCGGGCGGGGCAACCTGGAGGAAATCAAGGCGCACATCTCCGGCGCCCAGGCCCTCATCCCATCCGGCGATGGCGGCACAGTGTCATTGAAGCCGCTTCTTGACGACATGCGTGCCCTCGGCAAGCGGGTGGAAGCACTGGCCGTGGTCAAGGCGAATGCCGCCGCGGACAGCGACTCCGGCACAAAGCTTGTTCTGGACGAGATCAGGGGCCTCTCCACCCAGATCGACAGTTTGAAGCAAGATGCCTTGAAGCCTCTGCACGCGCCGGCCGTCGCGATTGACCGGCCCAGTTCCACGCCACCGGCGCCCGACTATACGGGCGCGCTGCAGGAGATTCGTGATCAGGTTCGCGCCCTGAATGCCAGGTTCGAGAAGCCGGAGCCGAAAGCGCCAAAGGGGCTTGCCGATGATGTTCGCGCGCTAAGCGCCTCCATTCAGGCGCTGGAGCCGAATTTGCGCCGCGCCCTTGGCGATGAGGTTCGCTCTGCCATTGCAACTTCGCAAAATGCGGAGCCGAAGACGTCAAAGGCTCTCCTCGATGAAGTGAAGTCGCTCAGTTCCTCCCTTCAGTCGCAGGAGCCGAACATGCGGCGCGTTGTAGCCGAGGAACTGAGCTCGGCCGTCGCGAGCCTGCAGAATGCGGAGCCGAAGGCGTCGAAGGCTCTCCTCGATGAAGTGAAGTCGCTCAACTCCTCGCTTCAGTCGCAGGAGCCGAACATTCGGCGGGTTGTAGCCGAGGAACTGCGCTCGGCCGTCGCGAGCCTGCAGAATGCGGAGCCGAAAGCGCCGAAGGCTCTCCTCGATGAAGTGAAGTCGCTCAGTTCCTCCCTTCAGTCGCAGGAGCCGAACATTCGGCGGGTTGTGGCCGAGGAACTGCACTCGGCCGCCGCGAGCCCGCAACATGCGGAGCCGAAGGCGTCAAAGGCTCTCCTCGATGAAGTGAAGTCGCTCAACTCCTCCCTTCAGTCGCAGGAGCCGAACATTCGGCGGGTTGTAGCCGAGGAACTGCGCTCGACCGTCGCGAGCCTGCAGAACGCCGAACCGAAGGCGCCAAAGGCTATCCTCGATGAAGTGCGGGCTCTCAGTTCCCTCCTTCAGTCGCAGGAGCCGAACATTCGGCGCGCCGTGGCCGAGGAACTGCGCTCGGCAGTTACGAACTCGCAGAACGCGGAGCCGAAGGTATCGAAGGCGATGATGGATGAAATTCGCGCCATCTCCACTAGTATCAAGGTCCAGGAGACGCGCCCGCAGACACCTCAAGCCTCGGTCGTCGATCAGATCAAGGTTCTGCAGGCTTCGGTCGAAGCTTTGAAAGTGAAGCTCGATGAGCGTGAGCGGGGGCGAAACGACGGCGCGGCAAACGCCGATATCGCTCAGCTTCACCAGCTTGTGGCCACGGCATCCGATCAATTCAGCAAATGCCAGACCCGGCTCGTCGCGCCAGGAGCCGGAGCGGGAGCGCAGCAAGCTGCCACCACGGCAGCCGCAATCACCGTGTCGCAAGAGAAGAAGCTGGAGCCCACAGCAGTCGTCTTCTACGACAATGTCATGCTGAAAAAGGACCAGGAGAAGCAGTACGACGAAATCGGCGTGAAGCTTTCGCTTCAATCCGTAGGCCCTCGCCAGGTCCGCGTCGCCGTCAACCAAAAGGGCTTCGGCTTGTCGTTCGGCGAGCGCAAGGTCTTCCGCAGCCAGGATGTCGAATGCGAGATCAATTTGATGGAGACCAATCTCAACGATTTGCAGGCCCGCATCAGCATTTCCTGCAAGCGCTGACGTAAAGCTGAATGCCGCTGATCTACTACGTGAGGCACGGCCAGACGGACTACAACGCCGCGCGCCGCATCCAGGGCATCCTGGACATCCCGATCAACGCGACCGGGCGGTTGCAGGCCCGTCGCAATGGCGCCCTGCTGAATGAGCTTATCTGGGACAAGGCCCGATTCGATTTCGTGGCAAGTCCCTTGTTGCGCGCGCGCCAGACCATGGAGATCGTCCGGCAGGAAATGGGTTTGTCCCCGGATGGCTATCGCACCGACGACCGATTGAAAGAGATCCGCTTCGGCGCCTGGGGCGGCTTGACGATGGAGGAAATCGCCGCGCGCGATCCGGGAAACTATGCGCGGCGGCAGGCGGACCCATGGAACGAGGCTCCGCCAGAGGGTCAATGCTACCGCGAATTTTACGATCAGGTCATTACATGGCTTGCGGAGGTTACTTCGGATACCATCCTTGTCGCGCATGGCGGAACGGGCCGGTGCCTTTCCCGCCACTTCCTCAAGCTGCCGCACGAGGAGATTGTGCATCTTGACAGGCCGCAGGACAGGGTGCTCATGATCGACGGCGAGACATTGACTTGGCTTTGATAGGGCCGCATTGTTATGTCGCATAACACGTTCGGCCACCTTTTTAGGGTCACAACCTGGGGCGAAAGCCACGGTCCCGCCATCGGCTGCGTGATCGACGGATGCCCTCCGGCTATCCCGCTCACCGAGGCCGACATTCAGCCCTATCTCGACAAGAGGCGGCCGGGACAGTCGCGCTTTACGACGCAGCGCCAGGAGGAGGACAAGGTCCGCATCCTGTCGGGTGTTTTTCCGAATGACGCAGGCGTGCAGGTTACGACGGGCACCCCGATTGCGCTCGTCATTGAGAACCAGGACCAGCGCTCGAAGGACTATTCCGAGATCAAGGACAAGTTCCGCCCCGGCCACGCCGACTACACCTATATCCACAAGTACGGCATTCGCGACTATCGCGGCGGCGGCCGCTCATCCGCGCGCGAAACGGCGATGCGGGTGGCGGCGGGCGCAGTCGCGCGAAAGGTCCTCCCCGGGGTCAGCATTCGCGGTGCGCTCGTTCAGCTGGGAAACGAGAAAATCGAGCGCGCGAACTGGGATTGGGAGGAAGTGGATCGCAACCCCTTCTTCTCGCCGGACCAAGCCACCGTTCAAGGCTGGGCGGCCTATCTCGACGCCATCCGGAAGGCGGGTTCGTCTTGCGGGGCCGTCGTCGAGATCGTTGCGGAAGGCGTGGCCGCGGGGCTGGGCGCGCCGATTTATGGCAAGCTCGATCAGGACATCGCTGCCGCATTCATGAGCATCAACGCCGTCAAAGGCGTCGAAATCGGCGACGGCTTTGCCTGCGCCTCTTTTTCGGGCGAGGAAAATGCCGACGAAATGCGCAGTGGGCCTGATGGGAAGCCCGTTTTCCTCTCCAATCGTGCGGGCGGCATCCTCGGCGGCATTTCCACCGGCCAGCCCATCGTCGCCCGTTTCGCGGTAAAACCAACGTCTTCGATCCTTACGCGCCGCCTCACGATTGACGTGGAGGGCCACGAGACGGACATCCTCACAAAGGGTCGGCACGATCCTTGCGTTGGGATAAGGGCGGTACCGGTGGGAGAAGCGATGATGGCGCTTGTTCTCGCCGATCACTTTTTAAGGCACCGCGCACAGACTGGCCGCTGAAACACCTTTTTTGTTGCCGCGTTTGTTGGGAAAGGGCTGACCGGGACCGGATCATGGCGCGACGCCCAGGACTTCCGGCGTATTTGCAGGAAGGTTTCATCCTTCCTTACAACAAAAAAGAGGCCGCGCGCTTTAACGCACTCGCTGCGATAACAGCGGCGACCCTCGCGGCATGGCTCACCTGGGGTTATCAGCTCCTCTCCATTACGGCCATCCTGGCGGGGTGTTCGGCCTACTATTTTTTCCCTTTCACCGAGAGCAGGCCAAGGCTCGGGGCGAACCAGTACGGGCTTTTCGTGGATGGCTTTGGCCTGATCGCTTGGCGAGCGATCGACGAGATCAGCCTCGTCACCTACTCGATCCGCACGCTCGACATGGAAGAACTGCACATCAAGCTCAAGCAGCCAGTCACCAGCGCGCTTCTCGTCGACTGGCGGCGGCTGCCCATCTGGCGGCTGTTGATGCGCCTGCCCTGGACCATGGGCTACGACAACATCGTACGCATCAACCTTCAGCCCTTCGCTCCGCCTCCCGATGAGGTCGTGCGCACGATGCAACGCATGTGGCGGTATTATCGCTAACGCTGGCGCTTGGGCTCCTGCTCTTCGAAAATCTCCTCCCGCACCTGGCCATAGCTGAGCACTGAAAAGAGAATCGTGCCGCCAAATACGTTTCCGGCGAGGGTGGGCAGGAAGAACTTCACCGACGCGTCGTAGAACGAAACAAGACCCGCAACCCAGCCATACAACACCTCGGCGGTTCCAGCGACGATATGGGTGAACTGGAGGAGGGAGATCAGATAGGTCAGAAGGGCGATTACCAGGAATTGGCCGCTGGAAACGGACGCAATGATCCAAACCACAGCGGCAATGAGCCATCCTGCGCCGATGCCCTTTGCAAACATCTCCCATGGTGAGTTGCGCATCAAATTTTCCACGAGCTTTCCCATCTCCCCGGTGACGTGCTCACTGAGCATAGGCAGGAACGCAAAGGCGCAGGCGAATAGAAAACACCCAACGACGTTCGCGGCCAGCACAATGCCCCAGAGCCGCAGCATCCTAGTAAACCAGCTCACCTTCCAGCGCGTGATCACAGGAAGAACGGCCGTGAGAACATTCTCGGTGAAAAGTTGCTGGCGGCCGAGAATGACAATGATGAAGCCAACCGAATAGCCGAGCGAGGCCAGGACGTGATTCCACTCCGATTGCGGAAGTCCAGCGCCCAAGGCGGCCTGGCTGAGAAAAGAAAAGCCGATGGAAATGCCTGCAGCAACGCCCGACCACCAGAGCGAAGCGATCGGCCGCTGCAGTTCTCTTTCGCCTTCCAGCCGGATGATTTCGTAGACCACAGGGGCGCGAGGACGCTGGGCCTCGCGGACCTCGCTTTGCTCTTTGTCGGTAAGCCCACGCTCCGCTTCGGGGACCTCTTCTTCGTCGAGCGGGCAGGAGCTATTATCGGCGCGGTACTCTTCGTGCGGGGCCACTCCAAAAATCCTTTGGTTGTAGGAGCTTCAAGACTGTGAAAACCAAAAGGCCCGCCGCTCGATCCATGCGCAGTAAGCAGAATCTCAGCCTTTTCGCCGTTCCCCGGGCAAGGAACAGGAGCGCATTGCCATCGTTGACCTACGACAGGAGGTTGCGCCTCGTGCGCATGCCAGCCTGATTTCGAAACGTAGCCGAACAGGAGAAATTGATGGCGCGCACATCCGCAGCAGACTTGGCCCATGGCCTCAAGGGCGCCAAATTCCCGATGAGCAAGAAAGATCTGGTCTCACTCGCCCGCAAGAATGGCGTAGCCGATGAGGTGCTTCAGACCTTCGAAGAGATGCCCGAGGGCGAGTATGGCTCCGTGACGGACGTCGAGCATGCCTTCCATGAGGAGCAGGGCGGGGGCCAACGCGAAAGCGGCAATAAGGGCGAAGCGACAAAGTCGGCGCAGAAGGGTGGACATCACAGTCACGGCGGCCGCTCGTAGCGAGGGCTGCGGGAGTGGAGCAGGAGCCCGCCAGATGTAGTCGCCGGCAACTCGTCGAGGATAGATAATCTTGCCCGGCTTGCCGCCTTGAATGGCTTCGATCTTGTCGGGCGGCTGACGAGGGGTGGATCAGGGGCACCGCGCGAGACTTCTCAAGATTTGGTGAACTCCTTTGCGATTGCGCTGCGACATGAGCTCCGGGGCGCGCCCTTCTTCCCGGCGCAATCGACACCGAAATGTTTGCCCGCGGCCGGGTTAAAGCCACTCTCGGCCGCGGACCGAAGTCGGACGCTCTCGCGGTGGCGAATGTGGTCTTCGATGGCCTGATGCGGGGGGAGAGAGCGCCGTGCATGGACTCTCCAACAAGATCATAACAGTGCGGATGTACGCGCTCGGCGCTGAGCCCTTGGGGGTTGAAAAAGCGGGGAAGGCTAGAGATGGTCTTCCTTCTCCTGCTTCGCCGTCTTGCCCGCGCGCTCTTTCCTCTTCGTTCTCCTGAGGTTCTCCCGGTTCTTCCCAGGGCTTTCCTGATTGGAGGCCCCGGCTTCGTGCAAGGCGATGGCGACCGCCTGGCGGAGGCTTTTCACGGGCTTCCCGGCGCCGGTTTCAAGTTCGCCATGCTTGTACTCATGCATGACGCGGCCCACGGTTTCTTTCTGTCCCTTGGTTTCCTTCGGCATTTTTTCTTGTCCTCGTAAGGCTGACGCCCCAGATCTCCTGAGGCGTCACAAGCAACCTCACTTCTTAATAATCGAACCTTCACGAGCCCTTTTCTGTTCACTGGCTCGTGTCAGAGGCGAGTGCCGATGTTCGCCCTCCGTTTTTGACGTCCGGAAGAAGTGTACGAGCGCATAGACGATAACGATGGCGAACGTCATGAACGCGAGCGCCGGGACGAGTTGTTCGGTATTTAGCAAGAGGAACTCCTCCATGTTGGTGCTAATTCTGGTCCGGAAACCGAACCATCCGAAAACAACCCATAAACACAGTGCAATGATCCGGTTCGATAATCGAATTTTCATCGTAGGAAAATAACCATCACAGGACGATGCTTTATTAATAACAGTATATCTACTATCGATATTTGTTCTTTCTTGTTATCAATCCGCTTTTGCCGCCAATGACGTTCTTGCGGATTTTACTTCGTCTTCCGAAATTCGCGGCGCGGCATTGCGCCATGCGTTTCGCACATAGGTTAGAACCGCGGCGATCTCCCGGTCATTCAACTGCCAAGCGTAAGACGGCATGCCCGGACCGGTCGGTGCATGCGTGGTGGAAACGGTTCTCGTGCCGTCCACGACGACGCGGATCAAGGAGGTGGGGTCGAGCGCCCGCACGGAAGGCGCGGCGTTAAGCGCCGGGAAAAGGTCGTCTACGCCGCTTCCATCGAGCTTATGGCAGGCGGAGCATTGATCCCTGTAGATGGCCGCACCCGCCTTCATCACCGGGTCTGATGCATCCACAGCGCGCGGCGCCGGGCTTTCAGGCATGCTCTGATCCTTGAGATAGACCGCAATCGCCTTCAGATCGTGGTCTGAAATCCTGGAGCTTGAGCGCTCCACTTCCTCCCCCATGGGGCCGGAGGCGGCGGCCACCTTGTTGTGCCCCGTCTTCAGATATTGAGCGATATCGTCCATGGACCATGTACCAAGGCCGAGCTCTTTGTCGTTCGTGATGTTGGGAGCATGCCAGCCCTGGATTGAAGAGCCCTGGAACTTCGCGCTCGTATCGCCGCCGAGCAAATTTTTCGGCGTATGGCACGCACCGCAATGCCCTGCTCCCTCGACCAGATAGGCGCCGCGGTTCCATTCCACGGATTTGCCCGGCGTCGCCTGCAAGCCTGGGGCGGGTCGGTAGAGCAGGTTCCAGAACCACATGATTGCGCGGATATTATAGGGAAAAGGGAGCTGGTTCGAAGTGACCGGGTTATGCACTGGCTGGACTGTCGAAAGATAGGCCCATATGGCCGCCACGTCTTCGTCCGTCATCTTCGAATAATAGACGTAGGGCATCGCCGGATAGAGACGTGTGCCGCCCTTTCCAATGCCCGTCTTCAGCGCTGCCCTGAACTCTTCGCCCGTCCAGCCACCGATCCCCGTTTCCTGGTCCGGCGTGATATTCGCGGCAACCACATTGCCGAAAGGCGTCTCGATCGCACGCCCTCCCGCGAACGGCTTGCCGCTGCCCGGAACGGTGTGGCACGCCGCGCAGTCCCCTGCGATTGTCAGATACTCCCCCTTTCGGATGAGGCTGAAGTCCTGTTCATCGGCAGCTTGACTTGGCCAAATACATGCCGCCGAGGCGAGAGAGAAGCATAATGCGGTCAAAGCCTTCTTGCGTTTACGCATGGACAAGCGGCCCCGGATTTTTAAGGTAATTTTCGCGTATCGCTTTCGCGGTCCAGAAAGCCAGGGCGCCCAGGGTGCCGGTTGGATTGTAGCCCGCGTTTTGCGGGAAGTTGCTCGCGCCCGTCACGAACAGGTTCGGCACGTCCCAGCTCTGACAATAACGGTTCATGGCGCTTGTCTTCGGATCGGCGCCCATGATGGCGCCTCCGCAAAGGTGCGTCGTCTGATACTCGGTGATGTCATATGGACCTTTGCGCGGCTTCTTCAGAACCTCGCGCGCGCCCATCTGCTTGATGATTTCTGCAAATTTCTCCGTGAGATAGGCATTCATCTTCAGCTCGTTCTCATGGAAATCCATGGTGATGCGAACGAGCGGGCGGCCAAAGCGGTCCTTATAGGTGGGGTCCAGGTCGAGATAGATGTCGCGGTAGCTATAGAAGCTTCCATGCACGCCTGTGCCCGGTACGACCGTGCTCTGATAGTGATCGCGGATGAATTGTTTCCATTTGGCTCCCCATGAGGGAACGCCTTCCGCAACGTTTTCGCTCAATCCGATAGGCCGCCCATTCGTCTGCACCTGCCCCATGTAACCGCCGCCGATGAAACCCAAGGGGCCGTGATCGAAATTGTCGCCGTTGAACTCGTCGATGCACATGCCGATCGCGCCCGAGGCGATGAACGGGTTGAAGATGTATTTGTCCTTGTCGAAGAAGCCGACCACGTCCGAGATGGTCTGGTGGGTGTAATTTCGCCCTATTACCCCCTCGTTTTTGACGGGGTCGTAGGGTTTACCGATGCCAGAATGCAGGAGAAGCTGGACGTTGAAGATAGTGTAGGCAGAGAGGATCACGAGGTCGGCCGGCTGCTCCCACTCCTGTCCCGATGTGTCCACAAAGGTCACACCCGTGGCGCGTTTTCCGGAACTGTCGACGTTGATGCGCGTCACCTCGGAATTGTCGAACGCCTTGAAGTTCTTCTTGAGGATGAGGGCAGGGAGCACGGTCGTTTGCGGACTTGCCTTGGAATAGTTGCCGCAGCCAAACCACTCGCAGAAACCGCAATACGTGCAGGGGCCGAGCTTCACGCCCCAAGGATTAGTGTAGGCCTGCGACAGGTTACCGGAGGGCTGCGGAAAGGGCTTATAGCCGAGTTCTTTCGCCGCCTTTGCAAAGAGCGTATGGCTGAAGGGTTGAGGCTGCGCCGCGGTGGGGTATGGCCGGGACCGTGAGCCCTCGAAAGGGTTGCCGCCTTCCTGGATCTGGCCCTTGAGGTTACCAGCGGCGCCCGAAGTTCCGCAGAGATACTCGAACTGGTCGTAGTGGGGCTCAAGGTCGTCGTAAGTCACGCCCCAATCCTGAATGGTGCAATCCTGCGGAATAAACTTCTCGCCATAGCGCTGCGTGAGGTGCGTCTTCAGCACGAAGTCGCTCGGAAGGAAGCGCCAGGTCTCCGCGTTCCAGTGCACGCCGCCGCCGCCGACGCCGTTCGGCGGCATGAATGCGCCCCAGCTGCGGATCGGCAGCGCCGTCTGGTCCATCTTGTTGCGGAAGGTGAACGTCATCTGCGCGGGGCGCAGGAACAACTCGTGCCGGATGCGGTAGCGCAACTCATCCTGGTCGTAAGTTGGCGGGAAATCGGTGGGGGTGTCGCGCCAAGGGCCGCGCTCGATTGCAACGACATCGAGGCCCTCACTGGCCAGTTCGTAGGAGAGGATCGAGCCGGTCCAGCCAAGGCCGACGACCACGACGTCTTTACGGGGAAGTCTGCGAGCCATGGTGCCCCTCATGCTTTGCCGGGTGTCCAGTCTGCCCGGCCCTGGATGCTCACGGGCGGGTATGGATAGCGTTCATTATGGCGCAAAACCCAGTCGCGATAGTCGTAGCGCGCTCCTGGAAAGCCGATCATCTTCCAGCCCGCCATGTCGCGATTGCCGCCATAGATCGGATCGGCGAAGAAGCCTTCGCGCGTGTCCTTCAGGAGGTGCTTGAAAAATGTTTTGGCGTCCTGTTCGGGCAGCTCGATCGAGCCTTTTTCCAGGCCGCCAAGAACCTCGTCCTTTGTCTGGTCGGGAAGCTGGGCGAGGGATTTTCCCTCGTATTTGCTTTTGCAGTAGGTTTTGAGAGCGGCCAGCCCACGGCGGTATTGGGCTGCGGGAGTGAGGGGTGATTGCGATCCCTGCTGCGGGGCGCCCTTCTCGAATGGTCCTTGCGTGTAAAGCCCCTCCGAACTACCGTAAGGGCCTGCGAGCTGATTATCGATATAGACGGCGCAGCCCGCATCTTTCCCGCCGGGCGTCTCCTGGTCCGGCGGAATGAGCCGGTCCACGATGGCTTCCATGGTTTCGGCTTCGGCGGAGGTGAAGAAAACCCAGCGGTTGGTGATGGCGGGCTTAGGCGGGTTCCCGGCCCTTGGTTTCCAGGGAGCACGTCCTTCAATGATTTCGGCTCGCCCGCTCCGCTGCGTTAACATCAACACCGCCGCCGCAGCAAGAATGTCGCGCCTGCGAAAATCCATAACTTTCCACCCAAATGTTCACCGCGTCAAAACCAGGGCTGGTGTTAGGTTCCGATGCGGGCAGGGATCAGGGTTAGATTTCCGTTGCATATGGATTAGAAAGTATCCCTGAATCCCGGCGCGTCCTGATTCCCTATTGACAGCGCCACAAAAGCTGTCTGTGTCGGCCATGGATGGAGAAGGCGTCTGGTGAACCAGCTTTTCGCGAACCATGAGATGATTGCATGCCGACGCAGGAAGTAACCATTCGGCCCGTGCAGGAGATGACTGTAAGGGCGCTCTTGCTCGGCGAGGGTCTCGATGTGAAAGGGCTGGAGCGCCAGGACGCGTTCTCCACCAACCCGCTCGCGTTCCGGACCGCAAGCAACGGAACGGCGATGCTGTTCAAGTTCGGCGTCGTTGTTTTCTTCAATATGACGCCAATCGAAGAGGACGAGCTGGTGCATGGCCTGACGCGCCGCATTATTCAGCCCTTGAACGAACGGGAGGTTGAAAGCGCCGTCATCGCCATTGGCCCGGAAGAGGAGCCCCTTCTCTCAAGCTCGGGCGCAATCCGGATTTGTAGCGCCGATCCCGACAAGTTGCTCCTCATTGGCGAAGCGCTGGCGGTCTCAGTCGCGCTGGCCTATGACGAGCGCCGTATAGCGGCCGCTTTCGAGAAAATCGAACCCGTCGCGGCGACCCTCCTCAAGCGCCGCCTGCCTTCCGGCCCGAGGTCGGGCATGTTGGAGCAGATTGGCGAGGCGCTCATGATCCAGAAGCGGCTTGCGTCCAGGGTGGATCTTGATGAGAAGCCGGACGTGTTGTGGGACCACCCCGAGCTTGAGCGGCTTTGGGCGAAGCTCGTCGACGAATACGATCTGACGGCGCGGGCACGCGCGGTGGAGCGCAAGCTGGTCGTCATCCGCGAAACCGCCGACACGATCACGGATCTGATTTCGACGCGCACGAGCCATCAGCTCGAGATCTACATCATCATACTGATCGCTCTCGAACTGGTGCTGGCCTTGTACGACCGCATTCTCAAATAGCTAATCAGGCGCCAGACAGGGCGCGGCGCACCATGGAGAAACGCATTGCGCCAGTGATCTGCGCAGCCGCCGCATATGTGAACACGCCCGCTCCGACGAGCACCGCTAGCGCGATAGCCTGCGCGGCCCCGCTGTGCCCTGGTTCAAAGTAAGGCGCGACGACCGGGTTCACGGAATAGAGTGCCGCGCCCATCAGCGCGCTCGCAAGCAGGATCAGCGGCGCGCGTTTGCGCAACGCCGCGTCGAACTGGAAATGGCCGCGCCTCGTCAAGGTGGTTGAAAGCAAAATCGCATTCGTCCAGCCGGAAAGGCTGGTGGCGATGGCAATGCCGACATGGCCGATCACGAAGAAGAGCGCGAGCGAGCCGCTGATGTTGACGGCGACGGACGCCATCGCAAACCACATTGGTGTTTTCGTATCCTCGCGCGCGAAAAAGCCGGGCAGAAAAACCTTGTTCATGACATAGGCGGGCAGTCCGCACGCGTAAGCCGCAAGTGCGGCTGAAACCTGCACCGTATCTGCCGCGGTGAAGGAGCCATGCTGGAAGAGCACCTGGATGATCGGCTTCGGGATCACGATCAGCGCGACGGTCGCCGGCAATGTGAGGAGCAGCGCAAACTCGAGGCTTCGGTTCTGGCTGGCGAGCGCGCCTGCTTCGTCGTGGTCGGAAAGATGCCGGGACAGCGTCGGCAGGAGAACGACGCCGATGGCGATGCCAACCATGCCGAGCGGCAACTGGTTGATCCTGTCCGCATAATAAAGGAAGGAAACGGCGCTCGCCTGAAGCGATGCGATGATCGTACCGATGAAGAGGTTGACTTGATTGATACCGCCCGTCACGAGGCCCGGCACCGCGAGCTTGAGGAGCCTCTTCATTTCCGGCGTGAGTCGCGGCCAGCGGAAGCCGGGGTCCATGCCAAGCGCACGCGCGGCCCAGGCTACGACGAAAAGCTGGGCGAACCCTGCGATTGTCACGCCCCAAGCCTGAATGATGCCCGCCTCAGGCTGGTCGTAAAAGCCGTTTGCGGCCGCGAACAGCGTGACGGTGATCAGGACGAGATTGAGAACGATCGGGGTTGCTGCCGGCGCGCTGAATTTTCCAAGCGCATTCAGGATGCCTGCCGTTAGCGCCACGAACGACATGCAAGCGAGGTAAGGGAAAGTGATGCGCGTCAAAAGCACGGCGAGCCGGAACTTCTCCGGATTTCCCCTGAAGCCCGGCGCGATCGCCATAACGAGATAGGGCGTGAAGATCTCCGCTACGATGACGGTCGCGACCACGCCCACGAACAAAATCGCGAGCGCCTGCTCGGCGAAGACAAGCGCGCTGTCCTTTCCCTCTGCCCGGAGCCGCTTTGTGAAAAGCGGCACGAAGGCCGAGTTGAAGGCGCCCTCCGCGAACAGCGCCCGGAACAGGTTGGGAAACTTGAAAGACACGAGAAATGCGTCCGCGACCCATCCCGCTCCCATCACAGCCGCCAGCAGCATGTCGCGGATAAATCCGAAGACGCGGCTGACCGCCGTCAAGCCCCCGACCGTGAGGAAACCGCGATAAAGACTCATTCCGCACCGCTCTTCGTTTCAAAGGCGCAGCTATGAGCAAGATCTGTGGCAGAGGCAAGCCCACAATGTTGAGGGCTCCGGTCTGCCGCTAAAGGCGCAACCTGCCATGCTCCAGTTTTGATATAGATCAAGACCATAATTCTCAAGCTTGTTACCTTATTTATGTGAGAAACTTTGGGAAGAGAAAGAGGATGTGGCGTATCGGTCAGTTAGTTCTTGAGTTGTTATTTCGGGAGACTAATAAGGCACCTTTTCCTTGGACCAAAGATACAGATCTACAAGGGCAACTCGTCAAAGCATATAAACTTAGTATTCAGAGGGGCCTGACACCTCGCGATGCTTTGGCCGTGGCAGCCGCGCTTGGAGAAGTAAACAAGGGCAGCCTTTGGGCGCCGGATCTGGCAAAGCGGGCGGCGCGGCCGCTTTCACATTGATTTGCCGGTAGTCGGAAAATCCTGGAAAAGCTTACGCGGGCGGGTCGCATGCGAGTGCGGCCTGCTTTTCTTATCTTGGCCCCAAGCCCTCAGCCCTATCGCGCCAAGCCTCTTTCTTTTGATTTTTTGCACGGCGAACCCGTCCTCGATAAATTATCGAAAAGGTTCTTCAGGTTGTTTCATTTGGTAAGGCTGAATCAAAGCCTTGGCAAGCCGGCAAACTCAGTAGCAGGGATTATAGCACGGAGGCCGCATCCTGGCCCTGCGCACGTAAGGATATATTGGCTGATAGCCATTGCCGTAGCCATTGCTACCGTTGCCGTACCCACCGTAGCCGTTGCCATAGCCATTGTCCCCGCCATAGCCATTGTCATAGCCATTCTGATAGTATCCGGACTGGTCTCCCGAGGATCCTGAACCCCCTTGCTGAAACCAGAACCACAGCCAGAGCAAGCCGAACAATGTAAGTCCGCCTACTATAAAGGCTATTAGCATCGCCCGCACTAAAAGCATGACGGAATTCCTTGCTTAATCGTTAAGTATATAGGAATTTCAGTCAAACTTCCAGAGCGCTTCAGTCTATGGCGTTAACGTGAAGCCTCGTCTACACTGCCCAATAGCCATCGGCTTGCAAAGCGCGGTATTGGGCCACAAGCACTAATGAATGCCTCGGGCTCAAGGCAATCTCTTCATCTCAAGCATGCGCTGATGGAATCACCAATCCTTATCGCTGAGGATTTTCCAGCCGATACCTGCTCCTACAAGCAGGCAAAGCAGCCCCAGCCCGCCCAACAGCGTCATGGCACCCATCCATTAAAAGGAACAAGCGATTTCCCTCAACTATGGATGAAACCTGGTCTATGCGGCAATCACAGATTGTGTACAAAATTGTAACAACAGTTGTCCCAGGTGGCGTATGCGCTCCAAAGCATGAGGGGAAGCCGCCTATTTTCCGGGAAGCGGCCAGCCGATCGCCGATCCGAGCTTCTTGGCTTTGTCGAAATCGCCGCGAAGGTCCTGGTTCATCGTGGACAGCTGCGGATAATCAGGCGGCAAATGATTGACGATGCAGGCTGCGAGGCACACCTTGGCCTCGGCTTTGGCGCGCTCGGCTGCCGCCATGTTCGGAAAGGAAGTGTTGCCGTAGGAATCCACGCATAGAAACTCGCAAAAGCCTCCGACGCGTTTGATCGCCGTCTTCTTCTGCTCTTCCGTCCATTGGCTATAGGCTCCAGGCGGCAGGCCTGCAATCGGCGCCCTGGCGATATAGGCGTTCACATCCTCATCCTTAGCCTGAGCGGTGAAGCCGCAAGCCGCCATGAACCACAGGCCAGCCGCCGCCCCAATGACCCGGACGATGCCAGGACGCCTTATTTCGAGATGCTTCCTCAACATAGATAAACGCCCTAAAGGCTTCGCAGCCGTTTTGTCAACTGGACCGCCAGCGGCTGCCCTATGCAAAATCATTGCCGGTAAACCATCGCAAAAACTTCGGCACTCCTCCTTGAAAAGATCACCTTTCGAGACACTTTTCTGCCTTGCATCAGCCCCACTTTTCGCGGCACTTATTTGCCAAGTAAGTAGTACAACCCTTTCGCGAGTTGGCGCTATGTTTTTGATCCGGTTTTTCTTTGTGGCATTTGTCACGCTTGCCGTCACGGTTGCGGCTCCCGCCCAGCAAAAGACGCCTATCGACGACTTCATCGTTCACGAATCCGAAACCTTCGAAAATACGCTGCAGGCGACATGGCCGACCAAGGGCAAGGACGCCAAGGCCTGGAAGGCGGAGGGCGATAAGGCGAGCGCCGGCAACGATCATCGCGCCGCGCTCGGCTATTATGCGTCATCGGCGCTGCTTGATAAGAAGAACGGGGGCGCCTGGCTTCAACTCGCGCGCGAGTATCTCGCCGTAAAGACCGAAAAGTATGGCGAGAAGTCCACTTTTGCCCGAAACGCGGGCTCTTCCGCTTACATCGCTTACACGCGCTCGCAGACGCCCGAGGCGAGAGCCGAGGCGCTTGCCGTTCTGGCGGAAAGCCTTGGTGAGCGCGATCAGTGGCGCATGGCGCTTCGCATCTACAAGATGAGCCTCGGCCTTGCCGCCGACGGGGACGTGCAGGAGGCCTATGACCAGGCATTCAACGAGCACGGTTTCCGGATGCTCGATTACACGGCTGACAATGAGTTGAACGCGCCGCGCATCTGCGTGCAGTTTTCGGAGGATTTGGCGAAGGGCCGCGTCGATTTCACGAACTACGTCACGGTCAACAACGAGAAGCCTGCATCCGTGCGTGTGCAGGGCTCGCAGCTTTGCGTCGAGGACCTTCTGCATGGCAAGCGCTATGAGGTGAAGGTCCGCAGCGGCATTCCATCGACCGAAGACGATCTGTTGCCGAAGCCCGTGGAACTGACCGTCTATATTCGGGACCGCTCGCCGTCAGTACGCTTCTCGGCGCGGAATTACGTCCTGCCAAGGACCGGCCAGCAGGGCATCCCGCTTGTCAGCATCAACACCAAGCTCGTGAAGGCTGCGATCTATCGGATAGGCGACCGGCGTCTCGCCGAGGAGGTGCTCGACGGCGACTTCCAGAAGCCGATGGAGACCTACCAGCTGAACCAGATCGCTAACCACAAGGGCGAGAAACTTTGGTCGGGCCAAATGGCCGTCGCCTCGAAGCTGAACGAAGAGGTCACGACCGCCTTTCCGGTCGATACGCTCCTGCCGAACCTGAAACCGGGCCTGTATGTGATTGCGGCGAGCGCCGCCGAGGAAGGCGCGAAGCCTGACAACGAAAGCGACGCCGACAGCGATTACAGCCTGATGACGACGCAGTGGTTTGTCGTGTCGGATCTTGGCCTGACCGCTTTTTCAGGCGCGGATGGCGTTCACGTCTATGTCCGCTCGCTTGGGCTAGCCAGCCCCGTCGCCGATGCGGAAATCCGGCTTGTCGCCCGCAATAATGAAGTTCTCGGCACCGCAAAGACCGATGCCCGGGGCGTAGCCACTTTCGAAGCGGCGCTGACACACGGCGTGGGCGGCCTCGCCCCGGCTCTTGTCGTGGCGCGCGGAGCAGATAGCGACTACGGCTTCCTCGACATCACCAAACAGGCCTTCGATCTTTCCGACCGGGGCGTCGGCGGCCGCACGCCTCCAGGGCCGCTCGACGCTATGCTCTTCACTGAGCGCGGCGTTTACCGCCCTGGCGAGAACGTTCATGTCACGGCACTTTTGCGGGATGCGGCTGCGAACGCGGTCGCCTCGACACCGCTGATCGTGAAGCTGTTCCGCCCGGATGGCGTGGAAGACCGGCGTGAGACGCTCGCAGACCAGGGTAATGGCGGGCATAGCTGGCAGATCGCGCTGCCGGATACGGCCGCGACGGGCTCGTGGAGGCTCGCGGCATATGTCGATCCAAAGGCGCCGGCGCTTTACGAGAAAAGCTTCCTTGTCGAGGACTACGTTCCCGAACGCCTGGAAATGAAGCTCACCGCCTCCCAGCCTGTGATCGCGGCGGGATTCCCCGGCATGGTCGCCCTTGCTGGCCGTTATCTCTACGGAACTCCCGCTTCGACCCTCGGCCTCGAAGGCGAAATGTCGATTTCGGCATCGAGTGAGGTCAGCGGTTTCCCAGGCTTCCGCGTGGGGCTGGAAAGCGAGAAGTTCACCACCGTCCGCCACGAGCTTGAGGCGCTGCCGAACACGGATGCGACCGGCGCGGCATCAATTTCCATTCCGCTGCCCGACCTGCCGCAGACCTCGAAGCCCCTGAATGCCGACGTTGTGATCCGCCTCCGCGAGCCAAGCGGGCGCGTGCTTGCCGACAAGATCGCGATGAAGGTCAGCACGGGCAAAAGCTTCGTCGGCGTCAAGCCGCTCTTCGATGGCTCCGTCCCCGAGGGCGCGCCTGCCGAGTTTGAGATCGTGGGTATTGGCCCGGACGGAAAGCAGACGTCCATCAGCGGCCTCAAATGGGAGCTTCAGCGCGTGGAAAGCCAGTTCCAATGGTACGCACGCGACAATCGCTGGTCTTACGAGCTTGTAAATTATGAGAGCCGTGTAGCGGGGGGCGCAATCGACACGCCTGCCACAGGCACGGTCCGCATCAAGGCTCCGGTCGATTCCGGCAATTATCGGCTCGACATTGCATCCCCAACCGCGCAAGGCCCTGCAACGAGCTATTCCTTCTCGGCGGGCTGGTACGTCTCGGAAGCCTCGGATACGCCGGAGATCCTGAACCTCGCGCTCGACAAGGCATCATACAAGTCCGGCGATGAGGTCAAGGTCACGATTCTGCCGCGCATGGCGGGGCAGGCGCTCGTCGCCATCGTCAGCGACAAGGTGCTGGCGACGCAGATGATCGACGTTGCGCCTTCGGGCGGGTCCGCAAGCTTCAAGGCCGATCCGGCCTGGGGGCCGGGCGCATACGCAACCGCAATTCTCTATCGCCCGATGGACAGCGCGGCCAAGCGCATGCCAAGCCGCGCCGTCGGCGTGAAATGGATACCGCTCGACACGAAGTCACGCACCCTGTCCGTCGCGCTCGAAACGCCGCCAGCGGTGCGCCCGGCCGGGCCGGTCACGGTGTCGGCCTCGATCTCGGGCCTCGACGCGGGGGAGAACGCAACCATCGTCGTTTCCGGGGTCGATCTCGGCATCCTGAACATCACGCGCTACAAAACGCCCGCGCCTGCCTCCTATTTCTTCGGCCAGCGCCGCCTGGGGCTTGAGATGCGCGACCTTTACGGCAAGCTCATCGACGGGATGCAGGGCGTGCGCGGCGTCGTTCGCTCCGGCGGCGACGAAGGCGGCCTTGAAATGAGCGGCAGGCCACTTTCCGAAACGCCGCTTGCCGTCTATTCCGGCCCGCTTCAGGTTGACGCGAACGGAAAAGCGCAGGTGACGTTCACACTGCCACCCTTCAATGGAACCATGCGTCTCTCGGCGCAGGCCTGGACGCCGTCCAAGATCGGTTCGGGAGAGAAAGATGTTATCGTCCGCGACACGGTCGTGGCCCAGGCGACGCCCCCCAAATTCCTGATGCTGGGCGACAACTCTAATCTGCATCTCAGCATCGAGAATGTGGAGGCTCCCGCTGGCACATATCAGCTCACGGCCAAGGGCGATGGCGGGGTCGAGATCGTCGGGCCCGCAGAGCGCACGCTGACGCTCGATCTCGAAAAGCGGGTCAGCCAGACCATCCCGATCAGCGGCGCATCGGTGGGCGATGGCCATGTCTCCTTCTCGCTCACCGGGCCGGGGAATGTCGCCATCGAGCGCACCTATGCGATCCCTGTGGAACCGCCCGCGCCGAACGTGCGCCGCCGCACGACGCAGATGCTTGCCGCCACAACCGGTTCGCTGCGCGTCGGCAGCGAACTGGTCCGCGATCTCGTTCCAGGGACCGCCAAGATTTCGGTGACCGCGAGCCGCACGGCATCGTTCGATGTGCCGGGCCTTCTCATCGGCCTCGACCGCTATCCGTTCGGCTGTGCGGAGCAGACCACGAGCCGCGCGCTTCCGCTCCTCTACTACGATGAGGTTGCGTCGCGCGCCCGCATCAGCAAAGAGCCAAAGGCGAAAGCTGCCATCGAGAAGGCCATCGCGCGCCTCTACGAGATGCAGTCTTCGTCAGGCGCGTTTGGGCTATGGGGGCCGTATGGCGAGGATATGTGGCTTACCGCCTATGTGACGGAATTCCTGACGCGTGCGCGGGAGAAGGGCTACGCCGTGCGCGACACGAACTATGAGATCGCGCTGGACAGGCTGAAGAACACGGTCAACAACGCGCGCGATTTCAAGAAGGGCGGCGAAGATCTGGCTTATGCGCTCTATGTGCTGTCTCGTGCGGGACGCGGCGTTCTCGGCGATCTGCGCTATTACGCCGACACGAAGATCGACGCGTTCTCGACGCCGATCGCGCGCGCGCAGATCGCAGCGGGGCTCGCCATGCTCGGCGACAAGGAAAGGGCGACCCTGACTTTTGCCTCGGCCTTGTCCGCTCTCGCGACGCCCGACCCCCTGGTCCCTCTCGGCTGGCGCGCGGATTACGGCACGCAGCTTCGTGACGCCGCCGCTGTGCTTGCACTGATGGGTGAGAGCGGGGCCTCGACGCCGCAATTGCAAAAAGCGTTCAACATCGTGACGAAACTGAGAGCCCAGCAGAAAGAGACGACGACGCAGGAAAGCCTGTGGCTCCTGCTTGCCGCGCGCACGCTCGACGCCCAGAACAAGGACCTCGCGCTCGAAGTGAACGGCGTGCCCGTTAAGGGCTCGTTCCAGACAGTTCTAACGGGCAGCGACCTGGCCGGTCCGATCCAGATCACCAATGTGAGCGCGATCCTGCCGAATGCGGCTTCGGAGAGGTTCCAGACAGTGCTGACCCCCGCGCAGTTCGCTTCCCAGGGCTTGGTGATCGCGAACCGCGGGCCGGAAGCCGTGCCGGCGTCCGTGCTTGTCACTGGCGAAGGCATGGAGCCCGAGCCATCCGCCGAGAGCGGCTTCAAGATCGAGCGCAAGACCTACGCGCCCGACGGCCGCGAAATCCCCTTCGACAAGCTGAAGCAGAACGACCGGGTGGTGGTGGTGCTGAAGGTGACGGAGGTCGATCCGAAGCTCGCCCAGATCGTTGTCGAGGATCGGCTGCCAGCAGGCTTCGACATCGAAAACCCGGCGCTCCTGAAAGGCGCCGACCTGAAGGCGTTCTCCTGGCTGCCATCTACCTTCACGCCCGTCTTCTCGGCCTTCCGTGACGACCGCTTTGTCGCCGCCTTCTCGCTCACCGAAACGGAGCGGAAAGTTCCGGCGCAAATGACGACGGCTTACGTGATGCGCGCCGTGACTCCCGGCAATTACACACACGCGGGCGCTCGCGTTGAGGACATGTATCGGCCGGATCGCTTCGCGCGAACGGCAGGCTCGAAGGTTGAGATCACGGCACCGCAATAGGCGTCATGATCGCCCCTCCGCTGTGGTTACTCGAAAATGGGGCTTGCGAATGGCGAGGGGCGGTCCAATTTTTCTGAGTCCGTATAGCGACTGCTGCGTTTGAGATGACACAGGGTAGGCGGTGAATGAGTGAGCGTAAGACCCACACTTGGTTCGTTCGCGGCGCCCTGATAGTCTCGATTTTTGTGCTTGGCGCGTCGTCGCTGAAACTTTTCGATCCGCTACCGCTTGACGTGGCCGCATCGTCGTCGCGGCTCGTTCTCGACCGAAATGGGCAGTTGTTGCGGGCCTTTACCACGCCGGAAGGCCGTTGGCGGCTCGATGCCAGACCCGAAGACGTGAGTTCCACTTATCTCGCGCTCTTGTTCGCCTTCGAGGACCGGCGTTTCTGGCGGCATCCGGGCATCGATCCTCTTGCGCTAGGGCGGGCCGTCGTGCAGGCGATCGCGCACGGAAAGCCCATCTCGGGCGGATCGACATTGACCATGCAGGTGGCGCGCCTCCTCAGGGGTTCCCCGACGCATTCCGTGTCCGCAAAGTTCCAGCAGATTGCCGATGCCACACGGCTCGAATGGACGCTCAGCAAGCACCAGATCCTCTCGCTCTATCTCAAGCTGGCCCCTTATGGCGGTAATCTCGAAGGCGTCCGCGCCGCCTCTCTCGCCTATTTCGGCAAGGAACCGCAACGGCTCAGCATAGCGGAAGCCGCCCTCCTGGTGACGATTCCGCAATCGCCGGAAGTGCGCCGCCCGGATCGAGGCTACGAGTTTCTTGTCCAGGGACGCAATCGCGTCATTCGAAGGGCCGCCGCTGCGGGGGCCATTACGCAGGCGGATGCGAAAGCAGCGCTCGCACAGCCAGTCCCGCGTGGCCGCCGCGAGTTCCCGGCGCTTGCGCCGCATCTCTCGGAGCGGCTGACGGCAGCGCTGCCAGATCAGTTCGCCGTGGCAACTGCAATCGAGCGAAACCTCCAGGAAGCCGCCGAGACGATCACGCGCAGAAACGCGCAAAGCTTCGGCGACAAAATCTCCATGGCGGCGATGATCGTAAATAACCGAACGGGCGAGGTGCTCGCCCATGTCGGGTCCGCGGGCTATTTCGACGATACGCGGCTCGGCGCGATCGACATGACGACGGCGATCCGCTCGCCAGGGTCTGCGTTGAAGCCGTTCATCTATGGCCTTGCTTTCGAGGACGGGCTTGCGCATCCAGACACACTGATCGAGGACAGGCCCGCGCGCTTCGACGGATACGCGCCGGTGAATTTCGACAATGTGTTCCACGGCACCGTAACGGTTAGAACCGCGTTGCAGCTCTCGCTGAACGTCCCCGCCGTGAAGGTGCTGAATGAGATTGGACCCGTGAAGCTGGCGGCCCGGTTCCGGGAAGCCGGCATGCCCTTCGTGGTCCCGCGCAACCTTACCGTTGCGCTGGGCGGGGCCGGCCTGACGCTTGAAAATCTAACCACGCTTTATCTAGGGCTCGCGCGTGGCGGAAGCGTCATTCCGCTACGCTATCAGAAGGTTCGTGGTCCCCTATGGGGGGCTGACGAGCCTCCCGTGCTGCTTCAGCCCGCCGCGGCATGGTACGTGGCCGACATTTTGCGCGGCGCGCCGGTGCCGCCGAACGTGACGCCGGGCGCTGTCGCGTTCAAGACTGGCACGTCCTACGGTTTCCGCGACGCCTGGGCCGCGGGCTTCGATGGCGATTACACCATTACGGTTTGGGCCGGCCGTCCCGATGGAAGTGCGACGCCTGGCCTTGTCGGGTTGCGCGTCGCGGCTCCGGTCCTTTTCGAGCTGTTCGGCGCAATCGGCCAACACCGTGCGCCATTCACGGCCGCACCTTCGAACATTATCGGAACGCGAATGACGGCCGATCTGCCCCCGCCGCTTCGCGTTTTCCACGAACAAAGGCGCGAAGCTTCAAGCGGCCCTGGCAAAGAACAAGCGCTGCATATCGCGTTCCCGCCGCCAAACGCCGACGTCGAGATCGCGTCCGCTGAAGGAGAGGCGGAGAAGCTTCCCGTGGCGCTGAAGGCAGAAGGTGGAACGCTGCCACTGATCTGGCTCGTGGATGGCGTTCCGCTTGCGTCTTCGCCGCACCGGCGCGATGCGTTCCTGAATCCGCCCGGTCCCGGCTTCGTTCAAATAACCGTTGTGGATGCGGAAGGCCATTCGGATCGCTCACAGATCCGGCTTCACTGACAGATCCAAATCGGCAGTTACCTCTCATCACGTCTTGGGGGGCGCGGCGGGTCCGCTCAATAAGTCCGCGTGCTAATCGTTGACTCGCAGGATGAGCACGCCCTCGATTGTCTCACTATCGCCCGGCACCTTCGCCTTGAGTTTCAGCGCCCAGACGCCCGACATGCTGAAATCGGCCTTGAAGCGATAGACGCTGGGGTCGGTCGAGGTATCGGCGGCGATCTTGCCCTTGGTATCGGCCATGTTCTCCGGCGACATGTCGAGCGCGGTGCTAACGAATGTTGCCCCGGGCACCGGCTTCTTCGTCCGCTTGTCGATCAGCTTGATCGAAATCACCCTGCCTCTACCGGCCTTGAACTCGCTGGAGCCGGCCTGGAACTCGTAATGATCGGCTGCAGCAAGAACAGGGGAGGCCAGGGCTAGGACAGCCAGCGCGACGCCTAAAGTTTTCATGTTGGGGAAAATCATGGTCTGTCGATCCTGTTTATCGCGTTGTGTATGCAGCCCGATTCAGAATCAAGATTGATGGAAGTTCGGCAGCGTCTGAATCATCGGGGACGGACTAATCCAAGGCGGAGTGGCCGTCAAGCCGGTTAAGCTTTAGTCTCGCGGGAATGCGAATGCAAAACCTTCAGCTGGGCGCCAGGATTTGCTTTTCCGGCTTGATTTCCACAACGAAGTATTTACGAACCTGCGGCGCGGATAGACCCTAATTCTCAGCTCGCGGCGCGCATTTACTGGGATGAGACGAGCGTCAGAAGTCATGACGCCTTTGCGCCGGTGCGGATATCCTCGACGCTTTCTACTCAGATTGTCGGACGAGCAGCCGCTACCCGGATTCCGAACGGCCCTTTCGCCGTGACGTCCTTGGACGCACACTCGCCGCAGCGTTGACGGCCTCCGATGGCCGGAGTCACGCTAGCCTGATGCTTCTGGCCCTCCGGCAGAGGGCGGTGGGGTGTTGCGGCTGGTATTCTGCTCGCGCTTTCAGCGGCGCTCGTCACTTCGTTCGCGTTTTCCGACCGATCCTGCCTTGGGCGACGGCCTTGTTGATCCCTCCTTGCGGGTTCGTATCGTTCCCGGTATCGCCTTCGATCGTGGTTTCGCCTTGCAACTCCTGGAGATCGTCGGCAGTCGTTCCGCTGATCGTGGTTCCTTTCGAGCCGCCGATCATCGGATTGTGCTCCAGAAATGCGTCAGCTGTCTTTCGCGACTTGAGATGCTTGGGCACCGCTTCCTCCCTTTTTGGGTTTACGAAAGCGAAGCTCGCGGCACCCACAGTTGTTCCCGAAGCAGGACAACTCAGTGAAGGGAAAACAGTGTCAGCAGCACCTGTTGAATTTGCCCCTGCCGATGGCGTAGCGGGCATCCTGACGTTCCCGGAAGAACTCCTCGTAGGTCATGACGGGCTCGCCCGGATGCTTGGTCCGGCGGTGCTCAAGATACGTCTCATAATCGGGGATGCCGATCATGAGACGCGCCGTCTGAGCCAGCATTTTCCAGGGACTAAGTTTCTCAACCATGAACGGCTCCCGGCAAAGCTTCGACCCCGCCCACCTCCATTGACGTGATTTTCGGAGACCCGAGCGCACGCCGGATTGCAACCAGACCGTATATCGCCACTGCGATCACGACAGCCACATAAAGGGCGGCAAGCCCTGCGTCGATGTAGTCGTTGTTGATGACCCTTTGCATCTCTGCCAGCGTCTTGGCTGGCGCAACGATCTTACCCGCTGCGAGCGCATCCTGGAACTTACTCGCGTGAGAGAGGAATCCGATTTTCGGATCGCCGCTGAAGATCTTCTGAAGGCCCGCAGTCAGCGTGCAAACCAGAAGCCAGACCGTGGGAACGATCGTCACCCAGGCATAGCGCTCACGCTTCATCTTGAACAGGATCACAGTGCAGAGGATGAGCGCGATCCCGGCCAGCATCTGGTTCGAGATGCCGAACAGCGGCCAAAGCGTTTTGATGCCGCCGAACGGATCGATGACGCCCTGGTACAGGAAATAGCCCCAGGCCGCAACGGCGAGCGCCGATCCGACCAAATTGTTCAGCCAGGAATCCGTGCGCCTGAAAGACGGGATCACGCTGCCGACGGTGTCCTGGATCATGAAGCGGGCCACGCGCGTCCCTGCGTCGACGGTCGTCAGGATGAACAGCGCTTCGAAGAGGATGGCGAAGTGATACCAGATGCCCATCATGGTCTGTCCGCCGAGGAAGCCGGACAGGATTTGCGCCATTCCAACTGCGAGCGTAGGCGCTCCACCCGTCCGCGAAAGAAGCGTGTTTTCCCCGACATTCTGCGCCATCTGGGTCAAGTGTTCCGGAGTGACGACGAAGCCCCAGCCCGAGATGACCTGCGCGGCGTGGGCAGCGTCCGCCCCGATGAGACCAGCGGGGCTGTTCATGGCAAAGTAAACGCCGGGATGGAGCACAGTGGCGGCGATCGTCGCCATGATAGCGACGAAGGACTCGGTCAGCATCGCGCCATAGCCGATGAAAGGAATTTGGCGTTCATTTTCGATCATCTTCGGCGTCGTTCCGGAAGAGATCAGCGCATGAAAACCGGAAACGGATCCGCAGGCGATAGTAATGAAAAGAAAAGGAAACAAGCTCCCCGCCCACACGGGGCCGCTGCCATCGACGAACTTGGTAACGGCGGGCATTTCCAGATTGGGCCGTACGACCAGGATGCCGACCGCGAGCAGCAGCATGGTGCCGACCTTGAGAAAGGTCGAGAGATAGTCTCGCGGCGCAAGCAGAAGCCAGACCGGCAAAACGGAGGCGACAAAACCATAGCCTATAATCAGCAGGGCCAGCGTTTCGCCTTTAAGGTTGAAAATCGGCGCGAGTTCCGGGCTCTCGGCGACCACCCTGCCATAGATCACGGCGGCGAGCATCAAGACCACGCCGATTACGGACATTTCCCAGATGCGCCCGACGCGGATGAAGCGGCTGTACACGCCCATCAGAAGCGCAATCGGGATGGTCGCGAACACTGCGAAAGTCCCCCACGGGCTGCCCTCCAGCGCTTTCACCACCACGAGCGCAAGCACGGCGAGCAGGATGACCATGATGGAAAGCACGCCAATCAGAGCAATCGCGCCAGCCGTAGGCCCCATTTCCGAGCGCACCATGTCGCCGAGCGAGCGGCCGTCGCGCCGCACGGAGAAGAATAGAACCGTCATATCCTGCACCGCGCCGGCAAAGACGACGCCGACCAAGATCCAGAGCGTGCCCGGCAGATAGCCCATCTGGGCGGCGAGAACCGGGCCGACGAGCGGACCCGCGCCGGCGATGGCCGCGAAATGATGCCCGAAAAGGACGTATTTGTTTGTGGGGACGTAATCGAGCCCGTCATTGTGACGATAGGCTGGGGTGGACCGGGTTGGGTCAATACGAAGGACGCGGTTCGCGATGAAGGCCGCGTAGAAGCGGAAAGACACGAGATAAACGCATACCGCCGCAATCACGAGCCATGCCGCGCTGATGGTTTCTCCGCGGCTTAAAGCCACGATACCCAGCGAGATCGCGCCAAGGATGGCTATGAGAGCCCATAGCAACTTGCGCCCAATTCCACTCTGGGCGTCGACGGCTGTGTCCATTAATTCCTCCCTACACTTCATATTTTTGCACTTCCTCTAATGGAGAAAGTTCAAAAACTGAAGAGTTATGCTTTGCTTAAACACAGAAACACAACGAATGCGGGCGCGGCCGTGATGCAGACCAAAAAATCCCCGCATTGCTCAGATAGGCTCTTCTTCCCCTTGTTCAGTTGGTAAGGCGATGATAGCAGCCTCAATATCGAAAACATCGGTCAACACTCATCGCGCTAGTGCGACAATTTACCGCATTAAGCCTGTTGCAATGTTCGCGCGCCCGATTCGAGAACCGGACGAAATAACAAGTTTTTCCTCGATAGAACCTTGAGAAGGCGGTCAAGTTCCGCAAAAAGTCTGATGAACCACCTGGTCGGGGCGAGGCGGTTCCGCATAGCGCGCGAAACCGGGCTGGTCATCGTAAGGATTCGTTAGCACGGTGATGAGCGTCTCGAATGGCCCATAGTCGCCTCGGTCCTGGGCTGCTGAGATTGCTTCCTCGACCAGATGATTGCGGGGGATGAACGCGGGATTGGCTTGGCGCATAACGGCAAGACGTTCGGGGGCCTCGCCTTCCTCCGATATCCGCTTCCTCCAGCGTCCGGCCCATTCGTCGAAGGCGGCGGGGTCGTCGAACAGAATCCGCACGCGATCATCATGCTCGGCGTTGGCCGTGGCGTCGCATAAGCGGCGGAACGTGAGTGTAAAGTCCGCGCTGTTCGCTGCCATGCGGTCCAGGAGATCCTTCGCGAGAAGAATGTCGCCCGGCTGCGGCATCAAAAGCCCGAGCTTTCGCTGGAGGCCGCCGGTGAAAGCCTCATCGAAACGGGGCGCGAAACCGGCGAGCGCCGCCTGAGCCGTCGCTACGGCGGCGCCTGGATCTTCCGCGAGAAGCGGCAGAAGAGTTTCTGCGAGCCGCGTCAGGTTCCATTGGGCGATGCGGGGCTGGTTGCCATAGGCATAACGGCCGAAATGGTCGATCGAGCTGAAGACCGTCTCGGGGCTATAGGTGTCCATGAAGGCGCAGGGGCCGTAGTCGATGGTCTCGCCCGCAATCGACATGTTGTCGGTGTTCATGACGCCGTGGATGAAGCCGATGAGCGCCCATTGCGCGACGAGGTCGGCCTGCCGGGCGATGACGAGGTTCAACAGTGCGAGGTAGCGGTTCGCAGCGTCGGCGGCTTCGGGGTCATGCCGCCCGATAACGTAGTCAGCGAGATGACGGGTCGCCTCGACATCGCCGCGCGCCGCGAAAAACTGAAACGTGCCGATGCGGACGTGGCTCCGGGCGACGCGGGTGAGCACCGCGCCCGGCAGCGGCCGCTCGCGCCAGACGGTTTCCCCCGTCGTCACGGCCGCAAGCGCCCGCGTTGTCGGAATGCCGAGCGCCGCCATGGCCTCGCTCACGATGTATTCGCGAAGCACCGGCCCAAGCGCCGCGCGTCCGTCTCCACTCCGCGAAAAAGGCGTGCGGCCGGACCCCTTGAGCTGAATGTCGCGGCGAACGCCCTCGCGATCGATCACCTCGCCGAGCAGGATCGCCCGCCCATCTCCGAGCTGCGGAACGAACATGCCGAACTGATGTCCGGCGTAGGCCATCGCGAGCGGATCGGCGCGCTCCGGCACCCTGTTGCCCGCGAGAACCGCGGCCCCTTCCGGCGAGGCAAGCGCCGCGGGATCGAGATTGAGATGCACCGCAAGCTTTTCATTCAGCCGAACAAGGCGAGGCGCAGACGCTTGCGTGGGCGCGAGCCGCGCATAAAAGCGCTCGGGAAGACGCCCATAGCTGTTGTCGAAGGGGAAATGATCGAGAAGTTCGGCTTCGGTCAGGAGACGCTCCCGTCTGGCGCTAGACCTTCGACAGAATAAGCAAAAATCCGATGCTGGCAATCGGGATTAGCATTTGCACCGGCCGCAGATGCGCGAAGTAGGGCGGCGCTTCAAGATGCCGGGCCGCCCGCACATCGAAAACGACCAAGCTGGCATATACGGCGAGGAGAAGAGCCATAGCGGGGGCGAGGGAGCCCAAAGCGGGGCTCCGGCTGCGCCTGCTATGAACGGGACGGTCGCCCCGTAACCGAGGATGAGCCCCAGCGCAGGCGTATGAAACCGGTCCGAGACGGTGAAGGCAACGTGATGGGCATTCCAGGGGATCGGCATGCAGCGACAACCCGCCACATGTGCGACTGTTCCCATTTGCCGGGTGCTACTCGGCCTTCCACGGCTGATAATCGCCGTCGCCTTTCGGGTGGCGCATGCCGCGGACCAGGCTTCCTGGCGGCCGATAGGCGAGCGGCGTGCCTGTCAGATTCTCGACGTGCGGCTTTTCCCACGGCTTCGGGTGATAGCTGTCTTCCGACGGGGTGGTGTCTACCGTGTAATGCAGCCAGCCGAACCACTCTGGCGGAACCTTGCTGGCCTCGGCCAAGCCCTCATAGATCACCCAGCGCCTTGGCCGTCCCGCCGGTCCCTTGCCGCTCGAATCCTCGTAATAGCGGTTGCCGCTATCATCCTCGCCGACAAACTTGCCGCGCGCATTGGTGTAAAGCTTCGTCGAAAGCGTCGCACCATTCCACCACGTGAAGAGATCGCTGAGTAAGCCCATTCCCGTCCCTCGATATTTTTTCAGGTTTTACGCTAATCCAGGCCGGGCGTCCACCCACCGGCGACAGCATGCGCACTTCGCCTTTCTCACGGCTGCGAAGCCGCTTGCCTGTATGATCGCCGATGCGTTCGATCTGGCTACCAATGAGCGGGCAGGACGGCCCTATTTCATCGACTGCCCGGCGTTCGAGAAAACTTATAGCCGCGCCAAGTCGGAATGGTATTGGAGACAGACTCGCGGACTGCCAGTTCCGGGCAAAATGTGCCGCATTCCCAAAACCCGCCGTTGGAGTTAGTTGGGTGCGATAAGCCGCCTCAGGGCTGCTTGTTTCCGTTGGGGCCAGGAACCACGCCCATGCTTGCACTGATTACGACCTTGCTGGCCGGCTTTGTTGTCTTTCTCAGATCCGGACTTGTCGTTGCGACGGCCTCGATTTTTTGCGCATACGCGGCATTTGCCGCCTACGCCTATTTCCGCTCGCGAATGTGGATGAAGGATCCGGCCGTGGCGGCAGCCATTTCGGAAGGCCGGCACCCCGGCCGCGCAATCATGATCGAGCGCACCGTCGCGGCCATCCTGGTGCCTTTGGTTTTCGCTTACATTCCCTACGCAATCCTGATCCGGTTGTAGACCGCAGCGGGCTTCATCCGGCCGACGCTTCTCAGGAGCCGGGGGCTTCCCAGGCGCACGCGACGTCGTGGAGCCGCATCGCATCCTTCAGGTATGGCAAAAGCGCCTCCACCCGCTCCGGGACGGTATAGGGGGCATTGAAGACGATGACGCCGCAGCCGTTCAGGGTCTCGGGCTGGTTGCGCGGCAAGATGAGTGCTTCCACGGACCATGTCCGGCGAAGCCCGAGGCTCCTCGCCGCCTCCTTCAGCGCCGCCACAGGCAAGTGCGCCTTGATCGGATGCCAGAGGAGAAAGACCCCTGTGGCCCAGCGCTTTTTCCACTGCGCCATCTGGCGCGACAGCGTTTCGAATTCGTTCTTTTCTTCGAAGGGCGGATCGATCAGCGCCAGCCCCCGCCGCTCCTTGGGCGGGATGCGCGCGCGGATGCATTCATAGGCATCCACCTTCATTGCGTGCGCGTTTCTGAAAGGCGCGAGCGTACCGCGAAGCGTTTCAAACGTGGGCTCGTGAAGCTCATTTGCGATCAGCCTGTCCTGCGCCCGCAGGCGGCGCGCGACGAGAAGCGGCGAACCGGGATAGCGCCCCTCCTCTAGATCATCGCGAATGGCCTCAAGATAGAATTGCAGGTCGCCGGGCGCGTCAGTCCGTCCTCGAAGGCTGCCGATGCCCCTTTCCCATTCGCCGGTTTTCGCCGCCTCCTCGGAACGGAGGTCATAGAGCCCGGCCCCGGCATGAGCGTCGATCACGCACAGCGGACCTTCCTTCTTCTGGAGGTAGTCCAGGCAGATGATGAGGACGACGTGTTTGATGACATCGGCAAAATTCCCCGCGTGATAGACATGGCGATAGTTCAAGGATTGCCGCCTTTCACACCGTAAAATTTCTTTCGCGCGGGGAGTTTAAGTTCATGTCCGCGTTGAAAATAGACCTAATACGGAGCATAACAGGCACTCAGCCAGATGGGAGAAAAGCGATGACATCGCCCGGCGTCAATCAAGAAGATTTTGAAAGCGCAATGCGGAGCAACCTCAAGGAGCATTGGCGGCTTTTCACGGTCCAAGGGGCGCTGCTCGTCATCCTCGGGATGATAGCCGTTGCACTTCCGCAACTGGCGGCGGTCGCCACGGCCGCCTTTGTTGGCTGGCTCCTGTTCTTCTCCGGCATATTCCGCGCGGCTTCACTGGTCCGCTCGACGCGCGCGCCGGGCTACTGGTCGTCTCTCCTACTCGCCATCCTCACTGCGATACTCGGCTTTATCGTGGCCTGGTATCCTCTCGAAGGCGCGGTCACTCTGACCATGCTGCTCACGGCCTACTTCATCATTCATGGCATCGCGACCTTTATCCTGGCTTTCTCGATCAAGGGCGAGACGGGGCGCTGGGTTCTCCTCCTGATAAGCGGTTTGATCGACTTTCTGCTGGCCGGTCTCGTGATCGCGGAATGGCCGTCCACCGCGCTCTGGGTTCTCGGCCTTTTCGTTGGCGTCAACATGCTGCTGACGGGGGTCGCGTTCATCTTCGCGGCCCTTGGCGCTCGCTCCGCCTGAAGTTGGAAAGTCGCCAACGGTTGTCTTTCGTACTCGCAAACGCTCCGGGACGGCCATGCCGTCCCGGTCCAAGTTGAAAATTATGAGTAATCGTTTTTTATTAAGCGAAGTTTGATTTATCTGACTGTAGCTGGAGAAAAAAAGCGTCAATATTTTAGAGCGTGTCGTCAGTTGAGCCATATGAGCACCGAGACCAGCAGCACACCAGCCATGAACGTCGTGGCGAGCTTGTCGAAACGCGTGGCGATGCCGCGGTATTGTTTCGGCTTGCCGAAAAAGCGCTCGATGAGATTGCGTTCGCGATAGAGGGCGAAATCCGTCTGCCGCTGCTCTTTGCGGTTGGCCTTGGGTGGGATGACCGGTGTGATGCCTCGCTTCTCGAGCGTTTCGACGAGTACGTCCGCGTCGTACCCCTTGTCGGCAATGACAGCGTCGGGTTCGAGTTCTGCGAGCAGGGGCTCGGCTTGCTTGATGTCGGCGACCTGTCCGGGTGTGAGCGACAGTGCCACCGGGTTGCGCATCGACGACGGCGTGGATTTTGGTCGTCAGTCCGCCGCGTGAACGGCCGATGGCTTGGTCTTCGCCAGCTTTTTTTGGGCGCCGGCGCTATGCTGATGCGCACGGACAATTGTCGCGTCGATCATCATGTAGTCGTTGTCGCTATCGGCCGCCAGCATCTCGAAAATCCGAGCGAATACGCCGCTTTCGCACCATCGGCGATAGCGCCTGTGCGTCGGCTCCCAAGCTCCGTACCGCTCTGGCAGATCGCGCCAGGGAATGCCTGTCCGATAGCGATAGATGACCGCATCGACAAACAGGCGGTTGTCGGCCGCCGTGCCGCCGACGTGCCCCTCGCGGCCGGGTAGGAAATCCCTGATCTTCGCCCATTGGTCGTCGCGCAAGGCGTAGCGGTGCATGTGCCGGCCTCCTTATTGCCGACACCCCATGAGTTAGAGAAAAAGTGATTTGGGAATCCCATAACTGACGACCGCCAAAACCGAGGCACACGAATTCCTACCCGCTGTGGCTCAGCCGACTCGCTTTAACTGACGACACGCTCTAGCTAGAAGATTAAAGTCCGCCGGATCAAAATAATTTTACGCAACATCCGACGGGCAAGTCAGTTGCCCTCGCTTGAGCACTCAAGCGAGGAGAATGTTATGGTCAGAAGCAAAAAAGCGGTGGCTCTGGCAGCTGCCCTTGCAATGCTTGTTACGCCCTTGGTTGGCGCGGCAGCTCAAACGAGACCGTATCACCGGCATTATGCTTACGGTCGTGTGTATCGTCCCCTTCCGACGGGGTACTGGAACTTTTTCCCCGGGATCGACTGGTACGGGACGACCTGGAGGCGCAGGTCTAATGCGCGCGGATGGGACAACACGTGTTTCAGCGCGCCCTGGCTGCCGTCTGAGTTTGCATGCTCGGCAAGGTGAGCGCTTCATCCTAAAGCCAGCCTCTTCTCCGGGGCTGGCCCCTTTTCATTGAAAGAGCCAGCCAAATAGCCCAGGGCCGCCGCCTCTGCCGCCGCTACGTCTGCTGCCCCCGAAAAACGAGGGCGGATTGTCATCCCGCCGCGCGGCCGAAGCTCTCGGGTCCACCCCTTTTCTCAGTTCGTAGGAACTCGCAAGGCCATCCGGGTCGGTCACCGTGACCGCATTTTGCGTCCAGGCCCACTTCGATTTCGCATCGCCCACAATGTAGGGTTCGGTGCCGACGACCTGCCCGCGCGACAAATCGATGATGACGACATATTCAATTTTCTCGCCTGCGCGGTAGCGGAGGAGGCCGATGCCGGAGAGGCTGTCCTTCAAGGGCGTCCATTCCACGATCTCCACCGGACCGTTGCCCGGAACTTCGAGGAGAATCGGAATTCGCGCATAGCGCTCGTTCAAGGCCGTGTACTGGCCGGAAGCGGAGCGAAAGACCTCCCAGCCGTCGACGGCGGGTGCCAGCGGCTTCACGATGCTGTCCGCCGTGTCTCCGCTCGCTGTCTTGTACGCGTCGCGCGCCTCCTTTGAGAATGGATCGAGCTCGACCGCGCGGCGGTAATCCGCAATCGCCTCATCCCGCCTGCCTGCGCGTTCCCGATAGAATCCTCTGACGCGATAAGCATCGGCAAGAGAAGCGTCGATCTCGATGGCTTTGCTCAGATCGGCCTCAGCCCCCTGCGCATCGCCAGTATAATAACGAGCCTGCCCGCGCCAGAAATACGCCTCCGCGGCTTTTGGATCGAGGGTAATCGCACGGCTGAGGTCTTCCGTGGCGAGGTTGGCGCGCTTACTGTCGAGGTTGAGCTGAGCGCGCCCTATTAACGCCGGCACATTGTCGGGGGCGAGTTCGACGGCTTTGGAAAAATCCCGAAAGGCCTGGGACCAGCGATTGTCCCGGGCATAGGCTTTGCCCCGAGCCACATAAAGGTTTGCATTGTCCGGAGCGAGCGCGATCACCTTGTCGAGGTCTTGGGCCGCTTCCTCATTCCGCTTGAGGACCGTGTAAACCACAGCCCGGTTTTGATAGGCGGGCGCATATTGTGCGTTGAGCGCGATCGCCCGGTTCAGATAGCGAAGCGCGGTATAATATTGTCCCCCGGCACTCGCTATCTTGCCGCGCCCATTAAGTGGAATCGCGCTTCCGGGCATCAGTTCGATGGCTTTGCGGAAGTCTTTTTCCGCCGCTGCGAGCTTGTTCAGCCTCTGATTCGCATTGGCCCTGTTGCTGTAGGCGACACCGAAATCAGGCGACAGCGAGACGGCGCGATCGAAATCCTTGTACGCGTCCTCGGCGCGATTCATCTCCAGATAAACGTTGCCGCGGTTGTTGTAGGCAGGCGCATATTCAGGATTGAGCGAAACGGCCTTCGTGAAATCCGCGACGGCCTCATCCAGCCGCTTCAGCCGCCACTTAGCGACGCCGCGGTCGCTATAGAGGCTTGCCTGGCTGGCGGAGGGAAGGGTGGTCTCCTTCAGGGCATCGTCATAGGCGGCCACGGCCAGATCGAATCGTCCTCGAAGAAGCGCGGAGCTGGCTTCCTGGGATTTGATGAGCGATTTGTCGGCTGCAGCCTGCGCTACAGGAGCAAAACTTGTCAAGGCAGCCGATAATGCCAACGCCGCGAGCAAGCTGAGGTTTTGCCGTAACGCCCCAAGGTCAAAAAGGGGTGAGGCTTCTTTACCCACTCCGCGCATTCGGCTAACACATTGAGAAAACCACCTACGTTTCTGCCAATGCATCGAAAATATCCCTTTGTGGGCGGATTGGCCCTCGGCCTTATCCTGCTTGCTGCAGCTTTCGCCGCGTCGGGGCGCGCAGCGGAGTATAACGGCGCAACCTTTCCCGGGCTACCGTCGCTTGACGGGTCCGAGCATTCTGCCGCCCGTGGACCGTTGAAAACTGCGGAAAACGACGCCGCGTCCAGGGACGATGCAGACACGGCCGAGGCGCACAAGCGTCTGAAGAACGAACTCGATCACATGCGTCACGGTACCCGCCATGGCGCTGCCGACTCGAAATCCACTTCATCCGGTTCTTCAGAGCCTGCCAAGAAAAAGGCCGATTCCAAATCCGGATCGCCGCAACCTGCCAAGACAAGCAAGGGGCTGGCGCCAGAAGCTGCCGAGGCTCCTCACCCGCAGCCCCAGAAAGAACCCGTCCTGGCTATCGATCCGGATATCAACCGCGCCGCGGGGCGGCTGATCATCATGCGGTTCAGCGGCAAAGAGCCCTCGGACGGCGGCCCGAAATCAATTCGAGCGCTCATCCATGACGGGCTCATTGCCGGCGTCATGTTCGGCAGCGACAATGTTCAATCCAGAGGGCAGCTGAAGGAACTTATCAAATTCCTGTCGCAGGGCGGCAACGGCGCCAAGCCAATGTTCGCCGTCAGCGAGATCGGCGGTTCTGGCGGAGCGTTCCCGCGCATCAAGGATTTCGAGCCGTGGCCTTCCGAGCGTGATGTTGCCGCCACAGGCGACCCCGACTATGCCTATCTGACATACCGTTCGCTCGGCACCTACCTCGCGGGTCTCGGCTTCACCATGAATTTCGGCCCGGTAATAGGAACGGAGGGAGCTGCGCGCGACCCGTCTGCGAGCTTTGGCGACAGCCCCCTTCAGGCTGGCGTTTACGCCAAGACGTTCATCCTGGGTCACAGGGACGACAACATAATCACCGTTCCGCTTGTCGATAGCAGCGACGTGTCCGTTCGCGCGCTGAAAACTCTGCTTGTTTCCTATCCCATCATGCCGGTCGCCGTCTCTGTCACGAGCGGCGGACAGCCATTTGCTGCCTATGACGGGCTTGTCCGGGGGCCCCGCTTTTGCCTCGTCAGTGTAAGCCAGGGAAGCGGCGCCGCCGAAGCCGCCGCTAATTTCAACCGGGGATGCGATGTGCTCGTCATCGATGGCGGGAAGGAGAGCCCAGCCACAATCAGGGATCTTGTCGCTCGCGGCGTTGCCGATGCGATTAAAGGCGGAACGCTGAATCTGGCGGCGCTGAATGCGTCGGCCGAAAAGGTGTCCACGCTGCGATCTTCATCCAGCGATTCTCCCCTGCCATTCACGACGCGGACGTCGCAATGACAGTCAGGCTTGATGATCGCGGCTTGGCCTTTTGTGGAAAACCCCTTCTCTCAATTTCCGGCGCACTTTTCAAAAGCGCAGGCCGCGTTAAAGAGTAGCAGTGATATATTGCTGCATGTGATGTATCTCAACTTTTCGAAATGATGCGCTATGCGCCAGAAATCGGCTTTCGATTTTCCGGCTCCTCATCTGGCCGAGCCTGAGCCTGGCCGGTATGGTGGATGGCGCTACCGGATGAACGTCTTCTTCCGGAAACTCAACCAGAGGCGGGGAGGCGAAATTATGAAGCGTATCGGTTTGCGATTGGCACTGCCGGCGGCGATCCTGGCGCTTGCGGTTCCGGCATACGCCGAGAATGGAACTGAGCATTCGAGAGACGTCGATGCCAAGATAGCCTACTGCAAGAAATGTCATGGCCAGAATGGGCAAGGCATTGCGGCAGCGTATTCCGTGCCCCGGCTCGCAGGGCAGACGATCCCTTATCTCGAGGCGAAGTTCGGGATCATTTCCGAACACAAGCGCGATAATGCAACGGCGGAAACGTTCATGGTGCCGGTGCTCGGGAGCGTCGACCCCGCGATCAGGAAGGCCGTTGCTACGTATTTCAACGGGCTCAATCCGCCTCCCTCCGGCGGAGGCAACAGGGACCTCATACCAGAGGGCAAGAAGCTTTATGAAACCGGAATTCCGGAAGCCGGCGTTCCCGCTTGCACGAGTTGTCACGGTGCCGAAGCGAAAGGCTCCGAGATGACCCCGCGCCTCGCTGGTCAGGTCTATCCTTATACCGTCAAGGTGCTTACGAACTGGGCCATCATCAACAAGGAGCAGGAAGGGGTGAAGGCGCCCGTCCAGCACGAGCTGACGGAGGCCCAGATTACAGCGGTGGCGTCCTACCTCACCAATCTGAAATAACGGAAAGCGTAGCGCCGCTTTGCGCGGCGCTCAGTTACAGCAGACCGAAAACGCGTGAACGGGGGGCAGCCTTTCGCATTCAGCGGCTGCGCTCGCCGCTTTCGAACGCGTCCGGACTGGCCGAAACGACGTCATTCAAAAAGCACGTAAGATTGTCCGTCTCAAAGTGGATGTAGCAGGGAAGCGATTCGGCCTCCCTGAGCGCGTGCTGCGACGGGTGATCGTAATAGTCTGAGCGAACGAGCACCGTGACGATGCCGAGATCGTGCGCCGCTTCGAGATTGTGCGGCAGGTCCTCGAACATGGCGGCCTTGCAGTTTCCGCCCGCGCAAAAATCGAGGAAGCGCGCGAAGGATTCACGCCTTGGCTTCGGCACATAACCGCCCGCCGCGATGTCGAATATGCCGTCGAACTGGTCGAGCACGCCCAGCTTTCCGGCCACTCGCTCGGCGTGGCGCGTCGAACCGTTCGTGAAAATGAATTTGCGTCCCTCAAGCCGCGAGATCGCCTCCGCCAGCTCCGGCATGTGCGAGACCGCGGCGAGGTCGATGTCATGCACGAAATCCATGAAGACGTCCGGCTTCACATCATGCTCGGCCATCAGGCCGGCAAGCGTCGTGCCATGCTCGTAATAAAGCGCCTTCTGCACTTTCCGCGCCGCGGCCGCATCGAGCCCAAGCAGATCCTGGATGAACGCGGACATGCGCTGATCGATCTGCGCAAACAGATTGCACTCCGCAGGGTAGAGCGTGTTGTCGAGGTCGAAGATCCAGAGGCGCGTCCCGGCGAAGGCGTCCGCGATGCCGGCCCTGCCGGCCGCTGCATCAGCCATCCGCGTTGCGCTCGATCAGCGTGCCGACGCCGTGCTCCGTGAACAGCTCCAGAAGGACGGCGTGAGGCACGCGCCCGTCGAGGATCACAACGCCCTCCACGCCCTCCTCGATCACGCTCAGGCAGCCTTCGATCTTAGGGATCATGCCCCCTGTGATCGTGCCGTCCGCCATCATCGCTTTGGCCTCCGAAACGGTCAAACGGTGGATAAGCTTCCCGTTCTGGTCGAGCACGCCTGCAACATCGGTCAGAAGCAGAAGGCGTTTCGCCTTGAGCGCCCCTGCAAGCGCGCTCGCAAAAGTATCAGCGTTGATGTTGTATGTCGTGCCATCGCGGCCGAGGCCGAGGGGGGAGACGACCGGGATGAACTCCTTCGCCGCAAGCACCTGCACGATCCGAGGATTGACTTCATCCGGTTCGCCGACAAAACCGAGATCGACCACGCGCTCGATATTGGAGTCGGGATCAACCTCCGTCCTCGTCAGTTTCTTCGCGATCAGGAGGTTGCCATCCTTGCCGGAGATGCCGACCGCGTGACCGCCGAGCTGGTTGATCTGGCAGACGATCTGTTTGTTGATGGTGCCGGCGAGAACCATCTCCACGACTTCCACGGTCGCCGCGTCGGTCACGCGCAGGCCCGCGGAAAATTCGCTCTTGATGCCGAGCCGGCCGAGCAAGCTCGCGATCTGCGGTCCTCCGCCATGCACCACGACCGGTTTCACGCTCGCCTGTTCGAGCATCACGATGTCGCGCGCAAAGCTTTCGGCGAGCTTCGCGTCGACCATGGCGTGGCCGCCATATTTGATGACCACGGTCGCCTGATCATAACGCTGCATATAGGGCAGCGCCTCGGAAAGGATCTCTGCAGCGATGCTTGGTTTTCTCAGGCTCTTGTAAAAGTCTTCGTTAGGATCGGCAGCAGGCATTCTCCCTCCCAGGTCGAGCTTGTCAGCCACTCCCGAAATTACGGTGCGGCGCGATGAAGTTGCAAGTCTGCTTTAATGCCACCTACTTGTGACAAAACTGCCATGCATTTCCCTTTGTACCGTTTCCGGAGCGGTTTTTGAACGCGGGCGTGACAATTGCGCCAAACGTTCAGGCTTGGAAAGGCGCACACCGGACTTGCGCGAGACGCCCGAACCGGCAATATAGGGGGTGAGAGGTTGGCGCGGACGTATCGCTCGCCAACCGGGTCAGGTCCGGAAGGAAGCAGCCCTAACGAATCCGATGCGGGTTGCTGTCCAGCCTCTCACCGCTCTCATGTCTGGGGTCTTCAAGAGTTCCATGCTGGACCCGTCGCCGTGGCCCATGAGCAAATCCAGCGATAATCCCCCAGCGCAAATGGCGGCGAATACGGAAACCTCGGCGGCCCAGCCCTACATCGTTCTTGCCCGCAAATACCGGCCGCAGACGCTCGACGACCTTATCGGCCAGGACATCCTTGTCCGCACCTTGCGGAACGCGTTCGCGATGGATCGCATCGCGCAAGCCTATATGCTGACCGGCGTGCGGGGCGTAGGCAAGACGACGACCGCCCGCATCCTTGCCCGCGCCTTGAATTACGAGCGCCCTGGCATTTCGGGCAAGCCGACGCTCGACATTGCCGAGCTTGGCGTCCACTGCCAAGCCATCATGGAAAGCCGCCATGTCGACGTTCTCGAAATGGACGCGGCCTCCAATACCGGCATCGACGACATTCGCGAAATCATAGAGGCCGTGCGATACCAGCCCGCCTCCGCGCGCTACCGCGTCTTCATCATCGACGAAGTCCATATGCTGTCGAAGTCCGCGTTCAACGGGCTTCTGAAGACGCTGGAAGAGCCGCCGCCGCATGTGAAGTTCATCTTCGCGACGACCGAAATACGCAAAGTTCCGGTCACGATCCTTTCCCGATGCCAGCGCTTCGACCTGCGCCGCGTGGATGCCGAGGTTCTGGCTGCGCATTTCGCGCGCGTCCTTGCGAAAGAAGGGCATACGGCCGAAGACGGGGCGATCTCGCTGATCGCCCGCGCTGCTGAAGGTTCGGTTCGCGATGGCCTCTCGCTTCTCGATCAGGCCCTCGCGCTCGGCCAAGGGCATCTCACCGCTGCTGCCGTGGCTGAAATGCTTGGGCTTTCCGGGCGGGCCGCGATTTTCGATCTCCTCGAGCGCATTTTCGCGGGCGATGCGAAGGCGGCGCTTTCCTTGCTGAATGCGCTCCATGACAAGGGCGGCGATCCGTTGATGATCCTGACCGACGCTGCCGACGCCGTCCACGCGCTGAGCCGCGTCAAGGCAGTTCCCGGGCTCTACCCCGCGGACTTCTCCTCCGATGACCGCGCTCGCGCGGACAAGCTTTCGGCCGAGCTTAGCGTTCCACGCCTTTCCGTGGCTTGGCAGATGCTCCTGAAAGGTCTTGAAGAAGCTGCGCGTGCGCCAAGGCCGTTCGCCGCAGTCGAGATGCTCGTGATCCGCTTGTGCTACACAGCGCAGCTGCCTTCGCCTGCGGAAATCATCAGCGAGTTGAAAGGCGTCGCCACTCAAAGGGCCGGGAAAAGAGTGGAATCCCGGCAAACGATTGTGCCAGCCGCTCCGCACGCCGTAAGCGAAACGAAGAACGAAGAGGACGAGGCTGAGCGGGATATCTCAAGCGTCGATGCGCAGTCCGCGGCGCGGAGATTTACCTCCTTCGAGGATATTGTTGGCTACGCGGCCCAGCTTCGTGACATCAAGCTCAAGATCGCCCTCGAAGAACAGGTGGAACTCGTGAAATTCGGGCCGGGCTTTCTTGAACTTCATACCTTGGACGCCGCGCCGAAGAACCTCGCGCCGGATCTGGCTCGCAAGTTGCAAGGGTGGTCGGGCGAGCGCTGGATCGTTTCTCTTTCCGAAGAGCGGGGCATGCCGCCGCTTGGCGTTCGCAGGCGCGAGGAGGAAGCCCGGGCCGTGGAGGAAATCCGCAAACATCCGGCGGTCAAGAATGTGATGCATCATTTCCCGGATGCAGAAATCAAGAGCGTGCGCTCGCTCGATTAGCGAAAAAATCAACGCCAGGAGGCATTTTATGAAAAATCCACTCAACATGATGAAGCAAGTGCAAGAGCTTCAGAGCAAGATGGCCGAGCTGCAGGCCGAGCTCGAAACCATGGAGGTGGAGGGAACTTCGGGAGGCGGGCTCGTCAAGGTGACCTTGACCGGCAAGGGTTTGATGGCCCGAATTTCGATCGACCCCAGCCTCATCAAGCCTGATGAGGCGGAGATCCTCGAAGACCTCATCATCGCGGCTCACAATGACGCGAAGCAAAAGGCCGAAAGAACGATGGCTGAAAAGATGCAGGCGCTCACGAGCGGTTTGCCTTTGCCTCCCGGGCTCAAGCTGTTCTGAGAGAAGCGCATCGCGCCTCGCAATATAACCATGCAGGTTGGCCGTTGTTGCCTTGGCTTAGACAAGATTGTATGGCTGGGCTTCGCTGGCGCAGCCTGCAAAGGGATGTTAGACTTGTCCGAAGACACCGGAAGTTTTTGGCGTCTAGGCGGGGGACGGTATGAAGCACATTAGTGGATTAGACGTACCGGCACGGGCGGGAGCGGCTTAGTGCGGGCCATGAGCAGCACCGTGACAAATCTGGTCCCGCGGGAAAGTCTGTTAGCCGGCTACATGCCGCCCGCCGGTGGCTTCGATGAGGCCGTTGGCGCCGATGGAACCATCCGGGCGCACTGGAGAGCATTCTCCGACGCCTTCGGCGCTCTAGCACCGGAAGAGCAATTTCAGCGCCAGGAGCGCCTGCGCCGCCTCGTTCGGGAAAACGGAATCGCCCACGACCTATTCGCGGAACCTGGAAGCCGCCAGCCATGGTCGATAGACCTGATCCCGATCATCATATCGAGCACGGAATGGGCGCAGCTTGAGCGCGGGCTCATTCAAAGGGCCACGCTTTACGATCTTGTCGCAAAGGATTTCTACGGCGCCCAAACCTTGCTCAGGTCGGGCAAGGTTCCGCCGCGGCTTGTTTTCAGCGACCCGGCCTACCTTCACGCCTGCCGTGAACCGAAGACCGAAAAGCATCTGATCAACTTCTTCGCCGCCGATCTGATCCGCGATATGAGCGGCGCGTGGAGAATTATCGACGTGCATGCGGAAACTCCGGCTGGCATAGGGTTCCCCCTGGCCAACCGTTTTCTGCACGACCAGCTCATGGGCGACGTGTTCCGCGCCTGCCGGGGCCTGAGGCTCGCGCCTCACTTCCAGCAATTCCAGACAGAGCTCCTGCAGCGCATCGAGCGCGACGATCCGCTGATCACGCTCCTGACGCCGGGGCCGCGTCATGAGGACTATTTCAGCCACGCCTATCTTTCGCGCTACCTTGGCTTCCAGCTTGTCGAAGGCGGCGACCTGCGCGTGATCGGCAGCCGCGTCTATATGAAGACGCTGGAGGGCCTGAAGCCGATAGACCTCATGATCCGATGCGTCCCGGGCTCGCACTGCGATCCTCTGGAACTCGATCCGAACGGCTTCGCGGGGCCGGTCGGCCTCGTGCAGGCGTTGCGGAAGAACCAGCGCCTTCTCATGAATTTCCTGGGCTCATCCGTTGTCGAAAATCGTGGCTTGGCGCCGCATCTTCCGCAAGCAGCGCGCGCGCTTCTCGGCCAGGACCTCATCCTGCACGAGCCAGACCGCCGGTGGCTCGGCGAAATGGATGCCCGCGTTTTCGTCTTCGCGCATCCCGAGCGCTTCGTCATCCGCCATGCGCACGAAGGGACAGGCAGGCCCGGCCGCGCCGAGCTCGGGATCATGCCCGATAGCCTTTCAGCGCGCGAGCTTGATGCCCTCAAATTCGACCTTGAGATGAACGGGCAGGATTACGTCGCGGAAGAGCGGCATGACTGCGCGACTGCCCCGTCCTGGACAGCCGATGGTCTCAAGGCCCGCCCGTTCGCCGTGCGCCTTTACGTTGTCGCGGTCGATGGCGATTACCGCGTGATGCCGGGCGGTCTTGCAATGTCCCTTGATGGCACGCCGGGTGTCGCGATGTCTGCCATGGATGGCCATTCGCGCGATGTGTGGATCGCTTCGGAGGAGGAGACGCACGCACCGCACCTGACGCTTATGCGGCCTGCGGGCGAGGTTGCACGCGTTCTGCGCGCCGGGATAGGCCTGCGCAGCCGCATCGCCGACAATCTTTATTGGCTCGGGCGTTATTGCGAGCGGGCGGACTGGGTCCTGCGCATTGCGCGGGGTGCGCTCACCCGCGCGGACGACACCGGCGCCCTGGATCGCGGCGATGGAAGGCGCAGGGCGCTCGAACTGATCCTCTCCAAGGATCAGCCCAACGATGGCGTCGAGCTAGCCTCCAATGCCCGCGCGATTGAGCAGGCCGTCCGGCTCCTCATGACAACGCCCGGCCTCACGCATAGTCTTCCGGGCCTCGAAAGCAACATCCTGCGCGTAGGCAGCATTGTGCGTGAGCGCCTGTCGCTGGAGGTGTGGCAGACGCTGCTCAGGTTCTCGAGCATTGCGTCGCCAAAGGCTGTCGACATCGCCGACACCGTGACGCTTCTCGACCGGCTGAACGCGGGCATCGTTACGCTGGCGTCCATGAACGGGCTGACCGCGGAGAACATGACGCGCAACTACGGCTGGCGATTCCAGGATATGGGCCGGCGTCTCGAGCGCGCGTTTAACCTTGCCGAGCTGCTTCTCGCGCTTTTCGGGGAGGAGCAACTCGAAGACGAAGAAACGGCGCGCCTGTTCTTCGTTTTGAATGTCGCGGACAGCACCATCACGTTCCGTCAGCGCTATCTGTTCGCGCCAGTCCTTTCACTGGTTCTCGACCTTCTCATGGTCGACGAATTGAACCCGCGCGGCATCGGATTTCAGCTTTGCGCGATCCACGATCACCTTCACGCGCTGCCGCAGGCCTCGCCGCATGCGCCTCACAACGAGGAACAGCGCCTGATTCTTGATCTTCTGACCCGCGTGCGCCTTGCCAGGGTTACGAGCCTCGAACATGCGGATGCGGAAGGGCACCGGCCCGAACTGCAAGAACTGCTGAACCATATCATTTCGGGGTTGCCAAAGCTTTCCGAAGCAATTACGCGCCGTTACTTCAATCTCACCGAAGACGAGCTTCGGCGCGTCTACACCCGGTTCGGGCGCGGCCTATGAATTTCGAGATCAGTCACCGGACAATCTATCGATACTCGGCACCTGTTTCGCAGTCCCACCATCTGTTGCATTTGACGCCCCGATCGCACGTGCGTCAGATCGTCCTGCGCCACAGCCTGATCATCGATCCGGCGCCCGCCTCGAAAACGGAGCTCATGGACGATTTCGGAAATCCAGTTTCGATCATTACGATCGAGCAGGACCATACGAAGCTCGAAATTCATTCTCGTGCGCAGGTTGACGTTGAGGCGCCTCAAGCCGTTGATACGTATCGGTCTGCGAGCTGGGACGACGTCGCGGCGCAGCTTCGCGCGAACCTCGGCCCGGAAACTTTTGAAGCCGTCCGGTATACCTGCCCGTCTCGATACATCCGGCCGACGCGCGACATCTACAAATTCGCGCGACCAAGCTTTCCCGAGGGCCGCCCCCTCCTCGAAGCTGTGCAGGACCTAACAGCCAGAATCCATCGCGAGTTCAAGTACCAGACCGGGGCAACCGACGCGGCAACATCGGTTGAGCAGGTGCTGAAGATCAAGCGGGGCGTCTGCCAGGATTTCGCGCACCTCGAAATCGCATGCCTTCGCACGCTCGGCCTTGCTTCGCGCTATGTCAGCGGCTATCTGCTCACCTACCCCCCCGAGGGCCAGCCGAAGCTTGTCGGCGCGGATGCGTCCCATGCCTGGGTCTCGGTCTGGTCGCCCGAGTGGGGTTGGGTCGACTTCGATCCCACGAACAATCTCATCCCCAAGGAGGAGCATATCGCGATCGCCTTTGGCCGAGACTTCCAGGATGTAAGCCCGGTGAGCGGCGTTCTGCTCGGCGGCGGGGAGCACGAAGTCGAAGTCGCGGTAGACGTGAACCCCGCGGGGGCCAACGGCTCTTCAGCGCGTTGATGCCACGCAAACGCAACTACCGCTCCTCGTCGTGGCGACGAGGTGGGCAGCACAACTTGAGAGCCCGGGGTGACGGTGATAGCCCAGGCTCCTCGATACCCGAGACTATTGAGCGCTCGCCTCTGGAAACAGGGAGAGAATAAGTTCGTCATCATGCTGGGTCACATGGACAGAGCGGCCCTCACCAATCCCTATCACGTCGACCAATTTATTTCCAAAACCCGCCACATCATTGAGAATTTTGAAACCTATTAGATAGATGCGGTGCTCTTCTCGCTTGTACTCTCCGGTGCCAGAAAACCTGACAACGAGGCTTGGCATACCGGCCAAGTCGACAGATACTTTTCCAAGAGTGTTAAAAAGGAAGCGATCGGCCGAGACTCTCGCGCCTTTTACCGACTCAAACTCGAGATACGCATCTCTTATCAAACTGTACGAAAGGGCCTTCTTACGAAATTTTTCTAGGACCACGGGTATATTGGATTGAAGCAAAACCGATTCCGGGATTTCTCTGTAGCCCATCTTCGACGTCTCCCTTGCTGGAGATGAGATCCTGGTGTTGTTTAGAATTGCAGGATCCTGCAAAGAGACTAAAACACCGCTCAAAGTGCGAAGAAGAAAGAAATGATTATGGCCGTCTTGAGGCGGCGATAAAACTCAGCGTCATATCGGCTGGCCGGTGGGCAGCGCAATCTGGACATAACCGGAACTCGATGCGGCAAAGCGCACGGCATGCCTTCTGGCAGCACCCGTTTTTGCCGCTAGCGTTCCGGCGTCACTTTGACGGTCAGGTCATAAGAACCGGCCTGTTTCGGGCCTCGCTGGCCGACCTGCACCCGATAGATGCCGCTCTCGCTCACTTGTCCGCGGAAGAAGGGGCCGCCCGGTCCGCCATCCATTTCTCCAGCCGGAGAAATGACCCGGCCGGAAGGATCGACCCCTTGAGCATTCGTGATATCTGCCTGGATATGCTGACCCTTTTCTACGCGGATGCAGTAGGTTTTCTCGGGTTCGCGGACCGAAAGCTCGACATGCACGCTTTGCTGCGGATCGAGCATGACGCAGCCGGGTTCAGCCTGCGCTCGGGCGAGAGCCGGCGCCAGAGCGAAGGCGCAGACGAGCACGAGCGCGCACCACACGCCCGCCTCAGGAAACTGCCGTCTCCGGCGGCAGAATAAGCTGCTTGATGAACGTATCGAAGTCGATGTTCGGATTGGACGTGTTGCAATCATAGCCATCACCGCCATGACACTCATCGGAATATTGCCAGACCAACACGTCGCAGGGCAGCGCGATCCTCGGGGCAACGGCTGCCGCATTCCAATTCGGGACGGGATTGCAGCCGCGCCATTTCCAGCGCGCGATCCAGACGCCGTGGCAGGGAACGCCTTGTTCTGCGGCCGTGGCGACCGCCTGCCATGTGGCGTCATCCGATTGCACGCCGTAGACGCAGGGCAGGATGGTTACATCGCCCTTGGATTCGGTCTGGCTATAGTCACGAAGCGTTTTCGCCCAACCTTTGTAGTACGACAGTGAGAGCGGAGGCGTGCTCTCGACGTCGAGAAACATAGTGAACTTGCCGCCGAGGGATTTCAGGTAGTCTGTGCCGAAGGTCAGGAGCACATCCTTGGCGTTGAGCTTGGCGTCCGCCGTGCCTTGCGCTGATGACCCTGCCACCCTCTTGGTTTGCCGCGCGATAGGGAGCACGCGAATATTCTTTTCCCGCAGGAGTTGGCCTTCCCTCAGCTGGCGGTATTCAACGACGCCCGTGGTTGCGGCGCTCGTGAAATAGCGTCCCCAAAACGCTGGCTTCTCGCCGAGCGTTTCGGTGGCGAGATCGACCAGATTTCTGCCTCCGATCTGACTCGTGACAAGATCCGAACTGTCTGCGCCTGGCCGCCCCTTGGCCATCGATCGCCTCCCGCTGAAGTCCTGAGAAGATAGATACTCTCAACGCTTCCCGGCTATGGAGAAGCGTAAAAAATCTTATAAGACCAACCGCCAGAGCATTTGGACCAAATAGGCAGGAGCTTTTCCGGGATCCCTGCGTAAAGGCAGATGTTAGGGAGAAGCTCCTTATCGACAGGTTAACGCTGGCAACTCATTGATATAAATGACAGAGTTCCGTAGAGGACTTACGCTGCCGCTGCTGTGATGGCGCGGGCTTGTTAACACTTTATATTTAACCGGCTTTTCCGCGCCCACTTCCGTCTAAAAATACATCTCGTTAACCCGCCCCGGCGAGAAAAACCTCTTCTCTTTCAATGTGATAGAGGCTGCCGGGCCGCTCCCGCACGCCCCGCTCCGATTTTCTGGAATTTTCGGGTGCAAAAATCGGCCGGTTTCGCGCCGAGGTTAACCATAAAGCGTTAAGCGCGCCGCGGCAGCGAACGGCCAAGAGCAAAAGCGCCGTGAATTAGAGCCTATCCGCTTTTGAGGGAATCAATAGCAGGCTCAAGTTTCTGTTTTTTCGTGCGTCTCATCGGAAAACCGTTTCGCACTTTTCCGGACGCACTCCAGGCGGTTCGTATAGGAGGGCGAAAAAGGGCAACCTGCTCCCTGCGGGATTACGGACGATGATGACGTGTCTTTCGCGTTGGACCGGGCAAGACACGAACCTTATCATTCGGAATGAACGATCCTCGTTCCGAGAAGCGCAAGGAACTGGCTGAGCCATGCCGGGTGGGCCGGCCAGGCGGGCGCGGTAACGAGGTTGTCGTCTGTCACGGCGGCATCGACGGCGATATCGGCATATGTGCCGCGCGCGAGTTCAACCTCCGTACGGCAGGCCGGATAGGCGGAGCAGGTGCGCCCCTCGAGCACCCCGGCTGCGGCAAGCAACTGGGCTCCGTGGCAAAGGGCGCCGACGGGTTTTCCCGCGTGGAAGAAATGCTGCACCGCCTCGATCACCTTGTGGTCCAGGCGAAGATATTCCGGCGCGCGCCCACCCGGTATGACGAGCGCATCGTAGGATTGAGGGGTGATGTCGGCGAACGTGGCGTTGAGCGTGAAGTTGTGGCCGCGCTTTTCGCTGTAGGTCTGCTGCCCTTCGAAATCGTGCACCGCGGTCGCGATCTGTTCGCCTGCCTTTTTGCCTGGGCAGACGGCATGGACGTCATGGCCAACCGCGAGCAGGGCCTGGAACGGCACCATCACCTCATAGTCTTCGCTGTAATCGCCGCAAATCATCAAGATGCGTTTGCCGGCCATGCTTTCCTCCTTCCTTTTGGGGATCTTTTGAGAGGATTATCGCACGGATTGCCTGATCGTCCGAAAGCTGAATGCGATCTGCTCTCCGAGGCGTGTCTTCCCGGTCGTGTACTTCCTAAACCCAGGCGTCGCTGATTGGCGCAACTCGCAACTTTCCATTAAGTCACTTTCGTCTTGCCGGTCCTAATAAAGCGGCAGGGGGAAATACCGGAGCATCAGCTCCTCATAACGCCCCGATGCCTTCACGCGAGCCAGCGCATAATCCAGCACCTCGCGCAGCCGCGCGTTCCCTTTCTTGATCGCGATTCCCACGCCGTCGCCGAAGTAGCGCGGCTCGGTGTAGCCCTCGCCCTTGAACTCGCAGCAGCGGTTTGACGTCGTGCCCTGGATCCAGAACATCAGAGCGATGCCATCGCCGAACAGCAGGTCTGCGTCGCCGTTCTTAAGCGCGGCGCGGGCCTGCTCCGTCGTATCAAAGGGAAGAATTGTTGCGCCTCCGAAGAAGTCGTGCAGAAAGGCTTCGTGCGAGGAGCCGCGAACGACGGCGATCCGCTCGCCTCGGAGCGTCTCCACGGAAATCTCCTTGAAGCCGCTGCCCGCCTTCCCGACAAAGCGCGCGGGCGTCGTGTAGTAGCGGCTGGTGAAATCAACATCTGCGAGCGCCTTGCCCGTGATCGCCATCGATGCAATGACCGCGTCCGCCTCGGCGTTCCTGAGCGAGGGGATAAGCGTGCTCCATTCGGCGGTGTTGATGTCGCACTCCACCGCAAGCTCCCGGCAGATCGCGCGGGCGAGATCGATGTTGAAGCCGGTGAGGCGGCCCTCTTCGTCATAATAGTTGAAGGGCGGGTAGTCGGCGTCGGTGAGCACGCGCAACCGGGGCAGCCACGACCAGTCGGGCTTCGGCCCGACCTGCATTTCGCGCCACTTCTGCACCCTCTGCGCATCTTCCGCCCAGAGTGGCTGCGCCACGATGACGGCCAGCGCGCAAAGCGCAAGCAGCGGGACAATAAGCGCGCTCCGAAGCGGAAACGGAACATCTCTGATCACCCACAACCTCCGGTTCGTAGACAAAAGCGCCACGGCAGGGCCGTCTGCATATGCGTTCAAGAGTTTTGCGTCTATGGAACAAATCGTTTGTGACCGCGTCTGGGGCCGGCCTTCCGGCCGCGACCATAACCCCTCCGAAAACGATGGCGCAAGCGGCTGTCGAGTTCGGGCAGCGCTTTCAGCGCCCCGCGCCTCCAAAGCAGATTTCGAGCGTGCCGTTCTCCGCTCGCTTGGCTGTCCCGCGCCCGTTATCAAGAAGCTCGAATCGCAGGCGCAAGCCGCGCGTGTCGGCGTTATCCAGGCGGCCATCGCCTCTGGCGTCTACCGGGCCGCGGATGTCCATAAGCTTCTCTCCACGAAGCTCTCCCTGGCAGACGGGAACGCACCCAGCCGGTTGCGTCTGCCGTCGGCCCCGGAGAAGGCGTGGCTGCTCTTGGAAAAGCCTATGCCGCTTGCCGCCGATGAAGAGGATGTCGTCGCGGTCAATGGTCAGACATTCTCCATGCAGACGCTTGTCACGCTTGCCCTGAAGCTCGGCGAGAAGCGAAAGCGCCTGAAGCTCGTCACAAGGCAGGAGCTTATCGACCTGGTGACGCGCTCCCACGGCCGCGTCCTGGTCGGGCGGGCCGTCGCCGATCTGATGAAGGCGCATCCCGACTGGAGCGCCAAGACGGGCCTTGCTTCGTGGCAGGTTTATTTCGGGACGATCATCGCGGGCCTCGCTTTGGGAGCGCTCGCTTTCGCGCCGCAGGAAACGCTAAACCTTGGCGCAGCCGGGCTTTCCTTGTTCTTCCTGCTCGCGATTGCGTTGCGTCTTGCTGCAATCGTCAGCCTCGCTTTTCCTGGCGCTCGCCCAAAAGCACCGCCACGGCTGCTCTCCGACGCCGAGCTTCCGCGCTATACCGTATTCGTTCCCCTCTTCAAGGAAGTGGAGATCCTTCCGCATCTCGCGAAAGCGCTTCGGAGCCTCGATTACCCGGCGGCGAAGCTCGACATCAAGATCGTGCTGGAAAGCGTCGATAAAGCCACCATCGAGGCCGCCTCGAAGCTCGATTTCCCCGGCAATGTCGATCTCATCGTCGTCCCGGACCGACAGCCGCGCACGAAGCCGAAAGCGCTGAACTATGCGCTGCAATTCGCGACCGGCGGTCTCGCCGTCATCTACGACGCCGAGGACCGCCCCGAGCCGGACCAACTGCGCAAAGCCGCGACGGCCTTTCATAACGCGCCCCCCGAACTGGCCTGCCTGCAGGCGCGGCTCGACTATTTCAACGCAAAGGAAAACTGGCTGTCGCGCCAGTTCACGATCGAATATGCGACGCTGTTCCGGGGGCTGCTTCCGCTCTTCGGCAGGTTCGGGTTGCCGCTGCCGCTTGGCGGTACGTCCAATCATTTCCGCATCGGAGCCTTGCGCGAACTCGGCGCGTGGGACCCGTTCAACGTCACCGAGGACGCCGACCTCGGCATGCGGCTTCACCGGGCGGGCTACAAGGTCGAAACGCTCGAACTCGACAACCTATGAGGAGGCTTGCTGCAAATCGGCGCCGTGGGTCAAGCAGCGCACCCGCTGGCTGAAAGGCTGGATGCAAACCTTCGGCGTACACATGCGCGCGCCCTTGGCCACGCTGCGGGAAACGGGGGTGACCGGTTTTCTTGCCTTCCACGCCTATTTCGCCGGGATCATCGTTTCTTCGCTCGCGCACCCGCTTTTCTATATTGTCCTCGCTTACGACGCGACCCGGGGGACGCTGTTCCAGCCCGGAGCGACGCTGAACGACGACATTCTGCTTACCATCGCGCTCCTCAACTTCGCGGGCGGCTATGCTGTCAATCTCACGCTTGGCGCGCTGAGCCTGCGGGGCGCGCGGCACAAAGGGCTGTGGCCGCATGTGATCTTCATTCCGGTCTATTGGCTGTTCGTATCGGCGGCGGCGTATCGCGCGGTATGGCAGCTCGTCCACGCGCCGTTCTACTGGGAGAAGACGGAGCACGGCGTGTCGAGCCAGCTGAGGCCCGCTAACTAGCAAACATCGACGGATTCGCCAATGAACGCGCCTGTGTTTTGTGGTCCCGCGCCATACACCCGTGTGAACTATGGGTCGTTTGCGGAGTGCGAGTTTTCTCGCCCTCCCATCCACGCCAAGCCGGCTTCGGGATACAATGCCGCCCCTGACCCTGTGTGGAAGACCTCGGGCACCGCAAAATGAGGGCCAGCTTTGACCGCTATCGCTCGCTTCGGCATCCACGATCCGGTCATCAACATCGACCGAAGTGCATCGAAATCGGCGAACCTTGCGCGAAGCTTGGCGACTTTAGACTTTCAACGATACGTTTTAGGTGTATCACATGAAAGGAAAAAAAATGGTGTACGCCGTTCACTTTGCAGTTGTCTTTGCAGTCGCGATGCGATTAGAGAACGGCGAAAGGGGAGCCCATCAGGCCCGAAAAGGCACCCGATCATAATGCGATGCCGGCCGGTCCGATATCATGATGCCAACACCGAACCTCTCCACGAAAAGGCGGCAAGGCCAGCCGAACATTTTAGCAACACCTGTTAGTTTGAGGCATGGGATTATACCGTTAGGCATTGCTCGAAACCTTTCTGGAATAGGACTTGAGAAACTCAGCATGAAAAAAATAATTATCGATCTCGATGAGACGCTTACCCTTGGTAAGGAGGGGGACTATGCTTTGTGTCGCCCCAACCTCGATGTTGTAAATAGACTGCGAGAACTGAAGTCGGAAGGGTTTGTTATTGCGATCCATACCAGTCGTAATATGAACTCTTACAACAACAGCAATGGATTGATTGTTGCGAATACTGTTCCGATTATTATAAAATGGCTCGAAACGCATAAAATTCCCTACGACGAGTTGTGGCCGAGCAAGCCCTGGTGTGGCGAAGGCGGGTTTTACGTCGACGACAAAGCCATCCGCCCTCAAGAATTTGCAGAACTTTCTCTCGAAGAAATTTACTCGCTTATCGGTAGAAGAAATCGATTGAATAAATCATGAGCGCGTCACCGGCCGAGAACGCCTTTTTGATCCTATCGGGAGCGTATTCCACGTCTGATATTGTCGCAGAATACGGTCGTCTGCCTCCTGCATTTCTTCCCATCGGTTTGGCACCGCTTTACAAGCTGCAACTTCGTTTAGCCTCGTCCATGGGGGATAAGGTCTACTTATCCATTCCTTGCGACTACCATTTGTCCGTGCACGACGAGCTAGCCATCAGTGAGACGGGTTGTGTTTTATTGAGGGTAGACCCCAACGCTTCGCTGGTGAACTCCTGCAAAAGTTGCCTTGATCTCATTGAGCACGACGGGGCCATATCTATACTCTTCGGTGACACGTATATCGAAGCCTTGGAAAGCGCCGAAGATGCGGTTGCCGTGGCGGCAGCTCACGACTATTATCGCTGGTCGGGCTTGAGCGACACCCTTTCCGTCAGAGCGCGTTTTCACGAAGCCATCGGCGACGAAAGAATTCTGGAAAACGTCGTTTGCGGTTTTTTCTCGTTCTCTTCCACACCCATCCTTCGCAAGGCCCTCAACGGCGCAAATTCTTTTCCGGCCGCCCTCAACACCTATTCCGAAATTCGTGCATTGCAGACTGTTAAGGTGAAAAAATGGTATGATCTGGGCCATATTTCGCGATTAGCCCGAAGTCGCAGAGATCTGCTTGTAACTCGCTCTTTCAACTCGATTGAAGTCAACGGAAATCGATTGACCAAAAGAAGCGAAGATGTTTTTAAAATCAATTGCGAGTTCTTTTGGTACAAAAACCTGCCGCCGTCGTTGCGCATGTTCACGCCGCATTTGCTTTGTGAAGGAGCGAATGAAGAAGCAGGAATAGCTTCCTATGCGGTGGAGTACCTTCACTTCCCAACGCTTTCCGAGCTTTATTTGTTCGGGCGCCTGCCGGATTACAATTGGCGGCATATTCTAGCCCTGTCGTTATGTTTTTTGGAAAAAGCAAAGTCCGCTTTCAGTTGCTCCTCCCTGGCGCACCAAACCCATGAAGACACCAGCGCTATTTTCAATAAGCTGTATCGCGAGAAGACATTCTCTCGGGTTAAAGAGTTTTTAGAGCTGCGCAATTGGAGCGGAAACACTGAGTTTTCCTTCGATGGGATGAAGACGCCGCATTTATTGAAGGTCGCCGATGAGCTCCTGTCCAAAGTGAGACCCACCGCTCCAAGCGATCTGACGATCATGCATGGCGACTTCTTCTTCAGTAACATGTTGTACGACTTTCGCGCTGATCAAATTAAAGTTGTCGACCCCAGGGGATATTGGCGTAGTGGGGAGCCGTCGATGCTTGGAGACTGGCGCTATGACCTCGCAAAATTGGCCCACTCTCTTTATGGTCGCTACGACGAGATCGTATCGGGGCGCCAGCTCTACACGGTGAACGGTGATTTCGAATATCAAACATCAAAGTGGTTTAAAAGCACCGCACCTTTGGTAGACGAATTCGCCAGCATGGCCCTGTTTAACGCGCCAACTTTAACGAATGAAATCAAAGCAATCGTAGCTCTCTTATTCTTGAGCATGCTACCGCTGCATAAAGACAATGCAGCGCGGCAGACCCAACTTCTAGCGAATGCACTGCGGATTTACGTGGACGTCAGGAGGAGTGAGACATGATCATATGCATCCCTATGGCAGGTATGTCGTCGCGCTTCACCGCTGCGGGCTACCAAAAGCCAAAGTATATGCTTGATCTGCATGGGTTTCCCGTCTTCGATTACGCAATTTCGTCTTTTAAGGCGTACTTCAACGACGTGGTTTTCATCTTTGTCGGATTGAGATCCAACGGTCTTCGTTCGTTTGTTTCCGAGCGCTGCAGGACGCTAGGTGTTCGCGCGCCTCACATCCTCGAACTGGAGAACGTCACACTCGGCCAAGCACAAACGGTCTCTTTGGGCCTTGAGAACTGCAGGAAGCCTGACTCTACGCCGCTTGTCGTCTTCAACATAGATAGCTTTCGTCCCAACTTTCGTCTGGATAAGCACGCTGCTTCAGCTGACGGGTATTTGGAAACCTTTGAAGGGGAGGGAGACCGTTGGTCTTTCGTTCTTGAGAAAGAGGGCGCACCAGGCGAGGTGATGCGCGTTGCCGAGAAAGAGCGCATCTCTCCTTGGTGTTCGAACGGGCTTTATTATTTTAGGTCTGTCGATCTGTTTTCTCAGGCGTATGCGGATGAATTAGCCTCTCCGAGCCAGATTATTGCTGAACACTACATCGCGCCGCTGTACAACCAAATGTTGCGGCGGGGATGTCGTGTCAAGCATGTTAAGCTCACGCCAGATGGAACTATATTTTGTGGTGTACCCGATGACTATGAATATCTTAAAAAAAGCGCGCAGAGAGAGCTGCTTGCTAACATTCTGTTTGCAGATGCTTAGAGGGATATGTTAAATGTCGAGCGTAGCAATATTTTTACACGGACCACTTCATTTAAACTCCCATGATGAAGATATCGTGCGCCTGAGGAGTTGGCGCCAATGCAATAAAAACTCAAAGTTGATCTTCGGCGTCAGTCAAGTCAGCGGATACAGAGAAGGGAGGGTTGTCAACTTTCCTCCTGATGACGCGAGAGTTGTTGCGCTTTTGACGAAGTTCTCGGATCTCGCCGATGCTGTCGTGCTCGCACCTTTTGCTAAATCTTTGCCGCCACTAAAATTCGACGATAAGATTAATAACTGCAATAAGATGATCTCCGTCGTGAATGCAGGCCTAGATGCAGTTAAGGCTGATTATGTCTTGAGAATAAGGAGCGATGCCTACATTCACTACTTTTCACAATTACAGGACGAGTACGAAAAATATGCAACAAAAAATTTTCATAGCTCCGAGTTTAGCGCCCGACTTTGCATTTGCCCTTACTTCACGCTCAATCCGTTTCTTCTAGAACGGCTTCCCTTCCATATCAGTGATTGGTTTAACTACGGTCGTTTGGACGACGTTAAAAGGTTCTGGGATGTAAAACCGTTCTCATTTCATGATGCGATTTACTTTGAATACGAAGACCACTCGGATTTAGCAAACTTGAGAGAAAAAAACTTTCGCTCTAGATTATCACCCGAACAGCATATTACAACGACTTTCGCCAAGCGGCTGGGATATGCTATTCCAAAAGTCGCCTATGAACAAGGTTTCGGCCGCCAAACACTTGATCTGCTCCGTTCTCATTTTATTGTCAGTGATGATCGAAAAATCGGGTTCACGTTGCCGAAATACGGTCATGTCAAAACGAGCAAAGAAGTGGACCTCCTCTGTGTTCGTCACAAAGACTGGGTGTCTCTTTACGAATCCGGTCTCGATGCCTTCTTAAAAGAAAATGCACGCAAGGTGAAGTTGATCGTCGAGGAAAACTTGAAGGCGGAGTTGAAACAGACTAGGCGCAAGAACCCGCTGAAATACCGCCTGATGAGAATTTCGAACGACATCAAGAAGGTGTGTTCCAGTTCAAAACTAGGTCGCAAGCTCATTAATCGTTTTTCAAGCCGCGAATGCGTGCCTGGATGATGAGTGTCCTGTTTCGCATTGCCGCCAATGTGCAGACGGCAGCAAGGCACGCGCCGTGTCGAGTTAGTTAGGTTAACGAACCTTGCATAGTTTGGTCTTCGGCAGCGCGCATGTCAGAGGCTTCGAGTTAAGGAAGACCAGAGATCATAAAATTACACCCTTGCTCCCACCGGCTCCTGCCAAATTACTTACACATTTAGTATTTGCATTTTTACAAAACGAACCCAATTCGGTTAACCAGCCGTGTTATGGCCTGAGGGCTCATTGCGACGGCTGCAACCTTTTTCCATTCGCGCGCCTTGTCCGCGGGGCTTCCTGGTTCGGCCGGGCAGAGCCCTCACGCCATCGCGGCGCGGTTTACGCGAACGGGGATGGCTTTGTACGCTGGCGTGCAACTTTTCGGTTCATGATGTGCAAGCGGGACAAGCGGAGAGGCTTCCGGGAAATAGGCCGCGGCGCACCCCTTGGCTATCGGGTGCTTCACGATGCGGAAGCCCTGGACCTCGCGCCGGATGGCGTCCTCCGACACGGTTTCCAGGTTCACGATTTCGCCTTCCCGGAAACCAAGGCGGTCAATGTCGTCCTCGTTCATCATAAGGACCATGCGGGTGCCATCGATGCCGCGGAGCCTGTCATGAAAACCGTAGACGGTGGTGTTGAACTGATCGTTGCTGCGGACGGTGGTCAGGCGCAGCACCTCATCGGAAAGCTTGGTGGCCAATTTGTCCCCAGCAGGAGCCTCCGGGACGAGGAAGTTGGCGCGCCCCGTCTCAGTTTTCCATTGCCGATGGCGCGCCGGGATGGGGCGCTCGAAACCGCCGGGCGTGAACAGCCGCTTGTTAAAGTCCCGGAACATTTCGGGCCACGTCTCCTCCATCGCGTCGCGGATCTTGCCGTAGTCGCCGACCCATTCGTCCCACGGGACTTTCGGATTCGGCGGCAGCGTCGCCTTGGCGAGTTCGGCAATGATGGCGGGCTCGGAGAGAAGATTAGGGCTGGCCGGTTCAACCTGTCCCCGCGAGCCGTGGAAGAACGCCGTTGAATCCTCCATCGATACAGCCTGCTCGCCGCTCGCCTGCCGGTCGATCTCGATGCGGCCGAGACAGGGCAGGAGGTAGGCGGCCTTGCCATGGATGACGTGGCTGCGGTTGAGCTTGGTGGCGATCTGAACGGTGAGCGGAAGGTTGCGCCAAGCCTCTTCGAGCTGCGGGCCGTCCGGCAACGCTCGCGCGAGGTTGCCGCCAAGGCACAGGAACGCCTCAAGTTCCCCCTTCATCAGCGCCATGGCCGCGCCGACGATGTTCAGGCCTTTCTCGCGCGGAGCCTTGAATTCGAACTGACGTTCAAGCTGATCGAGCGGAGCAAGCTCCGGCTTCTCGGTGATGCCGACGGTGCGCTGGCCCTGCACGTTGGAATGGCCGCGCACGGGCAGGATGTTTCCTCCCGGCCTGCCGATATTTCCGCGAAGGAGGAGGAGGTTCGCGACCATCTGGACATTTTGCGTGCCTTGAAGCTGCTGCGTGATGCCCATGCCATAGATGCCAAGGCAGGCTTTGCTATTTGAATAAGTGCTGGCCGCTTTTTCGATTTCCTCGCGGCTCAGACCCGAGCCTTCTTCAATGGTTTCCCAACTCGTGTCGCGGCAGTAGTTCGCGAAATCCTCGAATCCATGCGTGTGCTCTTCGATGAACGCGACATCGAGAACGCGCTCGCTGCCCTTGGCCTTGGCCTCGTCGTCGAGCGCAATCACGGCCTTGCATAGGCCGGTCAGCGCCGGGATGTCGCCGCCCGATTTCATGAGACAATACTGCGTCGCGATCTGCGTCTCCGACAGCGTCAGCATCTCGATCGGGTTCTGCGGGTTCGTGAACCGCTCCAGCCCGCGCTCGCGCATCGGATTGAATACAACGAACTGCGCCCCCCGCTGCCTTGCGTGCTGGAATTTATGCAGGATGCGCGGACTATTCGTGCCGGGGTTCTGGCCGATGTGGATGATGAGATCGCAGTGCTTGAAGTCTTCCAGCGTCCCGGTTCCTACGCCTGCGCCTATGCTTTTCGGCAGGCCAACCGACGTGCTCTCGTGGCACATGTTCGAACTGTCGGGCAGGTTGTTGTGGCCATACATGCGAGCGAAAAGCTGGAACATGTAGGATGTTTCCAGCGAGGCCCGGCCGGAGGTGTAGAATACCGTTTTCTTTGGGTCGATGGCTTTCAGCCGCGCGCCGATATCTCGGAAGGCCTCGGCCCATAGCACCGGCACATATTTGTCTGTTTCCGCGTCCCAGCGAAGCGGCTCGGTGAGGCGGCCCTCTTTTTCCAGGTCGAAATCGCTCCAGGATTCGAGTTCCGCGCAGGTGTGCTGGGCAAAGAATTCGGGGTCGATGCGCTCCGACGTGATCTCCCAGGCGGTGGCCTTTGCGCCGTTTTCGCAGAACTCGAAGGGGTAGGGGTCGCGCGGCTTGGCCCAGGCGCAGGACACGCACATGAAGCCGTCCGCCTTGTTCTGCTTCCACAAGACGAGGTCCTTGCCTACGGGCACTTCCTCGCGGAAGAGGTGCGCGGCAACAGACCTGAGCGAGCCCCAGCCTCCCACGGGGCCTGGATAGGGCTCGAAGCTCGTCGACTTGGTGAGTTCGCGTCCTTCCTCGGTTTTCGGCGTTGGAGAGGCTTCTTCGCTGGTCACGATTACTTCGGCCTGCTTGCCGCCGCGAGGGAACTCATGATCGAAATCGTGCTGCTCGGCCGCTTCGCTCGATATTTTGCTGATGTCTTCAGCCATCCGGATTCTCGCTCCTGACAGGGCGCGCGGCGGCGATTCCACCGTTTCGCGCGCAAAAACGCCTCTCCTGTCAAGAGCGCCGTGCGGGCGATCGTTCCCCGGCAATACGCGAAGAATCCGCAGAGCGGTCCCACGGCGTTATAAGGCAGGCTCAACGCGACTGTGCGCCCCGAAGGGCGCACACCATAGCGATCGGCTTTTTGGCGCGGCTTGCCCGCTAGTTGCCGGTCGGCAGCGGAATATTGACGCCTTCCTTTTTCAGCTGCTCGCGAACCCACTCGAATTTCTGGTAGTTCGAGATCGTGAGCGGGCCGGTGTAACTCGCGCTCTGAACTTTGCGCGGCGGATACTGGATGTATGTCTGCATCAGCTTCTTGATCTCGTCGCTGATGGGTATCATCACCCAGGTGCGCTCGGTAAAGTTGTTCATGAAGATGTCGTAGCGCTCCTGCGGGTCACCCCAAAGGTCAAACACCTGCGGCACTGTCGCGACGTATTTCTGTCCGCCCTTCCAGCCGAGGTTCGTGTCGACCGCGAGCCCGCCGGTGGCTTGTCCGTCGTCCCCGCGAAGGTTGAAAACGGCTTTATAGTTGCCGACCCGCGCGGCGCCAGGGCTCAGTTCATCTTCGGTGAAGTAGAACCAGCTGTTGCGGCCGCATTTGCCAGTGCCGAAAAGGACAGGCGACAGGTCGTAGCTGTCGAAGATGATGGGCTGGCCCTCGCGATCCTTCTCGGGCAGTTTCGTGCCCGCGAGCGACGCAAAGGTAGCCATGAAGTCCAGCCCGCCGACGATGTCGTGGTTCCTGGTACCGGCCTTGATTTTCGGACCCCAGGCGATGGCTGGAACGCGGTTGCCGCCCTCGCGCACGGTGCCTTTCGTGCCGCGGAACGGCGTGTAGCCAGCGTCGGGGTAAACATCCTGCCATGCGCCGTTGTCGGTCGTCCAGAACACGTAGGTATTCTTGTCGAGACCGAGTTCACGCACCTTGTCGAGGATATGCCCGATGCGGGTGTCGGCCTCCACGATGGAGTCTGCATATTTCGACTTGGACAGGGATTTGTGAATGAACTCCGCGGCGGGCAGGTTCGGCTGGTGAACCTTCATGAAATTGATGCTCATGAAGAACGGTTTGCCGCCCTTCGGTGCTTTATCGAGGTAATCGAGCGAGGCCTTCTCGACATATTCGTCCAGGAACGGAATGCCGACGAGCCTTTTTTCCGGGGTGTTCACATATTCGCCGTTGACCTTGAACTCCTCTTTCGCCTGCTCGCCGGCATTGCCGGAGAGCGCTCCCTTTGTCACCCGGTTGAACATGGCGCGCAACTCGGGTGACATGTCGGGAAACCATTCCGGATCGCCATAGGTGTAGGCGTTCAGGTGGTAGAGAAAGGCGTATTTCATCTCGTCGTAGCCTTGCGCGTTGGGCAGCGCGTAATCGGCTTCGCCGAGATGCCACTTGCCGCTGAAGAAGGTCTGATAACCGCCCTGTTTCAGCACTGATCCGAGAGTCCACTCTGCGGCGGGCAGACCGCCTCCCTGGCCCTGGAACGCTACGGTGGTCATGCCGCTGCGGTTCGGGATGCGGCCCGTCTGCATTGCGGCGCGGCCCGGCGTGCAGCTTGGCTGGGCGTAGAAGGAGAAGAAGGTCATGCCTTCGTTCGCCAAGCGCTCGATGTTGGGCGTGGGCATGCCCCGGCCGGGGCCTCCCCCATACGGCGCGGAGTCGCCATAGCCGAAATCATCGGACACGATCATGATGATATTCGGCTTCGTCTGTTGCTGCTGGCTTGCGGCGGGCCAGCTTGCCAGTGGGACGGCAAAGAAAGTCGCGACCAGTCCCAGGCAAAGCTTCTGATGAATTCGCATGAGCTTTCACAACGCCTTACGTTTGATCGATCTGTCAGTACGCGATTGATAGTCGCACCTCCACCAGTCAATATCAATGCATCTATTTAGGCGTAAGCTGGTCCTCAGCTATTGAAGACATTGGGAAAATCATGATGGGAGGCGAAGCATGACCAGCAACCCTGTCCTGGACAGACGTGCTTTTGTTTCGCTGGCAGGCCTGACAGCGGGCGCCTGTTTCCTGGCAGCGCCGGCGCTCCCGTCTGCGACCGCTGGTGGAACGCTTGGAGAGGTGGCTGATCCGCTCCCGTCGTGGAACGAGGGGACGGCCAAACAGGCGATCTTAAGTTTTGTCGCTGGAGTGACGCGCGAGGATTCGCCGGATTTTGTACCGCCCGCAGAGCGGATTGCGGCCTTCGACAATGACGGGACCTTGTGGGTCGAGCAGCCCATGTATGTCCAGCTGGCTTTTGCGATCGACCGCGTGAAGGCGCTGGCGCCGCTGCATCCGGAGTGGAAGGACAGGGAGCCGTTCAAGGCGGTTCTCGACAGCGACATGAAGGGGCTGGCCGCGTCCGGGGAGAAGGGGCTCGTGCAACTCGTCATGGAGACCCATGCCGGCATGACCACCGGGCAATTTTCCGAGATCGTCAAGGATTGGCTCGCGACCGCGCGCCACCCGAGGTTCGACCGGCCCTATACCGACCTCGTGTATCAGCCGATGCTGGAGTTGCTCGCTTATTTGCGGGCGAACGGCTTCAAGACCTTCATCGTTTCAGGCGGCGGCGTGGAGTTCATGCGGCCCTGGACAGAGCAGATTTACGGCGTTCCTCCAGAGCAGGTGATCGGGTCGAGCATCAGGACGAAGTTTCAGATCAAGGACGGCGTTCCGGAGCTTTTTCGACTGCCGCAAGTGGACTTCATCGACGACAAGGCAGGCAAGCCGGTCGGCATCTACGAGCGGATCGGGCGGCGTCCCATCGCCGCCTTCGGAAACTCCGATGGCGATCTTGAGATGCTGCAATGGACAACGCTGTCGAAAGGCGGGCGGCGTTTCGGCCTCATCGTTCATCATACGGATGCGGAGCGTGAGTATGCCTATGACCGCAACTCGGTCTTCGGCCGATTGAATGCGGCGCTCGACGCCGCGGCTGGGAACGGCTGGACAGTTGTCGACATGAAGAGGGATTGGAACCGGATTTTCAGTTTTCAGTGATGCGCAGGCAGCGCGAACTTCGCCTGAATAACGTGGGCGACGCACTGCGCCGCCATTTTCGGCTTAAATCTTTGACTGAGGCCGGAAACTGGTTTTCCGCGCCGTTGTTTTGGCATCAGGGGCAGGTTGCCGCGCGAAAATTGTCGCAGCAGCTTTGAAGCTCCCGCTTAAGCCGCCGAAACGCCTGAGGTCGAAACTCGGGCGAAACAATGCCGGAATTTCGAGACGATACTTTCGGGCAGTGGACGCGAGGACGCCGCAGGCATCTGGTCTCCGGCTGTCGTGGGGCCGTTGATTTCTTGATTTCCCAACCCGGAGAGCGCCCTGCCAGGAGGCATCTATTTTCACGGTTCGAGAGCCTCACGTCGAGGAAAAACGCGTCTTTCCTCAAGCAAAGACTCGCAAGGATGACCGGACGGAATGTGGGGTTCGTCCGGAGGAAACAGTTTTTGCGGTTCGGACTAGCTGAAGCTGAGGCGCGTTATCTGGACTAGGGTACATGAAACAGAGAGGCAAGGAATGGCGACCATCGATGTAACCGCTCGATCCAGGGCGGGAGGCAGCGCGGGCTTGCTCAGCCGCAGAAGAATTATCGCAAAGACCGGGTTCAACCGATGGCTCGTGCCCCCGGCGGCGCTCGCCATCCACCTGTGCATCGGCATGGCTTACGGCTTTAGCGTGTTTTGGCTGCCCCTGTCGAAGGCGATCGGAATCAAGACTCCGGCCGCCTGCCCCGACATGGGCCTCGGTCAAGCGCTCATCACCACAAGCTGCGACTGGCGTGTGGCGGATCTCGGCTGGATGTTCACGCTCTTCTTCGTGTTCCTGGGCGTTTCCGCGGCGGTGCTCGGCGGATGGGTGGAGCGCGTCGGGCCAAGAAGAACGGCTGTTGTCGCCGCGTTCTGCTGGTGTGGCGGTCTTGTCATCTCGGCTGTGGGCGTGCGCTATCATCAGCTCTGGCTGATGTGGCTCGGCTCCGGCGTGATCGGCGGCATTGGGCTTGGCCTCGGCTACATTTCGCCCGTTTCGACGCTCATCAAATGGTTTCCGGACAAGCGCGGCATGGCGACCGGAATGGCGATCATGGGCTTTGGCGGCGGCGCGATGATCGGCTCGCCGCTCGCGGTCATTCTGATGCAGTATTTCCAGACGCCAACCTCTGTCGGTGTCTGGCAGACGTTTATCGCGCTTGGGGCTATATATTTCGTCTTCATGATAGGCGGCGCATTCGCCTATCGCGTGCCGCCGGATGGCTGGCAGCCCGAGGGATGGACGCCCCCGGCCCAGAAAAGGTCACTGATTACGACGCGCCATGTGCATGTGCGGGATTCCTACAAGACGGTGTCGTTCTGGCTCATCTGGCTCGTTCTGATGCTGAACGTGTCGGCAGGCATCGGCGTGATCGGCATCGCGTCTCCCATGCTTCAGGAGATCTTTGGCGGCTCCCTCGTCGGCAAGGCCGGATTGAACTTCGCCCAGGTGCAGGCCGATCCCCAGTTGAAGACTTCCGCCGCGGCGATTGCTGCAGGCTTCGTCGGGCTGCTTTCTCTCTTCAACATCTTTGGCCGCATCTTCTGGGCGTCGCTTTCGGACCATATCGGCCGCAAAGTAACCTACGCCATCTTCTTCCTGCTCGGCATTGCGCTCTACTGTGCAGCGCCGCAGGCCGCGCGCATCGGCAGCATCCCGCTGTTCGTCCTGTGCGCTTGCGTCATCCTGTCGATGTATGGCGGCGGCTTTGCCACGGCGCCCGCCTATCTCGCCGATATCTTCGGCACGTTGTATGTGGGCGCGATCCACGGTCTCCTGCTGACGGCCTGGTCGACTGCCGGCATCGTCGGCCCTGTGATCGTCAACTACATCCGCGAAGCCCAGATCAACGCGGGTGTACCGCGTGATCATATCTACGACTTCACCTTGTATATCCTGGCGGGTTTGCTTGTCGTTGGCTTCTTCGCCAACCTTGCCGTGCACCACGTTTCAGAGAAGCGCTACATGAGCAACGCCGAAGTCGAGGCCCTGACGGCGCGGGACGAAGAAGAGCATTCGTACCACGGCTCCCGCGTCATAGGCAGAGGCAAAATGTTGACTCCTCTCGCGATTTTCGCGTGGCTTCTGGTCGGCATACCGCTGGCGTGGGGCGTTTGGGTAACCGTGCAGAAGGCGGTTATTCTTTTCTAAAAACGGACGGACAAAATAGCGGCGCCAGACTTGGCGCCGCTTTCTCCAGAACTTTTCCGGCGCGGTTGCGCCGGGCTGACTTCGATTTAGAGGCCAGCCTTCTCGTCGGCGACATACCGCTCCAGATACTTGTGAGTCACATCCGACAAGTGGCCGTCGATCCAGCTTGCCATGGCTTCCTCCTCGCGGAGCGTCTCCTGCAAGGGCTGCTCGGCTTCTTGATGGCCTGTGTCGCCGGCAAGCTGGATGAGGGACTTGTAGGAGGCGATCTCGAAGTTCTCGAACGCGAAATTCGCAATCGAGTTCTTCACGATTTCGTCTTGCGTGAAGGCATGCGCGATAGCCGCCATGTTGCCGGTCAATGACAAAGCGTTGTCCTTGAGGACGGAACGGCTTTCGCCCAGCGATTCAAGGATTCTTTCGAGCCGCTGGATCTGATTGTGGGTCTCCTGAATATGCTGTTCGAGCTTGGCTTTGATGTCGGGGTAATTTTCAATCCGCTCGACCTGTCTGTTCATCAACTCAAGCGCCTGGTTCTCCAACGCATGGGCGTTCTTGAGCCCTGTGATGAAGACCGAATTCGCGCGCTCGTGGGCGTCTGCCATGGGTATATCTCCGTGCTGTTTCCCATGACAATACAAGGCGTCTGACCATGTTCCCGATTGCGCTTCGGGTCACGCGGCCTTGTTGCAGACCACGATCTTGGACAAAAATGCGGGGAAATCATCCTCCGGCCTGAGGCCCGAGAGCGCGAACAGGCCGTCGCTGCCTGCGAGATCGTCGCCGAGATAGTCGGTGTAATAGGGTTCGTGGAAGCGCTGCGGAAAGGCTTCGAGCAGGCCGTCATAGCCCTCCACATCGCCCCATTGCAGCGAATTGACGAAGACGAAAAGGCCGTTGGGCTTGAGCACCCGCGCGATTTCGGACGTGACCCGGCGGCGGACCTCGTTCGGAAGCTCGTGATAGAGATAGACGCACGTCACGATGTCGCAGCTGCTGTCCGCGAAGGGGAGCGCCTCGGCGTTTGCTTGGTGAAACGAGATGTTTCGGCGGCCGTGCAAGAAGCGCGCGGCCTCATCGAGGTAAGCTTGGCTCAGGTCGGCGCCCGTCATGGGCATGGCCGGAAAGGCCTGTGCGAGCTGGCCCAGAAAGCGGCCGCTGCCACATGCGACATCCAAGAGGCGGATCTGCCGCTGGTCCCGGCCGCGGATGAACTCTGCGATTGGCGGAATGGCCTGCCGGCGCATGGCCCCGGCTGCGCCGAAGAACAGCGTCTCGACCTGGACATCGTAAATCCTCGCGGATTCCTCCGTGAGCCAACCGCCCGACTGATAATGGAAATTCTGGGTGTAGTAATCCGGCATGCCCGTCGCTTCCGGAAGGTCAGCCACCTCGCTGGCTCTCTTTTCCGAGCGCCGCTCCGTCGTTTGCGGGAGATCGTCGATCATGCGCTGGACCGCCTCGATGCGGGCAGCGAAGGAACTACTGTCTTCGACAGGGATCGGATAAAGGCCATCGCGGACGCTTCGCGCGTCTTTCGCCTGAAGCTTCAAGACATCCTGCAGGAGCGTAAAGAGCCCGGGCACGGGCTTGGTGATTTCTACGCGAGCCGGTGGTGTGCCAAGACGAGCTGCGCGTCTCATCATGTATCGGGATAGCCCGGCATAGCCGACGGTCCGAAGTGTTTGCCCGGCGAGGTGAGCCAGGCCTTCGATTCGATTTGACATGTTCTTACTCTCTCCGGACACTAAGAAGACAATTTACGAAGCGGGAAAACTCCGGGTCTTCTACCCTCATGAGGTAAATCCGCCGGTCAAGGAAATTCAAGTGGAGGGAGCGCTCGACGATGACTTGTTACAATCAAATTGTTGTTTTGACCGGCGCCGGGCTTTCGGCGGAATCCGGTCTTCATACGTTCCGCGACAAGGATGGCATCTGGGCTCGCTACGACTATCGCGAGGTCGCCACGCCGGAAGGCTATCAGCGCAATCCCGAGCTCGTCCTGGATTTCTATAATCAACGCCGCAGACAGAACGCCGATGTGAAGCCCAACGCCGCCCACCATGCGTTGTCTCGCCTTGAGGCCGATTATCCGGGCAAGGTCCTGGTCGTGACGCAGAACATCGACCCGCTCCATGAAGTGGCGGGATCGAAGAACCTCATTCACATGCACGGCGAGATCATGAAAGCGCTGTGCGCCGCCTGCGGACGGCGACATCCGATCGGGCACAGCGACCTGACCCTGGAAACGATCTGTCCGATCTGCGCGAAGCCGGGCGTCATGCGGCCCGACGTGGTGTGGTTCGGCGAAATGCCCTATCAGATGGATCGGATTTACGACGCGCTCGGCGGCTGCGATCTTTTCATTTCCATCGGGACCAGCGGGACGGTCTATCCCGCCGCAGGCTTCGTGATGGAGGCCCGCCGCGCAGGTGCACATACGGTCGAGCTCAACCTTGAGCCTTCGGAAGGCATAAGCATCTTCCACGAGGCGATCCACGGCCGCGCCACCGAGATCGTTCCTGCTTATGTAGATCGGCTTCTCGGCGCCGCTCGGGGCTCCGCTACTGCCTCGCGCTGGGCGTAAGCGGAGGCTTCTTAATTCGCCCGAGGCTATCTGCAGTGAGGGAGCCGAAATAGAGATGCCCGTTCGGATGTTCGCGCACCGAGGTGATGGGGAAGTAGGCGTCGCTGCCGTCATATTGGAGATTGGCGGCGAGCTTTCCGTCCGGATCGAAGGCGAGCACGAAGGCCTGCGCCTTCACTGGCGGCGGCAGGAACCGCAGCACGCGCATCACCATCTTTCGGGCGGCAGGGTAGGGCGCGAGCCTGTCCGCGATAGGCGTGCGGGGCGCGTAGATCGCGACCCAGAAGCGATCCTTGCCGTTGAAGGTGACGTTATCGGGGAAGCCCGGCAGATTGCCCGCGAAGATGTCCGAAGTTCCGGCCTTCTCGCCTTTCAGCCAGTATCGCCAAATCCGATAGCTGCCCGTCTCGTTGATCAGCACGAAGGCTTCATCAGGCCCGAGCGCGACGCCGTTCGCAAACTGCAGGTCTTTCATCAGGACATTCGCCTTGCCGGTGTTGAAATCGTAGACCAGGAAGCGCCCATGCCCTCCGTGCTCGATGATGTCTTCGTTGACATGGCCGAAGCCGAATTTCGATGAGGCGTCGGTGAAGTAGACCTTCGAGCCGTCGTTCGTGACCGCGAGATCGTTCGTGAAACGGAAGGGCACGCCGTCCGCCTCCGCCGCGAGCACGGTGACTTTCCCATCCAGGCCGACTTTCAAAAGGCCCCGGTTCGCGTCGCAAACGATAACGCTGCCGTCAGGATGGGTGGAGACGCCAAGCGGCCTGCCGCCAGTATTGGCCAGCAGCGCGTACCCGCCGCCATCCGGCTCGAAGCGGACCACGCGCCCGTCAACGAAGCCGGTGATGATGCGGCCCTGAGCGTCGAAAGCAATCGCCTCCGGCCCCTTGCCCACGCCAGCCGCTATGCGCTCAATGCCTTTCAAAAGATCGTTTCGCGCATAAGGCCCGGTTTCGCTGGAAGGCGGCGGCTGCGGCTGCCACGCTGCTGGCTCGATGCCGACAGGCGCGAAGGAGAGGTAGGCCAGGATGACGGCAAAAACCACGAGAATAATGTGCAGAACGCGGCGCATTTGGCCTCTTTATGTTCGTGCGGAATGTTGACGCCCGCTGCTTCAACATCACCTATGATGGTATATAAAAGCGTCTATGCGCCGTTTTCTTGCGCATAGGCAACCATTCCCGCCCGGCATCGCTTGCCAAGTTCGAAAGCGTGTTGCAAAACCTCGTCCGAACGCTCGATAACGGCGACAAGGGCCTCTCAGAGGACGATATACAAAGGCATCCCATGGCAGGGCATTCCCAGTTCAAGAACATCATGTACCGCAAGGGCGCGCAGGATAAAAAGCGCTCGAAGATGTTTTCCAAGCTCGCGCGTGAGATCACGGCCGCGGCAAAGCTCGGTTTGCCCGAGATCGCCATGAACCCGCGCCTGCGCTCCGCCGTGCTTGCGGCGCGGGCGCAGAACATGCCGAAGGATAACATCGAGCGCGCCATCAAGAAGAGCCAGGAGGCGGGCGGCGCGGATTACGTCGAGGTGCGTTACGAGGGCTTCGCGCCCGGCGGCGTCGGCGTGATCGTGGAGGCGCTGACCGATAACCGCAATCGCACAGCAGGCGAGGTTCGTTCCCTTTTCTCGAAGTTCGGCGGCAACCTTGGCGAGACGGGCGCGGTGTCGTTCAGTTTCAGCCGGGTTGGTGAAATCGAATACCCGCTAACGGCTGCGAGCGCCGAAGATATGCTCGAAGCGGCCATCGAGTCAGGCGCCGACGATTGCGAGACGGACAAGGATGCCCATTGGCTGACCACGAGCGTCGAGGCGTATCACGAAGCCGCCGCCGCGCTGGAAAAGAAGTTCGGCCCGGCGAAGTCGGCCTCCATCGTGTGGCGTCCGCAGAATACGGTGGATGTCGATGAAGAGAAGGGCGAGAAACTTTTGAAGCTGATCGATGCGCTGGAAGATTCCGACGATGTGCAGGCGGTCTACGCCAACTTCGAGATGAGCGACAAGGTCATGGAGAAGCTGAGCGCCTGATGCTGCCCGCCGCGGTGCTCAGGACGAGGCGACTATGAAACGGTCGACCTTTTTGCAGTCTTCGGGCGTCAGCACGACGATCGTCGGGATGTCGATGCGCTTGAAGACGGACTCTATCCTCGACGCGCCCCAGCCATTGTTGTTTGTGGTGACGTCGAAGACCGGCTTCAGGTCCTTTACGATGCAGGTGCCGCGGGTGTAGCTGCCGGTCAAGCCCATGGCTCGCCGCGCCGAGCCCTTCAGCCCCGGGATTGTTCCCTCGAGCCATCCGCTTGTGGATATCGCATAGGTTTTGGGATCGGTTTCCGTCGCGAAAAAGGACTCGACCTCGAAGTCGCAGGAAAAGGCCTGGCAGTAGATGCCTGACTTGATAGCTTCGATCTTGGCTTTGAAAGCATCCTTGACGAAGGCCCTGATGTCTCTTGGACCTGCTGCGAGAGAGTGGCAGGCGAGGCTGGAACTGAACGCCGCAGCAAGTGCGAGATGAAAGAGCTTGGTCATGGGAAAAGCCAGGGTATGTTTATCCGCTTTCAGCCCTGAGGACACACGCTTCATTAAGGATATTAGCCTGTGGCGCAAGCGTTATCTTCACGAGGAAAGTAGCAAAAGGATGGAAATGTGCGCATGAGTGCGCTACCAAACTTCAAGAGGCCAAAGGACCGACACCATGCGCGTTGATAGCATTCCCATCGGATCAAATCCGCCCTTCGACATCAACGTGATCGTCGAGGTGCCTATCGGCGGAGAGCCGATCAAATACGAGCTGGATAAGGCTTCCGGAACCATGTTCGTGGACCGGATGCTCTATACCTCCATGCATTATCCGGGGAATTACGGGTTCGTTCCGCATACCCTGTCGAATGATGGCGATCCCATCGATGTGCTGATTGCCAACTCCCGCCCGATCGTGCCGGGTGCGGTCTGCAATTGCAGGCCGGTTGGCGTGCTGTTCATGCAGGACGAACAAGGCGGCGACGAAAAAATCATCGCGGTGCCGTCTGATAAGGTGTCGCCGATCTACCGGAAAGTCCTGAATTATTCCGACCTTCCCGAAATGCTTCTGTCGCGCATCTCGCACTTTTACAACCATTACAAGGATCTTGAGACCGGCAAGTGGGTCAAAATCGATCGGTGGGGCGATGCGGCTGAAGCCCGATCGATGATCGACCTCGCCATAAAAGCGGCACGAGTCAAAGCATAAAGAGAGACGCTTTGCCGTTCGGGCATGCGGAACCGGGCGGAAAAGAAGCTTATGGGCGTTGCAACGCAACGCGGCGCATGAGAGCTTTTTTTCACCGCGCTGCAGCTCTGCCAGCGTCCGCGGCGGCATCTCGGGCTTCCGGCGGTCGTCGGCGTGAGGTGATTTCTTTTTTGGATGAGAAATAGTAGGAAGGGACGGTCATGACTTTTGCAGACCAGAGGCGGCGTGCAAGTACGCACCCTGAAGAGTGGTTCAGCATCCTCCTCGCCTTGGTGGGGACCATCGGGGGAGCGATTTTCATCGGCTATTATCCTCATTACAAGCCGGATGGCGGCGGCGTGGCTTGGGCTATTCCTGTCTGGATCGGATTCTTCTACCTCATCATCCAGATGACTTTTCTGCTTTTCTCCGCGAGCCAGATCCGGGCGCTTGGCGTTCTTGACTCCGTGCTGGCGATCGCGCCCGTGGTCGCGGGCCTGGTGATCCTCGTCCAGACCATCATCACGCCCTCTTGTTCCGCAGGACAAGCAGATTGCCCCGGCTTCCACCTGTCCTCCTATCAGTTCAACTCGCTTGCGGTGCTCATAGTCGCGGGCGCGTCGGAGTTTCTCCTGACGATCTGGATCAGGTTCGTTCTCAATCGCCGCACCATCGGCTTTGGAGGCGATTCATAAGAGCTCATCAGTTTGCTGTGCCCGAAATGATGCCGGAAAGGTGCTTCAGCCTTTTCCGGCAGCGGCATTTCTGGCACGCTGAAGAGCGCTGGCGTGAAGAGTATCGACAGGCGAGGTAGATGATGCGGCTAGCAATCATGGGAGCGGCCGGCCGGATGGGGCGCGAGCTTATCCGCACCATTCATGAATCGCCCCATTGCGGCGTTTCCGGTGCCGTTGAGAGGCCGGATTCTCCCTTCATCGGGAAGGATGCAGGCGAGGTCGCGGGCGTCGGACCTCTCGGCGTCAAAATCACGAGCGAGGCGCTGCCCCTCTTTACGCATATCGAGGGCGTTCTGGATTTTACAACTCCTGCGACAACCGTTGCGACAGCGGCTCTCGCCGCTCAGGCCCGCATCGTCCACGTCATCGGCACAACGGGATTGTCGGCCGAGGATGAGGCGAAAATCGAGGCCGCGGCGCGCCATGCGACCATTATCAAGTCCGGCAATATGAGTCTCGGCGTCAATCTTCTCGCCGCGCTCGTCGAGCAGGCCGCCCGCGCGCTCGATGAGCGCTTCGACATCGAGATTGTCGAAATGCACCACAAGCACAAGGTCGATGCTCCGTCGGGGACGGCGCTTCTGCTCGGCAAGGCGGCCGCCGCCGGGCGTCGCGTCGCGCTCGGGGAGCACAGCGTGAGAGGCCGGGACGGCCACACTGGCGAGAGGCCCCTGGGCTCCATCGGGTTTGCGTCGCTCAGAGGCGGAAGCGTCGTCGGCGATCACACGGTGATCTTCGCCGGGGCCGGCGAGAGACTGGAACTGACGCATCGGGGCGAAGATCGGCAGATTTTCGCCCGCGGCGCGCTGACTGCAGCACTTTGGGGCCAGGGGCGCGACCCCGGCCTGTTTTCGATGCGCAACGTGCTTGGGATCTGATAAGCCTAAGCCGATTGTGCGTGAAGCGAGGATAGCAAAATGGACAATGTGCTCGTGCTTGTTCGCCATGGCGAGAGCGAATGGAACAAGCTGAACTTGTTTACCGGCTGGCGCGATCCGGACCTGACCGAGACCGGCATCGAGGAAGCTCACCGCGCCGGGGTGCTTCTGAAAAAGGAAGGTTATGTCTTTGACATCGCCTTTACAAGCGCACTGAAGCGGGCCCAGCACACGCTCGACATCATCCTGGATGAAATCGGGCAGAAGGGCCTCGAGACCATCAGGGACCAGGCGATCAACGAGCGCCACTATGGCGATCTGTGCGGCTTGAACAAGGATGACGCGCGCAAAAAATGGGGCGAGGAACAGGTCCACATCTGGCGCCGGTCCTATGACGTGCCGCCTCCCGGCGGAGAGAGCCTCAAGGACACGGCGGCCCGCGTGCTGCCCTATTACGAGAGCACGATTCTGCCCCAGGTTCTCGCCGGGAAAAATGTGATTGTCTCGGCTCATGGCAATTCGCTTCGAGCTCTCATCATGCAGCTCGACAAACTGACGCCGGAACAGATCCTGAAGCTCAACCTTCCGACCGGCGAACCCTATGTGTACCGGCTGAACGCCGACGGCACGGCGGCTTCGAAAGCAACTCTGGCGGCATAAGGCATGTTGTGGACGCGGATGAAGAAAAAGCAGCCAAGAAATACGCATCCGAGGCCGCAGCAGGCTGCTGCGGCCAGTGCTGGCGGGCAGGCGAGCGCCGTGAAGAAGGAAGAAAAGAAGGTTGGCGTGGTCAGCGGCACGCCCGCGGATTCGTTCGACGAGACGGCGGAGCTCAAGCGCGACAAGAAGGTGGCGATCTACATCTCGGTTCTGGCGGTGTTGCTCGCGATAGCCGCGACCGGCAGCAACGACGCGATGAAGACCGCACAGCAGGCGGGTTTCCAGGGCAACGATCACTACGCCTACTACCAATCGAAGTACGTCCGGCAGTCGCAGCTCAAGCTCGCTAACGACCAGCTGGAGCTGAAACTCGATGAGACGCCGAACCTGGAAAGCCTTCCGGAGGCGGCGCGCAAGCTCATCCAGACAAAAAAGGCTGAGTACGACAAGGAAATCCAGAAGCTGGAAACGGATGGCCGGCACGGCAAGTCGGAGCTTCTGGCACTGGCGGAGTCTTGCGATAACCAGCGCAAGTTGGCTCTCGCGCAGCACCCCTTCTACGATTATTCGATGGCGATGCTGCAAATCGCGATCGTCTTGGCCTCCGCCTCCATCGTCATGGGAACCTCCCTTCTTCTTTATGGCAGCTTCGGAGTGGGCGCATTCGGGATCCTGCTTTTCCTGAATGGCTATACGCTCTTCTACGGCGGCCCTGAGTTGAAGCACGAGAGGGCCGATGCGCTGGACAAGGCCGGGGTTCACATCTCGCTCAAATGCATCGAGGAGTGATGCTTTTGGCGAGCCAGAGCCGCAGTCAACGACGCTGCAAGGCTGTCTGTTTCGCCATCGGACAGAAAGGCGCCGAGAACCAGTTTGCGGCCGTGGCTCGCCAATGAAAGCTCGTCGGCAGCGTAGTCGCGGCGCACATGCTGGAACTTCACCCAGTAGGGATTGAAGCTCCAGCTCTCGGTTCGCCCTGATGGGTAAAGGCGCGTTACGCGCAGTTCGGGTCCGGAGAGCACAATGCTTTCCGACATCCGGGCGGCCCTGTAGTTCAGCCGGAAGGCGACATAAAGAAGGCCGACAGCGAGTTCGCAGAACGCTGCCACAGGCCATGCCCCTCTGAGCGCGAATGCGATGCCCGTTGCAGAACTCATGGCTGCTATCGTAACCATGACAGCCAGAAAGCCCTTGCGCGACAGGGAACGATGAGGCAGCAAGGTCGCGGAAAATTGTGGAAGCGGCGGCTCATCCGGCCCGAGGCTCACACTGCTGCCTGAAACGCCATCTTGCATTGGTAAACTCTATCCACCCGCCAAACCCATGGAAAAGCCAGTTGTTGCCGCCGGGACGAAAAAGGCTAAGACCAAGCTAGAGCCCGCCGCCGGGAAAGCCAAGGGCGAGGGCGGCGCTTCCTTGCTGACGCCGGCGCAAATCCATGAGGTTTTCTCCCGGCTCGCTGCAGCCACCCCGCACCCGAAGACAGAGCTTGAGCACATAAACCCCTTTACGCTGCTGGTCGCGGTGGTGCTATCGGCGCAGGCCACCGACGCGGGAGTGAACAAGGCGACAGAGCGCCTGTTCAAGATGGCGGACACGCCGCAAAAGATGGTCGAGCTTGGCGAGGAGAAGCTCCGCGACGCCATCAAGACCATCGGTCTTTTCAACACCAAAGCCAAGAATGTGATTGCGCTGTCCATGGCGCTCGTGGAGGAACACGGCGACAAAGTCCCGCAAGACCGCGAGGCCTTGGAGAAGCTGCCCGGCGTCGGGCGGAAATCCGCGAATGTCGTCTTGAATGTCGCTTTTGACCAGCCGACAATCGCGGTGGACACGCATATCTTCCGCGTGGCCAACCGAACCGGCCTAGCGCCGGGGAAAAATCCGTTGCAGGTGGAACTCGGCCTGGAGCGCATAGCCGCGCCGGAATTCATCCTCAACGTTCATCATTGGCTCATCCTGCACGGCCGCTACGTCTGCAAGGCCAAGAAGCCCGAGTGCTGGCGCTGCATCATCGCGGATTTGTGCAAGTTCGAACCGAAAACCCCACCCCCTTCCGAAAGCGGCAAAGCCCGCGCCAAATGAAGCGAAAGCCAACGCAATGACCAAAACTCTTCAAGTCCTCGGGATCGGCCATGCGCTGGTCGACATCATCGCTCCCTGCGAGGAAGGCATGCTTGCCGAATTCTCGCTGGTGAAGGGCGCCATGCGCCTCACCTCGGCCGAGGAGGCCGCCGCCCTCTACGAGAAGATGGGCCCTGCCGTGGAGACGTCGGGCGGCTCGGCGGCGAACACTTGCGCCGGCATCGCCTCACTCGGAGGACAGGCCGGTTTCGCAGGCAAGGTGGGCCGCGACCAATTCGCCAGCGTCTTCGCCCACGACATTCGCTCCATCGGCGTTTCCTTCCACGATGGCGTAAGCGACAATGGGACCCCAACGGGCCGCTGCCTGATCCTCGTCACGCCGGATGGCGAGCGCACGATGAACACGAACCTTGGCGCGGCATCGGAATTCGCCGAAAGCGACCTCGACCACGACGCCATCGAGTCGGCGCAGATCGTTTACCTGGAAGGCTATCTGTTCGATCCGCCCGCGGCGCGGAAAGCCTTTTTCACGGCGGCGGATTTCGCGCGCGGCAACAGCACAAAGGTCGCCTTTACGCTCTCCGACCCGTTCTGCGTCGACCGCCATCGCGAAGCCTTTCGCACGTTCATTCGCGACCGCGTCGATATCGTTTTCGCGAATGAAAAGGAGCTTTTGTCTCTGTATCCGGGGGCATCCTTCGAAGAGGCCTGCGCGGCGATCAGGACCGAATGCGATCTGACCGCCATCACCCGCAGCGAGAAAGGCTCCGTCGTCCTCCAGGGCGGGACCGTAGTCGAGGTTCCCGCTGTGCCGGTGCCCAAGCTCGTGGACGCCACCGGGGCAGGGGATTCTTATGCGGCGGGTTTCATGTTCGGTCTGGCGACAGGACGCGATCTGGAAGCCTGCGCTCGCCTTGGGAGCCTCGCAGCGTCAGAGGTCATCAGCCATGTCGGGCCGCGTCCGCTGCGTCCGCTTTCGGACTTTGCCCGGGCGCACGGTTTGCTTTGAGCGTTAGTGCGGGGGGGGGCGGAGCAGATGACGTTTATGTCGCTCAAACAATTTAGCTGGTCTTCTTCATGAAATCAGAAAGCCGATATGCCTCCCCTCTCGTTATTATTGGCGAGATCCCGATTTTTGGCCGCATGATTTGTGGTATAATTATGAAGTTTTTTCGAGGAACGATGCCGCCATTCCTGGTTGTTTCCAGAATGGGGGCATTGTTCCTTGTAGATCAACAGAATAAGGTCGATCGCTCGCTCCTCGTTAAAGGTGCATGGGAGCGCCATCAGATTATCGAGCTTGAGAGGCTGATACGCGAATACAGACCCCGATATTCCCGTTCAGTATTTCTGGACGTTGGCGCTCATGGAGGCTTGTATTCAATCCTGTTGAAGAAGCTGAATCTTGTCGACGAGATATTCGCCTTTGAGCCGGATCCCCTGAAATCTTGCCCAACTGAATAGCAATTTACTGATCAACGGCTTGACAAATGCGATCAAAATAATCCCCTGCGCAGCCTCGAAGGCCGATGGGAGTGTGGGGTTCGTTTCCTGCCAGGGCCGGCATCGTGGTCTCTCGCACATGACGGATGCAGCTGATGTGAAATCAGAATTCGCTGTCCAGGCCGTCAAGGTTGATAGTGTGGCGCCATATAAAGGGATGTTTATTGTCGCAAAGATTGATGTCGAGGGATTCGAAGCAGATGTCCTGGAGGGAATGAAAGATATTATTCGAGACAATGCCTGTCTGTTGCAGATCGAGATATTCCAGGAACGTCTGAAAGCCGTTACTCAAATAACTGAAGAACACGGGCTTAAGATTATTGGAAATATTAAAAATGACTATTATTTTTACAAGCCTCTCACCTAAGTGAACGATTTCGTACGTCGCAAGGTTCTGGGCAAGTGTCAAAAACTTGCCAGCCGCCGCTCCAGAAAACCTAAAGTCCGAGGCGGGGAACTCCTGCTAGATAGGCCTTTTCCGGCGGCGCAGCGTGAATCGCGCAAAGAACAAGCGGAGGCGGCGGCGCGCCGTCTCCTTCCAGCGCACCAGGGTTTTGTAAATGGGCGACGTTTTGATCCAGTGTTTTCCGTGCTCCACGTTCAGCCAAATCCAGGCATGGATGCGGCTGACGAGCCAGATCTTCCGGCTTTGCGGCCGGACGGCCACCCAGGTCTTGTCGATCAGTATGAAGCTCACGCCCTGCAAGAAAAGCCAGAGCAGGATACCGATCGTCGGCCGCGCTGCGATCATGATGGTGGCGCCGAACTTCGCCGGTTCGAGGACCGCGAGCGGCACCGCGATGCTAAGCGTCGCCCAGAAGGGGGGCAACTCTCTCAAGTGAGAGAAATACGGCTCGTAGACGTTGACGATAAAGGAGTGCAGGCGTGGCTTGATCGTGTTCTGGACGACGCTTGACTGGGCGATGACGCTCGCCAGCCATTTGATCTGCGGGTGAAGAACGACGACGAAGAGCGCAAACAGGACCTGGACCGAGCGCCCGATGGCTCGAACGATCAGCTTGAACGGCAACCGGGCGATATAGCCTGAGTTCTCCAAGACTTTGGCGGAAAGGCTCGTGTTGCTATCGGTTTTCGAAGGTTCCTGGTGTTTCATCGTCAAGCGGTTCGTCTCAGCGGGTTTATTCACGCACATCAGCGATGCGGCCCATGGTTCGACAAGCTCACCATGAGGTCCAAGCCGCTGAAGCTGTTTTGCCTCATCC
>CAWFOS010000001.1:0-318065 GCA_963817495.1 uncultured Alphaproteobacteria bacterium | reverse complement strand
TTCTTCACCGACAAACTGGGAGACGCCATTGGGCGCCGGCGCCGCGATGCGCTCGATGGCGGCCGAGCCGCCTTCCGGCGCGACCGCGAAAGCCGTGGTGCGAACCGTCAGCACCTTCTTGCCTTGGGTGCATTCCACGGTCTGGATGGCATTGCCGGCGTAAATCGGACGCTCGAACTGCGTCGGACTCCGCACTGCCGTCACATCCGAAAGCTGCGCGACATCGAGAAGCGCTGCAACGCGTGGCGCGAAATTCTTGCCCGTGGTCGATGCAACAACGACGAGCGCATCGTAGCCTTCCATCAGCGGAACGATGAGCGCGGCCATGTCTTCCGCGAGTTGCGCCTTGAGATGCCCGGCATCCGCGACGAGCACCTTCTCCACGCCGCCGAGCGCCGCCGCTTGTTGCGCGACGCCATCGGCATTCGAGCCTGCGACAAGGATATGAACGGGACTTCCAAGCGCCTTCGCAGCCGTAAGCGCCTTGGCCGTAGCGCCGCTCAGCGCGTGATTATTATGCTCTGCAACCAGAAGAACGGCCATTATTGCAACACTCCCGCTTCAGTGCGCAACTTCTCCACGAGTTCGCCTGCGGTTTTCACCTTGATGCCAGCCTTCCTCGTGGGCGGTTCGGCCGTCGTTATCACCTTGATCCTGGGTGTAATGTCAATTCCAAGCGCTGCAGCATCGTGCTCGGCCAGAGGCTTCTTTTTCGCCTTCATGATGTTCGGCAGCGATGCGTAGCGCGGCTGATTGAGCCGCAAATCCGCCGTCACGATCGCAGGCAATTTCAGCGACACGGTCTGCAAGCCGCCATCGACCTCGCGCGTCACTTCCAGCGCGCCGTCCTTCGCGGAAATCTTGAATGCGAAGGTGCCCTGCGGCCAGTTCAGAAGCGCCGCAAGCATCTGGCCGGTCTGATTGGAATCGTCGTCGATGGCCTGCTTGCCGAGTATCACAAGCCCGGGCTTTTCCTGCTCCACGGCGTGCTTGAGGATTTTCGCGACGGCCAGCGGCTCAATAGTCAGGTCTGTCTTGTAAAGTATGGCGCGGTCGGCTCCCATCGCGAGCGCGGTGCGCAGCGTCTCCTGCGCCTTTTGCGGCCCTACCGAGACGGCAACCACTTCGGTCGCGTGGCCGGCTTCCTTCAGGCGAAGCGCTTCCTCGACGGCAATTTCATCGAAGGGATTCATGGACATCTTGACGTTCGCGATGTCCACGCCGCTTCCATCCGGCTTAACCCGGATTTTCACGTTGTAATCGACGACCCGTTTGACGGGTACGAGTATTTTCATGTGAACAGAGCCCTGATTTTCTTGTCCATCGAATATGCCGCACCGCACCGCCGGGTCAACTTACCTGATGGTTTGATTGTATTCATTTGCAGCGCCATTCAGAATCCAAGCCTATTTCGCACCTGCGAAGGAGTCAATGCGCCCGCATGTTAGACATTCGGCGAGCCATCACTAAACGCCTGTCGCCGTATCGAAAAGCGGGACGTCCGGCCGTCTCATGACGACAACGAGAAGCGCGCCCGCAAAGAAGCCGCCGACATGCGCCCACCACGCGGTCGCTTCCTGATTCAGGAAAATTCCGCTCGCGATCTGGTAGAGGATCCACATGCCGATGACAAAGGCTGCCGAAAACCGCAACGGCAGGAACGACACAACAGGAACAGGGAAAAGCACCCAGACGCGGATGTTGGGATGGAGCATCACATAAGCTCCGATCACGCCCGCGATAGCGCCGCTCGCCCCGATCAGGGGGACATCGGGGGACACGGTGACCGCACTATGCACAACCGCCGCGACCACTCCACAGAGCAGATAGAAAACGATAAAGCGCACATGCCCCAGCGCATCCTCGACATTGTCGCCGAAGACGTAAAGAAAAATCATGTTTCCCAGAAGATGCCAGACACTGCCATGCACGAACATGTAAGTCAGAAGCGTGAACTCCTCCGGCATATGCGCCATGAAGGCATGAATGCTCGCGAGACCGCTCGGCTTGAAAGCCAGGGCATCCATGAAACCGGCCGGCGAATGCAAAATCAGATGAGTTTCAAAAAGGAAGTAGATCAGGGTGTTGAGGGCAATCAGGCCAACAGTCACATACTGGTATTTCACGCGCTTGAGATGGTTCATATCCCAAATTGGCACGAACAGCATGGACGAACCCGATAATTTGGAGACTATGCATTCAGCAACGGACCTAACTATATATTATTACGCATTTTGGCCTGGTTGCCACAAAAGATCCGTCGTGCCTTTTCCGTTGACATACCGGCCGGCGACGAAGAGGTGATCGGACAGGCGATTGATGTAGCGGCTGACCGCATCGCTCACCTGCTCTTCGCTGGACAGCTTCAGTTCCACGATGCAGCGCTCGGCGCGGCGGCAGATCGTCCGCGCCAGATGCAGCGCGGCCGCGGACTGCGACCCTCCGGGGAGAATGAAGGACGCCAGCGGAGCCATCTCCTCGTTCATGAGGTCGATCTCGCGCTCAAGCCGCTCCACCTGCTTCATTTGCAGCCGCAGCGGCGTATAGGGGAGAGGCTGGCCGGCCTCCGGCACGCAGAGATCGGCGCCGAGATCGAAAAGGTCATTCTGGATGCGCGCCAGCATGTCCGAGACCAGGGCCTGATCCGCCGGCAACTGCAAGCGGGCCACGCCTATGGCCGCATTCGTTTCGTCGACGGTGCCATAGGCCGCGATGCGAAGGCTCGTTTTCAGCACGCGCTCGCCGCTGCCGAGGGCGGTTGTACCGTCGTCGCCAGTTCTGGTGTAGATTTTCGTGAGGACGACCATGCCGCCTGCTTAGCTGGACCTCGTTGGGAGAGGCCCCAAGGCATAACACACTTAGAACTTGATGCCTAGCCGGAGGCCTGCGTTCGTAAGGCCCCTGTTGTTGCCGCAGAGGCCCGCATTCGACATATGGTCGAGCGTCGTCATCAGACGCCACTCAGGCGTCAGGGCGAGCCCGAGTGAAGCGGACTCTCTGAAATTTACCTCGCAGCCATAGGAGGCTCTATCCAGTTCATGCAAGGGACCATCGTGAGCGGCCCCGCCGAATGAGGTCTCGAAGAACGTGTTGCCGATCAGCTTGGCGTCCCAGGTCACGCCGAAGTAGAACTCGTCGGTCTTACCGAATGCGAGGGTCGTTCCGATATGCGGGCGCGGTGTGAGAAAGAAATCGAGGATGCTGTTTTCGTAGCCGCCGGCGAAGCGGCCGCCGAGAACCTCAAGGTTCATCGCTCCCGTTCCCTCGCCGGTTGCATTGTCGATCGCCTGCTTGAACGCGCCGGCGCGAACCTCATCAATAGACCAGAAAGGCTGCGTCGTCGTTTCGAAAGGTTCTATAATAGTCGCGTGGCCAGCCGCCGGAACAGTGGCCATGACAGCGGCTATTGCCGCCAAGGCCAACAAATACCGCCCAGACTTGGAAATGAAATTCCCGTCGCCCACACGCGCCCCCATCGTTTAATTGAGCTTTGGGGAGACTCGCGATACTTGTCAAAAATCATAGAAGTCTTGAGCTTTGTTTTTCCCTCGCTGTGGGAAAATGGACACTATTCGTTAATTACGCGGAAGCAAAATAGATGGCCGCCATGATGACGACGACCGCAAGAAATTGGAGCGCTATACGCCATCGCATGAGCGTTTGACTTCGACTGGCGCTGCCGCCTACGGCCATATTCAGAAGCCCGAGCGTAAGAACGGCGGCAACGGCGATCAGGGCGACAAGGATCACGGATTTGAAGACTATCGGCATCCGGATTCTCCTCTCAGATTAAGCCTAGCCGTTCCGCCGCTTGCCTCACCGGTCGAGCCGGCAATGGGTGAAGACGCCATCGGCCGCGTGACCCATGGGATCGCGCCGGCGACGCCACCACCGTCTATTCAAGGCGCGCTCGATGTCCTGATGTCCATTCACAAGCCTGGGATCGGGGTGCTCCTCGACGCGGCGGCAAACCACGTCGAGAAAATACTGCCGCTCGACAAGCACGGCCTGGTTGCTCCAGTTCCGGTAGCGCGAGTCCGTCAGGAAGTTGCCGCTCGGCAATTTGCGAATGGCCTGCTTTTGCACTTGCTCAGGCGTGCGCTCACAGAAAAGCGACGCAGCCCTGAATTTATCGATGCTGCCATGCTCCAGGAACATCTTGAGCTTGGCGAATGCGCTGGTTTTGTGCGCGATGAGACCCGGCACGATCGGATCGGTCAACCCGAACGTCTTGACGTATTTGCCGTAAGGTGCGCCCTGCCCTGGTTCGAACCGCGACCGCAAGCAGACGCTTTTGATGTCGTGCCGGATCATATCCGAAACGCAGGACGCAAGACATTCGCGCACCGGCGCACCGGGCAGCGGCACAACGTCGTTTTCCAGGATCAGGACATAGGGGTTTTTTGCGTGCTCAGCTATGGCGCGGAAACCGCCATAGATGCCGCGGTTCTCCGCCGTACCCGTGCAGCGCACGCCTGCCTCTTCCGCGACCCTTCTGTCATCCTCGTTGATCGCATTGAAGTGGACGAAGAATTCGCCCGCGCAATCGATCAGCCCGCTTTCCCGGTGAGCCCGCAAAGCCCGCGAAATCGTCTGCAAGGCCTTAAAGCTCAGCACGCCCACCGAAACAAGCGAAGCCGGCGACGTTTCACCGGCCATTGTTGTGTCCGGCGCATCCAGGAGGCCGTCGCTGATAGCCATCAAGCCTTTTCCCCGCTCGCATCAAGCCCCATGCCCGGGCCGGCGAATCTCCTACTCGAGAAGATGTATGGAAAAAAGGCGGTTCTCGTCAGCCCAGCTTTTCACGCTCTCCCAGCCGCCGCGCGCCGCGATCCAGCGGAAGCTGGAAAGCGAGTATTTGTGCGAGTTCTCGGTGTGGATCGTCTCGCCCGCGCGGAATGAGAAGGAGTGCCCGGCCACGGAAACCTGCTGGTCGCACAGAGACCGCAGGTGCATCTCGATGCGCTCCTTGCGCTCGTTGTAAATCGCGGAATGCTCGAACGCGCCGATATCGAATGTTCCGGAAAGTTCCCGGTTGATGCGCTCGAGCACGTTGAGATTGAAAGCCGCCGTGACGCCTTCGGCATCGTCATAGGCCGGAAGCAGGATGTCGAGGGGCTTTTGCAGGTCAGCCCCGACCAGCAAGGCCGCCTTCTTTCCGAGCAGCCGGCGCACGGAACGGAGAAAAAGAACAGCCTCGGTCCGGGTGAAATTGCCGATCGTCGATCCGGGGAAAAAGCCGACGCAGAAATAGTCTTCGAGAGGGAGCTTCATCCTGTCGAGGTCGTGAAATCCGCCGAGGATCGGATGCACGCCAAGGCCGGGAAACGCCTGCGCAATGCGCCTCGCCGCGGGATAAAGCGCCGCCGCCGAGATTTCGATCGGGATATAGGCGGAGGGGTTTTGCAGCGCGTGGAGCAGAAGCTCGGTCTTGCGGCTGGAGCCCGACCCGAACTCGACAACAACCGCGCCCGGCGGAAGGAGCTTGCCGATGTCCGGGCCGCAGGATTTCAGGAGGCCAATTTCGGTGCGGGTCGGATAGTATTCCGGCAGCTCAGTAATGCGCTCGAACAGCTCCGAGCCTCGCGCGTCGTAGAAGAAGCGGCTCGGGATGCTTTTCTGCTGGAGCGACAAACCGAGAAGCACAGCGTCGCGGAAGTCCTTCGCCGCGCTGACGCGGGCCTCTGGAAACTGAACGATCTGTCCCATGTTACACGTCGCTCGCGAGCCGCAGGCCCATGAACTGCCAGCGCTGATGAGGATAGAAGAAGTTCCGGTAGGTCGGGCGGATGTGGTGGTTGGGGGTGGCAAGCGAGCCGCCGCGCAAGACCATCTGATTGCACATGAATTTGCCATTGTATTCGCCGAGCGCGCCGGTAGCGGGCTTGTAGCCTGGATAGGGAAGGTATGCGCTCTGCGTCCATTCCCAGACGCTGCCGAACAGCGACGAAGCGCCATCGGACGACGCAGCCCTGGGCAGGAGATGCGACAGATCGAGCGGCGCTGGGCCGGGCTGTCCATGCGAAGCAACTTCCCACTCGGATTCGGCCGGGAGGCGATGACCGGCCCAGCGGGCGAACGCGTCCGCTTCGTAGGAGCTGACATGCGTGACGGGGCGGCTTTCCTCGACCCTGCGCAGTCCATGCAGCGTCATTTGATGCCAGGCGCCGTCGCGCAACTCCCAGTAGCCCGGCGCTTCCCAGCCTGCCCGCTGCGCGAAAGTCCAGCCATCCGATAGCCACAGCGACGGGGTCCGGTAGCCGTCCGCCTCCATGAAGGCGATCCATTCGCCATTTGTCACTTCGCGGCTGAAGAGGCGGAAATCGCGAAGCAGAACCTGATGCGGCGGACCTTCATTGTCGTAGGCGAAGCCCCCGCCGCGATGGCCAATATCGTGGATGCCGCCGGGGAGGGTGAGCCAGTGGCCGGGCGCGGCCGGGGTGTCGATGATCGCGGGCTGCACATCGCAATAGGCCGGACGAAGCGGATTCTCTGCGAAAAGCGCAAGAATATCCGTCAGCATCAGCTCCTGGTGCTGCTGTTCGTGGTTGATTCCCGTCTCGATCAGCGAAAGGGCTTCGTCCGGCAAGGATTGCGCCATGAGCTGCCGCAAGCCCTCGTCGATGTGAGCGCGAAAGGCGCGCACCTCTGCCACGGAAGGCCGCGTCAGGAGCCCGCGCTTCGGCCTCGGGTGGCGGGGGCCGAGGCTCTCGTAATAGGAATTGAAACAGTAGGAAAAGCGCTCATCGAAAATTTCGAAACCGCGAAGGAAGCGCTTCAGGACGAGTTCTTCGAAAAACCACGACGTGTGGGCCAGATGCCATTTGGTCGGACTGGCGTCATCGTTGGCCTGGACAACCTGATCCTCCGCCGACAGCGGCTGTGCAATTTCAAGCGACAGACGCCGTGTTGCGAACAGACTGGAAGAGAGCTTAAGCTGCCGGCCTTCTGTCTCGGCGCTTCTGTCAGGACGGTCGTCGAGCGGCATGATTGTCGGCCCCCTTGGCAATCTTGGAGTTTTTCGATCTCCTTTTGGAGAAGTTTGTGGAACAACCTAATCGGAAACTAGGTCCATTGTGGTCACGTTTGACGAGAGCGCGCGCAAATATCCGTTACAGATATCCATCCAAAATAAGGGACGGCCGGAGCCAAAGCCTCTTCGCGGCGCGGTCCGGCTGCTCGAGTCGATGGGTCACGGGACGCTGACCGAGTTTCCGCTCAAGAGCGGGAGGCGCGCGGACATTCTTTCGCTCGGCGCGAAGGGAGAAATCTGGATCGTCGAGGTGAAGTCGGGCGTTCCGGACTTCCGCTCCGACCACAAATGGCAGGATTATCTCGAATGGTGCGATCGCTTTTTCTTCGCCGTCGGCCCGAGCTTTCCGGTCAGCATCCTGCCCGAGGAGGCCGGCTTGATGATCGCGGATGAATATGAAGCCGTTCTCATGAAAGAGCCGGGGGAAACGCCGCTCCCTGGCAGCAGGCGGAAATCGCTCACGCTGCGCTTCGCACATCTCGCGGCCCGTCGTCTTTCGGGCCGCGAAGACCCCGCCTCACAGCTCGACGGGTAAACGGATCGACCTCACTGCGTACCAGCGAGAGCCCCCCCTCCAAGTTCCACCTTGTATCTGGTGCCCTCGGTGCCGCGGACGCTGAGACGCATGACGTAATGGCCTGAATGATTGATCGCAAAGTTGTGCGAGCCATCGCTGTTCGGAGCAAAGGTCCGCTCAAGCTGGGTGCTTTCAAGCCGGTCGCCGCCGGGGCCGAGAATCTCCAGCATCATCCACTTTGTACCGCCAAGCTCCTTAGGGGCCGCCATGGACAACTGAGTCATCAGAACGCCCGCCTTAAGATCAGCGTCGAAATAATAAGTCGTCGTGGTCCTGCTGGCGGGGAAGACTCCGGAGATGGCCGCTGCGGAACTGATATGGGTCGGATCAAGGAAGGAGTGGGAGTACCCGGAGGCGTTCGCAGGATCGGGCTCGTGACCGCGAAAGGCTGTCCCGCCAAACTCAACCCTGTAAGTTGCAAGCTCAGGCCCCTTGGTCGTCAGGCGGATCGTGTAGCGGCCGCTGTGATCGACCGGCCAATTGCGGGCGCCGTCGCCATCGTCATTGAAACCTGAATCCACATCGTAGCCAGCAACCTTGTTGCCGGAGGCATCCAGTAAGGCAAGCCAGAGATGCTTCGGCGCCTCTGTGCCCTTGACCGAGGCCTGGCTGGCGAGGGTGCCAGCCTTCAGATCAACGACGAAATAGTACGATGTTTCGCCGGTTGAGGCTGGATAATTGCCTGCTATGACGCCATCAACCGGCAGCGCGGCGGGATTGGTCACGTTGGTCGACAGTTCCACGGCGCCTGCGGATGGCATCCAAACCACGCTTGCGAGCGCAAAAGCCAAAAACGCCCGTTGCTTCCAAAGCATATCTTGTCCCCGGTGTTTCTACTTAACTCTCAGCTCAGCTTTAGATACCCCGCGAAGCAGTCGCGAAGCTTGTCGATTTCAGCCATCTAAACCTAAGGGGTCTCGAATGGGATAAGCGCCTCGTCTTTGAGGACAAGCGCCTATTGCGCGTCTGTCGAAAAGCGTGGTTCGGCCGTAGCCCCGTGTCGGTTCCGGCCACTCGCTTTGATTTGAATACACGGGCACACTGTTGAGTAATCAATCCAGACATTTCTTATAGGCGATAATGAATGACAATAAATGCCAGCATGGAGCTTAATCTGATTTCAAGTGACCACTATTAGCATGAGATGTCAGATCGGGGGCTGCTTTCGCGAAGGATGCGCGGGAATAACCCTTCACCCAAACCTGCCCCTCACAACTCTTTGGAGAATCCTCATGCAGCGCTTGGCTCCAGCGATTGTCCTTGTTTTGCTATCCGCCAACACTCCATCACGGGCTGGAGATGGCCAGTCCGGCGCATTCGGGAACTGGCCGTCCCAGGAGCAAATGAACCGCATCCGTAATTGGAATCCGCAGGTGGGCCAAATTCAAAAGCCCGGTGTCGTCCAAGCGCCAGGCGAAATCCAGGCGCCGAAAGCGATTGAGGCCGTGAGAACAACCACAAACGCGTGCGAGACGCATATCGGCGTACTCGCCGATGCCCTTTTTGATTTCGACAAAGCGCATTTGCGCTCAGACGCCGAAGCGACATTGGAGGCCGCGATCCCTGAGATCAAAAAAGTCACCGAAGACGGGAAGCACCCTGCCCGCGTGGAAGGCCACACCGACGGGAAGGGAAGCGACGCCTATAATATGCGGCTATCGGAAGCGCGTGCCCGCTCGGTGAGAGACTGGCTGGCGCGGCGCGAGGTTCTGCCGGCGGCGGCAGAGATCGTTGGATATGGAAAATCGATGCCGGTCGCCCCGAACACGTTCGAGGATGGAAGCGACAACCCGGAAGGGCGCCAGAAAAACCGCCGCGTGGAAATAACCGTCGAGACGTGCAAGGGCTGAACGCCGAGTCAGTCTCACTTCTTGCTGGTGCGCGCGTACCCCAACAAACATCGATTCCGGCCGAGGGGTCGGCGCAAACGGAGGCTTGGCGGCTTCACACCAGGAACGGAACGAGCAGCTTCAAGTCTGAAACGAACCGGGCGTATTCGGCTAGCGCGTCGGCTTTCTCCTGGATGCGCAGAAGATAAGAGGGGTGGACCGTAATCAGCGCCTGGCACGTGCCAAGGTCGATAAGCCGCCCGCGATTTTTGTTCACCGCCATCGCCTTGCCGAACAGCGACTGCGCCGCCGTCGCCCCCATGGCCACCGCGACTTTCGGCTGTACAAAATCGAGTTCGCGCTCAAGCCAGTCGCGGCACGCCTTGATCTCGACCGTAACGGGCTTCTGGTGAAGCCGGATCTTGCCGCGCGGGACATATTTGAAATGTTTCACCGCGTTCGTCACATAAACCTTCTGCCTGTCGACGCCCGCTTCTCCAAGCGCTTCGTTCAATTTGAAACCGGCCGGACCGACGAATGGCCGCCCCGCCAGATCCTCCTTGTCGCCGGGCTGCTCGCCGATCAGGAGCACAGGCGCGGGCACGGGGCCTTCGCCGAACACGGTTTGCGTCGCGCGCTCCCAGAGATGGCAGGCGCGGCAATCGCGGGCGAGCTGGCGCGCGATCTCGAACGAAGACTCCGCGGAGGCATTCCCGGTGAGGTCGAGAGCCATCTGCTCTTCTTGTGATTTCATCGTCGTGCCTTTGATCTTAGCGGAACGGACGCGCCGCCTTTTGCGATCCCTGCGAGCCTCATAAACTTGTCAACTCCGAAGGCGCTGGTGTTGACTTCGTTCTATCTGCCTTTGAAAAGGCGTGTGGTGATGAGTTTAACTTTCTGCAACAGATTTAGGACGCGCGGGAATGCTAGAGGGCCAAGTAACGCGGGGTTGGGCTTTCGCCGAGAGGGTAGCCCGTGCCCCCTCGGAAAACCTGGTCGCGGCCGCAGCTTTCTTCATATTTTTTCTTGCGTGGGCGGCGAGCGAGTCGATACTGAACGCCGATAGGGCGCTGCATTTCGATCTCTTCGAGGCCTATGCCTGGGGGAAGGAATTCCAGCTTGGCTATAACCAGCACGGGCCGTTCTGGGCGTGGATCGCGGGCGCGTGGTTCCTCCTGTTTCCCAACACAAACACATCCTTCGTGCTCTTGGAAGCCGTGAACGCCACGCTGGGCCTCTTCGGCGCCTGGATGCTGATCGGGCTTTTCACAAGAGGATGGGAGCGGCACGCCGCAACGCTTTTCCTCGTAGCCACGCCGTTCTACACATTCAATGCCTATAAATATAACGCCAACACGATCTTTATCTCACTGTGGCCGTGGACCTTGTACTTTTTCATAAGGTCTGTGGATTTCCTGAGTAAGCGCGATGCTGCGCTTTTCGGTGTTCTTGCGGCTGCCTGCATCCTTTCCAAGTACTATGCCGTGCTTTTGCTGGCGAACTGCGGGTTGTCCTTGATTTTCCATCCAAACGGACGGCGTTATCTGCTCTCGCCCCTGCCGTGGATAGCCGCGGTCATCTTTTCCATACTGGTTTTGCCGCATCTCCTTTGGGCGCTCAATGCGAATGCGCCGCCCGTCGCGTATGCCATGGGCCTGACGGGAAAGGGATGGCTGTTCACAGGGCAATATGCCGGCCGCTTTGTCGCCGATCTCGCTCCTTTTCCAGGCTGGAATGCTGGCTCTTATTTTCTTGGCATTCGTAACGACAAGAAGGGAACGCACAGTCGCTGAGGTCGCGCCCCTTCCACGGTCACGGCGCAGATTTCTTGGTGTGCTGGTTTTGGCGCCTCCCCTTTTGACCATTCTGGCGGCTCTTATTTTCCAGTTGAAGATTGAAGCCATCATGGCGATTGGCCTTTTTCCTCTGATGCCTCTCTTCCTCATGCAACTGGTAACGCCGCTCGATAAACGCCGCTGCTTCTATCTGGCGGGAGGCGCGGCCATCGCGGTCACTGTCATGACGCTCATCGGAGCGCCATTTGCCGGCGCTATGATGGCCTCCAAAAAGGCCGGGCCGTCTTTCGCTTTTCCCTATCGGGAACTCGCGGCAAGTGTCACCGAATTATGGCGCTCTGAATATCATACGCCGCTGAAGGTCATCGGCGGCGAAGCCGGCACGGCCAACGGCATCAGTTTCTATAGTACAGACCGGCCATCGAGCTTTGTGAATCTCGAGTATGGGAGAGCGCTTTGGGTCACTGAGGCCAAGCTCAAGCAAAACGGTCTTGCCATTGCGTGCGTTCATGAGGATTCGGCCTGTTTGAGCAAGGCGTCCAATTTCCTTTGGGGGGATTGGAAACAAACCTCACTCAAGCTCAGCCGGCAACTTGGCGCCCGGCGGATGCCGGAAGTGACGTTCGATGTCTTCTTGATCCCCCCGCTGGCAGGGTAATCCAAAGCTCAAAGTGTATGGCCGCCTCGGGCGGCCTTTTTTGATTGACCACAGTCAATTTATGGTCCAAAAGGAGAACAAAACGGGATCATATTGTGATTATGAGCAAGCTCGAAGCCTTACGGATGCAGGTCCGAGCCCTTGAGGGGCATCACTTGGAGGCGTGCCTTGGCGATCAAATTCTGGCTTTTGAGGATGGCCGGCTGAACGCGCCTCTTCCGCACGGCGGCCTGCAGCTTGGCATGCTTCACGAGTTCAGATCGGATGGGCTGGAGGCCGAACTTGCACCCGCCGTAACGGCCTTCGCCGCAACGGTAGCCGCCAGGATTTTGCGAAAGCGGGAAGGAGATGCGCTGTGGGCTCCAAGCTGCGCCGATTGCTATCCGCCCGGCCTCATCCGCTTCGGCCTCGATCCTCTTCGCATCGTCTGGGTCGAATGCCGGAAGGATGACGAGGTTCTGGGCGTCATGGAAGAGGCTCTACATTCGCGGGCGCTTGCCGTTGTCGTGGGCGAGGCGGGCGCGCTGAGCCTGAAAACAGGACGCAGGCTCGACGCAGCGGCGCGGCAATCGGGTGTCACAGCGCTTCTCCTGAGGCGGCCTCTTTTCAAGTCCTCAAAAGGCTGCGGCCCGAGCGGCGCTGCGGCCACGCGCTGGCGCGTGAGCGCTGTCTCTCATCGTCATCCTGAACACAACCGTCATCCCGGAACCGGCTTGCCGGCATCCGGGATCGTAAGGGGCTCTGCGCTCTTGCCTTTTAAGATCCCGGATAACGCCGCTGGCGTGTCCGGGATGACGCCTTCCGGCCTCGGCCCGCCCCGCTGGCGGCTCGACCTCGAATATTGCCGCAACGGCAGACCGGCATCGTGGATCGTGGAGGCGTTGGATGGCTCAGATGGCGAAGGGATCGAAGCGGGCCATGTTCGTGTGGTTGCCGAACTTCGCGATGACGCTCGCGAGGCGCGCGCGGCCCCCGCTCGCAAAACGCGGCGAACCGCTCGCGCTTCTTGAAAAGCATGGCAACATCCGCCGGATCGCAGCCCTCGATGAGCCTGCCATCAGGGCCGGCCTTTGTCTGCACCAGCCTTTGGCGGATGCCCTGGCCGTGTACCCCAAGCTTGTCAGCGCCGATGCCGAGCCGGAAGCCGTTCAGCAAGCCTTGACCGCGCTCGCCATATGGGCGCAGCGTTACAGCCCGGCCACTGCCCCTGCCTCGCCATGCGGCCTCTGGCTCGATATTACCGGATGCGCCCATCTTTGGGGCGGCGAAGGCGGGCTTGCCGAAGACCTGACCGCCCGGCTTGAAGCGCGCGGCATCCCGGCAAAAGCCGCCATCGCGCCAACCTTTGGGGCGGCCTTTGCGCTCGCCTATCACGCCGAACGCTACCTGATCGCGGGCACCCCTCATCCTGTCCTTCTCCCGCAAGGGGAGAAGGGACGGCGTTGCAACGGGCACAGCCTGCTCCCTCTCCCCTTGCGGGAGAGGGCTGGGGTGAGGGGGAGTAGCAATGCCTTATCTGCCCTTCTCGCCCCCCTCCCCGTCGAACGCCTGCGCATCAGCGCCGAGACCGCGGCCATTCTTCGAAAGCTCGGACTTTTCACCATCAGCGATGTACAGAAATTGCCGCGCACCGGCCTCGCACGCCGCTTTCCCGAACTCCTGCCTCAGCTCGACAAGGCGATGGGCCAAGCGCCGGAAGCGATCGAGTTTCTGGTCCCGCCAACGCCCTGGATCGAGCGCATGCGCTTCGCTGACCCCATCTCGGCGCTAGAGGATTTGGAACGTGCCACACTCAAACTGCTGGACATGCTCTGTGAGCGTTTGCAAGCGGAGCGGCAGGGCGGCCAAAGGTTCGAGGCAAGCTTTTTCAGATGCGACGGTAGCGTGCAAACGCAGGCCGTTTCGACCGCCCTGCCTGTCCGCGATGCCGCCCGCGTCTTCCGGCTCTTCAGGGAGAAACTCGGACTGATCGATCCCGGTTTCGGGATCGATATCGCTGCACTCGCCGCAACGCATGTCGAGAAGCTGGAAGCGCATCAAGCCAACATCCTGCGCAAAGTGAAAAGCGCGGCGTGCGCCGAGGAACTCGCAGTTCTCATCGATGCGCTGGAAAACAGGCTCGGCGAAGGCCGCATCTACCGGCTTGCTCCGCATGAGAGCTACATCCCCGAACGCGCCGTGAAACGGGCTCCTGTCATCCCGAAAACGCCGAAGGCGTTATCCGGGATCGTAAAAAGTCACCAGCGCCGTGTGCGAAAAAATCCCGGATACCGGCGAGCCGGTTCCGGGATGACAGCGCCCATGGCCGAAAGGCCCGTTCGTCTTTTCAAGCGCCCCCAGCTGATCGACGTAACGGCCGCGATCCCCGATGCGCCGCCGATGCTGTTCCGGTGGCGGAAGGTGGTGCATCGCATCGTTCGCGCGGACGGCCCCGAGCGCATCTCTCCCGAATGGTGGCGCGGAAAAGAGGACTCGGACGGCGATCATGTCCGCGATTATTACCGCGTCGAGAGCGTCCACGGCATGCGCTTCTGGGTTTTCCGCGAAGGCGTTTATGGCGGCGAGCGGTTGCCCCGCTGGTTTCTGCACGGAATATTCGCATGACCCCCTGCCGTTGTCATCCCGGAACGGCGCCTGCGCCGTATCCGGGATCGTTCCAAACGCAAGCGCTTGTCTCTGTGGCGGTCCCGGATAACGCCCGCGGCGTTTCCGGGATGACATCAGGAGCATGGCATTTAGCGGCAAGGGAACATGCCCATGCTTAGCTACGCGGAACTTCAGGCGACAACGAACTTCTCCTTTCTGGAAGGCGCGTCGCACCCCCACGAACTCATCGTCCGCGCCGCCGAACTCGGCCTTTCCGCCATCGCCATCACCGACCGCAACTCGCTTGCCGGCATCGTGCGCGCACATCTTGCCGCCCGCGAACTGGACGTGAAGCTGATCGTCGGCTGCCGCCTGATATTCCGGGACGGCTCGCCCGATTTGCTGTGCTACCCCAAGGACCGCGCCGCTTACGGGCGGCTCTGCCGGCTGCTGACGGTTGGGAAGTCGGATCGGGTTTTTAAGAAGAAAGGCAACGGGGCTTCTGCATCATGGCCGCCCCTGAGGCGGCCATCCAGGGACACAATCCACAAACCTGAGTTTCTGAAACTGGATGGCCGGGTGAAGCCCGGCCAAAACGATGGCGATCACGAAACAGAGATCCCCAAGGGCGAATGCCACCTTTGGCTCGAAGATTTCCTGGCCTTTTCAGAAGGGCAGATCGTTGCGGTGGCGCCGCCGGACGATGCGTTCCACACCCCGGCAAAAACTGAAAATTTCCAGCAGTATCTGCAGGATTTGGCAAGACAACTCAACGGCCGCGTCTATCTCGCCGCCTCCTTTCGCTTTCATGGCGACGATGCGAAAAGGCTCCATCATCTTGCCGCCCTCGCCAAAGCCGCGCGCGTGCCCCTCATCGGAACCAACGATGTACTCTACCACGACCCGTCGCGCCGCCGCCTGCAGGACATTCTTACCTGCATCCGCGAGACCTGCACCATTGACGAGGCAGGCTTCCGGCTCAATCGCAACTGCCGAGCGGCATCTGAAAAGCCCATGCGAAATGGCGCGCCTGTTCGCGGACTGCCCGCAAGCGATCGCAAACACGATGGAACTCGCAAGCCGCTGCACTTTCAGCCTCAAGGAACTTACCTACGAATATCCCGACGAGATCGCGCCCAATGGCGAAGCGCCCCAAGCGCGGCTCGAACGCCTGACCTGGGAAGGGCTCAAGCGGCGCTACCCGCAACATTCATGGCCGGATGGCCCGCCGCCAGCTGTCGTGGAGCAGATCAAGCATGAGTTCCCCCTGATCGAGCGGCACAACTACGCGCCATTTTTTCTCACCGTGGAGGACATTGTCCGCTTCGCGCGTGAGAAAAAAATCCTGCATCAGGGGCGTGGCTCGGCGGCGAATTCCGCCGTCTGTTATGCGCTCGGCATCACCGAAGTCGACCCGGCCCGATCCAACCTTCTTTTCGAGCGCTTCATTTCGGACGCGCGCGACGAGCCGCCGGATATCGACGTCGATTTCGAGCACGAACGGCGGGAGGATGTTATCCAATATGTCTATGACCGCTTCGGACGCCATCGCGCCGGGCTTTGCGCCACCGTCATCTGCTACCGGACGCGCGGGGCGGTGCGTGAAGTGGGTAAGGCGCTTGGCCTTTCGCCCGATGTCACGGCGGCTCTGGCCGGATCGATCTGGGGCTGGAGCGAGGAGGGCATCAACCCCGAAGAGCTTGCAAGGCTCGGTCTTGATGCATCAGACTCCAGGCTTACGCTCTGCCTCGAATTATCTCGTCAGCTCATCGGCTTTCCGCGTCACCTTTCCCAGCATCCCGGCGGCTTTCTCATTGCGCGCAGCCGCCTCGATGAGCTCGTGCCCATCGAGAATGCGTCGATGGAGGATCGCACCATCGTTTCGTGGGACAAAGATGACATCGAAGCGCTCGGCATGTTGAAGGTGGATGTGCTGGCGCTCGGCATATTGACTTGTCTCGCCAAGGGCTTCGACCTCTTGCGCGAACATTACCGGCTCGACCTCACGCCCGCGACGGTTCCGGCCGAGGATATGGCCGTCTACGATATGCTCTCACGCGCCGATTCCATCGGCGTGTTCCAGGTGGAAAGCCGCGCCCAGCAGACCATGCTGCCGCGACTCAAGCCGCAATGCTTTTACGATCTCGTCATCGAGGTGGCCATCGTCCGGCCTGGCCCGATCCAGGGCGATATGGTGCATCCCTATTTGCGCCGCCGCCAGGGGCTCGAAAGATCCAGATTTTCCCAGCGAGGAACTGAGAAGCATTCTCGAAAAGACGCTCGGCGTGCCGCTCTTCCAGGAGCAGTGCATGAAGATCGCCATCGTGGCGGCAGGCTTTGCGCCGAGTCGCGCCGACGAGCTGCGCCGCGCCATGGCCACCTTCAAGAAGGTCGGCGCCATCGGCCAGTTCAAGGACGAATTCATCAACGGCATGCTCGCGAAAAGCTATGCACGCGAGTTCGCCGAGCGCTGCTTCAGCCAGATCCAGGGGTTCGGCACCTACGGTTTTCCCGAAAGCCATGCGGCTTCGTTCGCGCTGCTTGTCTACTGCTCAGCCTGGATGAAGTGCTATTACCCCGACGTGTTCGCCGCCGCGATCCTGAACAGCCAGCCCATGGGGTTCTATGCGCCGGCGCAGCTGGTGCGCGACGCACGCGAGCATGGCGTCGAAATCCGCCCCGCCGATGTGAACGCGAGCGACTGGGATCATACGCTAGAGGCGCACCCCTCACCCCCAACCCCTCTCCCGCAAGGGGAGTGGGGGGCCGGCCGCGCCCGCTGCTACGGCGTTCCCTCTCCCCTTGCGGGAGAGGGACAGGGTGAGGGGAGCCTCTCTTCAAAACACAATCATGCGCTGCGCCTCGGCTTCCGGCTCATTGCGGGCATGCGCGAAGACGACTGCAAAAAAATCATAGCAGCCAGAAAGGCGCGCGGGCCGTTCAGAAGTCCGGCAGACCTTATGCGCCGCGCGAAGCTTGGTCCAGCCGCCATGCTGACGCTTGCGCGCGCGGATGCTCTTGGCTCGCTCGATCTCGGGCGCCGTGAAGCGCTCTGGCATGTGGCAGGCCTTGAGGCGAACGAATTACCGCTTTTCAGGCCTGAAGATGCCACTGAAACGGCTGGGATTTTCCACAATGCCGAGCCATTTGGCAGCAACGATCCCGGCTACCGGCGAGGCCAATTCCGGGATGATGTCGATGGGAGCAATGACGATGGCATCGAGCTCCCGCCCCTGAAGCAGGAAGAGGCGGTGGCGGAAGACTATGCAGTGTTCGGCCTTTCGCTGCGGAACCACCCCATGGCGTTCATGCGTCGGGAACTGCGCGCCAAAGGCATGATTACGGCCGCAGACCTGAAGACGGTGCAGGATGGAAAATTTGTGAAAATCGCGGGCCTTGTGCTGTTTCGCCAGCGGCCCGGAACTGCGAAAGGGACAATCTTTATAACAATGGAGGACGAGACAGGAGCCGCAAATCTGATCGTATGGCCGAAAGTGGCCGAGACTTATCGCAGAGCCGTTTTTGGAGCGAAGGTGATTTTATGCGAAGGAACCCTGCAAAAAGAGAGTAATGTGATCCATGTAGTCAGCCGCCGCCTTACGGATTGGACCCTGATGTTGCGACGCCTTCAACCCGAGGCAAGCGCGTTTGGATTACGGTTCGGACGGGGCGATGAGGTTGCTCATGCGTCAGGCGGCGATGCGCGGACAGCAAGAGTTAATGCGAGTTGGACGGATACGTTAAAAAGCCGCGATTTTCGATAACACAACCTTACGAGCTTTTGGGTAGCCGTGACATGCGCCACCGCTGCCGGAAAGAGGGTCGCATCCGACCTGGCGAAGGCTGAGCGCTGGCGGGCGTTCCGCTTTTGCCTGCATCAAAAGAGGGGAAACATGCGTGTTAAATCACATATCTGGGTGAGCGCATATCTGCGCCGGGTCAACTCCGGCTTCGTCCATGCCGCTCTCGTGCGGCGCGGCGATGCCGATGCGGGCGCGATCTATATCAAGGTGGCGGCCCTGGACGGCACGGCTCAAGTTTTCGCGCCTCTGTCAGCGGAGCTTGCCGAGATGACGCCGAGCGATGCCCTGATCGTGGAGGAAGGACGGGCCTGGCAGCCGGTGTATTCCCCCCATGCCGGGGAGTCAGAGGCCGACGCATATCTTGCGCGCCAGGCTGGCCGCGATCCGGATATCTGGATTTTGGAGGTCGAGGCCGCGCATGGACAGCATCTCCTGGGAGAAACCGCCAAAGTGCTATCATAAGAGCTCAATCAAGGAAGCGGCGCGAGGCCGCTCAGCGCGTTCGGCGGCGCCGGGATCGTTCCTGGATTTCGGCGGCGTTACTTTTGATATCGGCCGGGGGCGGCTCGGCGACAGCGACGACCGGCTCTGCAGGCTGGATGTCGCACCGGGCCTTTTTGAGCTCGCCCAGGGTCTGCGCCCGGAAACTCTCCCCCTGAAGAGGGGCGCGGATGACAACGAATCCTGTATCGCTCGGTGAGACGACAATATTCTGGTCATCCCCTTCGTCCGTCTTTTCCGTGGCCGTTTCCTCGGCGAGCCGGTCGCGCCGGATGAGAAGCAGGCGCGCCTCGGACTTTTTGACGTCTGCGCCGGTGACAAGGTAGAAGTTTTCGCCCGACCTGCTGGACACGGCAAGGGACCACGGCCCATCGCGGAGCGGCGACCGGACAATGACGTTGCGTTCCGAGATGTCGAACAGGCAATAGGCGCTGACCACATCCGGCGGCGTGAACGGGAGGGCAGCTGCGCTTTTCCCATCCGCGACGACAAGCGTGTTCGACTTCAAGGGCGACAAACGGGACCACGCGTCGCGCTCCGCGAGCGCCGGGATGCCCAGCACGCAAAGGAGGTGAATGATGCCGCCGGCGACAAAACCGCCAATCACCCAGGGGTAGGTTCCCATCACGAGCACTCCACAAGCGCGATGGCGGGCAGAATGTCCTCGCCCGATTTGAGGAGGCTGTCAGGCGCGAGCGGCCTCAAGATCTCGAGGCGGAGAACCACGCGGCCCCCGCGTTCGGCAGGAAGCCAGTTTCCGGGTTGAACCTCGGGCGAAAGCCTGACCAGAAACGAGCCATCCGGCGCGGTGAGCATGTTCGCGCTGGAGAAAGCGGATCGCCCGGTCTTGTTCGGCATCACCTGCCCGTCCGGTCTGAAAGCAGCGATATTCCACCAGAGCGCGGGGATGGCGTAGCCGCGAACTTCGTAGGTGCAGTCCCCCGAAAGGCGCGAGCCTGCGCTGTCGCGCGTCGCCGTGAAGGTCATGGTGCTCGCCGCTGTCATCGGAAGCGTTCCTTCCCGTGCGAAGTGCGCGGTGGTGTAAGGGTCCGCATCCGCCGTCCCTTGCCGGAACCAGAAGGCCCAGGGTCCGTAGCGAACCGTGCTTGCGAAAAAGCCATGGTTCACGGCGCGCCAAGCCGTCCCGAGGCCAAGGGCCAGGGCGACGCCTGCGAACAGCAAGAACCGGGTCAGGAAGGGCATCGATATAACCTACAGCTTGATCCTTTGCGTAAACGATCCGCGCACACGTTTTGAAAAGCCGTTATTGCGTCTTGATGGGCGGTTTGTCCAGGCTCGCACCCTTCTCCGGCCCCGACGCAGTCTCAAGTTTCGGCGCTTCCTTCAACAAATTCGACAAGGATGTCAGCATTTTGCGCGTCTTCGCAGGCATGTGCTTGGCCGCATCCTGTGTGCCGCCCGCAAAGCCCGGGTCCTCGCGCCTGATCTCGGACAGGCGCTGACGCTCCTCGACCTGCCTTGGATGCAGCGGAAGCCCCGGAATCTGCGGGATGTCCATGCTCGTGTGCGCACCTACCATGTATTCATGCCAAGCTGGCGCGGACAAGTGCCCGCCTGTGGTGCCGCTCGCCATATCGCTGAAATCATCGTTCCCGAACCAGACGCCCGTCACATATTGCCCTGTGAACCCCATAAACCATACGTCGCGGGGACCAGAGCTTGTTCCGGTCTTTCCCGCCACGGTTGTAAAGTCCAGCTTGGCTGCCATTCCGGTTCCTTCGCTCACCACCTTTTCGAGCATGGTGTTCAGCGTCTCGATGCTTTCGCGCTTGAAGAGCTGGACCGGAGGCGGCTCATCGCGTTCGCGCGAATAGACAACCTCGTCGCGCGTGTTCCGCAGTTCCAGGATCGCGTAAGGCTTTACCGCCTTGCCGCCATTGGCGAAAACGGCGTACCCTGCCGTATGATCGATGGGCGCGACGCCAGAGTCGCCGAGCGCCATCGAGCAAGTCTTGCGAACGGTTGTCAGCCCGATCTTATGGACGGTCTCGAGAACTTTCTCGCGTCCGACGTCCAGGGATAGCTTCACCGCAATCGTGTTCACGGATCTTTTCAGCGCGTCGTAGAGCGTCATCGACCCTCCGCTGATCCCGCCTCCGTAATTATGAGGAGACCAGTTTCCGCAGGTCGGGGCGACGTCTTGCATGACCTTCGTCGGCTTGATGCCGTTTTCGATCGCGGTGAGGTAGACGTAGGGCTTGAAGGAGGAGCCGGGCTGCCGCTCCCCATGGGTCGCGCGATTGAACTGGCTGTCGCCATAATCCCGGCCGCCCACAATGACGCGAACGGCGCCGTCTGTATCCATGGAAACGAGCGCCGCCTGGCCCGCCCGCGCCCCGCGTCCCTCCCGTTCGAATGTGTTCTCGATGACCTGCTCGGCGAGCTTCTGGAGCGGCACGTCGACGGTGGTGCGCGCGGTGAGGACGAACTCGCCCTTCCCCTTCATGAGCCGCTGCACTTCCTCGAAAGCCCAATCCAGGAAATAGTTCGGGACATAAACATCCTGGCGATCGATGATCTTTGCCGCGTTGAGCCGGGCGCTGTGGACTTGCCCCTCGGTCATGAACCCGGCCTCAACGAGGTTGGTCAACACCTGGTTCGTACGCGCGTGAGATTCCGCCGGGTTTGAGTGCGGCGCGAATTTCGTGGGCGCCTTGAACAAGCCGGCCAGCACCGCCGCTTCGGCCAGGTTGATGTCACGCACAGATTTACCGAAATAGAACTGCGAAGCCGCCTCGACCCCGAACGTGCCGCCGCCAAGATAGGCGCGGTCAAGATAAAGTTTCAGGATCTCTTTCTTCGTCAGGTGAGACTCGAGCCAAAGCGCAAGATAGACCTCCCGGATTTTGCGCTGGATCGAGCGCTCCGACGAAAGGAACAGATTCTTGGCGAGCTGCTGCGTCAGCGAGCTGCCGCCCTGGACCACCTGTTCTGCGCGGGCGTTTTGGATGACCGCGCGGAACGTGCCATAAATGTCGATGCCGAAATGATCGAAGAAGCGGCGGTCTTCCGTCGCCATCGTCGCCTTGATGAGATTGTCGGGAACCTCTTCGAGCGGGACGGCATCCGAGAACTGGATGCCGCGCTTTCCGACCTCATTTCCATAGCGGTCGAGAAACGTGACGCTGAATTCGCTGCCAGTGCGCCAATTCGGGTTCTTGGTAAGCTCGATGGCGGGCAACTCGAACATCAGCACCACAGCGGCGCCCGCCGTGCCAAGCGTCAGCACATCGGACACGATCTCGGTCGCGAACCGCCTGAAACCGGTCACGCGGAAGCGGTCGAAGAAATTGTTGTAGTTTGCCCACCAGTCTTTAAATCTGGCGTACAAACCGTAAAGGGTGGAGTTGATCCACGAGTTGAGCGCAAGCCAATTGACGATGTAACGGTTGCGCCGGTTCGGTTTGAAAATCCAGTCCCGCACCTTTGTTCGCCGCTCTTAGTGTTCTAAACCGCCGGTACTATGCCAAGAAACGAGTCTGCAAAACAACAAAAAGGGGCGGGCCACGGTGCCCTTCCCAAAAATATGTCCGGGCCGGGCGGCGCAAATGTGCCGTTCTGGAAGAGCAAGAGCCTTGTTGAGATGGCCGCGGACGAGTGGGAATCGCTTTGCGACGGCTGTGGACAATGCTGCCTGATCAAGCTCGAGGACGAGGACACCGGCGAAATCGCTGTCACGCGACTCGCCTGCAAGCTTCTCGATCTTGGATCGTGCCAGTGCTCGGACTATGGCCACCGGCAGGAGCATGTCTTGGATTGCGTAAAGCTCACGCCCGGCGATATCAGCCGTCTCGCCTGGCTTCCCGAGACTTGCGCCTATCGCCTCCTCGCCGAGGGCGAAGATCTCCGCTGGTGGCATCCGCTTGTCTCAGGAACGCAAGACACGGTGTTCGAAGCGGGCGTATCGATTCGCGGATCGGCTATCAGCGAGAGGAAGATTCCTGAGGACCGTTTCCCGGCGCATATCGTCGGATGGATTGAGAAAAAAAGAAACTAGCCGGGCCGCCACAAGGCTGGCGAAATGCTCGCTGATGATCCCCGAGCTTAAGGCGGGTTCGCCCTCAGGCGGCCTGGCATCAAAAGGTTTTGAGCGTCTCCTGAAGAAAAGTGAACCTTTCTTTCGGAATTAATGGCTTAAGCCTGAAATCGGGCAGATTGAGGCCCCGCCGCTGATTAGACAACCCTTAGAGCAAGCCGAAGAGTGTTGCCATCATGGTTAAACGAAGTTTTTATTAAAATGGGAGTATACGCAAGAAGTGCTTTTGCTCGTCCTTTTCCAGAGCCAGAGCCCCGGATCGGAGAACAAACACGCACGTAATCTGGCAGATCGCTTCTAGCCCGGGTGGGATCACGGCATCATGATAAGACGCGCCAGCGAACTGAACTTAGCGGCGGATTTTACCTGCTCAGGGAAATTCTCCCCCGTGGGTGTTGTTCGCGAGCTTTCACTCGCCTTGAGTGTGGCTATCCAGGATCTCCTCCGTTACCGCGAGGATCCCGAGTTGAAATCTGTCGTCACCCACGTGCTGGCGACCAGGGTGGGGGGGCGATGCAGCGTAAGGAGCGCCTCGATCCAGCGTGCGCTCGCGGACGCCATGGCTGCTCGGCTCGCATTCGAGTGGAAGATAACGATCCCGACAGTCGGATGCGTGCGCGCGATGTTTCTCATCGCGCGGCTTGAAAAGACCGCTCAGCCAGACGTTTTCGATCTTGGGCTGCAGCTGGCGAGCACACCTTCTTTCGATGCCGAGCAAGTTGAGGAAGAGGAAGCGCCCAAGCGGGCAAGACCCCTGCTCAGAATTTTTTAGAACCGGCACAAATTTTGAAAGGCTGTTCATCTGCAATTCAGGAAAGATGCGATCATTTCAAAATCTCCGATGCAGAATGAACCATGAAATATCTCTTCGCAGCCTTGATCCTGGCTTTGGCCTCCAGCCCTGGCGTTGCCGCCTCGGCAAAGGAAACCTGCACGCACACCTGGGACAAGGGCAACTTCAAGACCTTCAAGCAGGTGCAGGACGAACTGCAGGAGCGGTTAGGAAATAGTAAAATTCTAAGGTTCTCGCTTTGCGGCAACGCCAACGATCATTATTTTCAGATCACTGTTCTTGAACCATCCGGCAAGGTTCGCGTCGTTCACCTTGCTGCGCGCTAGTGCGTCCGGAAAAGTACGATGCGGTTTTCCGATAAGACGCACGATAAAATAAAAAGTTAGAGCCCGCTTTTGATTCCATCAAAAGCGGACAGGCGCTAAATTCGGAGGCCGGTTATGCGCGTTCTGGTTGTCGAAGACGACTTGGACCTGAGCCGTCAGCTCGTCGCAGCGCTGACGGATGCCGGATACGCAGCCGACGCCGCGTTGGACGGCGAGGATGGCGCCTATCTTGGCGAGACCGAGCCTTACGACGCGATCATTCTCGATCTGGGGTTGCCCAAGATTGACGGCCTGACCATCCTCGAGCGCTGGCGCAGGACCGACATAAAAACGCCGGTCCTGATCCTGACGGCGCGCGACCGATGGAGCGAGAAGGTCGCAGGCATCAATGCCGGCGCCGACGACTACGTCGCCAAACCCTTCCAGATGGAGGAGGTGATCGCCAGGATCCGCGCACTTTTGCGCCGCAGCGCGGGCGTGGCGAAGCCGGAACTCGAATGCGGGCTTCTGCGGCTCGATACGCGCAGCGCGCGGGTGACGTTCAATGGCACGGCCATCAAGCTGACCGGGCTCGAGTTCAGACTGCTTTCCTATTTGATGCATCACCAATCCCGGGTGGTCTCACGCTCTGAACTCGTCGATCACCTCTACCAGCAGGATTTCGACCGCGACTCGAACACCATCGAGGTGTTCGTCGGGCGGCTCCGGCGCAAAATTCCGGCCGACATCATTCATACCGTGCGCGGACTTGGATATTGCCTCTCGCCCTCGCAGGACGTGGACGGGAGCGCGAAGAGGGGCTGATGAGAGCCAATTCGCTCGCGCTGCGCCTGGTAATCTCGTCAGCGGCATGGACCCTCATGATCCTGTCGGTCACGGCAGCGATCCTGATCTCGCTGTGCCGCGACTTCCTCGAAGAGAGCTTCGATCAAAGGCTCAACCAGTACCTTGAGAATATCATCGCGAAGACCGCTCCGCAGGGCACATTCGACATCAGGAAGCCGGACGACATCGGCGAGCCGCTTTTCCTCAGGCCCCTCTCCGGCGCGTACTGGCAAATCAGGCCGGCAGATCAGGGAAGCGAACCGCTTTTCAAATCCGATTCGCTCGCGGGTGAAACCTACAAGACTCCGAGCGAGATCGGCATAAGGCCCGACCCGAAGCAGATGCGGGAGGGCTACATCGATGGCCCCGAGGGGCAGGTTCTGCGCGTGCTGGAGCGGGACATCGATTTCGGGCAGGAGAATGAAAGCCGGGTTTTCTCCATATCGGTAGCCTTCGACACCGCCGAAGTGGATAATCAGGCGCGCTATCTCACGAACACGATCGTGCTCACGCTGGCTCTTCTCGGGGGAGGCCTGTTGCTGGCGACGTTCTTCCAGGTCCGTTTCGGGCTCAGCCCGCTTCAGGACATCGGCAAGCAGATAGCCGCGATAAGGGCGGGGGAGGAGACGAAGCTGGAAGGCACTCCGCCGGATGAAATTCTGCCGTTGCAAGAGGAACTGAACGCGCTCATCGAAGCCAACAAAAGCGTGGTGGAACGCGCCCGGACCCACGTTGGCAACCTCGCCCACGCACTGAAGACGCCATTGAGCGTCATCATCAACGAGGCCGCCTCGCAGAATACGGATTTCGCCGGGAAAGTCGCGCAACAGGCTGCCCTCATGAAGCAGCAGATTTCCCATCACCTCGACCGGGCCAGGATTGCAGCTCAAATCAGACCTGCGAGCGGCGTGACGGACGTGAGCGTTCAGCTCAATGCGCTTTCCCGCGCTTTGCAGAAAATATATGAAGCCAGGGCGTTGCACTTTCAGATCGACTGCCCGAACGGGGTGCGGTTCTTCGGAGAGAAGCAGGATTTCGAGGAGATGGCAGGCAATCTCATGGACAACGCCTGCAAGTGGGCGAAATCCAGCGTCCTTGTGCAGGTTCGAGCCCCGGACGGAACTCTCGTCAAGGGCGACCGGACATTCCAGCTTATCATCGAAGACGATGGACCGGGTTTGCCTGAAGCCTTCAGGCAGTCGGCGGTCAAGCGCGGCCGCCGCCTCGACGAAGGCGTGCCCGGCTCGGGCCTCGGCCTCTCCATCGTCGCCGACCTGTCGCATCTCTATCGCGGCTCGCTCCGTCTCGAACAAGCAACAACCGGCGGCTTAAGAGCCTGCCTGACCCTTCCCGCGGCTTGATTGACGCAAAATCGCCTGAAAAAACCTCCTATGGTTGTAGAAAATTCGGCTAGGAGCGGCAGGCGATTCGCTTGCCTCGATGGGGACATGAAGAAGCTAGGTCTTATTTTCATTTCGCTTGCGTTCTCCGGTCCTTTCGGTTGGATGCGCGACGCACGAGGATACGGGCACGCTTGTCGGGGCGGGAACCGGCGCGTTGATCGGCAGTCAGTTCGGCAGGGGCGGCGGACGCGTTGCATCCACGGTCGCAGGCGCGGTCGTCGGCGGTTTCGTCGGCAACCGGATCGGCGCCGCCATGGATGAGGAAGATCGCCGCCGCGCGGCAGCGGCCCAATATGCCGCATTTGAGAATGGCAACCGCGCGGACTGGCGCAGCCCCAACGGTCATTATGGCTATATCGAGCCGCACCCGGTCTATTACTACAATGACATGCAGTGCCGTGAGTTCACTCAAACCGCGTACGTGGACGGCAAGCCGGCAACAATGACTGGCAGGGCTTGCAAAGGGCCTGATGGCCAATGGCACGAAGTATAAACCAAAGCCCCGCGCCGGCGTGAGTTAATGCCCGGTCCGGAAGAGCTGGATTTGCGGGACAGGGCTTATAGCGGTGAAAAAGGTCGCTCCTTCGGGAGCGACGCCTTTGAAGGTCCTGAATGCGCTTTCGCTGATATCGTGAAGATCGCCACGCTCGAAATGGCTGCCCTCGCAATCGTAGGCGCCCCACAGAACCACAATCAATTGGCCGCCATGCCTTTCCGAGTGAAGGATGGCGTCCGGTTCGATCTGCATTATCTCAGCGGAGGCTGACGCCCTGGCGAATTTCGGCAGGGCAAAACTGCTCAACCCATGAGGCATCTTCTTCCACGGAATCGTTTCGCGCCTGAGCCCGGTTGCGTGCGCCAAGGGGCTTGGCATGATGACGTCGTTGCCGGGATCGAGCGCTTCATTCACAGGCAGTGTGCCTACATTATGCTCAACCTCTCCGGCAAAGCGGTGCATCGTGCGTCTGAAAAAATCGTCGTCTTCCGACGCCTTGAGCCCTTCCAAAAGGAGCCCGCCAACGTCACCCATAACTCGAAGCCGCACCCTGCACTTCCCGCAAAACTGAAGATGACAGCTCAGGACGAGCGACAATGCGGGGTCCAGCGTGCCCGCGGCATGGCTCATCAGCGTTTCGCCGTGGGGATGGTGGCGCGGGGCAGTCATATCTCCTCACCGACAGCGTCCCGGATCTTTTCATAAGCGAGCCGCATGCGCGATTTCACCGTTCCGACCGGAGCGCCAAGCGCTCCTGCGATCTCGTTGTGTGAGAGTCCTTCGATATAAGAAAGGCGGACGACTTCATATTGCTCCGGCGGTAACGTCTCAAGAACCATCCGGATACGTTCGCGTTGCTGGTTCCGGTTCAGTGCCTCGTCGGGTAAATCGTCATCGCTGGGAACCTCGTTCGCCTCATCGGGCAGTTCCTGATAGGGCGCCTGCCGCCGGAACCGGTCGACCCGAAGGTTCCGCGCAATGGTGTAAATCCATGTTGTGACGTTGCCTTTTTGCGCGGCGAAGAGATGCGCCTTGCGCCAAACCGTGAAAAGGGTTTCCTGCGCAATGTCTTCCGCAGCGGCCGCGTCTGCTCCTTGCCTCATCATCATGGCCTTGATGCGGGGTCCATAAAGGCGGAAAAGATCCTGGAAAGCCTGCGGGTCGCGATCCCGAGCTATTCTCTGGAGAAGGTCATCCATGAGAAATTTATGACAAAGGCGGTTTGCCGAGACAAATAACTTATAAGCGATGGCCAAGCTTGTTCCGCTTATGCCAGGCGCGTCGCTGTAACTGGCATGAACCTTGCTTTGTGTTGTGCGCGCTGCGCTGCTGATTTTCGAGCTGCGTGACGTGACCCAAGTTGGAACGCAAACTTCTTCGCCGGATTGCCTCAGGGGTCTCCCTTGCCCTGTCGCACCGGCGTCTTTTTGTCAAACCGTCAACGAATTGGAAATATTAAGCGCAAAGCTTAAGTGTTTCCGCTTTTCGATCCCCACTATTAGCGGTATGTTCATCTAGCGTTATGGAGCGCGACGCTGTGCGGTCGCGTGGTTTGTGGCAGGGCTGCATCGAGGATGCCACCATTAATGAATGAAACTCTGGCTTTGGCCGAGCTGAGAAATCTACGTCGATATGCGTACTGCATTCTTGGCAACAGGCGTTTGAGCGACATCGCAGTTGAGGCTGCCCTCAATGGTCTCGTCTCCGATGTCACTTCCGTTAGCGGGCGCACGATTTCGCGTCTTGACCTTTACAGGAAGGTCAATGACGCGGCGTTCGCCACGCCAAGCAATGTGAGTGCCGGGGCTGCGAGCGGTTTGTACGCTCAGTTCCAGCGGTTATCGAGAGAGCAACGCAAGATCGCGGCCCTTCGTACGGTCGTGCGGCTTCCCTACAGCGACATCGCCTCAATCCTGGATATGCCGGTGAAGGCTGTTCGCCGCAGCTATTGCGAAGCGCTGTTGACGCTTCGGGACAAGCCGGCTGCGGTTCTCATCATCGAAGACGAAGTTTTCATCGCTCTCGATCTTCAGCAGATCGTTCGGGACCTTGGTCTCTCCGTTGCGGGCATCGCGAAGAATCGCGCGGAAGCCCTGCGGATCGCGGAGCTTGCAAAGCCGAAGCTGATCCTCGCCGATTACAGGCTGAGAGGCGACACGGGCGTCGAGGTGGTCAAGGCGATTCGCGAGCAGATGAACGCTAACGTCATCTATGTCACCGGGCACCCGGATGAGGTCGAGGCGACCCGCGACCGCGAGGCCGATCTCGTGATCGCAAAACCGTTCAACCCGCGGGCCCTTGCGGCGGCTGTGCAAACCCATTTGGCTGCATAGGTACGTCGCCTTTCGTTTAAAAACCCGCCATTTCGGCGGGTTTTTCGTTTTTGCGACGCCAGAATGGAATGTCCTATGAAGCACGCTTATCATCGCTTCGAGCGAGCGCCTACTTGCGAAGAATTCTCCCCGCCACGGCGTCAAGCTTCGCGAGCAACACCGGGTCTCGTGCTTCACGAGCCGTTATGAGGGCGTGGTCGAGGGCGCGGTCTGAGCCAATCGGGCAAGGTTCGTGCTCTTTCGGGAAGCTCTTGGCCAAGGTCGCAACGAGGCGTCCGGCCTTTTCCGAATTTTCCTTCAACACCTTCAGGATCGCTGTGATATCGACATCGGCATGGTCTTCATGCCAGCAGTCGAAGTCGGTCACCATGGCGACGGTCGCATAGCAAAGCTCGGCTTCGCGCGCGAGCTTGGCCTCGGGCATGTTCGTCATTCCGATCACGCTGCACCCCCAGGACTTATAGAGGAATGACTCGGCGCGGGTCGAAAATTGCGGCCCCTCCATTACGAGATAGACGCCGCCGCGTGCGTAAGGGATGTCCTCGGCTTTGGCGGCCGCCTCGATCTTGTCGACGAGGCCAGGGCTCACCGGATCGGCCATGGGGACGTGGGCGACGCAGCCCGCGCCGAAAAACGATTTTTCGCGCGCGAAGGTCCGGTCGATGAACTGGTCGACAAGCACGAATGTGCCGGGCGGCAGTTCCTCCCGGAAAGAGCCGCAAGCCGAGACCGAAATGAGATCGGTAACGCCGACGCGCTTCAGCGCGTCGATATTGGCGCGGTAGTTGATCGAGCTCGGCGACTGTCTGTGCCCTGGTCCATGGCGCGGAATGAAGGCGATCGGAAGCCCGGCAATCTCCCCCATGTGCACGGGCGACGAAGGCTCGCCCCAGGGCGAATTCACGGCGACTTCCCGCTTATTTTCCAGGCCAGGCAGATCGTAAAGCCCCGATCCGCCGATAATTCCCAAAACCGATTGCACCATAATCTTCTCCAACCGCGCACAGCCCTCGTTTGGGGCATCTCTCAAAGCTCGCCCCAAAATGTCAAGGCATCAGCTCGATGTAGTAGAGGGAAAAGACCCACTTGGTGTCTTCCTCTTCGGTCCTTTTTTCGCCCGCTGCCAATGGCCGCACGGCGTAAAGAGGACCGACGCCGCCGATCCCGAACGCGTGGCCGCCCGCCTCGACGGCCAGAACCCAGCCTTCCGAATCGATCGCCGCCAGAGGGATCTCCGCGCCGTAACCGTCGAGCGCCGAAAGCCGCGCCGTTTTCGCTTCGTTCAGCGGGTTGGCGGCAGAAAGCACATCGGAGAGGCGCGGCCCCTTGAACGGGATCTCACCGCTTTCTTCCACGACCGGCGCCACCTGCTGGGGCAAGGCCAGGAGATCGCCGAATGTGTAGGCCCGCGCCTTCACGAAATCGAGGTTGTTATGCTTGAAGAAGCGGTCGCGCTTCTCGTCAAAGGGCGGCCGATTCGGTACACCGATAAGGCCGCCGACGGTCAGAACCACCAGTCCGCAATCGGAGACGGGCGTAGCGCGTGACGGCCTCGCCAGAGGAAATGAGGCGGCTCCAGCGAGAAACCCGAGCAAGCTTCGGCGCCGGGACACAGAATTTGAGAACATGATCGATCTCCATTGCCACAAGCACAGCGGACCGCTTTTCCCGTACAGGGAAAATGCAAGCTCAGCCAGACCTTATCCTCACCCGGTCGGCGGAGCGCACAATCAATCATCGCCCCTTTTCGTCGGTTGGAAGAACGAGCGCCAACAGGAAATGCAGCCGATCAAGCTGGCCTTCTGGGAAAAACCGTGACACCGTATAAGCGCCGCCTTCCACGAAGAGGCGGCGGAATCCACGATCTGCCACCGCATGCACGATTGCTTCACAGGACATCCCGCTCCCGCCTCCATCGATCTAAATCGGGCTCGCCGGCTCGGGCCCCGAAGGCAGTTCGATCCTTTCCATCGGGCTGCCGGCGAAGCTGCGCCACGACAAAGGGCCGCGCACCCGGCCACGCCTCGCGGCGCCGGGCGCACGTTCCGCATTGCTCATGCTGCACCTATATCAAGGCGGATCCATTTGGTTCCATTTCAGACAGCGCGCCCGCTCCGTTCGGCGTCTCCGGTGTGAACGGGAAAGGGCGATGGGAAGCGATATGCCTTTAGAGACCTTTGGCGACGCCCGCCAGATTGCGGTTGAGCGCGCTTTGGCCGAATTTCGCGCGGCGAGGCCGGTTGCGATCAGGTCCGAGACGAAAACCGTGCTCGCCTTTCCCGTGGAGGGGCTGAACGAAAAACTTGCCGCGTTCCTTCGGCAGGAGGACCGCCGCCCACGCCTCATCGTCCCGGGCGAGATGGTGAACGCGTCGGGGACCTGGATCAGGCCGCCGGCGGCTGTCCGGCTTAAACCGTTCAGCCTCGAAAAGCTGGAAGCCTATTTCGCTCATCGCGAAGGAGCCGGTGGCCTTTCCGCCGATCTTGCAGTCACCGATCCCGCCGAGGCTGCTGCTTTGGCGCTTGCCAATCTGGCGCTCCTTCTGCCAGCCGTCGTGGTCGCCGACGCCAGTGCGAGCGCGATCGTGGCGCTTCCCCTTCTCGAGGTCGATGCTGGCGACGTTTTCGCATTCCGCGACAGCGCGGCGCGCTCGCTCAAGATCGTGTCGCGCGCGTTTGTGCCGCTTGAGGGCGCAGGGCGCTGCGAGTTTGTCGTGTTCCGCGGCGGCGACGGCTTTCGCGACCAGATCGCGATTCTCGTCTCCGACCCCTCCCCTTCGCGCCCTGTCCTCGCGCGCATCCACTCAGCCTGCCTCACCGGCGACCTTCTCGGCAGCCTCAAATGCGACTGCGGGGAGCAGCTGCGCGGTACAATCAGGGCAATGAGCGAACTAGGAGGCGGGGTTGTGCTCTATCTCGACCAGGAAGGGCGCGGCAACGGCATCGCGAACAAGATGCGGGCGTACCGGCTTCAGGACCAGGGCTTCGATACCTATGACGCGGACGAATTGCTCGGCTTCGGCCATGATCAGCGGCGATTCGACTTCGCCGCCGGGATGCTGAAGCTGCTAGGCTTTACATCGTTGCGCCTCATGACCAACAATCCGCACAAGATCGAAGCACTGCGCGAGGCTGGCCTGGAGGTGGTCTCCACGCATCGGGTGCTGACGCGGCCCACCGCTCATAACGAGAAATATCTGGTTGCCAAACGCGACAAAGGCGGTCATCTCCTCGGCGACATCGCACTCGACGGCGTGGATCTCAGCGATCTGCTTTCGTCCGCGCCTCGATCCTGAGAAAGGCGTGGTAAACCCTTCGCGAGCGAATTCGCGCATGTCCTTGCCGTCGCCGGCGGGAAGGCAATGAGTTTCAAGGAGTTCACCGAGACGGCTGCCATGCTGAACGCGGCGACGGCCTGATCCCGGAACGGAACCCCAATCTCAAAAGCCCGTTCACCAAGCCATTTGATGCCAGGTGAACAATGGGCAGACCCGTTATTTTCGGAATTATGGGAGGCGGACTTCTGGCCGCGGCGTTGGGGGCATCGATCCCCGATCAGGCTGGCGGATCTGCGACTGCGCAAACCTTAAGAGCATGGGACGGCGATCGTTGCGCCGCTCGCGTGAGCGTGGCGGCAGGTCTGTCAGAGCCTCTCTGCATCAAGCCGGGGTCCGGCGAAAGCTTTCGGGATTGCCCCGATTGCCCGGAGATGGTCGTTGCGCCGCGCGGCAGCTTCATGATGGGCTCCTCCGGTGAGGAGCCGGAACCATTTACCGGCCTGTCTCCGCTGCACAAGGTCACAATCGCCAAGCCTTTCGCGATCGGGAAATTCGCCGTGACCTTCGCCGAATGGCAGGCCTGCGCCGCCGATGGCGGATGCGGCGGCTACACCCCGTCGAACGAAGGATGGGGCGGCTCCGACAGGCCGGTTATCAACGTTGGCTGGAGCGACGCCAAGCTCTACGCCGGCTGGCTCAGCCGCAAGACAGGGCAACGCTATCGCCTGCTTTCCGAGGCCGAGTTCGAATATGCGGCCAGGGCCGGAACCACGAGCCTGTTCTGGTGGGGCGACTCGGTCTCGCCCTCGCAAGCAAACTACGACGGCGGTTACAGCTATGCGGGCGGGCCGAAAGGCCCATACCGGCGGCAAACCATGCCCGTGAAATCCTTCGAGCCCAATCCTTGGGGCCTCTATCAAGTGCATGGCAACGTCGCGACCTGGACAGAGGATTGCTGGGTGGACAACTACAACGGCGCGCCTCGCGACGGCTCGGCGCGAACGACAGGAAACTGCGAGTTCCGCGTCACTCGCGGCGGGTCATGGTATGATTATCCGCACACTCTGCGCGTTGCCGTCCGCCTCATCATGGAACCGGGACGCCGCACGAACCATGTCGGGTTCCGCGTGGCGAGGGAACTGCTGTGCCAGCCGGAATTTCATCTACGAAATGCGCATGAAAACCGGGAGACACCTGTTGCCGGGCGCTGTTGATCCTCTAAAGCAACACGCAAACACAAAATATTTCATGCACGCGCCGGCAGTTGATACATCACAAAACTGTGCAGAGCGGCCATGAAGGGGTGATTAGCGCCACGCCGTGTGATTAAACGCTCCGCGTGTACTAGCCAGCAGCATTGCTGGCATCTACGATGCAACCCGCTTGAGTGTGCTGTTACGGTTATGACAACAAAAAAACTGCTTCTCCTCCCCGGCGACGGCATCGGCCCAGAAGTAATGGCCGAGGTCGAGCGGGTGATCGAATGGCTCGGAAAGACGGGCCGCGCCCGGTTCGAAGTCCAAGAGGATCTGGTCGGCGGCGCCGCCTATGACGCGCATGGCGAGGCTATCTCCGACGCCGCCATGGCCAAGGCGAAGGCGGCCGATGCGGTCCTGTTTGGCGCGGTGGGCGGCTCGAAGTGGGACAAGGTTCCTTATGCGCAGCGGCCCGAGGCCGGACTGCTGCGGCTACGCAAGGATTTGCAACTCTTCGCCAATTTGAGGCCCGCGATCTGCTATCCGGCGCTGACGGAGGCTTCGAGCCTGAAGCGCGAGGTCGTGGAAGGCCTCGATCTCATGATCGTCCGCGAGTTGACGGGCGGCGTCTATTTCGGCGAGCCGAAAGAGATCGTGACCCTGGAGAACGGCGAGAAGCGCGCCGTCGACACCCAGGTTTACACCGAGCACGAAATCGAGCGGATCGCGCGCGTTGCGTTCGATCTCGCACGGGCGCGCAACAAGCGCGTGGCCTCCGCCGAAAAGCGCAACGTCATGAAGACCGGCGTGCTGTGGAACGCGGTTGTGACGCGCGTTCACGCGGAGTACCCGGATGTCGAGCTGACGCACATCCTCGCCGATAATTGCGCCATGCAACTCGTGCGCTGGCCGAAGCAGTTCGACGTGATCGTCACCGACAATCTCTTCGGCGACATCCTCTCGGATCAGGCGGCGATGGCGACAGGATCGCTCGGCATGCTGCCATCGGCTTCGCTCGGCGCGAAGGATGCGAGCGGGAAACGCCCGGCGCTCTATGAACCCGTCCATGGCAGCGCGCCGGACATCGCCGGGCGCGGCATCGCCAACCCCATCGCCACCATCTCGAGCTTCGGCATGGCGCTGCGCTATTCCTTCGACATGGGGAAGGAGGCCGACCTCCTCGACAAGAGCATCGCGAACGTGCTCGCCAAGGGCCTTCGCACGCAGGACATCATGCAAGGCGGCATGACCAAAGTTTCGACCGCGGAGATGGGTGAAGCCATCGTCGCAGAACTCGACCGGCTGGCGAGGGCGGGAACCTGAGCAGAGTTTGGCCGGGACGGGCCAACGGATCGCCCCGCCATCCCGGAAACACGAAGCCTTATCCGGGACCGTAATAGATTGAAGCGCTTGACTTTCTTGCGATCCCGGCTCGCGCTTCGCTTGGCCGGGAGGCGAAGTGGAGCAAGTCGGCGTCTGCAATGGCGATCCATTGGCGAGACGAAGGTTGCGACCGCGGGGGCATGAAAGGGAGGGGACGGGGTGACGGCGAATCACTTCAGTGTCATTGGATTCAAGGCAAACTCGGCAGAAGCGCTTTCCACGCTCGTAAGCAGCCTGCTTGAGAGGGGCGGCGAAAAGCAACCCTGTGCGGCAGGCTATTATCATCGGCTGCCTTCGCCGGTCGGACCCGAATTGTGGGTCCACATGCAGAAGGCCGCCGACGAGGAGGCCGATCCTTATATCACGGTCGGCATCACGCCGTTTTTCGCAGGCGAAGGCCGCACACCGATCCGCGTCCGCGCCATGCGGCAGCGCCCCACCGACAACCACTTCGAAGGCGCCTTCTATGTCGAGCTTGGCCCGACCATCGCGCTGATCGACGTGGTGGACTTCGCCCGCTTTGCCGGAAAGCCGGTCCCCTTCATGGCGATGGCGCAGATCGTGGCCTTTCCCCACGAGCTTGCGGTCTTCGAAAATGAAGCTGCCTTTCAGGCTACCCAGGCCGGTAAGACCGTCAAGTTCACGCCGCGCTCCTTCCTCGCCAGCGGTCTGTTCACGGGGGGCAACGGTTCCGGCGGGGTGGTCTTTCTCGATCCTGAAGCCGAGGATTTCCGCGCTCCGGCCCGCGCCTTCCTCACGGGCGAGGTGCAGAAAACCGAACGCCGCCGCAACCCGGAGACCGGACAGGTGTTCACCTGGGCCTTGACCGGCACGGCGGGCGGGACTGTCGATCTCGTGGCGGATGACAGCGTCCTGCCTCATGCCCTGCTTCCCGGCATGATCGTCCAGGGCGAGTTCTGGCTTTGCGGCCGGGTCGTGGAGACCTTCAGCGCCGCTTGAGAATTTGCCTTCCCTTGTGTATGAAGGTGTGTATAGTACACAGAGCTGACACTATGCGGGCTTCAATGCGGACGAATATCGACATCGATGACGCGCTCATCGACGAGGTGATGAAGGTGGCGAACGTGAAAACGAAGAAGGAAGCGGTGCACCTTGCCCTGCAGGAATTCCTGAAAGTCAAGAAAAAGAAAAGCCTGTTCGACCTCGCGGGCAAAATCGAGTTCGAGGACAATTACGACCACAAAACCCTGAGACACACACGCTACGATGCTGATTGACACAAGCGTGCTTGTCTCGCTGTTCAGGGACCGCTCGGGAACTGTCGCGCACGCGCTGCAAGAGCTTCTGGAAGATCACGATTACGCCCTGACGCGCTTCACGCAAATGGAACTTCTGCAAGGGGCTCGCGATGAGAAGGAGTGGCTGAAGCTTTCGGACTATCTTGCCGACCAGGACTATCTGGAGGCGAGCGGCGAGATATGGGTGGCCGCTGCCCGGCTCTATTTCGATCTGCGCCGCAAGGGCTTGACCGTCAGAAGTGTCATCGATTGCTGCATTGCCGAGATCGCCATGTCGCATGACGCCACGCTTCTCCACAATGATCGCGACTTCGCAACAATTGCAAAGCTGCGACCACTCAAACACGTTCAGTTCGATGCGTTGACCGCGCCCGCCTTTCACGAGCCAGAACAGGCTGCCTTGCGCTAAAAAGAAACCGAGCCGGATTCGCCCGGAGCGTCATCCCGCGCGCGGCGCAGCGCCCCATTTCGACACCCCGGAAACGCGCTTGCGCGTTATCCGGGGCGGCAAAACACACTGACCTGAGTTTGGAACAATCCCGGCTCGCGCTTCGCTCGGCCGGGATGACGAACTATGTCCAGATCGGCTGAGCCTGCTAAGCTTCCAACCTCGATTTTGCTTGAATTCTTGCCGCGTTGCTCCCCAAGGTCCTTGGCGCGCCGCGGTAGGGGCGGAGAGGATATTTCAGATCATGACCGGCACAGGCCAGCAATTCATTGTCGTCGGCGAGCGGACCAACGTCACAGGCTCGGCGAAATTCAGGAAGCTGATCGAGGCAGGCGCCTACGACGCGGCTCTTGTCGTGGCCCGCGAACAGGTTGAGAGCGGCGCCAATGTGCTCGACGTGAACATGGACGAGGGCCTGCTCGACTCTGAGAAGGCGATGACCACCTTCCTCAATCTCATCGCCTCGGAGCCCGATATTTCCCGCGTTCCGGTGATGATCGACTCCTCGAAATGGGTGGTGATCGAGGCGGGCCTGAAATGCGTGCAAGGCAAGGCGATCGTCAATTCCATCAGCATGAAGGAAGGCGAAGAGCCATTTCTGAAGCAGGCCCGGAAAATCCTGCGCTATGGCGCGGCGGTGGTCGTGATGGCGTTCGACGAATCCGGGCAGGCCGAGACGGCCGAGCGCAAATTCGCAATCTGCCAGCGCGCCTACAAGCTTTTGACGGAGCGCGTCGGTTTCGCGCCCGAGGACATCATCTTCGACCCCAATGTTTTCGCGGTCGCAACCGGCATCGAAGAGCATAACAACTACGCCGTCGCCTTCATCGAAGCGGCGCGGCGCATCCGCTCGGAGCTGCCGTATGCGCATGTCTCGGGCGGCGTTTCCAACCTTTCCTTCGCCTTCCGCGGGAACGAGCCGGTGCGGCAGGCCATGCACACCGTTTTCCTCTACCACGCCATCCAAGCCGGCATGGACATGGGCATCGTTAACGCGGGCCAGCTTGGCGTCTATGACGACCTGAAACCGGACCTGCGGGAGCTTTGCGAGGATGTTGTCCTCAACCGGCGGCCAGACGCGACAGACCGGCTGCTTGAGGCCGCCGACAGATTCAAAGGCGGCGGAGCAAAGAAGCAGGCGCCCGATTTATCCTGGCGCGAGCGCCCTGTCGCCGAGCGCCTCAAGCACGCGCTGATCCACGGCATCGCCGACTATATCGACGCCGACACGGAAGAGGCGCGCCACACCGTCCAAAGGCCGCTTCACGTCATCGAAGGCCCGCTCATGGACGGCATGAACGCCGTCGGCGACCTGTTCGGCTCGGGCAAGATGTTTCTGCCGCAGGTCGTGAAGTCGGCCCGCGTGATGAAAAAGGCCGTGGCCTATCTCATGCCCTTCATGGAGGCGGAGAAACGCGAGGCGGGACTTGAATATGCCCGGGCAGCCGGGCGCATCGTGCTGGCAACCGTCAAAGGCGACGTTCACGACATCGGCAAGAACATCGTCGGCGTTGTGCTTCAGTGCAATAATTACGAGGTCATCGACCTCGGCGTCATGGCGCCGAGCCAGCGCATTCTCGACAAGGCGCGCGAGGTGAATGCCGATATCGTCGGGCTTTCGGGGCTGATCACGCCGAGCCTCGACGAGATGGTGTTCGTGGCATCCGAAATGGAGCGGCAAGGCTTCGACGTGCCCCTTCTGATCGGCGGCGCAACGACAAGCCAGGTGCATACGGCCGTCAAGATCAGCCCGAGCTACCAGCGCAACCAGGCCATCTACGTCACCGACGCGAGCCGCGCCGTTGGCGTCGTCTCGAACCTGCTCGGCGACGATCGCGACGCCTATGTCGAGAAGATCCGCGAGACCTATGACTTCGTCGCGCGCGCTCACGCACGCGGACGCGCTCAGAAAGCCCGCACAAGCCTTGCGGACGCGCGCAAGAACACGTTCAAGATCGACTGGGCCGAATACCAGCCGCAGCGCCCGGCCTTCATCGGCGCCCGCGCCTTCGCGAATTACGATCTCGCAAAGCTCGTCCCATACATCGATTGGACGCCTTTCTTTACAGCCTGGGAGATCAAGGGCGCCTATCCAGGCGTGCTGACCGACAGCCGCTACGGCAAGGCTGCATCCTCCCTTCATGCCGATGCGGAGGACTTGCTTCGGCAGATCGTCGCCGAGGGCTGGCTTGTCGCCAACGGCGTCATCGGGCTGTGGCCCGCGAACGCAATCGATGACGACGACATCGCAGTCTATGCGGATGAAGGGCGCGCGAAGCCGATTGCGACGCTCCACACGCTGCGGCAGCAGATCGTGCGCGACAATGAGCGCGCCAACACCGCGCTTGCCGACTTCATCGCGCCAAAAGCGAGCGGCGCAGCCGATTACATCGGAGGGTTCGCGGTAACCGCGGGGATCGGCGAGGAAGCCGCCGCCGAACGCCTCGCCCGCGCGCACGACGACTATTCCAAGATCATGGTGAAGGCGTTGGCAGACCGGCTCGCCGAAGCTTTCGCCGAGCACATGCATGAGCGCGTGCGCCGCGAATTCTGGGGTTATGCCAGGGACGAAGCGCTCAGGCCCGGCGATCTCATCGCCGAGAAATATCAAGGCATTCGCCCTGCCCCCGGCTATCCGGCGCAACCCGATCACACGGAGAAGGCAACGCTGTTCGGCCTCCTCGATGCAGAACGCGCAACGGGCATGAAGCTTACGGAAAGCTTCGCCATGATGCCCGCAGCCTCCGTTTCCGGGCTTTATTTCTCCCACCCGGCAAGCCACTATTTCGGCGTCGGCAAGATCGAGCGCGATCAAGTGGAAGATTATGCGAGACGCAAGGGCTGGCCCGTCTCCGAGGCCGAACGCTGGCTTGCGCCCATCCTCAACTACGACCGGCAGGCAGACCGCCCCCGGAATGAGGCGGCCTAAGCTCGATCTGAGCAAAATTTCCAGGCTTCCCCAACGCTTGGTTGAACCCTCGCAACAGGCCGGAAGCTGACTAAACGGCACTGGATACTTATTTATAGCCCCGCCCGTGAATATCTCGATGACCGTTGCGGCGCAGTTCATCAAAGATTCATGAGTGAAGTACGCCGAATAGAGACTTCACAGGGCCGGATCGATAAGATCGCTTTGCGGACGACCATGAAAACTCCTCAAGTATCCTCGGCGCCGAAGAATATGCTGCGCGGCGTTCTGCCCGGTCGCCAAGAAGCGGACTATCCCTTCGAAGGAGACGTCCAGCCAGCAGCCGACGTTCCCTATGTCAAACCTTGCCTTGTCAACGTCCGGAGTCTCAGGCGCTATTTTGCTGAAACGGGCTCAGGAAACTTCCAGCTTCCGTCGAGGATCTCGGGCCTCGGCCGGTACAGACGCGCGATATAGTTCCAGCCCGGCATGATCCTGAGATGATTGGGCGCGGCGGGATCCCCGCCGAAGTGAACGGTCGTCGTGCCGTCGGCGTTCTTTTTCGCGGTCAGGTTGTTGACCGAGATGGCGTTGGCGGGCGGCTCGAAAAAGCCGTCCTTGTTGTAGACGGTGATCGACCAGAAAGCGTCCACCGGCACGTCCTTGACCGTCAGCGTGTAGGGCGTGACGCCGTCATTGTCTTTCACCACGTTGTTGACATAGAGCGCGTCCTTCTCCCGGTTGCCGGCGAAACCGGCGGCCGTGCCGATGAAATGGGCGACCGGACCGACCTCGTTGACGTCGCCGAACATGCCGCGGCTGCCGGTGACATAGGGCGTCATGGTCAGGATCGCCGCGCGCAAGCCGTTCAGCTGGTCCTGATCCCAATCAGGGACCTCGAATTTTCCAGGATTGTCCTGAATGACCTTGATGCCGTCCTGCGCCTTCTTCAATTCAGCGATGTCGGCGGGATCGTTCGGATCGACCAGGGTGCGGAAGCCGACCTGAACATACCGGGTACCCATTTTATCCTGGGTGAGGGTGTAGGTTCCCGGTTCGTAGGCGACGAGTTTGATGTAATGATCCTCGTTGATCACAACCATGGACTGGAAGCGCTGCCCCGTGTCGGGCTTGACGATGGTCACGGGGGTCGAGAGATCGAAAACCGCCATGCTATAGGGCGTATCCCGGTTCATGCGGATGATGATCTGCTTGTCGACCGCCGGCGGCCCCGGTTCATTGCAGAACTTGCCGAAGCACCCCGCGTCGGCCTTGGCCTTGAAATAGTGGTCGGTCTCCGCGCGGACGAAATTGTCCACCGTCACCCGCTCGGCGGCGGACGCTAGCCCCGAATTCAATAGGATCGCGGCGACCAGAAGCGATGCCCGTAAGACCCTCATCAAAAATCTCCCTCATACCTGAAAACACGAGCCGCCCTATTGCTTGGACGTCCGCACAATGAATTCCGACATCAGTCGTATCAGAGCGGGGCCGCGCTCATTGAGCATGTTGTGTCCGCACCCCGGTAGACCTACGAGCCAGGTATTCGGCCTTGATTTGGCTATGCTGAGAGCGCTTTCCGGCACTGCGACACGATCAAGCAGGCACGTCATGACCAGCATCGGGGCTGTGCCGCCCTCGGCCCACTCCGCCTTCGGAGTGGCGTCGGAGGCTTTCACCTGAGCCGCAGCCAGGGCGGGATGTTCGCCCTCCGCCGCGTCGAGCGCCGCGAAATGCTCGTTTCCGGGCGCGTACATAAGTTGGCCTTGAAGGTTTAGCCACTCATCCTTCGGCGTTTTGGGATCAACGTAGCGCTTGTAGAGAGCTATGGTCTCTGCGTCGGGCATGATGTCTCCGCCGGCGCCGATCAGGATCACGCTGAGAACGCGGTCGGGCCTGTCATGGGAGGCCGCGCGAACAACGCGATTTCCATAGGTCTTTCCGGCCAAATGAATCTTCTGCGCCCCGAGAGCGTCGGCCACGCGCCACAAATCATTGGCGTAGTCGTGAAGAGAGAGTCCGTCGATCGCTCCAGTGCTGGCTCCGAGCGTCCGGTAGTTGTAAGTGACCACGCGGATTCCCAAGGCGGCGACGCCTGCGGCGAGGTCGTTCAATTGCGACGCCGGGCGGCCGTTTCCCGCGGCCATGATCAGAGTTTCGGTGCCGTTTCCGAACACAAACGCTTCGATGTCGCTTCCGTCTGATTTGACAAGCAATCTTGCCCCTTCGCTGGCGGCGTGGAGTGGGACGATTGCGAGGAAGAGAGCGGACACTATCCCGAAGCTGGCGGAAATGGCGTTTCGGAAATCCATAGTTCCTCTGATTTTGTGCCGTTAAGGTTATGCCTGGAACGTGAAACGGCATCCTATTGATGACTTGAAACTACGATAAATCTAGGTAGAAGTCACCAACCGGGCATTTGGCGGAGGGACGGAAACTTCTTCCTGGTCATGCGGACCTACATGCCCGGGGACACATTGCTCAAGCAGGTGTGACAACCGCCGGCTGTGAAAGACACAAGCAGAAATTAGCGCGTAGTGAGTGCTGTCGAGGGAACGACTCGGCCTTTTCGCCGAGATAGGCGAGGACCGGTTAGGGTGAAGGGCGGGAGTGTCTCGTCGTTTTTGGAGAAGACTGCAGTTAGGTCCGAAACCCGCAACGGCAGCTAGCGACCCGTTATCACCGTCCCCGACCAACATAAACTAAATACTGAAGGACTGCGATCGCCATCCAGCGTGAAGATGGCGTCGATTGAACGGCACGAACCTTCGCTCTACCGCGCAGCGTCACGCCGCGAACTTCCTCGCGCCCGCCACCCACGTCTCGCTCACCTTGATGTCGGCGATTGCATCCGGGCTGACCTTGTAGGGATCGCTTTCCAGGATTGTGAAATCCGCTTCCTTGCCCTTTTCGAGCGACCCAAGCCGATCGCCCTGGCCGAGCTGATGGGCGGCGTTGATCGTGACGGCGCGGATCGCATCGTCAAGCGAAACGGCCTGATCGGGGCCGACCACGGAGTTGTCGATGATGCAGCGGCGCGTCATGGCGGTGCTGATGAGGGCGAGGGGACCGGGGGGCGAGCACGGCCCGTCGGTATGCAGCGTGAAGGGCAGGCCGGCTTTCACGCAAGCCCCGGCGGGGTCCGTAAAGGCTGCGCGTTCGGGACCGAAGATCTGGTCGCGATAGGCGGCGCCGTAGAGGCGCACATGGTTCATCAGGAAGCTGGGCTGCACGTTCAGCTTTTTCATGCGCAGAACCTGGTCGGCGCGCGCCATCGTCGAGTGCTCGATGCGGTTGACGCCATGGCTGGTTGAGCCTGAGTAGGCCGCCTCAATCGCGTCCAGCGCAATGTCGATCGTGTAATCGCCGTTGCAGTGGATCTGCACCGGCAGGCCGAAGGCCGCAACTTCGGCGACCATCTGTTTCATCTGGGCGGCGTTGAAGTTCGGCGAACCCTTGGAGGTCGAGTTGAGATAGGGCCTGGTCTGCGCTCCCGTCTCGGTCTGGTTGGAGCCGTCGCCGACGATCTTCACGCCAAAGAGCGAGAACAGGGAATTGTCAACGGGCGCGCCTCTGCCGAGGCCAAGGCCGCGCCAAGGCGTTAAGCCCTTCATATCGTTGAACATCACGCTGGCGCTGGTGCGGCAGGCAAGCGAGTTCGAGAGCTTTGTAAAGGGCTCGATCCAGTCCGGCCGGATTGTTCCCGGCTCGTGCAGCATGGTGGTGCCGACGGAAGCGACATGCCGGGCGTAATCCGTGATCGCCTTGGCCGCGATTTCGGGCGTGATCTTCCCAAGGAAGTGGACCGCGAATTTGAGCATCGCACTTTCCTCGTAGACGATGCCGTTGAGCTTGCCGTCGGCGCCGCGCCCGAAGTGACCGCCGCCAGGCAGTTCGCCGACATCCTCCGGGATTCCCGCGATCTTGAGCGCCTCGCCGTTGACGCAGGCGTCGTGCCCGTTGGTGTACCAGATGAACATCGGATGGTCGGTCGATATGTCATCGAGTTCGGCGCGCGTGAGATCGCCGCCCTGCAGAAGATTGTCGAAATTGGAGCCGACGATCCACTGCCCTTCCGGCGTGCGCGCGGCGACCTCCTTCAGATGCGCGAAGAGTTTTTCGCGGGTCGGATATTTGGCGTAGCCGACGTCGTCGAGCAGTTCGAAGATCAGCGCAGCCAGAATCGTGTGGTTGTGCGGATCGATGAGGCCCGGCAGCAACGTCCGGCCGGCGAGATCGACGATCCTGGTCGCATTGGTCTTGAGGCCGGCGAGCGTGTCCTCGTCTCCGACCGCGAGAATCCTTCCGCCCTTGACCGCGAGCGCGGCGGCGACCGGAGCGCCCGGCAGTGGACGGATCGTCCCGCCGCGCAGAAAGATATCGGCGCCTTCGTCCGCCGCCCAGGCCGGAGCGGACCCGCCTATGCCAAGGGCGGCAACTGCCGCCACTGAACACGCCATGAAGGCGCGCCGTGTCGGGAGGTTGGCCGCGTTGTTGAGAACACGGCTGACCCCGCCCTGGTGCAGTTCGTCACGCAATATCAGCTGGCTGAAGCACCCTTGACACATCGCCGATCCCTCCGATTTATTGTCTGCCGCCGGCCGCGATATGCCGGTGGCACAATCTTATCCAAACGGCGTCGCCATGGGCAGACATATGTTGGCGCTCGATGCTAATTAGAACACGCAGGATGAAGAATTAATTAAATCAGAGGTTGTAAGGGCTTGTTAGGAGTGGAGAAGCCGCGCCGTGCGGCACGTGGCCGTTTATCATCCGTTTCGCCGTTGATGAGATCGCAAAAGTGATAGCTGGCGCGCAAGATGGAGAGAATGCATCCGACCCCACTTAGGCGGATGCTTTGGCGTTTTCGGCGACGACAGCAATAAGATCCATTACCAGACTAGGCGAGTTTGAGTTCGCGAGAAATTGCTGTAGGCCGCTTCCGACCCGCTGCAGACAATGTTCAAGCATTGGCGAAGCCATCGCAACACCTTGGGCGATCCTGGAACTCTGGAAAGCCAAATGTTGATGAAGCCGGGGGTTTTCCTTACGAACCGCCTAAGTCGTGCGCCTTTGATCCAGCCGAAGGGCGGCGAGCGGAGACCCCCGTGCCGCCATGGTTAACAGCTCATTGCCAGGCAGATTCTGCGTTCATAAAGTATGCTTAACGGCATTTATTTCCGGCCTGGATTTTGCGCCCCAAAAATTCCAGAAAATCGGAGCAGCCCGCGCCCGAAGGGAGTGAATGGCCGCAACCAATTGAAAACGATCAGCTTTTTAGTGTTGTTCCTAGAGTTAACGGAACCTATTTTTGGACGGAAGTGGGCGCGGAAAAGTCCGTTAAATATAATGTGTTAACAAGTCTACGCCTCCCGCAGCCGCGGCGTCATGCTCACGCTGTTGGCTTTTTTCTTGTTATTTCAATGGCTTGTGATGTATTTACCTCTCGATAAGGCGCTTTTCCCTAAGATCTGCGTTTAAGCAAAGGCTCGGAAAGGCCCCTGGTTATGACATGTGTCGATTGGTCTAGCGCCCGGTTTTACTCCGTCTTGACGAGCCCGGAGAAGGCGGCGACGGCGAGGAGACTTGCGACCCAGCCGAAGCCAACCTCGGTCAGAACGAGTGCGTTGGTGCCCCAGCTTGGAACTTTGACCGTGTAGCCCGCGACTTCGATGGGAAGTCCCTTCCGCATGGGAACCCAGTTTTTCTCCTGATACAGGTCGACAACCGGCAGAAGCACATTGAACGAATAGACCCACGGGTTGAACTGCGAGTATTCCGCGAAGGCGGGCACAACCTCGGAGCACGTCGTCCAGCCGCCAGGACGGTCGCGGCATTTCTCGAAGGCGGTTTGCGTAAACACCTGCGCATCGCGCGGCGCAAAAATGCCCTTCTCGGCGGCCAGCTTGTAGTAGAACCCGAACAACACCCCAACAGCCGCCATAATGGCAAGGATGCGCAGGGGCCTGTACCCATGGCCGATCAACAGGCCAATGGTTGACTCCGACAGAAACCTCGGCAGGGCGCGGAGACGCCCATGCTTTCCGCGCTGCGAGTTGGACAAGCGCCGGCGAACGAGAAACCCCTGCCTCTCGATGGCGAGACGGCGCGCCTCCTCCGGGTGCCCCATATTCTTGAGCACCTTGATCACCTGCTCGAAGGGTTGAGGTTTGAAGTCATGCCCCATATGCGCGGCAGGCTGGCATTTGAGCCATTTCTTGCGCGCTTTCGCCTGGATCGGCGCCACACCGGCGAACCGTTCGTAGGTGAAGCCATCCAGATGGATGACATGCCTGATGGCGCCTTCGTGGCCGTTGGCGGGCTTCGGCCATGTCTCCTCGCTATCGACGAGAACGCGGATGTAAGCGCTTTTCAAATCGAGCGAACCGTTCAAAACGGCGGGCGGGCGCGTTGTCCCTTCGATGGGCGCGAGCATGAGTGCGCCCATGACCTCCGCGTTCACGAGCGATACGGCATCTTCGGAGAAAGCCTCGCCCGGCGCCGCGAAATCCTGGGATGTGATGCCCTCGGGGACCGAAAATGTGCCTCCCTGGCAGTCGATGTTGCCACGGACGCGCGCGCCGTTGAATTGAACCTTTCCCTTGGCGTCAAAACCATCGGACAAATACACGTTGCCGTTGGTCACGATGCGCGTGAAGCGCAACGCCGTGGTGTGGCCGTTGCCTGCACAGCAGAAATGCCCTTTTCTGCAGTCGATATCACCGCCGATCTGCGCGCCGGAAAAGGACATTTCGCCTTCGCTGTCACAATCCCGGAGATACAGGCTGCCTTTCAGGTTCAGCCGATGGCACTTGACCGCGCGAATGGCGGCATCCCAGCGAGATAAATGTTTCGCTTGCGGGTCGAGGGCCGACAGAAACCGCCCTTCAGAGCAATCGAAGGTTCCGCCAATTTCAGAATCGTCGAGTTGGATGTGGCCGTTGGCGAAAAAACCATTCCGGAATTCGACGTTGCCGCCGATTGTAGCCGTGATGAGGTCCACAGCAAGGCGCTGCGCGCGCCAGCGCCTGCCTTCGATCCTGCATCCGGTGCAAGACAGGGTTCCCAGGATCTCAGCGCCGAAAAGCTGCAGGCTTCCGTCGATCAGTGTACCGCGGAGCAACAGGCTGCCGTCGATCATGACGCCATCGCCCCGGATGGAGGACACCGCCGTCCGGTCCAGGCTCACGACCTTGGTTTCGGCATCCGCGAAGCTGAATTCGCCGGTGATGGTGCTGTCGACAATCCAGAGCGGCCTGACTTTTGTCGTGCCGTCGAGATTGATCGTTCCATCGATGTAAGCGCCCTGGATTTTGAGGCCGCCTTCATGAACGGATGCAGCGGCGTCGCGCCCGAGCACTAGGAAACGCACGAAATCGGCTCTTACGAGATTGTCGTCTGTCGGCGCATCCGGGCGTGTTCGGCCAAATGAGCACTGTTTCCCAATCGGCGCGACCGCCAATAGTTTCTGTTCCGCTGCTTTCAGCGGTACAAACTCTTGCAAAGTCACCATATGCGATTCCACCATCGAATGCCGGCAAACAGAAATAACGGCGATGGAAAGACTTGGAAATCTTAATCTCACGCTTGAGGAGGCGCGACCATGGAAAAGGATGTCTACGCCTTCGGGCATTGGCCCACACCGATTTCCGCCGCCTCGGTGGCAGGCAGCGCGCTTCGCTTCGGCCGCGTTCAGGTGGTGGACTGTGCTGTCTATTGGAGCGAGGGGCGCCCGGCGGAGAAAGGTCGCACGCCGGTCATGCGCTGGACAGCAGATGGTGTGAGCGAACTCCTGCCCTCTCCTCACTCCGCCCGGTCGCGGGTGCATGAGTATGGCGGCGGTGAATTTCTCGTCGCTGGCAGTGTGCTTTATTTCGTGAACGACGCCGACCAGGACCTTTATGCAGCCGATTTACTGCACGGGAGCGAGCCACCGATCCGGCGGATCACAAATATCGCGGATACTCGCTTCGCCGATCCTGCCAGGGATGTCTGCCGCAACCGGCTCATTGCCGTTGGTGAAACTCACGGCCCCGCGCCACTGCCTCAGAATGCGCTTTGGCGCATCCCTCTCGCCGGGGAGAAGGCAGACATTGCTCTCAGGGGCCGGGATTTCTACGCCAGCCCGCGCATTAGTCCCGACGGCAGCCGGCTCGCCTTTCTCGCCTGGGATCTTCCCGGCATGCCCTGGGATGCCGCTCAACTTTTCGTCGCAGATATCGCGGAAGACGGCTCGCTCGCGGAGCCTGTCCCGGTCGCGGGCGGCGATGGCAGCGCCTGTTTCCAGCCGGAATGGGGCGACGAGGGCGCGCTTTACTTCGTTTGGGACGCCGATGGGCAAGGCAACCTCTATCGCAGGAGCGGGAGCGGACAACCCGAGCGCATGACGCGCGTCGATGGCGATCTTTCCATGCCGCTTTGGAACTTCCACGCAGCAAGCTACGCCCTGCTTCCCGGCGGGAAGGCCTATTTGAGCTTTGTCGACAAAGGGGAGACCAAATCAGCCATCATCGACCTCGGCACCGGCGCCCTGGACGCTCACGAAAATCGCCTGACGGCAGCGACCAGCTTATCCGCGGGTTCGGCAGGCGTGGCCCTTGCCGGAATGACAGATGATGAACCGCTTTGCATCTTTCGCGATCAGCCTTCCTCCACCGTGCGGGGCGTGCCGCAAATCATTCGTCGCAGCTGTATCTCTGGATTTCGGTTCCGCCCATTCGGTGGGAACGGGGGTATGGCCTGTTTTACCCCCCTGCAATCCTTCTGCCCGCCCCGCTCGATCTCGATTACTCAGGCAGCACGGGCTACGGGCGGGCCTATCGCGACCGCCTGAAAGGCAATTGGGGCGTCGCCGATGTCGAAGACACCATAGCCGCGGCCCGTTTTGCCGCTTCGGAAGGTCCCGCAGACGCCCGCGCGATTTTCGTGACCGGAGGAAGCGCGGGCGGCTACACGGTTCTTATGGCGATCGCGACCGCTAGCGTTTTTCGAGGGGCGGCCAGCTATTATGGGATTTGCGATCTCGTGGCGCTTCAGCAAACCACCCACAAATTCGAACAAGGATATCAGGCGACGCTGCTTGGGTGCTCGCTCGAAGAAAACGAGACGATTTATCGCGAGCGGTCAGCGATCCATCATGTCGCTTCTATCAAGACTCCGCTGATCCTGTTCCAAGGCGCCGATGATCATGTTGTCCCAAAGGAGCAGTCCATCAAGATTGCCCAGGCGCTCCGCTTGAAAGGCGTTCCGGTCGAATATCACGAATTTTCAGGCGAAGGACACGGCTTCCGCCAAGCGGAAACCATAGCCGTCTGCCTGGAGCGCGAACTCGGGTTTTATCGCATGTTGATGGAGGAACGGTCCTAGAGAAGCTACAGAACCTTCTGCACGACGACATCAGGCTCGACGCCCTTGTCCTCGATGTCAACCTTGTAGAGCCACTGCCCCCACACGAAGGTCATCGTGTTGGCTGTCGAAGCCTCGGTGATGTTCATTAGACGTGCATTGTCGGGAATGGCGCGATCGACGAGAGGCTCGCGGCTCACGATGAACAGCGCGATCCGCCTGCGCTCCTTGGTCAGAAACTCGGTGTAGAAGCCTGGCTTGAGGCTGCCGAAAGGCGCGCGCTCGAGAGCCCGCTCCGCCTCGTTCGCAGTAAGAACATGGTTGACCGGCTCAGCCTTGTCCGACCGCTGCTGCGCGCTCACGCCTTCAAATCGAGCGATCGAGGCATGTCCGCGCAGGACCCAGGGCCTAACGCCGCCGTCGCTGACCCGCTCCGAGGCGTAGCTGGCCATCCGTGTCGCAGGGAAACCGGCATTCATCACTTTCGCCGGTTGCGTCATCTCGAAAAACAGAACAAGCCCCGAAAGTGGGAGGGCCATCAGGACGCTGCACCATATGGTGCGGCCGATGACTTCCAAGGCGGCCCGGCTCTTCTGCACGGTAATGGTCGGTAGGTTGCTCATGGGCAGATATTAAGCAAAAAAAGCTTCCTGCGTCTACGAAGGCAAAGGTCATATCGGATCAAGGCAATTTGATGATAGCGCCCATCAAAGGGCACGTATCCGATACAAAAACATGTGATGGAGGTGCAGTACCAAACGAAATCGCCTGACGTACGCAAAACCTAAAGCGTCAGGCGTTCCGTTCCATCCATCGTGGTAATTGAGTCCACGTGGATTGGAACCTTTGCAGAGCTACTCTGCTTGGGTTTATAAAAGTGCATTCCAGCAAAAATGTCACCTGAAAAATAATTCGGCTCACCAATCTGTTGTGTGTATCCTGTGGGTGAATTCTTGACTGTGGCCATCAAGCTCCGGCCAGGCGATCAGCTGTCCCGAGGACCCTCAAAAAGGGGGAACTGGCCGTCACGCGCAGTCTGCGGAGCGGCAATGCCAAGGTGGCGGAACGCCTTGAGCGCGAGCACCCTTCCGCGCGGCGTGCGGCCGATAAACCCTTGCTGCAACAGGTAAGGCTCGATGACTTCCTCGATTGCGTCCTTGCCTTCGCTGAGCGCGGCAGCAATGGTTTCGATCCCGACAGGGCCGCCGCCATAATTCTCGGCGATGCAGCGCAGGTAGCGATGATCCATGGAATCAAGGCCGAGAGAATCGACCTCAAGCTGCCCGAGCGCCGTATCCGCGACGCGGCGGTCAACTTCTTTTTCGCCGCCGACAGCGGCAAAATCTCGCACCCGCCGGAGCAGCCTTCCGGCCACGCGCGGCGTCCCCCTGCTCCGCCGGGCCACCTCGCGCGCCCCATCAGGGGTCACTCGCATCTGGAGCACGCGAGCCCCGCGCTTCACGATCTCTTCCAGCTCATCATCCGTATAGAAGTTGAGCCGGATCGGGATGCCAAAGCGGTCACGCAACGGCGTCGTCAGGAGCCCCGTTCTTGTCGTGGCGCCCACAAGGGTGAATTTCGCGAGATCGATGCGGACCGACCGCGCCGCCGGCCCCTCTCCGATGATCAGGTCGAGCTGGAAATCCTCCATCGCGGGATAGAGGATCTCTTCCACCGCCGGGTTAAGCCGGTGGATCTCATCGATGAAGAGCACATCGCGCTCCTCAAGATTTGTGAGAAGCGCCGCGAGGTCGCCCGCTTTCGCGATCACCGGGCCCGACGTCATCTTGAAGTTCACGCCAAGCTCGCGCGCCACAATCTGGGCAAGGGTTGTTTTCCCTAAGCCCGGAGGGCCAGCAAAAAGAACGTGATCGAGGGCATCTCCCCGCGACCGCGCCGCGTCGATGAAGACCTTGAGATTGGCGCGCGCCTGGGCCTGCCCGATGAACTCGGAGAGGCGCTGAGGCCGTAGCGACAACTCGCCCGCGTCCTCGTCCTGCTTTTCGCGATCCATGAGACGTGCGTTCATGCGGCCCACGCTAGCGGATTCTGCCGCGAATTGGAAACAGAGAGGCGGGCGAAGTCAGTCTCGTCGCGAAAGGGGGGCCGTTGGTAAAATAACTTTGAAGATTGGTTTCGTTTTGTAAAAACATACATATCTTTCTAGATAAATAGTTATTGAGTAACAAATGTTAAAGCAGTCCTGCGTCTAAGGCAGGGTTGCGGTTAAGAAGTTGCAGTTATGCAGCATCAGCCAGTCAATTGGCGTGACAAGCCTTAAAAAACTGTTAATCCGTCGCCCCATCCCCTTATGGATGGCCAATTCTCGCGATAACAGCTCTGACATCGGTCAATCGTTTGAGACGCTGCCGTTAGCCCATGGTTTTCTCGTCCGTTACATTCCTGTTTTACTTTTTACCGCTGTTCATGGTGGCGTACTTCGCGGCCGGCAGTATTCGATACAAGAATATCGTTCTGTTGTTGTTTTCCCTCATTTTTTATGCGTGGGGCGAAGGGACTTTGGTTTTCCTCTTGCTCGCCGCCATCGCCTTCAATGCGATCATGGCCTACAAAATGGATCAATGGGAGGGATTTGCACGAAAGCATGCTTTAGCATGGGCCATCGGCATCAATTTGTTGATTCTTGCCATCTGCAAATATTCCGCATTCGTGGTCGGCAATCTGGCCGTGTTGTTCGCACCCTTGGGGATCACCATTCCCATTCCTAAAGTGCATTTACCTCTAGGGATCTCATTCTTTACCTTTCACAGCATTTCGTATCTTATCGACGTCTATCGTCGGCGCTTCCGGGCTGAACGCGATCCGATCACCGTTGCTCTTTATATTTCTTTATTTCCGCAACTGGTCGCCGGTCCGATCGTTCGCTACAAGACAATCGCGAAGCGCTTCCACTTCCGGCGCCACACATGGGGCCGCGCCGCCGTGGGCGCCAAAGTCTTTGCCGTTGGGTTCGCGCAGAAGGTTCTGATCGCCGACCAGATCGCGCCTCTCGTTGAGGCCGTGTTCGACAAGACGGATGCGCCATCTGCAGGCGCGGCGTGGACCGGCGTACTTGCGTACACCATCCAGATCTATTTCGATTTTGCCGGTTACTCGAACATGGCGTCCGGGCTCGGTGTATGCCTCGGCTTCACATTCCCGCGCAACTTCCGATTGCCTTACACGTCGCTGTCGATCACCGAATTCTGGCGGCGTTGGCATATATCGCTGTCAAGCTGGCTGCGCGATTACCTCTATATTCCGCTTGGCGGCAACAGGGGAACGGTCGCCGAAACCTATCGCAACCTCATCACGGTTTTCCTGCTCTGCGGTTTATGGCACGGCGCGAACTGGACTTTCATTCTATGGGGCGTATGGCATGGCCTCTTCCTGGTGATTGAGCGGGCGGGCCTGGGCAAGGTTTTGCAGGTCTTGCCGACCCCGGTTCGCTGGCTCTACGCGATGGCGGCCGTCATGTTCGGCTGGGTTCTGTTCAGGGCGGCGGACCTCGCATCCGCTGTTGCAATGTATCGCGGCATGTTGGGCTTTAATGGAGCGAGCGAGCCCGGATTCGAGATCGAGGCGACCTGGCAGCCGCTCATCTTCTCGTCCCTCCTGTTTGGCGTGCTGTTCGCCATCCTTCCCCGTTTCGTTTTTCTCCGGGGGTGGTCGCGGACCCGGTTGGCGATGGCCGAAGCATCATGGACCTTCGGCATTTTCGTTCTCGCCATCATTTGGGTGGGCGCTGGCAGCTATAGCCCATTCCTTTATTTCAGGTTCTGATCGCCATGCTTCTTCCCTATGCGCGTTTCTGGTTGATCTTGATGGCCGGGCTTCTTGTTGCGCCCGCAGTCGTGCATCTCTCGAGTTCCGGCAAGGATGCATCGCTGGAAGAAGGAAGACTGCTCGCTTCGCTCCCGGGCATCCCAAAGACCCGCAAAGAGGCGAAGGGTTGGTCATCCCGCTTCGACGCGTATTTGAATGATCATTTCGGTTTTCGAGACCCCGTCATCCGGCTCCATGCCTGGATCAACCAGGCGGCCTCAAACGTAACCGGAAACGCGAGGGTGCTTCCAGGCGCTGATGGCTGGATGTTCTATCGCGGCAACTCCATGCTGGAACAAAGCTCCGGACGGATCATTCGAAGCGCCCAGATCGAGCATACGGTAAGCATGCTCGCCGACATGGAAGCCTTGCTCAGCGCCAGGGGAAGCAAATTGATCGTCGCTTCTCCCCCGAATTCGGCAACCATCTATTCGGACAAGATTCATGGGTGGCCCCAGCCGGGCAGGCAGACGGAGTATGATCTTCAGCTGTCGCTCTTGCGAAACCGCAACATCACGGCTGTCGATCTTCGGCCCGTCTTGCGTGAAGCGCGCGCCCATGGCGACACCTATCTCCAGCATGATACCCACTGGAGTGCGAGCGGTGCCCTTGCCGCCTTCAACGCGGTCGCGGCCGAGGCTGGCCTCGCAGGCTGGCGCCTCGACCCGGCAGCCGTAATAGGCCCCGAGACCAAGCTCCAAGGCGGAGATCTCGCCCGGATGTTAGGAATCGCGCCCTATGTGAGTGAAGTGGTCCATCCCTTGAAGCTGGGCGGGTTCCAGCGGGTCGATTACTCCACCACGCCTCAAGTTTATGAGCTTGCCCCCAAGGGACGGAGCGGGCCGGTGATTCTCATCCTGGGCAATTCCTTCACGGGTGGCCACTTTGCGCCAATGATCGCAGCAAGTGGAGGCCGCGCAATATGGCTCCACCACAATTTTTGCGGGTTCGACTGGCAATGGATCGAGAAGTTTCAGCCCGATCAAGTCTGGTACATGCCAACCGAGCGCTATTTCCCATGCGATATTAAAAAGTATCCGGCTGGAATGCCTGCGAGAGCAATTACGGCGGACGGCGCACCGAAGCCCCGCCCGAAATTGTGAACCGGCACGAAGCAAAAACCCCGCCTATGCGGCGGGGTTTGAAGGCGGGTTGCTCCATGTCCGTTCAGGACACAGCGGAAAGCTCTGGCAACCCATCGTCGGCGGCGCCGAAGAGGAGCCGTACATCCATATAGCGGATGCGGCCGGCAACCTTGGCCTTCTGAACGCCCAGTTCGCTGAACCGCCGCGTGAAGATCGGCAGGCCAAGCGGCTGCTTGCCCTTGGCTTCGCACCATTGGCAATAATCGTCGTAAAGCGCGAGCGCCGTGACGCTTGAGCCGTTCTCGCGGCCGACGCGCTCGTCGAAGTAGATTTCCACGTCGGTTTTGAGCTGCGCGGGCCTGAGGTCCGAGTCAGAGGCGCCGGGCAGCGCCTGGAGCATGGCAGCGGGCGCGAACGCGGGTACTGGAGCAGCCATGCGAACGGGCTCTGCGGCGGGAAGGCCTTTGACATCGAAGATGCGCCAATAGGAGAACGCGGTGTAGAAGCCGAGGCTCGCGCCCAACTCCACAAGAAGCGCAATCAGAACCGTGAGGCCCATCTGGATTTCTTCGGTCGAGCGTCCCGTCAGGCTCGCGAGCATCTGACTTTGAGGATCGGTAGCCCTCGCGGCTGCCGTAGAATCAAGTTCGCTCACTCGCGTGCCGAGGCCGGAAATCTTCGCTTCGAGCTTGTCAGCCTGCTCGGCAACACCGAGTTCTGCCTTGAGCTTGAAGAAGCCTTCGCAGTAGCTCATGCTCTTTGCCGCCGTAGCGTCCGCGCATCCGGCGCTTGATAGCCAACGCCCGTTTTGCTTGAACGCGTCGATCTCGCCATTCACGGTGCCTGTCGGCCTATGCGGCGGCAGGGTCTTCAGCTCCTCCCGCGTGCGTTCAAGATCCGCGCGCAGATCAGCGTGCGACTCGACCTTGAGGACGCGCGAGCCGGTGATATCGGCCCGGTTCAGCGCAGCGAAACCGAGCGAGGATGTCAGCGAATAGGAAAAGCAGACAGTGAACAGCAGGGCCCCCCCGAGCGCCTGGCTGTAGCTTCTGTTCCTGAGCGCCGCGAAGATGAAGAACGGCAGGAGAGCCTTGAAGCAATCAGCAGCCGCGCTTGCACCGCCGTACAGCTGGGATTCGAACTCGGACTTCCCGAGCGTATAGCCGAATCGCCAGTTCATCGCGGCGGAAACGATAAGAAGAACCGCCGCCGCGATAACGCCTGCAACACCAAGTACGTGTCTCATTCATTGCCCCCTAATGTAAGACGCCGCTTTGCGGTCGGCGCCGGTGTGCGGGGGCCAGCCAATTCGCTCGTGCGAACCCGGGCTCATGCCACTGAAGGGCATGCCGACTATACCCGGTCAATACGCAGATCACAAAGGCTTGCCTTGCGCGCACGGTAATCTCACCTAAGACCACGATCCGCCGCTGGCTCGCAGTTCTTTTCCCACGCAATTCAAGTGCTTATACAGGCCCCCAAAGGTTGAAATTATTGATTCGAGGCAAATTAAGCGAGCACTAATTTTTCTCCACAAGATGTAGTACCTGGGGTATTGTGGAAAAGCTTGATGTTGATGAGCCACCGGACCCGCGGGGATAAGGCAAAGAAACTCAAACAGGGGTTGTTTTTCATTGCGTCCCCCATCTTTGATTGAAAATCTCTCGACAAAACGCAGCCTTGTTCGCCCCATAATTCTTGCTGCCTGCACGGGGGTTGTTCTGCTCGGGCTTCCCCGGTTGGCCGGTTTATTTCGGGAACCTCCGGACGGTGGCGCCGTCAATATTTTGTCCGATGCGCCGGGCAAGCGCCTGGACGAAGTTAATCAAGCCTCTCATTCCTTGGCCGCGCCGAAGGAGCCTGTTGTTCATGCGGGCCCGGTGGCGCCTTCGTCGTTGCGAGCGGCGAAACCCGACATAAACAAAGGCGTTGTCCGCAAAGGCGCAACGATGAACCTGCAGGCTGCCCAAGACCTGATCAACGGCAGGATTCCCCGCGTGATCGTTACCCCGCCGGAGGAAGGCATACCGAGCGATGGCTACCTGCCGCCGTGGAATGCGCTGCGGGCGAGGGAACTCGCTCAAGGCTTGGCGCCCGCGGCCAGTCGAGGAGCGGCCTTGACCGTTCGCATCGCCGCCGAATCCAACCGCGTGGAAAGCCGAAGGCACAAACGAATAAGCACGAAGTATTCTTATGCGCGCGCGCGCCACAGGAGCAGATTTTTATTTACGCCTGACCGCGGCTATTTTCAGTATTAAACTTTGATGTGCCTTAGCAGCACTTCTTTTGCTTCGTTCACTTGTGAGGCAAGGTAGGTTGTGCCGCCCTGATCGGGGTGGAAGCGCTTCATCAGATTGCGATGCGCGGCCTGCACCTGCTCGCGCGTCGCTCCGCGGCCAAGGCCCAGAACCTGATAAGCCTCGTCTACGGTCATGCCGCGGGAGGCGCCGCTGGGCTGCCCACCGTCCCTCCCACTCGCGCTCCAGCCGGGAAAATTGCGGTCGAGATAGGCTTCGAACAGCTGGGCGCCCTGAGCATCTCTCGCGCGCAGCTCGGCGAGAAAGTCCATGCGCTCGGCATTCGTGAAATCCGACAGAGCCCGCCCTGCAAAGCGCCCCTGGAACACGCGCCCGAAAACCACCCCCGTCGCATGGTCCAGGGACATTTCAAGGTAGGGCGTTCGCACTGCGGAGTTTGCCGCCGCCGAATCGCCGCGCCCCTTGCCGGGGTACCAGCCCGTGCGGGCCATGAAGGAGTAGGCGAGCATCCCCGCCATCATCGCGAGCCCAGGGTTTCTGGTGAAAATCAAAACGACGCCGCCTACGAGCAAAACCGCGCTACTCTTGCGGATCCAGGCCGCAAGCTTCCCGACCTCGGCTTTCGTCACCCATCCAAGGAGATAGAGGATGACGCCCAGGACCAGCAGCGATATGAAAAGCGGTAAAATTGCCGGACTCCCCGCGCGAAGAAGCCATCATGGCTTCGACATCTGTTCGAGCAGGAAAGTAGGCCCGGCGCGGCCTTTTGCATAGTCCGCAAGCGCCTTGCGTCCACCGGCTGCGTAGACGGCCACGGCTTGGAGAAGCTCCCGCAGCTGCGCCGCCGATCCCGGCCCGAAGCGGCAGGTCGCGCCGCGCGTCAGCCGCGCAATTTCGGCGAATGCGCCCTGCGCCCGGCCGTCGTAGCCTTCCTGGAAAAGGAAGACGGGAATGGAGAGGAGGCCGAGCTGCCCGGCCAGATTGGCAAGTTCGTCCACGCTCTCTTCCATCGCGTCGCCGACATAGACAAGCGCGCTCACTTTTCCGTTCGCCGCCTCGTTAAGCGCGTGCTTCAGCACTTTCCGGATTTGGGTGAAGCCGCCCCTGCATTCCACCGCCGTCATGAGGCGCGCGAGCGCGGTTGCGTCGCTAACCCAGCGGCTCGACTTGCATTCATCGAAGCCCCGGAAAAAGACGAGCTTTACATCCAGGCCGCCGACCGCCTTCACCGCATTGAACATCTCGGCCTGCACCTGCAGCGCCATATCCCAGGTCGGCTGGCGGCTCATGGTGGCATCCATGGCGAAGATCAAGCGGCCATTCCCCGAGGCGCCGGGCGGTGGCGCCGAACGCACTTGCGCGAGGAAGGCATCAATCTCGGCGCGGTTCGAATCCTGCGGCGCGATCTCGTGCGCAGCATCTTTCGGAGATGGGGGCTTTGGCGGCTTTGGCATGGCGATACCAGAACTTGCGCACCTTTATATGGTGTGAGCGCTGGATTCGGGAATGCCTCAGCGTTCCATGCTGTCTGTCGATAGCCTACCGCTCGCCGCAGGCTGCGCGCCATGACGCCTGCGAGTTTCGCCACATCGCGCCGAACTGAAGGCACGGCGGAGGCCGCCTGCCTTCGGTCAGCCTTGTATTTTGGGGTGTCTAAGCGGCCTCACGTTCCTTTATGTCGGCGCCCGGCAGTTTGGTGGTGTCCTTTTTCAGGACCAACGCACTGATGTATTCAATCTTCACCTTGGTCTCTACGATGTCTTTATGAATCGCAATAAGTTGTTTCTCTATTGCTGCAAGTAAAGCTAGGACAGCGACAAAACCCAGAAATGTCCAAAGGTCCATGTTATTCTCCCTTGATTAACTGTTCAGTCGTCCGGCAAGATCGATTTCACGTTAGCCTTAGACATTCAGCAGCGCTGAACGATCCATCTCCCTAGCTGCAACGCCCGCATGTCAGCGCGTCGCCATGGTAAAGCTTTATCGGCGTCATGGCCAGTTTTCGGTCTATGGAACGACGCGAATTGCCGCTGCTAAATGACGCAGAAAAGACAACAGCGTCACAGCCTTGACCGGTGTGATGCCCTCCCGGCGCGCGAGCCGGCGGCTGCAGAAGAAGTTGTCAAGGACGACACAGTCACACGGTTTTCGCGAGCGGCTTTACGTTTGCAGCCGAACCAGGAACCGCGAAAAGCCGTCTCGCACGGCAGAGATGAATTCCAGCTCCGAATGGCTGTCCGAGCCTCCCACCCCGTACACATAGAACACCATAATCACGAGAAAGAGAGGAATGAGAACAATGTGCGAGGTGGCAAGAGCGCGTCTTAGATGGAGCGTGCTCGCGACAAACCGGTTCACGCGCAAGATCGATATCACGATCATGAGGCTGAATATCATATAGTTGAAGACAAATATTCTATCCAGAATTGTCGCCGAGTCAAAATCTACTTTTGGAGTTGTAATATAGAGCGCGACCGCTGAAAGTAACGCTGTAACTTGAATCGTAACAATGGACTCAAAATGGGCGCTCGAAATGAAAATGGCGAGATAGGCAACGATTGCGATAAAAAACAAGGGTATTATGACCCTCAGATAAAAATCGGTCGCACTGCGCTTTAAGATCCAGACAAAACTGCTCTTGTAGAATGGCACCACACTCGGCTCGAGTTTCTTGGTGTCGAAGACCGATACGGAATCCCGGTCATAGCTCACATACGAATCCCTTATCTCCCAACCCTCGGCATCGAAGGGCTTGTCTCGCAACTCCTGCTGGATGGGCTGCACGATGAACGGGGAATCGCCGCGCCTGGGGCGCAAGTCTATCGTGAAGCGCTGCACGTCGAAAGGATAGCTCTTGTAATCCGGGTCGAGCGTGAACTTCCCGGACACGGCGTAGATTTTCATATGACTTGGATAGGTATCGTTTTCCCCGCCTTCGTGCAGGGGCTGGATCGTGATCTGCCTGCTGTTCGTCTTGTAATCCAGGAAGGCGTTCGCAAACTCGATCATGCCGATGTTCGGATTGTTCTCATCGCTCATCGAGACATAGAAGTCCGCACCGAAGCTTTTATCGGTGTCGTCGATCCGGGAAATGCGGATCAGATCGATATCCAGGTAGAGGGTGGGTATCTTTCGAAGCTTGTTGCCTTTCAGCGGAGCATATTGATTTATTGAAAGCTGCTGTCTGCCCAGTTCCTTCGGACGCTCAACGATAAAAGGCGTCCGTACGGACGTCCGGGACAAGGGGCGGAAGGACCAGTCCTCGAGCGTGCCCTTGAAAGTGCCCTTGCCGGACGCATAGGATGCCAGGATTCCCTCCCGGATCGACTTGCGAATCCCCGCAATATCATCGGCATCGACCGCCGATTTCGCCGACTTGATTGTGGCGATCATCGCGACCATGTCCCTGGATTCGAGGCCTATCCCGATTGCCCTCAGGTTTGATCGCGAGAGAACAGGGGCCGCGGCCTCGGCCGGACGCTCTTCGCATCCATTCTCCTTGCGGTCGAAGGCGTCCTGGTTGCGCCGGCCATTGAATGCCCACTCCTCCGGGCGCTCGCTGAACAGGCGCTGGCGAACCCTGCTGTTGTAAAGATTGGGCAACTCGTCCCGTGCAATCTGGTAGACGTCGCCGGAGTAAGTCACGCCGGGCGAACGGAAGATATCGTCGAGGCGGCCTGTAACGAACAGCGAAGCATCAATCCCAGCCTGTTCGAGCGCCTTGAGAAATGGAGGAACGCGCCACCCTCCCACGCTCAAAAAGATGATGTCCGGATTTTTCGACTTCAGTTCCTCGATTGTCTTCGCGATCTCGTCGGGATCGAGGTTTGCGTTCTGCCGGGCTTTGCTGTCCGCGCCAGGCAGCGTCAGAAGGTGCTTCTCGACAAAGGCGGGGAAGTTTTGTTTTCCCTCCAGGCCCTTGAGCAACGCCTCGATGTAGGGCTGTCCTGTCACGCCGATAAAGGCGGGACGGCTGAATTTCTTCTCCTTCACAAATTCCGCGATGACAGGAATGTTTTCGTCTTCCTGCGATCCGCTCACGCTGAACACATTCGGGTAACCGGAAAACAGGTTCGCCGTGGAGATGGCGGAAAGCCAAGGGATCCCGCTTTCGCTGATCCTTGGGCCGAGTTCCTTGAAGACTTCCTTCGCGCGATCCGAATTCTGGAGCCCGATCAGCGCAATGGTCTGCGGATCGGCAAGCGCCGCACCCACATTTGCAACGGTTCGCTTCGGATCCCCTTCATCATCGCGGACCTGGACCTCGATTCTCCGGCCCGCAATGCCCCCGGCATTGTTGATGCGATTCTGCTCGCTCTTGATGAGCTTTTCGATGGCGTCTATGTGGTCGGAATAGCAGAAATCGTTCCGAGGACCGGCGAAGACCGTAATCTTCAGGGGCGGCTTGCCGATGCTGAAAGCCTCCGCCGGGTGTGGCAAACGCTTCTGGCGCGGCAAGAAGGGCGAGCATGAGCAGGGGAAGGACAAGAAAAGACAGTCAGCCGCGAAAAGATATCAAGTTCGGGTGTGGTGGTCTTCCAGGCTCTTTGCACGCTGATTCCCCTGGGATTTCCTCGGTAGCCATACAGGGGCGCTCTGGCTTGGCGCAAATTATGGCAAATGCATTCTTCTGTCGACGCGTGCGCCGTTTTCAAAACGAACTTGTGCTTTTTGCATCGCAGGAGCGCGACTTGGCGCGCCGAACGACGCAGCCGCGCCCGTGGCGAAGAAAATTGTAACGCCCTGGCCTCCTCCCGCGATACTTTCTAAGACTGCGAGGTGAAGCCGCAGTCGCGTCTTCGGGAATTGTCGCACAACGCTAAGGAGAACTGATGACTAGCGAAGTCGGACCAGGGCACTTTTTCGAGGATCTGTCCATCGGCATGGAGGCGAGGATCGCTCACACCGTGACAGCTGAGGACATTGACGACTTCGCGCGTATCTCGGGCGACTACAATCCCATTCACCTCGACGAAGCCCACGCGGCCACGACGTCGTTCAAGCAGCGCATCGCGCATGGCATCCTCACCGCCTCCTACATCTCGGCTGTGCTGGGGACGAAGCTGCCTGGGCCTGGATGCATCTACGTCTCGCAGACGCTCAGCTTCAGGGCGCCCGTTCACATTGGCGATGAAGTGATCACGACGGTGCAGATAACGGACTTGATCAAGGAGAAGAGACGCGCGATTTTCCATTGCGTTTGCAAGGTCGGCGACAAGGCCGTGCTCGAAGGCGAAGCTGTGCTGATGGTGCCTTCGCGCGCGCCCAAAAAATGAGCGAGGCGGAATGGACGTTGTCCATGGGTGGCATGAAGTACCCCAGCATGTGAAGGGCGGATCGCTCGCGATCGGCACCTTCGATGGGGTGCATCGCGGGCATCGCGTGGTGCTGAACGCGGCGAAGGCGAACGCCAAGGACGGCAGCCTTCCGGTTGGGGCTATGATTTTCGAGCCTTACCCTCGGATGTACTTCCAGCCGCAAAAGCCGTTCTTCCGCCTCACGCCGCTTCCGCGAAAGCTGCAGCTGCTTTCGGAATGCGGCTTGGATTACACAGCCGTCATCCCCTTCGACAAAACGCTCGCCGGGTTGCCCGCCGCCGACTTTGTGCGCCAGGTTCTGGTGGAGGGTCTTGCGATAAGGCACGCGAGCGTGGGCTATAACTTCTTTTTCGGCAAAGGCCGCGACGGAAATCCGGGCGTCCTCGCCGAAGAGGGCCGCATTCATGGATTCGGGGTGACGGTGGTGGAAGCACAGGGAGATGACGGCGACATGTTCTCATCAACGCGCATTCGCGAACTGCTCGCCGAGGGCGATGTCGGCGCAGCCGCCGAAATGCTGGGGTCCTGGTGGCGCATTTCAGGCGTCATCGTGGGGGGCGCGGGCCGCGGCACCATCATGGGATACCCCACCGCCAACATCCGCCTCGACGAGGGCATCACGCTGATGCACGGCATCTACGCCGTGAACGCCTATCTCGAAGGGCAGAAGCTGCAGGGCGCGGCCTATCTCGGAACGCGGCCCACGTTCGACGCAGGCCTTCCCGTCCTTGAGATTTTCCTGTTCGATTTCGACGGAGATCTTTATGGAAAAACCCTCGAGATCGAGTTCATCGGCTTCGTGCGCGAGGACATGAAATTCCGCTCCATAGAAGCGCTCGTCGCCCAGATGGCCGACGACTGCGCCAAGGCGAAGGACATCCTCAATCGCGTGAAAGACGCGCCTCCGCCGTGGGACGCTTAAGCAAACCGTCCTTGTGTTGATTCGCGGGGGACAGGCGGAGTTTCGCCGCGCTAACGGCAAGCCGACGGCGCAAACACCCCGTTAACCAACTCAGCAGCGTCTGCCGAAGCCGTTTTCGTGCGCCTCGAGCACCTGCCCCGCGAGATAGAGCGAGCCCGTCACCATGATCCGCACCGGTCCCTGTGCGTATTTGCGGCTGCGGGTGAACGCCGCTTCCAGGCTGGAAGCCGGATCGGCAATGATGCCTTCGCGGTGGGCGATGTTTGCCAATTCATCGGCCTTGTATGCCGCCGTCTGCCCCGGGATCTCAACAGTCGCGGCGAGTTCGGTCAGCCCCTGGAAATGGCGCAGGAAGCCGCTCGCGTCCTTTGTCGAGAGCATCCCGACAATCAGATGAATCGGGCTTGAAACGCGCTCTTCGAGATCGGCCAGCGCCCGCGCCACCACCTCTCCGGCAGCAGGATTGTGTCCGCCGTCGACCCAGATTTCCGAGCCCTCGGGCGCGAGATCATGCAGTATTCCCGGCGACAGGCGCTCCAGCCGCGCGGGCCAGACAGCTGTCGTCAATCCCTTTGCGATTGCCTCGTCGGACACTTGAAACCCTTCGAGCAATCTCGCCGCCGCTATGGCCGTGCCCGCGTTCTCGAACTGATGGCGCCCAAAGAGACGCGGCAAGGGCAGGTCCAGGAGGCAATCCTCGTCCTGAAAAACGAGCCTCCCGTGCTGCTCGAAGACATCCCAGCTTTGCCCGCCCGCATGGATCGGCGCGGACAACGCATCTGCCCGCGCCTGGATCACGCCGAACGCCTTGTCGCTTTGCGGCGACACAATGGCGGGCCGCCCCCGCTTGAGGATGCCCGCTTTTTCTCCGGCAATCGCCTCGATCGTATTGCCAAGGAACGAGCAATGGTCAAGCGAGACCGGCGTCAGAATCGTGGCGAGAGGCTCATCGATCACGTTCGTTGCATCGAGCCGGCCGCCGAGCCCGGTTTCGAGAAGCACCACGTCGGCCGGATTTTCCGCGAACGCCATGAAGGCCGCCGCAGTGGTGATCTCGAAAAACGTGATGGGCTCGCCGCGATTGGCGGCTTCGGCGCGGCTCAGAATATCGGCAAGATGCTGCTCGCGGATAGCGCGCGCTCCGCCCTGCCCGGCCAGCATGATGCGCTCGTGGAACCGGCGCAGGTGGGGCGAGATGAACGCATGCGTGCGATAGCCGGCCGCTTCAAGGATCGCCTTCAGAAAGGCGACCGCCGAGCCCTTGCCGTTCGTTCCGGCAACATGGATGACCGGCGGGATTCGCCGGTGGGGGTCTCCCAGCGCGCGCAGGAGCCGTTCCACCCGTCCGAGCGAAAGGTCGATGCTCTTCGGATGCAGCGTTTCGAAACGCGCGAGCAGGCTTTCAGTCTTCTGAGGGTGCAAGGCTTTGTCCGGGGCTAGGGTGTGACGCGCGCGAGTTTTGAAGTGCGCGGCTCATGAAAGCTGGTTGGCGGGCGCGGGCGAAGCCACCTCCTCCGCGCTCCCTTCGGGCGCGGGTCCATTTTTGGCGGCGGCGAGTTGCTCGGCCGTTGCTGGAAGCCTGATTTCGGGCGAACCACTTGCAGAGGCGCCGGCCTTCCTCTGCTTGACATTGTTCATGCCGGAGCGGTGCTTACGCTCCGTAACGAGCAGGCTGCAAAGGCGGCTCAACGTGTCGCGCAGATCGTGACGATGCAGCACCATATCGATCATGCCGTGGTCGAGCAGATATTCCGATCTCTGGAAGCCATCAGGAAGCTTCTCGCGGATGGTCTGCTCGATCACGCGCGGCCCGGCGAAGCCAATCAGTGCACCCGGTTCCGCGATGTGAATGTCTCCGAGCATGGCATAAGAAGCCGTCACGCCACCGGTGGTGGGATTGGTGAGGACGACGATATAGGGCAGCTTCGCATCCCGCAGGCGCTGCACGGCAACCGTCGTGCGTGGCATCTGCATCAGCGACATGATGCCTTCCTGCATGCGCGCGCCGCCCGACGAAACAAATAAAATATAGGGCACTCTGAGTTCGACCGCCTTCAGTATGCCGGTGATGATCGCCTCGCCTGCCGCCATGCCGAGCGAACCGCCCATGAAGGCGAAATCCTGCACCGCGGCCACGATGGAAAGTCCGTCGAGCGTCCCGACCCCGGTCAGGAGCGCATCCTGCATGCCCGTCTTGGCTCGGGCCTCCTTGAGACGGTCGGAATAGCGTTTCTCGTCGCGGAACTTCAGCGGGTCGACCGGAACATCCGGCGTGGGCACCGTTTCGTACTTCCCGCCATCGAAAAGGGATTTGAGGCGCGCATCGGCCCCCATGCGCATGTGGTAGCCCGAGCCGGGAATAACGAACTGATTGGCTTCGAGGTCTTTGTGGAAGACCATCTGACCGGTCTCCGGGCATTTCACCCAAAGATTTTCCGGCATCTCCCTCTTTTGCCACAGGCCGCTAATCTTTGGCCGAACAACGTTATTGATCCAGTTCACTTCGCTAATGCCTTTTTTGCCTCGGAAAAGGCAGTGTAATGTGCTTAAGCCGCCTTCATGCCGGCGGAAAGCTGTTCGACCAGCCCCAAGACCGCCCCGGTAGTTAAGTCGGTCGCGCGCTGGTTCTCGTCAAGACTTTTAGCGAGCGCATCGACCAGCGCTGAGCCTACGACAACGCCATCGGCCACGCCTGCAATGGAGCGCGCCTGCTGGGGCGTGCGCACCCCGAAGCCGACCGCAACAGGAAGAGGGGTTCGCGCCTTGATGCGCGCGACGTTCCGGGCCACGGCCTCGAGATTCGGCGCCCGTGTGCCCGTTACGCCCGCAATGGACACGTAATAGACGAAGCCGCTCGTGTTCTTGAGCACCTTGCCTAGCCGGTGATCGTTCGTGGTCGGAGCCGTCAGCCGAATGAAATTAAGGCCTGCCTTCAACGCCGGAATGCAAAGTTCGTCATCGGCCTCGGGCGGCAGATCGACAACGATGAGCCCGTCGACGCCTGCTTCCACGGCCTCTGCCGGAAACCGGTCCACGGGGAAAACATAGATCGGATTGTAATAACCCATGAGCACGATGGGGGTCGTCGTATCGGTCTTCCGGAAGCTTCGAACCATCTCAAGCGTCTTGCGAAGCGTTTGCCCGCCGCGCAAGGCCCGCTGCGACGCCAGCTGGATCGCCGGGCCATCCGCCATCGGATCGGAGAACGGCATTCCGAGTTCGATGATGTCGGCGCCCGCTTTCGGCAGGCCCTTCAGGATTTCCAGCGACGTCGCATAGTCGGGATCGCCCGCCGTAATGAACGAGACGAGCGCTTTCCTGTTCGACCCCGACAATCTTTCAAAGGCCCTCGCCAATCTCTCCATGAATCCCTCAAACTTCTCCGGCTCGGGCGAAATCCGCCTAGATTTCCATGCCCAGATGGCCGGCCACGGCAAAAATATCCTTATCGCCGCGTCCGCACATGTTCATAACGAGGAGATGGCTTGCAGGCAAGGCGGGGGCAATTTTTGTCACATAGGCGAGCGCGTGGGCGGGTTCGAGCGCTGGGATGATGCCTTCGAGGCGCGTGCAAAGTTGGAATGCGTCGAGCGCCTCGCGATCCGTCGCTGAGACATAGTTCACGCGCCCGGTGTCGCGCAGCCAGGAATGCTCCGGGCCGATGCCAGGATAGTCGAGGCCGGCAGAGATGGAATGGCCATCGAGGATCTGGCCGTCATCGTCCTGCAGCAGGTAGGTACGATTGCCGTGAAGAACGCCGGGCTTGCCGCCATTCAGGGAAGCGCAGTGTCCGTTGGGCACGTCGAGCCCCCGGCCCGCCGCTTCGACGCCGTACATGCTCACCGAGCGGTCATCCAGGAACGGATGAAACAGCCCCATCGCGTTCGAGCCGCCGCCGATCGCCGCCACCAGCGTATCCGGAAGCCTCCCCTCGGCCGCCTGCATCTGTTCGCGCACCTCCTGGCCGATCACGGACTGGAAGTCGCGCACCATGGCGGGATAGGGATGGGGACCAGCGACGGTGCCGATGATGTAGAAGGTGTCCTCGACATTGGAGACCCAGTCGCGCAGCGCCTCGTTCATGGCGTCCTTCAAGGTCCCCGTGCCTGAGACGACAGGCCGCACCTCGGCGCCGAGGAGGCGCATGCGAAACACGTTCGGCTTCTGGCGCTCAATGTCCGTCTTGCCCATGAAGATGACGCAAGGCAACCCGAAGCGCGCGGCGACGGTGGCCACAGCGACCCCATGCTGGCCTGCGCCCGTCTCAGCGATGATGCGGGTCTTGGCCATGCGTTTCGCGAGCAGGATCTGGCCCAGGCAGTTGTTGATCTTATGCGATCCGGTGTGATTGAGTTCATCGCGCTTGAAGTAAATCTTCGCTCCGCCTAAGTGCCCGGTCAGCCTTGCCGCAAAGTAGAGCGGGCTCGGCCTGCCTGAATAGTGGGCGTGAAGATCGACCAGCTCCGCGTGAAAACTCGGGTCGTTCTTAGCGTCATTATAGGCTGCCTCCAGGTCGAGGATGAGCGGCATCAGCGTCTCGGCCACGAAGCGCCCGCCATAGAGCCCGAAATGCCCCTTTTCATCGGGACCGGTGCGATAGCTGTTCAGGTGCAGCGTCGTTTCAGCGACAGGGGCCATGAGGTTTTCCTTATTCCGCGGCTGTCGAGACGGAGCCGGCGGCCCGCTCGAGCGACTTTGCGGTCTTGATGAATTGGCGAATAAGCGCAAGGTCTTTCACGCCACGGGAGGACTCGACGCCGGACGAAACATCGAGGGCCGATGCGCCGCTTTCCTGGAGGGCTTTCAGCACGTTATCGGCGCGAAGTCCGCCGGACAGCATGAAGTCGCCGCGGAGCGCGGCTCCCTGCAGCCATCGCCAGTCGAAAGATAACCCGTTTCCGCCCGGAAGCGCGCCCGCGCTCGCCTGCGCATCGAAAAGCAGAAGATCCGCTTCCCCCTCATAAATCCGCGCGCCCTGGATATCGCACGGCGTTCCGATCTTGATCGCCTTGATGATCTTCGCCGATGTCAGTTTACGGATCAAGGCGATGCGCTCGATGTTCTCTTCCCCGTGCAGTTGGAAAAAGTCGGGACGAAACTCGCCAGCGATCGCCTTGATTGCGTCGGCTCCGGCGTTCACGGTCAGAGCCACCGTCTTGATGCGGCCTTCCGCCAGCCGGGCCAAAGCCGCAGCTCGCCTCAGCGAAACATTCCTCGGGCTTCTCTCGAAAAAGACAAAGCCGACGTACTCCGCCCCCTCATCGATCGAGGCTTCGAGAGCCCCCTCGGTCGATATCCCACAGATTTTAACGGATACGGTCATGCTTTTACGGGCCAGAGCCTAGCAACACTGAGGGTGCCACGCGGAAGCATGGCTGCCCGTCGAGTCCCTGAGAGGGCCAGCGCTAGAAATAGGAGCGCAGGGGACGCGGCGCAGGGGGAGTGGCGGCTTTGTTAGTATTAGCCGCTTCCAGCCCGCGCTTCAAATTCTCGGCTTCGCGCTTCCAGATCGTGGCTTCCTCATGCGTCGTGCGCGCAGTTCTGCGCCAATGGCCTTGGCCGATCCACGCCGTTAGCCATCCAACGATAACGCCCGCGAACAACGCCAGGAACAGGAACAGCGAGAGCGGCGCCTGGAAGCTTAGCGCCATATTCTCATCGATGAACGGGTCGGCAAGGAATGTCACGGGATGGCGGTTTGCGACCCCGAAGGCGACCAAAAGGCAGCCTATGATGAAAAGAGTGAGAACGGTGAAGAAGCGTTTCATGGGTGCCTCGGCAAGAGCCGCCGCCAAAGTTGAATTCAGGATGGTTTCTTTGCTGCTTTCGTTGCCTTTTTACGGCCTTTCGGCTTCTCTGCCGGAGCCTCTGGTGGATTGAGGCGGATCCGCAGTTCTTTGCCGGTCTTGAAGTATGGCACGTACTTCTCCGGCACCTGAACCTGGTCGCCGGTGCGCGGATTGCGCCCAACCCTAGCGGGCCGGTGTTTTATCGAGAATGCGCCAAAGCCGCGCAGTTCGACGCGATCTCCGCGGGCAAGCGCGCTCGTAATCTCCTCGAAAATCACATTCACAATCTTCTCGACGTCCCTGTGCATTAAGTGAGGATTGGTGACCGCAAGTTTCTCAATGAGCTCTGATTTAATCATTGCTTTATCTCGTGTTTCTTCATTGAGGGTGCCAAATCGAGAATAAGCCCTCAAGCGGGCGGTCCTTCAGAAAGTTCAACCCTTCCAGCATGCTGGCGTCGAAGAAAGAGCCAAGGCCCATCTTACCAGCAAGGCCTGAAAGGGACGATTGGAAAAAGCCGGACACGGAGCTTTGCGGCTTCCAGTCCTTGACCTTCAAGCCCGAGGCTACCTTCCGAACGTCGGTGAACCATTTGATCGCCGTCTGCTCATCCCCGATCGCATCGATGAGACCGATCTTGAGGGCTTCGCGACCAGTGTAAATCCGCCCGGTCTTTATGTCGTCCATCGAGGATGACGCACCCTTGCGCCGCTCGGCGACCAGATCCAGGAACCAGACTTGCGAATCCTTTACCAATTCCTCGGTGAGCTGCCGCGACGCCTCGTCCGACGGCGTAAATGGCGACGGTTTGGCCTTCAGCGGCCCGCTCCTGACCTCGTCGACCTTGGCACCGATCTTACTGAGAAGGTCCGTTACGTCGACCCATTGGAAGATCACGCCAACGGAGCCGGTGATGGTGTTGCCGCGCGCGACGATGTAGTCGGTGCCGATGCCGCACAGATAGGCTGCCGATGCGGCCACGGTTCCAAAAACGGCCGCAACCGGCTTCGCCTTCGAAAGCTCCCGCAGGTCTTCATAAAGCGCCTCGCCGCCTGTGGTCGTGCCTCCGGGGCTGTCGACCGCGACAATGACGGCTTTCACGTGGTCGTTTTTGGCCAACTTCGTCAGCAACTCATGGCGTTGCCTGCTATCGCCGATGAAGCCATCGATCGTGACGCGGGCGATCTGATCGCGCTTGAGCCCGAACAACGAGGCGGTGTCGTCGCTTTTTGCCAGAAGGGCGGCAATCGCGGCCACAATCGCCAGGATGGCGAGCACGCGCCAGAGGGTAAGGTTGCGCTTGAGGCGGCGGCGGTCGATGAGAATGTCAGAGTCCAGGGTCATGCATTCGCCTTTATAAGACTAGGGCTGGCGCAACCATTCGCGCCAGCCATGCCACTCACCTTCGCTGCCAAGGCGCTGATGCGCCTTTACTCTTTGTCCTTGGTCTGCGCCTTGTTCAAGGCCGCGCCAAGGATATCCCCGAGAGACGCGCCGCTGTCGGTCGAGCCGAACTGAGCAACGGCTTCCTTTTCTTCCGCGATCTCAAGAGCCTTGATCGAGAGCCCGATCTTCCGGCCGCTCTTGTCGACCTGGGTGACGACCGCATCGACCATATCGCCAGCCGCGAAACGCTCGGGCCGCTGCTCGCTGCGATCGCGCGAAAGATCCGCCCGACGGATAAAGGCCGTGACGTCGGTGCCGGCGATCTTCACGTCGATGCCCGCATCCTTCACTTCCACCACCTCGCAGGTCACGGTGCCGCCCTTCTTGAGGGTCGAGGCAGACTGGAAGGGATCGGTCGCAAGCTGCTTGATGCCAAGGCTGATTTGCTCCTTCTCGGCATCGGTCTCAAGCACGGCCGCGCGAACCGTATCGCCCTTGTTGAACTCCTTGATCGCCTCTTCGCCCGAGCGCTGCCAGTCGAGGTCGGAAAGGTGGACCATGCCGTCGATGCCGCCATCGAGGCCAACGAACAGCCCGAACTCGGTGATGTTGCGGATCTGCCCCTCGACAATGGAGCCTTTCGGATGGGTCTCGGCGAAAGCAACCCACGGGTTTTCCTGCGTCTGCTTCAGGCCCAGCGAAATGCGGCGCTTGCTCGCGTCGACTTCGAGAACCTGAACCTCGACTTCCTGGCTCGTGGAAACGATCTTGCCGGGGTGGACGTTCTTTTTGACCCAGCTCATTTCCGAGACGTGGATCAAACCTTCCACGCCGGGCTCCAGTTCAACGAACGCGCCATAATCGGCGATGTTCGTGACCGTTCCCTTGAACCTGCCGCCGATCGGATATTTCGCCTCGATGCCGGACCACGGGTCGGCGCCAAGCTGCTTCATGCCGAGGCTGATTTGCTGCGTCTCGGGATTGATGCGAACGATCTGCACCTTCACCGTGTCGCCGACGTTGAGGATCTCGGTCGGATGATTGACGCGCTTCCAAGCCATGTCGGTGACGTGTAGCAGGCCGTCGATGCCGCCGAGGTCGATGAACGCGCCGTAATCGGTGATGTTCTTGACAACGCCGTCCACCACCTGCCCTTCTTCGAGCTTGGCGACGATCTCGGAGCGCTGCTCGGCCCGCGTTTCTTCAAGCACAGAGCGGCGGGAAACGACGATGTTGCCGCGCCTGCGATCCATCTTCAGGATCTGGAAGGGCTGCGGCACATTCATCAGAGGCGTGACGTCCTTGATGGGCCGGATGTCGACCTGGCTGCCAGGCAGGAACGCCACCGCGCCGTCGAGATCGACGGTGAAGCCGCCCTTGACGCGATTAAAAATGACGCCTTCGACCTTTTCGCCGGCGTTGAACTTCTGCTCGAGCTTTGTCCAGCTATCCTCGCGGCGTGCCTTTTCGCGGCTGAGAACCGCCTCACCTGCAGCGTTCTCGATCCGCTCGACATAGACTTCCACCTCGTCGCCGACATGGAGGGTGGGCGATTGCACGGAGGAACCGAATTCTTTGAGAGGCACACGGCCTTCGGTCTTGAGGCCGACATCGATAACGGCAAGATCTTTCTCAATAGCGACGATCTTGCCTTTTACAACTGATCCTTCGGATGGTGCCGAGCCCGAAAGTGACTCTGTCGAGAAGAGCCGCGAAGTCTTCGGCTGTCGGGGTGTACTCCCTGGCCTTTGGCTCTATTGTTTGCGTTGCGATCATTAAAACTCCGATGCGGCCGAAGCCCACCAATGCGTTAGTGTTGAACCCGACGGCTGTCCGGAATCGATGTTCCCAGAGCCATCTTCATGCTTATTCGGGCAGCGGCAGAAAGCGGCCGGTTCCAGAAGAAACCAGAAAGGCCGATCATCAGCGGCTGCCCAGAAGGCGAGATTGCCAGTGATTTATCCGCGGCTCGCAACTTTATCAATAAGATCGAGTGCAGCGGCGAAGGCTTTTTCTATATCTAACTCTGTAGTATCGAGCAAGAGCGCGTCTTCCGCAGGCTTCAGAGGTGAGATCGGGCGTTCGCTGTCGCGCCGGTCGCGCTCCTTGATATCTCTCAGCACTGCGTCTTCCGTCGTGTCGACGCCATAACCAAGAAGCTCTCTGTAGCGGCGGCGGGCGCGGCTCTCGGCAGACGCAGTTACGAAAATCTTGGCGTCGGCCTGTGGGCAAACCACCGTGCCGATGTCGCGGCCTTCGACGACGGCGCCGCCCGGCTGTGCGGCGAAGCTTCGCTGAAACACTAAAAGCGCCTCTCGCACCTGCGGAAACGCGGCGACCACCGACGCCGCCTCCCCCCTCCCCTTGAGGCGAAGGCCCGGATCGGAAAGCGTGGCCGGATCGAGCCGCTTCGCAGCGTCCGCGGCGGCCTCGGCATCGTCAAGGGCGTGCCCCTTAAGCTGCACGTCCCTCGAAACGGCGCGATACAGCGAACCGGTGTCGAGATGCGGCAGATTGTGCCTTTGTGCGATTCTCCTCGCGAGCGTGCTTTTTCCCGCGGCAGCGGGTCCATCGATGGCGATGATCATTGGTTGGCATCCCTGGGGGATCTTTGGACGCGTTTTTCTGGCTCTTCGATGATAGCGCCCGCTTGCTGCATCAACTGCCGGAATTCAGGAAAACTTGTCGCTGTCATGGAAGCGTCATCAATGGTAACGGGTTCCTCGGCGGCAAGTCCCAGAACCAGGAAAGACATTGCGATCCGGTGGTCCATGTGGGTGAGAATGGTAGCGCCGCCGCGCACCTTGGACAACCCGCTGACCGCGAGCGTATCGCCGCGGCTTTCAGCTTGCGCTCCGCACGCCGAAAGCCCATCGACCATGGCGGCGAGCCGGTCGCTTTCCTTGACGCGGAGTTCCGCAAGCCCGTTCATGACGGTCTCGCCTTCTGCGAACGCCGCAAGAGCGGCCAGGATCGGATACTCATCGATCATGGCCGGAGCGCGCTCCGCCGGGACCGCCACGCCGCGAAGGGCGCTCGTCTTCGCCCGGAGATCCGCAACACGTTCCCCGTTCAATTCGCGCTCGTTCTCGAAGGAGATGTCCGCGCCCATCTCGCTTAAGGTTTCGTAGAAGCCGGTGCGCGTGGGGTTGATGAGCAAATCTTTGACGACGACGTTCGAGCCCGGACAGAGCATGGCCGCCGCGACCAGAAACGCGGCCGAGCTTGGATCTCCAGGAACAGCAACAGGCTTCCCCTTGATCGTTTTCCGCCCCTCGACCGAAATGCGCAGCCCGCCCTCGCTATCCGGCTCCGAAGAGACGTCCGCACCGAAATAGGCGAGCATTTTCTCGGTGTGATCCCTCGTCTTCCCGCTCTCGATCACCGATGTGGTTCCCGACGCGAGCAGCCCTGCAAGCAGCACGGCCGATTTCACTTGCGCCGAAGGGACGGGAAGCCGATAGGCAATGGGAACGAGGTTCGAGGCGCCACGCAGCGTGAGCGGCAGCGTGTTGCGGCCCTCCTCTTCGATATCGAGCCCCATTCTTTTCAAGGGATCGAGCACGCGTCCCATCGGCCTCTTGCGCAGGGAGGCATCGCCCGTAAAGACGGCGCGAACCGGGTGGCCCGCGACAACGCCCATCATCAGGCGCGCGCCCGTGCCGGAGTTCCCGAAGTCGAGATCGCCCGCTGGACTCATCAGCCCGCCGAGGCCTCTGCCGATCACGGTCCAGATGCCGCCGTCTTTTTCGACGTGCGCGCCAAGATTTTGCAAGGCCCGGGCCGTGCAGAGGATGTCTTCGGACTCGAGAAGGCCGGTTATGTCCGTGCGACCTTCGGCAAGCGCGCCAAGGATCAAAGCCCGGTGCGAGATGGATTTGTCGCCCGGCACCGAAAAGGCGCCGTGCAGGGCGCCCGATTTTCTGGAGGTTAGCGGCTTTGCTGCGGCTGGAAGCTCGGACATCGCTTGGAACGGCCCTCGTCAAAAAAAGCGGAACTTTCGCCCGTCATAGACCTATGTTAAGCGACGGTGTCAATCGGACCGGGGACCGCGCCGCACAATTTACCCTTTTCGCTCGCTTTGCCTTTGACAGGCGAAGGGGATGCTGACTATCCCAGTGCAAAATTTTTGGCGCAGGACGCGCCGGCCCAACTGTTAAAGGAAGCTTAAGACCAATGTCCATGAAAGCTGAGCGCGGCACGAAGCGGGTTTGCCAATCGTGCGGCAGCAAGTTTTACGATCTCATGCGCGATCCCATCATTTGCCCCGCATGTCAGGCCGTTTACCAGGATGGCGGGGCACAGGCCCGGCTCTCGGCCGGCGGAAACAATCTTGACGCCGACGACGATGCCGTGCTCGACGCAGGCAGGGGCGCGCTCGAATTTGTGCCGCTCGATGAAGTTGCGGCGCGCGAGGAGGAGCTTCCCGATATCGAAGGCGGCGACATTGCCGACGTCGCAGAGGATGACGAGGCCCTCGATACGGGCACCGATGATGAGCCGTTTCTCGAAAGCGAGGACGAAGGCGAAGCCGATGTGTCGGGATTTGGTGTCGGCGGCGGCAAGGATGATGAGAGCTGATGCAACACCCCGGCCCAGAGTGCGCGCGCATCAGCGTATTTTTTCTTGCGGCGCACCTCTCGAAGGATTAAGTAGCAGTGCTTGTCGGCAGAGCCTACCGGGGTCTGCCGCGGGGGGCCATAGCTCAGCTGGGAGAGCGCTTGAATGGCATTCAAGAGGTCGGCGGTTCGATCCCGCCTGGCTCCACCAATCTAACATTTTTTGTTACACACTGCGTTGAGGTGCATTTCTTGAAACAATATTGGACCACCATATATGCTCCTTAACACGTCCACATCGGACACGTCCTCATATCGCCGGGGAAGGGCGAAATAGCTGACAGGCCGGGTGTGCATTTGGCACGAGGAGGTGCTTACTGTGGAACAATTTCTGAAAGATTTCGAGCTCGAAGCCTGGGGTGAAGGCGAACTGGCCTACATCAAGCAGCTGAAGGCGAAAGATATCGCGGAGCTGTTCCCGCAACTTGGTGGTTTGCCGGATGGCATTGACCTCTTTGCCGTGGTGTCAGCGGACGGCACGCCGATGGCTTTGACCGATAGCCGCTCGGCGGCCCTTGAAAATGTGGAAGAGAGCGAACTCGAATTGGTTACGCTTCACTAGCGCTCCGGGCGCTCCATCGGGATTTCAAGCCGCTTTACGCGGCTTATTTTTTGCGTGCGCGGCGACGCAAGTAAATCGCGGGCGGGAATCCCGACCTCTGACGCCGCTTAAGCCGCGTGAGACGCGGCCTTTTCCGTCAAAACGGAATAAAGGGCTGCGCGGTCCCGGCAAGCACGAAGCTTTTCAACAGCCCTCGGCTCACGAAGCAGGCGGGACACCCGGGCGAGCGCCTTGAGATGATCGGCACCAGCCGTTTCCGGCGCCAGGAGAAGCATGATGATGTCGACCGGCTCTTCGTCGATGGCGTCGAATTCGATCGGTTCGTCGAGGCGCGCAAAGACGCCGACAGTCTGCCGCAGGTTGGGAAGCTTGCCGTGCGGGATCGCAATGCCAGAGCCAACGCCCGTGGACCCAAGCCGTTCGCGCTGGATGAGCGTGTTAAAAATTTCGAAGTTGTTCAGCCCCGTAAGGTCCGCCGCACGCTCGGCGAGCATTTGCAGCGCCTGCTTTTTATTGGCCGCTTTGAGGGATGGAATGACGGCATACGGCGTCACGAGGTCGCTAAGATCCATGTCTTGTCCCACGCGTAAACGTCCTCCCTGTGCAGTTGAGCACGTTAAGGTTTAGCGCCAGCGACAATTCCACTGGGATCAATCCACCCGATATTTCCATCGGGCCGCCGGTAGACAACGTTGATCCCCCCATGCGATGCATTACGAAACACAAGAAAGGTCTGGTCGGCAAGGTCCATCTGCATTACCGCGTCGCTCACCGACATGGCCCGCACGCGTGCCGGCTTTTCAGCAATTACAGCCGGCCCCCCCTCTGCGCCATCCGTGTCGTCCGCGCGCTCCGCGTCGATCACATAGTCAATACCCGCGCTTTCAAAATGTTGCGCCGGGCCGTCTACGCCTTGCCCATGACTTTTAAGCCGGCGCTTGTAACGGCGCAACCGTTTTTCCAGCCGCTCGATAGCCGAATCCACGCTTCCGTACGCATCCACGCCATTGCCGGTCGATTGAACGTCCAGCCCTGAAGCAAGATGAATCGCGCACTGCGTGGAAAACCCGTCATGATTCTTTTCGACGCTGACCTGGCCGGAAAGCGAGCGGCCCGCATGCTTGTCGAGAGCCGAATTGATGCGGCTGAGAGTGTAAGACCGAAGACTCTCGCCTAGATCGATATTTTTGCCGGTTACCTTGATTGTCATTTCAGTATTTGTGGGTTCTGGCGTTCAAGTTCAGACCGTTTCGCACACCATAGTATAATATGGGGCGAATATTTGACGCAACAGATAAAAACTATTTCAACCAGAAGCGCAAGTTCTGCGAAGTTTCTGAGAAAAGAAATTTATCGGGCGCAGCGGCCTGCGCCCGCGATATCTTCTCAGGGTGGCATTCTAGCCCATCATTTCCACCTGACAGTGCTAGCGAGGAGCAAGCACCATGATCATCTGGCGGCCTTCCAGTCTGGGCTCCAGTTCCACCTTCGCCACAGTGCCAGTTTCTTCCTTCACCTTCATCAGGAGCTGCATGCCGAGCTCCTGATGCGCCATTTCCCGTCCCCGAAAGCGCAGCGTTACCTTCACCTTATCGCCTTCCTCGAAGAACTTCAGGATCGATCGCATTTTGACATCATAATCATGCGAGTTGATGTTTGGGCGCAGCTTGATTTCCTTGACCTCAACGGTCTTTTGCTTTTTGCGCGCCTCGGCGGCCTTTTTCTGAGCCTGGAACTTGTACTTCCCGAAGTCCATGATCTTGCAGACCGGGACCTCTCCGTTCACTGCAATCTCAACGAGATCGAGACCAGCCTCCTGGGCTCTGGCGAGCGCGTCGCGCTTATTGGTTGTGCCGTGATTTTCGCCCGTCTCGTCGATGAGCTGAACATCACGTGCAATAATGGCTTCGTTTATGCGCGGCCCTCCTTTTTCGGGCGCGCGTGTCATTGGACGGCGTATCTGACTTCTCCTATGGCTGTTGACAAAATAGGGTAGCGCCCCGGCTTCCACCGGAGACGCCTATAAGGTGAGGATAAAAACACGATTAGACAAGTCAAGCGGCATGTTGCAGCAGACAAGATCTGTACCCCGCTGAAAACCTTTCTCAGCTATTACTTCGCATGGCATCCTTGAAGGTTGCCGCAAGTTGGGTGCCAATGAGGCGGTCGTAAACCGACAAGGTTTGCAACTGAAGGGCGCGCTTCGAGAAAGAAGTGCGGGCGCGCTCCATGCCACGCTCTCGCAGCGCTTCCAGGTCGTTTCCCGAGAGCGCGAGGGCCGCGCACAGCGATTTGCACAACGCTTCCGGGTTTTTGGGTTCAAAAAGCCACGGATTGCGCCGGGGAGGCGCCTCCGGCTCCTTGCCGCCGCCTTCCGCCACGCTCGCGACGCGCGCCATAAGCGTTGGCTCAGGCGCGATCGTTTCCGGAAAACCGCCGATATTGGAGGCGATCACGGGGCATCCCATCGCCTGCGCCTCGATGGAAACGCGCCCGAACGCTTCGGGCTCGATCGACGGGCACACCGTCAGGGACGCAGCCTTGAACGCGGCTGGCATATCGTCGCAATGGCCCGCGATGACGACCCGGCCGCTAAGCCCGTGAGTCCCTATGAGGGCCTCAAGCTCGGCGCGATAGGGCGACCGGCTCTGGTGATCGCCCACCAGGACGAAGACGATGTTGTCGTCCTGAGCGCGAGAACGAAGGAGCGATGCCGCGTCGATGAGAACGCGCTGCCCCTTCCACCGGGTCAGACGCGCGGGCATCAGCACGATCCGGGCTCCGGGAGCGACGCCCCAGGCCTCGCGCAGTGCGCGCACGCGCTCCGCCCCGACCGCAGCCGGATCGAAGCGGGCTTCGTCCAGCCCCCGGTAAATGACGCCGACGCGCTCGGCGGCCTCGGGGTGACGCTCGCGCACGACGCGAGCAGTGTATTGAGAGTTGCAGATGACGGCGTCGCCTCGCGCCATCACGCTGTTGTAGTAGGCCTTGAGGCGGCCGCTCTGATTATAGATGCCATGGTAGGTGGTTACGAAGCAGCGCTTGGTTCTGCGCGCGGCGATCAAGGCGCTCCAGGCCGGAGCGCGGCTTCGCGCATGGACGAGGCTGACGCCCCTCTGCCGGACGACGCGCGATAGCCTCAGCGCATTGAACAGCATCAAGCCGGGGTTCTTCGTTTTGGCGGGGAGGCGGATCAATTCGCCGCCGGCATCAGCCAGCTCTTTTTCCAGCCTTCCGCCGGACGAGACGACGAGAGCCAGCCCTCCGCCGAGTGTCACCGCTTCGGCGATTTCGATCGCCGTCCGCTCGGCTCCGCCCGTGGAAAGTTCCGGGATGACTTGCAGAATGACCGGCCAAGGATTTCGATTTAACATCAGCGCGCGCCTGAGTGTGAGAGTGCGGCCCCCGCGGACGGGTTTCGAATGAACGTAACCTCTGTGCTCGGTCTCATGAAAGAAGCATAGGATGAACAGCGAAGAATCGCAATTGCTCCAAGTTCACAACGCCGAAGACGCAATGAATTCTATTGCGTTCCGCTTTCGAAAAGCTGCGCGGCACAGGCCGGCCTTTGTCTGGTTCTGCGGCTACAGGTCGGATATGGGAAGCCTGAAAGCGGAGGAGCTTTCAAGGTGGACGAGCGAGGCCGGGGCGGGATGCCTCCGATTCGACTATTCGGGCCACGGCCGTTCCGGTGGCAGGTTCGAGGACGGCACGATCAGCGACTGGCTCGATGAAGCCGCCGCGGTCCATCGGGCTGCGCTCAGCGACGGCGACCCGGCTGTCTTCGTGGGGTCCAGCATGGGAGCCTGGATCGCGCTCCTTCTCGCCCGCCGCCTCGCGAGCGAGGGAGCCCGGCTGCCAAAGGCCCTCGTTCTGATCGCGCCCGCCTGGGACATGACCCGCCTCATGTGGCAGCGTTTGCCGCCCGAAGCGCGCGAGGCGATCGAGCGCGACGGCGTTTTCCATCGCCCCTCCCCTTACGGCGACGGCCCCTACCCCATCACCAAAAAACTCATCGAAGACGGCCGGAACAATCTCCTGGGCGAGGGACCGCTGCCGCTCGATGCGCCGATCCGAATCCTTCACGGCCAGCAGGACGCGGATGTGCCGTGGCAGCACTCCCTCGACCTCGTGAACGTGATTACAGGGGCCGACATCCGCCTCACGCTGATCAAGGACGGCGAGCACCGTCTCTCGCGCCCGCAAGACATCGCGCTTCTCCGCACGACGCTCGCCGAATTCCTCTCAGATCGTCCAATAAGTTTAAACGTTTTTACATAGTCTTCTCATCATGAACCGAATAGACGCGAGCTTGACGAAGGTGAGCGCTATCCGGGTCAGGTTCTCGAAGTCTTTGGCGAGCCTGCGACAGCGTCCAAGCCAGGCGAAGGTTCGTTCGACGACCCATCGTTTCGGCAGGATCTTAAAGCCCTTGGCTTGATCGGACCGCTTGACGATCTCCACTTGCAGCTCCGGCAGGATTTTGGCGACGGCCTGCTCGAATTGCGGCCCTTGATAGCCCCCATCGGCGAACAGCTTTTTCAGGAATGGGAACAGCCCAAATAGCGTGGAAAGCAGCAGAACCCCGCCATCGCGGTCTTGAATATCTGCTGGATGAACGATGACATGAAGCAATAAACCAATAGTATCTACAAGAATATGCCGCTTCTTACCTTTGATCTTCTTTCCTGCATCGTAGCCGATCGCATCGATTTGGGCCCCCCTTTTTCTGCGCTCTTCACGCTTTGGCTATCGGCGATCGCGGCTGTTGGACTTGCTTCGCGTCCTGCCTTCTCGCGGCATTTCACGTAAAGCTCGTGATGGATGCGCTCCAGCGTCCCATCGTAGCTCCACAAATCGAGATAATGCCACACCGTGCTTCTCGGCGGAAAATCCTTCGGCAACGCCCGCCATTGGCAACCGGTGGAGAGCACGTACATGATGGCGTTCACGATCTCGCGCTCGTCGACTTCACGTTTGCGGCCACCGCGCTTGGCGGGCGCAATTTGAGACTTGATCAGTTCCCATTCCTCATCGGTCACATCGCTTGGGTAACGCAAATGGCTGCGGTCGTAGAGCGTGCGATTTTCCGGCGTCCACATCGGCGGCCCCTCCGAATCATGGCCGCATCCCTTGAATCACAACCGATTCCTGATCGACTCAAGAAGTTTTTAGACGGACACTAAGGCTGGCTTCGCCCAACGCAACCCACACATATATAACGCAGATGCAACCTTCGACGGCCGCTTCCGCCCTATCCGCGAGCAAGGCTCACTAACGGTTTGTCTCGGCAATATGAAACGGAAGCTTGAGCCTAAGAGGAGTTGGAAAACCTTCCCTGGCGGGTCTGCCGCGGCCTGAGAGCCCTTGTTGGGAGGCTCCGACTCCTCTACATCCTCGCAGACATTTTGTTCTTTTCCTGATACAAAGCGGCGATTATGGCTGACCCCTACAAGACGCTCGGCGTGGAGAAAACCGCGACAGAGGAGGACGTTCGCAAGGCGTACAAGAAGCTTGCGAAGAAGCATCACCCCGACCTCAATCCGGGCGACAAGGAAGCCGAAGACCGGTTCAAGGACATCTCCGCCGCCTACTCGCTCCTGAACGATCCCGAGAAGCGCCGCGCTTTCGACGCGGGCGAGATCGACGAGACGGGCCAACCGAAGCCTGAGCGCCGGTTCTACCGCGACTATGCCGATGCAGGCCAGGGCTTCCGCTATGAGCGCGCGGAGGACCTCGGCGATATTGGCGACTTCTTTGGCGAGATGTTCAGGCAGCGCGCCCAAGGCGGCGAAGGCGCTCGCCCACAGTTCCGAATGCGCGGCGCCGACGTCAACTACACGCTTCCCGTCGATTTCCTGGAAGCGGTCAACGGCGGCAAGAAGCGCGTCGACATGCCGGACGGCAAGACGCTCGACATTTCGATCCCGGCGGGCGTTCGCGATGAGCAGATCATCCGGCTCAAGGGGCAAGGCGGCCCTGGGATCGGCGGCGGGCCTGCGGGCGATGCGCTCATCACCGTGATGGTGGGGCTGCATCCGCTCTTCCGCCGCGACGGCAACAACATCAAATCGGCTGTTCCCATCACATTGGGCGAGGCGCTGCACGGAGGCTCGATCCAGGTTGACACCATCACCGGCCCCGTAAACCTGAAAATTCCGAAGCACTCGAACACAGGCCGCGTTCTCAGGCTTCGCGGAAAAGGCGTGCAAGGCCACCCGAAGGGCGATCACCTCGTGGAATTGCAAGTGATGATGCCGCCGCATCCCGATGCCGCGCTTGAAACCTTCATCGCAGATTGGGAGCGCGAGCACCCCTATAATCCGCGGCACGGAGACGGCAGAAAATGATGATCACCGAGACCGAAGTCGTCGCGCGCTTCAGGCAGCTCGACACACAAATCCTGGAGCATTGGGTCGCGGCCGGCTGGCTGAAGCCCCATCGCGGCGAGGAGGGCTTCCTGTTCGACGATGCGGACATCGCCCGGACCAACCTCCTGTGCGACCTCTGCTACGACATGGACTTGGGCGACGAAGAGATGGCGATGGTGCTGTCGCTCATGGACCAGCTCAACAGCACGCGCAGCCTGCTCCGCGCCATGACGGCGGCTGTCCATAGCCAGCCGAACGAGATCAGGGAAACGATCCTGACCACGGTCCGGCTGCATCTCGCGACGCATGACAAGAAGGAGCGCGATCCGCGATAAGTCACGGCGGCTATGCGCCTGGCTCAGCAAACGGCCTCGCTTTCGTCAACGCGACTGTGTGCTTGCAGCCTCTTCCAGCCAACATGTATGCCGCACAATGGATCGATAAGCGGCATTCAACCATGTTGAACCAAACGCTTGAGCTGGCTTCCAAAGTCAGCCTGCGATGTCTTAAAAAAGTGTTTGGCTTCGTTTTGTAAAAATGCCTTATCTAAGCATATAACTATATTTTTTGCGCAACCGCTTTGCCACCCGGTTTAGCCTCGATATGTAGCTTTCAAGCGTTCTGGGTCGGGAGCGGTCCCGCAGGTTTTCTCGCAACCCATTTTCGGCAGGTCGGCTAAAAGATCCAATTGCCGTCTTTTCCGAAAAGGCCGAAACAATCCCGCCGTTGACCCAACTCGGAGCTGCAACTCGCTCAGCCATATGAAAAAGACAATCTGGCGTTTCGTAACCTGGAACTGCAACATGGCGCTTCGAAAAAAATGGAGCTTCCTTGATGAGCTACATCCCGACATAGCTATCGTGGCCGAATGCGAAGATCCCGCAAGAACCGAAGACAGGCGATACCGAGTCTGGGCAGCTAATCACCTATGGGTCGGAAGCAACAAAGACAAAGGTCTAGGCGTCTTTTATTCTGAGGGCATTGTCGTTAACAGCATCGAGTTCGATTTTCGTGAACTAGGATTTTTTTTGCCATGTAAAATCAATGATAGCTGGCCATTAATAGCGGTTTGGACAAAGCGAAAACCTTCCGAAACTCGGTATATTCGGCAGATTTGGACGCTGCTCCAGCGCCGCCCTGCTCTTTTTGACCACCCGCTCGCAATGACGATTGGCGACTTTAACAGCAATACGATCTGGGACCGTAAGCATCCGGGAAAGTCCCATTCGGATGTCGTACGACAGCTCAGAGAGCTTGGCCTAGAAAGCTGCTATCACCGACACTTCGCGGAGGATCATGGAGAAGAAACTCGCAAAACACAGTTTATGTACCGCAAACGGGAAAACAGCTATCACATTGATTACGTTTTCGCTGGTCGTGGATGGCAAATACGAAATGTCGAAATTGGCGATCCTGACCGATGGTTATCATTGAGCGATCACTTGCCCATTATCGTAGATCTATCTTTTTCCGACGTTGAGAGATTAGAGTCAGGACGCCAATAAGCTCGCTGTTGCGATCGAGACGAGCTTTGGCCGGGCGTTGGTCAACGGCGCTTGGCTGGGTCGCCCGCTTCAAGATCTGAAAGCCGCCGTGCTCGGGGCGGTTTTTTTTGAAGTATGCCGAGTCCGCTTACGGCCGAGGCTGTGTGGCATCCAATCCGCTGAGTTTTTAAAACGGGGGCGGCGGCATCGAGGCGCCATTGGTCAAGGCAAGCACCTTGAACAACACACCCATCTGCGCCGGATCGATGAGGCGGGTGACGCGGCTTCTCAGGTCATCGGCCTCAACGTCCGAAGCGCGGCTCAGGAGCTTGCGAACGCGCGTCTCCAGCCCCAGTCTCAACAGCCATTCGCCCATGGGCATGGGGCCGAAGGCCTTTAAATGCGCATCCGACGCCGCCTGCTTGAGCCGCATAAAATCGACGTGTGCCGTGAGATCGCTCTCGCCGGGCGCATCGAAAAGGCCGGCAAAGCGGTGACCCTTGACGGCTTGCACCGTGTCGCCGAAGGAGGCGCGGGAATAGCCGTAATCGATAATGAGAGCCGCAAAAGACGAACGCGCCGCGAACGCCGCCATGATGCCGGGAACCCCCGGCCGCCATTCAAAAACCGCGCCATCCTCACTCTCATGTGCAGCGGCCGAGCCAAGGTCCTCCGGGATCTCCGAGGTCTGGCTGAGAGCGAACCCGAAAGCGCCATCCTCGAACGCGACCATGCGCTCGCGCCATCCGCCGGCCGTAGCGTCGAACACGAACTGCCGCACGGGCAAACAATCGAAGAACTCGTTCGCGATCAGGATGGCAGGGCCATGCGGCACGCGGGCCAGACCCTCGTGCCAGAAGATCGGAACCCCAGCCGGAGCAAGCGCCGCTCTCTGCGCTTCCCGCAAGGGCTCCGAGCTTTCGATAAGATGGACGGAGACGGCTTCGAGGAAGCCAGGCACGACCCGCAGGGCCCTGAGCGCATCGGCCATCAGCGTCCCGTGACCAGGCCCCAGCTCAACCAGCCTGATGCCGGGCGGCTCACCCATCTGCCGCCAGACCTCGCCTGCCCACAGGCCGATCAGTTCCCCGAAAACCTGCGATATCTCGGGCGCTGTGATGAAGTCTCCGCCCCGCCCTATCGCGTTTTTCCTGCGGTAGTAGCCGTGCTCCGGATCGTAGAGACACGCCTCCATGTAATCGCGAAGCGTGATCGGACCCGTGGAGGAAATCCGCGCCGCCAGTTTCCTCGCCAGAGGCGTTGCAAGGGGCTGGTGTGGCGGGATTTTCGGCATCATATAGTCGAGTGCTTTCTGGCTGAGGCGCCGCTTACCGAGGCACAGGGCCGCCGATCAATACTGAGAATCGTGGAGGATTTGGCAAACAGACGCAAGCAAAGACAAAACCGAGGAGCGGCTTTCGCTATCGCCCAGCTCTCAAGGGCACAACAAGTGGCGAGAAGGCGCGTTTCTATCCTTAAACCTAAAACCTTTTTGGGAGGAAACCATGAACAGGATCATTTTTGCCCTGGTGGCAGTTGCCGCCCTGGCGTTCCCGGCGATGGCTAAACAGCACGGAATGCATCAAGAACTCGTCATTCGGCAGAATGCAGGACCGGGACGATCAGACAATGTCTCGCGGCAGGCACGCTGGCATGCGAGGACGTTCGGCCAGAACCGTTGACCATTATCGATACAGGGATCCGGCGGGATATTTCCTCAGAACTGGCGTCGGTTACGCCGGGGCCAAAGACTACGATAACCCCCGCTATTACCGCGGAAGCGGGGAATATGAGCGGGGAGCGCGCACGGCACGCAATAGACGCGCCGGAAGCCGGACGCACGGCGGCGGGATGTAGAACAACAGGCAGTGAAGACGAGCGGGGAGCGAGACAGCTCGCTTCTCGCGAGCGAAAGGCTGTCGCCCTCAGCGAAAACAATCGGGTCCGGTCGTGGGGTGGAAATTCTTCTCGATCGTCGTGACCCTGGCTGCGGGCAGCTGGCCGCAACGATTGCGTAGGTGTCTCATGTTCGAAACGGATCGCCCGGCATCGCCCCGGAGCCCCTATAACACGCTTTACGCCAAGCTCGGAGTATCTGCGGACGCATCTGCGGAAGACATCGAGTCGGCATACAAGGTCCTGGAGCAGACCTACCGGCCGCGCGGCGCCTATGTCGACGATGTGATGCACCTTGCGTTCACGGAAATCTCCAATGCGGCCGCAATCCTTCGCAATCCGAGAACGCGCAAAGCCTACGACCAAGGCTACATCGATGAACGGGGAATACGAACGAAGGCCGGAGCCGCGCGCGCCGCACGGGTCCGCGCCTTCGGCTTAGGGAGCGGTCTTCTCCTCGCCAGCCTTGCGGGCTTCATGATCATTTCCTCATGGACTGGAACCCAGACAAGAGGCGCATCCCAAGGAACGGATCACGTCGAAGACAAAATCGCACCGGTGATTGAGCCGCAAGCGGCAGCCCAAGCCGAGGCCATTTCGCCAGCCTCAACGCCCCAACCGCAGGAGCAGGCGTCCAAGCCAGATGTGCAGCAGCCACCCCTCTCCCCGCCTGTCCACGCCGATGATCGCGATTACCTCCCTCCGCAAGAGGCCCTTGACCCGAAAACGCCAGCTGGCGATCAGCCAGCCGTGCCCGTGCAGCCGGCCGGAAATCCTTACTCGTCCATTCCCCGAAAAAGCGCAGGCTTGCCCCAGCCGAGACAGGATCAACAGAACCTTCCCAGGCAGGAACAGCGACGGCCGGCTTGGCTGTCAAAACCGGCTCAGCAACACGTTCAATCCACCATTCGGTTCGGTTGGCCTCCGCACCAATCGCTGCGAATCTCAGAAAGCTTGAGATCGGCTTACTGTCTGGCGTGTTTGACGAACCACAATGCGGACTGTTCCACGGCCTGCGAATAGCGGCGCCTGGGCCTCAGGGTTTGGGGGGACGGATCGAGAGCTGCTGAAAGCCCTTGCCGAGCATGACCGGCTTCTCGCTCGAAATGAGCCCGCTGTTAACGCCCATCCAGCCGATCTCACCCGACAGCCGCCCATATTCGATCTTCGGGCAGCGGTTCATCACGACCTTGAGGCCCGCGGCCCCGGCGAGCGCGGCCGCCTCGTCATTGCGAACGCCAAGCTGCATCCAGATTGCCTTGATGCCGAGCTTGTCCTTCAGCGCAATCGCGTCGCGCACGATCCCGAGCGCGGCCTCCGAGTTGCGGAAGACGTCGACGACATCGACGGCCTCTTCCAGATCGGAGAGCCGCGCGAACACCTTCTGGCCCTGGATTTCGCCGCCCGCCTGACCGGGATTGACCGGGAAAACCCGATAGCCCTTCGCGATGAGATATTTCAGCACGAAGTAGCTCGGCCGCCGCGCGTTCGCGCTCGCGCCCACAATCGCGAAGCTTTTCGCCTCGTGCAAAATGCCGGCGATGGTACTATCGGGATAGCTGTCGTGGTCCATGATTGCCCCTGCCAAGCCGTAAGAGGCATATAAAGGAAAACGCGGCGTTGCGCATCCTTCCCCGCGACATCACATGAGGGCAACTCGGGCGAGCCTCAGAGCGACGGAGTTGAGCAATGGATGAAAAACTGCAGTATCAGATCCGGATTTATCTCAATGACGCCTTTGCCGATCTCGCACGGCGCAAACCGGACGATCCTGCCTTGAAGCCGCTGGCCGGCGTTCTCGCCAGGCACAACACGGCCATGAAATCGGTGTTCGACGCCTTTTCGGACTATGTCGCGGAAGCCGAGAAGCACGGCGTCGACAAGTTTCCGCTCTATAAATGGACGAAGGCGACCATCGAGGACCCGGCCAAGAAGGCGAAGCACACCAAGGTCTTCACGCTCTATGTGAATGGCGACGAGGTTTACGCAAAGGACCTCGCGGACGCGCTGGAAGCGGATTTGCAGCCGCTTATCGGCGGCGACATCGTTTCGCGCCTCACAAAGCACGACACCAACCCGGCCAACAATCCGCAAATGCCCGAGCGCTTCCGCTGACAGCGCCGCAGAAGCTTTCGGGACCGGCGACATTGCCGCGCGGGTGATGAGCAAAAAGGGCCGAGTGGGTCGAAATCTGGAAATTAAGTTGAGTTCAAAGCACAGCCGCTTAACCCCTAGCTCTTAAACGACCTCTCACAATTTTAGTTTTGTTTGACGAAAGCAGCGTTGCCGCTGCCGGCTGTTTGGGTGATTATTAATGTATTGCTGGCATTGGAGGCGGTCTGCAACACAACAGCGGTTGACGCGTAGTCTTGGCTGACGATTGAGAGGTTGGTTAGCCCTTCCTTCCCGCTCTGAACCACTGTAATAGCTCCGGCGCCAGTCTGAGTAACTCCCGAAAAGTTGGACGAAGCACCGGATGAAGCCGGAACGCAGGCGGCGGCGTAGCCTTGATAGACGTTTATAGCGCCCGTTCCGCTCTGAGCGACTGCGGACTGGTTCACGTTGAGATTGCCCGTGCCGGTCTGGTAGACGTTTGAGCTGCCACCCGCGCCTTGGTCGAGGAGCGATTGGTTATTGGAGCTGCCAAGCTGGTTGACGCTGGCGCTGGCGCCGTCAGCCCCTAGCGCCTGAGTAACATAGGACGTGTTGATGCCGACGCCGCCCTGATTGATGTTCGCAGCGGTATTGGCGAACTGCCTGACCTGCGAGTCCGCAGATCCCGTACCATCTTGCGTTACGCCCACCCTTCCGAGATTTGCGCTTGTCTGAGATATGCCGGATGTATCGGCCCCTGCGCTCTGCGAGACTTTGGCGTTCAAGGCGCCAACCGCTCCCGTGCCGCTGTAAGTCCCATTGCCGTGCTGGATGATAACCGACGACGCGTTGTCAGCCGTCTGGCTAACGCTCGCAGTAACGCCGCCGCCGATTTGTTCGACGTAGGATGAAACGGCGATCACGGCGAGGTCTAGGCCGCCAATCGAGCCCTGAGCGATGAATGCGTTCAGGGCGGCGCCGCTCTGATTGACTGTCGAGGTGCTGGCGACGCCCCCGAGGTAAACGTTCTGCGTTACGCTTGCGGTGTTGCCGGCGGCGGCAGTGCTCGCGCCGCCGCTATCTTGATTGATGAGCGAGGAAGCGAGACCTCCGCCGCTCGTATGCTGCGTGACTGTAGCGGAGGCGTTATTGGCGACGTTCCCTCCAGAAACACCCTGGTTGATTACCGATAGGTTGCCGGAGTTCAGGCTGCCCGTCCCTTGATCGGCGCTCGCGATAGAGTTAGCGCCGGTCTGGCTGATAGTGGACCAGTTGCCAGCCGCAACCGAAGCCGAGGCGATCGGCGCTCCGATCGGCGCGGTGACTGGCGGAGGAACGTTTGTGATTAGCTGGGGGGCGCTCGTGCGTGTTTCTTGGAGCGCGACGTCATGCGTGTCGAGATATATCAAACGCCAGGTGACCCAGGGGGTGTTTGCCGGCAGCACGATATTTGAGGCGATGCTAATGCTGTCCGTAGCGGATAGGATTTTAAAAATCTCACTCGTCCCCGCAGCCGGAAGGCCGGTTTGATTGACGAAGATCGAACCCGCCACCGAGACGTTGCCGTTCACGGTAAGCTGGCTCGATTGATCGGTTGGCGCGTTCAACGCAATTACAAGGCTGCCGCTGGTGGTCTGCGCATAATTGCCAAATAGCGCGGTGGTCTGGATGGAGCCTGGGGCTCCAAGCGCAAGCGTCCCCGCATTGGTGAGCGTGCCGCCGTTCAGATTGATCGTAGGGCCGGCAGTATAGGTGGCCCCGGCATAGTTGTTGAAGGCGTTCTGGCCGGCGCCGAGATCGACGTTGCCTCTGATGATGCCGTAGTTGTTGACCGTATTGTTGCCAACCGGTGCGGTTTGACTTAGCGGCGACTGATTGAGGTACGAATTGGTATCGCCGAGAACCGCATATCCGCTGAGGCCGCCGCTGCTCGCAATGGCGCCATAATTCGTCAGCGTGTTATTGCCGCCGCCGCCGAAATGAACGCCCGCGCCCATTCCGCTGCCGCCAGTGACCGTGGCTCCGCTTGCCACGTTGACGTTCATGTTCACTGTTGGATCGATACTCAAGGCATTGATGCCGGATGCGTCAAGCCCCGCGGCGGTGACGGAGCCGCCCGTGATCGAGACCGAAAACGGCGCATTGCTTGTGCCTCCGCTTAAGCTCCCCGCCACGGCGACGATGCCGTGGGAAGAAGCGCCGGACGTGGAGACTGTACCGGAATTGGTGATCGTCAGGGAGGTGGCGCCGTACGCGAGAAGGCCGTACGCATTGTCTCCCGAGGTTGTCACCGTCCCGCTATTCGTAAGGGTCGTGCTGGCTTGGTTTGTTGCGGAAATCCCTTGCGAGCTGCTGCCGGTTGTGTTGAGAGCTCCCGAGTTGACAACGCTGAGGGGAGCGCTGCCGTTAGCCGAAGCCTGCATCCCACGAGCATTGCTCCCGGATGTTGAGATGGAGCCGCTGTTGGAGACGCTTTCGGCGCCGGCGCCGCCATCGGCTTTGATGCCGGAAGCGCTATCGCCTGTAGTGGTGATGGCTCCACTATTGGAGGCACTCAAGCTGCCATTGCTTGAAACGTCAATCCCGTAAGCGCTGGCTCCCCTCGTTTCGATATTTCCCTTGTTATCGAGGGTTAGCGAACCGGCGGTGTATGCGCTTACACCCGTCGCACTATCTCCAGAGGTCGATATGTTTCCACTATTGGAAACGTTCCAAGCGCTTGATGTTCCGGAGCCGGTGATTTGGATTCCCCATGCGTTGCTCCCAAGAGTTGATATTGCACCAGAGTTGGTGAATTCGATATTGCCGTTAGCCGATACAGTAATCCCTGCTGCATTCGAGAACCCCGATGTAGAAATAGCGCCTGAGTTCGTGAAATTCAGGTTATTACCACTCGCTGCAACGATCCCGTTAAAGGATTGATACCCTTTGGTCGAAATGCTGCCAGTATTGCTAAAGGTTAAGTCGCCGCTGACTGTCATAGCGTTGATCCCGTCGGCACTCGGTCCAGCGGCGGAGATGTTTCCACTATTTGTAAGGATCATGTTTCCGAAGCTAGAGGCGTACAATCCCCCGGCGCCGCCAACAGTTGTGATGTTCCCAGAGTTGGAAATGTTAGCTCTTCCCCCGGAAGAGATGTCTATTGCAGATCCACCATCGTACACCATATTGCCCTGAACGGATATTCCGCCCGCATTCACGGAAATGTTGCCCGTATTAACAAAAGTGACATTGCCGTTGCTGAATGCCGATAGAGCGGTTGGCCCTCCTAATTGGGTGATTTCGCCATGATTGGTGAGGCTAACACTGCCGTCTGCAAAGGCAGAAATGGCATAGCTGAAGTCGCCGAAAGGGGCTGCTGTGTTGACGGTTCCGCTGTTGGTCAGGATAACGTTCCCACCGGGACCCGAGCTCCATGCTTCAATGCCGTTTCCTGAATTAACCGTTCTTGCAGTTGTCACAATGCCGTAGCTGCCGGTGTCTACGTTCACTGTGATGTTTCCACCACTTAAAAAGTAAACTCCTGAACCGCCAGTTTCAGGTGTGATTGGCGCTGTCAGCGAATTGACATTGAGAGTGGTGTAAGGGACCCCGGAAGGGCTGTTGATATTGGCTGAATTTCCGGGCGATCCGGTAATGAGCACAACTCCGGGCGACAGATTTCCGGTGCAATTGAGCGTTGTTCCATCGGAAATGCAGTCAGCCATCGCTGGTGAGGCGGCGCAGAGCACCGCCAAATGCACCGCGCCGATCAAGTTTCCGGTGAAAGCACGTGTTCTCCTATGCTGCGCCGCCTCGCTAGGAACGCCTGCAACAACCGGAAAGGCGCTGCCACGCTGCCGGCATAGGAAATGATTGGACATGAGAGCCCCGCACAATAGCGTATTCAGATATTTTGACGGGGATGAACCACAAAGCTTGCGTCAGCCCTTCTGTACCCTGTGAATCCGCGCTTTGGTCGCAACCGAGGGTGTCTGGGCCTCAAAAACTGGCCATGTTTGTGGAAAAGTGAAAGCCAGTTTCCCATTGTAGTGCAGGCGTCGAGCTAGAATAGCCCCTTCTCCCCCCAATAAGAGGCATTATAGGATTTTGGGCCAACGTTCGCAATCGGCCTAATCCGGAGCTACAGTCCTTGAGGCAAGTTGTGGCCTGTCGCTTGCGAAGAAAATCGCCTGCAGTTTAGGGGTTAACGGAACATGCTTAACGGCATTTATTTCCGCCCTGCATTTTGCGCCCCGAAAATACCAAAAAATATCCGCTGAGAAGCAGCGCGAAGTTCCGCGAAATTCGAACAGTATTATTTAACTTATTGAAAATAAAACATGTTCTTTCGTTATTTCTTTCCGAACGAAGAAGGTTAAGCGAATGTATTTTTGGACGCAAGTAGGCGCGGAAAAGTCCGTTAAATATAATGTGTTAACGTGCCCTCGCGCTTCCGCAGCCGCGTCCGCACAAGCTCTCCTTAAAAATTCCCTGTTAAATCAAAGGCTTGCATCCATTAACCTCTGCGCAAGGCGCTTTTATCTAAGATCCTCGTCCAAGAAATGCAGGCAACGCAAACTGGTCCAGCAAGATGCCCCCTTTCACAAACTGCACACAAAAACTGGTTGGCCTTCAGCCCTGGCCCGCGGGCGGCCGCTCGTCGCTTAGGAGCCCGTCCATTCCGGCTTGCGCTTCTCCAGAAACGCGCCGATGCCCTCCTCCGCGTCGCGGGCAAGCATGTTCTCGACCATGACGCGGGCGGTGTAAAGATACGCCTCGGCGAGCGGCATCTCTGCTTGGGCGTAGAAAGCCTCCTTGCCGATTGCGAGCGTAAGCGGCGACTTGCTCGCGATCTTCTCCGCCACCTCGATGGCGGTTGACATGACGCGTGCATCGGGCACGACCCAGTTCACAAGCCCGAGTTCCTTCGCCTTCGCCGCGGGAACCATGTCGCCCAGCAGCAGCATCTCCATCGCCGCCTTGCGCGAAATATTGCGCGACAGGGCCACCATCGGCGTCGAGCAGAAGAGGCCGATATTCACGCCGGGCGTCGCGAAGCGCGCGCTCTCCCCCGCAACCGCAAGATCGCAGCTTGCAACAAGCTGGCAGCCTGCCGCCGTCGCGATGCCGTTTACGGCCGCGATCACAGGCTTGTGGCAGGCAACGATAGCCTGCATCAGCGTCGAGCAGTTCCGCATGGTTTGCTTCGAAGAATGCACGGCCGCTGTCGGGATCCTGCCGGTGCGCCGTCAACTCCCTGAGATCGTGGCCCGAGCAGAAAGCCGGGGGCGCACCCGCGATGATGATGGCCGCTACGCCCCGCATTTCGCCCGCGCGGCCGACGGCATCATTCAACGCGGCAATCAGGTCCAGCGACAGGCTGTTGCGCGCGGAAGGCCTGTTCAGCGTCAGAACGCAAGCCGCGCCGCGCCGCTCTTCGATCAGCAACGCCGTCTCATGCTCCTGTGGCCTGAAGGTGTCCATGGCAGCCTCCCTTCAGGCCAGAATACCTCAATTGAAGCCCATTTTGACCGTGGCTTCGATGTCGGGCTTCATTTCCTGCACAACGGCAATGTTCTGCGCCGGAGGCTCGCGCCTGAGTTGACCGCTGAGATCGTTGAGATTTTCTTTGAGCCGCACTTTCTGTTTTTCGCTGAGAAGGCCGAGCTTCTCCAGCTGCTTGATGGCGGTGTCCTTGTTCTTGTCGAGCACGTCCCCTGCGATGCCGCGCGCCGGCCCGGCTGTTACATAAACATAGGCTTGTCCGATGGCTTTTCCGGTGCCGGACCATTCCTTGAGGTCGGCAAAGCCATTCTTGACTGCGATGCTCTGCGCCTCATTCTGCAGCTTGCTCGACTTGATCGCTTTCAAGACAGCGCCGAGAGGATTTTTCGAGGTCTGCGCGTCCATACCAGTCCGCATCCCCTCGCTCAGCGCTATGGCGCGCATTTCCGAGAAGGATGCCAGGAACCGGGAGACGTTGTCCTGGGTGAGAGCCACATCCTTCGCCGCGGCAGGGCCAATCGCGGACAAGACGAGAGCCGCAATGCCAAATAGAATGGCGCTGGCTCGTTTCATGAAGTCGGCCATGCTGATTGAGTCCTTCCCGATGATTGGACGCTTCGCAAACTTCCATGGCTCCAAATCTTGGTAAAATCACGGAATCGATGCTGCACGATCACGATGCCCCCAAGCAAGCGCACCCCAAAATGTCGGCGGAAGAGATTAATCTGTTCCTCGCAGAGGTATTTCCCCAGATCGACATTGGAAGAGCCTATAAGGTCGAAGAAACCCGGCATGGCTTCGCAAGGCTGCGCATGATCTATGGCGACCACCTGCTCCGGGCGGGCGGCACGATCTCGGGTCCGGCCATGTTTTCGCTCGCCGACGTCGCGATGTATGCGGCGGTGCTGGCTTCCATCGGGCCCGTCGCACATGCGGTGACCACCAATCTTACCATCAACTTTCTCAGGAAGCCCGATCAGCGCGACATGATCGGCGAAGCGCGCCTGTTGAAGCTCGGAAAGCGGCTTGCAGTGGGAGAAATCGCGCTCTCTTCTGAGGGCGAGACCGAGCTTGCGGCGCATGCCACCGCAACATACTCATTGCCGCATCATTGAGGTATTATCATACCCTTGTTGTGGTGTCATAATACCTATATTTTAGGTCATTGTTTTTGCACGTTAATTTTTGACACGCACATGTTGACATGCGTGGCTTGCTCATTTATCTCTTTTTGCGGACGGGCCGTGCGGCCCTTTTTTCATTGGAGCCGCAGGCTCAAACCGGACACACGATGAAAACTTATTCCGCAAAACCATCAGATATCGAAAAGAAGTGGGTCTTGATCGACGCCGAGGGCCTTGTCGTCGGGCGCATCGCAACGATCATCGCAAATCACCTGCGCGGCAAGCATAAGCCCACATTCACGCCGCATATGGACGACGGCGACCACATCGTCGTCATCAACTGCGAGAAGATCGTCTTCACCGGCAACAAGACAAAAGACAAGGTCTACTACCGGCACACCGGTCATCCCGGCGGCATCAAGGAGCGCCGGCCGTTCGAGATCCTCGGCGGCAAGTTTCCCGAGCGCGTTCTCATAAAGGCCGTGGAGCGCATGGTCCCGCGCGGTCCGCTAGGCCGCAAGCAAATGACGAATTTGCGCATCTATGCCGGACCGGAGCATCCCCATGCGGCTCAAAATCCAGAAAAGCTTGATGTTCGTGCCATGAACTCCAAAAATGTTGCGAGGAAGCGCTAATGCCTGAGACAAGCGCAAAGTCTTTTTCGAGCCTGGACAAGGGCGCGGGCGCTCCCGCAGCTGAAGACCGGTCGCGGCCGGTTCACGTGCAGAAGCTCGACGCTCATGGGCGTGCTTACGCCACCGGCAAAAGAAAGAACGCAGTCGCCCGCGTCTGGGTGAAGCCCGGAAACGGCAAGATCACTGTGAACGACAAGGACCACGAGGCGTATTTCGCGCGGCCCGTGCTGCAGATGATCCTGAAGCAGCCTCTCGTTACAGCGAACAGGGCCAGCCAATACGACATCGTCGCAACCGTTTCTGGCGGCGGCCTTTCCGGTCAGGCCGGTGCGGTTCGCCATGGTCTTTCGAAGGCGCTGACCTATTACGAACCCGCCCTCCGCGCCATACTGAAGAAGGAAGGCTTCCTGACCCGCGATCCGCGCGTCGTCGAACGTAAGAAGTACGGCAAAGCGAAAGCACGCCGCAGCTTCCAGTTCTCGAAGCGCTAACGGCTGCAGGCCATGCCTTCATCCCGCCGTCAGCGCCCAGCCGGGAAGGCGGCGGGGCAAAAGGTCAAGATCGGCGTTATCGGCGCCAGCGGATATACGGGTGCCGATCTCATTCGGCTTGCGGCCTGTCATCCCCATATGGAAATCGCGTTGCTCGCGGCGAACACGCATGCGGGCAAGCGGCTTTCCGAGGTGTTCCCGCATCTTGGATTTATCGAGGCTCCCTCCCTCGTCAAAGCCGAGGACGCGGACTGGTCAAGCTGCGAGGCCTTGTTTTGCGGGCTTCCGCATGGCACCGCGCAGGATGTCATCTCGACTCTGCCGGACAGCGTCAAAGTCATCGACATGTCCGCGGATTTCCGCCTCAAGGACACCGGTACTTACGTCAGGTGGTATGGGCGGGAGCATGCGGCGCCGCATCTTCTCCAGGGTGCGGCCTACGGGCTGACGGAGTTCTATCGCGAGCAGATTGTTGCGGCGCGGCTTGTCGCCTGCCCCGGGTGTTATCCGACGGCTGCGCTTCTGGCGCTGCTGCCGCTGGTCAGCGCGAAACTCATCGAACCTTCGGACATCATCATCGACGCGAAGTCCGGCGTCTCGGGGGCTGGCCGCTCGCTGAAGCAAAACATCCTGTTTTCAGAGGCGGGCGAAGGGCTGGCGCCTTACAGCGTCGCAAGTCACCGGCACGCTCCGGAAATCGAGCAGGAAATCTCGGCGGCGGCAGGCGAAGCGGTCATCGTGAATTTTACGCCTCATCTCGTCCCGATGAGCCGTGGCGAACTCGTAACGGCCTATGTGCGGCTCAAGGATAACCACAGGGCCGAGGATCTTGGCGCGGCGTTCGCCGAGCGATATCGAGATGCGCCCTTCGTGCGGATGGCCCCGAAGGGAACGCTCCCCTCCACACAATTCGTGCGCGGATCGAATTATTGCATGCTCGGCGCTTATGCCGACCGCATTCCGGGACGGGCGATCATCATTTCGGCGATCGACAACCTGGTCAAGGGTTCGGCGGGACAGGCTGTGCAGAACTTCAATCTGATGTTCGGCTACCCCGAGACGACTGGCCTCGAGCAACTGCCTCTTTTCCCCTGAGGGATCGCGGTTTGCATCAATGCCACACGGTTTCGAAAAGTGATTTGCCTGCGTAAATGCCATAATCAGTGGTAAGTCGTTATGGTAGGGAGCGGCTGCTCCCTTCGAGTCTTCCCTTTTACGCCGCTCCGCCCGGAGGACACCATGGTCCGCAACTTCATCATCGCCGCGCTGGCTGTTGCATCCGTTCTGTTTGCCTATCGCGATCATCAAGCGAGCAGGACAGCAGAGCAGCAGTCCCAGCTTCTCATCGAGACACGCGAAAAGGCCGAGAAAGAGCTGCAATCCCTGCGGGACAAGCTTGCGGCAGAAGAGCGCGCTCGGCAGGTAGCGGAAAAAGACGCGAAAGCGGTCTCCGCAAAGCTTGCAGAAGAACAGACAGCGCGGGATGCAGCAGAGCAAACGGCCAAGGCAGCGAACGAGCGCCTGTCCCAGGTTCAGAATGCGCTGACTGCTGCTGATCAAGCCGCGCGCGATGCCCGTGAAGCCCTAAGCAAGGCGCAAAATGACAGAGATCAAGCCTTGGAGACCTTGGCGAAGGAACGCAGCCGCGCGGCGGGGCAGCCGAAACCGGCCGGCTAAGCGCAAGAAACGCACGCAAGCCTGAAACTGGGGTTCCCGCGATTTTTCCAGCAGCCTGAAAGTGATGCGTTCATGCATCACCGCCAAGCCAGAGCAGGCAAAGTGTCTGAAAACTTATAGCCAAGCTCTTTACGAAATTGCTACGATCACGCATAATCCGCTGCGACCGGGCAAACTATCGGAACCCGTGGAACTACGCGTTGAGAATGAACCGCATCTCGCGGCAAAAGGTACGCATGTCTTCCCCCGATAACTGTTATGCCTGCATGAGCCAAAACATGGTCTAGCAGCCATGTTTTTTTCGTTGGGGAAGAGGAGTGCTATCCCATGCGCCAGACCGGAACGGTCAAGTTTTTCAATCAGGCGAAGGGTTTCGGTTTTATCACACCGGACGAGGGCGGGAAAGATGTGTTCGTTCACATTTCCGCGGTCGAGCGTTCCGGTGTGGGAATGCTTGACGAGGGCATGCGCGTAACTTACGAGACGCAGCCTGATCCAAAGGGCAAAGGACCGAAGGCGGTCAATCTCCAGCGCTCTGAATAAATCGGCGAATCCAGGGGCTGCCCCCTTTTCTGGGGCTTTCCAAATTTACCCGCACGGCACTACTTGCGTCGTTGCGCAAGTACGTTTAATTGCGGCTGATGCGCTTCTTAGATCAAGCTAAAGTCTACATTCGCTCGGGGGACGGCGGTAATGGCTGCCTCTCCTTCCGACGTGAGAAGTTTATCGAGTTTGGGGGACCGAACGGCGGCGATGGCGGCCGTGGAGGGGACGTGTGGGTTGAGTGCGTCGCGAACCTCAACACACTCATCGATTTCCGGTACCAGCAGCATTTCAGGGCGAGCAACGGCAAACACGGGATGGGCTCCAACATGACTGGCGCAGCCGGCGACAGTGCCGTGCTGAAGGTTCCGCCGGGAAGCCAGGTCTTCGCCGAGGACAACGAGACGTTGCTCGCCGATCTCGTCGAGCCGGGCCAGCGGGCGCTGATAGCGGCTGGCGGGAACGGCGGCTTTGGGAACGCACATTTCAAGTCATCGACAAACCGGGCGCCGCGGCGCGTGAATCCCGGCCAGCCCGGCATCGAGATGACGATCTGGCTCCGTCTCAAGCTCATTGCGGATGCAGGCGTCATCGGCCTGCCGAATGCCGGCAAATCCACCTTCCTGGCGGCAGTCAGCGCGGCCAAGCCTAAGATCGCGGACTATCCCTTCACCACTCTTCATCCGAACCTTGGCGTGGTCAAAGCCGGAGATACGGATTTCGTGCTCGCGGACATTCCAGGTCTGATCGAGGGCGCACATGAAGGCGCGGGCATCGGCGACCGTTTTCTCGGGCATATCGAGCGGTGCCGCGTGGTGCTTCATCTTGTCGACGTCACCGAGCCCGACGTCGCAAGGGCCTACCGCACTGTCCGCGGCGAGTTGAAAGCGTACGGGGCGAATCTCAACCGCAAGCGGGAAATCGTGGCCCTTTCCAAATGCGATGCGGTGACACCTGACGAGGCCGAGCGGAAGGCTGCTGAGCTCCAGAAAGCAGCGCGAAGAAAGCCGCTTTTGCTTTCGGCGGTTTCAGGAGCCGGAGTCCGTGAGGCGCTTCTGAAGCTGGCCAAGATCGTAAGAGAACCGAAAGAGGAAACGCCGAAGCCTCCGTCTGACTGGCAACCCGAAGTGTCCTGACCGCTCCTGCCCTCCCCTTCGAAATCTGGCGCAGATTCACCTCGGCTTATCGAAACAGAAATGGCCGGGTTCAGCCCGGCCATTGCAAAGGTGTTACGCAGTATAGCCTTGGAGGTTAGGCGACAGCGCTTGTCTTGTTGGTGGGAATGCTCTTTTCGTTGAACAGCGTCTGCAAATCGCCTGACTGGAACATCTCTGTGATGATGTCAGCGCCGCCCACGAACTCGCCTTTCACATAAAGCTGCGGAATTGTCGGCCAGTTCGTGTAGGCCTTGATGCCCTCGCGCACGTCGTCATTTTCGAGCACGTTGATATCTTTGTAGTCAACGCCGATGAAGCCGAGGATCTGAGTCACGCGCCCCGAGAACCCGCACTGAGGGAAGGCCTTGGTTCCCTTCATGAATAACACCACGTCGTTCGTGGTGACTTGACCTTTTATCCAGTCCTGTACGTCCTGCTCGCTCATTCACTTCTTCTCCTCAAGCTCGCTGTTACATGCGCCTGCCCGCCTGAAAAACAAGCGCGACAATTGTTCAAGAAGCTGTCTCCGGCGTTTTCGTCTGGAGCGCAAGTGCGTGCAATTCCCCCCCGACATTTCCCCGAAGCGCCTCATAGACCAGCTGATGTTGCTGAACCCGCGTCTTGCCCTTGAAGGCGGAAGAAACCACGGTTGCGGCGTAATGATCGCCATCGCCCGCAAGATCCTCGATCGTTACTTCGGCGTCGGGCAATCGTTCCTTGATCAGGCGCTCGATTTCCTTGGGAGTCATGGGCATGACGGTTGTCCTTCGTATCTTGCGAAAGCGTACAGGCGGAAGGGTCGATTGCGCAATATATGGAAACGAAGCGCCGCTCAGGCCACCGTTCCCATAAACTTTGGAAGCCACTCATCGTGCGCTGTGCGAAGAGTGCTTAAGCTAAGCTTGTCTTCGCCGGAAATCACAATTTCGTCGCCTTCGATATAAGCAGCAATTCGGGCTGGCAGCCCGGCTGCTTGCGCTTGCCGAATGATGCTGCCGGCATTTTCCTGGCTCACCGCCACAAGATACCGCCCCTGATCCTCGCCGAAAGCGGCGCAGTGCGCCGGCAGGTCCGGGAGTTGCGCATACAGGAACCCGCGCCGCCCGGCCAAAGCCATTTCCGCAAGCGCCACAAGCAGACCGCCATCGGATATATCGTGAACAGTGGCGGTTGTCCCCGCCTCTACGAGTCCGCGGACGAAATCACCGGCCTTCCGCTCTGCAACGAGATCGACCGGCGGTGGAGCGCCCTCGAAAGCCCCGGTCGCGTATTCCTGGTAGAGCGACTGCCCGAGATGCCCGGCCTCCTTGCCGATCACGATGACCACTTCGTCGCCGGGCTTGAAAGCAAGTGTGGCGACGCGCCGGCTATCGGCGATGAAGCCGACGCCGCCAATGGCAGGCGTGGGCGGAATCGCGATCCCGTTCGTCTCGTTGTAGAGCGACACGTTCCCCGATACGACTGGGAAGTCGAGCGCACGGCAGGCGTCCGCCATCCCCTCGATGGCTGCGGCGAATTCCGCCATGATTTCGGGCCGTTCCGGATTGCCGAAATTCAGGCAATCGGTCAACGCCAGCGGCTTCCCGCCGGCAGCGGTGATATTACGCCAAGCCTCGGCAACGGCCTGCTTTCCACCCTCGAACGGATCGGCGAAGCAATAGCGAGGCGTCACATCGCAGGTTAAAGCAAGCGCTTTGTTCGTGCCATGAACGCGGACGACGGCCGAGTCGGAGCCGGGCATCACCATCGTGTCGCCCATGACCATGTGGTCGTACTGCTCCCAGATCCAGCGGCGCGAGGCGAGATGCGGCGAGCCCATCAGCGACAGCAAAACGTGGGAGAGGCTGTTCGGCGCCGGAATGCGATCGGCGCTTACAGCAGCCGGCTTGGCCCTCGGCGCGATCGGCCGATCGTAAACCGGAGCCTCATCGGAGAGCATGGCGGTCGGCAAATCGGCCTGAACAAAGCCCTTGTGCTTGATCGTCAGGCGGCCGGTGTCTGTCGTCTTTCCGATGATCGCGAAATCCAGCTCCCACTTGCGGAAGATGCGTTCCGCCAGCGCCTCCGAGCCGGGCCGCAGCACCATGAGCATGCGCTCCTGGCTTTCCGAGAGCATCATTTCGTAAGCCGTCAGGGCTTCTTCGCGCTGCGGAACGCGGTCGAGGTCGATTTCGATGCCCGAGCCGCCCTTGGCCGCCATCTCGACGGACGAGGACGTGAGACCCGCCGCGCCCATATCCTGGATCGCGAGGATAGCGTTCTCGGCCATCAGTTCGAGGCAGGCTTCAAGCACAAGCTTTTCCGTAAACGGATCGCCGACCTGAACGGTCGGGCGCTTCTCCTCGGTCTCCTCGTCGAACTCAGCCGATGCCATTGTCGCGCCGTGAATGCCATCGCGGCCCGTCTTCGAGCCGACATAGACAACCGGGTTGCCCACGCCGGACGCCGCCGAATAGAAGATGCGATTGGCGTTGGCGAGCCCGACGCACATCGCGTTCACAAGAATGTTGCCATCGAAGCGCGAGTCGAAATTCGTCTCGCCGCCAACCGTCGGAATGCCGACGCAGTTCCCGTAATCGCCGATGCCGGAGACGACGCCCGACACGAGATGACGCGTCTTGGGGTGATCGGGCGAACCGAAACGCAGCGCGTTCAGCATCGCAATGGGACGCGCGCCCATGGTGAAGACGTCGCGCATGATGCCGCCGACGCCGGTCGCCGCGCCCTGATAGGGCTCGATGAAAGAGGGATGATTGTGACTTTCCATCTTGAAAATCACAGCCTGCCCGTCGCCGATGTCGATGACGCCAGCGTTTTCGCCCGGCCCCTGAATGACATGCGGCGCCTTGGTCGGAAGCTTCTTCAGCCACAGGCGCGACGACTTGTAGGAGCAATGCTCCGACCACATTACCGAAATAATACCGAGCTCTGTCAGGTTCGGCGCGCGGCCCAGCTTTTCGCAGGCGAGCCGAAACTCCTCCGGCGGCATGCGGTGTGCCAGGGCCATTTCTTCGGTCGCAATGACAGGCTCTTCGCCGGGAGCTGGGCTCATACCCTCAGACTTGATGGAGGTTGGTGCAATGGCCGGCGGCTCCGGCCATGAGGATCACTTTTACGACGCGCGCTGCTCGCGGTCGAGTTCGTATTCCGCAATGCCGACTTTCAGCATGTCGTAGGCATCTTCGAGGAACTCTTCCTCGTCCATATACTCGACATAGCTCGGGAAGTAGCCCGCGTCCGCGTCCTCTTCCTCGGCCTCGTCGGTTGCGCCCGCGGCCTGGAACGTGATGCTCCCGTCCTCGTTCACATAAACGGAAGCGAGCGTTTCATTCTCCGGCTTGTATTTGATCTGCACGATCGGATCGCCGTTTTCGTCGCCAACCGCAAAGTCCAGGCGTTTGCTGTTGATCTGCTCTTTCAGGCGCTGGCAAAGCTTGCCTGCCGTCTCGCGTCTTGCCTGCGGGTCGAGCTTGGCGGTCTGCATTTCGCGTTTCACTTCGTCAACTTCGTCGTCGAAACTCATGTGGCGATCCTTTCGCTAGAACTTTTTGCCCCTTACGCCAAATCTGCTACGCTTTGATCAGTTCAAGCCTCGTGTCAGCAACTCGAAAAGGCGGCGTCCATCCGTGCCGCCGATGGCGGCGTCAGCGGCGCGTTCGGGATGTGGCATGAGGCCCATGATACGGCGGGTGCGGTCAACGACGCCAGCGATGTCGCGGCGCGAGCCGTTGGGATTACCGCAATCCCCAGTTTCCGCTCTCGGGAAATAGCGCAGCACGGCCTGCCCTTCGCCCTCGATCCGGTCGAGGGTTTCCTCGTCGGCGAAGTAGGCGCCATCCTTGTGCGCGATCGGCATCGTGACCTGCTCGCCGGAGGCGTAGGCATTCGTGAAGGGCGTGTCGGTTCGTTCCACCTTCAGCCCGACATGGCGGCAGATGTAATGAAGGGAGGCGTTCCGCATGAGCGCGCCCGGCAAAAGCCCGGCCTCGGTCAGAATCTGAAAGCCGTTGCAAATGCCAAGAACCGCGACGCCGCGCTTCGCTTCCGCGCTGACTGCGCGCAGAATCGGCGAATGCGCAGCCATCGCGCCCGAGCGAAGGTAGTCGCCATAGGAGAAACCGCCCGGCAAAACGATCAGATCCACAGCGGGCACGGATGTTTCCCCGTGCCACACCATGACAGGCTTCTTCCCCGTGACCGCTTCCAGCGTGACGGCGACATCACGATCGCAATTCGATCCAGGGAAGACGACAACGGCGCTTTTCACAACAGCTCCACGCGGTAGTTCTCGATCACGGGGTTGGCGAGAAGCTGGCGGCACATGGCGTCCAGTTCGCCCTTCGCCGAAGCTTCGTCCATTGCCTTGAGCTGCACCTCGATAAGCTTGCCTTGGCGAACGTCCTCCACATTCGCGAAGCCAAGCGAATGAAGGGCGTGCGCAATGGCCCGCCCCTGAGGGTCGAGCACCCCGCCTTTTAGTGTAACCGTGATGCGTGCTCTCATTGGCGCGCCTTTCGCAACTCTTGATCCGCTAGCCTATTTTGATTGCACGAGCACCGGGCCTTTTGGTTTCGGCGCCGGATTCTCCACAAGAATGCCGAGTCGCTTGGCAACTTCCGAGTAGGCTTCGATCAAGCCTCCCAGATCCCGGCGAAACCTGTCCTTGTCGAGCTTGTTCTTGGTCTCGATATCCCAAAGGCGGCAACTGTCGGGGCTGATCTCGTCCGCCAGCACGATGCGCATCTGGTCGTTGTTCTCATAGATGCGGCCGAACTCCAACTTGAAATCCACCAGCCTGATCCCGATCCCGAGAAACAGGCCGGTCATGAAATCGTTTATGCGCAGCGCCAGCGCCATCATCTCGTCGATCTCCTGCGGCGCGGCCCAGCCGAAGGCGGTGATGTGCTCTTCGGTTACCATCGGGTCGTTCAGCTTGTCGGCTTTATAGTAGAACTCGATAATGGAGCGCGGCAGCGGCATGCCTTCTTCAAGGCCGAGACGCTCGCAAAGGGAGCCGGCCACCACATTGCGGACCACCACTTCAAGCGGAATGATTTCCACCTCGCGGATGAGCTGCTCGCGCATGTTGAGGCGGCGGATGAAGTGCGTCGGCACGCCGATCTCGTTGAGACGGCTGAAAATGTACTCGGAAATGCGATTGTTCAGAACGCCCTTTCCTTCGAAGCGCTCATGCTTCTTGGCGTTGAATGCGGTCGCATCGTCCTTGAAGTGTTGAATAAGGGTGCCAGGTTCCGGCCCTTCATAAAGAACCTTCGCCTTTCCTTCGTAGACCCGGCGGCGGCGGTGATTCATATGGAGACCCCCTTCTCGTGAAGGAAATAAGCAAATGGGATAGGGCTTGACGCGTACTTCAAGCGCATATTTCCGTCATTGTCACGCGTTCCCACAAAAATGCGAGCTTCGTCAGGCATATTCGCGAATCCAAGTGCGGCCAAAACCATTTACCTCCCTCTCGGCCGTTCCTACACATAGCCGTGAAAAGCTCTGTTGACGCAGCGCAATCGAGCACTCTGCATGCTATGATAATCATGCAACGCTTGCACCAGAAGATGGCTCTGCGGGGCTCGCGATTAAAGCCCCTCCCCGGCAGGCCACGGAGGCGGTACCCGAGATGACAACATTCGACGAACGCGAGCAGGGTTACGAGGCGAAATTCGCCCATGATGAGGAGTTAGGCTTCAAGGCTAAGGCGCGCCGCGACAGGCGTTTTGGCGCGTGGGTGGCGACGCAGTTGGGCCTGACCGGCGCCTCCGCCGAAGACTACGCCATAAAGGTCGTGCGCGCCGATCTGGCGCATCCTGGCGACAAGGCAATCGTCGAGACGGCGCTGACGGACTTGAATTCGAAGGGCGTTGCCGTCGACGAGCGGGCGCTTAAGATCAAGCTCCTTGACCTGATGGAACAAGCATTGTCCGAACTTGAGGCGGATAAATAGACCGCCAGTAGGGTGCAGCGAAATTTCGGTTCCAATGTACGGCCCGCCGCCGTTGCGGCGGGCCGTTGTATTTATGGGTCGTCCTATAACACGCCAAGCTTCTTCTGCAGGCTCGAGGAAGACGTTGTGTATTGGAAGACGACCTTCTTGCCTGGATAAACGATGCGATGCGCCTGCTGCGCCATGAGCGCGGCTTCATGAAAACCGGACAGGATGAGCTTGAGCTTCCCAGGATACCAATTGATGTCTCCGATGGCGAAAATGCCCGGCTCCGATGTCTCGAACTTCTCGGTATCGACAGCGATCAGGTTCTCGTGCAGGTTCAAGCCCCAGTTCGCGATCGGGCCTAGCTTCATGGTGAGGCCGAAGAACGGCAGAAGCCTCTCGGCCTCGATCTCGAACTCCTCGTCCCGGCCGCCGCCGACCGGCCCCCGCACGGTCATTGACTTGAGCTCGCCGCGCTCGCCGTTAAGCTTCGTCACCTGCCCGAGAATGAATTTCATGCGCCCTTCCTGAACAAGCGCCCGCATTTTGTTCACTGAATTGGGCGCAGCCCGGAACTCGTCGCGGCGATGGATGAGCGTCACGTTTTTTGCCACCGGCTCAAGGTTCAGGGTCCAGTCGAGCGCCGAGTTGCCGCCGCCGACCACCACAACCTTCTTGTCCCGGAAGGCATCCATTTTTCGCACGGAGTAGAAGACCGATGTTCCCTCGAAAGTCTCTATTCCGGCAAGCGGCGGCCGTTTCGGCGTGAAAGACCCGCCGCCCGCCGCGATGATGATGACCTTGGCGAAGAACCTCGACCCGGCGTCCGTCTCGACCTCGAACCCGCCCTCGACGCGGCGGAGGGAATCGACGCGCTGCCCGAAGTGAAAGACCGGCTCGAATGGCTTGATCTGTTCCAGGAGGCGGTCCGTCAGCTCCTGCCCGGTCACAACCGGAAGCCCCGGAATATCGTAGATCGGCTTCTCGGGATAGAGCTCCGCGCATTGGCCGCCCGGTCTGTCGAGAATGTCGATGACATGCGCTTTTACATCGAGCAGCCCCAGTTCGAAGACTGCGAACAGGCCGACGGGACCCGCGCCGATGATCAGAGCATCAGTTTGAACAGCTGTTGTCATAGCGTCTATGGAATTGATTCTCAAAATGAACTGCGACGCCCTTCGCGCCGGTTTACCTAATTCTGGTGCTCGGGAATGCGCACGACAAGTCCGTCCAGTTCAGGCTTGAGGCGGATCTGGCAGCTGAGCCGGCTGTTTTTGCGCACTTCGAACGCGAAATCGAGCATGTCCTCCTCCATGGGAGACGGGCTGCCCGTCTTCTCCTTCCACGCATCGTCGACATAGACGTGACAGGTTGCGCAGGAGCATGCGCCGCCGCATTCCGCAACGATGCCCGGAACTGCATGCTTGATCGCCGTCTCCATGACGGTCTGGCCGGGCTCTCCCTCGACCGTATGCGCCGTTCCGTTGTGTTCGATATATGTCACCTTCACCATCGCCACCGCCATTCCCTTGAATTGTCGTTGTTGTGTAAGGGAGATAGGGGCGAATTTCCAAGCGCCAATTCGAAATGCTCAACGCCCCGCGCAAGGGGCACGCAGTTAACCATGATTAACAATGCGTAAAAAATTTCTGTGGTTTTTGTCTGGATAAAGTCAGGCGTTTCGTCGGCAAGCAAGCGAATCGTAATATCAAGCATACGAAGTTCAGGTGTTTTGCATTCTTGCATTGAGTTGGAAACAGATAGTTTTAGGGCGTACGGTAATCTTTTTTTAGCCTTAAAAACGCATTAGCGAAAACGCGGGATGGGAAGGTTTCAGAACGCTGTCCTAGCGTGCGTTTGAGGGGTCATGAGGATCTGCCTTGAGTTGAAGCTCACCGTTGCGACAAGCTTTCCCAGCCGGTCCAGGCGTTGCGTGAGCGGTATCTCAGCCACACCACATGAGGTCAGGACGGCCTGATGAGTTAAAAACAAGCGATCTCCCAGACGCCTGCGCCCATCGACCTCAAGCCGGAGGATGAGGCGCGGACAAAGGCCAAGAACGGCGCTCCTTCTCCCGAGGCGGGTGTTGTCAGCGCGCCTTCCGGCGAAGCTCATTCGGTGGCCAACCGCGATCAGCAGCAGCCGAAGCCAAGCCGCCCGCAAGGGCCACGCCGCAGCATCCCCGAAAACGGCGATAACACCGTTCAGCTATCCTCTCCCACGCAGCCCGGACGGCCCGCGCCCAACCCAAAGCGTCCTCCCGCGCAAGCGCGCTCCCATGTCCCCGCCAACGACGACATGCCCTCGATTGGCGGCTTGATCTATGCGATGCAGCAGCGGCCATCGCGCTCGCCCTTCCTGATCGCGCTTGTCGCGTCGGCCATCTGGTTCGCACTGGGGCTGCTCGTATCATGGGCCGTTTTCCAGAAAATCTTCGATGCCTCTGGAAGCACGGTTGATCTTCTCGCCAATCCGGCTATTGCAGCCGTTATTGCCACTGTCGTCATTCCCATCGCTCTGTTCTGGTTCCTGGCCATCCTTGTCTGGCGGGCGCAAGAGTTGCGCATGATGTCCTCGGCCATGACCGAAGTCGCCGTCAGGCTCGCCGAGCCCGACCGCATGGCGGAACAATCGGTCGCCTCGCTTGGCCAGACGGTGCGCCGTCAGGTTGCCGCCATGAACGACGCCATTTCGCGTGCGCTCGGACGGGCCGGTGAACTGGAAGCGCTGGTTCACAATGAGGTCGCTGCGCTCGAGCGGTCCTACACGGAAAATGAGAACCGGATCAGGAACCTGATCAATGAGCTCGCGAGTGAACGTGAGGCTCTCGCCAACAATAGCGAGCGCGTGAGCGAGGCCTTGCGCGGCATCGGCAGCCAGGTGACGAGGGAGATCACAGCCGCGAGCGAGAAGGCGTCCCAGTCGCTCGGCCACGCGAGCGTCACGATGACGGAGGCTTTCGCCAGCCGCGGTCAGAAAATCACCGCCGCCGTCAGCGCCGCTGGAACGGCAATCGACGAAAAGCTTGCGGAGCGCGGCGCACGGATCACGGAACAGCTTGTCCGACATGGCGCGCAGGCCGCAGAGTTGCTGCGCATGTCGAGCCTCGAAGTGACCCGCGCGATCCAGGAGACATCGGACCGAACCGCGGCCGCGATTTCCGCGAAGGGCAACAGTCTCGTCACGTCCGTGGTCGGCATGAGCGAACGCGTCGGACGCGAGATCCCTGTGCTGCTCGAGAAACTCGGCGCCGAGCAGTCTCGCCTCAGCACAATTATCGACGGCGCAGCGCGCAACCTGTCGGCTCTCGAATCCGCGCTGGCTGAAAAGACGCAGTCTCTCGGAACCACGCTCAGTGAAAGGACAAGCGTTCTTCAGACTGTGCTCAGCGATCATTCCCGCAAGATCGATACGTCGCTTGCCGAACGCATCCAGGGACTTGAAACGATCCTGAGCCGGCGGACGCATAACTTCGAGGTCAGCTTGAGTGAGCGGACGAAGCAGCTCGACGCCACCCTCACTCAACGCGCTCAGGCTTTGGAGGCGTCGGTTTCGAAGCATACGGGCGCCATGCGCGATACGCTTGAGAAGCACTCCGGCTCGCTGGAGCATACTTTGGCGCGGCAGGCAGCTTCCATCGAACGCGTTGTCTCCACGAACTCCGCCAGCATCCAGAAAGCGGTAGAGGAACTGGCAAGCCGTTCGACAACCGGATCCGATGCGCTGGCCACGCAGGCACGCACGCTGAAGGAGGTCTCGGCGAACCTCGTGAACCAGCTTGGCGGTCTCACGAAGCGCTTCGAGGATCAGGGTCAGGCTCTCATCACGGCGTCCCGCACATTCGAGGTGTCGAACTCGAAGGTGGACTCCATGATGGAGACGCGGCAGGCGGGCTTCACAAAGCTCATGGAGACTATGAATTCGCGGGCGACTGAACTCGACCGCATGATGAACTCCTATTCCAACATGCTTGAGCAGTCACTGAGCCAGGCCGAGCTTCGCGCCAGGAAGGTGACGGAACTCCTCGCGAAGGACTCGGCGGAGAAATCCCAGGCCGCGATTCGCGAGATCGAACGGTTGCGCCAGGATGCTCAGACGCACACCCAAAAGGCGGTGTCCGAACTGCAGGCCAACTTCACCTCGCTTTCCGATCAGGTATCGAGCCAGCTCACGACGCTGTCTTCGAAGTTCTCCGACACCACGCGGGTTGTCCGCGACACCACCCGTCGCGCCGCCGTCGACCTCGAAACGGCCCAGACCGAGCTGCAGCGCCACGCAAAGGCTCTGCCGGATACGGCAAAGCAGAGTGCTTCCGCCATGCGCCGCGCCCTCCAGGATCAGCTTTCCGCGCTCGACGCCTTGTCGGAGTTGGCAAACCGGCACGCCTACGCGAGCGCGGTTTCCGCTCCGGAGCAGCGGGTCGAGCCGCAACGCCGGGAGCGCGAGCAGATCGCTCCACCGCCAGCCCCCGAGCCGGCATTACCGCCGCCGCCTCGCCCTTCCTATGATTACGGCCAGCCCGCTTCCGAAAAGCCCTCTTGGCCTGAGCAGCAGCCCCAGGCGGCGCAACCCCAACCGCAACTTCCCCGCCCGGCGCCCGTGCCCCCCGTGGAGATGGCGCCGCAACCCGCTACGCCCCAGCCGTCCTTCCAGGAGGTCCAGGCTCTGGACCGTCGCAACCAGTGGTCCTTGGGCGATCTCCTCGCCCGCGCCTCCGAGGATGACTCCACCTTCTTTCAGGGGGATGACTCCTACGGCCTTCCGCCCCAGGCTCAGCCCTACGCGGGGCGAAGCGGAAATGGCCCCGATGACATGGGGATGGACTTCACCATGAGCGACATCGCCTCGTGCATTGACGAGCGGCGCGTCATGGACATCTGGCAGAGGCTGAAGCGCGGGGAGACGGATGTGCTGAACCAGCGCGGCCTTTACCCTCGCCAGGGCCAGCAGATCGTGGATCGCGTGCAAAGGCGATATGAAACCGATGCGACCTTCCGCGGCATCGTCGACCGTTATCTCACCGACTTCGAAAAGATGTTGCAGGACTTGAGCCGTTCAGACCCAAGAGGCGTAACCGTTCAGTCCCGGCTCGCTTCGGATGAGGGCCGGATTTATTTCGTGCTCGCCCATATCAGTGGAAGGCTCGGCGCATAAGTGGGGCCGTTGAAGCGGCCCCTCACAGGTCAAGGGTGGCCGAAACCGGAGTGTGGTCGGAGGGCTTGTCCCAGGCGCGGGGGCGGCGGTCGATCTCGGTAGACACGAGCTGGGCGAGGGCTTGAGGCGATAGCAGGATGTGATCGATCCTCAGCCCCAGGTTCTTCTGCCAGGCGCCGGCTTGGTAATCCCAGAAGGTATACTGCCCGCTGCTCGAATCGCAGGCGAGAACAGCATCTGTCAGCCCCAGGTTCATGATACGCCGGAAAGCCTGCCGCGACTCCAGCCTGAAAAGAGCATCCTCGACCCAGTTCGCCGGATTGTAGACGTCGCCTGGACGCGGGATGATGTTGTAATCCCCGGCCAGCACAAGCGGCTCTTCGTAGCCGAGCAGGGCTTGCGTGTGCGCCTTCAGCCGGGCGAGCCACTCAAGCTTGTAGTCGAGCTTTGGCGAAGCTGCGGGATTGCCATTCGGCGCATAGATTGACGCAACGCGGATCGCCTTGCCGCCGGGAAGCGAAATCACAGTTTCGAGGTATCGGGACTGTTCATCGCTCGCATCGCCGGCCAATCCCGTGATGGTCTCGTCAATGGGAAATTTGGAAAGGATCGCGACCCCGTTGAACGATTTCTGGCCCAAAACCGCGCAATTGTAGCCAAGGTCCTCGAAAGTCGCGCGTGGGAAGCCTTCGGTCGCGCACTTCAGCTCCTGCAAGCACAAGATGGCCGGAGCAGCCTGCTTCAGCCATTGTGCGCAGGCCGTCTCTCTCTGCTTGATCGAATTCACATTCCATGTGGCGACGGTCAGCACGGGCGCGCTCTAAACGGAGAAGGATGTGCCGCAGCCGCAGGACGCCGTGGCGTTCGGATTGGTGATCTTGAAGGAAGCGCCGATCAGGTCGTCCACATAATCGATTTCCGACCCCGCCATGAACGGCACGGATACCGGATCGATCACAACCCGCGCGCCGGATTTTTCGATGACGAGGTCATCCGCGTTCGTTTGCGACACAATCTCGAAATCGTAGCGGAAACCCGAACAGCCGCCGCCCTGCACGCTGATGCGCAACGCATTTTGCCCAGCCCCGCCCGCCATGATCTCCCGAATGCGGTTGGCGGCGCGGTCGCTCACGCTTATGTTGGCATTCGTGGTCATGGGGATTGTTCGCCTCTCTTGAACATTGCTTGGAAATTTGGACGTTCGCGCGCCGTTGTCAACCGGGGTTAAGCCGATGGGATGGAAACGCATGGCGGAACTGGCATCCTACGCTGCCCATCCGGGAGAGAGCCGCGGCCGGCTCTACGACGAGCCCCCCTGCCCCACCCGCAATGTCTATCAGCGCGACCGCGACCGCATCGTGCATTCCACGGCGTTCCGCCGCCTCATTCACAAGACTCAGGTTTTTATTTACCACGAAGGCGATCACTACCGCACGCGGCTGACCCACAGCCTGGAGGTCGCCCAGATCGCACGCACACTGGCGCGCGTGCTTCGCCTCAATGAGGATCTCGTCGAGGCCATTTCGCTGGCCCACGACCTCGGCCATCCCCCTTTCGGTCATGCGGGCGAGGATGCACTGAACGAAGCCATGGCCAACGTCGGAGGCTTCGATCACAACGCGCAAAGCCTGCGCATCGTCACATTCCTTGAACACCGTTACGCATCGTTCCGCGGCATGAACCTCACCTGGGAGACGCTGGAAGGCATCGTCAAGCACAACGGCCCCCTTATCGATCACGACGGCGCCCCTCTTGCTCGCTACGCTGAGAATGGGCTGCCGCTCGCCATCCGCGCCACCATGCAGGTTCAGGATTTGCGCCTCGACACCTACCCCTCGCTCGAAGGCCAGATCGCGGCGCTTGCCGACGACATCGCCTACAACAACCACGACATCGACGATGGTTTTCGCGCCGGATACATTGCCGTGAAAGAACTGGAGGACGTACCGATGGCCGGGCGCACGCTGGCCCTCGTCCGCGCGCGCTATGGCGATCTTCCCGACTCACCCCTCGTCTATGAAATGAACCGCCGCATGATCGCGAGCATGGTCGAGGATGTCCTGGCCGAAACGAGGGCGCGAATCGCCGCCGCCAATCCCTCCACGATCGAAGACGTCCGCAGAGGCGGCGAAGCGCTCGCACAATTCTCGGAAAGAATGGCCGAGGACATTGCGGACCTGAGGCGCTTTCTTTTCGCGAAGGTCTACAAGAACCCGGCCATCGTCCGAAAGATGACCGAAGCGCAACGTATCCTTCGCCAGCTTTACGACCATTTCGCCGAGCATCCCCAGGACATGAATTTGGAACCCGGCCGTGAAGCCGAGATCGCGGACCCGATTTTGAGGCAGCGCGCGGTGGGCGATTTCGTGGCGGGAATGACTGACATGTTCGCGCTCAAGGTACATGCCAGCCTGTTTGATACTTCCGAAGGGCAACGCCGCCGCCAAACATAGGCCAATGAGATGGCCTGCCTAACCCCTGGCTGCAAACATATTTATTGACAATTTTAGATTGTGCTCCTCAATGCCATCGTATCAAGCGATGGTGATTCTGAGGTGAGGATGTGATGCCACAAGATCATCCGGAAACGGGGCCGGACTTTTTTGAAGTCACCCTGCGTTTTGGGAATAGCTCATGGCTGTTTTCGACGTGTACTTATTCTCCGCACTCGACGGCTGCTCTAGAATTTGCGGAAAAAGAACTTTCAGTTCACGCCCTCCATCACAAACTCGGTCGTATAAGGGCAAGTTCTGCTTTCGTAATGGATCAGCTTGATGATTATTATTTTATCAAGAGGAACGGCAGGTGGCAGGTCGAAACCCATCAGACCCGGCCGATGTCCGGCCGCACCCCCGGCGTCAGTCTTTTCCAGGGTCAGGATTGTATCTGCGGATCAAGCAGCTGAAAGACGTGATCTGCGGAATGCCCATTGGCAAACACAAAAACTCCCCGAAAATCGCCGCAGAGGAGCTATTGTTTCCATCGACTTTCAATCCGTAGTCTTCCCAGTTTGTGAGTTTCCTTGGTGGCTTCGCTGGAGCCGTCATGCGCAAGCTTCTGGGTGATGTATGGACGCAGGATGCTGAGACAGATCCCGCGTTTCCGGGAACCATTTTTTCTTGCAAGGAGCAGTTATGCAGAATGCGATTAAAACGATGGCTGCGGGCGCGGCCATAATGCTGATAACAATAGCCACGGGCTTCGCAGGGCCTGTCGGCGCCCCGCTCGTCAATGGGGCCGCCGAAAGCGGTGTGACGCCGGTTCAATATGGCTATTGCCAGCGCTTGCGGTTGAAGTGCGAGCATAAGAATGAGTTCGGCCAGGAAGGCGAAGGCAACTGCCGCCGCTATCGCGCGAAATGCGGCGGTTGGCGCTAAGCAAAGTATTTCGGACACGTCAACGGATCGCGGCTGTTGTCATCCCGGAAAAGGCGCGAGCCCCGATGAGAGCCTGCCGCGAAGTCAGTAGGCAATTACGAGACGCCACACTATTGAGTTGAGAGAAACGGGCGCTTCGCGGGAGGCACCCCCCTTTTTATTGATATTTCACTGAATAATTAAAGCCAAGTGGCCGCGCGGTTGTGCGCGGGATTGCATGCGAACCAAGAATGCGCCAATGACATTGCCATGAACATATTTGCGATTTTTGAGAACCGCATCCGCGTCGTGCTGGAGGCGTTACGCGACGAAGGCATCCTGCCGGGCGATGCGAAACTCGACGGCTTCGTAGTCGAACCGCCCCGCGAAGCTCAACATGGCGACCTTGCGACCAACGCAGCCATGGTGCTCGCGAAACCCGCGCGTCAGAACCCGAAGGCGCTGGCAACGACCATCGCCGGGCGTCTCGGCCACGCGCTCGACATAGAAAAGGTGGAGATCGCCGGACAGGGCTTCATCAACATCACGCTGAAACCCGGCTTCTGGCCGGATGTGTTGCGCGCCGCTTTGAATGACGGCTCCGATTATGGCAAAAGCGCCCTTGGCGCGGGCGAAGCCGTCAATGTCGAGTTCGTTTCCGCGAACCCGACCGGCCCGATGCATGTCGGTCACACACGGGGCGCTGTCTTCGGTGACGCGCTTGCCAATCTGCTTGCCTTCGCGGGCTATAAGCCGGCGCGCGAATATTACATCAACGATGCCGGCGCTCAGGTTGATGTGCTCGCGCGTTCGGCCTTCCTTCGCTACCGCGAGGCGCTTGGCGAGGACATCGGCGAAATTCCTGCCGGGCTTTACCCGGGCGACTACCTGAAACCTGTCGGGGAAGCGCTTGTGAAGGAGTTCGGAAAAGACCTCCTCAATGATGAGGAAGAAAAGTGGCTTCCGCTCGTGCGGGAGCGGGCCGTCGCCGCGATGATGGATATGATTCGCGAAGATCTCGCCTCGCTCGGAATCCGGCATGACGTCTTCTTTTCGGAGCGATCGCTTAACTGCGACGGCCACGACCAGATTGCGGAAACCATCGAAGCCCTGAAGCAAAAGGGCCTGATCTACGAGGGGCGCCTTGCTCCGCCGAAAGGCAGGCTGCCCGACGATTGGGAGGACCGCGAGCAAATCCTGTTCCGCGCCGCCGATTTCGGAGACGATACGGATCGCGCGCTCGTTAAATCCGATGGCTCTTATACCTATTTCGCGGCGGACATGGCCTATCACCGGTCGAAAATCGAGCGCGGCTTCAAGAAGCTGATCAACGTGCTCGGCGCGGATCATGGCGGTTATGTCAAGCGGCTGACTGCGGCTGTGAAGGCGCTTTCGAACGGTGAAGCCGAACTCGACGCGAAGATCTGCCAGCTCGTGCGCCTGTTCCGCGGCGGAGAGCCCGTCAAAATGTCGAAGCGCTCCGGCTCTTTCGTGACCCTGCGCGAGATCGTCGACGAGGTTGGGCCTGGGCCTGTCCGGTTCATGATGCTCACGCGCAAGAACGACGCGACGCTCGATTTCGACTTCGACAAAGTGCTTGAGCAATCGAACGATAATCCCGTGTTCTACGTGCAGTACGCGCACGCCCGGGCAAGTTCGGTGCTCGCCAAGGCGAAGGATGCTTTCCCGGACATGGATCTCAGCGCACCCTCGCTCGCAGGCGCGGATCTCAGCTTGCTGACCGACGAAGCGGAACTCGCCCTCATCAAGAAACTGGCCCAGTTCCCGCGTGCAGTCGAAGGCGCGGCGCAGGCTCACGAGCCGCACCGGGTTGCCTTCTATGCCCATGAACTGGCGGCAGTATTCCACAGCTTGTGGAACTCGGGGCAAAGAGTCGCCACATTTGCGGTTCATCGTTTCTGCTAGCTCGGACATTACGAGAGCGCGTCTTGCGCTCATTACAGGGGCCGCGCAAGTATTGCGATCATCGTTGAACTTGCTCGGCGTAGAAGCAATCTCCGAAATGCGTTAGTCCCCCAAGGTCCGTACTATCACAAGTGGAGGGAAACTCTTCGATGTCTACGAATGACGATTCGGCATCGCGTCGCGGACGTCGTGCCGACCAAGGGGATAACCGCGGTTCTAGCCGGCAAGACCGCGATGACAGATGGGATCAATCGTCATCGCGTGATCGCGCGCCAGCAGACCCCTATCAGGACCAGCGCACACGGGACAACCAGGGGCAGCGTGGCGGTTTTTCCAACTTCAGCAGGCACGCTTACCCGAATCAGCCGGAGCCGACGCTGCCGCAACCCCAAGGGTACCATCAGGAGCCCGCTCCGCGCAGCGATTCGACACGCTACGTCGAGCCGGCCGCACAAGCCTATACGCCGCCACCGCCGCCCTACGAACCCGAGCCTCCGCACCTCAACTTCCCCGATTCGGGGCGCGACGACCTTTTTGAACGCGATCCTGGAGCTTCCGGCTTCGGACATAATCCGTATGGATCCGAGCGCGCCAACTATCCGAGCGACCCTTACAGTCAGGGCCGTGGACAGCAGCAGCCCCCTGCGCCGCCGAGCAGCCGTCGCGAGGAGCCTCAGTATATTCAGCATATTCAGCGCGAGGTTCCAGCCTCTCCGGCCGACGACTACGAGCGCAACTTTCCGCCGCGAAACGCCCAGGAAACGCAGGCGTCGCGGTTCTTTCTTCCGGACGACGAGCCACAGAAGCAGCGCGCCGCCCCGCCTGATCGTAGCTACGCGGCCCCTCCGCCGCCGCAGCAAAACTATGTGGCGGACGCGCCGCAAGATTATTACGACCCTAACTACGAAGAGAGCTGGGCCGATGATCAGGCATTCCATGATGATGACCGGGAAGCTGGGCACAGGGAACTCGCGGTCCACGAGAACGAGCTCGACGAAGACTTCTTCGCCGACGAAGACGAGCTGGAAAACGATCATCTCCCGGCGCCAAAACGCAGCCGGAAAATATTTATCGCGGCGGCGCTCGCAGGCGCGCTCGTTGTCGGGGGTGGCGGCGCTTACCTGTATAAGTCATTCAAAGGCGGCAGCGGCGAGGAAAGTGCGCCCGCTTTCATTCGGGCGGACAACCGGCCATTGAAGGAGCTTCCCGGCAATCCCGGCGGGAAGCAGTTTCCGAACGGCGAGAAAACCATTTACGATCGGCTCACGCCTGATGGACAGCAGGTTCAGGCCGCAGCTTATTCGCCTCCGGCGCCTGTGACGGCGGTGCCGTCGGCTCAGCCTGCCGCGGGTAATTCGCTCGAAGAACGAATCGATGAAGCTTTAAGAAAAGCGCAGCAGGCAAGCGACGCTCCACAACAGGTTGCTCCTCCGCCGGCGCGCGCTGCGGATCAGCCGACCGTGGTGAGAAGTGAGAGTTATCGTCCCGATGGAACACGCGTTGACAGCACCGGCCGCATGACTGTCACACCGGCCATCGCCGATACAAATAGCGGGCAGCTTCCTCCGCCTTTTGGAGCCGCTACGCAGACAACCGCTACGCCGATGGCCGCTCCAGCGCAGCCCGCGGTGACAGCTCCCTTCCAGACGGTTCCGGTCCCGTCATCGCCAGCCCCAGTCTCGCGTTCAGCTTCCCTTACTCCCGCAGAACCAACAGCCACTCCATCTGGCGGCTACTGGGTTTCCTTGAAGTCGGCTAACGACGAGAAAGCGATCCAGAGGGATTCTTGCAGTGCTCACGGACAAGTACAAATCTGTGCTTGGCGAGGTGCAGCTGAGCTCGAAAATCGCGGACCTGGGCGCAAAAGGCGTCCATTACAGGGCCGTCGCTGGTCCGATCAGCTCGCGTCAGGAAGCCTTGGAGCTGTGCCAGAAGATCAAGGGCGTTGGCGGTGACAAGGCGTGCTTCGTCTACAATTAGCGGCGAAGCACCCCAAAACCTAATGTCGGGCCTTCGGCGCGCACTATATTGGGTTGCGTCGATTCTAAAACCTGACATTAACGCTCTCGCGTGTTAATCGGCAGGCACCTGCAATTCCGCACGCGGCCATGATCAACACAATCAAGAATACTTACCGTCTGACGAAGGCTGGCGCGACGCTGGCTTGGTATGGGGCTTCGTTCGTGCCCGAATCGGTGACGCTGCCTGGGCCGCTTCGCGTTTTGCGCGGAACCGGCGATGATGAGCCGGTCGCCAGGCGCAAGGAAAAAGGCGAGCGCCTGTCAAAGGCGATCAGGGCGCTCGGTCCCACCTACATCAAGCTCGGCCAGTTTCTTGCGACTCGCCCCGACGTTGTCGGGCCGCAGCTGGCTAATGCTCTCGGATCTCTGCGCGACCGGCTTCCCCCGTTTTCCCTCCGCGAAGCGCATGAGGAGATCGAGGCCACTTTTGGAAGGCCGTGGAACGAAGTTTATGAGGAATTAGGCCCGCCGATCGCAGCCGCATCCATCGCGCAGGTGCATAAAGCGACGGTGCGGACGCCAACCGGACGGCGCGACGTCGCGGTCAAAATCCTCCGCCCGCACATCGAGAAGCGGTTCGAACGCGACCTTGAGAGTTTCTATTTCGCGGCTCATGCAGCCGAACGGTTCTCGCCGCAGACGCGCCGCCTCCGCCCAGTCGCTGCCGTGGATACGCTGGCGCAGTCGGTGGTGCTGGAGATGGATCTTCGCCTCGAGGCCGCCGCCATCTCCGAAATGGCCGAAAACATTGCCAAAGCTGGCGACACCGGCTTCCGCGTGCCCCAGGTCGACTGGGAGCGGACCGGCAAGCGCGTGCTGACGCTCGACTGGATCGACGCCATTCCCTTGAGCAACTTCGCGGCGATCGAGGCGTCCGGGCTCGACCGGCATGCTCTCGGCCTCAACGTCATCCGCTCTTTCCTCAAGCACGCGATCCGCGACGGGTTTTTTCACGCGGATATGCACCAGGGCAACCTGTTCGTCGATCCGAAGGACTCGAACCTCATTGCCGTCGATTTCGGCATCATGGGGCGGCTAAGCCCGAAGGAGAGCCGCTTCCTCGCCGAGATCCTGTACGGGTTCATCACCAAGAACTATCAGCGCGCTTCGGAAATCCATTTCGAGGCGGGCTATGTGCCGGCAACGCAAAGCGTCGCCGCGTTTGCGCAATCGCTTCGCGCCATCGGCGAGCCGATCATGGGCCGCCCCGCCGAGGAAATCTCGATGGCGCGCCTCCTGACGCAGCTTTTCGAGAACACGGAAGTGTTCCAGATGCGCATGCGCCCGGAGCTTCTGCTCTTGCAAAAGACGATGGTCGTCGTCGAAGGCGTCGCGCGCGAGCTCGACCCAAGGCTGAACATCTGGATTGCGGCGGAGCCAATCGTCCGGGATTGGCTGACCAATCAGCTCGGACCGCGCGCACAGCTTCGGGACATGGCCGCCAACGTGAACGCGCTGGCCACCGCCTTGAAACAGGCGCCGCAGCTGATCGAGCGCGGCAAGAAGATCGCCGACGCGCTCGAAGCCGAACAGGAGTTAAAGGAGGAGTCTCGCGGCGGGAGCCGCTGGGCCATCGCATTTCCGCTCTGGATCGGAACGGCTGCGCTGATGGTGATCGCGATGAAGCAGCTTCTTGGCTGACCTCCTATCGCCATCACGCGGCGACGTAGTACGCCAGTGGTGCGCTGCAAACAAGGGGGATCGCGCCTGTAACGGTCCCGTGTCTGCGCAGCGTCACGGTGTGCCGCAGTGCGCAATGACATCACCGAAGCGGCATCAATCCTCGATTGCATTTTAAATCAGGCGAAGCTCGGTGAGCGCGGCGCGCATCGCCGGGGGCATGCCGCCTTCGGCATTGGGAGCATTCGGGTCAAGGTCCCTTGGCGCATCGCTCTCCGGCAGATAGCGCCACCCCTGAAAAGGACGGCGAGGCGCAGGCTCCGTCGGAACAAGGCCGGGGTCGAGTTCGAAGCCGCAGCGCAGAATGCCATCGGCTCCCCTCACTTCCTGCAGCCCGACAATGCGCTGCCTCACCCGGATGAAGCCGCCGATCACCCAGTAAAGCGACGACCGAGGCCCGAAGCCGTCCCGGCGCGGGGTCTGCCTCGTCACATGAACGAGGCCGTGTCCTGCCGCAAGGCGATTCCGCTGCCAGTCGGCGAGGTCCTCGACAGAGTCGCAGCCGACGCAAAGTTTTAAGATGTGGACGGTCATGGCCTCTTGTTACCAGCGACCCGCCCGGAAATCGAGAGCTGGCTGTTATTTCCCACGGAAGCGCAAGGCTTCACATTGAGTGCGCGGGTGTTTTCGCCTACCTTCGGGCCATGACAACCGAACGCACACTTCACGTGGTAGGGGCAGGCCTTGCAGGATCGGAGGCGGCGTGGCAAGCCGCCGAGCGCGGGGCCAACGTCGTGCTTCACGAGATGCGGCCCGCGCGCCTGACCGAGGCCCACAAGACCGGAAACTGCGCCGAGCTCGTCTGCTCCAATTCCTTCCGGTCCGACGACTGGGAAACGAATGCCGTCGGCCTCCTGCACGAGGAGATGCGCCGCGCGGGCTCGCTCATCATGCTCGCCGCCGATCATCACAAGCTGCCGGCGGGCGGCGCGCTTGCCGTTGACAGGGAAGAATTCTCAGCGGCGGTCACGGCGAAGCTGGCGGCGCATCCGCGGATTGCAATCCGGCACGACGAGATTGCCGGCCTGCCGCCTCCGGAATGGTCCTCCGTCATTATCGCGACCGGCCCCTTGACCACGCCTGCGCTCAGCGCCGCGATCAACGCGCTCACGGGCGAGGATGCGCTCGCCTTTTTCGACGCCATTGCCCCCATCGTCCTGCGCGAGACCATCGACATGGACGTCGCCTGGATGCAATCGCGCTACGACAAGCCGGGGCCGGGCGGAACGGGCGCTGACTATATCAACTGCCCTATGAACCGCGAGCAATACGAGGCATTCATCGACGCCCTGCTCGCAGCCGAGAAGACCTCATTCAAGGAGTGGGAAATCTCGACGCCCTACTTCGAAGGGTGCCTGCCCATCGAAGTCATGGCCGAACGGGGGCGAGACACGTTGCGGTTCGGCCCCATGAAGCCGGTCGGGCTCACCGACCCGCGGACGGGGCGCTCGCCCCACGCCGTGGTGCAGCTCCGGCAGGACAATGCGCTGGGCACGCTCTGGAACATGGTCGGCTTTCAGACCAAGCTCAAGCATGGCGAGCAGACGCGCATCTTCCGCATGATCCCCGGTCTCGAAAACGCTTCGTTTGCGCGGCTGGGCGGGCTGCATCGCAACACATTCCTGAACAGCCCGAAGCTGCTCGATGAGCGCTTGCGGCTCAAGGCCGATCCGCGCCTGCGCTTCGCGGGGCAGATAACCGGCGTGGAAGGATATGTGGAGTCGGCCGCGATCGGGCTGCTGGCGGGACGTTTCGCGGCGGCTGAGCTATCCGGAAGCGACACCCTGCCACCGCCGCCGACGACCGCGCTCGGCGCGCTTCTTGCGCATATCACCGGCGGTCATTTGACGGATCCATCGGAGAGCGGCGCCCGCAGTTTCCAGCCCATGAATGTCAATTACGGGCTTTTCCCGCTTTTGCCGGAGGGCGGCAAACGGCTGAAAGGGGCGGAACGTGGCCGCGCGCGCAAAAAAGGGTTGTCGCAGCGCGCATTGCAAGACCTCGGGAGCTGGCTTGAACACGACCCACGAGGCAATGCGCCGCGCCCGCCAGCCCCGCTTACGGATGCGCTGGGGTTGCCGCCTGGCGCATAGCTGTCATGCACCCAGCGAAAATGCTGCGGTGCGGCAGCCTTAACCTTGCGACCAGCGGAATAGTTTGCCACATTCGCTTCATAGCATCCCAAAGCTCACTTCCAGGAGCCGCCATGGTTCAGCTCACGCTGCCTCAGAACTCGAAAGTACGCAAAGGCAAAACCTGGAACAAGCCGACAGGAGATGATAAGGCGGATTGGGGGCAGTTCGACATTTACCGCTGGGATCCGGACACCGGCGAAAATCCGCGCGTCGACACATACCATGTCAACCTCAAGGACTGCGGTCCGATGGTGCTCGACGCCCTTATCAAGATCAAGAACGAGATCGATCCCACGCTGACCTTCCGCCGTTCGTGCCGCGAGGGCGTGTGCGGCTCGTGTTCCATGAACATCAACGGGACCAACACGCTGGCCTGCACGCTCGCCATTGAGGATGTCGGCCTGCCCGTTCGCATCTATCCCCTGCCCCATACGGATGTGATGAAGGATCTTGTGCCCGATCTGACGCACTTCTTCGCGCAGCATCGCTCCATCGAGCCTTGGCTCAAGACCAAATCGCCGTCACCCGTGACAGAGTGGCTGCAGAGCCGCGAAGACAGGGAACAGCTCGATGGCCTCTACGAATGCATTCTCTGCGCGTGCTGCACCACGGCGTGCCCCTCCTATTGGTGGAACGGCGCGCGGTTCCTGGGCCCCGCTTCCCTGCTGCAGGCCCGGCGCTGGGTTGCGGACAGCCGCGACGAGTGCACCGGCAGCCGTCTCGATAACCTCGAGGATCCGTTCCGGCTTTACCGCTGCCACACCATCACGAACTGTGCGCAAGTTTGCCCAAAGGGGCTGAACCCCGCAAAGGCCATCGCGGATTTGAAGAGGCTGATGGTAGAACGTCAGCTGTAGACGGCCTTATGGCCGTTATACCTGGGAGGCTATACAGATCCCTCATCCATGGGCAGCAGGGGCAGAGCACAGACTTGAAGGCGTCATTCAGCGACGCGATGGCTGTCTCTGCTATTTTCTTCGGGATGTCGCCAAGCTCTTTCTCCCTGGCAATAACATAGAGGTCTCGCGAAGCCGCCGGCCCCGGCAGCGGCAAGAACTTCAATTCCGGCCAGGAGCCACGTCCCAACATGCTGGATAGGGGCGTCAGGATGCTCCATCCATGGTTGTTTGCCACCGTGGCCATGACTGCTTCCGGGTCGTCGAATTCAAGCCGCCCCTTTGCTTCGACGCGTATACGCCTCAGATGACCCTCGATTTTCCGGCCAAGCGTCGTCCGGGTGCTGAGCCGTACAAGGTCTCGCGTTTGCGCCAGCGTTTGGAGTTCCTGGAACTCCCCTTCTGCGGATTTCGGCAGGACGAGGATCAGTTGCTCCGTCAGAATGAGATGGCGCTCAAGATTGGGCTCGTCTTCGAGTGGATCGGCTGAGATGACAATGTCGGCTTCGCGGGTCAAAAGCGCCCGCGTGTGATGACCGGTCAGCCCCCCATGGACAGACCAGTGGGTCGCGAACCCCTGAATCTTGGAAACGAGTTCGAAGCCGATCGTGCCTGCAATTGTCTCCACGAGGCAGATGTTCAGCTTTGGCAGCGCCGCCGCTGCGGGCTGGCGCGCGGCCAGGATCGCTTCGCGGGCGGAAAGCAGAAGGCCGCGCGCCTTGTCCAGAAGAATGGTCCCCGAAGGCGTCAGCGCCATCGGCCTGACGTCGCGATCGAAAAGCTGCACCCCGAGGGACTGCTCCAGGTTCGCGATGATCTGACTGACCGCGGATTGCGTCAGCCCCATCTGGCGCGCCGCAGTGCTGATGCCCGCGCTTTCGGCGACCTGGACGAATATGCTGATCGACCGGAGGTTGAGATCGACGGTATCAAAGCGAGCCCGCTCTGGGGCTAGACGGCTCCGTTTGCGATCCATCAGGTCATAAACTCTTAAAAGATCGAAGAGATAACGCGGGTGAACCAATTAGTTGTATAAGCGTTGCTGATGATTATTACATCGCGCTCCAGAAAGTAAACCGAATTGATCCTTTGTGTCCCCAGCGCATCGGAATCCGTGTAATCAGAAACCAAGATGCAACACCGACGCTAAGGTTGTGTTGTCCTCTCGCGAACAGAAAATTAACGCTAAACTAAGACTCAATTCGGCATATGTGCTAATTGCTAACGCGTTCCCCGCGGGAGAAACCGATGAAAATCCTTCGTGACCCATTTCGGTCTGCCTTCGGGATTATCGCGTTCTCTTCTGTCTCCATGACTTCGCTCGCCAGCGCAGCCGCAAGCTTTTCCGATGCTTCGGCCTGCGTCATCGGAAATGCGGACGCCGCGCTGATCGGCGCCGTGCTGGCAGGCGCAGCTGCCGGATGCGCCGTGCTCGCGGCCTTATTCCGGGAAAAGGCGCAGTCGTATGTTAAGCAACTCCTGCGCCAGAAAGCGCGCCTCGATTCCCTCTCAGCCATCGAAAATAATTTCCGAGCGCTTGCGTCTCTGGAGCCGCAGGCCTTCGTGATCTGGACAGATGCCAATCCAAGGCTCGCACTTCACAACCTTCCCGGCCCGGTCGGCGTGCCTGTAAAGCTAGCGCAGCTCCTGCGCTTCGGGGCCTGGCTTCATCCCGACGATGCGGGAAGGACCGCCGAAAATCTGAACCGCCTGCAATCTCAAGGCCACCCCTTCGTCTCCAATGCTAGCACGCTCGAAGGCCATGTCATCGAGATCTCCGGCGCCGTTTCGGGGGCGGACACGGTGTTGCGCATCCGGCCGTTTTCACCCGTCAACATGGAACTCGTCCGCCTGATCGGCGAGAACAAACGGATGAAGCAGTCTTTGCAGGACCGCGAAAGCCTGCTCGACAGCCTGCCGATTCCCGTTTGGCTTCGCGACGCGAAAGGCGCCCTGACATGGGTCAATACCGCCTATGTGACTGCGATCAACGCGAAGAGCCGGGACGAAGCCATCGACAAAAAGATCGAGCTTTTTGAAACGCGGCAAAGGGCCGATCTGCTTCGCATGAGCCAGTCGAAGAAAGGGGGGCGGCTCAAGCTCCAGACCATCATCAACGGCGGCGTGCAGATTTACGAGGCCATTGCAGCGCCGCTTGAGCGCGGAAGCGGGGGAGCGGCCTTCGACGTGGCGCCGCTCGCCATTGCGAAGGATGAGCTCGAACGGCAGATGGCTGCCCACAGCCGCACGCTCGACAAGGTGTCCACTGGCGTTGCCGTGTTCGGCGGCGACCGCAAGCTCGTTTACAGCAACGATGCGTTCGCCCGCATCTGGAGCCTGGACCACGCCTGGCTGACGGAGAAGCCTTCGGCATCGGAGTTTCTCGACCAGCTTCGCCAGCGCCGCCTGCTTCCGGAACAGCCCGACTATCGCAGATGGCGCGATGGCAAGGTGCTCGCATGGGATCGCAACCGCACCCTCGACGAGCTTTGGCACCGGCCCGACGGAAGAACCGTGCACGTCGTAACCGATTGCCGGGACGATGGCGGCGTGACCTTCCTCTTCGACGATGTGACGGAAAAGCTTTCCCTGGAGCGGCAATTCCACAGCCTGATCGAAGGGCAGCGCGAAACGCTCGACCATCTCAGCGAAGGCATTGCCGTGTTCAGTGCGGATGGACGCCTGCAGCTGTTCAATCCGGCATTCCAGGCCATCTGGCGGCTGGATGCCGAGAAGCTTTCGGGCACGCCCCATTTTGAGGGCATCAAGGGAGCGACCGAAGAACTCGCCCCGGACCCGGACTTCTGGCACACGCTGCGCGAGGCGATCACGGGTATGCCCGAAGCGCGCGATACGTTCAGCGGCACGGTTGCGCGCCGCGACGAGACGCATCTCGCCTATGCCGTGACGCCGCTGCCCGATGGCGGCACGCTCCTCACCTTCGCCGACGTCACCGACAGAAAGCGCTTCGAGGAAGTGTTGCTGGAACGCAACGAAGCCCTGGAAGCGTCCGACCGTTTGAAAACCGCGTTCCTCAGCCACGTTTCCTACGAGCTGCGCACGCCGCTGACGACCATTATCGGCTTCTCCGACCTTCTGGTCGAGGAGGTCAGCGGCCCGCTCAATCCCAAGCAGCGCGATTATCTCAACGACATCAAGACGTCGAGCCAGATGCTGCTCACCATCATCAACGACATTCTCGATCTGGCCGTGATCGATGCTGGCGCGATGGATCTCAAGCTTGCGCCGGTGAAAGTCGAGGACGTGATCGAGGCTGCCGAGCTTGGCGTGCGCGAGCGCCTGTCGCGGGCGAAGGTCAATCTCGACGTGCATATCGCGAAGGGGGCCGGGACGGTGACAGCCGACTACAACCGCCTCATTCAGGTCATCTATAACCTTCTGTCGAATGCCATCGGTTTCTCGCCCGAGGACGGCACAATCACGCTCACCTGCCGCCGGGAGAAGAACGGCGTCGCGATCAGCGTCCAGGATACCGGGCTCGGCATCCCTGAAGAGGAGCAGGAGACGGTATTCGATCGCTTCGAGTCTCGTGGGCGAGGCTCGCGTCACAGGGGCGCCGGCCTTGGGCTGTCGCTCGTGAAAAGCATCGTGCAGCTTCACAAGGGCCGCATCGACCTGCGCTCCACGCCGGGCGCGGGCACGACGGTGACGATCCACCTGCCCGACCGCCACCCCGCGCTGCAGCAGAAGGACAAGCCGGGCTCCGACAAGGGCGCACGCAAAGCGATCGCGGCTCAGTCCTGAGCCGGTTCGCGCAGCTTCCAAGAACACATTGTCTGAGTTAGAAGCGGACTTGAGCAAAGCATCGGCGTTTTCAGGACATTCAGTGGTCGAACCGGCGAAGCCCGGCTAAGCGAGCGAAAGCGATCGGTCTGGAAAAGCGAGTTGATCCTTGTCCCGCCACGTGTTGCTCACGTAGTTGATCTCCATCAGGCGGCGGACGCCGTAAATCGGACGTGGCTCGTAGCCGTGCCAGCTATGCGGGCCGGCGATGAATATGACCGCAGAGTTGAAATCCGCCGTTCCGCGCCCGCACCACTTCACATCGTGATCGTAAATGTCGGTGCCCCAGTCATGCGCGAAGGGACCCGTGCAAAAGTAGATCACCATCGAGAAGAGCTTTTCCTTGATGTCGCGGTGCGGCTCGAGCCACATGCCGTCGAGGTCCTGGATGTACTCCATCCGCAGGTAGCCGCCCTCTCCTTCGACGCCGCAGGTTTCCTTGAACTGCCGCACAACCTCGGGCCGCTGCATTGCGTCGCACAGCACCGACATGGCGGGAAACAGCTCCCGCATTTTTGGCGTGAAGAAGATGCGCTGGTTGTTGAAGGCGTCGCGGGTCCCCTTCGTGTCGATCGAGATGATCGGCGGCGCAATCGGCAAGGTCAGGATGCCGGTGCACATGGATTCCGGGAGCACATTTCGGACCTGCCAGCGGCGATAAGGCTCCTCGATGATCTCCGGGTTCGCCAGCGCGGCCACGAAGTGCTTCGCCACTTCGTTCGCGGTCGGAAGGGGTGGGTAGGTCATAGTGCTTTTCCTAACGCGTCTATGCTGCTTGCGTCACTTGGCGCCGAAACGGCGGGGCGACCACTCCAAGAACTTGCGGGTGATCGGATTCGACTTCACCATGGCGCTAAAGCTGTGGCGCCAATATTCCTTGCGCACATACCACTCCAAGTCAACGTAGCAGAGCTGAAGGCTCGTATGCGCGCCCTTCTGTGGCAGGAAGCCGTGCCAGGAGTGATCGCAGACGCGGAACATAAGCATGCGCCCGAACTCTGGCGGGAATTCGAACGCGTAGTCCTCGCGGTCCGAGCTGCGCAGCACGCGAAGCCTCCCGCGCTCGTGCGGCCATTCACGGCTGAAGCCGACAAGAACGGTGACGATCTTGTGCTTTAAATCGGGGTGCGCGTAACCCTCGTTGTATTTGCCGGTCGTGTTGCCCATCATCACGATGCAGGGCGGATAGGGGCTCAAGTCCATGTCGAACTTTTGCTCGACAAGTCGCCGGAAGCGCGTGCTGAGCAAGTCCTTGACCGCCGCGTCGAAGTGCGGGCCGTAACGCAGGCTGGGAAGGCCGTAACTGCCGTGCGTGGGAATGACGGGCACATCGGCCAGAACTTCTTCCTTATGAGAATCCGGGATCGCATGCTCCACGAAGCAGAAATCGTAAGGATCGCGGCGCAGATCCGCAGCGGATATCGCCGCCTCATCCAGCAGCGCGAAAGGTGGATCGTTGCGTCCCATGGCTTGGCCTCTCTGTACCCTAAAATGCCGGCAGGGCGGGATCGTTATGCGGCGCCGCGGCAATGCCCTCGATTTCGACGAGCCACTCCGGACGGCAGACCGCGCCTTGCACGATCACCGTCGGGACCCCGGGAAAGCTGTCGTTCAACATGCCCGTCACGCGGCCGTAGTCGGTTGGATCGCGTAAGTAAACGATGAGGTGCTGCATGTCATCGAGCTTCGCTGCGCCGGACTTAAGCAGAGCGTCGACGTTCTCGATCGCGCGATCGGTCTGCTTCACCACGTCGCCGACATGCAGGACGTTGCCTTCCCTGTCGATGCTGGCCGTGCCGGAGATGAAGTGATGCGCGCGGTCCGCGTAAGCGACACGCGTGCCCCGCTCGAAGGTGACGTGGTAATCTTTTGTGGCGCACAGCATCTCGAAATCGTTGAGATAGGACACCTGCTTCTGCTGCAGGTCGATGATGGAATAGGCATCCATCGAGACCACGTCGAAACGGTGCGAGCAGGATCCTTCGATGCCTGTGCTGGCAATGTAATGCGTCGAGCCGGTCAGCCCTTCATGGGTGAACAGCTCGCGACGGCTGTCGACCATCCCCTGGTAGAAGACGTCGACGTTTCGAAGGTAAATCCAGGTTCTCACGCAATTATTGGCGAGGTTTCCGCCGAGATCGGAGAGCGTATCGGTGAGGTTGTCGAAGATTTTGCGCGTCTGCCCGGCGGACGAGGGGGAAGGATCGAAAGCGCCTGCGCAAAGCCTCGTGCTCCAAAGATGCCGCTTGCCGTTCTTCTTCACGAGCACATGCTTCATCGTGAAGCGTTTTTTCGAGAGTTGCCCCTTCGTGTCGATGTGATAGGCGAGGAGGGCGACTTTTGCGCCGGACAGGGGCGGCTGCTGGACGATCGAGACGGCGACCGGATTGTCCTCGTGCTCGGCTACAAGCTCGCTGTTGCGAATGATTGCCGCCTGATTCATGACGTCGCTCAGGAACAGCCGCCGGAAAATCGCCGTGTCGGGGCCGAGCCCCAGCGACTTCATCGCCTCGGCATAAGCCGTCTGCACATACTTTATCTGGTCATCGAAAGCGAGGTGCGCCGGCGGAACGACAACAAGATTGTATTCTTCATCGCCGTTTTCGCCGCGGAAACTGCGATAGGTCACCCCGTCGTGAGAAAGCACCTTCAACATCAAAGTCACCCCCTGTTCCAAGATGCGCAGGCGCGTTTGCCGCGTAATTTTGCGCCTTTGCTGCCGCTAGCCCATGATGAAGGTGTTTTGCGGGCGGCTTTGGCAGGCAGCCTTCGAACGCTTCGCCGGTCGAGGAAAGCTACCTTTTGATCTTGGTCAAATTCTACCTTCCAGCTTTTCTCTAGCGCGGTTTGGGGAGGAAGGGCAGAGGGGCGCTGGCCCGGAGTCACAACCAGCAGCCCTTTATCCAGAGGAAACTGCGGACTTTCTGCGCTATGCCCGCGAGCAGGTGTTCATTCCTATCAAGCGATAGGCCGGGCAGAAGCTCACAAGCCCTGTAAGAAGCGGGATCACGCCGATCCAGCCCCATGGCGTTTGCGGACCGACAAAGACGATCGCGATGAGTCCAAGCCCGATGATGATGCGAAGGATGCGGTCCACGCCGCCAACATTTTTCGTCATGAAAGCCTCTCAGATTACGGTATTGCAGCTACAGCATAGCAAAACTGCGGCGTCTGTGACTTTGTCACCTAAGCCGCATTTGCTGGGCGCACCAACGGATCGGCGCGGGCGTCTGGAAAGGCGCAAGCCCTCTGGGGCGGACGTTGGCGCTTTTGATGGCTCCGGAATCTCTCTGGGCGCGCTTTCCCGATTCCCGGCGTTGGGTTGCCCCACCCGATAGACCCGATACCGGAGGAGACTGCTCTCGAATCATGCTCAACCGGCGATGCTCGCTTTCTCCGGAAGCAGGCGCCTCGCGGGAGGAGCGGCTAGCTCAGGGCAGATTAGGCCACAAACGGAAAGGGCATCAAAAAGTCCTACCTGTTGCTAGGAATGAGACCCCACAAGTTCTTTGGCAACACATTCAAGGCTTTGTTCAGCACCGGGTTTGACTTGGCGAAGGCGCTCAATCCGTGGCGCATGTACTCGCGGCGCACGCTATTCTCGTTGTCGTAATAGCAAAGCTGCAGGCTCATCCGCTGGCCTTTTTGCGGCAGGAAGCCGTGCCAGGAGTGGTCGCAGACCTTGAACATCAGCATTGCGCCGAACACCGGGGCATATTCAAACTCATAATCCTCGCGGTCGGACGAACGCAAGATGCGCAATCTGCCTTTCTCGTAAGGCCATTCCCAAGAGAACCCGAGAAGCACAGTAACGATCTTATGCCTGGAATCTGGATGAGCGTAGCCTTCATTATAATGGCCCGTGGTGTTGCCCATCATGACGATGCACGGCGGATTGTTGCTCAGGTCCATGTTCATCTTCTTCTCGACGATCTTTCGGAAGCGATCGCTCAGAAGTTCTTCGACGACTTTTCCGAAGTGCGGACCGTATTTGAGATGTGGCAATCCGAGATAGCTTTTGATTCCGTAGCTGCCGCGCGTGCTTATGATCGGCGCGTCGGAAAGAATCTCTTCTTTGAATTCTGGCGGTATAGCGTCGTCAATATAGCCCCATTCGTATGGACTGGTGCGCATCTCCAGCTTTTCGATGGCTGTTTCGTCGAGATACTTAAATGCTGCGCTGGAATCCGGCATGACTTTCCTTTCAGTGACCTTAAGAATGAAGCTGGCCATCAGGACGGAAAACGGTTCAGAGTCATGTCCACCTGCCGGCTCATCTGTCAAGTCTGCTTATGAAATACCCCCATCATTTCGAAAAGTACGTCCCATGACGGAAGGGCTATCAATAGTACCGCGTGACAGGCCGGGAGCTAAACTCGCCGAGGTGACGCCCGAGATGGTCAAGGCTGGGTCAAGGGGTCAAGGCTTGAAAGACGGAGCCGTAGTTACCATAGGCTTCGCCCCACTGCTTTTGTGTCGGCGCGGGGCAAGGGCCTTATGATAAACGGTGCGTTGTCGCACGGGTTTTGCTTTAACCCAAGACGGTTAACGCAATTATTTCCCGCCGCGAATTTTGGCTCCAGAAATTCCATAAAATCGGAGCAGCCCGCCGGCTGAGCGCGCGCGGCGCTCTATCTCACTGAAAATAAATCGCTTTTCGCCCCCGGGAAACGGGTAACGAAATGTATTTTTGGACGGAAATGGGCGCGGAAAAGCCGGTTAAATATAATGTGTTAATGAGCCTTGCCCGTTTCTAGCCGCGGCGGCGCAATCGGTTCTTGGATTTTCTTCAATAAATCAATGGTTTGCTGCCTTTAACCCCACGGCAAGGCGCATTCTCCTAAGTTTTTCACCGACCTGCGGGCGACCCCCATGACTGAAAATGCGTCGCGCCCTGTGTCATGCTTTATATTGGGCTGGCCGCTGGTACAGAGGTCGTTTCATCTATGGTGCGCGCGAGCCCGTTCCTAAGTTGGACCGGGGGCGCCTCGATAACCCCCAATGGAGCCAAGGAGCAGCAATGCTCTGGGAGCACGTTTCTTAGAGTTCTTTTTCATGAGGTCCCCACGCTGGCGGCAGTCGAGGGAGAGCGTAATGGAAGTCATGCATGAGCGTGTCGCCGGGCTTGATGTTCACAAGGAGACGGTCGTTTGCTGTGTGCGCATCGTTGCCGGCGGGAAGGTCTCGCGGGAATGCCGGACCTTTGAGACAACCACAGCCGGCTTGGAGACCTTGCTGGCCTGGCTGGCGCAGAGCGGTTGCACCCATGTGGCGATGGAAGCTACGGGCGTTTATTGGAAGCCTGTATGGAACATCTTAAGCGACGGCAAGTTCGAGCTGATTTTGGCCAATGCGGCCCATATCAAGAACGTGCCGGGCCGCAAGACTGATGTGAACGACGCGACCTGGATCGCCGATCTGGCGGCCTTTGGCCTGATCAAGGCGAGCTTTGTCCCGGAAGAAGCGATCCAGGAGCTGCGTTCGCTGATGCGCGCGCGCAAGCAGCTGGTCCGCGAGCAGACGAGACAGGCGCAGCGGATCCAGAAGACGCTCGAAGAAGCCAACATCAAGCTCAATTCGGTGATCAGCGACATCATGGGCGTTTCCGGGCGGCGGATGATCGAGGCGATGATCGAAGGCGTGCGCAATCCCCAAAAGCTGGCCAAATTGGCGGACCGGGGGATCAAGGCCTCGCCCAAAGCGCTCTACGACGCGCTGCACGGCCGGCTGACCGATCATCACCGCTTCATGCTGAAGCTGCACCTTGGTCAATACGACGCTTTGAGCTTGTCCATCGCGCAGATCGACGCCCACGCGGCTGCAGCCATCGCCAGGATCGACAAGGAGGCGGCCGCGGGCCGCAGCTCCTTTCGCGACATGATCGCGCTTTTGGACGCCATCCCTGGCATAGCGAGCTTGGCGGCGATCTCCATCCTTGCCGAAATTGGCTGCGACATGAGCCGCTTTCCAACGGCTGGGCATCTCGTCTCCTGGGCGGGCCTGTCCCCGGGCCAGAACGAAAGCGCCGGCAAACGCAAATCCACGCGGCTGCGCAAGGGCGCCCCCTGGCTCAAGACGCTGCTCGTCCAATGCGCCTGGGCGGCCGTCAGGAAGAAGGACAGCTATTACAAAGCGCAGTTCAATCGCCTCAAAGCCAGGCGCGGCCCGAAGAAAGCGATCTGCGCGGTGGCCGCCTCCATGCTTACGGCGATCTATCACATTCTGAAAAATGGCGTCGAACATCAGGATCTTGGGGGCGGCTATTTTGATCGCCGTCCAGTCGAACAAAAAGCCAACCGCTTGGTCGCCCAGCTGGCCAAGCTCGGATTCAAGGCCGAACTTCAACCACTAGCGAAGGCTGCTTGATGGCCTTAAAAGCCACGGCCGCGTTGCGGCAGCTGCCCGACCGCGTTGCGGCAGGGTGAGTTTCTTCTTAGATCCAGCATCAGACAAAACGCAAGCGAAAACTGGTCCAAAGTTGGAACGAGATATAAACAGACCGAAAGCCGGAAGTCAGGCGGAGCGCGCGAACTCATGGAGGGGGCTGTCGGCCGGCACCGAGATGATGCCCCTGCCGCCGCTTTTCAGCCAGCCGCGCCGCTGGAATTCTTGCAGCTGGCGGCTGATAACCTCGCGCGCGGTTCCGAGCTCCGTGGCGAGCTGCTGGTGCGTGGCTTCCACATCGCCTTGCGCATTCTTGAGCTGCAAGAGTTTCTGCGCGAGCCGGATGTCCATGCGTGCAAAGGCAATGTCGTCGATAACGCGGCAGAGATCGGTGATCCGGTCGCTGAACGTCTTGAACACGAAACGCCGGAAGGATGATGACGCGGCGATGAGGTCTTCGAAGGTCGTGCGGGGGATCGCGACCGCCTCAATCGCGGTCTCGGCGATGCCTTCCGCCCTGTAGTCTTCATATCCCAAGAGGCAGGTCGTGGTGAGCGCGCAGCTTTCTCCAGCCGAAACGCGGTACAGAATTATTTCTCGCCCGCTTTCGGAAACCTGCTGAACCCGAATGCTTCCCCGAAGGAGGAGAAGGAAATTTGAAGGAGTCTGCCCCGGCCCGAAGATGCGCGTCCCCTCCGGCAACGCCAGCAGCCGGCTTTCCGCCTCAAGTCGCTGCCGATGCTCGCGTGGCAGGTCTTCAAGTCCAGGAAAGGCATCGATCCATGTGTTGCGGCTCATTAATATTGCCCGTTTTCGGAGAGGCTAAGCGGGATAGCTAAGCCGTCGCTCATTTTCCGGCACTGATAATTCGTAATATCGGGCCGGCCATCGCCAATGTCATGGAGGATGATTAGCTGCCTAAAGCATGGTTCAGGTCGGCCACATTGCCAACTTTTTAGGCAAGATCGGTCCGTAAATTCGACGTGGCTGCATATTTGCAACAATCACTCAGTTCGGGGCAAGAAAATGGGTCCCGGCGTTGCGAATCAGTCTTTTAGAGGGCGATAGTCCACTCGGATAAATCGAAGTTAGACGAGTGCTAAACTGGCCCGTGGGGAACCTTCGAGATCCATTTGGGGCGCGCGTTTGCTGGATGGCGCAGCATTCGCGTTAAACCGCTGCCATCACCGGCGGCGGAACCGGCGACGCCAACTTGAGAGATCGACATGCGCAAACTAATAACACTTACGGCCATAGCTGCGCTGGCGGCGAGTTCCGTTACCGCCTTTGCCGACGGCACGCCGAGCATGAAGGATACACCCGCTCCGGCGCCGACCCCGGCCTGGGACATCGCATTCGGCGGCTATCTCGCGTCCGACTATATGTTCCGCGGCATCAGCCAGTCGGCGCATTGGCCTTCCGGCTCGGCCTACGTTGAATACCGCTATAACGTTGTGCCGACCGTCCAGTTCTATTCCGGCGTGGCGATCGAAAGCATCGACTATCCGAACCGCGCCGCCTCCGAAACAGACTTCTACTTCGGCGTCCGGCCCACCATCGACAAGCTCGCCCTCGATTTCGGCGGCTGGTATTACTGGTATCCCGGCGGCCACACTTACACCGGCCTTGATGATTCCGACGAAAAGCTGTACCAACGGCGCTTTTGTCGGCCCCAATGTTAGCTGTAACGCCTATGTAGGGGACGCAAGCTTCTGGGAAGTGTATGGCAAGGGAACCTATACCTTCACCGACACATTCACGCTCGGCGGAAATGTGTTCTACGATCCGACTTGGCTGAACTCGGGCGCTGACGGCACTTACGCGTCGGTCACAGCGAAATACGTGCTCCCCGGTGGCTGGCTGCCGAACAAAGACTTCGGAGCCTTCATTTCCGGCGAATTCGGCCACTACTGGTTCGGTAGAACCAACTCGTTCTATGGCAATAACGTTTTCCCAGGACAGGCCGGCGGCATTCAATTGCCGGAATATAACACTTGGAACGCGGGCCTGTCCTTCACCTATAAAGTCTTCACGCTCGACCTTCGCTACGTCGACACCGATCTGTCGAAATCGAATTGCAATGTTCTCACCGGCGATCAAGGCGCGTCTTACAGCCCTGGCAACATCACGGCCATCAATCCGAGCGGCCTTGGCTCGAACTGGTGCGGAGCGACCTTCGTCGCGAAGCTGTCGTTCGACCTGACTGCCAACACCAACCTGAAGTAGGCGAAATACTCCGATTGTGGGGCAATCTGCTCATGCGAAAGGCCGGGAGAAATTCCGGCCTTTTTCTTTTCAAGACAGGGACCAGGGGCGGCGGAAGGCCGCGATCAGGCCCCGCCCTGCTTCGACAAGAACAACACAGCCTTTTAGCGATTTGCGCTCGGCGCTGGGGCCGACGAAAATCTGCACTTCACCGGCTTCGAGATGGGGCTGGCCGTCCTGGCCGGGGAAGCTCAGGTCATCCGAAGTCAGGTCAAAACGGACGGAAGTTGAAAGTCCCGGCGGCAGGCTGATCCTGGCAAATCCCCTCAGTTCGAGAAGAGGCCGCGCCACCGATGCGATTGGGTCGCGGATGAAGAGGAAAGCGGTTTCCTCTCCTGCAACATCGCCTGCGTTTTCGACCTGCACCTCGATGAAAAAGCGATCGCCCCGCCGGATGGCATGCGATGACGCGCGCGGCACGCCATACACAAAGCGCGTAAACGAGAGGCCGTGGCCGAAGGGGAACTGCGGCTCCACGGGAACGTCGAGATATTTACTCGTGTCGTGCTCCTCCGCCTTGGCTGGGCGTCCCGTGGGACGCTGGCCGTAGAAGATCGGGATTTGGCCCGCATCGTAGGGCCATGATACGGCGAGTTTTCCGCTCGGGTTCGCCGCTCCTGTCAAGAATATCGGCGAGAGCGCCGCCCGCCTCGGAGCCAAGAAACCAAGTTGCCAGAACCGCGTCGGCCTTTTCGAAGAGCCACGGGTCGATCAGAGGCCGGCCCGACGTCAGCACCGCGATCACCGGCTTCCCGAAGCTGAGCACTATCTTCTGCCAGCCTGCGCTGATGCTCCGGAATAGAAGGCCGCGCGCGGCTCGTCGCCTCCCCGCACATGCTTGCGCTCTCGCCAATGCAAAGCAGCACGGCGTCGGCTTCGCGGGCAGCATCGAGCGGTGCGCCGCTTGCGATACGCGTGATTCGCCAGCCGGGAAGCGCCGTTCTAATGCCATCCAGAAAGCTGATTGCATCCTTCGCATTTCCCGCCGCATGCCACGGCCCCAGCATGTCGCCAGCCTCGTCAGCAAGCGGCCCGGCGACGGCAAGGTGGCCAGCCTCGCCCTTGAGCGGCAAAAGTCCGTTCCGGTTTTGCAGAAGCACGATGGATTTCCGCGCGGCTTCACGGGCCAGCGCTCGATGCTGTTGGCGCTCCCGGCTCGATAGACCACGGCTCCCACGCTCGAAAGGCTTGTCGAAAAGCCCAAGCAGCGCCTTCAGCTCCAGCACCCGCCGGACGGCGGCATCGATCTCTTTTTGCGAAACAAGGCCGCGGGAAAGCGCCTCCGGCAGTCCTTCGAGATAAACGCCGCTCTCCATGTCGATATCGACGCCTGCATTCAGGGCAAGCGCTGCCGCTTCCGCGGCATCGGCCGCGACGCCATGCACGATCAGTTCGCGGACGGCGCAGAAGTCGCTGACGATAACGCCGTCAAACCCCCATCGCCGCCGCAAGATTCCGTCCAGCATCGCGCGATGGGCGGTCAGCGGCTCGCCCGCGAGGTCCATAAAGGCCGGCATGATGGCCGCCACGCCCGCGCGCACCGCTGCTGCGAAGGGCGGGAGATGCACCTCTTCAAGCGTTCGCGCCGAAACGTCGGCGGAGGCATATTCGCGGCCCGCCGTCACCGCGCCGTAGCCCGCAAAATGCTTCGCGGTCGCCGCCACCGCGTGCGCCTCAGCAAGCTCCTGCTGCTGAAACCCGCGCACCTTCGCTTCCGCAAAGCATGCGCCGACAAAAGCATCTTCGCCCGGGCTTTCCGCGACCCTGCCCCAGCGCGGGTCGCGCCCGACATCCAGCATGGGCGCGAAGGTCAGCGCAATGCCGTCCGCGGCAGCTTCGGCGGCCGCCGCTCTTGCGGTTTGTTGCCACAGCCCAGGGTCGAAGGCCGCCGCTTCGCCCAGAGGAATTGGAAATATTGTTTCGTATCCATGCAGGACGTCGAGCGTGAACAGCAGCGGAATGCCAAGACGCGATGCCTCAACGGCAGCCCGTTGAGATTCCTGTATATATTGCAAGCCTCGAAGGTCGAGAATGCTCCCTGCACGGCCTTCTCGGACCTGCGCAAGCTTGGCCGCGCCAAGCTCCGCCCCGGCGTCGCCAAAGTCTGCGCGGATCATCGTAAGCTGGCCCAACTTCTCATCGAGGGACATGCCCTGAATGAGACCCTCGATCCGTGCAGATTCGAACGTCATAGCAACCCCCGGTGGTCAACTGTCGCGTTAGGGCTTATAAAGGTGAGAATAGGCGGGTCAACTCATCCGCCGCTCGGGAAAGGACTCTATGCCGCCATTCAAGCACGCTAACAGGATCGCTGATGAAAGCACTCTCGGTCAAATGCGATTCTTCTGGAAGATGCTGGATGGACCAAGATCGAAGCACAGCGTAGCAAAATATTTCATTCTCATAACGCTCGTCATCGGGGCAAACGCGATCACCCAGGTGCGCCTCAATGATTGGCAGGGCAGCATCTACGACGCCATCGGCCAGCGCGATGTCTCGGTCTTTTTTCATCAGGTTGGCGTTTTCCTGATGATTGTGAGCGTCCTTCTTTGCCTCGGCGTTCTGCAAACCTGGCTTCACGAGCGGCTGAAGGTCAGGCTCAGGCAAGCGGCGACCTACGACCTTCTCGATGAGTGGATGCAGCCGAAGCGCGCTTTTCTCCTGCCGCTCACTGGCGAAATCAGCATCAACCCGGACCAGCGTATCCAGGAGGATACGCGCCGGTTGTCCGAGTTGTCGGTGGACCTTGCCGTCGGCCTCGTGCAATCGACGCTTATGCTTCTCGCTTTCGTAGGGGTGCTCTGGCAACTGTCGGCGCAGGTAGTTTTTCTCATTCAGGGACAGCAGGTCAGCATTCCCGGCTATATGGTCTGGGCTGCGATCGGGTACGCGATCCTTGGCTCGTTTGTGACATGGCTCGTCGGCAGGCCCCTGATCAAGGCCCACACACGGCTCCGAGCAGCAGAGGCAACGTTCCGTTTCGATCTTGTCCGCCTCAACGAAGCCGCCGAAAACGTCGCGCTTTATCGAGGCGAAAGCACCGAAAGGGAAATGCTAAGCGGCCCCGTCGATGCAGTGCTTAAGATCATGCGCAGCATCGCCAACCGGCTGGCCACTCTGCACTGGGTGACTGGCAGCTATGGCTGGCTCGCCATTCTCGCACCGCTTCTTCTTGCCGCGCCGGGCTATTTCGGCGGCACTCTTTCCCTTGGCGGCTTGATGATGGTCGTCGGCGCCTTCTACCAGGTGCAGACGGCCCTTCGATGGTACGTGGACCGCTTTCCTGCGCTTGCCGAATGGCGCGCCATGCTCGCCCGCGTGATCGACTACCGCACCGCATTGGAACGTGTGAAATCTTTGGATGGCGTGGCAAGCCATATCCGCTACGCATCCAGTCCGTCGGACGCGTTGATCCTGGAGGATTTGTGCGTGCTCGCGCCTAATGGCCGCGTCAGCCTTGGCGAGCCATCCGTCACAATCTCGCCTGGCGAGCGGGTTCTCATCATCGCGCCCCCCAAATCAGGGAAAACCACCTTCGTCAAGGCCCTTGCGAACCTTTGGATTTGGGGAAGCGGAAGCATCCTCATCCCTCGGGGCAAGCGAATGATGTTCGTGCCGCAGTCTCCCTATAATCCAGCCGCGACGTTGAAGGCCGCGCTCTCCTACCCAGACTCAGCCGATGAATACAGCGATGCGGATGCGTTGACCGTGCTTGAGCGCGTCCAACTCGGCCGGTTCGCTCCCGACCTCGGCGCCAAAAGACGATGGGACAAAGAGTTGACTCTGGACGAGCAGTGGCGTCTCGTTCTTGCCCGTGTGCTCCTTCACCGCCCGGATTGGGTCATCTACGATGAATCGATTTCAGAACTGGACGATGAAAACCGGAGGATCGCGTTGTCGATCTTCTCGTCGGAACTGGCGAAGACAACGGTTATTGCCGTCGGGCGGCATGCGCCGGGACATGGATTCTATGGCCGGACCTTGGCCCTGCAAACGCGCTTGCCCGGGCTGAAGCTCCCGCTGCATTTTGAGGACAGCCAACCCGCCCATGCTGCAGAATCCGAAGAATGCCACACACAAATAGAGGTTGTGGAATTATCTAAAGTTACCACTTAAAGATGCAGCCCTTGCTAGACTTCGCCACTATAGATGAGGTGTCATGAACGAGATGACGGGGCACAGCCTCTTCGGAAAGCCCGAACGTATCAGCGACGATGCGCTTTTGGATTTGGTGCAGCGGCAAACCTTTGCGTATTTCTGGGACTTTGCGCATCCCGAAAGCGGCATGGCCCGTGATCGCTCCGGTCCCGATGGCGGGGGAAGCAACGACCTTCTCGCCGTCGGCGGAACCGGCTTCGGCGTTATGGCCATGATCGTGGCTGTCGAGCGCGGATGGATTGCCCGCGCCGAAGCGGTGGACCGCCTGCTCTCTATGCTCAGCTATCTCGATGCCGCCGACCAATATCACGGCGTCTTGCCCCATTATCTTGACGGGCCAACCGGAAAGGAAGTCTCGTTATGGGCCGACAATGCGGGTGGCGACCTCGTCGAAACCTCCTATCTGGTGCAGGGGCTTCTCTGCGCGCGCCAGTATTTTTGCGCGGCCGATCCGAAGGAGAAGGCGCTTTGCGCCGGCATCGATAACCTTTGGAGAAAAGTCAACTGGAACTGGCACACGAAGGGCTGCGACGTCTTGTTCTGGCATCGGAACGCCAGGACAGAACAGGACAACAATCACAGGATTGAAGGCTGGAACGAGTGCCTGATCACGTATGTTCTGGCTGCCTCGTCGCCGACCTACTCCATCCGCGCCAGCGTCTATCATGAGGGCTGGGCGAAGGGCAATCAGTTCAAAAACGGCAAGCAGTATTACGGGGTCACACTGCCCCTTGGCCCCGAGTTCGGAGGGCCTCTTTTCTTCGCGCATTATTCGTTTCTGGGCCTCGATCCCAGAGGGCTGAAGGACCGCTATGCCGATTACTGGGAGCAGAATCGCAGCCACACGCTCATTAATTACCAGCACTGCGTCCGTAACCCCCACCATTATCTCGGCTACGGGCAGGACTGCTGGGGCATAACCGCCAGCGACGGCGACCGGGGCTACGTCCCGCACGCTCCCGATCTTGACCGGGGCGTCATCACCCCCACGGCGGCGTTGTCGAGCATGCCCTATACGCCGGATGAATTGATGAAGGCGCTAAGGCACTTCTACGATGATCTCGCAGCGAGCATCTGGGGAAAATACGGCTTCGCGGATGCCTTCAACGAAACCACGGGATGGGTTGCGAGCGACTATCTTGCGATCGATCAAGGCCCGATCATCGTCATGATGGAGAATTACCGCACGGGCCTCCTCTGGCGTCTTTTCATGAGTTGCCCCGAAGTTCAGGAAGGGTTGCGCGTTCTGGGCTTTGAAGTAAGCCCGGCCATAGCATAGGAGAAGCGACATTGCCTTCAGCTGCACAACCGCCGCTGGAACTCTGGGCCGAACACCAAGTGAGGCATTGCGCGGCAAAGCTGGCGCAATGCATTTCCGCAACGGCACTCCTTAGAGAGCGGGATTTTTTCGGACAAACGGTGCGGCCTGAGAAGGGCTCTGTCCTGGCAAGCCCGACAAGCGCAACTCCGGACTATTTCTTTCATTGGCTCCGTGACTCGGCGGCGGTGATGGAAGCCGTGCGCATTCTCATCAGAGGCGGAGAGAATGCGCAAGCCTGGATCGAGCGCTTCAACGATTTCGTAAAGTTCAGCCTCGACCTGCGCCATGTCAGCGGGCGGGCGTTCCTGCGGGAGCATCAGGGGTTCCGCAGCAAGGTGGCCCCTGGCTTTCTGCAATATGTCAGGCCCGACGAAGAGATCGCCGCCGTCGAAGGCGACCGCGTTCTGGGCGAACCCCGCTTCAACGCAGACGGCACGTTCGATTTCATCTGCTGGAACCGCCCGCAGCGTGACGGGCCCGCGTCGCGCGCCCTCACCTGCATGCGTTTTTGGGATGATCGCGTGACCGATGGCGATGCCAGACTGCGCTTGAAAGAGCTGATCCACCGCGATCTAGATTATGCCGCCGACGCTGCGGGAGAGTCCAGCTATGACATCTGGGAGGAAGAACGGGCGCAGCATTATTATACAGCGCTGGTCCAATTCGCGGCCCTTGCAAAAGGCACGCGCTGGGCTGAAGCCGAAATCAGCTTGAACTGTGCAGAGCATTTTCGAGAGAAGGCGCTCGGCTTGGCTGAACTCTTGCAACAATTCTGGTTTGAAAAGGGCGGCTTCATCCGGAGCCGTCTTCCCCACGATGGTGTCGAAAGCGAGAAGGCTCTCGACTTCGCCGTCATTCTCGGCGTTCTCCATGCCGGGATAGAAGGCGGCCCGCACAGCGTTGAAGACCCTCAGGTCCGCGCTACCATGGCGAGGCTCGAAGAGCTTTTTGGCCGGGAGTACGCCCTTAACCGGGGCAGAACATCCGGTCTCGTTTTCGGGCGTTACAAGGGCGACAGCTATATGAGCGGCGGCGCTTACTATTTCTCGACCTTCGGCGCGGCGGAGTACTATTACCGGCTTGCCGCCGCGGCCCCATCGGAGGCTCCGGCCCTGATCGCGAAAGGGGACGCAATCCTGTCTCGCACCCGGGAATTCATACCGGCCTCGGGCGACCTGTCGGAACAATTCGATCACACCACCGGCGAGCAGACGTCGGCGCAAGATCTGTCCTGGAGCTATGCCTGTCTCATCACCGCCTGGGATGCGCGCCAAGCTGCCCTCGCAAAAGCAGACAGCGGCAATGCATAAGCGGAGCTTTAACCTGCCGCTCGAAAGCGGCCTCGGCCTCAGGCGCATTGCGAATGCTGCGGGGCTCGATTTCAGCGCGCTTCCCAATGGCTGCGTTTTCGCGCTGGAGCATGCGCAGGATGGCCAGCCGCACCATGCTCAACCAGGTGCTCGGCTCGCCTCTCGGAGCGGGCATCATGCGCATCCTGCTTCGCGTAGGCGGCAATAAGCCTTGCATCGTTGAAGCTGTGGGGCCGCGCGCGAAGGTGGATTTCGGCGTGGGACAGGATCGGTTCGTCTGGGAAGGCTCAACGGCAGGGCTTCGCCACCGCGTGACGCTTGCGCTTCACCCTTCAGAAGCGCTTTGGCTATGGCGCGTTGAAGTTGAGAATATCAGCGCCGAAGAAGCGCCCTGCGACGCCATTCTCGTTCAGGATCTTGGCCTTGGTCCACGCGGCTTCGTCATGAATAACGAGGCTTACGCCTCGCAATACATCGACCACACCGTGCCGCGCCATCCGCGCTTCGGGCCGGTGGTGATGAACCGCCAGAACATGGCCCAGGACGGGCTGCATCCTTGGGTGGCGCATGGATGCTTCGACGGGGCGGCCAGCTTTGCAACGGATGCGCTGCAACTTTTCGGTCCCGCCTATCGCGATGCGGATGAGATTGCGCTCGGCTTCGGGGCCAGTCTTCCCGGCATCCGTCTTCAGCATGAGTTGGCTTGCGCAATCATTCAGTCGGGCAGCCAGCGCCTGAAGCCCGGCGAAAGCACGGCCTGGACTTTCTTCGGCTTGTACGCCCCCGATCACGCCGAGCCGACAAGCGAGACCGATCTTTTGCGGATCGACGCGGCCGAAGAAGCGGCAAAAGCTTTATCGCAAGCCGAGGTATCACTAGAGGCGCCTGTCCGAAGCATCCTCCAGGATGCTTCGCCGCTCGTCTGCCTCAAGGCACGCGAAGACAGCCGGCATCGCGTCCATGAAGAGCGGCGGAACGGCGAACTGCTTTCCTACTTCGTGGATAACGGGCCGCTGAACCGGCATGCCGTGCTGCGCGAGAAGGATCGCCTCGTGAGACGCCGCCACGGAACGATCATCCGCAGCGGCCAAGACCTTCTGCCGAGCGATGGTACGCTTTGCGCAACATGCTGGATGCACGGCGTTTTCGCATCGCAGCTCACCATCGGCAACACGTCGTTTCACAAGCTCTTTTCCGTGTCGCGCGATGCCTACAACATCACGCGCGCCAGCGGGCTTCGCGTGCTGGCTGAAATCGACGGCGCGTGGCGGCTGCTTACCCTGCCGTCTCGTTTCGAAATTGGGCTCAGCGATTGCCGCTGGGAATACCGGCATAACGGCGGCACGATCAGCGTCCATGTCATCGCGTCCGGCGAAGAACCTGCGCTGCAATGCGCGATTGAGGTCGAGGGTGCGCCCTGCCGGCTCCTTGTGTTCGGCCATCTTGTGCTGGGCGAGCACGATTTTGCCCATGCCGGGCGGGTTGAGGTCGACGGCGTGGCCAAGCGCGTCGCTTTCCGCCCCGATCCGGATTGGCTTTGGGGCCAGCGCTACCCGGATGCCGTCTATCACCTTGTGACGAGCACGCCCGCCGCGATCGACGCCATCGGCGGCGACGAGCTTCTTTACGCTGACGGCATCGCGCGCGGCATGCCTTACGTCGCGTTCAGGACGCATCCCACGAATGAGGTGCGGTTCGCCATTGTGGGTTCGATGACCGACGGCGCGGAGGCGGAGCGCCTTGCGGATAAATATGCCGCTTATGTCAGTCCTGCTCAGATGCTTGAATCCGCGAACGCTTTCTGGTCTGGCGTTACCCGCGACGTCCGCTTCAAGGGCCGAACCGCCAGCGTTACTGCGTTCAACACTCTGTTCCCGTGGCTCGTCCACAACGCCCTCGTGCATCTGAGCGTGCCGCATGGCCTCGAGCAGTATTCCGGCGGCGCGTGGGGCACGCGCGACGTATGCCAGGGGCCGATAGAACTTCTGCTTGCATTGGACCACGACGAGGCGGCCAAGGACATCCTGCGCCGCGTTTTCGCCCGCCAGCGCCGGTCCGATGGCGACTGGCCGCAGTGGTTTTTCCTGGAGCCGTACTCCTTCATTCAAGCGGCGGATGCGCATGGCGACATCATCGTCTGGCCGCTGAAGGCGGTGTGCGACTATATCGAGGCCACGGACGACGTCGCCTTCCTGTCCGAGCCAGTCCCCTGGGGCATGGGAAGCGGCGCGGGCGAAGCACGAAGCCTGGACCAGCATCGCAGGCCACATCGAGGCCTTGCTCGACGGGGTGGCCGCGCGCTTCATTCCAGGCACGCATCTGCCGCGCTACGGACACGGCGACTGGAACGACACCTTGCAGCCCGCCAATCCCACATTGCGCGACTGGATGGTCAGCAGCTGGACCGTTGCCCTGCTCTTCTGGCAGGTCTCGCGATACGCCGATGTTTTGCGGCGGGCCGGCTCGGCCGGCGAAGTCCGAGCGCCTTTCCAGGCTCGCAGACGCCATCCGCGAGGACTTCAACCGCTACCTCATTCGTGATGGCGTCGTGGCCGGTTATGCGCACTTCGATCCCGAGGGGGGAGAACCCGACCTTCTGCTTCACCCGAGCGATCCGAAGACCGGCGTCAGCTACTCTCTCATCCCGATGACATGCGCAATTGCCGGGGGGCTCTTTACGCCGGAACAGTCGCGACATCACCTGGGCCTCATCCGCGAACATTTGACCTTCCCGGACGGGGTGCGGCTCATGGACAAGCCGCTGCCTTATCATGGCGGCGACGAACGCATCTTCAGGCGCGCCGAGTCCTCCCCGTATTTCGGACGCGAGGTAGGGCTCATGTATGTTCAGGCCCATCTCCGCTATTGCGAGGCTCTGGCGATCCTCGGGGATGCGGATGCGCTACTGGAAGAACTTCAGAAGGTCAGCCCGGTCACGGTGACCGAGGCGGTTGCAAACGCCGCGTTGAGGCAGCGAAACGCCTACTTCACCAGCAGCGACGCGGCATTCGACGATCGCTATGAAGCGTCGGCCGGATGGGAGCGCGTCATGGCTGGTGGGATCCCTGTCGAAGGCGGCTGGCGGATTTATTCGGGGGGGCCCGGTCTATTCGTCGATCTTCTCGTTCGCCGGGTAGCGGGCAGGCGGCGGCTACATGGCGAAGAAGTACTTGCTCCTGTTGTCGCGGGCAGCGAAAGCGTCGGCATTGAGCTCGATCGAAGCCCGTTGTAAAACCTCGTAAAATTGAGAGTTGACCGACACCCACGCTTAGGTAGTAAGCCTATGGTTTAGCTTGAAGCAATGAGCCGCCTCTTGAGATAAAGATAGAGCCCAAGCCTCCGAAAATAAAAAAGGGAGTATCTTATGGTTCGTAACTTTGTGGCAGCTACATTAGCAGCGTTTTTGATAAGCTTGACTGGCTCTGCCTTTGCGCAATCTTCCGGCACAGCTGCCGAAGCGAAGGCCTTGCTCGAAAAGGCCGTCGCGGCAGTTAAAGCCGATCCGAAGAAGGCCATCGACGATTTCAATAACCCCACCGGCGGCTTCCGCGATCGCGATCTCTACGTCTTTTGCGCGGAAGCCCCGACCTATAATCTTACCGCCTATCCGAAACCCGAAAAGAGGGGAACGCCTCTTGCCGCTTTGGTCGACAAGAAGGGCAAGAAGCTTGGAGAGGAGATTATCAAGGCCGCCGCCGAGGGCAAGATCGAGGAAGTTCAATATATGTGGCCGCGCCCAGACGGGACGGAGCCGGTGGAAAAGGTTACGTTCGTTACAAAGGCCGGCACCCAGATCTGCGCCGTGGGCTTCTACAAATAACGATCTTTGTGGCCGGGCTCGGCCCGGCCGCGCCTCAAGCGCGGCGCCAAAACCGCCGTTCAGCTCCGAAAAACCTTTGTGTCGGCATGATGGGCTTCGGCAGCAGGCTTAAACATAGCAGCCATACGCGTCGGTGCCCGACCGGATTTGCCTTTGCGTTCCCGATACATCCGACGACAAATATCCAAGCATGAAATTTGCACAAACCCCTGGTATTCCGCCTAAAGAAGGGGTATGTATTGGTATACAGTCGACGTAATAGCAGGCGAAGTCTTTTTCAGATCAGCGGTTTGCTTGGTGAACTCAACCTGCAGTTGATCTCATTTTTAACGAAATACTGATAATAAATCATGACTAAATATTGGCTCGCGTACAAGCGAGAGGGAGCCATTTCCCTAATGCAACTATTAGCTTACTACGTAAGCAAAAAGGCAATATTTGGCGCTGCATAAAATTTAGCTTTCTTGCTTATAAGATGTAATCTGGTAAGTGCTTCAAACTGCCTATTGCATTTATTTGGCGCTTGCCGCAGATAAAAATTTAAGCTTCCCGGCGGAACAAAACCCATTAGATTACGTACTCATAAATAAGATTGATAGGTTGCATATTTGCCTTTGCGCCAATCGCGGGCAAGTATTCTTTGTTGCGATAGTCGATTTTACAACCTCTAAAGCTCTCAACCATGTTGGAAGGCCGGCCGCTCCGGAATGCATGCCTTCCGCAGAAACGGAGATCTGGGATACCCGCAATGTCTGCCGGGAACGAAGGAAGTGGCGGTAGAACCGCCAAAGGCAAGAGCAGGAAAGCAGCTGCTATGAACTCGGCTTCGAACGCCAAAGTCAAGCAGGGCGGTCAGGGGCGCGTGAAAGACCCTTCGCGCGATAGGCGCCTTGCTGCAAACAGAATCGGGCCAACCGGCCAGGGACGTGTCAAGGACAGCGATCGCGACAAGCGTCTCGCTCAAAACCGGCCGGGCCCGACGGGACAAGGCAGAGTAAAAAATCCAGAGCAGGACAAGCGCCTTTCAGTGAACCGTGAGGGCCCGACGGGGCAAGGACGCGTCAAAGACCCCAAACACGATCGTCGCCTGTCTGAAAACCGCCCGGGCCCCACAGGGCAAGGCCGGGTCAAGAACCCCACACGGGATAAGCGCCTTCGCGACAACCGTACAACCTGAAAGTAGTGGAAGGGGCAGGATTTTGCGAAGCGCGAGGCTTGCGTGCGAGGTTATTTTGCCGCAAGCTGCACAAAGCGCGCATAATGATTGCCATGACGGAACGATTTGGTGAGCCGGTTGTTCGTTTTTCCTGACTGGTACTAAAATCTTTAGCAAAGCCTTCATTGTAAAATCATGCCGATGACAGAGCAAAAAAAGCTTGGCGATTCTAGCGACGGCAATCCCAAGCAAGGCGAAATCCTGAAGGATGAAGAACTAGCGGCGACGGTATCGGCATACCTAGACGGCGAGCTTGAGGGCAAGGCTCTCGAGGAGTTCGAAGCGCTCCTGAAACGCAACGCGGCACTTGCGCGCGAGGTTCAGGATATGCGCAACATAGAGTTGCGCCTCACGGAGATGGGCGCCGACATCCTTTTGGAACCCCTGCCGGACGCAATGCTGGAGGCGTTGTCTAAAATTAATCGCCGCTAGAAGGACGCTAATGCATTCCCGAGCACCCTGATTTGATTCCCGATCGGAAATGCCAGGATCGCTCGGGTTCCCGGGCCTAGATTTTCGTAACGCAGACAACCCTCGAGTTTGTCGGCCATCCCGCTCATGATCCGCCGGCCAAGCCCATGGCGGTTTTTCCCCTCCAGCTGATCGATACCCCCTACCCCATCGTCTTCGACGACCAGCTCGGCGTCGGCCGAACAAGCCCGAAGCACGACACGGACCTGCCCCCCTTCTTTCGGGTAGGCGTGCTTCAAAGCGTTCAGGATCAGCTCCGTGGCCACTATTCCGATGGCGACGGCCGAATCCGGCCCCGCCTGGATCTGGTCGCAGACAAGCGATATCGTGCTTTGATGGTCGCCGCCGCCCGAGCTCACGTTTTGCAGGTCGCGGATGAGGCTCGACAAATACTCGGCGAGCGAGACCCACCGGACGTCGAGGGACGTGTAGAGCGAACGGTGCACGCGCGCCACCGCCAGGACGCGTCCATTGGCTTCCTTCAGCGCCGCCTTCACATCCGCGTTTCCCGACAGATCGCCCTGGAAATGCAGGAGGGATGCTATGAGTTGAAGGCTGTTGCTGACCCGGTGATTGACCTCGCGCAGGAGAAGCGCGCGCTCCTCTGCCAGCGCTTTGAACTCGTCCCTCGCGATCCGGACCTCGGCCTCCGCCCGCTCCTTGTCCCGTTTGATGGCCGTCGCGAACATGGCGTTGGTGACGGCATTTCCGAGTAGTATCAGAAAATCGCCGTTCACATCCTTCACGACATAATCCGCCGCGCCGGCCTTCAGCGCCGCCACCGCCACCCGGCTGTCCTGACTGCCGGTCAGGTAGACGACCGGAGGCGCCCCGCGCCCTGATTGCAGCGCCACAAGAAGCGTGAGCCCGTCCTGCTCCGGTAATACATGATCGAGGATGATCACATCGAAAGTGCTCTCCTGCGCAGAGGCAAGGCCGGCTTCAGCGGAGTTCGCCTCGACAACCTCGAAGCCTGCGCGACCCATGTGGCTTTGCACCAGCCTGCAAAAGCCGGCGTCGTCGTCGATGATAAGGATGCGCGGCTTGCGATTAGGCATTAAGCGGGCCCGGAACCTTGATCACGGAGAAGAAGAGGCCAAGCTGCCGTATCGCCGTCGCGAATTGCTGGTAATCGACAGGCTTGGTTATGTACACGTTGCAACCGAGATCGTAACAACGCTGGATTTCCGACTGGTCGTCCGTCGTTGTGAGAACAATGACCGGCGCCACCTTCAGATGGCCGTCGTTCTTGAGATACTCAAGGATATCAATGCCGGAGACATCGGGTAAATTCAAATCGAGGAGCACAAGGATGGGCGTCAGGTCGGCGGGTTGCGCCTGCAGCTGATTGAAATAGCCGAATGCCGACACGCCATCGGAAAAGTGGACAATTTCATTGGTCACACCGGCACGGCGGATGTTCCGCTCGATAAGGCGTGCATGCCCCTCATCATCCTCGACCATGACGATTGTCACCGGCTTGTTCATGCCACCATCCTTGCTTGAGACACTGCCGTGGAGGGAAGACTCAGCCTGAACGTGCTGCCATGTCCAAGCGCGGATTCGACCATCACCGTTCCGCCGAGCCTGCGCACGAGCGCCGAAACATAGGCGAGCCCCATCCCTTCTCCGGGCACATCCTGCGTCCCGGACCGGCGGAAAAGCTCGAAAATCCGTTTATGATCCCTGGGATCGACCCCGCGTCCATTGTCGGAAACGGTGTAAATGACTTCACTGCCCCGCGAGCACCCCTCGACGCGGATCTCGCCCCGGTCGCCTGGGTTCAGGAATTTGATTGCATTTTCAATGAGGTTCGAGAAAATTTGCTCCAGGGCGAGACGGTCTGTCACGATGTCGGGCAGAGCGGCGACTTCGACGCGGGCCTCTTTCTCCCTTATCTGATGCGCGATGCCGGCGACGACGCCATCCACGAGCGCTTTCGTATCGACGGGCTCGGGGTTCAACGGCCTGCTCCCCTCGCGCGAAATTTTCAGGATCGCCGCGATCAGGCGGTCCATGCGCGCAATCGAGCTTTTGATAAAGCCGAATGCTTCGTCGAAGTCTTTGCTCAGCACGTCCGACCCGGCGAGAGCGTTTGCCCCGGCCAGCTTCTCAAACAGCTCCGTCCTCAAGGTCTCCAGCTCCGATGTGAAGCCCATGATGTTGACGAGCGGCGAGCGAAGATCGTGGCTGACGATGTGCGCGAAACGCTGGATCTCTTCATTGGCGCGTTTGAGCGCCGCCGTTCTTTGAGCGACTGTTTCCTCTAGGTCTACATTCGCCTTGGAGAGCGCGTCCTGAGCTTCACGCATCGCAGCGTTAGAGCGCAGCAGCAGCCAGAGCGACAGGAATGAGAATGTCAAAACGAGAAGGGCGCCGATGCTGTCAATGAAGAACTTGAAGTTTTGAAGGCGTGTTGTGCTCGCTTCGCTGTTCCGGACAAAGGAATTGCCTTCCTCCTGGATCGACCGAACCTCACTCTCGATCTCGTCCGTGAGTTCTCGTCCGACGCCATTCTTCACGAGCGCGACCGCGGCATCACGCTGGCCTTCCCTTGCACGCGCAATTGTCTTCCCCATCTCCTCAAGCTTTGCCTTTAAAGGCTGAAGGAGGGCCGCCACCTTGTCTTTGACATTCAGCTGTTTCGGTGCGGCGTCTTGTAACTCATGGGCCATCGGCATGAGCAGGCCGATCTTTTTCTCATACGGTTCGAGAAAATCTTCCTCACCGGTAATAAGATAGCCCCGCTGGCTGCTTTCCACAGTGCGCAAGAGCTGCACGAATTTCGTCAGTTTCGCGTTGTATCCATTCAGTTCGTCGGCGGTATCAGTATCTCTGAGGACGCGTTGGGTCAGCCAGAAAGAAAAGCCGGTCAGGCAGAGAAGAATCAGCGCCGCAGCGCCGATAAGCGCCGCTTCGCGGGGGCCTTTGCCAAGAAGCTGAAGAAGAGTTCCGGAAGAGCCGCTCTTCACGCGCTCTCTCTCACGGGTGGAGTAAATCATTCGAGGATATGAGGGTTGCAAAGGAAAATATGAAAAGAGTACCCCTCTCGTTACGAAACTTGCTCCGGCAATACCTTATCGCCGTTCACATACTCCTCCAGGCGCTGCCTCGCCCGGCTGAGGCGGCTTTTCACCGTCCCGACCGGGCAATTGCAAACAGCGGCCGCCTCCTCATAGGATAGCCCTTCTGCGGCGATGAGAATGATCGCCTCTCGCTGCTCGGGAACAAGCCCGCCCAAGCCCTTCAGCACATCCTTGAACTCGATATATTTTTCCTGCGTCGCGCGAAACTCGAGGTTCACCGGATCGACGTCATCGAGAGGAGCGGTCTGATGATACTTCTTGTATCGAATGTCGTTGTAAAAGCTGTTCCTGAGAATGGTGAACAGCCAGGCGCGCAAGTTCGTGCCCTCCTGGAACTTGTCGAGATTTGATAAAGCTTTCACGAGCGTGTCCTGGACCAGATCGTCCGAGTGCTGCGCGCTTTGGGTGAGCGAGAGAGCGAAAGCCCTGAGATTCGGAATCCATCTGACAAGCTCTTCACGCAGGTTCGCGTTGCCGGGATCACCCATCTACTTGCGCTCCTGCTTTCCGAGCTGGTCGATGAGGCGGAGCATCTCTTCCGGAACCGGCTCTTTGAGAAGCGCTTCGTAGAGTTTGACGACGCCAGCGGTGAAGCGAGCGTCGTCCACGCCCCCGTCCCGGCCATCGCTTATCAGCTCTCCGCCGCCACCCTTGTCAGAACTCGAGGGCCGATCCTTGCTGGATCTTCCGGAAATGTCGGAAACGGAATGCATCTGAGGCATTTGGATCTTATGATCGTTCAAAACAGTTGTGGGTTGAGGCTGCTGCGCCTGTTGCGCGGGCAAGGGCCTCTGCCCCTCGTTCTTATTTCTTTCGTCCATAATAAGTTCCTTGTTGTCTGGAGATCGCCGGAGCACCGGACAGGGGAGGATATCTTCACAAATCGCACGTCTGCTGGAACACGGGCGTCCCGCTGTTTGTTGCAAGGGGACTCTGCCTGGGCAATTATTTTGGGGTAAGTAAAGATGTCCGTCTCGCAATCGATCGCTCCGCACCTCCCGTCGCTGCGCCGTTTCGCGCGTGCGTTGTCCGGCTCCCAGGAGAGCGGCGATGCTTACGTTGTGGCCCTTCTCGAGGCGCTGGTGGAGAATCCGTCGATATTTCCGTCAAAGATCGATTCAAAGATCGCGCTGTACCAAATCTTCTTGAAAATCTGGAATTCCGTGGATGCGAATGCATTCCCGAACTTCAAATTCGAAAAGTCCGAGTTGGTGCGTGGCTTGCAAACCCTTACGCCGAGAAGCCGGCAGGCGTTCCTTCTGTTGTCGGTCGAAGGCTTCGATGCCGAGGCGATTGCTCAAATTCTTGAGACTGATCACGAGGATGTGTCCGCGCTGATTGCCGCTGCAGATCACGAAATCGCAAATCAGCTTGAGCCCGCGGATATCCTCATCATCGAGGACGAGCCACTCACGGCCGCCCATTTGGAAGAGCTTGTTCAAAGCCTTGGCCATGAGGTGACCGGCGTCGCCCGAACTCACCGCGACGCCCTCCTACTCGCCCATAACAGAAAGCCCGACCTCATCCTCTCCGATATCCAGCTCGCCGATGGGAGTTCGGGCGTCGAGGCCGTCAACGAGATCTTGGGCGAGCTTGAAGCGCCTGTCATTTTCGTAACCGGCCATCCCGAAATGCTGCTCACCGGCGAGAAGCCGGAGCCAACATTCCTGATAGCGAAGCCGTTCAATGCCGAGACCGTCAAAGCGGTGATCGGACAGGCGCTTTTCTTCGAGGTCCGCTCCCGCAGAAAGAGCGACCCGGGGCAGCCCCAGTCCCATGCGGAAAGCCGGTCCGCGCTCTAAGAGCCGAAGATCGCTCGCGCCTCACGTTGAAGCTGATTTAAACAAGCGCCGGCACGAATCTTCGATATCCTCAATGTCGAAGATTCGCTGGAAGGCGATCATTATTCAGCTCTTGGGTACGCGCTCATGGAAACTCTGCCCACGCTGTTAGTTCCAGGCCTCGGCACGGATTCGCGCCTCTACGAGAAGCAAATCCCCGCCCTGTGGCCATTCGGGCCTGTAATGGTCGCCAACCAATCCGGCCGGGATTCAATGGCGGCCATCGCTCAGGACATCCTCGCCCACGCGCCGCCAGTATTTGCACTCGCTGGCTTATCGATGGGCGGCTATGTCGCCTTTGAGATCATGCGGCAGGCGCCTGAGCGTGTCCGCAAGCTTGCCTTGCTTGACACCACGGCCCGTCCCGACACGCCCGAGCAAACTGAGCGGCGCAAAATGCAGTTCGATATGGTGAAGGCAGGAAGGTTTGCGGAAATACCCGGTATGCTGTTCCCGGCCTTAGTCCATTCTAACCGCCGCAACGACACGGCATTGCGAGCGCTCGTCGACGATATGTTTTTCGCTTTGGGTCCGGACGCCCACGTTCGCCAGCAGACCGCAATCCTGGGCCGCGCGGATTCTCGCCCAAGCCTGTCCGCATTTCGCTGTCCGGTGCTGGTTTTAGCCGGCGATGGCGACGAGCTTACGCCGCCTGCGGTCGCAAAGGAGACCGCGGACGGGATTGAAAGGGCCCGACTTGTCATTGCGCCCAACTGCGGCCATCTATCCGCACTCGAGCAACCCGATTTTGTGAGCGGCACTCTCGTAGAATGGCTCCGAACGGATTGAAGGGTGTAAAGACGACATGGTCAAAGCTGAATGGAACGGAGCGACCATCGCTCAGTCCGATGAGACGGTTATGGTCGAAGGAAACCACTATTTCCCGGCGGACGCTGTGAACCGGGGCTATCTGAAGCCCAGCGAGACAACGACGAAGTGTCCCTGGAAAGGGACCGCCCACTACCACACGATCTCGGTGGACGGAAAAGAAAACCCTGACGCCGCCTGGTATTATCCCGACCCGAAAACCGCAGCAGCCCAGATCAAGAACCGGATCGCGTTCTGGAAGGGCGTCAAAGTCTCCTGAGGGTGGAGGCGGCTGTCAGCGCACAGCCTCACGAGCCGGCATGGCGGCGCAGGCGACCGCGGCGCCGTCCAAATGCTCTGAAACAAGGCGCTCACGTCGCCTCCCTTATCGATCATGACCGTATTTCGGACCAGCCCAGAAAATCAATCTGGAAGGATTGGCAGCCAAGGGTGCCACGAGCCCAAATCTTGCGGTGACTGACCATAACCTCTGCCACGGTCTCAGGTCCATCGAAGCGGAGGGGGGTCACGCCATGCAGAGGCGAGTAAAGCAACAAGGCCGAGTCGTCGGGTTCGATTTTTGAGATCCGGATGGTGGCGGTGACGGCGCGATCCGGATATCCGATCGGAAATGCAATTGGAAAATCATCTTTAATCTGAAGATTTGGCATTCAAGTTTTCGCTTTCTTCGGTTCGAATCAGAAACTGCGAAGATAGCGGGTGGCGGTGTGGGCGTCCTTTCGCAGGGCTTATTATCCTAATTTTTGAACCGCTTTTTCCAAACATGCATAAGAAGACTGGATTCGAGATGCCGGAAAGCATTTCGGGGCTATCCTGTGAAATTTGACGGCGGGTTAACTCAATTGGGGTTCGTTTTGTAAAAAGGGCTCTTAGTATCTATATAAGTAATATAACAAATAAAATGATAGCCTGGGCACAAAATTATGGCTCAGACAGTGCTTCTCTCAGACAGTGCTTCTCATTGAAGTTTCTGGAAAGTGCGGGGCTTCCGGGAAGGGCTCCAAACCTCCGAGCGGACATCGGCCGAAACACTTTTTTAAGAGAATCTGCAAGGTCGATTAACCGAACCTCTCCGCGGGCGGGTCAAACTTTCCCTCACCAACAGGGACTTGCCCGTGGCCAAGGCGTCATGACTTGGGACGGCTGGCATCAGTGGCAACGCGGTTTCGGAAAATACCCTCTACGGCGCTGGCAGCCCGCGCACCTCACCGATCACCTGCGGGTCGGATGCCCCGCGACATAAAGCAGCTATAGCCGACGCACTCGGCTGCAAAACCCGAAGAAAGTTTGGCGGTTCCCGCGCCTGCGCCGGACCGCTCGATCGTGCCTTACTTGCAACAGATACCGGGGATAATATCTCTGAGATGCCTTACGGCAAAGGTGGAGGCGGCGGAAGCTTGCTATTCCGGCAGCAGCTTAAGTGATTCTTGGTGCAGGTGCGGCTCGATCTTTGCTTTTGTGAGCCGTTCATTTTGGTAGAACTCTCACGGCCGGATGCACGCTTCCGGCGAAAACGTGCCCGGTTTTTTCGAGATCATCATTCAGCGGTAGGCGATGCTAAAGAAGCTCATTATCTCGACTGTTCGATTTTGCGCGGGCCGGCCCTGGTCGGTGATCGCCATTGGAATTTTCCTCGCAGCTGTTTCCGCAACCTATGTGGCTGACCGGTTCGAGATAAATACCGACATCAGCAAACTCATATCCAATGATCTCCCCTGGCGGCAAAGAGAACTCGCCTTTTTCAAGGCGTTTCCAGGAACTGAGACCACAATCATCGCGGTTATCGACGCGCCGACGCCGGAACTTGCCGATGACGCAGCGCTGAAGCTCAGCAAACAGCTTGCGCAGGAAAAAGAGGTCATCAAGAGCGTTCGCCAGACATCAGGCGGGCCGTTCCTTCGAAGAAACGGGCTCCTTTTTCTTCCCGAGAACGAACTGAAGGAAACTCTCGGCCAATTAACGAAGTCCCGACCTCTGCTTGAGCCGCTCGCCGCCGACCCGAGCCTGCGCGGGATCATGGGAGCCATAACTCTGACGCTGAAAGGCGTTCAAGGCCGGCGCATCACGCTCGACAGCCTTGCTCCGGAGTTCAACGCCTTCTCGTCCGCCATCGAGAATGCGATAAACAACCGTCCGGCCTGGTTCAGCTGGCGCGAGGCGCTCAGCGGACAGCCTTCTACGCTCCGGGAAACCCGTCAATTATTGGAAATCGAGCCGATCCTGAACTACAACTCACTGGAGCCGGGACAGGATGCCTCGGATGCCATCCGTAAGACTGCGTCGGAACTTGGCCTTCCTCAGGACGGCGTTACCGTCCGTTTGACGGGCGCGGTGCCCATTGCCGACCAGGAATTCGGGACGCTCAAGGAGGGGGCGGCGCTGAACACGGCGCTGACCATCCTGTCGGTTCTGGTCATCCTCTGGCTCGCGCTTCATTCCGCGCGGATCATTTTTGCCGTGTTCGTCGCCCTTTTCATCGGGCTCGCGATAACGGCCGCGCTGGGCCTCGCCTTAGTCGGAGCACTCAATCCAATTTCGATCGCCTTCTTTGTGCTTTTCGTCGGAATCGGCGTGGACTTCGGCCTGCAATTCAGCGTCGGCTACCGTGCGGAGCGCTATGAGCGGAACAAGTTGACCTCGGCTCTGATCGCGACCGCCGATCATACAGGCGGTCGTCTCGTACTCGCGGCCATGGCGACTGCCGCCGGTTTCTTGTCGTTCACGCCAACGGCTTATAAAGGGCTCTCGGAACTCGGCGAGATCGCAGGGGTGGGCATGATCATCGCCTTTGCCACCAGCATCACGGTGCTCCCCGCGCTGCTCCGCCTGCTTAATCCGCCGGCGGAACCCAATCCGCTCGGCTACGCCTTCCTGGCGCCTGTCGACCGCTTTCTCGAACGCAACCGCATGGGGGTGCTTATCGGGACGCTTTGCGTCGTAATCGCCGGGCTGCCTCTCCTTCATTGGCTGCGCTTCGACTTCAATCCCATGAACCTGCGCAGCCCGAACGTGGAGTCGGTCTCGACCTATCTTGACCTGAAAAAAGCCCCCGAGACGGCTGGGCGCACGATCGAGGTGCTGACACCGTCGGTCGCGGATGCGGATGCGCTCGCGGCTAAGCTGAGTGCCCTGCCCGCGGTGCTGAGAGCCACGACCTTGAGCAGTTTCGTGCCGGAGGGCCAGGACAAGAAAATTATCCTTATAAGCCAGGCAGCTGCCGAACTGACCGAGACACTGGATCCCAAGAAGGAGAAAGTGCTGCCTGCGCCAACGGATCAGGAAATCGTCGGCAGCCTCGAAGGTGCTTCCAATTACTTGAGCGTCATCGCAAAGCGGAGCCCTGGAACAAAGGGCTTGCAGGCCGCGGAACGATTGTCAAAAGCGCTTTCGGAACTGGCGAAAGCGAGCCCGGAAGCGCGGGCGCGAGCCGCCGATGCGCTTGTGAGGCCGCTGAAATTGACGCTGGATGACATCCGGCTTGGCCTCAGCCCCGAGAAAGTAACGCTCGATTCATTGCCTGCCAACCTTGTTGATGGCTGGAAAGCAAGCGACGGCCAAGTGCGGATTTCCGTGTCCCCTAGGGGAGATTCGAACGACAATGCGGTTTTGCTAAATTTTGTCGAGGCCGTGACGGCGGTGACCCCCGAGGCAACGGGAGAAGCCATCGGCCTTCAAAAGGCCGCCGATACGATCGTCAACGCCTTTATCCAGGCCGCGATCTTAGCGCTCGTCTCCATCGCTATTTTGCTCTGGATCACTTTGAAGCGTGTGTCCGACGTAGCGTTAACCCTCTTGCCGCTCCTGCTCGCCTGCGTGGTCACGCTCGAACTCTGCGTGATCTTGGACATGCCACTGAATTTCGCAAATATCATCGCGCTTCCGCTTCTGCTCGGCGTCGGCGTCGCGTTCAAGATTTACTATATCATGGCGTGGCGCGAAGGGCGTACCGGACTTCTGGCCTCGCCTCTCACGCGCGCCGTCTTCTTCAGCGGCATGACGACTGCCGTGGCCTTCGGCAGTCTCTGGCTTTCGAACCATCCTGGCACATCGAGCATGGGCAAACTGCTTGCCCTATCGCTCGCGAGCACCATGGCGGCGGCCGTCCTGTTCCAGCCTCTCCTCATGGGTCCGCCGAGGGAAGTGGAGAAGCCGGAAGAAGACGAGGCGAAAGCCAAAGCCGAAAGCCCCGCCTATTTGGCGACGCCTGAGCACACAGTCTGATCGGGAGGCGAGCCTTTTGTCAGCGGGACGCGGCTCCAATCCTCACCCCCGCAAATCAGGCCGCCGAGCACACAGCCTTGGATGCGCAGGACGTCTGGGCTCTTAAGACTGATATAGGATGAATAGGTCTGGCCGTTTTCGGCATTATAGACCTCTCCTTCCCATTGCTCCTCCGATGGCTTCATATTGATAAGAATGGGCATGCCCATCACGGAGCGATTGCGCTTGGCGGGATCGGGGTTGTTTTCGTCCTTGCCGGGCGGCCCTTTAGTCCAGTTGATGACACCCCACAGGGCCTTCCCGCAAGGGACGATGCGGATATGGGCCGTGCCGTCTTGGACCTGCCATTCTCCGATGGGCGACTGGGCCGCCGCCGCTCCGATCGAGCATAGGCTGAACGTGGCTGCAATTAAAAGTTTATTCACGGTTCGAGGACTCCCGTTTTGCTCTGCCTGCGTCATGTTCCTTCAATGTGGATTTTCTTTGATCTTTGGAAGAGTTGCCGCTTTTGGCTCCCTGTGAAGTAACTTTTTCAAGGATTATTTCAGAAAAATGTAGATCGTGATCGGTTCCGAGGCCGGCATTCGGGAAGTCTTAGGCATGAGCGTTGATATCCAATCCCTGTTCGCCGACCATGAGGCTGAGCGATACACCCTCCATACTCGGCATCTGAACGAGCAAATGGTGCGCGTGCTGAAGACCATCGGCTATAATGTCGGTTTCGTGCGTGGTCAGGGCCAATATTTGTGGGATCGCGAAGGCGCCAAATATCTCGATCTCCTGAGCGGTTGGGGCGTCTTCGCGATTGGACGCAACAATCCCAAGGTGCGCGCGGCGCTGCGGCAGGTTTTGGACAGCGAGCTTCCGAATCTTGTGCAGATGGATGTGTCGCCGCTGGCCGGCGCTCTCGCCGAGCGCCTGCTCGCGCGCGTGCCACACCTTGAGAAGGCATTTTTCCGGACGATCCGGCCAGGACAATTGCGCTAACGGCCATCCAGGCAGCGGCGAAGCACGCTCACGAGTTTTTTCGAGTCGACCGGCTTTGTCAGCATCGGTGCCCGCTGGAAGACTTCCGGTAGCTGATCGCTGGAGTAGCCCGAGAGAGCGATGAAGGGCAGCGATTTCGTATTCAGGACATCGGCAATCGGTGCGGCGGTCTCCCGGCCGAGGTTCACGTCAAGCAGGGCCACATCGCAGCCCACGGATTCCAGAAGCTTCAACGCGGCCGGTACCGAGGCCGCCGGGCCGACAACCTCAAAGCCCGCGTCTCTCAGATGATCCGCGACATCGAAGGCGATAAGAGGCTCATCCTCGACGACGAGAACCCGCACGGCCATGCCTTACCTCCCGACCAAAGGTCCGTTCATTATATTGAGGGCATTTTTCGCCTGCGCAGTCCAGGCGCTATTGCAGCCCAAGGAGAGATAATAGAGCTGAACATCGGCCCCACGCGAGCCATGAATTCCACGACCCTCGAACCCAAACCCGCGAAGACGGGTCGCCGCTCATCCAGCTCTCGGAGAACAGGTTCAGGTTCATACACTTTCCAGCTTATTTCAGCATACCCCTCCCTTTGCTAAGGATCTTTCTTTCGACCCTCAGAACCATACCCCCGAAGGCTGGTCAAATCCACTTTTTGCAGATTGATCCTGACCATGCGCGAAGCTTCCTTTCGCTTTGATCGATGAAGCCGCTCATCGCCTTGCTGATTGCTGGCTTGTCGTGCCCGCCCCAGCCGAAGCCTCTCGGAACTGATCTGAGGCTTCAAACGCCGGCCAGGCTTTGTCTTTGTCTGAAATCACCGAAACTGGCAGCGGCCAGGAGATGGAAAATGCCGGATCGTCGTAACGAAAGCCGGTTGCCGCCTTAGGCTCATAGAAGGCCGAAATCAGATAGTTTACCTCGACATCAGAAGAGAGCGTCTGGAATCCGTGTGCAAAGCCGGAGGGAATGTAAAGCTGTCGCCGATTCTTGCCGCCGAGTTCGAAGCCTTGCCACTGGCCGAAACAAGAGGAATGCGGCCGAATGTCAATGATCACATCGAAGATCGTGCCTTTCACGCAGGATACAACTTTCACCTCGTCGAAGGGCGGCTTCTGGAAGTGCATGCCTCGAAGCGTGCCTCTTTCCCTCGAGCAGGATACGCTGTGCTGCACGAACGCTGTTTCCAGGCTGCGCGCGCCGAACTCCTTCATGCAAAATGTCCTGGCAAAATAGCCTCGGCTGTCCACAACGGGCTCCAGTTCGATCAGCCAGGCATCGGGAAAGATCGTTTCCTTGAACTGCATGTCTCCCTCCGAAATTTAAAGACGCCTTCGCGCCAAATACTCAATCGACAATAACATTAGAGAGTGGGACTATAGCTGAGAAGTTCGGTTTGCTTTGCAAAACTTTTCGGATAACGCCGATTAAAGCGTCGTATCGCCTCAAGGCGACGCGTACTCCCATTTGAGAAATACTAAACAGTACGGTTTTCCACCGCTGCCGTTCCAGGCCCTGCACCTTGCCCAACAGCCGACTCTTCAGGGAAGTGAGTGCTGCGATGGGACGCCGTGTTGTTGACGTTCTCGAACAGGGGCTTCAAGCTGAGGAAGCGTTTCTCGAAAAACTCATAGCTCAGATATGCCAGCGCCAGAGACGCCAATATGCCCAATGTTGCCTGCAGCGCCACGGCCATTCCGTGCGAGCCGAGCCAGCGCCCCAGTTCCAGCTCCGTGCGGTTGGTAATCAGGTAGTACGAAAAAAAGTGATGGTAAACATACAAGCCGTAGCTGTATGTGCCCAGGAAGACCATCAATCGGCTGGTGAAAAACCGGGAGACAACTGACCGCTTCGGCGCCATCAGCGCCGCTACCAGCATGCAGGCAAGCAGGATCTGGAATAGCGCCGCCCGGACAGATCCCACCATGTCTATCTGTTGGCGCGATACGAGAGTGGTCCAGACGAATGTGATCGCCAGCAGCCCGGCTACTGTCGCGGCAACCCGCGGCAGTGACCGCACCAGCCAATCCAAGCCTCCGGGCTGGCGCACCGTCACCGCCAGGAAAGCGCCCAGTGCCAAGCCGTCCAATTTGAAGGGCGTTAACACGACCGTCGGCCACCAGCCCAGTCCCATGATAATTGCGATCACGCGGGCCAGCATAGCGCCCAGCGAGACCGCCAAACTCACTACGATGAGCGTCCGAGGGCGGCGCGCCAGCAGCAAAACAACCAGGGGCCAGAAAAGGTAGAAGTGCTCCTCAACCGAGAGCGACCAGAAGTGGTTAAGATAGGAAAAGGACCACTCCTCGTGCCCAGCCAGGTAGATGTTGACCCCGTAAAGCCAGGCCCAGGCTTGGCGATCCAGCAGGGTGTCGAGAGTCAGCCCTCGGAACTGCGGGATCAGAGGGGCCACGAAAAAGACGAGAACCAGGACGCCGTAGTAGAGCGGGAAGATTCGCAGTAAGCGCCGCATATAGAAGTTACGGAAGTAGTTCGGCTTGTTTTGAGCCTCGTAAAGAATGCCAGTAATGAGAAAACCGGACAGCACGAAGAAGAGATCGACGCCGAGGAGCCCGTATTTGGTCACGCCGACGATGACGCGCTCGACCCAGTTCGTTGGCAGCATTTGCCCGACAAAGTGAAACACCAGTACCATCGAGACCGCCAAGCCCCGCACCCCGTCGAGCACCGGCAGGTGTTTAGCCTCTGGCGCTGCTCCGAGACTACGGGACTCCGGAGCGGCGGCCTCGACACATGAGGATTCGCGTGCTGCAAGCAGATCTTCGCCGCCGTGATGACTCAGCCCCGAGGTTCGATCCGACAAAAGTTTTCGCCACGGGCGTCGTAAAAGCTTGCGATAATCCACGTGCATTCCTCTTCAGGCGAACTCGGGTAACATCGGTTTGATACTGAGCATGCCACTTCTCGTTCATGCCAATTTCACGAAATCCACTCGGCGGCGTATCCGTCCCCATGGGGGTTCTGCGCGCTCCATCGCCGATCACGACCACCTCACCCACAGCCCTTCCTGGACCGAAACCGTCGATGAAATCCTCCAAAGTTCAGCCGAGCCTACTGTTGCAAATTTAGATCCTGGCGACGCTCATTTCCACTCCTTCGGCCCGAGAAATATGGGGACCGAATATCGAAAACTGAACTACGGCTTCTGCATCTTATATATCAGGTAGAAGATCCGAGGACAGTCGATCAGATACCGCGAAGCAAGCCGCCGCGGATCGGACAGAAGACGGTGCAACCATTCTAATCCAGCCTTTTGCATCCAGACTGGCGCGCGCCGCTGTTTTCCGGTGAGAAAGTCTATAGAAGCGCCTATACATAATCCGATCCCTCGAGCCTCCGGGTGACCAGCAATGTGATTGGCGAGAATCTCTTGCCGGGGCATTCCTACCGCAAGAAAAACCAGCGGTGCTTGTGTCTTGACGACGAAATCGACACACTTTCTGATTTCGCACTCCGATTTGATGAACCTCATAGGCGGCGTGTGAACCGCGATATCCAGGCCCGGATATTTCTCTTTCAGCGCCGCGCAAGCCGAAGCCGACGGACCGATAATTGCAATCGGCAGACGTTGCTCCGCCGCACATGCGATGAGGCGAGCTGTCAGATCGCTCCCCGGAACGACGGACAATGTCCGACCGTTGAGCCGGGCTAGACCGCTCAGCACACGGCTATCGCAAAACACTCGCCATGCCCGCTCGTAGAGCGGTTGCATGGTTGCAGGATCGTCGTGCATCTTGACTATATGATGCACATTCGGTGTCACCACGTATTTGAAGGCTCCACGCGTCTCATCCAGAATGCCGCAAACAGCTTCTTCAATCGATCCAGTGTGAAAATGGCACCCTAGGAAATATACGCCTTCTGCCGGTGACATTGGTGTTCCTCCGCCAAACACTGCAAATAGTTGCCCTCCAGACAACGCATTCTACATGGTTGGTTCATGCGGAGTACTAGCTTCTGATGTCACAAAGCAATGACGAAGAATTTGGTAGCGGTCAAAGGCTCCTTTTCCGCCAGCCGACGTGAAAATGAAAACCCATCGTAAGTGGTTCATCAGCGATCAATGCGCCTTGTGGTGCTTGCATCTATGCACGGACCATCCACGACTGGCTTCGAAGCGGCGTGCTCGGACTTCGCGAAATCAAGGGAATTCTGCAACCTGGAGGTGACGAGCCACTGGAGAGGGCAATGAGCCAGACCGTGCGTCCGAGCGACCCAACGGCCTGTTCTTTTGCAAGTCCGGCCTGAGCTTGCGTCTGAGCTGTTTGAAATAAGGTTCGACAAAACGCGCGACAGCTGCGGAATAAGCAATCGAGATCAGCAGCGCGACCGGGAAAAGAATATAGGGCTTTGTACCAATAGCAGGGATGTTTTTGTCGATCGACCGGATGATTACGTAGTGGATCAGGTAGATGGTGTATGAATAAGCGCCCAGGGTCATTACCCATGAGATATTGAGAAATCTGAAGAGCCGATTGCCGGAAAAGCGAACCGCGAAATAGAAGACCGGCATCAAGGCGAGTCCCTGGAGGCTATAGCGGGCTGTTTCGCGGAAGACCGGATTGCGATAGAGCAAAGTCAGGAGGAGAACGCCTATGGCGGCAGCCAGCAAGGCCCACTGGGCCAGGGACATGGAGCGGGGCTGATGCTGTTGGCGCGCTGGGTTCATGACGAGCGCCAGCAAGCATCCGTAGATGATCGAGTCGATGCGCGTATCGGAGGCGTAGTAAGTCCGGTCTGAAAAGAAACCTGGAGCGTGCACGAGATGGACGCGCCAGGCGAGGATGGCAAGGCAAACGATGCCGAGCAGCGCGGCGATCGCGCGTAGCCTCAGAGCGGCGCCGAGCAGCAGGGTCATCAAGAGCGGGAAAAAGATGTAGAAATGCTCCTCGACGGCAAGGGACCAGAGGATGCCCGTCCCGTCCGGAACCGTGTTGCCCGGATCAAGAAACAACCCGTAGTAATTGGCGAAATATAGAAGCTGAGCCGCCAACCCCCTGCTGGTTATGCCTCCAGCAAGCCACCCGGAAAAGGTGAGCAGGTAAGCAACAGCGAGGGAGACGATTAGGGGCGGCATTAGTCTAAACACGCGGCGGGCATAGAAGTACGGAATGTTTATTCCGCCCGTGTCGTCATACTCTTCCAGCATGAGGGTCGAGATCAGATACCCGCTCAGGAAAAAGAATATAGTGACGCCGAGACCGCCTGGCACGGAAGCTTGGAGGCCGGAGTGCCCCAAGACCACAATCAACACCGAAATTGCCCGGAGGCCATCCAGCGATGGAATGACCCCGGGGCGAAAGGGCCGGTCACTCATAGTCATGGTCCCAGCTGCGCGCGAGCAACGCCACGCTTTGATTGGGAAGCCGGGAAAGGCATGCGTCCTGTGCCCCGTTATCGGTCCGGCGCGCCTCATAACGACTTCAGTACGGAGTGATTGGCATGCCAGAGCTGGGCACGCTCGGCATTGATGCGGGCAGTAGCCGTCCGCTTGCCCAAGCGCAGACAGGTGTGCTGGTAGGAGCGAAGGAACCGTCTGAACTCCAAGTCGTCGTAGCGCGGCAAACCCTTCAGCCAACTCTTGAAATAGCCCCATAACATCGCCGTGCTTCCGATCACCACCGGGTAAGCTGGCAGGTGATAAACCGCCACAGCCAGTTGGTAGACCGGCGATGTGCCCATGAAGTATTGGCCGAATCCTTTTCTGATCCGGCCCGTCCAGATACCCTTCTGGCTGGCACCCTGCGGGCGCAGGTGAACGAAGCGGAGGGGCTCCAAATCAACGCTCTCGGCGATCCAGCCGAACATGCGGGCCCGATGACAATCGATGCCGTCCCACATCACTTCGCGCACGAATCCGCCGATCTCTTTGAAGCAGGAGACGCGATAGAACTTGGTCATGCCTACCGACATCTCGTCCCCGCAGATTTCAGGCTCCAGCGCTCCGCTCCGAGGGTGGACGAACCATGGCTTACCAGAAGTCGTCCCGATACGCGGATTGCCCTCCATCCGCTGCATCAGAAGCTCGAAGTACTGGGCTGGCAGGTCCAAATCCATGTCCAGTTTGCAGAGGTAATCGAAGTCATCGAGGCTTACCGTCTCCAAGCCCGCGTAAAATGCATCGATCACGCCTGGCCCCACCCGCCGGTGGCCACGGTCGGCGCGCCGCACCACGCGCAGGTATGGTAAGCGGGCGAGATACTGCTGCAGTATGGCGGGGGTTTCGTCGGTCGATCCGTCATCTACGACCACCCATAGCGCAGGCTGCACCGTTTGCGCCGCTACGCTGTCTAGCGTCCGGCGAAGGTATTCGGCCTCGTCCCGGCACGGAGAGATCAGCAGGTAACGTTGCGATCCGTTCATGAAGCGAAGCTCCGGTGTTGGCAGCCTAAGCTGCGCAATCTTTGCGGAAAAACATCACCAAAGAGCTAATACGCTCGCCGGGAGAATATAAGGGAAATAGGTGTCATAATTAGGATCTGGAGGTCAAACCATATTGACCAGCTGTCTATGTATTCCAAGTCATAGCGTACCCTGGCCTCCATCAGATTAGGATCGGACGTTTCCCCTCTAAGGCCATTTATCTGAGCCCAGCCCGTCATACCCGGCTTTACACGGTGTCGGCAAGCGTAATCCTCAAGCATTCTCGAATAGTAATCGTTGTGGCTGAGCGCGTGCGGCCGCGGGCCAACGAGAGACATATCTCCTATCAACACATTGAAAAGTTGTGGCACCTCATCCAAGCTGGTTCTTCTTAAAATACGACCGACTCGTGTAACTCGCTTATCGCCCTTCGTTGCTTGCTGTACTTCTTTACCGTCCTCGGCTACCGTCATGGAGCGAAACTTCAAAACATGAAATACACGATGATTTTCCCCATGCCGACGTTGCCGAAAGAAAATAGGTCCCTTGCTGTCAAGCTTTATCAGCAAAGCGATTACCACCATCGTGGGACTTAACAGTATGAGGGCCAAGGTAGCGAGGACATAATCCTCAAGGGTTTTAAGAATGATGTTCCACTCCGAAATTGGCTTTCTCTGAATACTAGCAAAATTCATAGCGCCAATTTGATTAACATCGAGAAACTTGTATCCGTAGCTGCCAAAATCAAGCACAACCCTAATATCTGCCGGCAGCAACTTCAGCTGCCTTATGAGATGATCGTGCAAAGCGCGCTCTCGAGCGGGCAGGGCTATAATCACTTCGTCAATGACACCCGACTGCGCTCTCGTGATCGCATGATCTACTGCTGCCGAAACCTGGCTGGGGATGCGAGATTCAGGATCATAATCCGATAATCCAAGATTAATAATTCCAGCAAGCTTGGCATCAGAATCAGGTAAAGACAAATTATGCCTTGTTTGATCCAGAATATCACCATCGCCGATCAAAAGAATCTGGCGTCGAAAGTAACCTCTGGAGGTAAGCCTCCTGAACTGTTGCAACCAGAAAATTTTCCCTGCAAGCAAAATCAAAAAAACTGATACCCCCCAGATCAAAACCCACGCGCGTGAAAATTGAGTAGATTCTTTCAGAAGAAAGGCCATCGATAGGGCGAAGCTGAAGGAAAACAGCACGGCAAATGCGAGTCGCATTACTTCGCTTGAAATATTCCTGTTTTTAAACTCACCGTAGCTGTAATGCCCCCTTCTGACTAATGCTAAAAAGAGACTTGCCGTAACCAAGCCAATCACGTGGATGTAACTCAGATAAGGCTGAGAGATTGCCGCCTCGACACCGTCGCCGCTAAGGTCGACGTATAGGAATTTTATCAGAAGCGCACTCGCAACAACCAGCGTCACGTCAATTGCCGCGGCAATATCAATGAGCATCCGCTTCGATAACGTACGGACGCTCGCTTGCTCATCTGGGGCGTAGTACGAACTGATTGAACCATTCTTGTCTTCTGCAATACCCGTGAGACGACGCGACATGGCGAAATTACCTATAGATGAATATCGGAGCTGAACCTTATAACTAAATCACTACTACGTCCAGAATTTTGAGGCAAATGGTAAGAGCGAGCACAGACTTGTGATGCAATGGAGAGAGGGCATTATATAAATTTATGAAAGTCACATTATGCAAAATAGAGATAATTAGTTTACCGTTTTGGTTTGCAGGCGGACTTTCTACGCGCCATTTGATGTTGCTATCATTGACAAATTACCGTCGATGGCAACGCACAATTATATAAGTTACGGAAATGCATATCATATAAAATAGAGCAGTTTCGTTTATCGCTTCGGTTTATGCAGCGGACGCACTTACTACCGCATCAGCTGATGCTGGAATTCTTTGCCACTTTCAGTTGTGGCAGGATGCGTTCTTTCTGGGATACCACCGTGTATGAAAATCTCAGACTGCTATGATCGCCCACTGCTTTGGCCGGTGACCGATGCCGGGGTTCGTGCTGGACGAGAGTTTGTTTCTCGGTGTCCTCGAGTACTATGGGCGCCCGCAAAAATAACCGCTACGTTTTTCCGGTTCGCGTATTGATCGTGTAGTTTCACTCGGGATGGAACTTGTCACCGCAAATGTCGAGAGCTTGCATCTCGGCGTTGCTGATTTTGATGCCTTTTTCGAAGGTTCTTTCGTCGAACGTACCTCGACGCGCAACCCGGTTTTGGTTGTTGTGGCAGCGATGAGTTAAACGACAGGCATTCTGCTGACAAGCGGACGGGCGGCACCAGTTCTGCATGATTGTAGCAGAAAGGGCGATGTTGGATCTTGTTCCACTTCGAGGCGCCCCGCGGATAGTGGCAGACATGGATGGTGAGAGCTTTCTCATCGGCAAACTCCTGAAGTTTTACCCCCACAGCCGTATGCGCGCGCCGTTCGAACCGCCGGGTTATCCGTCTTCATAAGAGGAAGCCATCCGCACCGCTATTGATCTTTGCGAGGCTGGCGGTTTTGCGGCCATCAGCCCAAAGAGCGGGGCAAGAAAAGTGGAGAAGGTCGGACGCTTTCGACGCGGGCGGCTGTCGACTATCCCGACTTTCGCCGGTTCGCCCCCCCTTGGCTGTTGAAAAGGGGCTTTTGCGGCCAGAAAGCTCTTATAAATCAGGGCCGGTAGTTCCAAAGACGGCTGCGGTGCCGACCTACCCCGTTGCGGGCTGGGTAGCTTTCTGACTTACTTGCCCGCATGCTCTTACGGGCGAAGATTCGAATCAAGGACGGCCAGGAGCACCGCTAATGGAGCGTTGTTGAGGCTTTCGACGAGGGTACGGGGCGGATAACGCAGATCGCCCTGTTCCGGACGATCGCACGTCGCCTGAGGCAGCGCACGAAGCAGTGCAGGTACCGGCTGAAGGAGTTCGAGCTTCGTATCCGTTGCGGCGGCATCACCTTCAATATCCGCTCTTTTCGCGCGAGACTGGGGGCAGAAGCGGGAACGGAAGATGAGCGCTTATGCAAAGTGACAGGCATCAGCACAGGCTCTTACGGGAGGACGCTACCGGCGGATCGAGGTGATCACGGGGCAGCGGCGGCGCCGGCGACGGAGCGATGAAGAGAAGGCGCGGATTGTTTCGGAGAGCTTCGCTCCCGGCGCAAATATCTTCGCTGTGGCGCGGCGTCACGGCATGAGCTGCGGCTTGCTGAGTCAATGGCGCGGGCAGGCTCGGGAAGCGGCTGCAGCCACGGCGCCGTTCATTCGGTCACGCTGGCGAAGGGCGTCGGCGGCGGAGAGGATGATGCGGCCCTCGCTGCGTCTTGCTGCGCGATCGAGATTGAGCTTGCGGGCGCGCGTCCGCGTCGAGGGTGCGGTCGGCAACGCGGCGCTCAAAGCGGTGCTGGCGGCGCTGCGCGAAACGGCGCGAAACGGCATGATCGGGATTTCCGGCGGCCGGCGCATTTTCGTGGCTGCACCAGCCGATCGATTTCAGGAAGGGCATGGACACCATTGCCGCGCTGGTGCCGGAGGCGCTGAAAGCCGATCCATTTGCGGCGATGTGTTCATCTTCCGTCCGAAGCGGTGCGACCGTTTGAAAATCCTGGTCTGGGACGGCTCCGGGCTGATCTTGGCTACGAAGCGGGCTGGCCGCCGGAGCGCCACGGGACGAGCTGGAAAACAACAACGTGGAGCGCGGCATGCGCCCCCTCGGCCTCGGCAGGCGCAACAGCCTCTTCGCGGGCAGCGAAAACGGGGCAGACTCGTGGGCAGTTCTCGCCTCGCTCATCAATACCGCACTGCTCAACGATGTACACCCGCAACCCTGGCTCACAGATGTCATCGAGCGCATCGTCTCGGGCCAGACCAAAAGCCATCAGCTTGCAGAGCTTCTGCCCTGGAACTGGAAAACCGCGCGCGCGGCTCCCGCGCAGGACTGGCGGCAGCCTGTTTCCTCCGAAATAAGCTTGATCGGACGTCATGCCGTCAAGGCTGGAGGGCTCAAGAACGCCCACAGGACGGCTTGGCGAGAAGTTCTGTATCGCTTTCATCCGTGGTCTGGGCGCGAAGCCTGCGTCCATGCGATAATCGAGAGGGCGGGGAGCGTCGTTTTCCGTTGCACGCTTGACGGTTCGGATGCCGCTCGATGGCTGGAGATTCCGGCTTGGATGTTTGATCGCACCTTGTGTCCCCATGAACCGTACTTGGCGCAGGAGCCGTTTGTCGGCGTTGAGGCGCTCAAGGCGTTGTCCACTTTACTAGATCAGGCGCTTAAGACGGCAGTCCCATCATCGAATGCCCCGCTTTCAGATGCATTCGGGATCTCTCACGATCAGAATCGGAGAGAGAGCCATGTCAGTCAAGGCGACAACGCCGGCGATCATGCACCGGCAAAACCGGCGAAGCAGTCTGCAGCAGATGGACTTGTTCAGGGCCGGGGTGGCGGACGGCGCACCCGCATGGACGGAACTTCCAGAGGACGCACGGGACGCACTCGTCAGCCTGATGACGCAGTTGCTCCTGAAGCATGCACGAACGAGCCCGGCGCCGTCCGAAGCGGAGGCCGTCCATGATTGTTGACAAGCTCCGCCCTCATCATCTGGAGCGCAAAGCAATCCTCTACGTGCGCCAGTCCTCCCCCCATCAGGTGCTTCACAACCGCGAGAGCAGTACGCTGCAATATGCCATGCGCGACCGCCTGACGGCGCTGGGCTTCGCCGAGATCGAAGTGATCGACGAGGATCTTGGACGCTCAGCCGCCGGCGGTGTGCAGCGCGCCGGCTTCGAGCGGATGGTCGCCGAGGTCTGCCTCGGCAAGGTCGGCGCGGTCTGCGCGCGCGAGGTCTCTCGTTTTGCCCGGAACAGCCGGGATTGGCAGCAACTGATCGAGATGTGCCGCGTCGTTGACACCGTACTGGTCGATCAAGAGGCAATCTACGCACCAAGGCACGGTAACGACCGGCTGCTGCTTGGGCTGAAGGGCAGCCTCAACGAGTACGAACTCGATCTTCTTCGCCAGCGTTCGCTCTCCGCCCGTTACGAGAAAGCGCGCCGGGGCGAACTTGTTGTGGCGGCGCCGGTTGGCTTCGTGAAGGCTGGCGACCGCTACGAGAAGGACCCGGACCGGCGTGTGCAGGCGGCGATCTCACTGGTCTTCGACAAGATCGAGGAACTCGGCAGCGTGCGGCAGGCGCTACTTTGGTTCCACGAGCAGAACCTTGATCTGCCGGTGAAGCTAACGAGCGGCGATACGGCCTGGCGACGTCCAAACTACGCAACCCTCCACAGGATGATTGAGAACCCGGTTTACGGTGGCGCTTATGCCTATGGTAGAACAGCTGCGCCGGCAGGATACGGTGTGCATGACGCAAGCGGTAAAATCCGCCGCAAGGCAAGGAGCGAGTGGCTGGCCCTGATACCGCACGCCCATGAAGGCTATGTCACCTGGGAAAGGTTTGAAGCGATCCGCACGATGGTCTCAGGCAACATCCCCACAAGCCGTCACCATGGAGCGCCCAAGCATGGCGAGGCGCTGCTTGCCGGGTTGATCCGGTGCCGGCGCTGCGGACGCAAGCTAACACTACGCTACAGCGGAACGCAGCACCACATTCCGCGCTATAGCTGCACCCGTGGCTGGCTGGACAATGGTGAGCCGCGTTGCATCGCTTTTGGCGGTTTGCGCGTCGACGACAAGATCGAGGAGGCGCTTCTTGGCGTCGTCGGCCCCGGCGCCGTCGCAGCGGCGATGGCGGCCGCAAGGCAGGTCACCGAACAGCGCGATCAGGTTCGTGAGGCCCTCGGCCGCGACCTTGAAGCGGCCCGCTACGCTGCAGACCGTGCCTTTCGTCAGTATGATGCTGCCGATCCAGCCAACCGCCTGGTCGCCAGTGAACTTGAAGCGCGATGGAACCGCGCCCTCATTGGTGTCACCGAGGTGGAAAGCAAAATCTCCGCGCACGAAGCGGCGGCCCCAGCGCCGGGGATTGACCCGGCGATGCTTGGCCTGCTGGCTTCGAACCTCAAGACGGTCTGGTCTGCACCCGCCACGGATGCGCGTCTCAAAAAGCGCATTGTGCGTACGCTGATCCACGAGGTCGTCGCCGATATTGATGATGCAGCCTCTGAGATCGTTCTTGTCATCCACTGGAGCGGCGGCGCCCATAGCGAGGTGCGCTTACCCAAGCGCCGTCGCGGGCAGCGTAACAGCACGTCCGCCGACATCATCGCAGTTGTTCGCCAACTTGTGCTGATCGCGAATGATGAGCTGATCGCTGGGCTCCTGAACCGCAATGGCCTCAAAACGGGCAATGGAAACCGCTGGACCCGCGAGCGCGTTACGTCACTGCGCTCACACTATCATATTCCGGTCTTCAGACCCGCCGAGGATGGTATGGAACCTTGGCTCAATCTTTCCGATGCCGCTCGCCTCTTGCAGGTTGCGCCCAAAACGCTGCGGCTGGCGGCAGAGGCTGGCGAAATCGAGGCGGTCCATCCTCTATCCGACGGGCCTTGGCTCTTTGCCCGAACCACCCTTACTACTGACGCCGCCACAGCTATCACCAAACGAGCGCGTCAGAACTCGAGATACCCCGCGGGATCGCATCCCGGCCAACAAAGCCTATTCTCTTCAATGACATAGCCAGATGGGTGTTCTGATGCGCGATTGTAGAGATCGAGATACAGTCCGATCGAGGCGCGTGCGTCCGGCACGCTGTTGTAGCCGTGCAGATAGGTTCACGCTGCACCACAGCCCGCTCGATTTGCCGTCCATGCTGATCGCGATCTCATTCTTGATGAGCACGCCGCGTCAGAACTCTCTCACAATTAGCCCCTGGCCCTGCCGAACTTTGTTGCACGCAAAATCCCAGATAATGTCCGGGGAAACGTTATCGTATCCATGGCGCAGCCAGTCGTAGATTTATGATCCGGGCCGCCCTGTCTTGACCGGCCGGCGGCGCTTCCCACGGCGTTCCGGTTCATCACCCTCCTCGCCGACAATAATTGTTTTGCTAGCCTTGAACGACTTAAGGTCAGGCGCGGAGCGCAACGGCTTCGCGTTGCCGCCGGGCAGCGGCCGTTCGGCGTGCGGACCCATTTCGTCCAACGTGGGTTTGTGGGGCCTCGTGATATGCGCGTTGCGAATCGGAACGCTCCACTCGCCGATCTTGCGCTCCTTGCTCGTTTCAGGCGGAGGAGCGATCCGGGAGCCTATTTGCGCGTTGCTTGCAGCCGCGATGTCCCATTCCTTCGGATTGTCGGAGTTCTCGCCCGTATTGAACAGCGGGCTCTTTGCGAGCGCGTGCTGTGAGCCGCTCTTTTCGCCCGGGCCAGCTTTTCGCCGCTTAGCGCCTACGCCACCGCCGCTTGTGGCCGTGGCATCGATCGCCATTTGCGGCACATGGGAGGTGCGGTTTTTGCCGTTGTAGCGTCCGGCGCGCTCTTCCACGTCGGACTGCCGGGCGAGCGGATCCTCCATGATGCTCATCTCGACCTCACGGAGCCGCTTGATCTCATCGCGCAGCCGGGCCGCGTCCTCGAATTCGAGATTCGCCGCCGCCTCGCGCATGCGCTTCTCCAGGTCGGCGATAACAGTCTGCAAATTATGCCCGACAAGGGGTGCCTGCCCGCCCTCGGCGAAACCCGCATCCACGGTTATATGATCGCGCTCGTAAACGCTCGCGAGGATGTCGCCGATATTCTTCTTCACCGACTGCGGCGTGATGCCATGCGCCTCGTTATAGGCCACCTGCTTCTCGCGGCGCCGGTTCGTCTCGGCGATGGCGCGCTCCATGCTGCCCGTGACCGAGTTGGCGTAGAGGATCACCTTGCCGTCCACATTGCGCGCGGCGCGTCCTATCGTCTGGATGAGCGACGTTTCCGAGCGCAGGAAGCCTTCCTTGTCTGCGTCGAGGATGGCGACCAGAGCGACCTCGGGAATGTCCAGCCCTTCACGGAGGAGGTTGATGCCGATGAGAACATCAAACGCGCCGAGCCGAAGGTCGCGGATGATCTCGATGCGTTCCAGCGTGTCGACATCGGAGTGCATGTAGCGCACCTTAAGCCCCTGCTCGTGTGCGTATTCGGTCAGGTCCTCCGACATGCGCTTCGTCAGCGTGGTCACCAGCACTCGATAGCCCTGCTTGATCACCTTGCGGCATTCGTCGATAAGATCGTCGACTTGCGTTTTCACCGGACGGATCTCGACCGGCGGGTCGATAAGGCCGGTTGGCCGGATGACCTGCTCAATGAAGACGCCGCCAGTCTGTTCCATCTCCCATTTGCCGGGCGTGGCCGAAACGAACGTGGTCTGCGGCCGCATCGCATCCCATTCCTCAAAGCGCAGCGGCCGGTTGTCAAGGCAGGACGGCAGCCGGAAGCCGAACTCGGCGAGAGTCGATTTGCGCCGGAAGTCGCCGCGAAACATGCCGCCGATTTGCGGCACCGTCACATGGCTTTCGTCCACGAAGACGAGCGCGTTGTCGGGGAGGTACTCGAACAGCGTCGGTGGAGGCTCACCCGGCAGGCGTCCCGTCAGCCAGCGCGAATAGTTCTCGATGCCGTTGCAGGAGCCCGTCGCCTCGATCATTTCAAGATCGAATTGCGTGCGCTGCTCCAGCCGCTGCGCTTCGAGAAGCCGACCGGCCACGTTGAAGCGCTGCAACTGTTCCTGCAACTCCTGCTGAATACCCTTGATGGCTTGGTGCAGCGTTGGCTTTGGCGTCACATAGTGAGAATTCGCGTAGACCTTCACCAGGGCGAGGTCTTGCGTTTTCTCCCCCGTCAGCGGATCGAACTCGACGATGCTTTCCACCTCGTCGCCGAACATGCAAATGCGCCAGGCGCGATCCTCCTGGTGGGCCGGGAAGATCTCGATGGTGTCGCCGCGCACGCGAAAGTCGCCACGGGCGAAGCTCACATTGTTGCGCTTGTACTGAATGGCGACGAGATCGGCCAAAAGCTGGCGTTGCGCCACGCGGTCGCCGACCTGAATGGTGAAGGTCATGGCCGAGTAGGTTTCGACCGAACCGATACCGTAGATGCACGAGACTGATGCCACAATAATTACGTCGTCGCGTTCGAGCAGGGCGCGCGTGGCAGCATGGCGCATACGGTCGATCTGCTCGTTGATCGAACTGTCTTTTTCGATGTAGGTGTCGCTGCGCGGGATGTAGGCTTCGGGCTGGTAGTAGTCGTAATAGGACACGAAATATTCGACTGCATTGTCGGGGAAGAATGACTTGAACTCCCCGTAAAGCTGCGCAGCCAGCGTCTTGTTGGGCGCCAGGATCAGGGCGGGCCGCTGCGTTTCCTCGATCACCTTCGCCATGGTGAATGTCTTGCCGGATCCGGTAACACCAAGGAGCACCTGCTCCCGCTCGAACTGGCCTAAGCCCTCCACCAGTTCACGAATGGCCTCGGGCTGGTCCCCTTGCGGCTCAAAATCCGACTTGATGATGAAGTGCTTGCCGCCTTCGCTCTTCTCCGGCCGCGTTGGCCGATGCGGTACGAAGAGGGGCAAATTTCTGCCGGTGAGAAGCGGATGATCGCCGATGGGCGGAAGATTGCCCTGGAAATGCGAGGGCGGCGGCATCGCCCCCGCCGGTTTCAGGTTCCGAAGCGCTGGCATGAGATGCGCCGTGCTTTCGGAAACATAGGCTTGGGCATCGAACGCCACCTGCGGTGCTTCCGCGAACCCCGTCGCGTCACCATCCTGCGTCTGCTTGAAAGCCTGCTTCCGGCCTGATGTCTTAGCCGCGCGCGGTCGTGCCATAGACCATATATGTCACGGGACTCCGTATTCGGCTACCGTATTGCGGGATCGCGCAAACGAAAAAGGCGAGCCCTCAATATAGCAAAAGCCGGCCCCAAAAGCATTCACTCGCGAGGCTACGCGGCTTCGCTTTGCTCGTCCTCGCCTGCGACTGGGCCTGAATCCAAGCCTTTTGCCGTCTCGTCGCGATCGACAAGCTCGATCACAGCAAGCGGAGCGTTATCGCCATAGCGGAACCCGGCCTTCAAAACCCGCGTGTAGCCCCCGGCGCGATCCTGATAGCGTGGGGCCAATGTATCGAATAATTTCGCGACGATTGCCTCATCGCGAAGGCGCGAAGCAACAACCCGGCGGGCATGAAGATCGCCTCGCTTGGCAAGGGTGATTAGCGCGTCAACTACCCCACGAAGGTCCTTGGCCTTGGGCAAAGTCGTGACAATCTGCTCGTGCTTTACAAGCGCCGCGGCCATGTTTGCGAACATGGCCTTACGATGGCTTGCCGTACGGTTGAACTTACGACCGGATTTGCGGTGACGCATTGTTTCGCCCTCTTGGTCGCGGCGCTAAACGCCGCGGTAATCTGACCTCGATCAATAATGATCCTCGAACCGCTTCGCCAGCTCTTCAATATTCTCCGGCGGCCAGTTCGGCACTTCCATTCCAAGGTGCAGCCCCATGCCGGCGAGCACCTCTTTAATTTCATTCAGCGACTTGCGCCCGAAATTCGGAGTGCGCAACATTTCCGCTTCGGTTTTCTGAATCAGATCGCCGATATAGACAATGTTGTCGTTCTTCAGACAGTTCGCCGAACGCACGGAGAGCTCAAGTTCGTCGACCTTCTTCAGAAGCGCCGCGTTGAACTCAAGCTGTGGGATGCGTTCTTCGGAGACTTCCTTGCGTGGCTCCTCGAAGTTCACAAATATTGAAAGCTGATCCTGAATGATCCTCGCTGCGAGCGCGACAGCATCCTCTGGCGACACAGCACCATTGGTTTCGACTTCGAGCGTCAGCTTATCATAGTCTAGGATCTGTCCCTCGCGCGTATTGGCGATTTTGTAAGAAACCTTCTTCACGGGGCTATAGAGGCTATCGACCGGGATGAGCCCTATAGGTGCGTCGTCTGGACGGTTACGCTCCGCAGCCACATAGCCTTTGCCGATGTTTGCCGTCAACTCCATGCGGACTGTGGCACCTTCATCCAGCGTACAGACGACCAGATCAGGATTCAGGATTTCGACATCCGGGCCGGTATCGATGTCCCGGGCGCGCGCAACACCGGGCCCTTCCTTGCGAAGAACCATGCGCTTAACGCCTTCCGAGTGAATCCGGAGGGCAATGTCCTTGATGTTAAGAACGATGTCCGTCACATCCTCACGTACACCTGGAATAGACGAAAACTCATGCAGCACGCCGTCTATATGAACCGTAGTCACGGCTCCGCCCTGTAAGGACGACAGCAAGACGCGGCGGAGCGCATTACCAAGGGTTAGCCCAAATCCGCGCTCAAGCGGCTCGGCCACTATGGACGCGAGATATTTGGGATTAGCACCAGGGATTACGTTGATCTTTCCCGGCTTAATGAGATCCTGCCAATTCTTGTTAAGCACTTTTCTTTCCTTATACGGCGCTCATGCTCTTTCGCCGCGATCCTTGCTAACGGGTGTGGCTCCCTGGAGCCGCCTAAACCCGGCGCCGCTTCCGCGGACGACAGCCATTGTGCGGAATAGGTGTTACATCACGGATTGAGGTCACCTGAAACCCGCAAGCCTGCAACGCGCGCAATGCGGATTCGCGCCCGGATCCTGGTCCGCTCACTTCGATTTCTATTGTGCGCATCCCATGCTCCTGGGCCTTACGGCCGGCGTCCTCGGCCGCCACCTGGGCAGCATATGGGGTCGACTTTCTTGAGCCTTTGAATCCCATGGCACCAGAGGAGGACCAGGAAATCGCGTTGCCCTGGGCATCCGTAATGGTAATCATGGTGTTATTGAAGCTCGCATTCACATGCGCAACACCAGATGCGATATTCTTCTTCTCGCGACGCTTAACGCGCGCCTTTTCCTTCGCCATTGTCTAAATCCTAAATCCCGACGCCCAAAGCCAAGTCCTATTTCTTCTTGCCGGCAATTGGCTTGGCCGGGCCCTTACGCGTGCGCGCATTGGTGTGGGTCCGTTGTCCCCGCACCGGAAGCCCGCGGCGATGCCTCAGACCGCGATAACAGCCCAAATCCATAAGCCGTTTGATGTTCATAGCGACCTCGCGACGGAGGTCACCTTCGACCGCATAGTCGCGGTCGATAACTTCGCGGATCTGCAAGACCTCAGCATCAGTCAACTCATTAACGCGTCGGGCCGACGGGATATTGACCTTTTCGCAGATTTCTTTCGCAAAACGCGGGCCGATCCCGTGAATGTAGCGAAGGCCAATCTCAACGCGCTTATTTGAAGGGATGTTCACACCCGCTATACGTGCCACGTGATCCTCGTCGTGTTTAGGCTAAGTTTGAGCGAGTGTCGCCGCTCACACCGGAATAAAACATCGCGCTCCAGAGGCTTTTCCCTCCAGACCGCCACAGATCTGAGCTGGATGCCGCAATATAATCACCCTTTGCAGCCCTGTCCAGCTGCCTTATCTGCGCGGCAGCGAGGAAACCTTGGAAACTGCGGAAAGAAGGATCTTTCATTGCTTTCCTTCCACGATCTTGTTGATGCGGCGGTTAACCTCCTCAATCGGAAGTTCGCCGTCGATGATGTGGAACTTGCCTCTACAGCAATAATATTCGATCAGAGGCTTTGTTTGCTTGTGATACACCTGCAGACGCTCGCGAACAGTCACCGGATTGTCATCCGAACGGCGCTTGAAGTCTGTGCCGCCGCAACGCTCGCAGACACCCTGAGTCTTGGGAACGCGGAAGAAATCGTTGTAACCCTCCCCGCAATTCGCACACGTAAAGCGCCCAGAGATGCGCTTTACAAGTTGATCGTCGCTCACGTCAACCGCAATGACAGCGTCGATGGTCATATTGTGGTCTTCTAAGAGATCATCCAATTCAGCTGCCTGCTGAACGGTGCGCGGAAACCCATCCAAAATGAACCCAGACAGATCATCTGGTAACGCATTGATCGTCTCGAAAACGACCCCTACAACGACATCGTCGGGGACTAGATTGCCGCTTTCCATGTAAGGCTTCGCAATAAGCCCCACCTTGCTTCCAACAGCAACCGCATGACGGAGCATATCGCCAGATGAGAGCTGCTTCAGGTGGAAGGAATCTTCCAGGTACTTGGCCTGGGTGCCTTTACCTGCGCCGGGCGGCCCGAGCAATATAATGTTCATCGCCGCTTCGCTCCTCTAAGCTTCGCTTTTTTGATAAGCCCTTCATATTGATGAGCAAGCAGGTGGCTCTGCACCTGAGCAACTGTATCCATTGTGACGCTTACAACGATTAGCAGTGAGGTGCCACCGAAATAGAAGGGAGCCTGCATTTGATACGACAAGATTTCAGGAAGTATGCAGACTGCGGATACGTAGGCTGCGCCGACCAAGGTGATCCTGTTGAGGATATACTCAATGTATTCCGCAGTACGAGGTCCGGGCCTGATGCCCGGGATGAAGCCGCCATACTTCTTAAGATTATCGGCGGTCTCCTGCGGATTGATCACGATTGGGGTGTAGAAGAAACAGAAGAAAACAATCAGCCCGATGTACATGAGAACATGCAAGGGCTGCCCTGGCCCCAACAGCGCTAGCACCCGCGTCAATTCGTCGGAGCCCCTTCCCACGAATTGCTCAACCGTGGCGGGAAGATAGAGGAGGGTCGACGCAAAAATAGGCGGGATAACACCTGAAGCATTAAGCTTGAGAGGCAAATGGGAGCTATCGCCCTGTGTCATGCGATTTCCGACTTGCCGCTTGGGATACTGAATTGTAAGCCGACGCTGCGCCCGCTCAAAGAAGACGACAACCGTCACCACCGCGATCATCATCACGAACAGCCCAAGAATAACGGCCGGCGACAACACGCCACTGCGTCCCTGCTCCAGGATACGGTAGAGCGCGGTCGGCATTTCGGCCACGATACCTGCGAAGATGATAAGTGATGAACCGTTACCAATACCTCGCGCGGTGATTTGCTCGCCGAGCCATACGAGGAACATCGTACCGCCCACGAGTGAAATCACAGTCGTAAGCTGGAAAAACCAGCCCGGCTCAAGAGCAGAGCTGTTCAAACCTTGCGCCGTTAATGTTGACTGAACTGTGGCAATAAGTACCGTCAGGTAGCGCGTGTATTGGTTTATTTGCTTGCGTCCGGACTCTCCCTCTTTCTTAAGGTTTTCGAGAGTAGGGACAACGGATGTTAAAAGCTGAATGATAATCGATGCCGTGATGTACGGCATGATATTCAGAAGAAAAATAGCCGACCGAGATAGAGCGCCGCCGGAGAATACGTTCAGCATCCCGAAAACCGTGTTCGGGTTGCCTTCAAAAAGCTTCGCAAGTTGTGCAGTATCAATTCCCGGTATCGGTATGAATGTGCCAAGCCGATAAATCAGCAGCGCGCCCAACGTGAACAATAGGCGCTGCTTGAGTTCGTCTGCTTTCGCAAACGTTGAGAATTTCAGGTTAGCGGCAAGCTGTTCCGCTGCGGAAACCATGATGACTGCGACTCCGGTCTGCGGCGCCATGCCACCGAGGTGAGCGGCGACAGCGTCTGAGCGAATTTGGCCTCGTTAAATAACGTATTTGTAGACACCCAAAGTTGCAACGCGGACTATTGCAGATCGCGCGCTCCTAAACAGGTTTTGGCTCGCGGCTTTCTCGCTTTGTTTGAGCGGCGCGCCGCCTGACTGCGCGTTTCCCATCTCCCGCCAAGCGATCTTCTCGCGGCATTAGAATCTCGACAGAGCCTCCCGCAGCTTCGACCGCCTTCACCGCGGCGTCAGAAGCTTTGGCGACCTTAAAATTCAGCTTCGCCTTTATCTCGCCCCGCGCAAGCAACCGCACTCCATCCCTCGCGCGCCGAAGGGCGCCGGACGCGATCAACGCCTTTGCATCGATCACCGAGTTCGCGTCAAGCCTTCCGGCGTCGATCGCTTCCTGAACTCGATCGAGGTTGATGTGCACAAAATTCCAGCCGAAGCGGATTGTTGAAGCCACGCTTCGGAAGGCGCATGTGGATCGGCATCTGGCCGCCCTCAAAGCCTTTAATAGCTACGCCCGAGCGCGCTTTTTGTCCCTTGACGCCGCGACCCGCGGTCTTGCCCTTGCCCGATCCAATACCCCGGCCAACGCGGACCCGATCCTTCGTTGCGCCTGGATTATCTCTTAATTCGTTCAGCTTCATGATTTTTTCCCCGGGGAGCGTCGAACGCTTCCCTATCGCTTCTTGGCATCTACCGGTACGCCATTTTCTTCGACGATGCGGACCAGATGCGGAATCTTATTGATCATGCCACGAATGGCGGAATTGTCGGCCACCACCCTGCGGCGATGCATCTTGTTCAAGCCCAGACCAACCAGCGTCTCGCGCTGATCGTATGGCCTGCGGATTGGACTTCCAACTTGCTCAATCGTGAGAGTTTTCTTTGTCGAAGCTTTCGGCATGGCAATAAGTCCTCACCCTTCAGCGGCCTGAGCCGAGGCCGTCCCCTCCGCACCATCACGCCTTCGGGTCACGATCTCGCTGACCTTTTTGCCGCGGCGGGCAGCTACGCCCCTTGGGCTGTCCTCGTGCTTGAGCGCATCGAATGTCGCCCTCACCATATTATAAGGATTCGAAGTCCCAATCGATTTTGCAACCACATCCTGAACGCCTAGCGTTTCGAACACGGCACGCATCGGACCGCCCGCGATGATGCCGGTGCCGGGAGGTGCAGCGCGCAAAAACACACGGCCGGCACCATGGTGACCGTGGACGTCGTGATGAAGCGTGCGGCCTTCCCGCAGCGGTACCCGTATCATATTCCGCTTCGCTGAATCAGTGGCCTTCTTGATCGCATCCGGAACTTCCCGGGCCTTCCCGTGGCCAAAACCAACGCGTCCCTTTTGATCGCCGACGACGACAAGAGCCGCAAACCCAAAGCGTCGGCCGCCTTTCACCACCTTGGCGACACGGTTGATGTGAACGAGCTTATCCACGAATTCGCTATCGCGATCCTCGCGGTCCCGTTCCCTGCCTCTGCTATGTGGTTCTCGCGCCACCAGCGTACCCTTTCCTTTGTCTCAAGCCTTGCACTGAGAACGACCTCAAAAATTCAAACCTGCTTCTCGCGCGGCATCGGCAAGCGCCTTGACGCGGCCATGATACATGTAGCCGCCCCGATCGAAGACGACGTCCTTGATGCCCGCCTTCATAGCGCGTTGTGCAACGAGCTTTCCGACCTCCGCGGCGGCCGCCACGTTGGTGCCCTTCTCCAGGCTGCCCTTAAGCTCGGTATCGACGCTCGACGCCGACGCCAAAGTTTGACCTTTGGAGTTGTCGATGATCTGGGCGTAGATATGCTTCGAAGACCGGAAAACCGACAATCGTGGGCGTTCGCCCTGCGTGCGTCGCAAGCTACGACGCACCCGCGCCTTGCGGCGACCGAAACTGGAAAGCGTGGAGGCCATCGTACGTTCCTACTTCTTCTTGCCTTCTTTGCGCTGAATGAATTCGCCCTGATAGCGGATACCCTTGCCTTTGTAAGGCTCCGGCCCTCTGAATTCCACGGATCTCAGCGGCGACCTGTCCGACCTTGTCTTTCTCGATCCCCGAAATAGTAATTTCGGTCGGCTTTGGTACTACGATCGATATGCCCTCGGGCACCGGATAGAAAACGTCGTGACTATAGCCGAGCTGCAGCTTCAAGGATTTGCCATCCATTGCCGCACGGTAACCGACACCGGTAATCTCAAGTGTCCGGGTAAATCCGTTCGTCGTCCCCTTCACCAAGTTCTCGATGAGTGAACGAGACATGCCCCACATCGAACGCGCGCGTTTTGTGTCAGCGCGAGGGGCAACGACGATCGCGCCATCCTCCATATCCACCGCGACGTCATCGACGAGGGTCAGTGAAAGCTGGCCCTTCGGACCCTTCACCGTCACTCTTTGTCCGTCAACCGTCGCCGTCACGTTCTTCGGGACAGGTATCGGTTTCTTGCCAATCCGGGACATCGTCCAAAAACCTTCTCTTTTACTGCGATGGCCGCCAAAAATGGCTGCCATAAACCTTGTGCCTAGAACACGCTGCACAAAATCTCGCCACCGACGTTCTCTGCTCGCGCACGCGTATCCGACATCACGCCTTTTGGGGTAGAAAGAATGGCGACGCCGAGGCCGTTGGCAATAGTCGGTAGATCCTGGACGCTCGAATAAACGCGACGGCCTGGCGTGGAAACTCGCTTTATATCGCGAATAACAGGGCTTCCGTCGTAATATTTGAGCTCGATTTCAAACTCCGTCTTCCCGCCGCCATACTCGATTTCGGCATAGCCGCGGATATAGCCCTCTTCTCTTAGCACATCGAGGACGCGAGCCCGCAACTTTGATGCCGGGGTCGAGACCTTCGGCCTTTTGCGCATCTGCGCATTGCGGATCCGTGTCAGCATATCGCCCAGTGGATCGGACACCGTCATAATCTGTGATCCCTACCAGCTCGATTTCACCAAACCGGGGATAAGCCCCTGATTGCCCAATTCGCGAAGCGCGATACGCGACATCTTCATTTTTCGATAGAAGCCGCGCGGACGGCCTGTGACCTCGCAGCGATTGCGGATGCGCGTCGGAGACCCGTTGCGAGGCAACTGTGCCAGTTTGAGGCGAGCCGCAAAGCGCTCCTCCATGGGCATAGCCTTATTATTCGCAAGCTCTTTCAGAGCCGCACGCTTTTCAGCGTCTCGGGCGGAAAGCCGCCGCCGCTTGTTGTTTCGCTCAATCATGCCAGTTTTGGCCATAGTCTCTTCTCCGCCTCGCTATTGCCGGAAGGGGAAGTTGAATTTTCTTAAGAGCGCCCGAGCTTCATCGTCCGTTCCGGCTGAGGTGCACACAATAATGTCCATACCCCAGATTTGCTCGACCTTGTCGTAGTCTATTTCCGGGAAGATGATGTGCTCCTTGATCCCGAGCGCATAGTTTCCCCGGCCGTCGAAGCTTTTCGAATTGAGCCCGCGAAAGTCTTTCACGCGCGGGAGCGCAATCGTTACAAGGCGATCAAGAAACTCGTACATGCGCGCCTTGCGAAGCGTCACCTTGCAGCCAATCGCCATGTTATCGCGCAGCTTGAAGCCGGCGATCGATTTGCGGGCCTTGGTCATCACAGGCTTCTGACCCGCAATCAGTGCCATGTCTCGCGCGGCCTGCTCGACCTTCTTTCGGTCGGCTGTAGCCTCGCCGATACCCATATTCAGTACGACTTTCTCAATGTGCGGCACGCGCATCGGGTTCGTGTACTTGAATTCTTTAAGCATCTCCGGCCGCACAACCTCAAGGTACTGTGTTTTGAGGCGCGGCACGTAGTCGTTCGAACTCTGCGCTGTCTTAGTCATCAATCGTCTCGCCCGAGCGCTTGGCGAACCGCACCTTGCGCCCATCATCCGTGAATTTATGTCCTACCCGCGACGGTGCACCATCAGCTGGGTCTTCGACTGCGACGTTGGAAATGTGTATCGGCACCTCTTTGGAGATGATTCCGCCTTCTTGTTGCCCGGTTTGCTTCTGATGCCGGCGAACTACGTTGACGCCCTGCACCACCGCTCGATTCTCTGAGGGGATTACCTGCAACACCTCCCCACGCTTCCCCCTGTCTCGGCCCGCAATCACTACTACGCGATCACCTTTTTTGATCTTGGCCTTTGGCTGCGTCATCAAAGCACCTCCGGAGCGAGCGAAATGATCTTCATGTGCTGCTTGGCACGAAGCTCGCGAGGGACCGGCCCGAAGATGCGCGTTCCAATCGGTTCGCGTTGATTGTTGATCAAAACAGCCGCATTGCTGTCGAAGCGGATCACGCTGCCGTCCGGGCGGCGCACAGGAAATGACGTGCGAACAATAACCGCCTTCATCACCTGGCCCTTCTTCACGCGACCCTTTGGGATGGCTTCCTTTACGCTAACGACGATGACGTCGCCCACCGTCGCCGTCCGTCGCATCGAGCCCCCGAGGACCTTGATGCACATGACCCGGCGGGCCCCAGAATTATCGGCCACATCCAGATTAGTTTGCATCTGTATCATTGCAGTTTACCTTTCGGGCGAAGGAACGTGAGCCCACCGCGCATTCATTTCACTTGGAAGATGGCTGGCGGGACACCTGCTCCAAAACCACCCACCGCTTGTTCTTCGAGATCGGGGGACATTCCTGGATGCGAACAACGTCACCCTCATGGAAAGCATTCGCCTCGTCATGCGCATGATATTTCTTTGTAAGACGTACGGTCTTCTTCAGAACGGGGTGCGTCAGACGCCGTTCGACCTGAACGACAACGGTTTTATCGTTCTTATCTGAGACGATCACACCCTGCAAAACGCGCTTCGGCATCTTTGTTTTCCTTAATTTTGCGCGTCAGCTACGCGCTTCTCGAGCTCGACCGTCTTAATACGCGCAATAGTGCGACGGACCTCTCGCACGCGGGCCGTATTCGTGAGCTGCGATGTTGCTTTCTGAAACCGCAAATTGAACTGCTCCCGTTTCAGCTTTATGAGTTCGTCTTCGAGTTGGTCCAGCGTAAAATTGCGAATGTCTTCGATCTTCATGGCCGCCTCTCTATTCCTTGGCCGCCGCTAATTCGCCGAGCCGGGTAACAACGCGGGTCCGAATGGGGAGTTTCGCTGCCCCGAGCCGGAGGGCCTCCCGCGCGGTGTCCTCGCCCACTCCATCGATCTCGAACATAATCTTGCCCGGTTTAACGCGAGCAGCCCAAAACTCCGGGGAGCCCTTACCTTTGCCCATGCGCACCTCGGTGGGCTTCTTGGACACGGGCAAATCCGGGAAAACCCGTATCCAAACACGCCCTGCTCTCTTCATCTGGCGTGTGATCGCACGACGAGCAGCCTCGATCTGCCGTGCAGTTACGCGCTCCGGTTCCAGAGCTTTCAGGCCAAAACTGCCAAAGTTAAGCGACGTGCCGCCTTTGGCATTGCCATTCATCCGGCCTTTGAAAGCCTTTCTGAACTTAGTTTTTTTTGGTTGCAGCATCGCCTACACCTGTTTGTTAGCCGCGCCTCCTTCGCCGAGGCCGCTAAACCTTTTCCCTTTCGCGATCCCGATCACGCCCGCCGCGATCACGATCCCTATCCCGGTCGCGACGGGCCGGACGCGAATCGGGACGCCCACTCGGGCCGCCACCTTCCTGGCTCTCCATTGAGAGCCGCTCTTGCGCCATCGGATCGTGCTCTAGGATTTCGCCTTTGAAGATCCAAACCTTAACACCGATGACACCGTAGGCTGTCTCCGCAACCGCTGTGCCGTAGTCAATGTTGGCCCTCAGAGTGTGCAATGGCACGCGACCATCCAGATACCATTCCATCCGGGCTATCTCGGCGCCGCCAAGGCGCCCCGAAACGTAAATGCGCACACCTTGTGCCCCCAGCCGAAGCGCTGATTGGGTCGCCCGCTTCATGGCACGTCGAAACGCTACCCGACGTTCCAACTGCTGCGCGATGCCCTCCGCGGCAAGAGTGGCATCGAGTTCTGGTTTGCGAACTTCGACAATGTTGAGATAGACCTCAGACGACGTGAACTTTGCAAGCTGTGCACGCAGTTTCTCAATATCGGCACCCTTCTTGCCGATCAGGATACCGGGCCGGGCGGTGTGTACTGTAACGCGGCACTTTTTGTGCGGCCGCTCAATCACCACCTTAGAAATACCCGCTTGGCGTCGCTGCTTGAGAATAAACTTTCGTATGCGGAAGTCTTCATGGATCAGCTTGCCATATTCGCCTTTGTCGGCGTACCAGCGGCTGTCCCACGTCCGGTTGATCCCGAGCCGCAGCCCGATTGGGTTAACTTTCTGCCCCATTAGGCTTGCTCCTGAACTTCTCTCACAACCACGGTGAGTTGCGAAAATGGCTTTAGGATTTTTCCCATGCGTCCACGGGCGCGCGTGTGGAAGCGCTTCATAACCAGATTTTTGCCCACATAAGCTTCGGCGACGATGAGTTGATCGACGTCGAGGCTGTGATTATTTTCCGCGTTCGCAATCGCTGACTGCAGCGTCTTCTTCACGTCCTTGGCGATGCGCTTGCGCGAGAAGGTCAGATCCGCCAGGGCCCTGTCTACCTTCTTGCCACGAATAAGCTGGGCTACCAGATTGAGCTTTTGCGGGCTCACGCGAAGCGATTTTGCCACTGCGTGGGCCTCGTTATCTTTCAGCCGCCTTTCGAATTTCGGTTTCGACATGGCTACTTCCTTTTCGCCTTTTTGTCGGCGGCATGGCCGTAATAAGTGCGGGTAGGAGCGAACTCACCGAACTTGTGTCCAACCATATCCTCTGAGACCAACACCGGGATGTGCTTCTGGCCATTGTGGACGGCGAAAGTCAGACCCACGAATTGCGGCAGGATCGTTGAGCGCCGGCTCCAAATTTTGATCGGCGCGTTAGACTTTTTCTCGCGAGCAGCATCCGCTTTCGCGATTACATAGCCGTCTACGAACGGCCCTTTCCAGACTGAGCGTGCCATCGCTGCCTCTATTTCTTCTTCACGTGACGCGCGCGGATAATGTATTTATCCGTACGCACATTCCTGCGAGTGCGTGTTCCTTTGGTGCCCTTGCCCCATGGGCTTACAGGATGACGTCCGCCCGAGGTGCGGCCTTCGCCGCCGCCATGCGGATGATCGATCGGGTTCATTGCTACGCCGCGGACGCTGGGGCGCTTGCCCAGCCAGCGGGCGCGTCCGGCTTTGCCGAGATTTTGGTTGGAATTGTCGGGATTCGATACCGCGCCCACTGTGGCCATGCAATTGGCCTCCACCATGCGCATCTCACCCGAACTGAGCCGAAGGATCGCCATTCCCTGATCACGGCCTACCAACTGCGCGTAACATCCCGCGGAACGCGCGAGCTGCCCGCCCTTGCCAAGTTTCATCTCGACATTATGAATGATGGTACCAATGGGCATGTTCGCCATTGGCATAGAGTTACCCGGCTTCACGTCAACTTTCTTGCCCGACAAAACCTTGTCGCCGACGTTGAGGCGCTGAGGTGCTAGAATATAAGACAACTCGCCGTCCTCGTATTTGATGAGCGCGATAAAGGCTGTGCGGTTCGGATCGTATTCGAGCCGCTCGACGATAGCAGGCATGTCGAATTTCTGCCGCTTAAAATCTACAAGCCGGTAGGTACGCTTATGGCCACCGCCGCGCCGCCGCGCGGTGATGTGCCCGTGCACATTCCGCCCAGCGCTGTCCGAGCGCCCCTCGGTCAGCGCCTTCACCGGCTTGCCCTTCCATAGATGCGAGCGGTCCACCAGAACTAGCTGGCGGAGACCCGGCGTTATGGGATTATACGTTCTCAATGCCATGGCGAATGCGCCCTTACCAAAGTCGGCCTTACAGCCTCGAAGTTATGTCGATCGTTTGCCCTTCATCGAGCGTTACGACCGCCTTCTTGAAATCGCTCTGCTGACCCTTTACACCCCGAAACCGCTTGACCTTCCCCTTGCGGATCAGTGTGTTTACGGTCAAAACTTTAACGTTGAAAAGCCGCTCAACCGCTTCCTTTATGTCCGGTTTCGTCGCCGTCATTGCGACCTTAAACATCACTTGATTGCTTTCCGAAACCATCGTCGATTTCTCAGTCACCATCGGAGAGCGGATCACATCGTAGAGTTCTTCTTCCCTCATTTTAATCGCTCCTCCAGCGCCTCAACCGCTGCCCGGGTGAGGACAAGCTTATCCCGGCGCAAAATGTCGTACACGTTGATGCCCAGAACCGACAGCACATCCACATTTGGGATGTTGCGCGCCGCGAGCGCAAAATTCTCCTGGAGCGAAGCACCATCAACGATGAGCGCATTGAACAGGCCTAACCCGCCGAATTTGCCGCGCAGTTGCGCAGTCTTGGGCTCCGAGAGCTCAGCCCTGTCGAGCACCAGAATGGCGTTCGACTTGGCCTTGGCTGACAATGCATGTTTCAATGCCAGGACGCGGACCTTCTTTGGCAGGTCGTGCGCGTGACTACGTGGAACCGGACCGAAAGCACGACCGCCACCACGAAATTGTGGGGGTTTGTCATTACCGTGCCTAGCTTGCCCTGTTCCCTTCTGCTTATAGATTTTCTTGTTCGGGCCATTAACCTCGCTGCGCTGCTTCGCCTTGTGGGTGCCGGCCTGCCGCTTTGAAAGCTGATAGCGGACCATACGCTGCAAAATATCCGCGCGCGGCTCAAGAGCGAAAACATCGTCGCTGAGTTCAATGCTCCCCACGGGGGAAGCATCTAGGTTAATAATTTCCGCTTTCATTGCGTCCCCGCTTCGACGTCTGCAATGTTGCTGCTGGGTTTGCGGAAAGCTCCGGGCTTAGGCGCATCTTTGGGGAGAGGCCGTCTAACCGCATCCCGAAGCATAACCCAGCCGCCCTTCGCACCGGGTACGGCTCCGCGAACGAGTATCAGCCCGCGGTTCGAATCGGTGCGAACCACCTGCAAATTCTGTGTCGTGACGCGCTCATCCCCGTAATGACCAGCCATTTTCTTACCTTTGAAGGTCTTGCCAGGGTCTTGGCGATTACCGGTGGAACCGTGGCTGCGGTGGGAGATCGAAACCCCGTGAGTTGCACGCAAGCCGCCAAAATTCCAACGCTTCATTGCGCCCGCGAAGCCTTTGCCGATGCTTGTCCCCGTGATATCTACGAATTGTCCGGGCACGAAGTGATCCGCTGTCAACTCAGCTCCCAACTCGATAAAATTTTCAGGTGATATGCGGAACTCGACGAGCTTCGCCTTCGGCTCCACCTGAGCTTTCGCAAAGTGCCCCCGCTGAGCACGTGTCACGTTTTTCACCTTACGCGAACCCGAGCCGAGTTGAAGCGCCGTATAACCGTTCGCCTCCTGCGTCCGGTGCGCGACCACCTGGCACTGATCGATCTTCAACACTGTGACGGGCACATGCTCGCCCGAATCAGTGAAGATCCGCGTCATGCCAACCTTCTGTGCCAACAATCCCGATCGCATCGGTCTGCCTCAGTTCCATTCTCTTCTGGCCAGGGCCGGCCATTCGTTTCGAAAACAACCGCGAAGATTAAGCCCGCAGTTACAATTTGATCTCCACGTCAACGCCCGCCGCCAAATCTAGCTTCATGAGCGCGTCAACAGTTTGTGGTGTCGGATCAACGATGTCGATCAGACGCTTGTGAGTCCGCATCTCAAACTGCTCGCGGCTCTTTTTGTCGATGTGAGGCGAACGGTTCACCGTGTAACGCTCGATGCGGGTCGGGAGCGGGATCGGCCCCCGCACATCCGCGCCCGTTCGCTTCGCCGTGTTGACGATCTCCTTCGTGGAGGTGTCGAGCACGCGGTGATCGAACGCCTTGAGCCGGATGCGAATCGTTTGCCCTGCCATCTGTCACTCCCCGAAGAGGAGGCGTCCCGCTTTGAAGACGCCCGCTCCCCAATCCCATAGCTACTTTATGATGCTGGCGACGACGCCCGCACCGACCGTGCGGCCGCCTTCGCGGATCGCAAAACGAAGCTTTTCTTCCATAGCGATCGGCACGATGAGTTCGACTTCCATGGAAATGTTATCTCCCGGCATTACCATCTCAGTTCCCTCGGGAAGCTTCACCACGCCCGTCACGTCCGTGGTGCGGAAGTAGAACTGCGGACGGTAGTTCGTAAAGAATGGCGTGTGCCGCCCTCCCTCTTCCTTCGTCAGGATGTACGCTTCGGCCTTGAACTGCGTATGCGGCGTCACCGAGCCGGGCTTGCAAAGAACCTGTCCGCGCTCCACCAACTCGCGGTCGATACCGCGCAGCAGGCAGCCCACGTTGTCGCCCGCCTCACCCTGATCAAGCAGCTTGCGGAACATTTCAACGCCCGTCACAACCGACTTTATAGTCGGCCTAATGCCCACGATTTCGACTTCTTCGCCGACTTTGATCACGCCCCGCTCGACGCGACCGGTGACGACGGTGCCGCGCCCAGAAATTGAGAAAACGTCCTCGATCGGCATCAGGAACGGCTTATCCTTCGGACGCTCGGGAAGCGGGATGTACTTGTCCACTTCCTCCATCAACTTCGTGATGGAGGCCCAGCCGAGTTCGCCTTTGTCATCTTCCAGCGCCAGCTTCGCCGAACCCTTAACGATCGGGATTTCGTCGCCGGGGAACTCGTATTTCGAAAGAAGCTCGCGAACTTCCATCTCAACCAGTTCCAGAAGCTCCGGATCGTCAAGCATATCCACCTTGTTTAGGTACACGACGAGCGCAGGCACGCCAACTTGTCGAGCGAGCAGAATGTGCTCGCGGGTCTGAGGCATCGGGCCGTCGGCAGCGGAAACCACCAGGATTGCGCCGTCCATCTGGGCGGCGCCGGTGATCATATTCTTCACGTAGTCGGCGTGGCCCGGGCAGTCGACGTGCGCATAGTGGCGTTTCGGCGTCTCGTACTCCACGTGGGCGGTCGAGATGGTAATACCGCGCGCCTTTTCTTCGGGGGCCTTATCGATCTGATCGTAGGCGGTGTAAGTTGCACCGCCCGTTGCAGCCAGCACTTTCGTTATCGCAGCCGTTAGGGAGGTCTTGCCATGGTCGACGTGACCGATGGTCCCGATATTCAAATGGGGCTTGGTGCGCGCGAATTTTGCCTTGGCCATTTGGCTCTCCGTTCTTCCTCTTTCATGCCGGTCTAGTGCCTAGCCCCGGAAAAAAGCTCCTGCTTGCTTCTCTCTTTCAATCAGGCGTATTTCGCCTGAACCTCTTCCGCCACGTTCTGCGGAACTTGCGCATAGTGGTCAAACTGCATAGTAAACTGCGCGCGACCCTGACTCATCGAGCGCAGCGTGTTCACGTAGCCGAACATATTTGCGAGTGGCACCATGGCGTTGATGACCGTAGCGTTGCCGCGCATTTCCTGTCCCAGGATCTGTCCGCGTCGGCTCGTCAGGTCTCCGATCACGCCGCCGACATAATCCTCGGGCGACACGACTTCCACCTTCATGATCGGCTCAAGCAGTTTTGGACCAGCTTTCTGAGCTGCCTCGCGGAAGGCGGCGCGAGACGCGATTTCGAAAGCAAGTGCGCTTGAGTCCACCTCGTGATAGGCACCGTCGATCAAGGAAACCTTGAGGTCGAGCATTGGGAAGCCGGCCAGCACGCCATTGTCAAGCACGCTGCGGACACCCTTTTCGACACCGGGAATATATTCTCTCGGAACCGAGCCGCCGATAACTTTGCAATCAAACTCAAACCCCTTACCCTGCTCCTGCGGCTCCAGAACAAGTTTGACGCGTGCGAACTGGCCCGAGCCGCCCGTTTGCTTCTTATGCGTGTAGTCCACTTCTTGCCGCCGAGTGATCGTCTCACGATAAGCGACCTGTGGCGCGCCGACATTCGCCTCAACCTTGAACTCGCGCTTCATGCGGTCGACGATGATTTCCAGATGAAGCTCCCCCATCCCCTTGATGATGGTCTGGCCGCTTTCGGAATCGGTCGAAACGCGGAATGAGGGGTCTTCCTGAGCCAGCCGATTGAGGGCCATGCCCATCTTTTCCTGGTCGGCCTTCGTCTTGGGCTCAACCGCGACCTCGATAACCGGATTCGGGAACTCCATCCGCTCCAGAATTACCTGCTTGTTGGGATCGCTGAGGGTATCGCCAGTGACAACATCTTTGAGCGAAGCAATGGCAACGATATCGCCTGCGAAGGCTTCCTTGATGTCCTCGCGGCTGTTCGCGTGCATCAGGAGCATGCGTCCAATGCGCTCCTTCTTGTCCTTCACGGTGTTGATGAGTTGCATGCCCGTCTCGACCTTGCCTGAATAGATCCGGCAGAAGGTTAGCGATCCGACAAATGGGTCGTTCATGATCTTGAAGGCCAACATCGCCAGCGGCTCGCTGTCGGACGATCCGCGCACCGTCTCTTCGCCCGTCTTCAGGTCGATCGCCTTGATGGGCGGAACGTCGGCGGGAGAAGGCAGATAATCCAGCACGCCATCAAGGAGAGGCTGCACGCCCTTGTTCTTAAACGCGGAACCGCAGAACACCGGATAAAAAGCGCTGGCAATCGTGCCCTTGCGGATGAGCCGTTTCAACGTCGCCTCATTGGGCTGTTGCCCCTCGAGATACGCGTGAAGCACTTCGTCATCCAACTCAACGGCCGATTCGACAAGCTTGTCGTGGTATTCCTTGGCCTTGTCGATCAGATCGGCTGGGATATCGATGTCGCGGAAGCTCGCGCCAAGCGTATCCTCGTCCCAGATCACGCCCTTCATACGGACGAGATCAACAACACCCTTGAAGTAATTCTCGACACCGATGGGAAGCTGGACTACGAGCGGCTTGGCCCCAAGGCGATCAATCACCGACTGCACGCAGGCGTAAAAATCGGCGCCAATCTTGTCCATCTTGTTGACGAAAATCATGCGCGGGACGTTGTACTTATCGCCTTGCCGCCATACGGTTTCCGTCTGAGGCTCGACGCCCTGGTTCGCATCGAGAAGAGCAACAGCGCCGTCGAGCACGCGCAAGCTGCGCTCGACCTCGATCGTGAAGTCCACGTGTCCCGGCGTGTCGATGATGTTAACGCGCTTGCCTTTCCAGTAAGCAGTCGTCGCGGCCGAGGTAATCGTAATGCCGCGCTCCTGCTCCTGCTCCATCCAGTCCATGGTGGCGGCACCATCATGAACCTCACCGATCTTATGGCTTTTGCCGGTGTAGTACAGAATGCGCTCAGTCGTGGTCGTCTTACCAGCATCGATGTGAGCCATGATGCCGATATTACGATAATCTTCTATCGGGGTTTGACGTGCCATGACTAAGCCCTCGCCAGCCTAAACCTTACCATCGGTAATGCGAGAACGCCCGATTGGCTTCCGCCATCTTGTGCGTATCTTCGCGCTTTTTGACCGCAGTTCCGCGGTTATTAGCAGCATCCAGCAACTCGCCCGAAAGCCGCTCTTCCATCGTATTCTCGTTCCTGCCGCGGGCAGCCGTGATGATCCAGCGGATCGCCAGCGCCTGACGGCGGTCGTTTCTCACTTCGACCGGCACCTGATATGTCGCACCGCCGACGCGGCGGGAGCGCACCTCGATCGCCGGCTTCACGTTAGTCAGCGCCTCATGAAACAGCTCAAGGCCGTCCCGCTTGGCTTTCTGTTCAATACGGCCCAGCGCACCATAAACAATGTGCTCCGCGACCGACTTTTTGCCCTGTTCCATCAGGCTGTTCATGAACTTTGTGACAACCACGTCGCCGTATTTCGGGTCCGGGATGATCTCGCGTTTTTCAGCTCTATGCCGCCGTGACATGCTTCTCGATCCTCAGTTCTACTTCGGCCGCTTCGCGCCATACTTCGAACGGCGCTGCTTGCGCTTGGCCACACCTTGAGTGTCAAGCACGCCGCGGATGATGTGATAGCGGACGCCGGGAAGGTCCTTCACGCGACCGCCACGAATGAGAACGACCGAGTGCTCCTGCAGATTGTGCCCTTCACCCGGGATGTAGCTCGTGACCTCAAAGCCGTTCGTAAGGCGCACGCGCGCAACTTTCCGCAAAGCCGAGTTCGGCTTTTTCGGCGTTGTCGTATAGACGCGCGTGCAGACCCCGCGCTTCTGCGGGCATTCCGTCATTGCCGGCACTTTGTTTCGCTTTACCGGCGCAACGCGCGGCTTGCGGATCAGTTGCTGTATCGTTGGCATCAACGCTTCCAAATCAAACGGCGAAGGACCGGCGGAAAATCCGTTATCCGGCCCGATGAAGACAAATGAGACGTTTGAGACCTGAGTCTCTCCCACCTCGTTATATATGTGTCCGGTGTCTTCGCGGCAGTGTCTAAGCGAAAAAAGCGCGCCAGGGCGCGTAAAAGCTGCTTACCACCTGCCACCAGAGTGAGCGCAAAATAGGAGGCCGGGCGAGGCCCGTCAAGCTCAAATTTGTTTTATTTACGTGACTTTGAACAGTGTTGATTTCTTGTGCCAGCGGAGTTGAGACATTTATAAAAAATTAAGCAAAACCAATGTCCTGCAACTGCCCAAGGGGGGGGCGGCACGGGGAACAGCACGGCTTTCGAAGGCGCTGCTCCAAAAAAGGAGGCCGATGATGGCGAAAGCAATGCCTCCCGATATAGAAAGCGCCCGCGGCGGGACGGTGCGCGACGAATCGAGAAAAATACCGTGGAGGCTCGCCAAGGCCGGCGAGGACGGCACGTGCTCATCATTCTGGTTGTGAGCCTCGCCCTGATTGCGGCCGCATTTATGATGCTTTATTTCTATACCATGAAGCCCGCGCGTTAGGCGCTCGTGGCGCCCTAGCGGCCGATTTTGGCTGCAGCCACGCCCGTGGCGCCGCCAACAATGGCACCTGCAATGATGTCGCTCAGCCAGTGATAGTCCGCTCCGAGAAGTCCGATCGCGACGGCGAGAGCAAGCGCGACGCCGAGCCATCGGAGCTTCGGCAAGAGACACCACACCGCTCCCGCCGCCGCCGCAATCGCAGTCGTATGGCCTGAGGGAAAGGAGCGATACCCCTGCCCGCCGTGGAGCGGAAAGAAGCCATAAATCCCGTTCTTGAAAAATGAGGGGTTGTTGTTGACCCAGGTCTCGGGCCATGTGCGTCCGAAGACCTCCTTCAACTCATAAGTCAGGACCCCGGCGATCAGGATGGCGCAGCTTGCTCTCAAAAGGGCGGACTCTGTTTCGGTCAGGAAGCCCCACGCGAGCACTCTTCCGCCTATGAAAGCTGCCAGGATCGAGGCCAAAGGCGCGAGAGGAGATGCTATGTAGGTGAGCGAAACAAAGAACGGCACGCCGTTCGTATAAGGATGCAACGCTTCTGCGAGTTGCCGATCCACGAAGAAATAGCTGAACATGAGCAGCGCAATGAGTATTGCGGAGACGAGTGCGGCCCGCGCAACGCGGTTGCCAGCTTTCAAATCCCCGATGATGGCTTCCTGATCCATCTCATCTACCCCGCCAAGCTCGCTGCGATGTTCACCGTAAGTGCCAGAACCGCCGTGTTGAAGAAAAATGCCACGGTCGCGTGCAGAGTAACAAGCCGCCGCAGAGCGCGGGACTTGATCGAGATGTCGGAGGTTTGGGAAGTGGCTCCGATGGATGTCGAAAAATACAGGAAATCCCAATAGTCGGGCTCCTCGCATCCTAGAAAGCTCAGGCCGTGGCCCGCATCGCTGCCGGGATCGGGGCGATAATAACCGTGCGCATAATGAAGTGCGAAAGCCACCTGGGTCACGGTCCACGATACCATGAGCGTCACGACGGCGAGCGCCGCAAGCAGAAGCTTTTCAGGCGGCTCGGTCGATGGAAGTTTTGCCTCAACAATCAAGCCGGCGATCGCCGCGAAACTCGCCGTATTGGCGAGCAGGATGAGGGTGAGGATCACGAGACGGCTGTCGTCGCGACGCGCGGCGCGCGCTCTGATTCGTGTCGCGCCGCACGTCAGCACGAGGCGGAACGCGAAAAAGAGGTAGGTGAGCCCCGCTACATCCCAGCCGACCGACGCTCGGATCATGGGCGGCCAGTTCCGCGGCAGAACCAAAAGCGCCAGAGCGCCGGCGATAACCGCGCCGTAGAACCTGGGGCGCATCGCAATCGATTGTATGAGGGCCATCGGGCTGTACCACCTTCGACCTCGCGGTGTCGCCATGCCACTTTCCCCACATTGAAATGCACCGCTGTTTCTTTGCGGTTTTCGCGATCGCGCGTCAATCCATCTTGTTTTGTCTGAATACGTTACCGCGCTTGCGCTTCTGCCGACTGTCAGGGATCATGGCGAAGTTAGGGAGTTGAGCCAAGTGTCAGCTCTCATGTCAAATGCGACGCGAGTGATCCAGGATGTTCTCACCAGCAGATCGCACGCAAAAATCACGGAAGTATCGTCATGATCCTGCAAACAGTCCGCGCGCCCGTCTCGCATCCAATCGATATCGACGACTTGCGTCCCACCCAGATCACCGTCGGGTACCGTGAAATTGAAATCCACGCAGAGAGGCTGAAGAAGCTGGCAAAGGACAAGCTTGTCCGCAAGCATGTGATCCCCGTCGTGAAAGGCCCAACAGATCGCCTTTACATCATCGATCATCACCACTTGTGCCGGGCGCTGCTGCTCGCGGGCTCGGATCAGGTTTCAGTGACCGTCGTGTTGAATTTGCAAAGACTGGAGGAGGACGAGTTCTGGATTTTCATGGATAACCGTGGCTTGGTTCACCCTTTTGATGCGGAGGGGAAGCGGCGTACTTACTCGGATATCCCGAAGAACGTCAAAGACATGGCTGACGACCCTTACAGAAGCCTCGCGGGCGCGCTGCGCCGCAAGGGCGGATACGCCAAAGACACGACACCGTTCAGCGAATTTCTCTGGGCGGAGTTTTTGAGGCGGCGGGTTGATGAGAGGGAGGTCGAAAAAGACTTTCCTGCGGCGCTTGAGGCTGCCTTCGGACTGGCAAAAAAGAAAGAAGCTGACCACCTTCCCGGCTGGTGCGGCCCTGTGGAAGAGGACGGATAAATCGTAACCAATCAGGGGGCCCCGCCGCAGTGTCTGGCGGGGCGCCTTCCTAGTGCTTGAAACCGAAGCGCTGCCCGAGACTTTTGGCCGGCTCCGTTTCGAGGTCGCGGTCGAAGCCGAAATCCGGGGGCAGCGGGATGTCGCTACGCGGGTCTGGCGGGGATAAGACCGGCTCAGCCATATAGCTCCTGGCCTCGCGGCTCAGCTGAGCGCGCTGCGGGGCGGGCGGTGCATGGGGGGCCGGCCCATTCACGTTCACCGTGTTCTGCCCGGCTGGAGACCACTGGCTTGCCCCAAACCAGACCTGCACGAGTTGGTACTCGTCTTCCGTGAGTTGGACCCCGGCATGGCGGCACTTGGCCAGGACGAAATCGCGATAGGCGCGCGCGACCGCAGCAGGCGAACGGGTATGCTCGAGCCAGGGATCGATTTCATCGATGGCGTCGAGCACGAAGGAAACGTCCTTCATGGCGATCCGCAGCCCTTCCTGATTGGCGCGCCCGACGACGGCCTGGGCTGTCTTCACCGGCGCAAAGCCTCGCTCATGGACTTCGGTCGCAATGAGCGTGAACAAAAGCTGGTATTCGCTCGGCGGAAGCGGCGGCGCTTTGCACGCGTCGTAAATCCGGGTGATCGAGTTCTGCAACTCAGCGAGTTTCGATGAATTGGACTCTGGCTGAGGAGCAGGTTGGCGGTTGAGTTTCTGCGGAATGGCCTGAGCGGGCGGCATCTCGATTCGCTCATCGAGCCTTCGCTCCTCAAGCCGGTGCCGTTTCGGATCGTAGACGAAGTGCGGCGGCTTGTCGGTGAGCCGGATGTCATCGGGCAGCGTGGCGGAAAGGAAGTTCAAAAAGCCTCCCGATCCAGCCCAATTCGTGCCAAGCGTTTTTGCATGGCCCAAGATCTTTTGGGCCCGGTCTGCCAAATACGCGATCGGGACCGGCTTCTCGGACGATCGCACAACCTCCACGACATGATTGAGGATCTCGGCACCGATCGACTGGAAATCCTCGATGAGCGATTGAACCGCCGAATTCGCGTGGGCCGAAGGAAGCCTTCTTTTCGGGGGCTCCTGTGGCGGCATGCCATAAGCATGGGCGACATCGGCTTGCGCCGGCGCGGGGGGTGGTGGAGGAGGAACTGGCAGAGCCGAAATGACCGGCTGAGCGGCAACGCTCTGGCTGTAAGTGCGCGGGCCATCATAACCGAGTTCGGCACGCGGCGGCGCGGCCCTCTCTTGCGGAAGCATAAGAGGAACGGTTTCATCGAGAAGAAACGAGATCATGTCCCGCTCGTCGATCCAGCCATCGCTGAAAGCTTTGTAAATTTCTGCCGTGCTGTCGTTCGCGTAAACCACGGTCCGGCGATCATGAGAGCGCAGGTGATGTAGCACTGGCGTGAAATCGGCGTCGCCCGAGAGGATAATGAATTCCCCGAACCGCGTCGGATGTTCAAGGAAATCACGAATATCACAGGCGATCTTGATGTCGGTGCCGTTCTTGAATTGCGAGGAAAGAGGCTGACAATCGATAACTTCGAGCCCGGCGACCATGAAGTTCGTGCGCACGGTTGCGAACGCATGCGGATCGTGTGGACCGCCGCGGTTTACGAGGAGGCGTCCGGGATTGCCATAGCATCGAGCCACCGCAAAGCGGCGGCGGACATAGTCCTGAGGCGTCTTAAATCGCACAAGCCCGCCGGTCGCGATCCGGCTCATCCACTCGGCGGGATTTCGGGCAAAGCGCCCTGCCGCATCTTCACTCTGACGGCGCAAGGACAGGTACACGTTGTCGAAATCGACGAACAACGCGGACAGGCAGACCTCCGCGGACCCCGGAATCATTTTCTTATACCCCGCTCGGACCATCGTCTGCCAACATGACCCCTCAGATCAGAAGACGATAGTGTATTTAAATTCATTGCCGCTCTGCAAGGCTTCCTGCAAGCCCTGACTGTCGGATCGGCAATTCTTTTTTAGTTTGAAGGACTTAACCCAAACTTGACGGGACCGTCTACCCCAGTTTTCAAGCCTTGTCCGCATTCGAGGCCCGAAGAATCCGTCAAATTTCATCGCATCAAACTGAGGGCATTAAATGGTAAACGGCCTATGCGCGCAAGCCCAACCTCGGCTCCCGAGCTTTATCCACATGCGAGGAGCCCGGGAGTGGTGCCTGAAAGCAGCGCGCCCCGCTTACCCAAAAACGGATAACTACCGAAGTTATTCACGTTATTAAGAATCTGCCTGCCTCGCAGCGGCTCTGGCGAGAGCCCCGTGAACCCGGAGCGAAGCAGAGCCCAAAATGGAATGCACAGCAGCCGGCGAAAGTCACCAGAACACGTCCACGATCTGCCACGCGCTAACAGTCGGCGCGGCTTGACCTATGACACGTTTCGCACGCCAGCTGTGGCAAACTCGAGGGGGACTGCGGGTGAGCCTTGCGGTAAAGGGCCGGAAAGGCGCCGGGAGGATTTCGGCTATTGCGCCCAGGATGAAGGCTCTCAATCGATTTCTTCGAGGCCCTCGATGGCGGAAAATTGGCTTTTGCAAAACGCGTAAACCTATTTGCAAAAAATGCGGATGCAGTTTTCTTGACATTCACCAAAGGTCGGCATTAACGCAATACACAACCAAAAGTTATAACGCAGTCCGTTCAAAGGCTTAGACCAAACTCATTCCTCTTTTTTAAGGTTTTCCTGTTGCCCCAATTCAACAGAAACAAAATCGCTTAGAAATAACCAGTTTCCACCTATCACCCGCGGTGGTATTTTTTCCTGAACGGAACAAATCTTCTTCTCTTCTCGCTTAGTAATGTAACCAGAGTAACGAAATGACCACGCCTTTTTCACGCGCCGCGCTCGCCGCCGCAGCGATGGCTTTCGGCTTGTCAGCCGCTCACGCCACGACCACTACCACCAACTTGACTGTGAGCTTAACAGTGACGTCGACCTGTGCGGTTAGCGCCACCCCTCTGAACTTTCTGCCGTCGACCGCGACAAGTAACGTGGATGCGACTGCCACAATATCCGTCATCTGCGGATCAGGAACCCCCTACTCCGTCACCCTGGGTGACGGGCAACACCCCCTCGGTGTTGGTCTTCGGCAGATGCAATTATCGGGCGGGGGCGGCTCGCTTGAGTACTCCCTTTTTTCGGACCCTGCCAGAACCGTCTCTTGGAGCGGGGCCACGGCCGCCTCGGGAACGGGAACCGGCAGTGGGCAGTCCATCCCTGTTTACGCCCGCGTGCCTGCCTCGGTCGGGCCAACGCCCGGCGCCTATAGCGATACCGTCCAGATCACAGTCACATACTAAAGAGGCCTGCGCTATGAACCGCGTCCAAACCTTTGCGCCGCTTGCGTTTCTGACGACGCTGGCGGCCGGTCCCGCCGCTGCGCAATCGTTGCAGGTTGAGCCGCTCAAGATTGATCTCCCGCCCGCCGCAACAAGTTCGGTTCTCACCCTTCAAACCAATAACAAGGAAAGCGTCGCCGTTCAGGCGCGCGTCTTCCGCTGGTCTCAGGCCGATGGCGAGGACAAGCTGGAAAAGACCGAGGACGTGGTCGTAAGCCCTCCTGTCCTGACTGTTCGCGGCGGAACGCCTAGCACGGTCAGGGTGGTCAGGGTTGCGAAAGCGCCTGTCTCGGGCGAGGAAACATACCGCGTCTTGATTGACGAGATCCCCGACCGGAAGAAGCTTCAGGCTGGTAGCGTCGCGCTTGCCATCCGGCAAAGCGTCCCGGTCTTCTTCGCTGGAGCCGATTTGCGGCCTGGCTCCCTCGCCTGGAAAGCCGTTGAGCGCAAGGGCAAGCTCGTTCTTGAAGCGTCCAACGCCGGACAGAAGCGTGTGAAACTCCTTAGGCTGGCGGTCACCGACGAGAAAAACCATAACCTCGTGAAAAACGGCGGCTTGGCTTATGTGCTCGGCGGCCAGACGAAGACGTGGGAGTTCTCGGGGGGAGCCGCGGGCGAAACCCTGACGATCAAAGCGGAAAGCGATACAGGGCCGGTCAATGCGTCCGCGATCGCCGGCAAGAGCGGCTAGCGCCGCGGGCAAGGCCGCGCTCATTCTCGCCTGCTTGGTCCGGTGCGCCGGAGACGCTGCGCTTGCCCTTCCGACTGTGGCCGGAGCCGGCCCCGACGCCGGCTCTTATCTTCCGGCCTTCATCTCGACAAAAGAAGACCTGTATCTCGCGGTCTTCATCAACGATTACGACACGCACAAGCTTGCCGCCTTCCACCGCTTTGCGGATGGATGCATGACCATCGCGCCCGAGGATCTGAAGGAGTTCAACCTCAAGGTTCCCGATGCGGCCATGCATGCGAACGGCGGGGCGTGCCTTGAGAAAATGCCCGGCGTCACCTACCGCTATGACGCTGCCGCGCAAAACATCCACCTGAAGGTTTCCGATGACGCACGCGTGCCGCTGCAACTCGACGCACGCCCTGACCACGCTCTGGCGGCCGGTGGGCAGGATTGGAGCGCTGTCTTCAACTACGCCTTGTTCGCGAGCGGCGCCAGTTCGAACGTCACGACAAACTATTACCCCCAGTACCAGGGCGTGTCCGCGACCGTGGACGGCCATGTCTTCTCGCAATATGGCGTGTTCAACCAGTCCTTTATGGCGAATTCGACTGCGACGGAGCTGACGCCCAATTTCCTGCGGCTCGAGACGCACTGGTTCTACGAAGACCCCAACACGCTCGTCACCTATTCCGCTGGCGATTTCATCTCCGGCTCGTTGAACTGGACCACCTCGATGCGGATGGGCGGCATACAGGTCCGCCGCGATTTCCAGCTGCGGCCCGACCTCGTGACCCAGCCGCTCCCGCAATTTTCCGGCAGCGCGGCCGTGCCCTCCACCGTGGAGGTGTTCGCGAACCAGACGCGCGCTTTCTCGCAAGATATCACAGGCGGCCCGTTCAACATCAGCAACATCCCGATTGCCACAGGCCCCGGCACGATGCGCATCGTGTTGCGCGACGCCACCGGCAAGGAAACCATCACCGAATACGCCACTTACAGTTCCATTAATCTCCTCGCCCCCGGCCTGTTCGATTATTCGGCCGAGGCGGGGTTCGCGCGCCAGTTCTACGCCCTCTATTCGGACAGCTATGACGGCAACCCCATCGGCTCGGCGAGCTTTCGCTATAGCGTGACCGGGCGCATGACCATTGAAGGGCACGCCGAGGGCGGCGCGGGGCTCGCCAATGGCGGAGCGGGCGTAAATTTCGGCCTCTGGCATTACGGCGTCGCCTCGTTCGCCCTCTCGGGGAGCAACTATGATGGCGCTTTCGGCGGACAGGCATACGGCTCATTCGAAACCAGCCTCTGGGGCTGGCGGCTGATGGCGCGGGCGCTGCAGGGCCTCGGCGAATATCAGGACCTTGCCTCCGTCACTGCGCCGAAATGCGGTCTGCTTATCGTAAGTTGTGCTTTTGGAGGCGGGAGCGCCTATAAGCGGCAGGATCAGGCATCGCTCTCGATCCCGCTTTCTTTCGACAAAAGCTTTGTCAATCTCAGCTTCACCGACAGCCTCTATTACGACGGCGACGCCAGCAGGGTGGGGACGGCGTCATACAGCCGCCCATTTTACTGGGATCACAGCATGATCTCGTTGAATGCATTCAACGATTTCGATCAGAAGAACAATTACGGCGCTTACGCGGCCGTCACCTATTCCTGGGGCAAGTACGCAGCCTCGGCCATTGCGGAAGCCGCAAACAACAGCCATGGAGCAGGCGGCGCCTTCTCGCGCAGCCTCGGGCAGGAGCCGGGAAGCTACGGCTATTCGGTAACCGCGCTCGATGGGCCGCTGCCTTATAATTCCGCCTCCGCCAGCTACCAGGCGTCCGCGTTCCAGGCTTCTGCAGCCGTCATAGAAACGGGCAAGAGCGCGGAGGTTACGGCGCAGGTGGATGGCGCGGTCGCTTTCCTGAACGGCGTGCATTTCGCCAACCGCATCGACAACTCGTTCGCCGTTGTCGACACCGGCATTCCCAACGCGCGCGTGCTCTACGAGAACAATCCGATTGGCGAGACAAATTCCGATGGCACGCTGCTCATCCCCGCCATGCGGGCGAGGCAGGAGAACTCCATCGCCATCGACCCGGCGAGCCTGCCCGTGCAGGCCGACATGCCGGAGACGAAACAGGTCGTGGTGCCGGGTGCGCGCGGCGGTCTGACCGTGCGCTTCAAGGGCAACGCGGCGCCCCCTTCTGCCGTGGTGAGCTTCAAAGATGGCAGGGGCGAATGGCTGCCTGTCGCATCGGAGGTCTGGGTGAACGGCGGCGAGACGGCTTTGGCGGTCGGCTATGACGGCGAGGCTTACCTCACGGACCTTGCGCCCTCTAACACCGTAAAGATCAAGAAGCCGGACGGATCGTCCTGCACCGCCTCGTTCGACTTTGCGCCAGACCCGAATAAGCAGGTTCGAATCCCCCGTGTGCTCTGCACATCCACCCACACGCAACTCGCCGCAGAAAATGGCGGCCTCACGGTGAAGGCCAAGCGATGATTCGCCGGGGGAGATAATCTCAACCTCCGGGAAAGGATAGCCATGAAGCTGCTTATATTTTCGCTGCTTGCACTTACGAGCACGTCATCGGCGGAGGCGCAACTCGCCTGCAGCTTGTCCGCAACCCCGGTCCAATTCGGCAGCATTACCGGCACGAGCGCGGGCACGCTAGATGCGCGCGGCAGCATCACCGTCACCTGCACAGGCTCGCAGGGGACCAGCGTGGCCGCCTGCATCGAGGTCGGCTCGGGCGCCGCATCCGGGCAGCGTACGCTTGCTCCTGCGAAGGGCGCCGCCCTGCCCGTGCAAATCTTCCAGGACGCCACCCTCACAAGACCGTGGGGCATGGCCGCCATGAACCAGGCCGCCATCCTTCAACGCACCGGTGACGGCCCGATGTCGGCGACCGCGTATCTCCGCGCCTACGTCCAGAAAGGGAGCGGCGATCCGGGAACATACACGGCGCAGTTTCCCGTCACGCTGCGATACGGCGCCGTAACCGGGAGTTTCGTGGATTGCAACGCCTTGGGGACCATCGGCGTCGGGCCAGCTTCTCCCAGTCAGAGGAATGTCTCTGCTTTTCCCGCGCCTCCCCGCAAACGCTAGCGGAGCGGCGCGCCTGCGAAGCTAAGTATCAAGCCGTGATCGCGGACTCGTCCCGCGCAGGCCTATCGCATCGCGATTTGGAACGGCTGCCGCTTTACACAACTTTAAATTGCATTTATGCCACTCATCGCCGCCAAAGAGACCACCACCTGTTGCGTGCGATCAACAACCTTGCTCCTCTTTAGGTTGTGTTAACGAGTGATTCGAAAGTCGACCTCAAAAAAGGGGAAGAAATTGCCTTATTCGACATCAGAAAGCGCAAGGGTCCTTAAGACGCCTATCTCATTGCGTCTGTTGTTTTCGGGGATTGCGGCTTCTCTCTATTTGTCCATGATGGTCTCCGCGCATGCCGGTGACACTGAGTTGAGCCTGAAAAATCCGCTCCCGGATCAGCTGGCTTGGCTGGGCGTCACGATCTACGGGACCGTCGACGTTGGATACGCCTATCAAACTCACGGCGTTCCATTGAATGGAGCCTTCTATCCCGGCCTGGAGTACAACCTGAGCGGATCGAAAAACGCGAGCAAAGCGATCTCGTCTCTAGCGGAAAACGGCCTGGAGCAGTCCAAGATCGGCGTCAAGGTAAGCGAGGCCATCGGATATGGCTGGCTGGCCATCGCCAAGCTTGAAACCGCGTTCAACCCGCTTTTTGGCGAACTCGGCGATGAATGCGCAAGCATGATCCAGAATAATGGCAAACCCTATCAATATCAGACCGCCAATAGCGATGGAAGCCGCTGCGGACAGGCTTTCAACGGCCCCGCCTATGGAGGCGTCAGCAACCCCCTCTATGGAACGCTGACTTTAGGGCGACAACAGTCGCTGGAACTCGACGCCGTCGGCAGCTACGACCCAATGGGGCAGGCACCCGCTTTCGCTCTGCTCGGCTATTCCGGCGGTCCGGCAGCTGGTTTTGGGTCCACCGAAACAGCGCGCTGGGACAACTCGGTCAAATATGTCTTCACCTATGGTCCAGCGCATGCAGCGGCCATGTACACAGATGGCGGACAAAGCACAGCCATCTTCGACGGCGCCTATGGGGTCAACGCCGGCGCGATCTGGAAAGGCTTCTCGATCGATGCCGTTTACACGCACACGAAAGGGGCGGTCGCTTCATCGCCGATCCTTTATCCAAGCTGCTCCTCCATCCTCGGAAACTGCCCGAATGGTCTGCTTGGCACTATCTCTGACAACGAAGGCTGGTCGGTGATGAGCAAATACACTTACCAGTTTGAAGGAGGCTTGAAGGATGAGGAGCCTCCTTCGAAGCTGACGGTCTTCGCCGGTTACGTGCACACCATGATGGGGAATCCGGAAGATACAAATATACCGGTCGGGTCCACCACGATCGGAGGCTATGAGCTTGTCGGCATCACGACCAACGCCTACACAACGGACAAGATTTTGCAGACCTTTTGGACGGGCGTGAGATATGAGCTCCCCTCGGGCTGGAGCTTTACGGGAGCTTACTACAACTATTCCCAGAATGAATACATCAATAGCAAGGGAAAGAACTGCGCGACGGCGACCAGTGTTAGCGGCTCGCCGGGCATCAACCCAACGCCCTCAAACTGCGCAGGATACTTGAATCAGACGTCCTTCCTGATTGACTACGCCTTCAACAAGCACTTGGATGCCTATGGGGGCGTCAGCTATATGAATAACGGAGGAGGCTTCGATTCAGGCTTTCTGACCGACAATATGGCGACGTTCATGACGGGCCTGCGCCTGAAGTTCTGACAAGCCTCGTCCTGACGGGAAGATCGAAGCGAAAAGGCTCGCGCGTGATCGCGTATGCCTGCCCCCCTTGCCTTTCCCCTTCGAGGAGGTCAAGGTCAGGGCAAGATTCAAAACCGCCCCCGTCTAACCACCGGTTGACCTCATCTGGATTGCACCGCGCGTTTCCCCTCAAGGGTAAGCAAAAGGCTTCCTGGGACGTGTGAAGCTCGAGACTGAATACTTTTGAACTTCCACATTTGGAGGCAATTGCACAAAGATGTTTTCAGCACATTTTTTGCTGGTCGGCAGAGCGTATTTCACGCCTTTTATAACCGGCGGCGTAAAGTCCCGGCTCGCCCGACGGGGATTCCCTTCAGCTCCTTGATGCGAATCGATGCTGTCAGCAGTGTTATCCTCGATACCCTGGCTCGGGCCAAAGCAGCAGACGTCAACGCGCGAAGTCTTCTCGGCAGGCGCGGCGGTATAGTCTCGTCATACGGGCGACACCCGCCCGTATCAAAGACATCCGAGTAAACCCCTATCACGTGAGGACGGCTCATCGGGCCGGTTGAACCATGCATCGTAATCGTCGAGCAAAGATCGTCGCTACCGTTGGACCGGCAAGCGCATCACCGGAAATGCTGAAGGCGCTGTTTCTTGGCGGCGTCGATACCTTCCGGATGAATTTCAGTCATGGGATGCATGAAGATCACGCGAAGGTGCATTGCTCAATCCGCGCGCTGGAGAAGGAGACCGGCCGTCCCATCGGCATCCTTCAAGACCTCCAGGGGCCGAAGATCCGCGTCGGAACGATCCGGAACGGCAAGATCATCGTTGAGGCGGGCGAAACGATTCGTTTCGTACGGTCGGGGGCCGACGGCGATAGGACCTCGATTCCATTGCCGCATCCGGAAATCTTCGACGCTATGGCGCCTGGACAGGATCTCTTGATCGATGACGGCCGAGTTCGCGTGCGGGCAACCGGAGTTGGCAACAACTTTATGGATGCGAAAGTGATCAACGGTGGCGTCATCTCGAATCGGAAGGGGGTCAACCTTCCCGGCACGGTTCTCGACATTTCGCCGATAACCGAGAAAGACCGCGCCGACCTTGCCTTCGGATTGGATCTCGGTGTCGACTGGGTCGCTCTGTCGTTTGTCCAAAAGCCCGGCGACATGATTGAGGCGCGCGGGCTCATCGGCAATCGGGCTAGGTTGATGGCAAAGATCGAGAAACCCTCCGCGCTCGATCACATCGACGACATCATCAGGCTTTCTGACGCGATCATGGTCGCTCGCGGCGACCTTGGCGTCGAGATTCCGCCCGAAGACGTTCCCGGCCGTCAAAAGGAACTCGTCGGCGCCGCCCGGCTTGCGGCAAAACCTGTCGTTGTCGCGACTCAGATGCTCGAATCGATGGTCGCAGCCCCCACACCGACACGAGCAGAAGCGTCGGACGTGGCCACGGCGATCTATGACGGAGCGGATGCTGTCATGCTTTCGGCGGAGTCCGCGGTGGGCAGCCACCCCCTCGAGGCGGTGGAGATAATGGATCGCATCATCCGCCGCACCGAGCAGCATAAACTCTACCGGTCAATTATCGACGCGTCCCAGTCTGCTGAGGAGAAGACACCCCCGCATGCGATTGCAGCCCTTGCGGCCGATCTGGCCGGCGCGATCCACGCGTCTGCAATCGTCGCATTCACATCCAGCGGCACTACGGCTTCGCGCATCGCCCGGAAACGTCCGAATGTTCCAATTCTTGCGATGACACCGAATCTCAACGTCGCGCGGCACATGAGCCTGCTCTGGGGCGCGCACAGCGTACTTTCGGAAGATATCCATTCCTATGAGCAAATGGTCAGCGAAGCCATGAAGATGGCGCGTCAGCAGGAGTTTGCCGAGCCGGGTAACACAGCTGTCATCGTCGCGGGCGTTCCTTTTGGCAAAGCGGGCACGACGAACAATCTTCGCGTCGTTCGCATCGAACACGAATAGGGCGGCGGCAAAAAATGCGCCAAAAACATCGACGCGCGCCGAGGACCGTTGTGCAACTGCCTCAGTTTCTTGAGTCCTTCTGCATTCTTTCCGCTGGCTCTGCGGGAAACGATGCAACAACGCCCCGCCAACCTTTGTCTAACGGCCTTGCGATCGCCGCCGTCGCTATACAGGTGAAGACAATGAACGCAAGCCTTCATATGCTCTTTCACAACCCACTTTCATCACGGCCTTGGCCTGGGAAGCCAGCACTTCTGGCTTGTGATTAATGTAGGTCTTTCCAAGAACTACACCCAGGATGGCCGTTCTCGCTTCAAACATATGAATGGAAAGAGAGGGTTGTCCCGGCGGGCGCGTCGTTCAGCCATGCAGTGTCACCTCCAAGACCCCGGCCAACTCGGCCCGGATGTGATCGCGGTGTGTTCAAGACCGGCGAATGGGACCGCGGCGTCTCGTCCGACCCGGACTCGCCCGATTTCCGCTTCGGCGTGAGAGGCAAGGCTTTTTTCTTGATTGGCCCGCGCCCGAATTCGAGCCGCCTGTCGCGACGGCATCGTCCGGCCCTTGTTTTCAACCTGCGTGAACAGTCCGAAACCTTGCGGCGGCAGGGGGCGTTACGACCGCATGCGCGGTGTCATACGAAAGAGAGATTTAGCATGTGCGGGATCGTAGCGGATCGTCTCGCGCAGGATGCATCGGTGGTCCCCGGTTGCGTTTGTGTCGCACCCGATCCTACCGGTAAGTCGCCGATGACCACCGCAAGCCGTTCGCTCGCTACGGCGCCAGTGAGAGTGCGGTTTGATGAGCCCCGGCTTGCGTAATTTCGGGGAACGGTCCGAAGCACCGCAGCATAGGGGCACGCACCCGCAGCGGTTGAGTGATGCCTGTTCGAGGCGTTTATGCCCGGCTCATCCGTAGTGACGCCAGAAGACTACCATGACAATACCCGAATTGAGGCAGGAAATGGCGATCCGCGCGTGAGCCGGGTTGAGCCTGCGGCCAAAAAAGCTGGCGAGATAGCCGCCGATCGTCGAAAAGATCAAGAGCACGGCCGTCTGCTTCCAATAGATGAGCGCGCCGAGAATGAAGAAAAGCGAGGCCGTGGCGTTCATTGAGGCATTCAATAAATTGCGCGTAGCCTGCATCGTGTTGATTGACGCCGTCGTCAAAACGCTCCAGGCAGCCAGCATCATCACCCCGACGCCGCCGCCGAAATAGCCGCCGTAGATGCCCAGAACAAATTGCGCCACCGGTAAGGCGCGGGGATGGACGGTCATCCTCTTGCGCAGTTCTTCACCAAGTTTGCGGCCAAAGGCAAAGACCAGCACACCGAACAAGAGCAGGAACGGAAACATCTTATCGAAAAGGCTTTGTGAGGTATAGAGCAGCAAAATGGCGCCGATGGCCCCGCCGATAACACTTACCATCGCCATTGTCGAAAGCTTGACTCCGTCAAACCCCTCAAAATCGCGGCGGTATGCAAAAGCCGATGCGAGCGCGCTCGGCACGAGGGCGACCGTGCTCGTGGCGTTGGCGTTAAGGGACGGCACGCCGGCCGCGACCAGGGCTGGCAGGGTCACAAAGGAGCCGCCGCCAGCCATGGCATTCATGGCGCCGCCCAGCATCCCGGCAGCGGCGATGAGGAGGAGATCATTCATACCATTGCCTCGATCTGGCTTCGATTTAGGCGCGATTCCCCGGTGCTGGGTGTGCGGTGAACCTCAATTTACGAATTTTCAGAGGCATATGCCACTGCGGGGCGGCTCGTCGTTTGGAGGCCAAAATCGATAGAACTCACAGCATGTTCTGAAGACAGGAAGGCGGCTCCTGCTCGCTAAAGGCATCCGGCCCGTTGGGGACTTCCGTCATTCGAATTGAGAGCTTCGAAGAGTTGCCGTCAAAACATGTCCGATACAAGCGCGTGCTGAAGGCCAGTTTCTCTACGGGGAGCTTTGCAACTCCGTGATGTCGCGCATGATGCCGGCAAAGTAGCGCCTCCCAGCCTTACGCCAGGCAGCGACGGAAAGTTCGAGAGGGAACTTCGATCCATCTTTTCGGTGAGCTTCGACTTTCCGGGGTATGCGCTGCTTGATTTCTCCGTTGGCAGAAGCCTCCTGAAACATTTGATGGGGCACACCCATGAAAATCGAGACGTTAGCGCCGACCGCTTCATCGCGACGGAAGCCAAAAATACGTTCTGCTGCGTGATTAATGGACTGAATTTTTCCCTCGCCGTCGACGATAATGATAGCCTCGATGACCGTATCGACGATCTTTCCGAATCGCTCCTCGCTTTCGGCCAAAGCCCTGCTCGCTTCGAACCGCTCGTGAGCGAGCACCAGGCGGCGCTCCGCCTCCGCGTTCCCGCGTTCCGCTTGGACGAGTTCTCGTTATGTCAGTGTGAGCGATGACGATGTCGCTGCCGGCGGAGGCGCGGGTGACCGTCATGTTGAACCAGCGTTCCTGCTCGCGCGAGTGGAAGGGGTATTTTTGCCCGAAGCTTGGAAGCGCTCCAGAGGTAACAGCTTTGATCCCTTCTGCAACCTCACGTGCGAGCACGTCGCCGGCGCAACTTGCCTTGAGGCAGACACCGATGTAGTTCTGGCCAAGATATGCTTCGGGATTGCGTGAGCCGTTTTCAATCGCGAATTTCGCCCACGCCGAGTTGACGTAGGCGATCACCCCAGCCCCATCCAGGATCGCGATTTCGGGAGAAATTCCTTCCAAGGCCGCTGCCATTCTCTCAGCGGAGATTGAAGAGTGCTTCCCGATCACTAGGCATGACCCACAATACGAACTTTGTCCCATGAGCCGCTTGAGGCGGCATTACAAGAGTACTATTAGGCTCCTGGAAAGTGTCAAGCGGGAAGCTTGAACGGAGCCTGGGACATTGTGTTTCGGGATGGACGGCGCAGCTGGAAGTTACCTCCGATGACAAGAGCGGTCACGTCAAAAAAAAACCTGCGCGCAGACGTGGCTGATTTCGTCTGCGCGCAGGTAAAGGCCCGCTAGGAGATCGGGCTCGGAGCACGTAGGCGATGGCTGAGCGACTACGTGGTATATTACGTTGCCAGGATATCTCCCGGCACAAAGGCGAATGCTACCTGACCTGGGGCGCGACGGCTGCCGGCGCTGGCTGCGAGACCGTAACCTTCGCTTTTCCGCCTTCCCAGTAGGCGGGAAACCACTTCGTGTGGCCCACTAGAAATGCATGCACGAGCACCGCTATGAGAGCGACGCTGCCAAGAAGCCACATCAACCCGGTCTGGGGGGGGACAACCAACCAGATTCCGTGTTCTCCATCAGTATCGGCCATGAGGGGTTCTCCTCTCTAAAACGCTTTTAGTGAAGCCAGGGTGTGAGCGCGTAAGCGAGGAAGTGCGCGAGCACGGCGGCCGCGCCAAACATGCGCGTGCCATTAATAACGTGGCTGTGCAACTCCTCGGCTTCTGCAATCGTTAGGCCACTCGGATAAACTTTCTTTGGGTCTGCCATAATTTTAAGCTCCTCGACGGATGTCGTAAGTCTTCGTGCTGAACCCGCACGCAAGGCGCTCACGCCCCAACAAGCGGAATAGTGCGTAAGCAAGTTTAGAATATAATCAACACCGTCCGTGTCAAATATATTCAGAGTTTAACGAGTGTGTCACTCGGACACAATCAGGAAAAACCCTCATTCTTGTCAGGATTATCCGATAAAAAACTCGAAATATAAAGCGCAAATCGGTTTTTATTTGCTATATGGCGTTAGTTTCTATTATAAATTACATGTTATATGTCTGAGCTTACAGAATTTTGGACGCGTCGCACTTCATTGTGTTCGCGAACTCGCTTGATTGTCTGCGAACAGCCGAGCGCTTGATACCAAAAAAACAAGCACACGAAGCGTAAGGCGAAACGTCAGCAAAAACATCGCAAGAGCGCGCGAGAAAAATCTTCAACCCGCTGCCAAAACCAAAAATCCCGCGCACAAACCGCGCATGAGAGCCGGCGGCACGCGGGAAGGTTTGCCTTGGAGGGTATCTCCAAGGCACGAACTTTAGGCCCGCAATTACGCGATGTTGCCCGGCAGAACGTGGCTGATCGAAACCTTAGCCTTGCCGCCTTCCCAGTATTTGTTCATCCAAGTCGTATGACCTATCAGAGCCAAATGCACGAGAATCGCGATTCCGGCGACTGCGCCAAGGAAATGCGGAAGTCCGAGCGAGGGCTTCACATACAGCCAGATCGCGGCTTGTCCATCCATATCGGCCATGAGTTTTTCTCCTTCTTAAGAGTGGGTTAGTGCAGCCAGGGGCTGTAGACATAGGCAAGAACGTGAGCGACGACAGCGACGGCGCCGAAAACGCGCGTGCCGTTGATCACGTGACCATGAAGTTCCTCGGCTTCAGCCAAGGTCAAACCAGTCGGATAAACTTTGTTTGGATCCGCCATAATCGTACCTCCAAAAGGATTCCGTGCTTAACCTGCACGTAGGTGTACTGAAGGCTCCTTGAAATGGAACCGAAGGAGCCCTAGTGGCGATATTACTTATTGAGAACTGCTATGCGTGCGGAATGACGTGTTCGATCGCCACCTTGGCCTTGCCGCCTTCCCAGTAAGCGGGGAACCACTTCGTGTGGCCCACCAGGAATGCATGCACGAGCACCGCGATGAGAGCGACGCTGCCAAGAAGCCACATCAAGCCGGTCTGGGGGGGCACAACCAACCAGATTCCGTGTTGTCCATCAGTTTCGGCCATGGATAGTTCTCCTCTTTAATGCAGCCAGGGGGTGAGGACGAAGGCAAGCACATGCGCGACAACCGCGACGGCACCGAAAGTCCGCGTGCCGTTAATCACATGAGAGTGCAGTTCCTCGGCTTCCGCCAACGTTAGACCCGTCGGATAGACCTTATTTGGATCTGCCATAGATACCTCCTCGTAAGAATTGTCGTGCTGAACCCGCACGTTGGGGTGCTGTGCTAAAGGCCCAAAAGCGGAAGCGACGCCTTTAGCAGTGTCAGCATAGGCATACTGTTACATGTGTCAATTCGTATTGACATAGTATTCTCTGTGTCAAGGCGACACAATCATGCTTTCCCTATGAGTATATGGCGGGCATTCCCTAATCTATGTAAGGTAATATAGAGGCTCATCTTGTAGGGGTTAAGTTCCATGTATGTGGGGATTTATCATACATGGATATACGCATACCCTTACAGCGTGTAAGGCTTTCCCGAATGCAAACGGGCAGCTTGCCTTGTGAAGCGCAGTCCGCGCATGATTGGGTGAGGAATGTTCATGACCTGCGCGAGCAAAGGCGATAGTGTCTTTTGGATTCCCGGCGATTGCGGAGGCGGCGGCATGCGCAGCCGGCGTCAGGGCGATTCGCGTCTAAAATCAAAATGCATTCCAGCGAGGCAAAAGCGCGATGAGCGACGCCCGCGTTCCCGACTCGAACAGCGGCTCGACGAACGAGGCTCACACCTCCGTTGTCGACCTCACCAATTGCGACCGCGAGCCCATTCACATTTCTGGTTCCGTGCAACCCCACGGCGCCCTGCTTGCAATCGATCCGAACACGCTGGGAGTCGTGCAGGCAGGCGGCGATACCAGCCGACTTTTCGGCATGGAGCCAGTCGAGATGATCGGGGAGAGTGTCGTGTGCCTGTTTCCGCCGGAGCGGGTGGCGCGGCTTCAAACGATGCTGAATACAGAGGGCCTGCTGATGCGGCCGGTGCATGCGTTCAGTATCGTAGCCAAGCAGGATTGGGCGACCGTCGACACCTTTTTATACCGGAGCGGCGAACTTCTGGTGCTGGAATTAGAGCCCACGGGCGAAAACCATCCCGAAGACGCGCTCGCCCTTGTGCAAAGCATGCTCGCTCATGTGCAGCAGGCCGACTCGACGCAAGCCTTCTGCCAGGGACTTGCCGACGAGGTGCGCCGCGTGTCGGGCTTCGATCGCGTCATGGTCTACCGCTTCCTGCCGGATGGCAGCGGCGTTGTCGACGCGGAGGCGCGGGCAGACGGCGTGGAATCCTTCCTCGGCCTTCACTATCCTGCCTCAGACATTCCCAGGCAGGCCCGTGAGCTCTATCTCACGAATTGGATTCGCCTGATCCCGAACGCTCGCTACACGCCAGCGCCCATTCTCCCTGCCGACGATCCTCGCACCGGCGCTCCGCTCGACCTGAGCCACAGCCTGATTCGCAGCGTCTCGCCCATGCACCTGGAGTATCTGGCGAACATGGGCGTCATAGCCTCGATGTCGCTTTCGATCATCATGGGCGGAAAGCTCTGGGGCCTGATCGCGTGTCATCACGGGACGCCGCGCTTTCTCTCGCACCGCCTCCGGATGGCGTGCGAACTGTTTGCGCAGATGGCGTCCGCCAAGCTTGAAACGCGAGTGGGCGCCGATGAGTTCGAAGCGCAGTTGCGCAGCAAGCGCATCCACGAGGAACTCGTCACGCGCATGAGCTGCGAGGCCGGCCTGGCGGAAGGGCTCACCCGCTATAAGCCGAACCTGCTTGATTACATCCCTGCGGAAGGCGTGGGATTATGGTTGGATAACCAATTTACGGGGCTGGGCCAGACGCCGCGAGCCGAGCAGGTGGCCGACCTCGTTGCCTGGTTGAACGAAACAGTGGCCGAAGGGGTGTTCCATACAGACAGATTACCCTTGCTATATCCACCTGCTGCCGGGTTTGCGGACGTCGCGAGCGGACTTATCGCGCTCTCGGTCTCAAAGACGCCGCGCGATTATGTGCTGTGGTTTCGGCCGGAAGTGATCCGCACGGTCACCTGGGCGGGCGATCCGAACAAGCCTGTCGAGACCATCGACGGCGGCCAACGCCTCTCCCCCCGTAAGAGCTTTTCCGCGTGGCGTGAGTTGGTGAGGCTGCATTCCCATCCTTGGCGCAGCGTGGATGTGCAGGCGGCAAGGACGCTGCGCCTTTCCCTGATGGAAGTGATTTTACGGCGCATTGACCAGGTTGCCCGCGAGCGTGAGCAAGCGCGCGCCAAGCAAGCAGCGCTTACCGCCGAACTGGACCGGCGGCTTGAACAATGGCAGACTGTTGCGGCCGAACTGAAGGAAGAGGCTCAGCGGCGCGCTGTGGTCGAGACGGAGCTTTCGCAGGTGCTGCGCTCGACGGTCGAGGACCAGGAGGCCGAGCGGCAGAGAATAGCGCGTGAACTCCACGATAGCCTGGGGCAAGCGCTCACGCTGCTCAAGCTTGGCCTCGACGAACTTGGCCACTCCCTGCCTGACAGCGACAAGATGAGGGAGCGGCTTGCGGCTCTCAAAGGGCTTGCCAATGGAGTAGGCTCCGAGGTGAATCGGCTGGCCTGGGAAATCCGCCCTACCGCGCTGGACGACCTCGGTTTGGAAACCGCCATTCGCCACCTGATCGAGACATGGAGCGAGCGATTGAACCTGCGGTTCGACCTGCGGCTGGCGATTAGCGACCGCCGGCTGAACCCGGCGGTGGAGACCACGCTCTACCGCGTGCTGCAGGAAGCAATCACCAATATCGCGAGGCATGCGGACGCGACGCGGGTCGCCGTGCTCCTCGCGGCGCGCGAAAAGGAGGTGAGCATGATCGTGGAGGACAACGGACTGGGATTCTTTCCTGCCGAGGCTGCGCCGGCCGACGCGCCCTCCAAGCGGCTCGGCTTGCTCGGCATGCGCGAGCGCCTATCCCTTGTCTCCGGCACTCTGGAAGTCGAATCCGTTCCGGGCCTGGGCTGCACCCTTTACATTCGGGTTCCGCTATGACCGAGCCTCCCGCCGGCCGCCTGCGCGTTTTTATCGCCGACGATCACCCCGTGGTTCTCGCTGGGATTCGTTCTTTGCTCGATGGCGATCCGAAGGTGGAAATCATCGGCGAGGCGCGAGACGGCGAAAACGCACTTCGAATGGCTCTTGAGCTTAAACCTGCCATCATGGTGCTCGACCTTTCAATGCCACGGCTCAATGGCGTGGATGTCACGCGCCAACTCCTCGCTCAACTTCCGGACTGCAAGGTTGTTGTCCTGACCGTGCATGAAGATCGCGCATACTTGCGCAAGCTGATGGAGGTTGGGGCATCCGGCTACGTGGTCAAGCGATCGGTGGGGGAGGATCTGCTTCGAGCGATTCACGCCGTCGCCGCCGGCGGCATCTATCTCGATCCGTCAATCGCCGCACATGCCATCGATAGGGCGCCAAACAGCCCCTCCGAGGCGACCGCGAGCGGTGCCGAACTCAGCGAGCGAGAGGTGGAGGTCTTGCGGCTGACCGCGGTCGGACACAGCAACAAGGCGATCGCGAACATATTGGAGATCAGCGTGAAGAGCATCGAGACCTACAAGGCCCGTGCGATGGATAAGCTCGGTTTCCACAGCCGCGTCGAACTGGTGGGGTATGCGGTCGAGAAGGGCTGGCTGGCTGGGACCTGAGATACAACTCGCTGATTGGACTCGAAGGATCGGTTTGGGTCAACCTCGCAGCTTCGGCTTTGCCGGGAGACCGGGGGCCGACTTGGTCGCGCCAGCTCATCGTGAAGGTTTCGCCGCGTCCCTGATCGAAGCCCGGTTTGCCGTGCAAATTATCTGTCCCCATTGCCAGAGCAAGAATGTGGGATCGTGGGGCAGAGCCTGCGGTTTGAAGCGCTATCGCTGCCGAGATTGCCGCAAGAGCTTTAACGCCCTCACCGGAACGCCGCTGGCGCGGTTGCATAAGCGTGAAGCCTGGAAAACCTACGCTCAAGCTGTCGCGGACAGCGTGAGCGTGCGCAAGGCTGCGCGGAAATCGGGCGTCAGCGTGCCCACGGCGTTCCGGTGGCGGCACCGGTTTCTCAGCCTTGCCAAAGACAACAAAGCCGGAGCGGTCAGCGGCATTGTAGAAGCGGACGAGACGTTTTTTCTTAAGTCTTTCAAAGGGGCGCGCAACATGGGCCGGGCGCCGCGCAAGCGGGGCGGCACAGCATCCAAACCTGGGGCGTCAGACGAACAGGTTCCTGTGCTGGTGCTGCGCGACCGCTCGGGCGCCACGGCGGATGGCGTGCTCGAAAGCCTCAAGGTCGCCGAGTTCTACCGGGTCCTCACGCCGCTTGTCGCCAAGGATACCGTGCTCGTCAGCGACGGCGCGCGTGCCTATGCCTCTTTCGCCACCGAAAATGGCCTTGGCCATGTGGGGCTCTGCGCCCGCGACGGCGAACGCAGCCGGGGCGTCTTTCATATTCAAAACGTCAACGCCTACCACAGTCGCCTGAAAACCTGGATGCGCCGGTTCAACGGCGTGGCTACAAAATATCTCCCAAGCTACCTCGGCTGGCGCCGCATGTTCGAAAGCGAAGGCGATGACATCAGTTCGCAGCGCTGCCTCTTGGCTGCCCTGGCATGAAACGCTACAGCAGATGTAAACAGCGCCTTGACTCGCATGTTAACCACGACCGCAGGCTTCGTCAGCACAGCGCCCGCGCCGGTGGTGTGATCATCTTCTCGTTTTTCAATTCAATTGCTTATCTTTATTAACCTCTCACAAAGGCGCTTTTCCCTAAGATCCACGGCTCAAGCAATCCTTGACGCAAATGCAAGCGCCAGCCGAGAATCGAGATGCCGCCTTTCGCAACAAGCATACAAAGAGCCAGTTGGCCTGAAAGTTGGGTTGTGTACCGAGGCTCTAGGCTTTCGCCGCCGCCTCATGTCCGGCGGGCCTTGAAGACCGAAGCAGTTTCGCCGTCGCCACGAAATACGCGCCAAGCGCGATCATCGGCAGCGAATAGACCACGCCCTCCGAGAAATAGGCCGTGGTGAAAAACTGCGCCATGTCCCACTCCTTGAAGTATTCGGCGAAGATGCGGAACACGCCGTAGGCCATCAGGAAGATGCCGGTTGTTACCCCCGGCGAGCGAAAAGACAGGCGGCTATGCGTGAAATAGCGAAGGAGAAAAAACATCACGACGCCTTCGAGGGCTGCCTCGTAGAGTTGCGTCGGATGACGCGGGCCGAAAAGATCGCCTTTGGCGAGGACGCGAGCGGGAAACTCAACCGCCCAGGGCGCGTCCGACAGGCGGCCATAGATTTCACCGTTGATGAAGTTGGCGATGCGGCCGAAGAAGAGACCGAAGGGCACCACAGCCGCCGACAGATCCATCAGCGAGCGCACCCGGATGTGATTGCGGCGCGCGAACAGCCAGATCGCAACGCCGACGCCCAGGAGGCCGCCGTGGAAGGCCATTCCGCCCTCCCAGATCCGCAAGAATTGCAGAGGGTGACGGAGCAGCATGCCCGGCTCATAGAAGAGAAAGAAGCCGAGACGGCCGCCAACCACAGTACCGAGTGTCGCCCAGAACAGGAAGTCGTCGACCTGCTCGGGACGCATCGGGCTCGGGCCGGCCCACAAGCGTTCGTCGGCGCAAAGCCGCCGCATATAAAGCCAGCCCAGGAGAAGCCCGGCCATGTAGGCGAGGCCGTACCACCGTATCGCAAGCGGGCCAAGATGGACCGCGACGGGGTCGTTGAAGGGAAATGAAATCGCCATCAGGTCCATGGAAGCCTCTAAGAGCGCGCCTTTTGCGCCCTCTTAGCAGGAACACATGGCGGCCGCCAAGCGAATGGCTCAAAAGGGAGCGGCCCAGGCGGCGAACCCGACGGATGCAGCCGCGGCCATCAATGCGGTCGCGGCGAGGCGCGCGGCCACCTTCTTTGTATAGAGGTCGGAAATGCGCCAGGCGAGCGCGACGCACCAAAGGCATGCAGCCGCCATGAGCAAGGTCCGCGCCGTCGCGATGAAGGGGATGGTAACCCCTTCGACATGCAACTGGCTCAGCGTGTTCACGAAAAGGCCGAGAAACACGCCGCAGGCTGCAACAGGAATGAGGCTCTGCGCCAAATGATGAAAAGAGGTCCGGCGGAACTCTGTTGTATTCCGCATCGTCATCACCCGGCTGGCCGCGGCCACGAGAAGCAGGACAGTGCCGCCAATCGCGAGCGTAACGGCGAGAAGATAGCCGAAGAGCACCGCGCCATCCAGGGGAGACATGACATCGTTCTGGTCGGGATAGCTCGTCAACACCCACCAGGGCGATTGCGCGGTGAGGGGCCACATGATGCCGCGATCGATGAGCCATTCCGCCGAGGCCTGCTTGGCAGCGACGAACCAGGGGCTCGACGCCCAGTGGAAAGCGCCCGTCGCAAGCCCCATCATCCCGAACGCGATGAGCCATGTTTCCCACGGCCGGGGTTCTGAGCCTGCCACATGCACGATCTCGGCGCCGGGCGAGCGGCGCGCCAACGTCACAGCTCCGCGAAAGCCGCTGCACCGGCCGCACATATGGCAGTCGGCCGCTCCGCGCATGGTGCGGATCGGAACGAGCGGCGCGCAGTTGAGGCGCGCCGCGGCCGATGGCTTCGGCGCACGGTCCCATGCCTCATGGTCGACCCGGAAATAGACGGGAGCGAGCTTCGCGAGCAGGCCGAACACCCCGTTCACGGGGCACGAATAGCGGCACCAGACGCGCTTTCCGCGGCCGAAGGAATAGCCCACGGCCATCGCCGCAAGCGTGGACCCGCCCAGGATCAGGAGCACAGGCTTCGGATACTGATAGACGCTGACGAACTGGCCGTAAGCGGTCGTGCCGGCGAAAGCGACGAACGGCCATCCCTTCCATTTCATCCAATGCGGTATCGAACGCCCGCGGCCATGCCAGCTTACGGCCTCCGACAGCGCGCCTTCGGGGCAAAGAACCCCGCACCACAGACGCCCGACAAGCACCATGCTCAAAAGCACGAAGGGCCACCAGATGCCCCAGAAAACGAACTGGGCGAAAAGCGTGAGATCGGTCCAGATATGAGCTGCGCGCTGCGGCGGCGGGAGAAACGCGGGAACGGCGACCAGGAAGGCGTAAGCCGCAACGACAATCCACTGCACGGCCAGGATCGTTCGCTGACGCCGCTGGAGCCAATCGCCGGCCAGAGCGAGCCAGTGATCAATGCGGCTGGCCGAGGGCCGGATCGACAGGCCCTCGCCGCAGCCCCTCTCGCGGGCGCGAATGAGAAGATCAACCATCGACACTGTATCCAGTCATCTGTGGGCGCCACGTTGCTTTGCGGCAAGGCAATGAAAAAAGGCGCGGTGTCTGCAAGACGACTCCAAGGAAACAAACGCCGCGCCAGTCCCTATAGCTGCCCAAGGCAGCAGGACATTCCTCATTTCGCGATCAGCAGCGCAGGCGGCGCGTCAGGCTGAAAATCGTCGAAAAACTTGTATTCGCCCGCATCCAGCGTGCGGATGATCAGAGGCGCCTCGCCGCCAGCCGGAACGATGACCTCTTTGCGAAGTTCCGTGCTCTCGAACTCGGCAGGCATCTTCCCGGTATTCTTCACGATGATCTTGAACCTTGTCTTCGCAGGCACCTCGATGCGAGCAGGCGTGATGACGCCGTCCTTCATTTCGATCTGAAAAACCGGTTCATCCGCTGCCGAGCCCGTCGAGGGCGTCACGGCGCAAAGCATGGCGAGGATGAGCGCCGCCCGCTTCATCAATACCCGCCCTTTTTGCCGGTGCCGGCGTAAACGAACTCATAGTCGACGGTAAAGGTCTTGAACCAGGGGCCGACGCCGGTTTCCTTGTCCACATGCCTGCCGAAATGGGCCTGCGGGTTTTCGCCTGGCGGTTGTATCGTCAGAATGAGCTTGTATTTCCCTGGGCCGAAGAGCTTGACGTTATCGCCATAGTGGGGGCCGTCGTTCGCCACCATGGGCATGAACTCGCCCTTCAGGGTCTGCTTGTCGTCGAGCTTGACCAACTCGAAGCCGACGCGCAGGTACGGCATCCAATCACCCTCGGCAAATCCGTTCGGATTGCCTTTGGCCGCCTTGATGTCCGCTTCAAGATGAACGTCCGAATCCTTCGCGTCGCGCATCATTCCGGGCGGGTCCATCTCGATGGGCTGAAGGTAGACGGCCGCGATGCGCATGCCCTCTTTCTCCTGGGCCTGCCCGATCGGATATTCCTTGGCCGCAGCGCCGAATACGATCCCGCAAACGGCTAGCGTGGCTATGCCCGCAATTCTCAGGTCCATCCCTTCTTGCTCCCCGATGTGCGGTCTTCTTTTAACAAATGGAACCGCTCCCCCGTTGATGTTTACTCTTGTTGTGCGTAACAGAACTCATTGATATACTTATTGCTAGCTATAGAATATGCAAATGGCAACGATTTTCTTTTTAAATTAGATCAATTCTAAAGTGAGATGACAGTGTTGACTACTGTTTTTGGAATTGGAATAAGCTCACAATATTGAGCGAGCCCCATTGAGGCCGCGTCGCTTCACTGCGTTTGTTCCGCTGCGTCAAATGCAACACAGCCCCGCACTGGCTTGCAGGAGGCTGGCGCAATGACTAGTTTGCCGCAGAACCGAGGCTCACGAGGGTATATCCATGACGCAGACCACAGGCCGTTTTTTCGACGAGATCGCGAAGTTCATGACCGACGCCGCTGGCGCCGCCCAGGGCGTGCGCGCAGAGATGGAAACCGCCGCACGCAGCCAGGCGGAGCGCTTCTTCCGAAGCATGGACCTGCCGCAGCGCGAAGAGTTTGAGGCGGTAAAGGCCATGGCCTTGAAGGCGCGAGAAGAAAACGAGAAGCTGGCGAAGCGGATTGCTGAGCTCGAAGCGGCTCTGGGCCGAACGCAAGGTGCAACCGCACAACAATCTTAGGTTGAGAAGCGGTTTTCGCGAACTGCTCGGCAACACTGGCAGCACTATTGTCTAGTCACCGCCGTTTTCCCCGTGGAGAAAGTTGCGGATCGATTGCGCTAAACCTGCGGATCACCGCATAGCCTGATGAGACTTGATGCGGCAAAAACCCGGACAGATTCAGCGTTTGCGACCAAAGGGTCTGTCCGGTGTATTTTGCTGCGGCATCAGAGGGGAAATTACGGATGGCCGCTGCCGGACAGGAACAGGATTACAATCGTGTCTCACACCCTGTCGATCTCATGGAGCATATCGCTTGCCTGCAGGATTGGGTTTTCGAGCGTTCGAGTGAAGACGAGTTGACTGTCTCCGTGGCGGGTTCGTGGTGCGATTATCATATCTCGTTCAATTGGCGAGATGACCTGGAAAGCCTCCACATGGCGTGCGCGTTCGACTTCAAAGTGCCCCGGGGCCGCATGACGGAGATCTACCGTCTTCTCGTCCTTATCAACGAGCAGCTCTGGCTCGGGCATTTCGACCTCTGGAGTTCCGAGGGGCTCCTTCTCTATCGCCAGGGGCTGATGCTGAACGGAGCCGAACCGACCGCCAAGCAATGCGAGGCCCTGCTCCAGGCAGCGCTCGATACCTGCGAGCGTTATTATCAGGCCTTCCAGTTTGTGGTCTGGGCCGGGAAGCGCGCCGAGGATGCTTTGGCGAGCACCATTTTCGAGACTGAGGGCCAGGCTTGAGCAAGAGCAATCATAACCCTTCCATCTTTCTGATTGGCGCCGGCCGAATGGGCGGCGCGCTTCTTCGGGGTTGGCTGGCGGCGGGATTCCCACCGGCCTCTCTGGCTGTGCAGGAGCCGCAGCCGGCGCCCGAAATGGCGGCCTTGTTGAAAGAAAAGGCAATCGCGGATCAGCCGTCATCGGCGCCCGATGTGCTCGTTCTGGCTGTAAAGCCGCAACTCATGGCGAAGGTGCTGAATGAGGTTGCGCCTCATGCGGGACCGGGAACAGCCGTGCTTTCCATCGCAGCGGGACGCACGGTGGCCAGCATCGCGCGCCACTTTCCCCCAGACACCGCGATCGTGCGGGCGATGCCCAATCTTCCGGCCGAGATTGGACGCGGGATCACGGTCGCCTTCGCGAATCCGCATGTCACGGCGGAGCAGCGTGAACTTTGCGGCATGCTGCTCAGCGCGGCGGGCCACGTGGCCTGGGTCGAGGATGAAAGCTGCCTCGATGCGGTGACTGCGGTTTCAGGGTCCGGGCCAGGATATGTGTTCTATCTTGTCGAGTGCCTTGCGACTGCGGGCCGCGATGCAGGGTTGCCCCCTGATCTTGCCGAGAAATTAGCCAGAGTCACCGTCGAGGGCGCGGGCGAGCTTTTGTACCGGTCGCCACTTTCGCCCGCGCAGCTTCGTGAGAATGTGACGTCCCCAGGCGGCACAACCGCGGCCGGACTCTCTATCCTTAAGCGAGACCTCACGGATCTCCTGCGGAAGACGGTTGCCGCCGCCGCCGCCCGCTCCCGCGAGTTGTCGGAATAATGCCGTTACCCGGAAGCCGCTCGCGGCTATCCGGGATCGTAACACTGTGCGCGCACGAGTTTTTTGACGGCCTCGGATAAACGCAAATGCGCTGAGGGCGTCACTTCACAGTGATGACGATCTTTTCGGAGGCGAGCGCGGGATCGTAGGGGATGTGGTTCCCGTCGCCGACCACAAGCTGCAGCGTGTGTTTGCCCGGCGCGAGCGTGAGCGTCGTTTCGGTCTGGCCCTTGCCGAAATGCTTGATGTGATCGTCCGCCGGCAGAGGCGCGAGCGCCTTTTCGCCAGTGGGCACGTCGGTATCGATAAGAACGTGGTGATGCCCCGTGTCAGGCTTATCCGTGCCCGCGGGCGCGATCTCAATCCCTTGCACGCCCATCACGACCTTAACCGGGCCCGATGTTTCAGCTCCATTCTTGGGCTCGACAAAGAAAACCTTGGCTCCGGCAGGCCAGTGGGCTTGCATCGGCTCGCCGGATGCCGCGTGCGCGGTCACGGCAGCCAACGCGATGGCCGCAACAAAATAAATATGACGTTTCATGGCGTTCCTCCGCTAAAGGCGTCGCTGCAGTCGAGAGGCGACCGTGCAGCGATTAGCGGCAATGCGGAAGGCTTTTTAAGGGAATGAGGAACTTTCGGCGTTGAACTTTTCGCGATGACGCCAAATGCTGCATCTAACTCGGATATAGATTTTCATCCGTGAAAAGAACCGGGAGGCTTCTTAGCTTCCGCAAGAGTGTTTTCGGCATCCGCCACAGAAGGCAACAACCATGACGAAACTTGCATTTCTAGTCGCAGGCGCGCTCGCGCTTGTCGGCGCCGGCGCTTCACAAGCTCAGGAAAATCACGCCAAGGACCTGACCATCTTTCACCCCTGGGCGCGTCCGGCCGCCGAAGGCCGGAACGGCGCCGTTTATCTTACCATCAAGAACGGCGGCACGGACGCCGAGACTGTCCTCTCGGCAGAAAGCCCGGTTGCGGAAAAGACCGAGCTTCACGAAACGCGCGACGAAAATGGGGTGATGAAAATGCGCGCCGTCAAGGACGGTGTCGAAATCAAGCCCGGCTCTTCGCTGGAGTTCAAGCCGGGCAGCTATCACATCATGCTCATCGACCTGAAGAAGCCGCTGGAAGAGGGGGCAATGGTTCCGCTCAAGATCACGCTGGCGAAGGCGGGCACGATCACCATCGATGTCAAAGTGGAGAAGACGTCGCCTGGCGCCGCGGAAGCGATGCCCATGGATATGCAGGGCATGAAAGGAATGGATCACTCCGCACATTAATTAATTGTTTAATCTGCGCCCTTGATCGGAAGCCGCGTTGCGTCCAACGCGGCGCTTCTCTGGTTATTACTTCATTGCAAGAAATAAGAGGAGAACTCCAATGACAAATAAGGCGACGCGCCACATGCTGGCTGCGGGTGCGGCAATGCTGGGCTTCGGACCGAAAGTGGAAAATACCCACGGGCCGTTCACTCTTCCTCCCCTTCCCTACGCCTACAGCAAAAATGAACCCGCCATCGATAAGCAAACCATGCAGTTGCATCACGACAAGCATCACGCAGCCTACGTGAATGCCTTGAATCAAGCTGCGTCGAGCGGCGGCAGTTGGACAAGGAAACCTTTGCAGGAAATTCTGGCGAACCTCGGCTCGGTCCCGGAAAGCGTTCGTACAACGGTCCGCAACAACGGCGGCGGCCATGCCAATCACTCGATGTTCTGGGAGATCATGGGCGGGCGCGGCGGGAGGCCGGGCGGCGACGTTGCTGCCGCCATCGACCGCGATCTGGGCGGCTTTGGCAATATGCAGAATGCCTTCAACACCGCCGGACAGAAGATTTTCGGCTCGGGCTGGGTTTTCATCACGGTGGACAGGGCTGGCAAGCTGGCGCTCACAACGCGGCCCAATCAGGATACGCCGCTGATGGACGGCGCGCGCGTGCTGTTCGGCAACGACGTCTGGGAGCACGCCTACTACCTCAAATACCAGAACCGCCGCGCCGATTACCTGCAAGCCTGGTGGGGCGTCGTCGATTGGGGCAAAGTCGCCGCGCGTTATGCGCAGGCGAAGGCCGGAACTCTCGCCATCTGAGCAAGCATTCCTGGCTGCGCTGAAAAACTCGGCTTTTTGTCGCCTTCTGCCCGTCGAGGCAAACTTTCTGGGTCGCAACCGGTATTGCTCCACCTTGGCAAATCCGGCCGGCCCTTTGAATAAGGAACCTGTTCCGAAGGCCAACTGGCTTTTTGTATGGTCCATTCTGATGGCGGCATCCCGGTCAAACCTTTGGAGAAGCTTGCGCTTGCGAGATCTTAAGAAAAAGCGCCTTGCCGAGAGGTTAATAGCATTAAGACATTGATTTATATTAGAAAATTCCAAAGACAGCTTGCGCCCCGCAGCTGTGAAAGTCGCGAGCATGGTAAATTTTGGCGGCCGAAACATATTTAACGGACTTTTCCGCGCCCACTTCCGTCCAAAAATACACTCAGTTAACCTATTTCATCGTCGTAAAAAATGTGTACTTTCAATGGATAGGCGACGCCCGCGTTCAGGCGGCGGGGCAGTTCCGATTTTATGGAATTTTGGGAGCGCAAATTCGCGGCCGGAAATAAACGCGTTTACCATCTTGTGTTAACGCATAATCGGCGCGTCAACTCAAAATTTACTATAGGCCCTGGCCTTGCTCGGGACGATTAGCACCGGCTGTTCGTACAGCGGCGTCATCGCGGCGGGGGCTGCCTCAACCATGACCGGCGTCTATGCCCCAGGCCGAAAAACGATGCGGCCCATGGTTCGACAGGCTCACCATGAGGTCGCAACCGCTGATAACTCTCGGCCTCATCCTGAGCCTGTCGAAGGATGAAGCCACGTTTTCAAGCTCTTTCAGCATCCTCCTATGCCGCCTTCACCTGGGCGAAACTCAGCCAGCGCGCGGCCTCGAGTTGCGTCTGGATCGTATTGCGCGTCAGCTCATTGTCCGCTCGGAAATTGTTGTAGAGAGCCGCCACCACATCCGTCAGCGGTTTCTGCAACTGCTCGATCGCGCCTTTCAAGATGTCGCCCAAATGCTTCGTGCTCTCGAATTTGGGGAGCTGGCTATCGGCCATATTACAAAGCTTGGTGAGAGCGGTTTCGATCTGTTCGGCTCTTTCCAGCAGGCTCGACAGTCTTTCGGGCTGGCCCTTTCCGGAAAGAGCAATCATCAATCCGGCGATGATGGCGTCTGCCTCGGCCTTGGCATCGGAATAGATCAGCTGACCGCGGGCGATATGGCCACTGCCGCCGAACCTCTTGATGACAGCCGCGCTTGTCTCCGCCTCGGTGCGCAAGGCCGCCAGTTGAGCGACCGCGTCCGCCCATGTCAGCTCCGACATTGCTCTTATCTCCCCGGCGGCATTCGCCTAAAATAAGATATGGATTAGGAGTCCCGCTACCCAAGGTCAAGTCTGCGCCGAGAGGCGCGCGCGCCGGACTTCGCTTGGCAGCGCACCGCGAATTGTGGAGCGCTTGTAACTTCCGCGCGGGCGGACGGGCGCTTAAATTGGGAATCATGCAAGCTTGCATAAGGTGCGTTTCCGGCCGCGAATGAGAACGCGTCATAAAACAGGCTCCAAAGCCTTGCAGAATTGTCAATCGAGGCAGCGCCAGGCCATGCGCTGCTCTTCTGGTGAAGCGGAGAGGGATAGATTTGGGCCGCCTGCTGGTTACACTTGGCACGTTGCTCGTCCTGGCGCTTGGCGTGGCTTTTGTCGCGCCGGCATTCATGGACTGGAACGCCTACCGGCCGGACATCGAGCAAGCCGCCTCCGCGCTTCTCGGGCGCAAAATCAGCATCATCGGCGATATCGACATTGCGCTTCTGCCGGAGCCGCACCTTCACGCTAAAAAAGTCGCGGCGGAGGGGGACCCGTCCGAAGCGGCGCAGATGACCGCCGAAGCGGTCGATCTTACCCTGTCGCTTCAATCCCTGTTCGACGGGCGGCTGGAGGCAAGCCGGCTCAAGCTCTTGAATCCGTTTCTCATCCTTGACTTGTCGAAGCCGCTGAAAAGCAGCTCCGCGCCAGCCAAGGCTGCGCCGATTCCGCTTGCGGCAGGCTTGACCAGCCTGGAAATCCAGGGAGGCCGCATTTCGGTCTACCCTGATGCCGGCCAGCCGGAAGCGCTGATCCTCACCGGAGTTGACGGAACTCTGCTCGCGCCGCCGCCCGGCAATGCCTACCGTTTCTCCGGCCGCTTCGTCCAAAACAGCCAGCGCTTCGATTTGAAATTTACGGCGACGCCGCACGGCAAGGGCGTGAAGCTCGCGGGGACTGCGGCGAACCTTGCGTCAAAGGCGGTGTTCCAAGCCGATGGCCTGCTGAACACGGCGGCTGCTCCGGTATTCGAAGGGGCGCTGGCGTTGTCTGCGCCTCGGGCGCTCACCGGAGCTCCTTTCGAAATCCAGGCGAAGGCCGGCGGCAAGCTCGACCGCGAGGGTTTGGCGCTATCCGATCTTGTGTTGACGATGGACCCGGAGAACCGGCCGCAAGTCCTGACCGGCGCCGCAAACGTAGCCTTTACGCCCGCGAAGGCGGATATCACGTTGCAAGCTCACTCGCTTGACGCGGATGCGCTGATGTCTGGCACTGGGCCGGGAGTTGCGCGCGACACGTCCACAGGGTGGAGCAACTTTCGAAGCGCCGCGGACCAGATGCTATGGCTGTATCCGGATTTCGGTGTGCATCTTTCGCTGGCGCTCGATCAAGTCCAGTTCCGGGGCGAAACCGTCGAAGGAGCCAAATTCGGCGGCACACGGACGGCTCAGAAGTGGTTGTTCGAGGACGCCGGGGCGACCCTTCCCGGCGAAACCGCGATCAAGCTCACGGGCGCGTTCAAACGGACGGGCGGGAATCCGGAGCTCACGACGCGCGTCGCCCTCGAAGGCAAAAACCTGGGCCGCCTCAATCGCTGGATCTCAGCCAGCGCCGCCAACGCCAGACCCGCGCCCCCGAGAACATTCTCAGCGAACGGATTGCTCACGCTTTCCGACGACGTCACGGCCTTCACGGACGTCAAAGGCGATGTCGACGCTACCCCGTTTAATGCGAGCTTACGCTTCGATAAAGCGCCCCTTCCGAAGCTGAAGATCTCGCTTTCAGGGGACAGTTTCGACCTCACCGGCCTTGAGAACGGGCGATCCGGCGCGGACGCTCTGTCGGGCGAGAGCGTAAAGGCGGCGTGGCAGGCCGGGCTCGCACAGCTGGCGCCGGTTCTTGGAGACGATCCGGCGGCCATCGACACGGCCGATATCGATGTCTCCGCCGGGGCCATAAAGACGAGCTTCATCGAAGCCAAGAACGTCGCGATCCAGCTGAAGTTCGATCCGGATCTGCTGACGGTCACGAAACTGAGCGCCGAGACGGCCGACGGACTGGCTTTGCACGGAGAGGGCGTCGTTCCCCTGCGGAGCGGGGGTCAGGGCCGGTTCGATGGCCGCCTTGAGGCGAACTCGCAGCAGGCGATTCTCAAGCTTGCCGCTTTGGCGGGCTACGATGGGGATAGCATGGCCGGACGGCGCGCCGAAAACCTCGCACCAGCCAGCCTCGCGATCAACTCCAGCGCTGACGGACAGGGCAGCGCATCAGCTCAGCTTAGCGGAAAACTCGGCGCGGCTCGCCTCGATGGCCGCGTCCAGCTGAAAGGCAGTCTTGCGGAATGGCGCGCCGCCGGTTTCTCGGGGCAGCTTGCGCTCTCTGCGATGGAAGGCAACGCTCTCGTCTCGCTTCTCTTCCCGAAGGCTGGATTGAGCTCTGGCGCTTCGAATTCCCCCGGCGCGATCGCGATCCGGGCCAACGGCACATCCGAGCGGCTGGATATGTCTGCCAGCGTCAAGGCCGCACTGTTGCAAGCCCAGATCGACGGGGCGGCGGCGTTCAAGGGGCAGACGTTTTCCTTCACCGGCAAGGCGCAAGGCTCAAGCCAGTCTCCCGAGCAGTTTCTGCCGCCCGCGCTTTTGGCGCTGCTCGGCGGCGAACCGCGAGCCGGTCTCAGAGTCGAGACCACCCTGGCCTACTCGCCGGAGCGCATCGACGCAGCCAAGCTCCGAGCGGAATTGCCGAAAAACGTCGTGACCGGCCATCTTGCAATTGGCGCGTCGGATCGCTTGACGGAGGTCGATGCGGACCTGAAAGCCGACCAGCTCGCGCCTCCCGCAATCCTGAGTTACCTGCTCGCGCAGCCGACGGATCGAATCGCCGCCGCGGTGTCCGGCGCGATGCAAGCGCCTTCGCCCGACATCTGGAGCAACCGGCCTTTTGCCCTGAATGCGTTCCAGGACACGACGGCGAAAATTACGCTCGCCGCAAAAACGATAAAGCTTGGCGAAACGTTTTCGATCTCGAACGCGCAGATCTCGGCCACGCTGGAAGATGGCCGCCTCGAAGTGCAAAAGTTCGAAGGGAAAGCGCTCGGCGGCGATCTCACAGCCTTGCTCAGCCTTGATGCGCGCGGAGCCGCCGTCGCCGCCACCGCGACAATCGCTCTTTCCAAAGCCGAGCTGTCCGCACTTGCGAACAACGGCTCGCCGCCAATCCTTTCAGGGAAAGGATCGCTCTCGCTTCACGCTTCCGGCCAAGGGTTGAGCCCGCGCGGGATCATATCCGTGCTTCGGGGAAAGGGTGTGATCGCGCTTCAGGACGGACAACTTTCGAAGTTGTCGCCAGCGCGTGCGCAGAAAAGCGCCGACGAGTTGGCGTCAGCGCAGCAACCGCCAACGGAAGACGCGATCAAGAAGAAGGTCTTCGACGCGTTGCAGTCTGCCGACCTCAAATATCGCCATCTCAAAGTGCCTTTCAGGGTCCGCGACGGCATGCTCGAAATCCCGCGCGCGTCATTCCGCAGCCGCGACAACAAGGACGGTACCGTTCGCATGGAGGCTTATCTCGACCTTTCCACCATGCAGGCCGACACGAGCTGGCAGGCGGGCGTAAGCTCCGACCGTCGCACTAAGTGGCCACCCGTGAAGGTCCAGATGGCAGGGCCGCTTCGGGAACTCGGCGGCAGGCCCCGGGCGCTTTCGGCGGAAGATTTGGCCCGCACCATTCTTGTTCGCAAAATGGAGGGCGACATGACGAAGCTTGAAAATCTCGACAAGCCGCCAGCCACCACTTCCGCCTGGGCTACAAAGCAGGCGCCTGCTCCCCCGCCACCGCCTAGCCGTAAGCGCGACGAGAAGAAAAAACCTGCCGCGGCGCAAGCAGGGGCCGCCGCGAGCGGCACGAGCGACTTCGAGAGGCGCATGCGCGATGCTCTTTCCAAGAACCCGGCGCACCCGGACGCGCAATAGCGGTCAGCTCACCTCTTGAGAGCGCCTGCAAAAGCCGACACCTTTTCCGGCAAATCCTTGGTGACGCCGCCGAGCCTTCTTCGCCAATTCGGCCTCTCGTGATCCGTGCCGGGAAGGTTCACCGCCGTGAGTTCGCCGACAAGATCGTCGATTTGCGCGACCGAGATGAGCGAAGACGCCCGGCCGAGAAGGCGATGGGCAGCGGCGACGACCGAGGCATCGATAACCCCGTTCAAGTTTGTCGTGGCGGGCAGGTGCTCGCGCGCGATCAGGCGAAGAAAAGCCTGCTTGTCCGCGGCGCGTCTCTCGCACGCGGCCGCTGCTTCCTCCGGCGAGAGAAAGCCGAGCGCTTCCTTTTCGCGAATGTCCTCGCCCTGCCACCAGCCTGCCAGCGTCGGCAGATCGTGCGTCGAAAGGCACGCCAGCGACTTTCGCGGATAGGCTGCGGGCGAGGTGAACTCCTCGCCGCTGCGCTCGAACCAGAACACGCGATAGCTCAGGATATCGGCGGCATCCATCGTCTCGCGGAAGCCCATCGGCACGTTGCCCAGGTCCTCGCCGACCACAAGGCAGCGCGCGCGCTGGCTTTCGAGGGCCAGCTGACCAATGAGGTCATGCGCGGGGTAGGAGAGATAAGCGCCTTCCAGAGCCTTCGCTCCGTTCGGGATGACGAACAGGCGCGTCAGCACCATGGCGTGATCGATCCGCAGCGCTCCGGCGTGACGCATGTTGGCGGCGGCCAGTTCGTTGAAGGAGGCGTAGGCGGAGCGCTGCCAGGCGACGGGATTAGGCGGCTGCAAGCCCCAGTTTTGTCCGGCTTCCGAGAAAGGGTCGGGCGGCGCGCCGACAGAGCAGGACCGCATCAACTGATCGGCATTGGCCCAGCACTCCGCTCCATCGGGAGCCGCCCCGACGGCGAGATCACGGTAGAAGCCGAGCGATAGGCCGCTCTTGCGCGCCTGTGCCTCGGCGCTGCCAAGCTGGCGCTCACAGAGCCATTGCAGGAAAAGATGAAACCGGACGAGCCAAGCGTTTTCTTGCGCAAAGGCCTTGATCGCGGCTGGATCGCGTCTGGCAAGGCCCTCCGGCCATGCGGTCCACGGTTCCCCGCGCCGGCTTTCGCTGATCGCCTGGAAGCAACCGAAATTGAAGAGAGACTCGCCGCCCCTGGCGACGAACGCATCGAAGTCGCGCGAAATATCGGCGCCCGGCACCTGCGTTTCGAGGTCCTCGAAGTCGGCAAAAGCCGCGTCCAGAATGTCCCGCTTCAGCGCCCAGACCGCCGCGTAATCGACATGAGATCGAGATGACAGAGCAGCGAAGCGATAGTCTTGCTTTGCGAGCGCGGCGGCGCAGCAGCCTCCGCCTAACTGAGACGGAAGGACTGAGACATCGATATAGATCGGATCGATGAAACGGCGGTCCGAGGGGTAATAGGGGCTGGCGCGCTCGCGGTCCGACTGGAAGAGCGCATGTAAAGGGTTCAGCCCGACTGTGGTAAAGCCCGCTTGTCCCGCAATCCCCGCGAATTCGCTGAGCGTCGTGAAATCGCCGATGCCCTGGTCCCCGGCGCGGCGGAGGGAATAGAGCTGCGCGGCGATGCCGGTCGCCTTCTCGCCGGATCTCAGAGCGTCCGGCAGAAAGCACCGCCCAGGCGAAATGGTGAGGCGGCACTCAATTTCGGGCCTATGGTCCAGGCTGATCCGATGCCGCCCGGCGGGTTGCGGCGGCAGCTTCGCGATGGCGGCTTCGCTCAGGCGGCCATCCAGCGCCGTAAAAGGCGCGAACTCGATGTCGCCCGGGCCTAACGGGATCACGCTGGCGCTGCCATCCTCGCGCTGGATTTGCAGCGCGGCGGGCGCGCGTCCCTGGATCAAAGGAAGGCGAACTCTGACCGGTTCCCCTTCGTGGACAACGAGACTCCAAGGAAGCGGACGGCGATCCTGGTCGTCAGCGAGGCGCACAAGGCTCTCCCGCGCCTCGCCGGTGCTGCCGGCCGGGAGTCCCATGTCAGCCAGCAACGCGGCTTTCGTCTCGGGAGACACAATATGCCGCTGTCCTGCGATGTCATACCAGTCGGGCGCGATGCCGGCCGCGCTCGCCAGCTTGCCGAGCAGATCGGGCGCGACGCCTTGATCTGACTTGATTGCGAAATGGGATGCCTGGCCGGACCGCTCATCGAGGACAACCACGGAGCGCGGCGCAATGGCGATTATCGCGCCTCCCGCAAAAGCTCGTTCGTCGCCGCGGCCATCCTCATGCGACGTGTCGAGGCAAAGACGCCACACGCGGCCTGCCTGCGCGTCGGGCAGGGTCGCGTCCACGGCCTCCGGTCCGGCATGCAGAATGCAGATGACGCGATCCGCACTTTGGTCTTCCGAAGCCGGAACGTAAAGCGAGGCGATGATCGTACGAAGGTTGCCGTCGTTCCAGTCTCCGTCATGCATCGGCGAACCGGTTCGCGTCAGCCACTGAACATCCGGGATGAGGGTTGCGTCGGAGGCATCGCCGGTCAGGAAGCGATCGCGAGTAAAGGCGGGATGAGCCTTCCGCAGTTCGATGAGCCTCGCCGTGAAGGCCGCGAGCGCGGCATCCGCCGTCTCCCAGTTCATCCAGCTTGCGGGGGTGTCCTGCGCGTAAGCGTTGTTGTTGCCGTTCTGCGACTGGCCGCACTCGGAGCCCATCGCCAGCATGGGCGTGCCCCGCGCCAGAAGAAGGGAAGCCAGCAGATTGCGCTGATCGCGCCGCCGCGCCGCGAGAATGGCTGAATTGCTTGTCCTGCCCTCGACGCCGCTGTTCCACGAGTAGTTGGCGTCGTTTCCGTCCCGGTTGCCTTCACCGTTGGCTTCGTTGTGTTTGCGCTCGTGAGAGACCAGATCGGCGAGCGTGAAGCCGTCATGCGCCACGATAAAGTTGATGCTTGAGGTCGGGCGCCGGCGTGGACCGAAGATGTCGGACGATCCGGCGAACCGGGTCACCGCGGCGGGCACATGGCCGCTGTTGCCTCGCCAGAACCGGCGCATGGTGTCACGGAACTGGTCGTTCCATTCGCGCCAGGAGCCGGGGAATGAGCCGAGGCGGTATCCGCCGGGTCCGATGTCCCACGGCTCGGCAATCAGCCGCACCTCACGCAACAGGGGGTCCTGGGAGATCGCCGTGATGAGCGGAGAGGACGCGTCGAAGCCATCGTCGCCACGGCCGAGAACGGTGGCCAGATCGAAACGAAAGCCGTCAACGCCGCCGAATTTGACCCAGGCCCGGAGCGCATCCATGGCGAGCCGGAGCACGGGCGGCCGGTCGAGTGCAAGCGTGTTCCCGCAGCCGGTATCGTTGATGAAGTAGCGCTCGTCCTGCGCCAGCCTGTAGTACGATGCGTTGTCGAGGCCGCGCATCGACAAGGTCGGGCCCAGTTCGCCGCCTTCGCCGGTGTGATTGAGCACCACATCCACTATGACTTCGATGCCAGCGCTATGGAGCGCGGCTGTGCAACTGCGGATTTCATCCCAGCCGCCGGGCGCAAGGCGCGGGTCGGGCGCCATCAGCGCAACCGAGTTATAGCCCCAGTAATTCGTGAGGCCGGACGCGCTCAGGTGCAGTTCATCGATCGATGCCGCGCAGGGCATGACCTCGACAGCCGTCACGCCCAGTTTCACAAGATGATGGATGGCGGCGGGATGAGCGAGACCCGCGAATGTACCGCGGATTGCCTCGGGTACGCCCGGATGCGTTTTGGTGAAACCCCGGACATGCAATTCGTAGATGATCGTGTCGGCCCATGGCCGCCGGGTTGCCGGTCCGGTTTCCGCGGCCATTGGGCGAATCGCAATCGCTTTCGGCATGGACGGCGCGCTGTCAGTCGCATCGAAGCTTAGATCCGCCTCCGGGGCGTCGAGCCAATAGCCGAACATTGCCGGCGCCAGCGAGAAGGGGCGATCCAGGGCCAGGGCATAAGGATCGACAAGAAGTTTCGCTGGATTGAACCTGTGTCCGTCGTGTGGCGCATAGGGCCCGTGCGCGCGAAAGCCGTAACGCTGGCCGGCGCTTATTCCCTCGAAATGACCGTGGAAGACATCGCCAGTGCGACAGGGCAAGCGCACGCGCTCGACCTCGGTCTGTCCCGAAGCGTCGAAAAGACAGATTTCGATCGCGGTGGCATAGGCGGAAAAGACTGCGACATTGGCACCGTGCTCATCCAGTGTAACGCCAAGCGGCTCAGGCGAGCCTTCGCTCATGCGGCTCATCATGCAGCCGTTTCCATTGTCACCTTCTCTGGGATAAGCTCCCGGTAAAGCTGGACGTAGCGGCACGCAGGATTGCGCCAGGAGACGTCCGACAGCATGCCATTCGTTTGCATGGCCCGCCACGTCACCTTGTCGCGAAAGAGCGACGCAGTTTTGCGCAAGGCCAATGCCAAGCCATCGTCTGTTCCGGCCGCGAATTGAATCCCCGTGGCGACGCCTGCCGCAATCGCCATCTCGTTGGCGTCGATGATGGTGTCGGCTAGTCCGCCGACGCGCGACACGATAGGAATAGCGCCATAGCGCAGCGCACAGAGCTGCGTCAAACCGCAGGGCTCGAACCGCGATGGGACAAGCAGCGCGTCCGAACCTGCCTGAATGCGGTGCGCGAGCGTTTCGTCATAGCCGAAGCAGACGCCCACCCGGCCCGGGAAGTTTTGCGCCGCTGCCCGGAAGCGAGCTTTTATCTCGGGGTCGCCTTCGCCGAGCACGGCAAGCTGCATGTTCCCTTCGAGGAGAACCGGCAGATTATCGAGCAGGAGGTCGAGGCCCTTCTGCCAGGAGAGGCGGCTTATGACGCCGGCAAGCAGCGCATCCGGGTCAGGATGAAGACCCAGGGCATGTTGCAGAACCTCTTTGTTGGCCGCTCGCGCGTAAAGCGCACGGGCGTCGTAATTGACGGCAATTCGAGGATCGTCGGCAGGGTTCCACACTTCCGTGTCGATCCCGTTGAGGATGCCCCTCAACCTCGAAGCGCGTTCGCGAAGCAGGCCGTCAAACCCCATCCCGGTTTCGGGACGCTGGATTTCAATTGAATAGGTTGGCGAGACGGTTGTGATCCTATCCGAGAGCTGAAGCGCGGCCTTCAGGTAGCCGATCGCGCCGTAATGCTCGATGCCGTTGAAGGTAAGGGCTTCCTGCGGCAGCTCCAGCGCGGTGAGCAGGCTCACCGGGAACTGGCCCTGGTAGGCGAGATTGTGAACGGTGGTGACGGTGGCAGGCCTCGCCCCTTCACCGTAGTGGAGATAGGCTGCGGCAAGGCCGGCTTGCCAATCGTGGCCATGGACCACATCAGGCAAAAACCCAGGCACGAGCCCCCGGCCTATGGCAGCGGCAATCTTTCCAAGTGCGGCGAAGCGAAAGGCATTATCGGGCCAATCGGCCCCGCCCGGTGCGACATAGGGGTTTCCGGCCCGGTCAAAGAGGTGTGGCGCATCGAGAACGAAGAGATCGAGTTTCCCGGCCTTGCCGTTGAGAAGGCGCGCGCTCCCCCCGAACAGAAACGGGATCGAGCGAATTTCCTCGCCAGCGTCCAATGCCGCCATCACCGCCGGGTAACCCGGAACCAGCGTGACCATGCGGGTATCCTCGGCGCGCAACGCGAGGGGAAGCGCTCCCGCAACGTCTGCGAGGCCGCCCGTTTTGACGAGCGGGTAAATCTCCGAGGCGACCGAAAGGATCGTTAACTGGCTCACGCTTCAAGTCCGCCCGTCGCGGCTGGGGCTTCACGCTCGTCTATCGTGGCGTCATGGTCGAGCCCGTTGATTGCAACTTCCTCCTCGGCTCCGTTGGTTGAGGGAACCTCTTCCTTGGGAGGCGCAGGAGGAGGAATATCCCGCGCAGGAACGGGGTGGAGCGAAGCTTGCTCGAGAAGCCTGTCGATCATCGGTTGCGTGATAAGGCAAATGCCACGTTCCGTTCGCCGGAAACGCTTCGCGTCGAGTTCCGGATCTTCGCCAACGACCAGCCCTTCGGGGATCTTCACGTCGGCATCGATAACAACATTTCTCAGGCGCGCGGAGCGGCCAATATCGACGCGTGGCAGGATCACCGCGTACTCCACGTTTGCGAAGGAGTTAACCCTGGCGCCCGTGGAAAGCAACGTCCGCCGCAACGAGGCGCCGGAGACGATGCACGCGCCCGAGACGAGCGATGAAATCGCCTGCCCCCGCCGGCCGTCCTCATCGTGCACGAATTTGGCAGGCGGCGTCACTTCATTGAAGGTCCAGACGGGCCAGTCCATGTCGTAGATGTCGAGGTCTGGAACGACCTCCGTCAGGTCGATATTCGCGGCCCAATACGCATCGACGGTTCCCACATCGCGCCAATAAGCGCCCTTTTCCGATTCCGACCGGACGCAGGAATTCTGGAAGCTGTGCGCCACGGAGCGGCCATTCTTCACGAGGTGTGGAATAATGTCCTTTCCGAAGTCGTGCGACGAGTTGGGGTCCTCCGCATCGCGCCGCAGCTGATCGAGCAGGAACTTCGTCTCGAAAACATAGATCCCCATGCTGGCGAGCGCCGTGTCAGGCTTTCCAGGCATCGGGGGAGGATTTTCCGGTTTCTCAACGAAAGAGCGGATGTTATCGCTGGCATCCACATCCATGACCCCGAAGCCGGTCGCTTCGATGCGCGGGACCTCGATGCAGCCAACCGTGACGTCGGCCTTCTGCTCCACATGCTGATGGAGCATCAACTCGTAATCCATTTTATAGATGTGGTCGCCGGCCAGCACCACGAGGTATTTCGGGTTATAGCCTTCGATAATGTCGAGGTTCTGGTAAACCGCGTCCGCGGTGCCTTGATACCAAAGCTCCTCCGAAATGCGCTGGCTCGCGGGGAGAATATCGAAACTTTCGTTGCGGATGGGGCGCATGAAATTCCAGCTTCGATGAAGATGCCGGATAAGGCTATGCGCCTTGTACTGGGTCGCGACGGCGATGTGCCGTATGCCGGAGTTGAAAGCGTTCGAGAGCGCAAAATCGACGATGCGAGACTTCCCGCCGAAATAGACGGCGGGTTTGGCGCGCCTCGCGGTCAATTCCATCAAACGGCTGCCGCGACCCCCGGCCAGAACATAGGCCATGGCGTCGCGTGCTATGGGAGACAGTCCGGGCGTCCTCATCGGTTCCTCCCAATGGTGGCTGAGATTTTATGCTAGCAGGATTGGCTCGTTGCAGGTTTAACCTGAGTCAAACTCAAAATAAACAGTGGCGAGCGGCGGCACTGTAATTTCTGCCGATGCCGGGAACCCGTGAGACGGCTGGCTGAAGGCCGTCACGCCTCCAAGGTTGCCAATGCCTGATCCGCCATAGGCTGGAGCATCGGTATTCAGGATTTCCGTCCAGCGCCCGCGGTGAGGCAGCCCGATGCGATAGTTGCGGCGCGGCTCCGGCGTGAAGTTCGAGACGACGGCGATGGGCTTGGACCCTGGGCCGCCCCAGCGCACCCAGGCGAAAATGGAGTGCTGGTAGTCGTCGACGACAATCCACTGAAAGCCTTCCGGCTCGCAATCGCGCGCGTGGAGCGCGGGCTTCTCGCGGTGCAGGCGGTTCAAGTCGCGGACCAGCGACTGAACGCCGCGGTGGAACGCATAGTCGAGAACCCACCAGTCGAGGCCCGAATCGAAGTTCCACTCGTTCCGCTGACCGAACTCCTGGCCCATGAACAGAAGCTTCTTGCCCGGATAACCCCACATGAATCCGTAATAGGCGCGGGCGTTGGCGAACTGCTGCCACTCGTCGCCGGGCATCTTGTTGACGACCGAGCCTTTGCCGTGGACCACCTCATCGTGCGAGATGGGCAGAATGAAGTTCTCGGACCAGGCGTAAAGCAGGCCGAAGGTCAGCTTGTCATGGTGCCACTGCCGGTAGACGGGGTTCTTGGTCATGTAGGTGAGTGTGTCGTTCATCCACCCCATGTTCCACTTGAAGCCGAACCCCAGCCCGTTAGCACTGGTCGGCTGAGAGACGCCCGGCCAGGATGTCGACTCCTCCGCCACTGTCGCGATTCCGGGGAAGGCGCCATAAACGCTCGCGTTGACCGATTGCAGGAAGCGCACGGCGTCCTTGTTCTCGTTTCCGCCTTCTGAATTGGGCAGCCACTCGCCCGGCCGCCTCGAATAGTCGAGGTAAAGCATGGAAGCGACCGCATCCACGCGAAAGCCGTCGATGTGGAAACGGTCGAGCCAATAGTGGGCGTTCGAGATGAGGACGCTTGAAACCTCGCGCCTGCCGAAATCGTAGATCGCGGTGTTCCAATCGGGGTGGAAGCCTCGCCGGGGGTCGGGATGCTCGTAAAGCGGCGCGCCGTCGAACCAGGCAAGGCCATGTTCGTCGGTTGGGAAGTGAGCGGGAACCCAATCGAGGATCACGCTCAGCCCCGCGCGGTGCGCCGCGTCGACAAAGCGTTGAAAGCCAGCGGGATCGCCATGACGGCGGGTGGGAGCGAACAGGCCGATCGGCTGATAGCCCCAGGAGGCGTCGAGCGGATGCTCTGAGATTGGCAAGAGCTCCAGGTGCGTGAATCCCATATCCACGGCATAGGGGATCAACTGCTCCGCCAGTTCGTCGTAGCTCAGAAAGCTATTATCCCAGCCGCGACGCCACGAACCGAGATGCACTTCGTAGATCGACATCGGGCTGCGACGGGCATCCACTGTCGACCGCCAGCCCATATGGGCCTCGTCGCCCCAGGTAAAATTGTCCGTCCGCGCCACGATCGAGGCCGTCGATGGCCGGAGTTCGCTGCCAAATCCGAAGGGGTCCGCCTTGAGGGGCATGAGATTTCCACCCACGCCGACGATCTCGTACTTGTAGACGGTTCCTTCGACGAGGCCCGGCGCGAAAAGCTCCCAGAGGCCGCTATCGACACGCTTTCGCATGGTATGGCGGCGCCCGTCCCATTGATTGAAGTCGCCCACCACGGAGACGCGCCGCGCTTGCGGCGCCCAAACCGCAAACAGAATGCCGTCGACGCCCTCGTGTGTTATCGGATGAGCGCCAAGGCGTTCATAAAGCTGCTTGTGCGTCCCTTCGACCAGGAGGTGATCGTCGAGAGTGCCGAGGACGGAGCCGAAGGCATAGGGGTCGAGAAACTCCCACCTTTCGCCGTTTTCCTCGGCGCGCAGCCGGTAGGCGAATCGCTCCGTCACATTCGGGGCCAGCGCCTCGAAGAAATCGGTTTCGCCGCGCCGTTCGAGAATCAGGATCGAGTTCGACAGGTTCGATCAGGGCCTGCAAGCGCGCGACGCTGGGAACAAATGCGCGAATGACCATTCCTTCGGGCGCGCTGTGCAGCCCGAGAATGGAAAACGGATCATCATGCGTCGCTGCGACAATGCGAGCGACGTCCTCGTCGCTCGCGCGCCAACTTCCAGCTGTCACTTGCTTATCCTTTAAGCCGGGCGCACGGGCACGCGCCAAATTTCCTCTGCATACTCTTTAATCGTTCGGTCGGAGGAAAACCAGCCCACTCGTGCAGTATTCAGTATACTTGAGCGCCACCAGGACCTTCGGTCGCGCCAGCGCGTGTCCGCTTCCCTTTGCGCGGCGCAATAGGCTTCAAAATCCGCCGTCACCATGAAGTGGTCGTGATAGGTCAGGATGTCGACGAGTTGGCGGTAGCGGTCTTTTTCGTCGTGCGAGAAGACGCCTGACGCGACCGAATCAAGCACCTCGCGCAGCTGCGGAGACGCGGCGATGGTCTCGCGAGCGTCGATGCCCTTCCTGCGGCGCTCCTGGACCTCCTGGGCGGTCATCCCGAAGATGAAGATGTTGTCGCGTCCGACATGCTCGCAGATTTCCACGTTGGCTCCGTCGAGCGTCCCGATGGTGAGCGCGCCGTTGAGCATGAATTTCATGTTGCCCGTGCCCGACGCCTCCATGCCCGCGGTCGAGATCTGCTCGGACAGATCGGCGGCCGGAATGATCGACTGCGCGAGGCTGACATTGAAGTTCGGCAGGAACACCACCTTCAAAAGGCCGCGCACGGACGGGTCGTTGTTCACGACGCGCGCCACATCGTGGATCAGCTTGATGATGAGCTTCGCCTGATGATAGCTCGCCGCCGCCTTGCCCGCGAAGATCTTCACGCGCGGAACGAAATCGCGCGTGGGGTGTGCGTGGATCTCGTTGTAGAACGCAATCGTCTCGAGCACGTTGAGAAGCTGGCGCTTGTACTCGTGGATGCGCTTGATCTGCACGTCGAAGAGCGCGGCCGGATCGACCTTGATGAGAAGCCTGTCGGTTATGATCTTCGCCAGCGCTTCCTTGTTGCCATGCCGGACGGCTGCGTACTTCGCCTGGAAGCTTGTGTCGTCCGCGAATTTCTCCAGGCTCCTGAGCGCTTCCGGATCGTCCAGGAATTTCGGCCCGATCGTTTCGATCAGAAGCTGCGTGAGGCCGGAGTTGGCTTCGAAAAGCCAGCGCCGGAAAGTGATGCCGTTCGTCTTGTTGACGATGCGATCGGGATAGAGGCTGTTCAGATCATGGAACACCGTCTCTTTCATGAGATCGGTGTGAAGCTGCGACACGCCGTTGATCTTGTGCGAGCCGAGGAAAGCAAGGTTCCCCATGCGCACGCGCCGCCCGGAATATTCGTCGATGAGCGAGACGTGCGATTGGAGTTGCTGATCGGCGCCTTTCTCCCGCAAGGCATCCAGGTGCAGCGCATTGATGAGATAGATGATCTGCATGTGCCGCGGAAGCAGGCGCTCCATGAGCGGCACGGGCCAGGATTCAAGAGCTTCCGGCAGCAGCGTGTGGTTCGTGTAGGAGAACGTGGCTTGTGTTATGGTCCAGGCCTGCTCCCAGCCGACGCCGTAAACATCGACCAGGAGACGCATCAGCTCGGCGACCGCGATGGCCGGGTGCGTATCGTTGAGCTGGATCGCCACCTTGTCCGCCAGCTTCGTAATGTCGCCGTGCTGTTTCAGGTGACGGTGAATGAGGTCCTGCAGCGAGGCGGACGCGAAGAAATATTCCTGGCGCAACCGAAGTTCCTGGCCAGCCGGGGTCGAGTTGCTCGGATAGAGCACCTTGGAGATTGACTCGGCGCGAACCTGTTCCGTCTGAGCCGCGACGTAATCGCCGGCGTTGAAGACATCGAGGCGCAAGGGATCGGGCGCTCGTGAGCGCCATAGCCGAAGCGTGTTCACATATCTGCCGCGCCAGCCGGGGATGGGCGTATCGTAGGCAACGGCTTCGATGACTTCGGACGGACGCCAGATTTGCGCGACCGAGCTGTGGTGGAGCGACTCCACCGAGCCGCCAAACCCGATGGCATAGGCGGTTTCGGGGCGCGGAAATTCCCAGGGATTGGTGAATGCCAGCCAGTCCTCGGGATATTCGTGCTGCCAACCATCCTTGATCGCCTGGCGGAACAGGCCATGATCGTAGCGGATGCCATACCCGTATGCAGCGACCTCCAGCGTCGCCATGCTTTCCATGAAACAGGCCGCGAGCCGTCCCAGGCCGCCATTGCCGAGAGCCGCATCCGGCTCCATCTCGGAGAGCTTGTCGAGATCGACATCGAGGCCGGCCAAAGCTTCGCGGATCTCACCCGTGAGGCCGAGATTGTTCAGCGCGTCCATGAGCAGACGCCCGATAAGGAATTCGAGTGAGAGATAGTAGACGCGCCGCCTGCCCTGCTCGTAATTGATGTTCTCGGATGTAATCCACGCCTTGATGATCCGGTCACGGACGACAAGCGCGGTCGCGATAAACCAGTCGCGCTGGCTTGCCGATGTTTGGTCCTTGCCGGTCGTTGAAATCAGCCGCTTGAGAATGAGCTCGCGCAGCTTGGCGATCTCCTCGGCGCTCGTTTCCGCAAGGTTCGATTGTGACATTCTTTCCGTCATAGACCTCTTCTCATTCCTGTAAGCGGCTCCACTCTGCAAGGTAGCGGCTCCCTTCATCACCCGCGATGCGCGCCTGATTGCGCGCCAAGAACGGAGTAAAGGTCCAGCCATGCCCCCAGCTTTCGCTGCCTGCCCGCCCGATAGAAGATGTGGCGCGCGAATTATTACCGCGATCCGATCGTTTTGTCGAATAGCACGGTCCGCTGATGATCCTCAGAAAGCATGAAACTGGAATGACGGTCGATTCAAAAAAGCTTATCACCCCGTTCAGATCTCCAGATGGTCTGGAAATATCAGCCACCCAAGAGGAGTATATTCAACACGAAAAGAGGCTTACAATTCTTGGGTTCGTTTGATTAGAAGGCCGGGACGTTATCATATTGCTCTAAAAAACTGTCATATTTTCTTTGTCTTGCTGATCACGGCGTTGGCGTGAGATGCGCCGCCATGCTTCTGACGGCGATCCCGGAATTGCATTTCAGGATTTGAGCCCGGCGTCCTCAGCGATAAACTTCGCCAGAGCAGACCAGTCGAGATCGGCCCCGCCGCGCGCGATCGCGCTGAGGAAATGATCCCGGACGACGCTGCCGGCGGGCATCGGAACGGCCTTTGCTTCCGCCGCAGCGAGCACGGCGCGCACATCCTTCAGCCCGAGTTCCAGCTTGAAGCCAGCCGGCTCGTATCTCTGCTCGGCGATGAGCGCGCCATAGGTCCGGTAGACGGGCGCGGCGAACAGGGTTTCCGTCATGATTTCCAGAAAGCGGCGGGGATCGACGCCGTATTTCCGCGTGAGTGCGACAGTTTCACCCAGGCACTCGATCATCGCGGCGATCAGGAAGTTTCCGCCGAGCTTCACGAGGTTGGCATCTGGCGCATGCTCGCTCAGGAAAAAGGTGCGCTGGCTGATTGCGTCGAAGAGCGGCTGAACATGCTCGACCGCACTTTTGTCTCCGGCGGCGACGACGAAAAGCTTCGCTGCGGCGGCGGCATCGGGCCGTCCGAAAACCGGCGCCGCAATATAGGTCTGCTGCGCCTCCGCGTGAGCCTGTTTCAGGCGCTCGGAGAGAGCGACCGTGATCGTGCTCATGGAGATGTGCGCCGCGCCCTGTTTCAGGCCTTTTAGAATGCCGTTTTCGCCGAAAACGGTCTCCTCAGCGGCCTGATCGTTGGCGAGCATTGTGATGACCGCGTCGCCGGCACAGGCTTCGGCCGGGCTGCGTGCGACGATGGCGCCATCCTCTCCAAGGGGCTCGGCGCGGCTCAAGGTGCGATTGTAGACGTGAACGCGATGCCCCGCTTTCAAGAGATTGCGCGCCATCGGAAAGCCCATACCCCCGAGGCCGATAAAGCCGACATCCATTGCCGTTTGCTCCTTTTATTCCAATTTGACCGCTAGCGGCGGCCTTCGATCTTAAGGTAAAGGACTGAAACCTCTACCTTGTGCCGAAACGCGATGGTGACATCGCGATCGAAGTGATGGAAACAGCTTCCGGAAAACGAAGTCTCGCGCCAAAGGACAAGGCTATGGGTGCAGATACGAGCACGGCTCTTTACACGGCATCGACCTGGATCATCCCGGTGCTGCTGGCTGTTACGCTGCACGAAGCCGCGCACGGCTATGCGGCGCGGCGCTTCGGCGATAACACCGCGTGGATGTTGGGCCGCGTAACGCTCAACCCCTTCAAGCATGTCGATCCGTTCGGGACCATCATTCTGCCCGGCATCCTGCTTCTCGCCCGCTCGCCTTTTCTTTTCGGTTATGCCAAGCCCGTGCCCGTCAACTTCGGCGCGCTTCGCAATCCGCGAAGGGACATGGTCTTCGTGGCGCTGGCGGGGCCGGGAACGAACATCGCGCTGGCGATAATCTCAGCGCTTCTTCTCTACATCGCGAGGCTTGCGCCCCAACCGGCCGCGGAGTGGATGACCCAGAACCTCATCAACAGCATCCTCATTAACGTGGTCCTCGCGGTCTTCAATATGCTGCCGATCCCGCCGCTCGATGGAGGCCGCGTGGCCGTGGGGCTCCTCCCTGTGCCGATCGCGAAGCGCTTTGCGGGGCTTGAGCCTTACGGCCTTCTCATCATCCTCGCGATCATCTTCATTCTTCCCATGGCGGGCCAGAATCTCGGCATCGATCTGGACTTCTTATCCAAATTCATCGCCTGGGTCTCAGGCGCCGTCATCAACGCCATCCTTCACCTGACGGGCATTCCTGTAACCGGCTTGGAGTAGAGGCTTCAGCCGGGGCTGCCGATCAGGAGAGCCGGACTTGCACTTTGGTGTAATTTTGTCACAGCGCCGATACTAAAGATTCCGCTTGCCGCTTTTGCGGCCCGGTGCGGCGTGAAGCCGATTGTCGTACACCGCGAACCCAGTGACGGTGAGAGCAGCACTCATTCGATCCAAGTAGTTGTATCCTCACAAGTAGAAGTATTAAGGCGGCTGCTCCCAAGCGACGGCCGAAACGCGCACGCACGACAAGGGCTGCTATGACCGCGGAGAATACAAGCGCACGCCGAACTTTATCAGGAAGCATAACGACAATAGCTTCTGCTTTAAGTCTGCTCCTGGCGTTCAACCAGAATGCACAAGCCTACGATGAGCCGAACCTCAATCTGGGGTTCACAAGCTTCCTTGATGGCGGCTTGCCTGCTGGTCCTGGCTTCTACGCCGTTGAATATCTGCAATTCTATACAGCCAACAAGCTGGCAGACCAGAACGGCAACAGTTTGGGCTTGCCGAAGACCAATGTCGATGCCCTTGTGTCCCTAACGCAGTTTATCTATGTGTCCAATCTGAAAGTTGGCTCAGGAAGCCTCGGCCTGGACGTGATCGTGCCATGGGTCGCGTCCGCAAACGTCGATGACGGTCTGGGAAACACGGTTCTCAAGGGCAGGACCGGTATCGGCGACTTGCTTATCGGCCCCCTCATTCAATTCGACCCTATCATGGGACCAACGGCCCGCTCTTCGTGCAGCGGATCGAATTTCAAGTTCTGGCGCCCACGGGGCTTTACGACGATACGGCGGCCGTGCAGCCGGGCGCGAACTTCTGGTCATTCGATCCTTACTATGCAGGCACTGTTTTCATAACACCCGAGTGGACGGCGTCCGCGCGTATTCACTATCTCTGGAACGGCAAGAACGACGACCCGAATAGGTCGCTGCAAGTTTATCTCCCCCAGGTGGGCCCCAACCTCGTCTCAAGTCAGGCTGGGGAGGCTTTTCACATGAACTTCGCCACCGAGTACGCCGTGACCAAGGAACTCCGGATCGGCCTTAACGGGTATTATCTGCAACAGACGACCGATACGCTCGTCAACGATATCCCGGTGCCCGGCCGGAGGGAAAGAGTGGCCGCTGTCGGTCCCGGCTTCATGTACAGCTGGGGGCCGGAGCACACTTTGTTCTTCAACGCCTACGAAGAGTTCGGCGCCGAGAACCGTCCCGAAGGCCAGCGTTTCACCCTGCGATACGTCCAGCATTTCTGATGATGAGACGCCAGCAATCGCGTCTGGCGCCCTCCCGATCTTTTGCCAAAATGGCCGCTCCGGTTCTCTGAAAATGAGAACCGGGGTCATCCCCTTGACAAAGCCAGATAGGCGGCGCACCTATGTTAATGTAACTTACATTTACATAGGGAGTTACGCAATGCACCTGGCCGAAAGGCTCGACGACATCGGCAAGCCCGCGTGGATCGCGCTGATGATCGTTTCCTTCATCATATGGTGGCCGATTGGCTTGGCTACCTTGGCTTTCTTATTCTGGAGTGGACGCATGGGATGTGGACATCACGGGCACATGAGCTGGCAAGAGCGCCGCGAGCGCTGGCGCGAGGCGCGCGAAGAGTGGCGGGCCATGAAGCGCGGTGAATATGGGTTGATGTCGAGCAGCGGCAACGCGGCCTTCGACAACTATCGCTCAGAGACGCTGAAGCGCCTTGAAGACGAGCAAAAGGAGTTCACTGGCTTTCTGGATCGCCTGCGCCGGGCGAAGGATCAGGCCGAGTTCGACCAGTTCATGGCCGAACGCCGTAACAAGCCGGCGGGCGAGCCTTCATAAGAGGTTTCAAGCATACCTTCCGGGGACGGCGAGGACGGCGTGTGCCCATTGCCGCCCCCCTCACGATAGGGCGGCGGCGATGCCCGCTAAAACCAGCCGCCAGGGCCGCCAATGACCGTCTGCTCCGTGTGCCACGAGCCCGAAACCTCCTCCTCCGGGCCGGGGGCGTGGAGGATGACCGTTCGGACCAGCAGGAAAAGAACGGCGGCGTTGAGGAGGTGCCAGAAGTAGTGCGTGCCGATCGGAAGATCGCCGCACGTCGGCATATCCAGGGTTCTGGCAGTGAAGGACAGTACGAAAAGAAGAGCCGCGGCGTAGAAAGCTTTGCCCGCGCTGGCATCCTTCCGCCAGATCCCCGCGCCCGTGGCCATCAGGAAGACGAGCGTCGGCAAGTACATGGCTCCGCCCCAGAGGAATTTCTCGAACTCGTCCGATTCCAGGTAGAACGTGGACGAAAAGAGAAGAAGCGTCGCCAACGCCTTGCCCCACCATGGCCAGCGGAAAAAGGCCGTTAAAATCAGCCAGCAATAAACGATCATGAAGATGAGGATCGGAATGACATCCGCCCATTCGGCCCAGCGGGTTGCGACGGTGTGGAAGGTCAGGCTGCCGGCTCCGACCACCGCGATGATGACGCAGAGCGCCCGGATCGCGCCGCCGAACGCCGCATTGGGATGGCGCTCCAGCAAACGCCAGGCCGCCCAGGCCGCAATGAAGAATGCGATATTCGAGACCGCATTCAGCGGTTCGGCGTCCCAGGCGGCGTTCGTTCGCTCGCAATAAATGTCGACCGGCCGGGTCATATCGCCGAACCAGGAACTCATGACCATGACGCTTATCCCCCGAAAGCCCCGACTTAGCTTTTCTCCGCGCAGGAGCTTTAGCCCAGGCCCGGAGCTGGAGCAATACCGCCGGATATGAGGCCATTACGGTTTTCCCCGTCGCACCCAGGCGACGATCTTTTCTCTCATTTATGCCGCGCCACGTGGCCTATCCCGCAGCCGCGCGATGGGCTGCGCGTGACAATTTCGCGCGCCTGAAAAAAAACGGAGCGCCTTTTGCGCCCCGCTTAACACTCTGATCAGGTGAGAGTTATCTGAAATCCTTGCGCAGCCTCTCAAGGGCTTCGAAGGTTGGATAGCCATCGTCGCGCATCCCAACCCTGCGCTCCCAGGCACTGAGAGCATCTCTCGATTGGTCGCCAAATACTCCATCAGGGTATACGTTGTAACCTGCACGCTTCAACAGGAACTGCAGCTCACGAACCTCTTGCGGGTTCAGATCTCTGTCCACAAGACGTTCTTCCCTTCCTTCTTCCCTTCCTTCTTCTCTTCTTTCGTCTCTTCTCTCTTCTCTCGCTTCGTCTCTGCTAGCTTCCCTTCGCTCTTCCTTTTTCATATCCCTGACGACTTCTCTCCGTTCCTCAACGCGCTCAGCATGGCGAAGGTCCTCGGGAGACAAATTCTGGTCATCCAGGGAAGCCAAGTGCTCAACTTGTGCTTTTTGAGGTTCTCCCATGTCCGATGCACAGGGGAAGGCAGAGATCGTGCAGCGCTCCGTGCCGCTAACAGCGCCCTTTACGCAAAGGACATTCTTGCAAGCCGCGAATCTCAAGTCCTGGAAGCGCTCGCCGTACTTCGTGATAACTTCGCGCTGCCAGGAGGCCTCGGCAATCTTGTCTGCCTTGCGGAAGACGTTGAAGCTCAGCTCACCGGAAGCCTGAATCCGTTCCCTCTGGCAACCTTTGGGCAGTTCCGGCAGAAATGGCCAGATAGCCGGCGACGGTCCATCGCAAAGCGGCGCGGTACTCGAGGGCACGGAATAGCCCCCCAACGTTACGCTCGCGGCGAGAGCGCATAACAGTCGAACCCCTACTTTCATAATCACCCCTCCGTCCGTTCGAAACAATAAGGCGGCCTATGACGCATGAATCAGAACGCCTCGGCACAAGATGCCTATAATTTTTGATCCTCTGCGGGCACAGGCTGGGCGTTGAATCGCGCCTAGATCTTTTACTGACGGGCATTCAAGCGGACGAAAATTGCACAGTCAAGAAAGCATTAACGATTGTTAACGACTTGGGGATTTGCAGACACAAATGCGCCGGAAGCCCATGAATTTGTTCAATCAAGCGGCGGTTTCGCTAACAGGCTGGGCCTATTGTATTGATCTGCAATAATTCGTGAATTGCCCTCCTGCAGGGGAATCAGGAGTATGAAACGCAGTATCACCGAGATGCTTCCCCATAAGCCAGACCCTGGACCTCGCTCTATTAAACGGAGCGAGGTCTTTTGTTTGTAAGAAGAGGTGGTTGGCGGCTAGGCCAGCGCGTTGCGCCGGCCGGCCCAGGAGGTTTTTCCGCGGCGTTCATTTCGCGAGCTGGAAGATTCGCGCACTGGCGTCGCGGCCTCGGCAAGCGCCTCGTTCTGTTGATGCCAGGCGTCGGCGCACGCCACACAGCAAAACCTGCGCCCGGCAAGGGTGACATACTCAAATTCAACAGTCTCGCCGGAGCAAAAAACGTTGTCGCATAGGACCATGTCGTCTCTCCCGTTGTGTAGCGCACGCTGACAAGAGACTGGCGCTCATACGCCCCGCGGGAAATCCTGACCGGTTTGCGGCGAGCGCTTCCAGGATTCCCGCGAAAAAGGCGTACCAGCAACTTACCGACCCAACTACAGCTTTTCGGAGGCAAGTTCGCTCAAGCGCTTGCGGCAAATGGGTGCGAACCTGCCTCCGGCTGTACGGGCTCGCGCTCGATACCTCGAATCAGGCAGGTAATATTATAGCGGACCTTGCGCGCTTTTCGGAAAGAACGGCTCAAGCGCGCCCGGAGCTGTGGCGCACGGGACGCAATTAGCCTTTATTCGAGCGTTGTTGTTAGCGTGGCCCGGCGACGACCTTCGTGTCGTGGAGCGCACCGATTTCGGGGTCGGAATAGCCGATCTCGTGGAAAATCGCGTCCGTATGTTCCCCGAGCTGAGGCGCGCGCGCCGGCGGCTCGCGGCCGTAGGCGCTGAACGAAAGCGGGCTGCCGGGGACGAGGTAATTTCCGATCCCAGGCTGCTCCACCACGCTGAACATGGGGTTGTCCATCGAGCAATCCCGGTCTTCCGCAATCGTCTGCGCGAACGACCGGAAAACGCTCCAGGTGATGCCGTTCTCATTAAGCGAGCGGGCAAAATCGTCCACGCGTCGAGCCGCGAACCATGGCTTCAGGATCTCGGTAATGCCGGCGCGAGCTTTGAAGCGATCGCCCTCAAGACCGAGATTCAGGCCAAGTTTCTGGCTCAGCTGTTCGAACTCGGCTTTAAGGCCAGTCGTCGCGACGACGCCATCCCACTGGCGCGGCGTTATGGCTGCGACCATCACGCGGCGGCCGTCCGCGCAGAGGAAGTCCTGAGCATAAGCGCCGTAGAGCGCGTTTCCGAATTTCGGGCGGTCGTACTGGTTGATTGTGACTTCGCCGATGATGCCGAGATTGCCCAGCATGGCGAGAGCCACGTCTTTCAGCGCAAGCTCGACAAGCTGGCCCTCGCCCGTGATGCGGCGATGGCGCTCGGCCGCGAGCAGGGAAAGCGCCGCCATCTGCCCGGTGATGCAATCCCAGGCCGGAAGGACATGACAGATGGGATCGGAGCCTTCCGGGCCGGTGACCATCGGAAAGCCGATCGACGGATTGACGGTATAGTCGACCGCAGGCCCGCCCGCGCGGTCTCCGAGCACCGTAACCATGATAAGGTCGGGGCGCTCCTTCTTGAGCTTTTCGTAGGCCATCCAGCCGGCGCGAATGTTCGTGAGGAACATTCCGGCATCCGGCCCCGGCGCGCAGATCAAGCGGCGAAGCACCTCCTGTCCGCGCGGATTGCCGAGATCAACCGCGATGGAGCGCTTGCCTTTGTTCAGGCCCGCCCAGAACAGGCTGCGATTGTCTTTGGTGACCGGCCAGCGGTGATGATCGAGGCCGCCTTGCAGCCGGTCGAAGCGGATCACATCGGCGCCGAGCTGCGCCAGCGTCATGCCGCCAAGCGGCGCCGCGACGAAGGCCGAGCCTTCTATGACCCGCATCCCTTGAAGTATTTTGACCACGGCGCGCTCCTTTTACTGTTCGGAATGGCGGGGCTGAACTCGTCGCTTAAGGCTGGAAGGGATCCTGCCAGTGTAATGTCGCCTGCATGCAGACGTAACCTTCGCCGTTCGACGTGTAGAGATCGAGGCCGCCATCCTCGCGCTGCTTGCCCGACAGAAACAACTTATCGAAATCGAAAAGGGGCCGGACCCCTCGAAAACTGTAGTGGGCAACACGCCTGCGCGGGTTTCGCGTCTCCGCCGCTCTCATCATCAGCATCGCTTGAAGCGGACCGTGGACGACAAGGCCGGGATATTTCTCGACCTCTGTTGTGTAGCGCAGGTCGTAATGGATGCGGTGGCCGTTGAACGTAATCGCTGAAAAGCGGAACAGGAGCACGGGATCGACGGGGTAGGTCTGCTGCCAGACGAGGTTATCCGGCAGCGGGATCGGCTTGGGCGGTATAAAGGTCTTCGGGATCTCGATATAGGCGATGTCCTGCTCCTCGGAGATGGCGACCCCGCGCGATGAAAACACCTCGTGTTTCACGGTCACGAACGCCATTTGGGCGGCCTTGCCCTGCTTCTGGTCGACTTTGAGGATCTCGGACTTCTTTTCCATGACGTCGCCGATTCGCAGCGGATCGTGGAAAGTCAGGCGTCCTCCCGCCCACATCCGGCGGTCGAGTGGCAGTGGCGGGAGAAAGCCTCCGCGTTTGGGGTGCCCGTCCGTGTCGATTTGCGACATCAGCGCGAGAGGGCGGAAATAGATCCAATGCCAGAGGTTTGGAATGCGGTCGCCCGGCTCAGCGTAAGGCGTCGTGTCGAAGGTGACGGACAGCGCGCGAATAGGCCTTGCAACCGCTTGATCGACCAAACTCTCGGTGCGTCCGACCCACTGTTGCCAATCGGGTTCCGTCATCCCGTTCCCCCCTGCCCTTTTCTACAAGTAAAGTGTAAATTGCGCCGCTTGGCAATGCGCCCCTCGTCGCCGCCCGAGATAGCGCTGACATAAAAAATCGTGAGCGCATTTGCGCTAAGCCGCGCTTTCGTCCGTCGCCCTGTGCAGCCACTTCACGTAGAGCGGGCCGAAAGGCTGGTTCTGGCGCAGTTCGATGTAGCCTTCGCGGGCGAGTTCGAGCGTCGCGCCGAAGCTCGACGCCGTAACCGTGCGCCCGAGAACGGGCGAGGGCTTGTACTCTTCCAGAAACTTGTCGAGTTCGGCCCAGTCCGGCTCGGAGCCTAGCAGCGCGGCCAGCCGCTCGCGCGCCTGCTTGATGGACCAGACGAGACGCCCGCCCCATTTCACTTCGGTGACGGCGTTCTTCTGGCGCTGCTCGGCGTACGCTTTCAGAAGGTCGAAGATGCTCGCCTGAAAAACGGTGGATCGGATAACGCGAATGCCTTCCGGCAGACCGCGCGCGAAAAGATCGACGCCGAGGCGCTTGCGGCCCATCAGGCTCGCCAGCGCTTCGCGCATCGCCTCGAGGCGCTTCAGCCGGAATGCGAGCTGCGCGGCAAGCTCTTTTCCGGTCGGGCCGTCCTTCGCCTGCTCCTGCTCGGGAAGCAACAGCTTGGATTTGAGGTAGGCCAGCCAGGAGGCCATCACGAGGTAATCGGCGGCGATTTCCAGGCGAAGGTCGCGAGCGGCGTCGATATAGGCGAGATACTGCTCGGCGAGGTGGAGGATGGAGATCTTGGTCAGGTCGACTTTCTGGTTTCGCGCCAGGACGAGAAGCAGGTCGAGCGGGCCTTCGAAGCCGTCAAGCTCAAGAAGCAGAATGTCGGATTCGTCTTCCGGTTCGATGCGCTCCGGGGTGTCGCCCCAGTTGGCTTCAGACAAGGCCGAGGCTTCTTGCTGACTGCGTTCGTCGCCGTTCTCCACGGGGCATTCTCCGCTTGACAATCTCAGCGGCACTTTGAGTGATTCACACCATCGCCGCTAGGGGTTCGATCCCCGCATTTACCTTTGTCCGCCGCGCGCTCGCTGAAAATGCTTGAATTCTTGGCTTCATCCTTCGACCAGCTCAGGATGAGGTCCAGTGTTTTCAAGAGTTGATCCTCATGGTAAGGAGGCCGAAGGCCGTCTCGAACCATGGGCAACATCGTTTTCAGCTACCTGCCAGCGATTCCAGGCGCGCTTGCTCGGCCGCGTCGCGGTCGAAGGCTTGCGGCTCCTTCAATTGCGCGAGCGCGGCGTCGAAGCGCTTCAGCGCCGTGCCTTCAAGATAGGGCGCGGCAGAAGCAACGGCCACCATCTCTTCCATAGCGCCGTTGCAATGGAGTGCGAGATCGCAACCCGCCGCGAACGAGGCGCGGGCGCGTTCCGCAAGCGTGCCGGAAAGCGCGCGCATGCTGAGGTCGTCGGACATGAGAAGCCCGGCGAAGCCGATAGCCTCCCGGATCGCCTCCCGGATCGCCTTCTCCGATGTCGTCACCGGCGCGGACGGATCGACGGCGGTGAAGACGACATGCGCCGTCATCGCTAGGGGCGAGCGCCGCAGCGCCCGGAAGGATGCGAAATCGTGGGCGTCCAACTCGGGCAGCGGCGTATCCACCACCGGCAGCGCAAGGTGGCTGTCCGCCATCGCGCGCCCATGCCCCGGGATGTGCTTCATCACAGGCAGAATGCCACCGGCGAGCAGGCCATTGGCCACCGCGCCGCCAAGCTCGATCACGGCGCGCGCTTCTTCGGCGTAGGCCCTGTCGCCGATGATGTTGTCTGCGCCGGGAACCGGAACGTCGAGCACCGGCGCGCAGGTCGTGTTGAAGCCGAGTTCGTGGAGATCGTGCGCCATCAGCCTCGCGCAGAGATACGCGGCCTGCCTCGCGTTTTCCCGGTCATCGCGGCGCAATTTCGAGAAGGCGCGCGCCGCAGGGTAACGCGGCCAGTGCGGCTCCCTCAGACGCTGAACGCGCCCGCCCTCCTGGTCGACCATGACGAGCATCCGGCCATTGCCGCCCGCCGCGGCCTTGGCATCCGCTATGAGGCCGCGCACCTGATCCGGGCTCTCGACATTGCGCGCGAAGAGAATGAGCCCCGCCGGGCGCGTCCGGCCGAGAAAATCCCGTTCGGCGGGCGTGAGAGCCAGCCCTGACAAACCGCAAATGAAAGCGCGCCGCTGCAAGCGTCCTCCTGGTTCGGGTTCTGTGATTGCCCCCGGCGCATCTTACGCGGATATGGTCCGCCAAACAAATGGCTGTTGCGCTACGGCATGCGTCATGCCGGGCCGCTCAACCAGGGAACTGTCTTGAAAAGAGGAGTTCAGGCCGCTGGTTCCAGTATGGGCTTTCTTTGCACCAAACGAACATCCGCTGGATCGGCCGCAATTTCGGCAGCGAGATAATGCCCTTGGGGGCGGGGCTGCACTTGCTGGTAAATCTGTTTATTTCTCTTTTTCTGCAACCCGACATTGACGCGCTGTTTGAGGGCTTGTGGCGCTGCCGGGATTTCCCCGCGCATTATTTTCGCTAGCGTGGGAATTTCTTGTCCCAAATATATGTCAGCGAGCCAACCCTGCTCGGCAAGGAGCAAGTATACCGCAATCTCCTGCTTCAGGTAGAAAATTGATAGATTGAAACCTTCTGTCTCGCTAATTCTTAATGTGCCACGTTCTTTTTGGCGCTTTACGTAAAAACCGGCATCTTCTTCTACGGACTGCCGAAATAAAAAATCACTCGAATAAAGAGACTCAACGCGTTCGAAAGCAGAAAAAAAGACGGGATTCGAGAGCAATTCACTTGTTCTGATTACCTCAAGATCATCGATGTATACCTCTCTAAAAAAGTCAGATATTAACTCTTCTCCGGCCTTTATCGCCCTTTTTTCTGCTTCTTTTGCATCAAGACCTTCTGTTATGCACAAACTTATCTGGTAAAGGCCATCACCTACAAGAATCGCTTTTATCGGGTGCTTTTGGGAAGCCCACGAATACGCTTCCACAAGGTCAGAGGTACTTCTATTGAATGCTCCTACGCTCACCGTATAAAGGAACTCTCTGTATTGAGTTAGGTCCGTGTGCCTCGGAGTTGTAAACTTCTTGAACCCACGAAAATTAAAAAACTCATCAGGAACATCCATGACGTTTTCCTCTTCTTGTTAGTTTGTGATGGACTCGGTAATATCCCACCAAGTACGGCAGTCGTTTCGATCTAAAAACACTCCAAATGAGGAGACGTCATCGTTATCGTAAGCGCCCAGTATGCCTACCAGATTAGAGGTAGACTGAGGTCCAGGGCTGGATTTTAATTGATAAAGCCAAGCGTTATCAAATTGAGAGAATCTTTTTTGAACAAGCAACTTCTTCCCCAGAGCAGACCAGCTTGCTTCCTGGACAATCTGACCCTGCGAAAAATCGTAAACAAGAGCCCGGTTTATTCGGCTTTCTAGTCCTTTTGGTCTGGCCTTGATGACTCTGATTTGACGCTTGACATCCTCCATCTGTGACCTGGAGCGAGCGTAAAGCGGGATCTGCTCATAGAAGCGATCGGCGATGTCTTGTTCGGATAGGGGAGTACGGCCGGGAACGGCTATGCTCAGGATCGGGCGATGAGGATTGAGAAGGATCGCCAGCCAATCAAAATGCGAAGCATCCGCCAAAAATCTATCAACATCCTCTACATAGGCGCGAACCTCAGACATCCGGCCCGCATTAAGGGCTTCCCAAGCGGCGAAATTGAAACGGTTGATGTGAGGAGTAAGGAGAGAAAGCCCGCTCGACGCAATATCGAGGAGATCCTCGACCATGGGTGAGAGGCTATAGCGAGATGCTGGCGCCTCTGGTTTGGCCTGCGCTGCGTCCGGCGACGTCAACTGAGACAATTGCTGCAGGCTGGATTCTAGGATGTCGACGCCGTGCTGACTATCCAGGCCGGCGGTACTTTCACTTGTTTGGATCGTAGCAACAGTCCATTCGAGAAAGGCTTTGAATGCGGATGCCCCAGTTTCGCCGAGAAGAAGCTCCGCTCTCAGTCGAATTTCGCGAAAATCATAAATCCTTGAATTTCGTATTCGACAATCGAGATAGCTCACCAGCGCCAGCAACGCGGCGGCCGCTACGAAGTTAAGTCCGAGAACTCCAAGGCCAACCACCGATTTTGCCGGAAGGGCATTCGTTCCTGCTTCGATAGCAGCCAGATATGCGGGCGAGACTTCCAAGGCTGGCGCAGCCTGATCAAGCTGCTTATCCGCGCGGTCGCGCAGGCGTTTCAACAGCAAGCCAACAGTGATGTTGACCGGACTCTTTACGGAGCCACTTGCTGCGCGCCGTGCCATAAGTCTTCGTCCTCATGTGCTCCCTTGTCTTGCTATGGGAGCAGGGATCCAAAACGCTAAACCGAGGTTTGCAACTCGGGAATCAACATAGATTGCATACACTTATTGAATTCCCGGGAAAATCACCCTGACGGTTTATCAGAAAATTATAAGAAGTCGAACCTTATTTTTCGTTTCAGCCTGTTTTTCACAGATTCGGATGGATGACCGAGGTCTAGCGGCGGCTCATCCATTCTGATGAGGAAATTATAGGGCGATATGCCGGAAATTTAATTTGACATAACGCAAACTGTCTTGAAATTTCATATAAGAATAGCATGAAGTTTCTTGACAACAATTGGGCCCCATATGAAACTTTAAGGAGTGGAAGGGAGGTGATGTGATGACTTGAAGTGGAAAACGAAAAGAGCGGCTGGCTTGCCCTGGAAAGCAAAAAGCCGACCGCTCTTACTGATTTCCCGATGCTCTTGAAACGAGCCTGCTGACTCCAAGCATCGAAGCCATAGAATATAGCTCAATTCAGCGAGAAAAACAAGGACTCGATCTATAGAAGAGACAGCAGGCATTGCAAAGGAAAAGGCAATGCTTGCTCCCGAGACCTGCGCGGGCTTGCTTGTCAGCGGCCTGCAAAACCTCCTCCTGTTCTTCGACAGCAAAGGGGGACGGACTGTTATTGTAGCCCTTCCGGTGATCCGGTTCATCGTGCTCTGGCTGTGGCGCACGGGATTGGCGGAAGCCCAGGAACTTGCGGTTGGCCTCGCGATGGTGTTTGCCGTTGTTGTTTTTGTCCTGTTGAAACAGGCTGGCGTCCTTGACGACACAACCGTGGCGATGTGTCTGCATCCACCGTTTGAAACAACGCGCGAGATCGCAACCGCAAAGTGAGCCCTGAAAGGCTGAGAAAAGTTGGCGGGGTCAATCTCCGCCAACGCTCCCGTACGAGGCTGGAATCGGGACAGCCCGGATGTCTCCCGGCGCAGGCCCTGCCGTTGTCGTAAACAAATCGTTGCCGCGCCAGTCATGCGTTTACCGGTGTTGGTTAACAGCGGCGCACCGGATTTATTTCCCGCCTGAATTTGCCGGTTGAAATGTGCAAAAATTGGGGCAGCACGCGTTCGCAGAGCGAAGATATCAGTTCAACCCACTGATAACAATCAGCTTTCTAGCCCAATCGGCAAGGGTTAACTGATTGTATTTTTGGACGAAAGTGGGCGCGCAAAAGTCCGTTAAATATGTTTTGGGTCGCCGCTGTTAACCGTGGGAAGCCGTTCCGCGCGGGTCGGCGGCGCCATCCCGCGTGAAGTTTTTCTATAAATTTCAATGCCTTATCGCCATTAACGCCTCAGCAAGGCGCTTTTCCCTAACATCCCGCCTCAGGTATTGCGGACGCAGGCGCAAGCTGATTCGGGGGTTCGAGCGTAGATGCCGCCTTTCGCAAAGAGCGCAGAAGACTTTGGCAGGAGTTCGTCGCAATGCGCGCGTCCGCTACGACAACTCGGACGTCTCCCGCCAGTCGCGCGTGACGTAATTCACGATGAGCGACTTCCGCACCGCCCCGTGGAGCGGCCGCTTGCCGACCGCATGCCACGTGTTCTTGCCGGGGACGAAGATGAAGCCGAGGTTCCGCCCGTATGGCGCAGAGGCGACATGTTTGAAGCCGGGCGGGCCTTCGTGCATGTCGGTGCCCGCGTTCGCGAGCCGTGGGTCGTCCGACAGATAGATGAGCATCGTGAACGTCTTGACCGAGATGTCGGTGTGCGGCGCGAGCCAGAAGCCTTCCGTGTCCTGACAGTATTCGATGCGAAGACGCGAGCCGGACAAGTCGGCCCCGGTTTTCTCTTCGATGGCGCGAAGCACCCGCGGGTCCAGAAAACCTGCGGCGATACGGCGGCAGACCGCGAACCGTGCCTGATTTTCGGGGTTGAAATAGACGCGGACGGAGTTGTTGGCCTCGCGCTTTCCGTTGAAGATCGCGTCTTGCGGCGGCAGAAACGGCAACGCGAGGACGGCGGACACGTCTTCTTCCGGCAGGACCCGGTCCAGCAGCCAATGGTCGTAGGGGGCTGCACCATGCTTCGCTCGGGCAAGGCAATCGAGGAAAGCATCCGCGACGGGGTTGGCTTCGGGGCCAAGCGCAAGCGCCGTCATCTCATTTGCCCTTGTAGAAGAAAGGAATGAGCCGCTTCACCTTCGCCGACAGCTTGTGCCGCCCGAGTTGCCGCGCATGCGCGCCGTCAGAGCGCAGCCAGTTCACCATCACCGAGCGGCGCTCGCCGACGAACGGCTTATGCCCGTGCCAGGAATTGTGCGAGACCTTGAAGGCGACGAAGGCGCCGCCATGCGGCGGGATTTCGGTGATGTAATCCTCCAGATCGCTGCCGTTGCGGAGCAGCCGAAGCCGGCCGCCGCCCTCGTCCCACGCGCCGTTGAGATAGAGCAGGCAGGTGGCGATCTTGTCCTTCGTGTCGGTGTGGATGCGGCCGTCTTTAGATTGGGCCTGCCCGCGCACGGTGATCATGACGGGCAAGCCCCCCAGATCGACGCCGAGCTTTCCCCCAACGGCTTCAGCCAATTCCGGCGACTGGATCTCGCTCAACAGCGAGGCGAAGCCCGGCCCGTATTGCAGAGCGTCCGCCGGATAAACGCCTGGCTTCTCGATCGCGGGGAAATCCGCGCGGATCTGGTTCAGATCGTCTTCCTGAAGCACCTGCGCCTGAAAAAAGCAGAACGGCTCGTGCGCCGCCCTGGCCTCCTTGATCGCCTGAATGTCCAGCATCGCCCCGTCTCCCCCCATTCGCCCCATAAGCGAAGCGGGGCTCTTTTCACAAGATCCGTCGTACGTGCTTTTTGATTTTGGTCAAATCGAGGCGGGATTAATCCGAGTGCACACCTCAATTAAGCGCGGCCTTCGCGATCGAGAAATCTTTGGATGGCGGGGATGACATGGCGCCGGCAGGCATTCCCGTGAAGCAGCGAGAAGTGCCCTGCACCGGGGACGACCATACGATGGTGGAAGCGATCGGGTAGCGAAGAGCATAAGCCGTGCGCGGCGCTCGTCTGGCCAGGGGCGGCGATGTCATCCAGTTCGCCCTCGATGGTAAGAAGCGCGGTTTGCGTCATTGCGCCAGGATCGACGCGCGTGGCCTCGAAGCAGAGCGCGCCTTCGCGAAGCAGACATTCCTGAAATACGGCCCTGGTGTTATCCAGCAAAAACCGCGCATCCAGATCCATGATCGAGCTGTATAGATCAGAAAATGGGAACCGGCCCGGGTCGGCGCCATCGTCGAAAAAGACCTTGGTCCGAAGCTCTCCGCCTTCGCCGACGCGCCGTATGAGGTAGAACCAAAGCGGAATCAGGTGGAGAGGCCCGGGATAGACGGGGCGGCCAGCGCCCGCGTATCTCTCGGGCACTGTCTTGATCAAGTATTCTTCGAACCAGGACAAAGGCCGGGAACGCAGCAGCATCGCAACACCCGTCATGTTCGCGAGCGGATCGACGGGAGACGCGATCAGCACGAGCGATGCTGGCGTTCGCGGATCGTTATCGCCGGCGAGGAGTGCCGTGGCTGCAAGGGCTGGCACGCCGCCCTGGCACAGCGCAATCAAATTCAGCCCTGCCGGCAGCGCTCTCGTTATGTCCAGGAGATACGAAATGTTGGTGTCGAGTCCGAATGACCCGTGATCGGCCGGAACATGCCGGACGTTGATCCAGTCCGTGACGTAGACGCGGGAAAAAGGAAGCAATCCGATGATCAGGTCGCGCAGGAGGACCGGGAAGTGGCCGGACAAGGGGGCGACGAGCAGCACATTCGATTGAGGCGCCACGTCCGCCCTCGCGAGTTCCACAACCGTGCAGAACGGCGTTTTGATAAAATCAACCGCCTGAATGGGAACAATGCGGTCTTCGACAACAATGCTGGATATGCCGAGATCCCGTCGAGCGGGCTGGTTGCCGGCTGCGAAGAGCAAGCTGCCAGGCGTTACGCGCACAAAATCTTGGCCAAGCATTGCCCCACACCCCGTCCAGCCTGTCATTCAACGAATATCAGAGGTGATTGGCCACGCCTATGAGAGCAATAGTAGCATGCGCACATGACAAAGGAGAAAAAGGATGTTTTTCTCCTTGAGAAACAGCGCGTTTATCGTAGGACGTCGCCATTCCCTGGAAGTATAACTGCTATGCGACGAATACTTGGCTGCAAATCGAGTGGGCTGTTTGCGTGAAAAGAATAGGTCTTCTACTTGCCTCGACGATCAGACGGCTCGCGATATTGCCGATATAAAGAGAGGCAGAGGAAGGACCCCCGGGCGCATCCTCGCCATTCTCGGGCGCTATCGATCGCAAAACCACTTCTGCCCAGGACCGGATTCGCTTAAATTATAAGGCTTGCAAGGCCGATTGAGATTGGCGCGGCCAAACTCGTCGGCTATTACCAACGGTTGTTCGCATCCGACATCCCGTGTGTTGAAGGTTTCACCATGCAAGCTCCCTTACAAATCGCATTCGATGGCATTGAACATTCCGACGCCGTCGAGGCACGCATCAGAGAAGAAGTTGAGAAGCTCAAACAATTTTCCGACCGGATCGTCCGCGCGCGCGTCATCGTTGCGCGGCCTCAGCACCGCCACCACAAGGGAGACACCTTTCACATCACGATTCATCTCGTGGTGCCCGAATCTCCCGACGTTGTCGTGAGCCGTGAGCCGGGTGCGGACGGCGCCCATGAAGATGTCTATGTGACCATACGCGATGCTTTCAAGACCGCACGCAGGCAAATTCAGGACGTCGTGCGGAAACGGGAAGAACACTGAGAGAATAAGCCCAGCCGCTGCCTCCGCGGCTGGGATCATGGTTCCCCCAGCGCGCCCCGGACGCGGCGAATTCCAAGCGCTGCGAAGCAGGCCCATGTATCCGCGAGGGAGCCATGTGCGTCGATCGCCCGGCAGGCATCCTCCAGCACGACAACGCTAAAGTCGTTCCGATGGGCGTCCTCGGCGGAGTAGCGGACGCAGAAATCCAGTGCGAGGCCGGCAAGGAAGACGTGGGTAAATCCGCGCTCGCGCAAATAGCCGGCCAGTCCAGTCCGCGTCTTTTGGTCGTTTTCGAGAAAGGCCGAATAGGAATCGATGTGCGGATGATATCCCTTGCGTAAATCAGCTCGGCGTGGGGCATATCGAGCGCGCCGTGAAATTCCGCGCCGCTTGTGCCCTGGACGCAATGATCGGGCCAGAGAATTTGCAGCCCATAATCGACCTCGATTGCCTCGAAGGGACGCCGGCCACTGTGCGTTGATGCGAATGAGTGATGGCCGGGGGGATGCCAATCCTGTGTCAGCACGACGTGCTTGAACGAGCGGGCAGCGCGATTGACGAGAGGAACGATTTCATCGGCGCCGGGAACGGCGAGCGCGCCCCCTCCACAGAAGTCTCTCTGCATGTCGATGACGAGCAAGACATCGGATTCGCCGGTTTCGATGGCGCCGCTCATGAAACCTTCGCTCCAAGCTGTGCGAGGCGGCGGTCGGTCTCCTCGGTGAGGCGCAACAGAGGCTCTGATATCGTGACAGGGTAAGATGCGCCCGGCTCGAGATCCCGCAGCGGATCGGGCAAACTCGCCAATTCGCGCGCAGCACGCGCCCTGATTTCTGGCAAGGTGGGTGCGGGGCCGATGCGGCGGCCCGCTTTCATCACCGGCTGCAGGAGTGGCCTGGCGGGCTCACGATAGCCCTCAAGCGTGATGACGTCGCCCACCATGTGGCCATCCGGTCCGTAACTCCGCCAAACCTGCTTCCTGCCCGGCCAGGTCGCCTTGCCGAAAGAGTGTTTGCGGCGAGGGAGGCCATCATATTCCTGGAGCTTGTAAGCGCAATCGAGCGCAGGCAGATCGATCGATGTCGTCAGGCTTGTCCCGATGCCAAAGCCATCGATCGGCGCGCCTCTTTCGCGGAAGTGTATGAGTTCCGCCTCGTCGATGCCGCCGCTTCCAAATATTTTCACATCTGCAAGTCCGCCCTCGTCCAGGATGCGCCGGACGCTCTTGGAAAGCTGGACGAGATCGCCACTGTCCAGCCTGACAGAGCCCACCGAAATACCTTTGGCTTCGAGCTGCTTGGCAAGCGCCACGATCTTTCTTGCAGCGGCTACGGTGTCGTAGGTGTCGATCAGGAGGGTAAGATTCTTGGGCCGGGATTCCGCAAAGGCCAGGAATGCGGCGGCTTCGTCCTCGAAAGCTTCGATGAAGGAATGAGCCATCGTGCCGTAGAGGGGAATATCGAAGAGCTCGCCGGCCAGAACCGTGGCCGTCCCCGCGAAACCCGCAATATAGCTTGCGCGCGCGGCCATCACGCCGGCTTCCGCGCCGTGGCTGCGCCGGAAACCGAAGTCCACAAGCAGCTTCCCTGGTGCGAGCAGGACGTGCCGGGCCGCCTTCGAAGCGATCAGCGACTGAAAATGCAGGATGTTGATGAGCCGCGACTCCGCCATTTGCGCTTCCGGCAGGGGCGCCGTCACCCTGAGAATGGGCTCGTCGGCAAAGAAGATCGTCGCCTCGGGCATGGCATGAACGTCGCCGGTGAAGCGCATGTCCGAAAGATAATTCAAGAGCTTGCCGTTGAAACGCCCTGTCCCGGCGAGCCACGCGATGTCCTCCGACGAGAACTTGAAATTCTCAAGAAAAACGAGCGCTTGCTCCAGGCCAGCTGCGAGGAGGAAGCCACGAGCGGGGGACAGCTTGCGCGCAAAAAACTCAAAAACCGCCGTGCTGGTTTTGTCGTGCTCGATGTAGGCTTGCGTCATAGCAAGCTGGTAGAGGTCGGTCAGGAGCGCGCTTTTCGTGATATCCATATCCCGATCCCTGTCAAATGGCCACAGCCGCGCTCTTGCGCGAACCCCGTTGCGTCGGGTTCGCTCAATTCAGATGCAGACCCGAACGACGCACTGCGTCGGTTGATGGTTAGATTAAGCTGATAGCCGCGCGCTTCAAGTCATGGATCGGAGCGAAGATGAGGGCTGAGCGCCCTCATCCTTGGGATCAGCTTTTCGCGCCTGCCGCCTTGAAGGTCATGCCGGGGTCCCCCCAGCCTTTTCAAAAGCTTGCTCCATCTCACTTGAGGTCAGAGCCATGCTCGTCTTCAGATTCGTGACGCCCGACGCCGCGGCAACGATCAATGGCGTGGTCGCTTCTTCGGTGGAGCCCTCAGCAATGACAAGGAAATCGTGTTCTCCGACCGTCATGTAGGAGCCGGGTAATTTCGCCCCGAGGCGGCAAGCAACTGACCCAGCGCCTCGGCGCGGTCTTCAGGTTTGGCGAGCGCGCCCAGCCTCAGCAATGCTCCGCCTAAGATTTGGGAGGACGATCATGGCATGTTCGATTCCAGCTCGATCATGTCTCCATCGACGGCGAACCTGCCGTATCCGTGATGATGGATGGTCTTTGCATTTTCCTGCGCAGGGTCGACCCACGCTTTGACGACCTCGAGAATAAAGAGATTGTATTTCTTCACGAGCCTCGTGTCGGTCACGCGGCATTCGAGATTGGCGAAGCACTCACCCACGAGAGGGGCCGCAACCCGTTCGGCCGGAACCGGGGTCAACCCGAAGGCAGCGAACTTATCGATGTCGCGGCCTGACGAGTTGCCAACCTTCACAACTTTCAGGGCGAGCTTGCGAGCCGGTATGGCGATGACGCATTCCCCGGTGGAGCGCAGCGCCGCGAAGCTGTGGTTGGCGCTGCTAACGATGCAGGCTATGGGCGGCGGTGTGAAACATCGCATACGTTGGAGCGGCCCTTCGCGGCCGTTGTCAGCAGCACGACGGGGCCAGGTTCGATCAGCTGATAAACCTTCGATAGGAACAATTCTTCCATGGGCTGGACCGGGAGCAAATCGCCAAAGCGCAAGCCCACCACATCCAAGTCCCTGCCCCGCGAAAGCCGATGATCTTGATTGTGGCCTGCGTCAACATTGCGCCCTTCCGGCGGCCTGTTTGGCGGGGGACGGCGTCCACAGGCAAAACTAGCGCTTGAGAAGCGCGGCGGCCCGCGTTATGTAAGGGGAATGGCGACGCGCCTGGCGCACGCCAGCCCTATGCGGGGGTGTAGCTCAGTTGGTTAGAGCGCCGGCCTGTCACGCCGGAGGCCGCGGGTTCGAGTCCCGTCACTCCCGCCATTTTTTCATTCAGTTGCGACCTTTCTGCTGCTTCGGGGTAGCGGTCATCTCCGAAAATTGCGTAGCACGGCGTCCAAAAGCCCAGGGAACCGCGCGTCGAGATCCGCCTTCCGAAGCGTGGAGATGAAGCACACGCCCTCCTTGCGCTGCGCGATGATGCCAGCCTCTCGTAGAATGCGGTAATGGTGCGACTGGGTCGATTTTGCGATGTCGAGGCCCGCCACAGCGGCATAGCATGCCAGCTCGCCGCGCTTCGCCAAGCTGTGCACGATATGCAGCCTCACCGGATCGCTCAGCGCGTATAAGACCGCTTCGAGCTTCAGGGGCCACGTCTTCTGAAGCGCATTACCACCCATGGCAAAAAGATGGCACGCCGAACCGTGAGTTCAACAGTTCGGTTGCATCGAACTGCTCAGAAAAGGGACGGCTAGCGCAGGGTGAGATACCCGAGCGTCACCCCCAATCCGAGGATGAGGGACGCCTCCAGGCTTTCGTCTTTGTTCTTCTCGGCAATAGGTGCGCGAAGCCACGCTCTGGGTTGCGATAGACGTACGAGGCTCGCGTCTGCGACCTCCACCACGGAAAGCGTGTTGTCTCCGCGCAGCTCCGAAGTCCGGCTCAAGATAGGTGGTTTCGCTGAGGCGAAACGTCGTCTCCGGCGCAACCATTGATATCGGCCGGCATCGTTCGCGCAAAATGAACGGCGAGCCGAGCTTTTAGAACTTCGTGATGGTTTCCCTTGGGACTAATCGGCACAAGCTCTCCCTCGATGAGTTCCACTCGGTCATCCTCGTGCAGAGTGCCAGCCTCGACCGTTTTGTAGACGTCATCGACGGTGAGCGCGGGCCGGGGTAACCCTTCCGCAGCCATCGTCGTGCGATGCTTGCGCGTTCCCGCCGAAAAACCAATTGTGGATTGTGGAGCTTTCTCCTGCCCCTCATGCGCCGATATAACGCAAGCTTCGCTCCGTTGATTCGATCAAAGGGGGCGACATGGGGAAGGCGAACGGCAAGGCGCAGGAGCGCTCATTCACCGTCGATATGTGGTGGACGGACCTCAACGATGTCGAGATCGGATTTTTCACTCACACCCGGCACCGCGCAAAGTCGCGCGAGTTCACCCAGGATTCCGACGTCATAGGGGAAGTCCTGGAAGGCGGCGAGCGGACAGGGCTGATCACCTACCGTGAGGGGCTTTGGAAATCGGAGAACCCCGGCGAGAAGCGCCTTGTGCTCAAGCTCTTCACGCCGTCGATGAACTGGCGCGCCAGCATGGACATGCTGGTTGGTCGAAGCGTGCAGCTTTCGGCGGGCGCAGGCGGCTTCCCGGTGACGGCCTATTCCATCCACATCGAAGGGCTCGACCAGGTCATCCAGCTCGAGCGCTCAGCCCGCAAGTGGCCGGGTCTGCCGGAGCAGTTCTCATTTTTCCTGATGGAGGGTGGCGAGGCCAGGCTCTACACGTTGCGGCACGACTGGATCGACATCAGCGGCAGCTACACCCTCTTCGATCAAACGGGCGCGAAAGTCGCCAAGGTGACGGGCCACCTCTTCGATCTGGGAGGCCGCTGGGACGTTGAAATAACCGAACAACGGTCCCCGCATCTCGCGACCATGCTGCAGCTCGTGAGCGGGATGCTGAAGTTCAACGCAGCAGCCCGTCGGCATGTCGATCGGCTGACCCACGAGGTGACGAGCGGCGCCATAAAGCTCGCGATCGAAAAGCACGAGGCCGATCTTTACCTGAACCCCCGACGCAGCGCGCACTGATCGCAGAGGTCTTGCCTGTGGCGATGGCTGTGCCCGGCTTGAGCGTCGCCAGGAGCCGGAGCAAGTGTTCGCGCTTCATGGCGACGCACCCTTCCGTCGGCGCGAATGACATGCGGGCGAGATGAAGGAAGATCGCGCTTCCGCGGCCGCTGGCGCGTGGCATCATGTTGTAGTCGAGCACGGCGATCACGTCGTAGAGATGATCGTTGCGCCAGAGCGTTTCCGTACTCGCTGCGTAAGGCAGTGTAACTTTGCGGTTGTAATTCCGGTCGCCTGGCGCGTCGCACCACCCGAAGTCCCGCCGTATCGGCTCAGTATGGAGCGCGGTTTGCGGCCGCCTGATTCGGTCGGGACGATAATAAACCTTCATGCACAACCAGGCGCCCAAAGGAGTTGCTCCGTCGCCCTCCTTTTTCCGGGCTCGCACGCCACCCTTTCCAAGAGCTACGGAAAAATGTAGGTTCCTATAAACCAGGATGCCCGTGGTAGCCGCATCCGACGTTATGAGCAGCCGTGCGAGGCTTCGTTTTCGCGTTTTTTCTTTTCGATTTTGATGTAGATTCTCATTGTGCACGAGGTCACCCGTTGCGTAGCACAAACCCGCGTCTTAAATCAGAAGCATAGGCTTTTGACCGGAGTCAATTATGAGCAACACGCGCAATATCCTGGTTGTCGACGATGATCAAGACCTTGCGCTTTCGCTGGCGGAGCAGCTTGCCCTTCATGAAGAGTTTGAGACGCATGTTGCACACAGCGCCGCTCAGGCTTTTGCCGCGGTGAAGAGCAAGCATACGGATCTCGTTCTTCTCGATGTCGGGCTTCCTGACATGGATGGGCGCGAAGCTTGCCGCCTCCTGCGCAAAAACGGTTTCAAGCACCCCATCATCATGCTGACCGGCCAGGATAGCGACTCCGATACAATTCTCGGCCTGGAGTCAGGCGCAAACGACTATATCACCAAGCCTTTCCGGTTTGCGGTCCTGCTGGCTCGCATTCGCGCCCAGCTTCGCCAGCACGAGCACAGCGAAGAGGCCGTCTTCACGATCGGGGAATACTCGTTCCGGCCCGCGGCCAAGATGCTGGTCGATAAGAAGGGTGGCAAAGTTCGCCTGACCGAAAAGGAGACTTCGATCCTCAAATATCTCTATAGGGCGGGAGAAAAGGTCATTTCTCGCGACGTCCTGTTGCACGAGGTTTGGGGATACAACGCGGGTGTCACAACGCACACGCTTGAAACGCATATCTATCGGTTGCGGCAGAAAATCGAACGCGATCCATCCCGAGCTGAACTCCTGATTACCGAAGCTGGCGGGTATAAGCTCATCCCTTGACGCTTTAGCCAGCCAGTGTGGCGCACTCTGAGTTGCGAAATTCCTCGAATCAAACAAATCTATGCTCGTTCTTGTGAGGAGTTAATAATGCGCTAACAAACCGGGCAGGTGACCACGATGCTCGACCAAAAAATCGAGCTTTTGCAGCAGGTTCCTTTGTTTGCAGGGTTGTCGGAGGAGTTGCTGAGCGCAGTCGCCGACTCGGGCAGAAAGACTTTCTTTCAAGCCGGTGACAAGTTGATTACCGAAGGAGAGGCTGGAAGCGCGGCCTACCTTATCATGACCGGCAAGGCCGGATGCCTTAGAATAGAAGCGGGCGAAACCCTCATTGAGGATCTTTGGCCCAGCACGCTCGTCGGAGAGCTCGGGATGCTCGTCGAGACAGTCCATAATGTGACTGTCACCGCGCAGGAGCGGCTTCGCGCGCTGGCCTTTCATCGCGATGCATTTCGCACTGTCATGGAAGCGCACCCGGAGCTGGCGCAACATATTTCCGAAAAACTTCTCGTCCGCCTCCATGGGCTCGCGACCGAAATTCGTAAAGTCGACGAGAAATTGGCTGAGCTCGAAAAAGCCGCGTAATACTCTCGCAGCCCGGATCAACGGCTAATCGGTGAACGTCAGTCTTTACTGGCCCTATCCCAAAATGCTTTGATTTTTCTCAAAAAATTGGCGCTCTCAGGGTGAGTCGCGTCAGTGGAGGCCTTCTCGAACTCTTTCAAAAGCTCTTTTTGCTTGCGTGTCAGATTCTGCGGCGTCTCCACTTCGACTTGCACATAAAGATCGCCTGTCAATTTCGACCGAAGCACCGGCATCCCTTTCCCGCGCAAGCGGAATTGCTTCCCGGTCTCGGTGCCTTCGGGGATTTTCACGCGGGCGCGGCCGCCATCGATGGTCGGAACCTCGACCTGCCCGCCCAGGGCTGCTGTGGCCATCGTAATAGGCACGCGGCAAAACAAGTCGGCTCCATCCCGCTGAAAGATGTCGTCCGGCAAGATCGAGAGGAAAATATAGAGATCGCCAGCCGGACCGCCGCGAATTCCTGCTTCTCCTTCGCCTGCGAGCCTTATGCGCGTCGAATCCTCGACGCCCGCAGGAATGTTTACCGACAAGGTCCGCTCGCGTGTGACCCGACCGCTGCCTGCACAGGCCTGACAAGGCTTCTGAATGATTTCACCACGGCCCTGGCAGGTCATGCAGGTGCGTTCGATGGTAAAGAACCCCTGGCTTGCGCGAACCTTGCCGAAGCCTTGGCAGGTCGGGCAAGTGATGGGGCTCGATCCCGATTCCGCGCCAGCGCCGCCACAAGCGTCACAGGTTACGGAAGCCGGAACACGAATCTGCGCGGTTTTGCCGTTGAATGCCTCCCCGAGGGAGATCTCCATATTGTATTTAAGGTCGGACCCGCGCTCCTTGGAACTGCGCCCCCGGCTCCGGCGGCCACCCATGAACTCGCCGAAGAGATCATCGAAAATCTCAGACATGGAGGCTGAGAAATCATTTCCAAAGCCGTAGCCTGCGCCATTTGCGCCTGGGCCTTCGAATGCAGCATGTCCGAACTGATCGTAAGCCGCACGCTTTTGCGGATCTTTCAATGCCTCGTAGGCCTCGTTCACTTCCTTGAAGTTGATTTCGGCCGTGTTACTTCCCGGATTTCTGTCGGGGTGATATTCTTTCGCGAGTCGACGGAAAGCGCTTTTGATTTCGTGATCGGCTGCGCCCTTTTTCAGTCCGAGCACTTCGTAATAATCGCGCTTCATGGTTTGTTCTTAAGATCCTCGATCATCGAAGCTTCACTGGGCTGAAAGATCAGCTTAAGCTTTTCGAGTATAAATCTATTGCACACTTAGGATTTTGGCTAGCCTGCGCGCGAAAAAGAGGGAGAGCGCGCTGCGCTCTCCAAATCGTTTCTACGCTGACTTCTTTTTGCCTTCGTCGTCCTTGACTTCCTCGAACTCCGCATCCACGACGCCATCGGATGGCGCAGCACCGCCGCCCCCATGCGACGCTCCGCCACCCGGAGCCTGGCCGCCGGCTTCCGCACCGCCGGCTTGCCGATAAAGTGCTTCACCAAGCTTCATGGCAACTTTCGCGAGTTCATCTGCCTTTGCACTGATCTTCGATGCATCCTCACCAGCGGAAGCCGTCTTCAGTTCCGCCATGGCAGCCTCAACAGCCTTGCGGTCGGCCTCGGAAACCTTGTCGCCAAGTTCCGAAAGCGTCTTCTCCGTCGAGTGGACAAGCGCCTCGGCCTGATTCTTGGCCTCAACCAATTCACGCCGCTTCTTGTCAGTTGCGGCGTGTGTCTCGGCGTCCTTGACCATCCGGTCAATTTCGGAGTCGCTCAAACCGCCCGATGCCTGGATGCGGATCGACTGGGCCTTGTTCGTCGCCTTATCGAGCGCTGACACGTTCACAATGCCATTGGCGTCGATGTCGAACGTCACCTCGATCTGCGGCACGCCGCGCGGTGCGGGCGGGATGCCGACAAGGTCGAACTGGCCGAGCAGCTTGTTATCCGCCGCCATCTCGCGTTCGCCCTGGAAGACGCGAATGGTCACCGCGTTCTGATTATCCTCAGCGGTCGAGAAGACCTGGCTCTTCTTCGTCGGGATCGTGGTGTTGCGATCGATCAGCCTCGTGAACACGCCGCCCAGCGTCTCAATGCCAAGCGAAAGCGGCGTCACGTCGAGAAGCAGAACGTCCTTGACGTCGCCCTGCAACACGCCCGCCTGAATGGCCGCGCCCATCGCCACCACTTCGTCCGGGTTCACGCCCTTGTGGGGCTCCTTGCCGAAGAAGTTTTTCACAACTTGCACGATCTTCGGCATGCGGGTCATGCCGCCAACGAGCACCACCTCGTCGATCTCGCCAGCCTTCAGCGAGGCGTCGCGAAGCGCTGCTTCGCATGGGCCGATGGTCTTCTGGACGAGGTCATCCACCAAGCTCTCGAGCTTCGCCCGCGTGAGCTTCATGGTAAGATGCTTTGGCCCGCTCGCGTCCGCGGTGATGAACGGCAGATTGATCTCGGTCTGCTGAGCGCTCGAAAGCTCGATCTTCGCCTTTTCGGACGCTTCCTTCAGGCGCTGCAGAGCAAGCTTATCCTTGCGCAGATCAATGCCGGTCTCTCTCTTGAACTCGCTCGCCAGATAATCGACGAGACGCATATCGAAGTCTTCACCGCCAAGGAACGTGTCGCCGTTCGTCGACTTCACCTCGAACACACCGTCGCCGATTTCGAGAACAGATATATCGAACGTGCCGCCACCGAGGTCATAGACCGCGATCGTCTTGGAATCTTTTTTCTTGTCGAGGCCGTAGGAAAGAGCGGCCGCCGTGGGCTCATTGATAATGCGGAGAACTTCGAGGCCGGCGATCTTGCCCGCGTCCTTCGTCGCTTGACGCTGAGCGTCGTTGAAGTACGCCGGGACGGTGATAACTGCCTTCTCAACCTTCTCACCGAGATACGCTTCAGCCGTCTCCTTCATCTTTTGCAGGATGAAAGCAGAGATTTGAGAAGGAGAATACTTCTTGCCGTTGCTTTCGACCCAGGCGTCGCCATTGTCGCCGCGGACGATCTTATAAGGCACGAGGCCCATGTCCTTCTTGACCATCTCGTCTTCAAATCGGCGGCCGATGAGACGCTTGATCGCAAAAAACGTGTTTTCCGGATTTGTGACCGATTGGCGCTTTGCGGGCAGTCCAATCAATCGCTCTCCGTCGTTTGTGAAGGCAACCATGGAGGGCGTCGTGCGCGCGCCTTCCGCATTCTCGATCACCTTGGGATGGCTTCCCTCCATCACGGACACGCAAGAGTTGGTCGTGCCCAGGTCAATGCCAATCACTTTCGACATAGTTCAGAACCTCGTGCTGCTCATCTAGCTGCGAGACGTCAAGCTGCGTGCCGCCAGCGACCCCGTTTTATTTAATAAACTCCGTCCCGCGCCGAGATGCTTATCTCGAATTGGTGATCATATAGGGGAGCACACAGAACCGCGCAAGCGCCTGTGGTTCAAGGCGCGGCTTCAAAGGCGCTTAGCGAACAAGATATTGCGTTTGGCGCGGATTTAAGGCCACGGCGAGTGATTTTGACGCAGAAACCCGCCGTCGCGAAAGCTGCAGTCTTCGAAGTTTTTCCTCGCGGGAGCGTCACGAAACGCAGTGAGTTTCGGGCATTTACCGTTTTTTCGATTGGCGCTTCGGCGGCCGGCTTTGGTGCAGCCGACGCTTCCTTTTCCCTTGCGACTTAGTTTGGGGAGGACAATTATGAAGGATTGTTGACAATGGCTTAGGAGGGCAAATGACCGATACCCTACCCAGCGGATTCCGCCCGGCGGGCGGGCTTGCAATCCTCCCACAAACGCCTGCCGGGCTCCTCCCCTTCACAAGCTTCTCCAAACACGAACTCGATGCAATTTTCTCGGTGTACGGCGCAAAGGTTGCGGCGGGCGAATGGCGCGATTACTCGATTGAATTCTTTAAAGACAAAGCCGTTTTCTCAATTTTCCGGCGCAGCACCGAGAGGCCGCTTTATCGCATCGAGAAGAACCCGAAGCTGACGAAACGCCAAGGCGCCTATAGCGTCGTCGCCATGACCGGCCTTATCCTGAAGCGCGGGCACGACCTCGCAAAAGTGCTGGGCGTCCTAGACCGGAAATTGTCTGTGGTGAAAGCCTGACAGGCCGCTGGCTGCGGTCGAGACGCTCAAAAAAGGCCCCGTCACCGGGGCCTTTCTCAACCTGTCGTGGTCAACGTCTATCGCCTGTCGCCAAAGAGTTGGAGCAATGCGATGAAGATGTTGATGAAGTCGAGGTAGAGGCTGAGCGCGCCCATGATGGCGCTTCTGCCAAGGGCCTCTTCCCCACCGCTTGCGTTTGAATAGTAGGTGCTCTTGAGTTGCTGGGTGTCATAGGCGGTCAAGCCCGTGAAAATCAGCACGGCTAGAACCGAAATCGCAAACTGCAGGCCGGTTGAGCCGAGGAAGGCGTTCACGATGCTCGCGATCACGATGCCGATCACTCCCATTATGAGGAATGAACCGAGCTGCGTTAGATCGCGCTTCGTCGTGTAGCCGTAAAGGCTGACGGTGCCGAAGGTCGCGGCCGTGATGAAGAAGATCCGCGTGATCGATGCACCCGTGTAGATAACGAAGATGCTCGACAGCGACAAGCCCATCAACCCGGCGAAGGCCCAGAACACCGCTTGCGCGGTGGCGGAACTCATCTGGTTCACACGCGCAGCGAAAAGGAACACGATCGCAAGCGGCGAGAATGCGATAACCCATCTCAACCAGCTGGTATAAATCGCTTTCCCGATCGCGGTGAGGTGAACTCCATTAGGCAGGGAAAGCACCGTCTGAGAGGGATCCGCGGTGGTTGCCATCATGTAAAACGCATAGGCTACGACGCCCGTGAGCACGAGGCCGATGCCCATGTAGTTATAAACGCGTATCATGTACGCGCGCAGGCCTTCGTCTATCGCGAAGGAATCTGCGCCCGACCGAGCGCGCACGTTATACGCTCGAGAGCTTTCGTAGTCTGCCATTGTTTATGTGGTCCCTGACTTCATTACCCAAGGTCTGCGCAAACGGTCTTCCAGGTTTAAGCCCTGAACGGCCTGGAGCAAAGCCTGTCATGTCAGGCGGCTTGCCCTTCGTCGCCATCAAGACGTTCACTCGGAACGCAGATAGTGCGCCGGCTTCGCTGACAGAACCCTTAAAGTTCCGAGAGCCCCCAGCGCCGTCACGAATATGGTCTCGATGAGAGAGGGCTGCAATAGGGCGTAGAAAGACAGGCTAAAGCTTAAGTCCATCACGTACTTGACGATTAGATATGCGGCAATAAGCCCAAGCGAGGCTGCAAGAATCGACAGGCTGAGCGCCAGCGTCAGGTACTCAAACAAGTGCGCCAAAATGATGCGCCGCTTGGCTGCGCCCAGGGTCCGGAGCACGACCGCTTCGTAGATGCGTCGCCGATGGGCCGTGATCAGAGCCCCCGCTATGACCAGCGCGCCCATGATGAGAGTCACGCTGCCAGCAATTCGCACCGCGCGCATGACCTTGTCGAAAATACCGTTTATCGCGTTCAAGGCGTCACGAACGCGGATGGCCGAGACGACCGGGTAGGCCGAGCCGATCGCCTTCACGACGCTGGCTTCCGCTTTCGTGTCCGGCTGAAGTCCGTCAGGCCAGGTCAATGTCGCGAGATAAGTGAATGGGGCTTGGCGCAGCGCGTTCGGGGAAAAGATCATGACGAAGTTGATATCGATCGAGCCCCATCTCACTTTGCGGAAGTTCGCGATTTTGGCGGTGAGGCTGCGGCCAAGAACGCTGACGGTGACCGTATCCCCGATTTTGAGGCCTAGAGCCTTTGCAATATCGGCTTCGAAGGAGACGAGGGGCTCGCCTTCGTAATCGGCGGGCCACCAGGCGCCCTCCGTGACTTGGGAGCCGGAAGGCAGCGTCTCCGAATAGGTGATGCCCCGGTCGCCGGTCAGAACCCACTCGGCCGACGATGGGGCTTTGATCTGGTCGGCGGCCACACCGCGAAGGGCCATCAACCGGCCGCGCAGCATCGGCGCTGTGGTGATCCGTGCGCCCGGAGCCTTCGCGCTCAGAAGAGTTCTCGAAGGCCGAAAGCTCGCGTTTGGGTATCCCGATGAAGAAGTAGCTCGGCGCGCGCTCCGGGAGGCGCGTTTTCAGTTCATCGGAGAGGGACGCATCAACAAGCGACACCGCCGTAAGAAGCGTCAGCCCTGCGCCAAGCGAAAGCGCGATCGTCCGCGAGAGGCTGGCAGGCCCACCGATGTTTGCCAGCGCGAGCGCCATCTCGGGCCGCTTCGGGCGCTTCACCGCAGCCGCAAGGCGACGAATGCCGGCGCCAGCGCTCCAGAACAGCACGAAGACCCCAAAAAGAGCCGCGCAGGTAAAAGCGGCGATGCGGTGCTCGCGCGCAAGCAACACGGCGACGAGAGCCAGCAGCGCCACTATCAAAAGCGATGAGACCCAATAGAAGGCCGGAGGCAGGCGGCCATTTTCGCCAGCGCCGCGGAAAAGCTCGGCGGCACTCACCTGCGCCGCGCGTCCCAACGGCCAAAGGATAAAGGGAAGCGCCGTCAGCAGCCCGAACACGGCCGCAAGTGCAAGGGCTTGGCCCTGCAGCCCCGGTTCTATGGCGATGGGCAAGAAGCCGGCCATCAGGCTCGCGATCAGCCACGGCACCCCCGCTGCGATTGCAAAGCCGATCAGGATGCCCACGAGCGCAAGAAACCCAATCTCGATGAATAAGACGCGGAAAATAGTGCGGTGCGTCGCCCCGAGCGACTTGTAAGTGGCGATAGTCATGCGGCGACTTTCGACGAAGGCCGCAACAGCATTCGCCACGCCGATGCCGCCCGTCAGCATCGCCGTTAGACCAACGAGCGTGAGAAATTCCGTCAGCCGTTTGAGCGTGCTTTTCACGCCGGGCGAAGGGTCGGAACTGTCGCGCACGAGAAACCCGGCTTCGGGAAACTGCGCCGCAAGGTTTCTCCTGAAGTCCGGTGGAGCGCCGGTCCCGGTTTTGATGCGATAGGCCCAGCGGACGAGGCTGCCGGGCTCGACGAGGCCGGTTTTCTTCAATGTCTCCGGCGAGAGGAGGATGCGCGCTCCGAAAGCTGGCCCGGCGGCGAGGCGGTCCGGCTCCTGCTCGAGGACGGCTTTGACGGGAAGCAAGGCATTGCCGATCGAGATGTTGTCGCCGACGCTCACCTGCAACTGGTCGAGAATGCTTCGATCCACGGCGAGACCGCCTTCTCTCACCGCAGCAAGGCCGCCGCCTTCCTCGAACGTCACCGCCCCGTAAAGAGGGTAGACATCATCGACCGCCTTCAGATCGACAAGCGCCTGTGCGCTGCCATCGGGAATGCGGGCCATGGCGCGCATGGTGGCGACCTCGCTCACCTCGCCGAACGACTTGAGATACGCCAATTCGTCCGCATTCGCCTGCCGGTGCACGAGCGTTGCCTCGACATCGCCGCCAAGCAGCACCGTACCCTCGCGGGCGAGCGCATCCTGGATCGCATCCGACAGGCTGTTGATCGCGCCGATGGCTCCGGTGCCGAGCGCAATGCAGATCAGGAAAATCGTGAAGCCCGCGAAGCCGCCGCGCAGATCGCGCAGCGCAAGGCGAAGCGCGAGCGGCAGCCAGAAGCCGCGTGGCCGCCTCTCCGCCGTCGTGTCGATGGCGGCGGTCATGCGTAGGCTGTCTCGTGGACCGAGCGCACGATGCGTCCATCCTTCATGGCGACGACGCGCTCGCAGCGCCGCGCGAGTTCCGCATCGTGCGTAATAAGGATGAGGGTCGTCCCCGTCCGTCTATGCAGCGCGAAAATGAGATCCATGATTTGCGCGCCGGTTTCGCCGTCGAGATTTCCGGTCGGTTCGTCGGCGAACAGAATCTTGGGCTGCGCGGCAAGCGCCCGCGCAAGCGCGACGCGCTGCTGCTCGCCGCCGGATAATTCGCCCGGAATGTGATGATGCCGCGCGGAAAGCCCGACATCGGCGAGAGCGGCCCCGGCGCGCTCGAAGGCATCCCGCCGGTTGAGGAACTCGAGCGGCAGCGCCACATTCTCGATCGCCGTCATGGTCGGAATCAGGTGGAAGGATTGAAACACGATGCCGATGGAGCGGCCCCGCACCTCCGCGAGCTGGTCCTCGCTCATTCGCGCGAAGTCCTGGCCCGCGATGAGCACCTGCCCCGATGTTGCGCCTTCGAGCCCCGTCATCACCATCAGGAGCGAGGATTTGCCGGAACCGCTCGGCCCAACCAGCGCAACCGACTGCCCTTCGGGGACGGCAAGGTCGATGCCGCGCAAGATTTCTACAGGCCCCGCCCTGCTCTTGAGAGTGAGCGTCACGCCCTTTAGATCGATGACCGGGGAAGCGCGCCTGGATGCGATCCCTGCTTCGTGGCTTACGGAAACTGAGGGAACCTGCAAATGAGTCACCGTTTGGAGATTGCGTTGCCCGGCCTGATATGGACGCGGCTTCTCGTTTTTGCGACCGCCGCGATTGTAACATTCTGTGCTGCAAAAGCGCCGGCCCGAGCCGAAGCGGTTGAGGATAAACAAGAGATCGTGATTCTCTCGTTCGGCGACAGCCTGATGGCCGGATATCAAATCCCGATCGACAAAGCCTTCCCGGCGCAGCTGGAGGCGGCGCTGAGGGAAAAGGGCTACTCCGTCCGCGTCGTGAATTCGGGCGTTTCCGGCGACACCGCAGCTGAGGGACTGGCGCGGCTCGACTGGAGCCTCAACGAGAAGGTGGACGGCGCCATCGTTGAATTCGGCGCAAATGACGCCTTGCGGGGCATTGACCCCAAAGTCACGGAACCGTCGCTCGACGAGATCCTGAAGACGCTGAAGGAAAAGCACATCGAACTGCTTGTCGCCGGCATGGAAGCGCCCCGGAATTGGGGGAAGGACTACGACGACGCTTTTCGGGCGATGTATCCCCGGCTCGCGCGCAAATATGACGCGCTGCTTTACTCGTTCTTTCTCAAGGACGTGGCAACCGTCCGCTCCCTCGAACTCGCGGATGGCCTCCACCCGACGCCCGAAGGAGTCGCCGTTGTCGTGCGCAACATCCTCCCGGAAGTCGAGAAACTGATCGTGCGCATTCGCGAGAAGCGCGCAATCGCCCGGGCGGAACTGCGTTAGTACAGCTTATCCCAGGCAAGCTCGCGTGAGAGCGTGCAGCGAAGCGAGTGCGAACTTGCCTCGGGCTGTATTAGCCTCCGGACTTACGCACCGGGGCATTGGACCAATTTCATAAACAGGAGCACGATCCTTTGCTTGAGTTCAGATCCTAGTAGAAAGCGCCTTATCAAGCGGTAAACACCTTACAACTAATTGATATAAATAGGAAAAGCGCTACGCACTTACGCCGCCGCGGCTGCGAACGGGCGTGGCGCTCGTTAACACATTATATTTAACCGGCTTTTCCGCGCCCACTTTCGTCCAAAAATACGATCGGTTAACCCTGCCGATCAGGACGAAAAGCTGATTTATCTCAACAGGTTGATCGGCTCCATGCCCGGCGGACGCGGGCCGTTCCGATTTTCTGGTATTTTCGAGGCGCAAATACAGCCCCGAAACGAATGCGATTAACCATCTCAAGTTAACGCCTGACCGGCGCGTCAACCAACGGTTTCCTTTCCTGCAGATCTTTGATGGCGGCCGAAGCGAGCCAAAGACTTCGCGCAGGGTCCGTTTCCTTGCTGGCGCAGTCGACAATCGGCTCCAGGTCTTCTACGGCTCCATAATACTTGTACGTCGTGAGGGCGTAGCGCACCTCGCCGGCAGGCTCGGAGCCGTAACGGTCCACTTTCCCGTTCATCGCAGGGCCGATGGAAAGCAGCGCATCGATCAGCGCATCGCCTTCAATACAGTTGTCCGGAAGCTGGTCGAAGGGACCGTCGAAGTAATTGTTCAGCTGAGTGTTGCCGGCGAAGGCGCCTATGAGAATGTGACGGTCTGCCATCTTATCCTTGTAGAAGGCAAAGCTCGTCCGCATTCCAACTGTCACGTCTGAAGAAAATTGCGACGGCTCATACTGGTCCATCTTTGGATTGTCGTTCAACAGATACAGGAACGTTTTGGCCGCCTTGTTGAAGACCAGGAAGAATTGGACGCCCAACTCATCCCAGACAGGACCGATATAGGTTTCGTACACGGCATTGGGATTTGCGATGTCGAGGTCGCCCGGCTCGAGGAGTTCCTCGATCCTCTGCTGATCCGTATGCGGCCTCAGTTGCGCCGCTGCCACAGCCGGTGAATTGAGCCGCAGCACTAAAACAGCGATCACGAAAACAGGAACGAAGCGTCTCACAAAGATCCTTGCGCTTGCCAACGTGCCCATTTCAGGGCCTTTCTGCTGGAAGCCCCGCCTCTACCGCACGGCGACGGCGTCACGCCTCAATCGGCTAAATTATAAGAAAGTGTAACCAACCTTTGTAATGGCTTGAAAGGGCTGGATTTCCACGGACGTGACTCTATAATCCTCCCTGCCGAGGAAAGGAGCGTTCAATCAGGTTCAAGTCGATGAAGAAATATGTGATTGCGATTGTTATCGCATTCAGCGCTCTGTTCGGGTTATCCGTCCAGGCGGCTCCTTTGGCATCCAACTCAACTGCCGTGCAAACCGAGGTCGCGCAGCAGAGCGCGACGCAGAAAGTCTACTGGGTGCATCGCGGCTATGGCTGGCATCGTCGCGGCTGGTATGGCGGCTGGCGTGGTTATGGCTGGCGGCGTCCCCACTGGCGCGGCTATGGGTGGCGCAGCTACGGCTGGCGGGGCTATGGCTGGCGTGGTTACGGCTGGCGGCGTCCGCATTGGGGCTGGCGCGGCTATGGGTGGCGTGGTTACGGCTTCCGTGGTTATGGGTGCCGCCTCCGTTGCAATCCGTGGCGTTGCTGGCGAGTTTGCTGGTAATCTGGCTTCGCCGTCGAGCAGTTCTCGACTCGGCCGATGGGGGCAGTCTAAGGCTGCCCCTATAAACTTTTTGTCTGACCCGCTTTAAGAAAATCCATCAGATATAATATAGCTGCGCCGACGCCAACACGGTGCACATTTACAGGACCGGCACGAGCTTCGCGGTGATGCGGCGGCATTCGCCATGAACAGGTTGAATGCCAAGATAAATTAAATTAGCATCCCCGGTTCATTCCCCGCGGCCTGCACCGTAACGGCTTGTCGTCAGGCCACGCCGATGTTGCTGGCTGTCTTGCCACCCAAAGCGCCACAACTTAAGAATATCTGTGAACTGGAGAACAAATGACTCGCGGTTACTTTCGTTTTCCTACAGTATTCAAAGACAAAATTGTATTCACGAGCGAGGATGATCTCTGGGAAGTGTCTCTTGAAGGAGGCGCTGCCCGCCGCTTGACTGCAGGACGAGGCTCATTTCTCCACCCCCGTTTTTCTCCCGATGGCCAGCTGCTTGCATTTGCCTCCGCCGAGGAGGGCTATCACGAGGTCTACGTCATGCCATCGGAGGGCGGCGACCTTCGCCGGCTCACTTATCTTGGTGCAGCGTCCATCCCGTGCGGCTGGCTCGATGCGGAAACCGTCCTTTTCCGTTCGACGGCTTACGAAGCCCATAATGTGACGGGCATTTGTTCTGTGGGCGCGGCTGGCGGGTTGCCGCGGTCCCTGCGGCTCGGGCCAGCATCATGCCTGGTGTTATCGAAAGCGGGCCAAGCCGTTCTCGCGCGCTGGCGTTCCGACCCATCCCATTGGAAGCGTTATCGGGGCGGCACCGCGGGCAGGCTTTGGATCGCGCCTGCGTTGGATGGCGAATTCGAGCCGTTGATCGCTCTCGACGGCAACATGGCCTGCCCCTTGTGGATCGGCGCGCGCGTCTACTTCATTTCCGACCATGAAGGTATGGGCAACCTCTATTCGTGTACGGCGGCAGGCGCAGATTTACGCCTTGAGGCGACGCACGAGCATTTCTACATCCGCAACCCTGCGACCGATGGCCGGACCATCGTCTATCACGCGGGCGGCGATCTCTATGCCTTCGATGTGGCATCCGGCAAGTCCCGCAAGCTCGCCATCGACTATCACTCGCAAAGGACTCAGCGCCAGCGGCGCTATGTCGACGCGGCCAGATATCGGGAGACGGCGGCTCTCGATCCCAAGGGCGAACGAGGCGTGTACGTTGTGCGAGGACAGATCCACCACATGCGGCACTGGGATGGCCCGGTCAGTTGTCAGTCCGTGCCGGGCAGCAGATACCGGCTGGCGCGGTTCCTGGCGGATGGCCGCCGCGTGATCGCCGTCATCGACCGGGAGAACGGAGACGAGGGCCTCGAAATCTGGGACACCAGGGATTACGCCGTCACGCCGGTACCCGTGCCTCCGGAGAATGGAGCCGGGGCAGATGGATGGGGACGGTTCACCCTGCTCGAAGCCTCTCCCAAAGGAGAGCGCGTCGCGTTCGCTAATCATCGCAACGAGCTTTGGCTTCTTGACCTTGTATCTGGCGCCGCCCGCAAGCTCGCCGCAAATTCTTATGGGAGGATGGGGACGTTCGCATGGTCGCCGGATGGCCGGTGGCTCGCGTTCTCAAAAAGCGAGTGCCGGGGGCAATCCTACATAGCAATAGCGAACGTCGAGACTGGCGAAGTCCACCCCGCGACTGAACCCTATTTCGGGAACTATGCTCCGAGTTTCGATCCCGAGGGACGGTATCTCTATTTCCTGTCGAGCCGCCAGCTCGCCCCGGTCTACGACCAGTTGCAACTTGAGCTGTCTTTTGTGAGGGCTACGGTTCCGTGCCTGGTTACCCTCAGAAAAGAAACGCCGTCCCCGTTCCTTGAGGCCGCGGTTGATGAGAAGGACAACAGCGCAAAGGACGGAGAGTTGAAGGTCGAAATCGATTTTGACGGTCTCGCCAGCCGCATTCTGGCTTTTCCTGTGCCCGCGGGCCGGTACGGGCCGATTGCCGGGCTGAAAAAGAAAGCGATGTGGCTGTCCTGGGCGGCTGAGTCCTCGGAAGCCGCACTGGAGGCCTACGATTTCAAGAAGCTCAAACTCGAGACGCTCGGCAGCGGGCTTTCTGCCTTCAGGCTGTCGGCGGATCGAAAGCAGGTCCTGTTGTTGTCCGGCAGAAGGCCGCGTGTCCTTAAGGCGGGCGAAAAGGTTGAAGAGGAAGGAGCCAAGACGCTCGCCGGTGGCTGGGTCGATCTTCAGCGGCTGAAAGTGCTGATCGAGCCGGAAGCAGAATGGAAACAAATGCTGCACGAGGCCTGGAGGCTTCAGCGCGACCATTTCTGGCGGGCCGACATGTCCAAGGTCGATTGGAAGGGGGTGCTTCTGCGCTACGCGCCCCTCGTCGAGCGCGTCAACTGCCGCTCGGAATTTGCCGACCTCGTTCTGGAAATGCAGGGGGAGCTTGGCACATCTCACGCTGACACTTCCGGTGGCGATTATCGCGAGTCTCCCGAGTATTCTGTCGGATTCCTTGGCGCGGACTTCGCCTGGGATGACGCGGCCGGAGGCTATCGTATCGACCGTTTCCTTCGCGGCGATGCTTGGAATGCGAACGAGGCTTGTCCGCTCCGCGCGCCCGGCGTGCAGCTTGATACGGGCAGTGTGATTACGGCGGTGAACGGACAGCGGCTGAACGCTGCGATGACACTGCATCAGGCGCTCATGCATCAGGCCGGGGCGGAAGTTCATCTATCGGTCAAAACCATGGATGGAACACGCCAGATCCGCGTGCGCACTTTGAGAAACGAAACGAATATTCGCTACCGCGACTGGGTTGAACGCAACCGGGACTATGTTCGCGAGTCCACCGCGGGGCGCGCCGGCTACATCCACATCCCTGACATGAAGCAGCGTGGCTTTGCCGAGTTTCACCGCCATTTTCTGCGCGACTACGATTGCGACGGCCTGATCGTCGATGTGCGCTACAACAGCGGAGGGCATATCTCGCAATTGCTGCTGGAGAAGCTGTGCCGCCAGCGACTTGGCGCCAGCTTCACACGCTGGTTTGGGGTTTCTCCGGTTCCAGATGAGTTGCCGGCAGGCCCGATGGTGGCTTTGACGAACGAATTCGCCAGCTCCGACGGTGACATTTTCTCGCATACCTTCAAAATGAGAAAGGCGGGACCGCTCATCGGGCGCAGGACCTGGGGCGGGGTCATCGGAACGCAAGCACGGCATTCTTTGTCCGACGGCGGCATGACCAGGCAGCCCGAGTTCTCTCATTGGTTTGCGGATGTGGGCTGGAAGGTGGAAAATTACGGCGCCGATCCCGACATAGACGTCGATATCGCCCCGCACGAATACCGGCAGGGCAAGGACCCGCAACTCGACCGAGGCATCGCCGAACTTCTGAAGCTCTTCGAAACGCGGCCTCCGTTCCGTCCCATGCCGGAAGACGACCCGAGGCTGCCCACCTCCGCCGGGGAAAACGAGCGCTGAACGATGCGGAGTTCTTGCGGGGTTTTGACGCACTCTCAAATTCATGCGGCCACCGCAACGAAAATTCGCGGCGGCCGCCTGCATCTTCATAAATTTCCTCGCTAATTTGTTCACATTCCTTGCTTGTGCAGCGTGCATGCCTGCCATTAGCCTAAAGCATAGCCTTTGATTTGAATCATCCCGGCTCAGCAAGAAAACTGCAAGTATCCAACGCCAACAAAAATAATGCGAATGCTGGGAGGCATGATGCCAGCGATCACGCAGAAGCTTGACGAGATCGAGCGCCGCTTCAACATCAGCCGGCGCGATTTCCTGACTTTCTGCACCGCAATCGCGGCCACCCTGGGCCTGCCGCGCGAAGCCGCAGCGGAGGTCGCCGAGGCGATCACCAAGAAGGACCGGCCATCCGTCATCTGGCTGCACCATCAGGAATGCACGGGCTGCACCGAGTCGCTCTTGCGCGCCGAGCACCCCACGCTCGAAAAGCTGATCCTCGACATCATCTCTCTCGACTACCACGAGACGCTGTTCGCCGCTGCGGGGCATCAGATCGAAGCGGCGAAGCGCGCCGCCATGGAAAAGAACAAAGGCAAGTATCTCCTCGTGGTGGAGGGCGCCATCCCCATGAAGGATGGCGGCATCTATTGCAAGATCGGCAACCGCACATCGCTCGAGCTGACGCGAGAGGCAGCCGCCGATGCCGCAGCCGTTGTCGCGCTGGGCTCCTGCGCCTCATGGGGCGGCATGCCGTCGACGCCACCCAATCCAACCGGGTCCGTGGGCGTCGCCGAAGCGCTGGGCCGGAACGACATCGTCACCATTCCGGGATGCCCGCCGAACCCCTACAACTTCCTAGCCTGCGTGGTGCATTTCCTGACATTCAACAAGCTTCCGCCGACCGATAACCAAGGCCGCCCGCTCTTCGCCTACAGCCGCCTCGTGCATGAAAACTGCGAACGGCGCGCCCATTTCGACGCGGGGCGCTTCGCGCTGGAGTTCGGCGACGAAGGCCATCGCAAGGGCTTCTGCCTGTATAAGATCGGCTGCAAAGGGCCTGAAACTTACGCGAATTGCCCCGCCGTCCTGTTCGGCGACGTGGGCATGCAATCCTGGCCCGTGGGCACCGGGCATCCCTGCATCGGCTGCACCACGAAAGGGATCGGTTTCACGAAGCCGATTCACGCGCTGGCCGATCTCACCAACCAGCGGCCCCCGGCGATGTATCCGCACATTGCCGAGGAACAGGGCACCGGCGTCACGATACCGGCGGTTGCGGTGCTTTCGGCGGCTGCGGGCGCTGCGGTCGGGGCCGTGGCGGTTCTTTCCAGAAGACTGAAGAGGCTCGAGGGTTCGGACCGTCGGGAGTAGCTGCCATGACAGTGAATCGTCGCGAATTCCTGCGCGAGGGAGTGGGCGGAGTTGCGGCCGTTGCAGCATGCGCATCTCTGAGCGCGGAACCGGCCGAGGCCAGAGGCAACAAGACGGTTCCCGACGACGCCATCGGGCTCCTCTACGATTCCACGCTGTGCATCGGCTGCAAGGCCTGCATGTCCGCGTGCAAGACCACCAATCAGCTGCCGCTCGACGACAATCTCGGCCAGAAGCTGTGGGACACGCCGTTCGAGCTTTCCGGCAAGACTTTTACCGTCATCAAGCTCTACCAGAACGGCACGAGCGAGCATAAAGACAAAGAGATCGACGGCTTTGCCCATATCAAGCGGCAATGCCTGCATTGCATCGACCCGTCCTGCGTCTCGGTCTGTCCCGTAACCGCGATGAAGAAGGACCCGGTTACCGGCCTCGTCTCCTATGACGCCGACGCCTGCATCGGCTGCCGCTATTGCGTCGCCGCCTGCCCCTACCGCGTTCCGCAGTTCCAGTACGACACGACGACGCCAAAGATCGCCAAATGCGAGTTCTGCAAGGACCAGCTGGCGAAGGGCGATATCCCCTCTTGCGCAAGGGTCTGCCCAACGGGCGCGACCTTGTTCGGAAGCTACAAGACGCTCACTGAGGAAATCAATCGCCGGAAGGCAATGAAGCCCGGCGAAAAGAACGTGTTCCCAAGGCGCACGGTGGATTCCGGCGACATTCATGAGCGCCCCGCCGCAGGCTACGTGAAGGAAGTCTACGGCGACAAGATGCTGGGCGGCACGCAGGTGCGCTACCTGTCTGGCGTCCCCTTCCCCAAGTTGGGGCTGCCGACGGGCCTGCCCGAATTGTCCTATGCGTCGGTGTCCGAGACCATGCAGCACCGGCTGTATGGCGGCCTCATGTTTCCCGCCGTGGCGCTTGTCGGCCTTGTCGCGGCTGCTTATCGCGGCGGAGCAGAACCTGCGCATGAAAGCGCCTCCGCCCATGAGCCGCGCGCGCGAGCGAGCGCCCCTGTCGGGGGCAAGCTGCTTGGCGTATTCACTTCCATCCTGGGCGTGTTTGCCGCGATCGCAGTCTTCCTTCTCGTCAGGCGTTTCGCTTACGGCCTTGGCGCGGTCACTAACATCAACAACGGCTACCCCTGGGGCATCTGGGTGGTGTGGGACGTCGTCATCGCCACGGGCTTTGCCTGCGGCGGCTTTGCGATGGCATTCCTGGTCTACATCCTCAACAAAGGTGAATTTCATCCCCTTGTGCGACCGGCGCTGACCGCGTCGGTGTTCGGCTACAGCCTCGGTGCGGCTTCCGTGCTGATCGACCTCGGGCGCTATTGGAACTTCTGGCACACGGTATCGCCAGCCTATTTCAACCCGAACTCGGTGATGTTCGAGGTCGCGGCCTGCATCTCGCTTTACATTGTCGTTCTGTGGATCGAGTTCTTCCCGACGTTCCTCGAATGGCTGGGCCGTCATGGAATGCAGAAGGCGTTCAACCGCATCCTGTTCTTCTTCATCGGCCTTGGCGTGCTCCTGCCCAGCATGCATCAAAGCTCGCTCGGCTCGCTGCTGGTCGTGATGGGCTACCAGGTCCATCCGCTATGGCAGACGCCGCTCCTGCCGGTCTTGTTCGTGCTGACAGCCTTCTGCATGGGCTTCGCCGTCGTGATCCTCGAAGCGACGCTTGCCGCGGTGGGCTTTGGCCGGGACATCTTCGACGACCTGGACCTCTTGTCGAAGATCGGCAAGATCATATCCGGGATCCTCTTCATCTATCTCGGCTTGCGATTTGGCGACCTGATTTGGCGCGACGAACTTCCGAGAGTTTTCGACTCCGGCATTCTGAGCGTGATGTTCTGGATCGAGATCGCGCTGTTCGCCTACCCGGCCATCTCGCTTTCGATGAACTGGCGGCGCAGGCGGCTGTCGAAGCTGTTCCCAGCAGCAGCCAGCATGCTCGCCGGAGCCGTGCTCTATCGCATCGACGCCTTTCTGGTCGCGTACGAGCATGATTCAGTATGGCACTACTTCCCGTCAGCTTCGGAGATCCTGGTCACGCTCGGCGTCATCTCGATCGAGGTTCTGGCCTACGTCTTCTTCGTCAAGATCTTCCCCATTCTGCCCGGCCAGCCGGCTGGCCGCGTCCGCTGACAGCCGCCGGGACCCAAGGAGACCTGATAGTGTCTACGAGAATCACCATCGACCCCATCACCCGCATCGAAGGCCATTTGCGGGTGGATTGCGAGATCAACGGCGGCAAGGTGACAAAGGCTTGGTCTTCCGGGCAGATGTGGCGCGGCGTCGAACTGATCCTGCTGGGCCGCGATCCGCGCGATGCCTGGACGATAACGCAGCGCATCTGCGGCGTCTGCACAACAGTCCACGCCATCGCGTCCGTGCGCGCGGTGGAGAATGCGCTGCAGCTCGAAGTGCCGCTCAACGCGCAATACATCCGCAACATGATCGTGGCCGCGCACGCCATCCACGATCACATCGTGCACTTCTATCACCTCTCGGCGCTGGATTTCGTCGATGTGGTCTCGGCGCTCAAAGCCGACCCCGTCAAGGCCGCCGCCTGGATCGAGCAGTATAGCGACTGGCCTCTGAACGGAAAGGAGGTCATGAAGGCAACCCAGGATAAGCTGAAGTCCTTCGTCGGCACGGGCCAGCTTGGGCCGTTCACCAACGGCTATTGGGGTCATCCGGCGATGAAACTCACACCGGAGATCAATCTCGTCGCCGTGGCGCATTACCTCCAGGCGCTCGATGTCCAACGGCAGGCCAACAAGATTGTCACCATTCTCGGCTCGAAGACGCCCCACATCCAGAATTTGGCCGTGGGCGGCGTCTCCAACCCGATCGCGGTCGACAGCCAGTCCGTGCTGACGGTGGACCGGCTGATGGCGATCAAAACCCAGATCGACAAGCTCGCGGACTTCGTCAACAAAGTTTACCTGATCGACGTGGCGGCCGTCGGCTCGGTCTATGCCGACTGGACCGGCTATGGCGCGGGCGTGATGAACTACCTCTCCGCGCCGGACTTCCCCATCGATACGAAGGGAACCGAATTCATGTATCCCGGCGGGTACATCCCCGGCGGCGATCTGGCGAAGTATCAGCCCATCAAAAGCTTCGGCGACGATTTCCTTGGCAAGGGCGTCGAGGAGTTGGTCAAGCACTCCTGGTATTCCTACACCGTGGACGGCCCGCTGCACCCTTACAAGGGCGAGACGAAGCCGCAATACACGGACTTCCAGGACGACGGCAAATACTCCTGGCTGAAGGCTCCGACTTTCTACGGGAAGCGGGCGCAGGTCGGGCCTCTTGCGGCAGTGCTGAACGCGGTGGCCGCGGGACATCAACCGACCGTCGACAGGGTGAACAAGCTGCTCGATACGGTGTCGGCGCTGGTCGGAAGCAAAGTCGGAGTTGCCGCCCTGCATTCGACCATCGGCCGGCACGCAGCGCGCGCAGTCCGCTGTTCGACCATGGTCGATCTGCTGCAGGCCAACTGGGACAAGCTCATCGCCAACATCGGCGCGGGGGACGTCGCGACCTTCAACAAGCCTGTCTTCCCCAAGGGCGAGATCATGGGTTTCGGTTTCCACGAGGCGCCGCGCGGCCTGCTTTCGCACTGGACCGTCATCCGCGACGGCAAGATCGCCAATTACCAGTGCGTCGTGCCTTCGACCTGGAACGCAGGGCCGCGCTCCGAGGAGGGTTCGCCGGGGCCGTATGAAGCCTCGCTCATCGACAATCCGGTGGCGGACCCCGAAAAGCCACTGGAGGTGCTGCGCACCATCCATTCGTTCGACCCCTGCATCGCCTGCGCCGTGCATGTGCATGACCAGGAGAGCGGGCAGGCTGTGCAGATCAGAGCGCTGTAAAGAGCGCGCGCGAAACAGGAGATCGTGGCCTTCATCCTTCGACAAGCTCAGGATGAGGTTGAGTGTCTCACGAGTTGAGCCTCAAGGTGAGCTTGTCGAACCATGGGCCACATCGTTGTTCAGGTTCAGCAAGGAGTTGCATGCGCGCCGTCGTTCTTGGAGTGGGCAATATACTTCTCTCGGACGAGGGGATCGGCGTGCACGCCGTGAATGCGCTCGCCGCGTGCTACGAGATCCCGCCTGAGGTCGAAATCATCGACGGCGGCACCTCGGCGATGGACTGCCTCGACCGGATCGCCGAAGCAGATCTCCTCCTCATCGCCGATTGCGTGCGCTCGGGGCGCGAGCCGGGAACGCTCGTGCGGCTGGGGGACGGCGAACTCCAGGCCTTTTTCCGGACGCGGATTTCGCCGCACCAAGTCGGGCTGTGCGATGTCCTTGCCACACTCGCCTTGCACGGTCTCTCACCGGCCCGCGCGGTGCTGATCGGCGCGGAGCCGAAATCCTTTGCGCTGGGCCTTGAGCCGACGCCGGAACTCTTGGCCATTCTCCCCGCCTTGGTGAAAGCGCTCGCGGCGGAGCTTAACGCGGCGGGGTTCAGGCTCGTGCCCCGCGAGCTTCGTCACGCCGCCGAGTAGGAGGGAGAAGCCGCATGTGCCTTGGCGTTCCAATGCGGATCATCGAGAGCGACGGCTTCACCGCCCTTTGCGAGCGCCAGGACGAGCGGCGGCGCGTGAATGTGATGCTGATCGAAGAGTCGCCGGTGGGAGCTTGGGTGCTCGTCCATGTCAACAACGCCGTGCGGCTGCTCGATGAAGAGGAAGCGTCGCTGATCAACGAAGCGCTGGACGAGCTTGCCAGCGCGCTTGACCGCCACGCCAGTCTCGTACCGCAATAACGGCCATTCGCTTTCACCCAAGATCGCCTTTGCGTGTTCACCGAGGCCCATCTTGAACAGACTGAACTCATTCATCGGCGTGGCCGTCTGTTTATGCGCCTTCTTGTGCGGGTGCAGCACGCCGGAGGAGAGCGCCGTCAGAGAAATCGATGGCAAATACTACGACGCGGAAGGAAACCCGACCTACAAAATCCATTGGGACGGCGCCGTCGATTGGTACACGTTCTCCGGCTACCAGCACTTCACGTCGACGTGCCTCGTCTGTCACGGGCCGGACGCGATGGGGTCGACCTTTGCTCCGGCCCTGGCGAACTCGCTGAAGAAACTCGGTTACGGCGGCTTCGTGGCGACTGTGACGACGGGCCGGAAGAATAACACCATGCCGTCCTTCCGCCAGAACAAGAACGTGATGTGCCATCTTGATGGCATCTACGTCTATCTGAGCGCCCGCGCGCGGCGCGCCGTCGAACGCGGCAGGCCGGAAAAACACGAACCGAAGCCGGCAGCCGCGAGCAAGGCGGAAGACGAATGCTTCGGGCCAACATGGCACAGGCGGCCTGTCGACGAAGACTGACGGAGAAGCGGTTGCGGCCTGCAGAATTCGAAGCGATCGAATTGATTTGTCTCAAAGACCTGCGGAACGTTTCCGGGGGTTAATCATCATCCGTGAGCATCGAAGCCCTTATCCCGGCGGCGGAGAGTTCGCGATCTCAGGTGGTAATCATGGCCAGGCAATCAAATCAAACACCAGAGGATGAAGGGATTACCCTTTCGATCTCGCCCGAGAAGGTTTGCTTCATCATCGTCAAGGCTCGGGAATTCGACGTGAAGGACGAGGTGACCGAACCCGACCCAGGATCAAATCCTTCCGACGACAATGACGTTTCGGTGCTCGAGGACCACGAAGACGACCCCGTCGTCGAAGAACTCACGTCCTTCATCGACGCTATGACGGAAGACGAGCAGATCGACCTCGTCGCGCTCGCCTGGCTCGGCCGCGATGACTTCACCGCGAAAGATTGGCAATCCGTGCGCGAAGATGCGGCCCGCGCCCATAATGAGAGGACAGCGGCCTACCTTCTCGGCATCCCGCTTCTCGGCGATTTCCTGGAGGAAGGCCTTTCCATGCTCGGCTATTCCTGCGCGGAATTCGAAATTGGCCGGCTTTGACGGAAGCCGGCCGCCTCTTCACTTCCTTCCCGTCCTCATCTGGTCCCTCTCCGCGGGGACGACATGAACAATGTCATAGCCCCGCCTTTTCAACTCCCTGAGCAGGGCGGGCAATGCCAGGGCGGTCCTTTGCTCGATGTCGTGAAAACCGATCATGCCTTTCCCCCTCCGTTCGAGGCGCGCAAGGGTAACGGCAAGCTCCCGCTGGGGGGTGATCTTCAGCCAGTCATCCGCGGTAAAATCGACGCTCCAGATCGACAGCCCCAGCGCAAGAACAATATCTTCAACCGTTTTATTGTCGTCGAAATACGGGAAGCGGAAAAAGGGCGCGATGGCTTTGGGGTCGCCCGCGGCTGCCGCCACCGACGCGATCCCCTCCGTAACCTCTTTCTCGACCGCCTCGCGCCGCAGCCGCGTCATCCGTGGATGGTTTTGCGTGTGCGTTCCGATCGTATGGCCCTCGGCATGGACGCGCTTGACAAGATCCGGCGTTTCCTCGGCCATGGAGCCCACCATGAAGAAGGTCGCCTTCACACACTCGGCGGCAAGAGCATCCAGAACGCGCGGGGTGTAGATCGCCGACGGTCCATCGTCGAAGGTGAGCACCACCTCATGGTCGCGAAGCGGCAGGGTTTCCTTGAATTCCATCCTGCCGATGCGGCGATCCTCTTTCGGATCGATGGAAATGACCCGGCTGGTTCCGAGCGCGTTCGGGTTGCCGGGACAGTCTCCGGCTTTGGCTGCGGCGGCCGTGCAGATGAAAATCAAACATGCGGCCAGCCTAAGAAACATCGGCTTCCGCCGAAGGAAGCCCGATAAACTCAGCCATGACCTCTTTAAGCAGTCGCGTTTCATCTCCTTCATAACGCGGAGAGAAGTGAAACGGCTCAATCCGGCGCACCTTGGCCTCGCGCGCGATGCACCCCGCTGCTGCCGTGGTCAAATGCCCGCGCTCCGCTGCCAGCGCCGCGTCGGCTTCCGCAAAGGTGGACTCGATGTAAAGCAGATCGGCGCCTTGAACGAGCTTGATGATGGCGGCGCGATTGGCCGCCGTATCGGCCACGTCTGTGACATAGGCAATTTTCTGGCCCGGCGTGACTGTCACCGCCGACCGCACTATGCCGAGCGGCATTTCGCTGACCTGCGATGTTGAAGGGGAACCGATCCTGATCGGATGGTCGTCGGCCTTCTTCTCGATGATGGCTCGCTTCATGTCGCGGAGCCATGGACCAACGGGCAGACCCATTTCCAGAAGCCGGTTTTTCCAGACGTTGATATGAGCGGCTTCCTCGACAGCGAATGCCAGGCATGGCGTCCCATGATCGAGAACGGCGGTTGAGACCCGGAAGCCTGGCTCGCGGCAGACGACGCCGTCTGAAGTACCGCCGTTGGACGCGCCCTCCATGGCAAAAGCGTTCTTGAGGTGGAACCACGCCTTTCGCGTTTCGAGAGAGGGGGCGATTTCGGTCACGATGAAAATCAGATCGCACTGATAGCGATCGACAAGGTTCCAGCGATAGGCGCAAAGCTTATGGTGGACTTGCTCAATGAAGTCCGGCGGCCCGTACAGATTGAGCTTCTTTTCCCTCCCGGCTAGCACCCGCAAAAGCCGGTCGAACCCGATGAAATGATCGATATGAGTGTGGGAGACAAAAACGTGCTCCAGGCGGTGGATTTTTCTCGGCGGCAAATTCGAGAGGTCTCCAAGGTCGAAGAGGATCGCGCCCTTCTCAAACCGCGTTTCGATGTAAAGCGCGGGATCGCCTGTTCTCCCGTTCAGCAGGCAGGAATGCAAGAGCGGGCGCATGGCCGAACCATCAACACGTTGCAGCGCGGGAGAGGCGAGTAAAAACCCTTGGCCGCCTCAAGAGGACGCGCGGGCGTAGGCTTACGAGTTTCTTTTCCTCGCACCTCAGCGGGAACGATGCTCGTTGCGGAGCATGTGATTGAAGAACTTGGTGAAACTCGCCTTCGCCTGTGCGTTTTCGGCTTCGAGCAAGACCTCTGCCTCTCCACGCTCGGGCGCGATAAAATCCGCTTCGAAGGTCTGGAGATCGATTTCCTCCTCGCCGTCGGGCGCATCCTCGTCCTCCGGCAATCTCGGTCCAAACCTGTCCTCGACACGAATGCGAAGGACCCAGCCATTTTTTCCGTTATGTGGGTGTACCTCGAGCGTACCGATTGCAAGGATGTCGTTCAAATCGGCCACGTCTTCGCCGATCTGAACCAGATCGGCCCTTTCGAACGCTTCCACGACGTAGGACCGGGTCGCCGTAACGTTCATTTCCAACGTGCCTCGCCGTTGCTCCTCGATAAGCCAGCGCACGATCTGGGAGGCTTCAAGATCTACTGGATAGGTTTCCACGCTTCCTCCCCTTTGCCGGGCCATCGGCTTCAGCGCCTGATCATCGGAGCCGTCGCGCTTGCTTGGCAACGCCGCGCTTGCGACGGGCTTTCCACAATAATACCGCGCCCCTCAAGTTCATCAATCGCCGTCCGCTGTTTTTCTTAAAGGACTGATGCCGGCCCAATTTGCCGTTTCGCGCAAAGCCAAAAGGCCCGACGCGCAAGCGCTCGGGGGATGCCGCTAAAGGCGGCCTGCCCGAAGGCGCTCAGCCTTCGGGCCAATATGACAGTTTCAAGCCGGAAGCGCCGCAGCGGGGAGGTGCAGCCCCGCGATCTACTTTATGCCGAAAAACCCCTTGATGTTCTGCGGAGCTACCTCAAGAAGAGATTTTACGGCCGGGATTTCGCCGATCTTTTTGTCGCGTATGTACCACCCGACAATGGCGGTCACGGAGAGCGCCGAGAGCATCGGGGCCAGGAGCGCCACGACCAAAACCGCGCCCAGGACGATAACTTTCAGGTATATTTCCTGGTTCATATGCTTCTCGCCTCCAAGTGAAGCGCCAGGGTCCGGCGCGATTGACTGCATCGGAAACAGTCATAGTACGATTCAAGGCATACAAAAAATATCTTACCGTCGCACCTATCCTGTCGAAAGGTATTAGCCCAAGCTTTCCACGGCTTTCGGCGCCTGCTAGCCTACCGCGTCGGCTGCTGAGAGGGAATCAGAATGAGCGACAAGCCTTTGGTCGACGAACGCGGTCAACCAATCAAGGACCCGGTGGATCAGTTCATGCGGCAACTCGCCACCAGCGCCGCAAAGCACAGGCGCGCTGTTACAGGCGCTCCGCCGATCATTGTTGAAAATGCTTTGGTGGCGAGTAACGAAGCCGGGCCGCCGCTGAGGCTCTGGAAGACCGAAGCGCAGTTGGGGCCAGCGATAGAGAGCGTCTCGGTTGCAGAAGCGGAGGAAGTGCCCGGATGCTGGGTCGTCGACGCACGTGATAGCGACAACGCACTCCTTCGGGCGGTTTTCGACGGCCCGGAGGCAGAACAGCGCGCGCGTGAATACGCCCGCTGGAAATACGGATGGGATGGTTAAGCCTCGATAATTCTTGTTCTCTAATCGCGGCAACGAACGCAAGCGCTTTTCCCGTTCTCTTTGTTGTTTTTCATTCTTTCGTTCGACCGCGCCAGAGGCATTCTTCCGTCCGGCCGGGCGTCATCGGCGCTGGCACGCAGGCGCTTTCAAGGACGGCCGCTGGGGCGCCGACATCAATCGGCGGACAACTTCGTTTCCGCGCGCCCATTGCCGTACTGTTTTGTCATACGCCGCCAACTGAGTTCGCGTCGCCGCCGGAACCTGCAATATCGCTTCGACAGCCGGGGCAAGGACCTGCTGATCTTCAATGGCTTGACGCACCCGAAGCGCGAACTGGCTCCGCAAGCCATGAGGCAAGGTTGCCCTTGAGCGCCAGCCGGATTGTCTCGGCCTGTTCCAGCGTCAGGGCTGACAGGTTGGCAATCGTCCGCGTCTTGATGCGCTTGCCCTCCCGGATGCTCTCGCGAAGCAGGATAGCGGGTTTGGAGCCTCGATTGGGCGCGAAGTCAATGCACATGCGGCAAGATCTAGCTGATTTGCTCCGCTTCGGCCTTGAGTAAGCCGGCGCATTACATGGGTGCGTCCCTTCTGGCATACCGCATTGAAATGCCAGTGATATCCGTCATTCCGGCGCCAGAAGCTTCGGGTTGATTATGACCAAGTGAAATGGGACAGTCTTTACTCAAGAGCGCACGCGGGTCCTTCCCTTGAAGGGAAGACGCAGCATAATATTGCTTCAGTCGATCCGAAAAGCTTGCCTCTTGCGTTTCAACGCGTATGCGGTCAAGGTTGCCGCGCAAAAATGCAAAGGGCGCGAACCTCGTTTCCAGCGAAAGACACACTATGACTGTCAGGGTAGCAATCAACGGCTTCGGCCGAATCGGCCGTAATGTGCTGCGGGCTATTGTGGAAAACAACCGGAGGGACGTCGCCATAGTCGCCATTAACGACGTCGGCGACGTGGATACGAACGTATACCTGTTGAAGTACGATTCGGTTCATGGACCTTTTCGCGGCGAGGTCAAGGTCAGCGGCGATACGTTTGATGTCGGCTTTGGTCCAATCAAGGTTCTTGCAGAGCGCGATCCTTCGAAGCTCCCCTGGCGCGACCTCGACATCGACGTTGTTATGGAGTGCACCGGCATCTTTTCGGATAAGGAAAAGGCCGTCGCTCACTTGAAGGCTGGCGCGAAGAAGGTGCTTGTGTCGGCGCCGTCAAAGGGCGCGGATTTGACGGTCGTTTACGGCGTCAATCATGACAAGCTCGAACCGAAGCACGAGGTGGTTTCGAACGCATCGTGCACGACCAATTGCCTGGCGCCGGTCGCCAAGGTCATCAACGACTTGTGCGGTTTGGCGCAAGGCTATATGACAACGATCCACTCCTATACCAACGACCAGCGCATTCTCGACCTCCCACATAAGGATTTGCGGCGCGCGAGAGCAGCGGCCCTTTCGATGATCCCGACAACAACGGGCGCAGCGAAAGCCGTTGGCCTTGTGCTGCCTGAGCTTGTGGGCAAGCTGGACGGCACAGCCATTCGGGTTCCGACTCCCAATGTATCGGTTGTCGATCTTTGCTTCATTCCAGGCCGCGAAACGAGCGTCGCCGAGATCAACCAGGCAATGGAGCGCGCCGCACAGCAGGAGATGAAGGGCATTTTGTCGGTGGTGAAGGATAAGCTCGTGTCCATCGACTTCAATCACAATCCGCACTCTTCGAACTTCGACTTGTCCCAGACGCAGATCGTTAACGATCGCCTCGTGCGCGTTCTGTCCTGGTACGATAATGAGTGGGGATTTTCCTGCCGCATGTCTGATACAGCCGTAGCGCTCAGCAAGCTGCTTTAGGCCATGAATGATAAGCCTTGCGGGCTCATGACGATAATTCCGCCCGCCCTGGAAGCGGTGTGGGCGGAAAAGCTGGCTGAGCTCATAGAACGAGAGCGGTTCACGCCAGCCGCACTGATCCTTGAAGGCCCTTCTACCGGCGCGTTGGCGAACCTCCTCGCCAAGGCGCAAGGCATCGAGCTTGCCATTCTGTTTGTCGACGCCGTTCATAAGACGCGTGAGATGGGCGCAAACGGCGTCTATTTGTCGACGCCGGGCTCCGGCATAGCGAACGTGCGCAGGGAACTTGGCTCTGACGCGATCATTGGCGCAGCATGCGGCTTGAGCCGCCACACGGCAATGGAAAGCGCCGAGGCGGGGGCCGATTTCGTCGCCTTCGACGCATCGTCTCCCGAGAACCTGGTCACGGCCGCCGAGTTGTCTTCCTGGTGGGATGAAATCACCGGCGTCCCTAGCGCCCTCTTCTGCGGCAGGAACCATCCGGACCGGTCCATTCTCGCAAAAGCGCGCGCCGACTTCGTTATCCTCAAGGAAGCCGAACGCCCCGGAGAAAGCCTTACTTTTGCAATAGAGTTGGGCTTGCAAAGCGAGAGTTGAGCTCTCCTGGCGCATGAGGGGAAGATGATCCGGCCAAGGCTTTTCCTGGCGATAGCACTCATTATCGGCGTAACGGCCGGCAATGCTTCACCGTCCAGGGCCGCTCAAAAGCAGCCGCCGCCTCCGAAGAACGCATGGACAGCGAGCGAAGCCCCCGCGCTCATCGATGATCCGGCTTACGCGGCCTATGACACCGGGAATTACACGCTTGCGATGAAGCTCGCGACGGAGGCTGCCGTTCGGGGCGAGCATCAGGCGGACACCCTCATCGGCGACATGTACGAACAGGGCCTCGGCGTAAAGCAGGATTACGTGAAGGCTGCGGAATGGTTCACAAAAGGAGCCGTGGCAGGCGATATGCATGCGCAATTCCGCCTGGGCGTCATGCTGGCGGAGGGGCGGGGGCTCAAGAAAGACAAGAAAAAGGCCGCTGACTTTTTTGAAGCCGCCGCAGCGCAAGGCCACACGCTCGCGGCCTACAATCTGGCGCAATCCTATGTGGAGGGCTGGGCGCGGCCGCAGGACATGGAAAAAGCAGCCTTCTGGCTGGAGAAGGCGGCCGAGAAAGATCATTCGCAAGCCGCCTACGATCTCTCCGCCCTTTATCGCAGCGGCACTGGTGTGCCGAAAGACGATGCAAAGGCGGTCGCCCTGCTGGCAAAGGCTGCGGATGCCGGCAACGCCGACGCCCAGGTCGAATATGCGATCATGCTCGCGAACGGCAAAGGCGTGAAAAAAGACGAGGCGGCGGCTGTAAGGTTCTTACGGACTGCGGCGGAGCGCGGAAACCCGATCGCTCAAAATCGGCTTGCCAGAGCCTACTCCGCCGGATTTGGCGTCGCGGCCGACCGCATCGAGGCCAGCAAATGGCATCTTCTTGCCCGCGCGTCCGGGGAGAGCGACCTGAGGCTGGATTTCCTTGTCATGTCGCTAAGGCCGGAAGAACGCAAAAAAGCGGAATCGCTTGCGCAGGCGTGGAGGCAGGAAACCGCTGAAGCGGCGCGCTGAGGAAACGTAAACAACACCTAGCCAACCGGAAAAACCGCATGTATATCTGGCTGGACAGAACATTCACCCGAAAAATGCACCTTTCGGACAAAAGGCCGAGGAGGTGGTTTTCTTTTTTTATCTGGAGTCAGACAGATGGCAGTTCCCAAAAGAAAAACGTCGCCCATGAAGCGTGGCAATCGCCGGTCGGCAGATGCGCTGGTTGCGCCGACTTATGTCGAGGACAAGGAGTCCGGTGAGTTGCGGCGCCCCCACCATATCGACCTGAAGTCTGGCAAATATCGTGGCCGGCAGATCCTGAAGCCGCAGGAAGAGATTTAACGAGCCCGGAGCGCAAGCCCGGGCCGGGGCTTGGCTTGCATTTCCATCTTAAGTGTTCGCAGGAAGCAGGCTGTGGAGGCCGCTGGTGAAGGTGTTTTGTCGCCGGACCTCCTTTGAAGAGCTAAGTGCTTTCCTGTTTGCCTTTGGTTTTCGCTGCTTGACCTTCCAAATTGAGCGCACTGCCTGAATCCCGGCACCGGCGACCGGTATCGTTACGACGAGATAGGCCCGGCGCGAACGCGCCGTGGCAAGCCTCTTTGGTTAGTGGCTAAGGTCGGATGGCTTGGTCCGGCCAAGTCTGGTATCGATAGGCTGTCATGACAACCGAGGACGTTCTCACACCGGCGAGGACTGCGGAAAGGACGGGCGTTATTGCCGCGTCAAAGGAAGAAGCCGCGGCGGTTGAGATCGGCCTTAACGCCGCCATCGTATCCATGATTGGCGGGGAGCCGCAAATCCTAACGGTGCAAGCGCCCGGCTCGATGCCTGCGCTGCCTTTCGGGTTGTTCACGCCTGTGAAGCATCGAACTTTGGAGATCGGGCTTCGAGATTGGGTGAGGGATCAAACCGGCGTTGATCTGGGCTACGTCGAGCAACTGTATACCTTCGGAGACCGCGGGCGGCATGCCCGGCCGGGCGATGAGGGGCTGCACGTCGTCTCCATCGGCTATCTGGCCCTCACGCGTAACGAAGAAGCTCCCCGGAGTGGCGGGGTTAAGTGGAGCGCCTGGTATGCCCATCTCCCCTGGGAGGATTGGCGGAATGGCAAGCCCGGCATTCTGGCACAGGGGATCGAGCCGAGGCTCGAGGAGTGGGCCGCACGGCCGGAACCAAGCGGCGCCCCACGCCGGCCGCTGGCGCGCATGGACCGGTTTCGCATGTGCTTTGGTCACTCCGTTCCGTGGGACGACGAGAAGGTGCTGGATCGATACGAACTTATGTATGAGGCCGGCTTGGTCGCAGAAGCTGCCCGGGATGGACGCGCAGCTGCGAAAGACTGGTCGGGGCTGCCACAGTTCGGAAGGCAGATGATGTTCGATCACCGCCGCATTCTGGCGACGGCAATGAGCAGGCTTCGCGGCAAACTCAAATACAGACCGGTTATTTTCGAGCTGATGCCCGAAACCTTCACGCTCTTCGATCTGCAGCGGGTTGTGGAGGCCATACTTGGAAGCTACCTGCATAAGCAGAACTTCAGGCGGCTGGTTGAAAATGCTGGCCTCGTCGAACCCACCGGACAGACGGCCGCCCGTACCGGCGGCCGGCCGGCTCGGGTTTATCGCTTTCGCCGCAGTGTGTTGCTGGAGCGTCCGGCGCCAGGGTTCAGGGTCAAAGTTCAGACCGTGGTCCGTACAACTCCGTCGTGCTAACCGTTGCTTTGTTAACACTACCCTTAAGAATCAAGAGGATCTTGGAGAATCCCGGGGATTAACCTCTTTGAAAGCTTCCTAAAATTGGCGCATTTTGATAATATTTAACGGTCAGTGAAAATAGCTTCACGCGCAGAGGTTGATTCTTAGACAGCTTCAGCGAGGACCATAAAGCAGGCGTCGAGCAAACCGTCTGCTAACGTATCACTATTCAGGCGTAGCTTGAATCAGCTCCTTGTGGGCTGGACGACTATTTATTCCCGGTAACGCTGTGAGGCGCAGACCGTACTAGATTGAGATGAGTATCATCTAGCCGAGACAAACAAAAGTGAGAGCGAGTATGCTTGAGAAAAATAATAGCCAACGGCGCTTTGGCTTCGAGACCAACCAATATGTGGTTTATCCGACGCATGGTGTTGGGCGTATTGTTGCGATCGAAGAACAAGAGATCGCCGGTTGCAAGCTCGAGCTTTTCGTCATCAACTTCGAAAAAGACAAGATGACGCTACGGGTGCCTACATCAAAAAGTCAAAATGCAGGTATGCGAAAGCTATCGGACGACGCGGTTCTGGCGCGCGCTTTGGAGACACTGCGTGGCCGGGCGCGTGTGAAACGGACCATGTGGAGCCGCCGCGCTCAAGAGTACGAGGCGAAGATCAATTCCGGCGATCTTATCACTATTGCCGAGGTTGTCCGCGATCTGTATCGATCCGATACTCAACCCGAGCAGTCCTATTCCGAACGTCAGCTTTATGAAGCAGCTTTGGATCGCATGGCGCGCGAAATTGCCGCTGCGCAGGATGTTGATGAATCCATCGCCGTTCAGAAGGTCGCGGAAGCCTTAACTAAAGGTGGGCGTCTTCAGCGGAAGCATGATGAGAAACCCGACGACCGGGACGCCAAGAAAGAAGCCGCGTAAACGCTTCAATTTTGTTCATCGCCGTTTTTCTGAACACCTAATTCGGATGGTTGTTGCCGGAGCAGCTCGATCTGTTCCGGCTGAGTAATCGTGATTGTTGGTCCCTTTTTACGTTCAACCCATCCCCGGATGCGAATTCGTTGTCCCTGCCAGACTTCGGGATTCTGTTTGGTGTTTTTTTTCTGCGCAATGGGTTCGATGGTTGCACTGAAGCTTGTTTTGCTGTCTTTAGTAAAGTGGATAATTGTTCGGCCGCCTGCATGCGTCGCATAAATGACTTCGCCCTCAACGATCTGGTATGTTTCCAACAGGTTCAGAATGGCGCGCGTCTCGTAAGCAGGCAGTACCTTGAATAGCGCAAGCCCCCAATAACCACGGTTCTTGTTTCTGGCCTTCTCTTCCATTGCAGCAAGCTGCGATGAGCAGGCATGATTATCAGCCTGCGGAAACGCCAGGGCGAACCCCGCGCTCACCAGCCCCTCCTGCAACCAAAGGGGCGGTTCACCAGCTACAAAAACATGCGCAATAGTCACGCCATAACGATCGCGATGGTTGCCGCCGAATTTCACCTCGACCTTCCGTCCCAGCGCTGTCGAACGCAGATAAGCCGTAGCGTCGAAGGACGAAGCGAATCCCGCCCTGCCCGCGGTCGACGGAGTGAGGATTTCGGCGAGTTGGATGAGACGGCCATCAGCGAGATGAAGCGTCTGCGGACCGGCTATCGCCACAACGGTACTTTCGCCCCCGGGTTCAAGCTGGCAACTCTCCTCGTCCCTTGCCTGTTGGCGCTGACCATGAGCCGCAGACAGAACGGAAAGCAGAACGCTCAGCATTAGCGCGGCTCGAACGCAGCGCTCCAACAATTGCAAGGCAAGGGGGGCCAACATCTCGTCCTCTTTAAGGACTGAGCCTCTCGCGCTCAAGCCAAAAGCTGACGGATGAACATGCCCGAAAACTCCGCTTGGGTTGAAGACCGTAAACGCCTGTTGACGTTTCTTGAAAGCGCGTTCTAATGGAGGCGAGTGTCCTCGTAGCTCAGCAGGATAGAGCACCAGATTCCTAATCTGGGGGTCACAGGTTCGAATCCTGTCGGGGACGCCAATGAAATCAATGCACTAACTCCTTTTTCTCCAGCTAGTATCGCGCCGCCATGCTTCCATGGCAACCTGGTGGCAACATTTTCGTAAGCATCATCGCTACCAATATATTCGGCCGATAGCTCTGAGGATGCCCTTCCCATAGAGCCAGTGGTTGTCCGCGAGCCGGTCTGGCAAGGCGTGCAGACATCTTAAAGGCGCCTTTTGCTGCGGGTGGCAAACGAGGGTACCGGCTCAAAATCGCCGCGGCCTTGAACGGTGCACACCTCGTAGGCTGTTAAATCCTGCACAACATTTTCGGCATACTTTTGAAAATCATCTCCTTGCGCCCCCAGCCTGCGTGCGGAGAAAGCGAAGAGATTGTGCGGTGTCACCCACGAGATGCAAAAAATGATCCAATTCACAACTATCTGCAACAGCACCGGCGTGGCGGCCAAGCGCTATTGGATTGATCCCGAAACTGGGGAACTAAAACATTCCAGCGCCGCCTCAATCTATGAGGGGACTGCACAGGTAAGTGAGGCAAAAGATCTGGAGGACTTCATCGCAGGCCGCGGCAAAGCGGACCAGCACACAGCTTTCGCTTACGGTGTTCCATATGGTGCGGAGGTAGGCGAGACGAAGCATCTCGTAACCGAAGCGGCGCTTCAATTTGAACGCGGCGCAATAGCCCGCACCCGCAAACACTTTCATTTTCGCGCTGGCAAGCCCGGGGTTTTCTTCATCGACTTAGACAGGAAGCCCGATGCACCCGCTAAGGACTGGCCGGAGATTGACGGCGCCATCAGTAAAGTCATTCCGGTTTGGAGCGCTACAGCCCGTGTGTGGCTGCCAAGCTCCTCCGCTCATATTCATCATGGCGAACAGGAGTTAATCGGGCTAGGCGGGTGGAGATGCTACTGCATTGTAGCCGACGCCTCCGCAATCCCGGACTTGACCGATTACCTCTATCAAGGGCTTTGGACGGAAGGTTATGGCTTTGTGCACGTTGGCGGGCGTGGTCAGCGTTTAGGGCGCTGCTTAATCGACCGGGCTGTGGGGCAACCTGAAAGACTTGATTTCGTGGCAACTCCCGTCTTGGGCGAAGGACTTACCCGGCTCAAGGTCGAACCAGTTTTCCGGCCCGGCGCCGATGTACTGGACTGGCAGCCCAAAGACTTCATAGACCAAAAGACCTGGGAGCGTGAGAACGAAACATACCGAGCAGCATGGAGTGCAGTCGAGCCGGAAGCGAAACGCAAAGCCCGTACGGCCGCTCTGGAGCTTACACAATGCGGCTCCACGAAGCGGGCTCAAGCCGTCATGTGGCGTGCCGTTAGCCGCTATGAGTTGTCCGGCGATTTCGAGGTCGAAATGGGCAGCGGCAAAAAAAATGACCGTTGCGGATTTACTGGAGGACGGGACAGAAAATTTCCACCTCATCGAAATGCCCGATCCGCTCAACCCGTCTTATCGCGGTGATAAGCGCATTGCCGTTTTGAATTTGTGTCCGGAAATCGGCGAGAACCCTGTTATTTACAGTCATGCACACGGCGGCATTTTATATTTCTTGAAGCAGGATGAAGCCGAAATCATCCTCGACGACGAGCGAAGCCGCATCACCGATGAAGCCCTGCGATTGATGCGCAACCGAGGCGACGTGTACCAGCGCGATACGGTTTTGCAGTACATAGGGCGCGATGGACGCGGGCATGAAGTGAACGACCAATGGCTAGGCGACTACCTGGACCGACACGCCCGTTGGAAGAAGTTGGATAGGAATGGCGTACCTGTTCCGGCCTCAGTTCCAGACTGGCTGCCGAAGCGTATCAACGGAAAAGTACAAGGTTGGAAGCTGCCAACGCTAAACGGCGTCATCACCGCACCAGTGCTGCGGAAGGATGGCACGATCTTGAACGAACGGGGATTCGATAAGGAGACCGGGCTTTACCTCTTTGGCCGCAAATTCGCGCCGGTTATCATGGAGCCCGCCAAAGAAGACCTCAAGGCCGCCTTATCAACGCTGTGGAGAGCCTTCGCGGAGTTTCCTTATGCAACCCCAGAGGATCGCGGCGCCTGCTTGGCGGCCATCCTGACAGCTTGTACGCGGAGGACGCTGCCGACCGCTCCGGGCTTTATCATCGATGCAGCACAAGCCGGTAGCGGCAAAACTTACCTCGCACAGAGCATCAAGGCCGTAGCGACCGGCGATATAGGCGTTATGACCTTGAAGGCGGACAAGGCGGAATTCGACAAGGCCTTAACCGGTTCGTTGCTGGCGGGAGATTCCGCGCTTCTCTTCGACAATGTGCGCGATGCAAGCTTTAACACTACAGCTGAAGCCTTTCTGACTAGCGAATTCTACAGCGCCCGCGTTTTAGGCGGAAACCGGATAGCGCGCTTTCCAACCAACGTGCTGGTGCTGGTCACGGCAAATAATTTTGAAACGTCGAACGATCTGTGGCGCCGCGTCGTTTCGTGCCGGATCGATGCCAAGATGGAGAACCCGGAAACGAGGCAATTTGCCTTCCGGCCGCATGATGAGTGCTTGAAGAATTGCCAAGCTATCGTGGCCGCCGGACTGACGCTCCTTCGTGGTTACATCGCCGCTGGCAAGCCTCGTGTGAGCGATCGGGGCATGGCGAGCTATGAGGCATGGAACGGGCTTATCCGGGGCTGCGTGCTCTGGCTGGCCGCCGAAGGGCTGTTCGATTGTGGAGACCCAATAGCCAGACAAGAGCAAGCCCGCGTTGACGATCCCGCCTTGGCTGAATTAGCGCGCTTCCTTACCGCAGTGCAAAGCAAGGCTGGCGATGAAGTGCGAACAACAGCCCAACTGCACGAAGCATTGTATAATCAAATGGATAGCATCTTCGGCCACACGCTGGATAATCTTGAGCTTGGCAAATGGCTGTCGGCTAACAAAGGCCGGATCGTCAGCGGGATGCGCATTGAAGATTGCGGACAGGACCGCACTAAGAGCAAGCTTTGGAAGGTGACGTGCGGGTGATGAGACAAGGCCACACCTGCATACTTTTACGATATTTTTCAATAGCTTAAGGCCGTTTGCAGGTGTTGCAGGTGTGGTTTTCTTATTTTCAGGATTAAAAAAAACAGAGCTAAGGACTTATAACGCGGCCAACGGAGAGAGACTAAAACCACACCTGCACACCTGCAAGCGCGGCCTTGTGCGACGGATTGCAAGATTTTGCGAGGTTCCGTGGCTTAGTATGGGTCCTTCCAAGCGCCCAGCTTATACGGGACGGCGGAGTGCACGATACTTTTGTAGCTAAGAAGTTTCAAAGTTGCATTGTCATCATGCATTTTAATTATAACAATTTCCAAACTTGGTGCTCTAACTGGGTCTTGTCCCTTTCGTAAATTTTGCTAGCTTTTCCCATCGCGGCTAAAACCCGATCTGATCCATGTAAGCAGCACCAGCCATCGTCGGGATTTATAAGGATAGCAAGCACGAAGAAGCAGTGAAGCAGGAAGCTGTGCTTTCCGGTCTTGCAGAGTTGGAAGTGCTCTAAAACCCAACACTTAAAATCATCATGGCCGCTTAGAAAATCCCTTTTCGTGCTTACGGTTCGCATCCAGGTTCAGACTATCCGGAGTATTGATGACTGCTGCCCCTTTTTACGGAGTACCTTGCGGTTTCCCTTTAACAGATGCTACCACGCTTCTCTGCTCTTAATGGAGAAGAGTTTGAAATAGGTTTATAATTACAAGCTGACGCCATTCTAACGGTTGGAGACCGCGCCGATGCGATCATTCCCGGGATAAAACGTTCGGAATATTGCTCAGCGGCACGGCTTCCCTAAGAAAATACTGAAGGGCATCCACCTTGAAGTGGGTATACTACTGCGGAATACACCGACACGCTATTGTTTTCATATCCATTTATATAAACTCCGACAGTTGCTCCAGGTGCAATATAATCCCATTTGTATTCTGTCCATGCGGACATCACATCATCTCCTCATCACGGCTGCTGCGTATGTTCTGCCTAAGAAACACTGATGTAGTTTCATGGGAAATGAATTGCAATACCTCCATTTACCAGAGCGCGTTTGGCTGCGAACTAAATGACGATGACTAAGCAACGGTCTATTAGGCCATGTGGACGGATTTGATCCAGATTAGGCCAAGCGCCAGGGCCACAAACGAGGCATAATTCTGCGCGGTCTTCTCGCATCTCATGGCGACCCGCTTGAAGCGTTTGAGCTTGCCGAAGGCCTGTTCGATGCGGGCGCGGCCTTTATACAGTATTTTGGCGAAGAAAGCCGGCTTCTTCTTGGTGTTCGACCGGAACGGTATAACCGGGCAGATGCCGCGTTTGCGCGCCGCCGCGCGGTTGGCCGCCGCATCGTATCCCTTATCGGCCACGGCCGCCCGCGGCGCGATTTCCGGCCCGATGTCGAGCAGCGTCTCGAAGGAGCGGCTATCGTGGGCCTCGCCGCCTGTCAGATGAAAGCCGATGGGAAGCCCGTCCTTATCTGTTTTTAAATGGATTTTTGTTGAGAAGCCCCCACGCGATTTGCCGAGCGCCTGGGCGTCCTGCCCCCCTTTGCGCCCGCCGCGGACACATGCGCCCGCACGATGGTGGAATCAAACATCTGCACCAGATGGGCGCTTTCGCTTAAGCTCGCCAGCGCCTCGAAAAACGCCTCGAAGGTTCCTGTCTGGCTGAGCCGCCAGAACCGCTTCCACACGCTGTTCCAATTGCCGAACTCGGCGGGCAAAGCCCGCCAGGTGATGTTGTGGACAGTAAAATAATGCAGCGCTTCCAGAAACTTGCGATCGTCGTGACCGGGCTCGCCCCGCTTGCAGCGCACCGCCCGGAACACCTCGATAGCAATGTCCCAATCCCGCTCCGTCATCTGTGTCAGCATGACCGGCCCTCCCGAAGCCGGTCACCCATGAATTACTGAAAAACTGATTTGGGAATTTACAATCGTTCAACTTGCGGCAATCCGTCCACAGGGCCTAGTAGTGAAATCACGTAGGTTTGCGAAGGCATCTTCTGCCCGTTCAGGCGTAGCGAAGCGAGCACTGCCCGCCTATCGGAGGTACCAAACAATGCGAGCGACCAAGCACCCGTCCGGCGAGGCAGAAAGAACCATATTTCTATAGACTTAGTATTAAAAGTTATCCTGGCCATGTTATACACAATAATATTACTTGATTGGAATTGAGCCTGCGATGAAACTGCGAAGATCGATCGTTAGATAAAAGGTCATGCCGTGTCAGCTTTCTGATCGCCCTGAATAAGAGCAGCGTGCGTGATTCCGGCAATCTTGTAGCAGCTACATGCAGATCATCGATAAACTGGCATCTGAATTAGATGTGACTTGGGCTCGTTATTCACGAGATGAAAGGGTTTTTCCGAAACTCGCTAAAGATGCGCTAGATAAATACTCGCCAAGTCGTATTATCAAGCAAGATGATATATTTAGTTGGTTGCTTCGCATCTCCCAACTGCCAAGACAATTTGATTTGCGATCAAGTTTTGGAGACTTCTCGATTACAATAGCAGCTCGGGATGGCTTCTATATTGATGTCATTTTTTGGACTAAATCCACGACTGCAATTCATCAACATAACTTCAGCGGGGCCTTCCATGTTCTTTATGGCTCCAGCTTACACACACTTTGGTCATTCGAGGAGAACAGGAGGTGGAATGATAGATTGAAGGCTGGTGAGCTTAGCGTGAAGAACACAGAGTATCTTACTTGCGGCACTACCCGCCCCATTGAGCCTGGGAGTGGGATGATTTATTCCCTATTTCACTTAGATGACCCAAGTGTTACTCTGGTTATTCGGACACCATCTTCTGCCATTTCTTCTCCACAACTTACCTACGAGCGTTCAGGTTTGGCCTATGATCGTCAATCTAGTTCGGAACGATTGGAGAAGATACGCCAGATGCTAGCCTTCTTATGGGTATGTGATCATCCCGACCGTAAGAAGTTTGCTGAAAGCATATTTGCTACGATCGATTTGCAGTCAATTGTTCTACTCGTCTCCTTAATGTTTTCCCAGGCGCCTACGACATTCTCTGAAGAATTACTGGCTATAATCTCCCTTAGGGATGAACATCTGAGTAGGCTGTTAGGGGATACTCTTCTGTGTATGCAGCAGGATCGGCAAATCATACGCATTCGGAGGTGTACAAAGTCTCCCAGGCATCGCTTGTTCCTCGCGTTCATTTTAAACCTACCAGATCGTTGTTCAATCGACACGGCATTGAAGCAAGTCCATCCAAATGCGACGCCCAATGACTGGATTTGGCGGACGCTTCGGTCGATGCACGATACAACCGACGACAATGGGCGCAATCTATTAGGCGTTGTATTGGATGATATAAGCAAACAAGCGCTAAGATCTTTAGTTTATGGAGGGTCTGTCACCGAAGCAGCCAATCGTATTGCACAATGCGATGAACTACTGGATGACTCAATATTGTTGTGTTCATCTTTGGCAGAAATGCCTCTGGTTAAACCAATTCTGAGGCATCGATATTTGCAAGCATCGAAAGCTCTAGCATAATAAAACAACCAGGGAGGTAAAACCGTGAAGTACGACAAAGCTCTGCACCCAACCATTAAGGTTCAAGCCAAGGTAACGCTTGGGCATGATACGCCAGCATTTCAATTGGAAAAACGTCGAGCGGCCATCAAAGCTGCGCTTCGTTCAGCTCTCGCTGGCCTCGCGGCAACAACATCTGGTCTGGTAGCTCAAACTGGGACTGCGCAGGCGCTTGATGACGGTGGTACGCCGCCGTGGGGAGAGGTGATAATAGGGCCAATTTGGGAAGAACGTAACCCACCCGAACTATCTCATACAATAATCGAAGCGGCAGAGATTAAGTTTTGGGAATGACGTATTTCGGACTCAAACACAATTAGTTAGCAAGCCGCAAGGAACAGTGATGATACCTTTATGAGGACATCCCACGTTTGTCGCAAAATGAAACTAGTTTCTAAATGTACGCCGTAAGGTGTGTCTGATTGAGTGGCTTCGGATGGCGTCTCAGGGTCGCGTAATTAATTGGATCATAAAGTGCTCCAAGCTCTGTAATCTGCGATGCGGTTACTGCTACGAATGGAATGAGCTGTCCGACCGACGCCGTATGGAGAAGGCTTTGGTCAGAAGAGTATTGCAGGCGGCATCCGAACTCCACGCGCATCGCCTTAAGACTACCCCAGACGTACGAACCATTCTTATAATTCATGGGGGCGAGCCACTTCTGTTGCCAGTAGAATATCTGAGGTTCCTTCTGGATAGTGCTCACGAGATATTTAGTGGATTATCATATGAGATCGCCGTCCAAAGCAACTTGTTCAAGATTTCTGAGGCGCAGATTGAATTATTGAAAGAACATGGTGTTAATGTCGGTGTTTCCTATGATGTAGCATCTGGTGTACGTCTTACTATGAGTGGACTGGACTTAGGGGAGAGAGTTAAAAACAATATCAGCTTGGTACGCAACAAAGGCATACGGCTGGGTGCGATTGTTGTGTTAGCGAAACACACCGCTCCGGTTATAAACGATATATATGACTATTTTGCTGATCAGGCTATGACCCTCAGGGTCTTGACGCTTGCGGATGGTCCGCTCGAACGCCCACTGGATAAGTTTTCGATCTCTCTTGAAGACACAATAAGTGCTATGTGCACTTTGTTTGATCATTGGTTTGAGACAGGCTTTCTGATACCTGTTGATCCTCTAAAAAATTACATGAAAGACGCCATAAGACATTTAATTGGCGTGACGGTTCCAAAATACGAGCGCAGAAAGGCTGGTGATTACGCCTTCTTTGTCAATGTCGACGGCCTGTTATACGCTGAGCGGGACGCTTACGATGCTCATCGAGCTTTAGGAGACCTTACGAAACAGAACATAAAGGAGATTATACGCGGCGTCCCCTACGATGCCTCGCTCTCTCGTGAGGAGGCGCTCTTGGCGACCCACTGCTCTAAATGTTTTCTAACTGCGTCTTGCGCAGGATGGCCGATTGTAGGTACGAAATCGCGAAGCCATCTAGGTGGAGAATGCGTTATTGCTCCCTCGGTAATAAAGCACGTAAGTGAACGCCTCCTATCTTTAGGTTTTGGACGTGATCAATTCAGAAGCATGCTGCTAGAAGACGAACAGATAACTTGTATGACATAATGAAACATGTGGATGAGAATTTATTACTTAAGTTAGTGCAAGTCTATGAACACACTTGTCAGCCATTCAAAGACAAATTCACGGTGACATCCCAGCTTGGATTAGCAGCTGATATTGTTAATGATGGTCACTCGCATTTTGTGGATAATGCCATTGCTCCACTCAGGAACTGGAGGTCTGCAAGACCTGAAGAGTTACGGTATCTCCGTGGGGATGCCAACGATCACGCGCTGTCCCGTATTGTAATAATTACGCTATCAAGGATCGCAGACACACTAGCAAAATTTCTTGGAGATCGGCGTGATTTGGTAGAGGTTCAACGGAAAGTACGCGACGTGAGATTTTATCACGTCCTGGAGGATTGTGTCGACGATCTAGCGCCTTATTGCATGGACCCCAAAGAGATTATCTGCCAAGGCGCTTGCGCGAACGCGGGGGGATTGCATTTAGTTACGCATGACATGCATATGAGACCAATGAAAAGAATTGGACTCCACGTGGATGATTGGGACCGGCGAATCGCGTGCGAAAGGGGATATGGTCGACGGCGACTTTGTTTGAATCTTGGTCTCAGCTCAAGGCATTTGATATTCCTACTTTGTCCATTTTCGTATCTCGTTGCTCTCGGAAAGATAAAGATAGATACTGAGAATCGTACACCTGCATCCTACGTAAGGGGATACCTTTCAAGCAACAGAAGTCAGCTTGCCGTTAGATTACGACTTGATCCCGGAGAGGCATATATAATGAATGCTGATGATGTAATTCATGATGCTGCATCGGATATCGCCACAACGCCAGACATAGCATTACATTTTCTTGGCTATTTTGGAGCTGCTGGATCTTTGGAGCTGTAACGCGATCTGCTTATGGTGCAAGACTGGGAAACCCCAATAATTCGAGAAGATATGCTTTGTATTGTCGCTTCACCAGCTTGACAAAACAGGGTTAATTAACAATTTTCGGCTCGCGGCCCTCAAATGGGGTTTTAGAGCACTTCCGACTCTGCAAGACCGGAAAGCACAGCTTCCTGCTTCACTGCTTCTTCGTGCTTGCTATCCTTATAAATCCCGACGATGGCTGGTGCTGCTTACATGGATCAGATCGGGTTTTAGCCGCGATGGGAAAAGCTAGCAAAATTTACGAAAGGGACAAGACCCAGTTAGAGCACCAAGTTTGGAAATTGTTATAATTAAAATGCATGATGACAATGCAACTTTGAAACTTCTTAGCTACAAAAGTATCGTGCACTCCGCCGTCCCGTATAAGCTGGGCGCTTGGAAGGACCCATACTAAGCCACGGAACCTCGCAAAATCTTGCAATCCGTCGCACAAGGCCGCGCTTGCAGGTGTGCAGGTGTGGTTTTAGTCTCTCTCCGTTGGCCGCGTTATAAGTCCTTAGCTCTGTTTTTTTTAATCCTGAAAATAAGAAAACCACACCTGCAACACCTGCAAACGGCCTTAAGCTATTGAAAAATATCGTAAAAGTATGCAGGTGTGGCCTTGTCTCATCACCCGCACGTCACCTTCCAAAGCTTGCTCTTAGTGCGGTCCTGTCCGCAATCTTCAATGCGCATCCCGCTGACGATCCGGCCTTTGTTAGCCGACAGCCATTTGCCAAGCTCAAGATTATCCAGCGTGTGGCCGAAGATGCTATCCATTTGATTATACAATGCTTCGTGCAGTTGGGCTGTTGTTCGCACTTCATCGCCAGCCTTGCTTTGCACTGCGGTAAGGAAGCGCGCTAATTCAGCCAAGGCGGGATCGTCAACGCGGGCTTGCTCTTGTCTGGCTATTGGGTCTCCACAATCGAACAGCCCTTCGGCGGCCAGCCAGAGCACGCAGCCCCGGATAAGCCCGTTCCATGCCTCATAGCTCGCCATGCCCCGATCGCTCACACGAGGCTTGCCAGCGGCGATGTAACCACGAAGGAGCGTCAGTCCGGCGGCCACGATAGCTTGGCGATTCTTCAAGCACTCATCATGCGGCCGGAAGGCAAATTGCCTCGTTTCCGGGTTCTCCATCTTGGCATCGATCCGGCACGAAACGACGCGGCGCCACAGATCGTTCGACGTTTCAAAATTATTTGCCGTGACCAGCACCAGCACGTTGGTTGGAAAGCGCGCTATCCGGTTTCCGCCTAAAACGCGGGCGCTGTAGAATTCGCTAGTCAGAAAGGCTTCAGCTGTAGTGTTAAAGCTTGCATCGCGCACATTGTCGAAGAGAAGCGCGGAATCTCCCGCCAGCAACGAACCGGTTAAGGCCTTGTCGAATTCCGCCTTGTCCGCCTTCAAGGTCATAACGCCTATATCGCCGGTCGCTACGGCCTTGATGCTCTGTGCGAGGTAAGTTTTGCCGCTACCGGCTTGTGCTGCATCGATGATAAAGCCCGGAGCGGTCGGCAGCGTCCTCCGCGTACAAGCTGTCAGGATGGCCGCCAAGCAGGCGCCGCGATCCTCTGGGGTTGCATAAGGAAACTCCGCGAAGGCTCTCCACAGCGTTGATAAGGCGGCCTTGAGGTCTTCTTTGGCGGGCTCCATGATAACCGGCGCGAATTTGCGGCCAAAGAGGTAAAGCCCGGTCTCCTTATCGAATCCCCGTTCGTTCAAGATCGTGCCATCCTTCCGCAGCACTGGTGCGGTGATGACGCCGTTTAGCGTTGGCAGCTTCCAACCTTGTACTTTTCCGTTGATACGCTTCGGCAGCCAGTCTGGAACTGAGGCCGGAACAGGTACGCCATTCCTATCCAACTTCTTCCAACGGGCGTGTCGGTCCAGGTAGTCGCCTAGCCATTGGTCGTTCACTTCATGCCCGCGTCCATCGCGCCCTATGTACTGCAAAACCGTATCGCGCTGGTACACGTCGCCTCGGTTGCGCATCAATCGCAGGGCTTCATCGGTGATGCGGCTTCGCTCGTCGTCGAGGATGATTTCGGCTTCATCCTGCTTCAAGAAATATAAAATGCCGCCGTGTGCATGACTGTAAATAACAGGGTTCTCGCCGATTTCCGGACACAAATTCAAAACGGCAATGCGCTTATCACCGCGATAAGACGGGTTGAGCGGATCGGGCATTTCGATGAGGTGGAAATTTTCTGTCCCGTCCTCCAGTAAATCCGCAACGGTCATTTTTTTTGCCGCTGCCCATTTCGACCTCGAAATCGCCGGACAACTCATAGCGGCTAACGGCACGCCACATGACGGCTTGAGCCCGCTTCGTGGAGCCGCATTGTGTAAGCTCCAGAGCGGCCGTACGGGCTTTGCGTTTCGCTTCCGGCTCGACTGCACTCCATGCTGCTCGGTATGTTTCGTTCTCACGCTCCCAGGTCTTTTGGTCTATGAAGTCTTTGGGCTGCCAGTCCAGTACGTCGGCGCCGGGCCGGAAAACTGGTTCGACCTTGAGCCGGGTAAGTCCTTCGCCCAAGACGGGAGTTGCCACGAAATCAAGTCTTTCAGGTTGCCCCACAGCCCGGTCGATTAAGCAGCGCCCTAAACGCTGACCACGCCCGCCAACGTGCACAAAGCCATAACCTTCCGTCCAAAGCCCTTGATAGAGGTAATCGGTCAAGTCCGGGATTGCGGAGGCGTCGGCTACAATGCAGTAGCATCTCCACCCGCCTAGCCCGATTAACTCCTGTTCGCCATGATGAATATGAGCGGAGGAGCTTGGCAGCCACACACGGGCTGTAGCGCTCCAAACCGGAATGACTTTACTGATGGCGCCGTCAATCTCCGGCCAGTCCTTAGCGGGTGCATCGGGCTTCCTGTCTAAGTCGATGAAGAAAACCCCGGGCTTGCCAGCGCGAAAATGAAAGTGTTTGCGGGTGCGGGCTATTGCGCCGCGTTCAAATTGAAGCGCCGCTTCGGTTACGAGATGCTTCGTCTCGCCTACCTCCGCACCATATGGAACACCGTAAGCGAAAGCTGTGTGCTGGTCCGCTTTGCCGCGGCCTGCGATGAAGTCCTCCAGATCTTTTGCCTCACTTACCTGTGCAGTCCCCTCATAGATTGAGGCGGCGCTGGAATGTTTTAGTTCCCCAGTTTCGGGATCAATCCAATAGCGCTTGGCCGCCACGCCGGTGCTGTTGCAGATAGTTGTGAATTGGATCATTTTTTGCATCTCGTGGGTGACACCGCACAATCTCTTCGCTTTCTCCGCACGCAGGCTGGGGGCGCAAGGAGATGATTTTCAAAAGTATGCCGAAAATGTTGTGCAGGATTTAACAGCCTACGAGGTGTGCACCGTTCAAGGCCGCGGCGATTTTGAGCCGGTACCCTCGTTTGCCACCCGCAGCAAAAGGCGCCTTTAAGATGTCTGCACGCCTTGCCAGACCGGCTCGCGGACAACCACTGGCTCTATGGGAAGGGCATCCTCAGAGCTATCGGCCGAATATATTGGTAGCGATGATGCTTACGAAAATGTTGCCACCAGGTTGCCATGGAAGCATGGCGGCGCGATACTAGCTGGAGAAAAAGGAGTTAGTGCATTGATTTCATTGGCGTCCCCGACAGGATTCGAACCTGTGACCCCCAGATTAGGAATTCCGTACGCCGACCAACTGGGCAACCTAGCAGGCTTGAGAAGGTAACACGCGTCACACAGCGTGACAGACGCTTCTTAGCTTCTTGTGCCAGAGTTCAAGGGCATGGCGCTTTTCCTCCTGATATGCATGTAAATCATACACTTTGTGTAGCCCTGGTCTGGCGTGCGCCATAAGCAGTTCGCGAACGGCTTCTTCAATGGGCAACGCACTGAAGCGTGTTCGGCATGTCCGGCGGATGTCATGAATAATGAATGGCTCAAACGGCTTGCTTTGGCTCGCTAGGTCTTGCCGCATGAGGCGGTCGAGCTTCGCCTTCGATTTGCTAAAGCCGCTTATTGGCCGCTGCCCTTCAGTCGTGCTGAAAACAGAGTCGCCGCTGAACCGTGGTAACGTCGACAGCAAATCAACGATATCGGGCGTTAGTGGCACGGCATGGGCAGCGCCGTTTTTCATTCTTTCGCCGGGGATCACCCAAAGCTTCTCGTCTAGATCAATTTCTGACCACACCACATTGGCCGCCTCGTCTCGACGGACCGCCGTGAGAAGCAGAAGCTTATAAAAAGACCCAGTCGGATAGCCCATGGTTTCGGCGGCACGCCAGTAGGCGGCAATTTCGTAATCCTTCAGCACCCGGCTGCGAACATTCGGAGGGCCGATCAACACTGCCGGTTTGATCCTGGCACAAGGCGAAACCTCGATGTCGAAATCGCCGGAGTCCACAACCCAATTAAAAAAGCCGCGGATTGAAGAGAACAGGAAACGGGCGTTCGTGGCCGCGCCTTGGTCAAGCTTCCGCTGGATTGCCGCTTTCACTTCGCGCTGACCGATATCCTTTAGCGGCCAATCCATCCAAGCTTTTAACTCGCGCCTCATCTCCCGTTCAATATCAGGTCCGGACTTCAGCTTTGACGCCTTACGTTGCAGGTAGGCTTCGAACGCACTCTTGAAGGAGAAGCTCTGCCTTTGCCGTTCCCTCTCAATTTCCGCCCGTCTTTGCCGCTTCTCTTCGGTTGCGGGGTCGATCCCCTTCTTGACAAGGGCGCTCCATTCACGGGCTTTCTCGCGGGCCTCCTCCAAACCCATCTCTGGATAGGTGCCAAACACGCGCCTTGCAGGGTTATCTGCCCCGGAGAATCGCTTCACCAATATCCAACTCTTGACCGGCCTATCTGCCGTGCCCGCTATGCGAATTCCGAAGCCCGGCTGGTTGCGATCCATCACGTCGAAGGGCTTGGCCTTGGGCCTCAACGTCTTCAACCTTGTGTTTGTAAGGTTCTCCCTCATGGCTGCCGCCTCTTCCCATGGCAACATGGTGGCAACAAAATTGGCGGTTTTTCGCTGAATCTCAGGTCTAACCAGTTTACATAAAGTCGGCCTAAGCCACTGTAACAGTTTGTTTTTCTCAAGCCTGCTAGGTTGCCCAGTTGGTCGGCGTACGGAATTCCTAATCTGGGGGTCACAGGTTCGAAATCCTGTCGAGGACGCCAGTAAAATCAAAGGCTTACGGCTTTCTCAAATCTACCTTGTCTTCCTGTATACGCACTATGGACGCACTTGCGCGGGATTGGTGCGCATCGACGCGCCGTGTCTGTCCCCTTCGGCAAGGCCGCGTTACGCCCAATTTGGACTGCTTGCGAGGCAGCTTCGTCTCTCTGATGGGTGCCCCTTGTGTTTTTGACAGCGTCCATCACCGAACGGGTTCTTGATTGTCTCGGCCTTGTGGACCAGCGGTACGAATGCCGTGGAGAACGGCGGTACTCGATCGTGGCATAGAGCGAGCAGGTGGCTCAGGCGGCCGTCAGTGTCGGACATACCCCGCTTGAAGCACGCTCCCAAGCCTGAGACATACTTCCCCTTTTGCACGTTGACCGCGAGTTTAGGGGAATGGACCGCCGATCTAAGCAATTCATTCATCATATTATCACTTACTTGCGCAATCCTAGGTTGTTTCGATAATTATACCGTCAAATCAATGGGTTGCTTAAAAAGGAATCCGACTATCTTAGTTCAGCAACGGTCCAGCTTCTGGGATTTCCGGCCCAAACCAGGTATAATATTAGGCATGACGGGCTTATCCCGAGTTGTATGAGGTCGGAATGAATAGCACGGCGCTGCCCCATCTGTTGACCACCAAACAGGCGGCTGAAATCTCTCTCTCTTTCGATGACCACTCTTGAGAAATACAGGGTCTACGGCGGCGGCCCACGGTTCGTGCAACTCGGCCGCGCCGTTCGCTACAGGACATCAGACTTGACCGCTTGGCTTGAGAGCCAGGTCCGCACGTCAACGAGCGATGCTGGGCGGCACCACTAAGCCTGCCTTGGCGCAGGCAGGCGAATTGTCAGGGTTTGGTTAACTACAACGTAAGCTAGGCCGTGAAGCCGCGCATGCAACCATGTATAATAATCTACATTCAGATGATTTCAGCGAGGTTAGCCAATGCCAACTCTAAATAAGAAGCTCACTATCGAAGCCGTCGCAAGACGCTATGATGTTCATCCCAACACAATCAGACGATGGGGCGCGGATAAGAAGCTCGGATTTCCACGGCCTATTCGTCTGCTCGGGCAACTCTTCTATGAGCTTGAAGATTTGATTTCTTGGGAGAAGCAGTTCGACGAGCGCTTTGTGGCAGTAGCCGCATAAAAAAAGGACCTGCGAAGAGGGATTTATGGCAGGTCCTAAAACATAATGCCTAAGCCAAACCCGAAAAAGGGCAAAGGTAAGCTGGAAGTTCCAGTACAGTCCAGAGTTTCAATCCGATGCAAGTAAGAAAAACAGCTTGTTTGATTATAATGACAGCTTTGGAAGTCCGGAGCAAGAGCTTTCAAAGGCAGGGTTACTATTGCGTATCTCTTCGGGAGGTACGCTGATGCCGCCGTCAGACTTTTCTCTCAAACCTTTAGCCAGCATGCTCGCGGAGCTGCATTGGCACAGATTGCGCTTCCTGCCGCGCCTGAACCGCTGGCTGCGGCTGGACGAGCTTTCCGGCTTGTGGCGGCCGGATGAGGCCGCATGCCTGAAAGCCGCGCGGGAGTTGGTGGAGGAGGCCGCCGACGCGACTTGCAACATCAATCTGGCATCGCGGGCGAATGTCGATGCGGTGCTGCGCTGCGCGTCCTACGAGCCGCTGCTGACGACGAAGATACCTGAACATGAGTTGGAGCCGGGGCTGATGCCGCTGGTGAGAGGGCGGGCATGAGCACATTTGCAGCAACCCCTTTCGACAGTCCGTACAGCTTTAGGAGAATCAACCGGCATTCGGTACTGGTGTTCAGCGACGCTGACCGCTGCTGTTGGGAAGAGGACTGGGAAGAAGCCACGTCCGATGCTGAAAAGTTGCTCAGCCTCTACCACGAAACTGCCGCAGGCACGCCCGACGCCGTGTTCGTGCTGACCTGTATTGCGCCAGCGAAAACGAAGGGCGCGGCCTCGACAGTGTCGCCCCAGAGGTTCCGCATCGGCGATGTGGCGGCAATGGCGGCTGAGGCGAAAGCGCGCGGGCAGCACAGCAATGTCTACTTCAGTCCCTCCCTGATGCGGAAAGATTTGCCTCGCGGTTCTCGCGGCGAAGAGAAGGACATTGTGGCGGTTCCAGCCGTTGTCATCGAGGAGGACGCGGATACAGGCAAAAAAGTGACGCTGCCCGCAGGCGTAGCACCGTCGTTCGTGGTGATGTCGAGCAGCAAGCCGACGCTTAATCGCCACTTCCACTTCGTCCTTGAGAAGCCCCTGCCGCCCGCCGAGGCGAAGGCGCTCGCCGAGCTGGCCTATCGGAAGTGCGGTGGCGATCACGGCGGGAAGGACATCACGCATATCTGGCGCGTCCCCGAAACGCTGAACTTCCCCGACTGGCGTAAGATCGAGCGCGGCAGGCCGGAAACGCCGCAAATGGTGGAGTTGATCGAGGGCGGCACGGGGAAGCCGATCAGTGTGGACGCGCTGCGGGCGGCGCTTGAGCGCATGCCGGATTTGCACACAGAGAAGAAGGCGAACGGCGGCGGCGCTGAGTGGAGCGGCGGAGGTTCAACAGACCGGGACGAAATCCTAAAGCGTCTCAGCCCCGCCTTGCGCGCGAAGATCGACGAGGAGGGCCAGAACCGTTCCACGCATTGCTTCGCGGTACTGATGGCCTTGTTCGATGCCAAGCTGACCGATGCCGAAGTGCTGATTGTCGCCACCGGCGCGCCATTCGCTCGCAAATTCAGCGAACGCGGCGACCTTGAAGCGGAGATTCGGCGGGCGCGGGCGAAGTGGCATGATACGCCAAAGTTTCCATACGGCTATCGGTACAGCGGCGACAGCATCGAAAAGATGGTCAAGGTAAAGGACAAGGACGGAAACGAAGAGATAAAATGGGTTTTCTTCTGCTCTGCAGTCGAATTCCGCGCCGTCACACGCAACCCCGAGGGCAAAGACTGGGGGTTGGCGCTGGGCATAAGAACCCAGGATGGGAAGTGGAACAACCTGATCGTCACGCAGGCAATGACTGTGGACTACAAGGGGTTTTTCGCAGCCCTTTATGACCACGGGCTGGTTATAGCGCCGGGAAACAAGGGCGAGTTTATGGACCTCTTGGTCTCTGCCACCCGCATCACGACCAAGCGCCTATGCTGCGTGCCAAATGTCGGATGGCATGAACTGGCTGACGGCAGCACCTTTTTCGCCCTGCCAGACCAAACTTTTGGCGCGCCAGCAGGTGAGGAGATCGTCTATCAGCCGCAGTGGAACGAGCGCCCCTTGTACCGTCTGAAGGGCACGCTTGAGGGCTGGCAGGACAGCGTGGCCCGATACGCGGTCGGAAACTCCAGGCTCGCCTTCGCCCTGGCGGCCGGATTTGCTGGCCCGCTGCTGCACATCATGAACGAGGAAGGCGGCGGCGTACATTTTCACGGTTTATCCAGCCGAGGGAAAACGCGGCTGCTCAAGGCCGGGGTCAGCATATGGACTGGCGGCGGCATCAACGACGGCATCGGATCATGGCGCGGCACAGACAACGGTACTGAGGTCAAGGCGTGGGCGCATAACGACACGCTGATGACCCTGGATGAGATAGGTCAAGTCAAGCCAGAGGTCGCCTACCAAGCCGCCTACATGCTCTCCAACGGCCAGGGCAAGGCCCGTATGTCGGCGAATGCTGTGCTCAAGCGGTCCTATGAGTGGCGCGTTTTCTTCCTATCCACGGGAGAGATGCCAATCGGTGACAAGATCGCCGAGAACGGCGGCAGGCCCATGGCGGGGCAAGCGTGCGCGTGCTGGACATCCCCGCAGATGCGGGCGCTGGCATGGGCGTTTTCGAAGAGCTGCACGGCTTTGAAAACTCGGCAGAGATGGCTGATGCCTTCAAGGGCGTAAAAAACTATGGACACGCCGCGCGCGCTTTTCTTGAACGCCTTGCCGCCGATCCAGAAGACGCCCGGCAACGCGTCGAAAATCACATGCACGCCTTCGAGGAAGAGAACCGACCGGCTGGCGCCGATGGTCAGGTGCGGCGAGTGTTGCGCCGATTTGCATCGATCGCGGCGGCCGGCCAGCTTGCGGCCGACTATGGCGTCCTACCGTGGCCAGAAGGGGAGTCAGCGAGAGCAGCCAAGAAATGCTTCGCGGCTTGGCTGGCCGGACGCGGGAGCGCAGGACCGTTGGAAAAGATGAACGCCCTGTCTCACATTCGTGCTGTGATCGAGCAGTACGGGGGGACGCGCTTCGTGGATTGTGAAGGCTTAAAGTCACCTAACGGCTGCTACGTAAGCAACCAGCTTGGCTACGTCGATCAGGACAAGAACCTTTTCTACTTCTCACCCGAGACGTTCAAAAAAGAGGTTTGCAAGGGTCTTGACCCACAACAGGTTCTGAAAACTCTGCGTGAGGCGGGTGTGCTGGATTACGATCCTGGCAGGTACGCGAAGAACGTGCGACTGCCGAAAAGCAAAATCTCCCAGAAGTTCTACGTCGTCAACAGAGGTGGCTCCACAAATTCGGACGGCTCGGTAAGTGGAATTTCTGCCTGACAACGGGCACGCTGATGCCCGCGAAATCAGGAGAGACGATGAGCAAGAGACCGCGCCGGAACCACACAGCATCCTTCAAGGCGAAGGTGGCTTTGGCCGCCGTGAAGGGGGAGAAGACGCTCGCCGAGCTGGCGCAGCAGTTCGACGTTCACCCCAATCAGATCACCCAGTGGAAAGCCCAGCTTTTCGAGGGCGCTGCTGGGGTGTTCGGCAAGGACACGAGCGAGGCGACGGCTTCGAGCGTCGACTTGAAGAGCTTGCACGCCAAGATCGGCGAGTTGACGCTTGAGAACGATTTTTTAGAGAGCGCGCTCATCAAGGCGGGATTGCTGAGCGCAAGGCGATGATCGACCGTGGTCATGCGTTGAGCGTCACGAAACAGGCCAAAGCAGCAGGCATCGCGCGCAGTACGGTGTATTACCTGCCGCGCCCGGCATCCGCAGCCGATCTCGAACTCATGCGCCAGATCGACAGGCTGCATCTGGAGTTCCCCTTCGCCGGGGCGCGCATGCTGCAAGGTCTTTTGGCTGCCAATGGGAGCAAGGCCGGACGGCGTCATGTCAAAACGCTGATGAAGCGGATGGGGATAGAGGCGCTCTACCGCCGCCCGCGCACGACGAAGCCAGAGCCGGGACACAGGATCTACCCGTATCTCTTGCGCGGCATGGAGATCGTGCGGCCGAACCAAGCGTGGGCGATGGACATCACGTACATTCCCATGGCGAAAGGCTTTGTCTATCTCGCCGCCGTGCTCGACTGGTTCTCGCGGCGGGTGCTGTCGTGGCGCGTCTCTATCACGATGGAGGCCGACTTCTGCGTCGAGGCGCTCGAAGAGGCGCTGGGCAGGCACGGCAAGCCCGAGATCGTCAACACCGACCAGGGCTCGCAGTTTACGGGAGCCGCCTTCATCGGCGTGCTCACCAAACACGAGATCAAGATCAGCATGGACGGCAAGGCCGCCTGGCGGGACAACGTGTTCGTCGAACGCCTGTGGCGCAGCGTGAAATACGAGGAGGTCTATCTGCACGCTTACGACAGCGTACCAGAGGCACGCGCCTCAATCGGGCGGTACCTCGATCGTTACAATCGCCGCCGCCCGCACGCGAGCCTTGACGGCATGACGCCCGATCAAGCCTACTACGGAGCACACAGCTTGCCGCCAGTCCGCTTGGCGGCCTAACCCCGGCAGAGGTTCCACTTAGCGAAGCGGGAAAACTGTCCGAACAACCGGCGCCACTTCAAACGCCAACGTCTTGCTAGGTGCCGATGATGAGTAGGCGGGACCAAACTGTTCCCGGTGTTCCCGGTGGCGGGGCACAAGTGGGAACAGTTTTTTCCTACAGCCGCAGGCTTGTTCCCACTGTTCCCACTGTTCCCACTAGAAAATAAGAGATACGCGAGAGAGCGAAATTGTTAATGTTTGTTAACTCTTCTTCCGGTTTATTACCTCAACCCACTGTTTTTAAGTGGGAACAGCGGGAACGTGGGAACAGCGTTGTTTTCATTGGGCTTTTTGTGTTCCCACTCGGCAGGTGGGAGCGGGAACAGGGGGAACACCCCTTGTGACCACTCCGTCCGCCACGCCAGGCGCAGCCCGGCCGACACCGCGCCATTACCGCCACGTCAGATGAACAAAACGCATGGGTCAAGCTATGTCACACTTGGCGGCTGGAGGCGGACCTCCTCGTCCCCTCCTTCAGCCGCCGCTATCCCATCGTCACCCGCCGACTGCGTTATCCCGCTGGCGCAGTCGGTTTTCAGCAGCGCACGCCGAGCAGCCGCGCCGCCGATCGCCGCGTGCCCCGCGCGCCGGGCAATCGGTTGCACTCTCCGCTCAAGGCCGGGATGGCGTTCGCGTCCCGGCCAACAGCGTGAAGCCCGAAAGGCAACGGTATGACTGACACTAGGCTGGATCGCTTGGCCCGCAGCGTCATCGATGCGCTGGAGATACAGAAGCGGCTCAAGGACAAGGGCGTGGCGCTGCGCATTGTTGATCCCGCCATCGACACGTCAGGCGAGATCGGCCAGTTCATCTTCGCGGTACTGGCTTCGGTGACGCAGCTCGAACGCGGCATGATGCTGGCCCGGCAACGCGAGGGCGTGGCGAAGGCAAGACGCGAAGGCAAATACATGGGGCGCAAGCCCATGGCGCTCCTTCAGGCCGATGAAATCCGCAGGCTTAACGCCGAAGGCCTGAGCGCCAGCCAGATCGCCAAGAAGCTCGGCCTTCACCGCGCCAGCGTCTACCGCGTGCTCGACAAGGAAAGCGACACCGAAGCGCACCTCAAGGGCAAGCTCGAAGCGTGGCAGGCGAAGAGCGGCAAGAT